>NC_019904.1:70000-1270000 GCF_000325705.1 Echinicola vietnamensis DSM 17526 | reverse complement strand
TCTGGCATCCTTCTGATCGGCTATTGGCTATGCATGACCTTTATTCCGGTACCGGGCATAGGTCCTGCCAACCTTGAACCGGGCACCAACCTCGCGGCATGGATAGACCAACAGGTACTTACCGGGCACATGTGGTCCCAGACCAAAACGTGGGATCCGGAAGGCTTGTTTTCTACGTTACCTGCCATTGTCACTTGCCTGCTGGGAGTGGCTTGTGGAAAGATCCTCACCGGAAATTCTTCCCACAAAGCGCGCCTGACCAAATGGGGAATTGCCGGAGTGACCTTGGTCTTTGGGGGCCTCGCTTGGTCGCTGTTTTTCCCCTTGAACAAAGCCCTCTGGACCAGCTCCTTCGTGCTCTATACTGCTGGATGGGCATTTTTGGGATTGGCAGCTTGTTATTGGATCTTAGATGTCAAGGGCTGGAAAAAATGGTCCCTGCCTTTTGTTATTTATGGAATGAATGCCATCACGGTGTTTTTCCTGTCGGGTGTGATCGCCAAACTGTTTGGATTGATAAAAGTGAATTGGGAAGGAACACGCGTCAGTTTGAAGCTCTTCTTACAAGAAGCGCTTTTCAATGGATGGCTCGCGCCAAAAGATGCTTCTCTCTGTGGGGCTATTCTAATGATGATCATCCTGTTTATCCCTGCCTATTTTATGTGGAAAAGAAATATTATCATCAAGGTGTAGTGGATTGGAAGGCTTAAAAGCCAGCTCGGATCATGATAACAGTCCCTGACTTCCCGACTCGAAATCAGGAACGCCTAAGATCGGGATGCTTACTTATGCCAATCCCGCCTCCTGAAAACCAGAACCGCTAATACCGCCAAACAGCCCTATCACTCCGTCCAACTCATAGGATAACGCTTATCCACATATTGGAGGGCTTCTTGGGTCAGCTGCAAGGGCCTAAACGTATCGAGCATCACCGCAGTTTCCTCGGTCTTGGTAGCACCAATGCTCTTTTCCACCATGCCTGGATGTGGGCCATGCGGAAGGCCGCCCATGTGAAGGGTAAAGGATCCCTTTTGAATGCCCTTTCTGCTCATAAATTCCCCATCCACGTAATACAGCACCTCGTCGGAATCTATATTGGAATGATTGTAAGGGGCAGGAATGGATTGAGGGTGATAATCAAATAGCCGGGGCACAAAGGAGCAAATCACAAACCCTGCCGATTGGAAGGTTTGGTGCACGGGTGGTGGCTGGTGAATGCGGCCAGTTATAGGCTCAAAATCGTGAATGCTGAGGGCATATGGATACAAATAACCATCCCAGCCTACTACATCCAAAGGGCTATGTTCGTAATGATACGGATAAAGATGCCCGTTCTTTTTGATCTGAATGAGGTAATCACCCTTTTCTTCCTCCACCACCAACCTATCCGGCACACGAATGTCCCGCTCACAATAGGGAGAATGCTCCAGCAGCTGCCCCACATCATTTCGGTACCTGCGGACAGTTTCTATGGGATTGGAAGCCTCAATGATCAGGAGGCGAACCTTTCCCTTTTCCCATTCAAACCGGTAAATGGTGGTCCTGGGAATTACCACATAATCACCCGCCTTCACGGCTAATCGGCCAAACTGTGAAAAAAGCACTCCGCTACCTTCATGAATAAAAATCACTTCATCTCCATCGGCGTTTTTGAAGTAATGGTCCATTTGTGGATGTTCAGGGATGCAGATTCCCATCATCACATCGTGATTTCTGAGCAGGATCTTGCGGGCACTCAGGTAATCTGCGCCCGTCACGGCCACTGCTGAGGTATCGAGGTGCGTTTGTTGGAGGCCATAGTCGCTTGCAATTTCCCATGAAAAGGGAAAGGGCTGTCCCATCGCCGTCACCCGGTTGGGGTTGTGGATATGGTACAGGGTGGCATAAATACCCGAAAAGCCTTTTGAGCTTACAAGTTCCTCCTTGTAGAGGCTGCCGTCCGGTTGACGAAATTGCGTGTGTCTTTTTGGAGGGATTTCACCTAGTCGATGATAAAATGCCATAGTTTATTTGGGTTTATAGCGCTATTACAATTTACAAAATTCTCACCATCTCTTGCTACCCTCTCTCCAATTTTGTCCATCTATAACCGCTGGTATAATAAATCGAACAAAATCCTTTTACCGCTGAACAAAACCTACATCAAAATGAATTGTTTAACTATAAAGCCATTATGGCACCACCGATTCCAGATGCATCTTTACATGAACCGTCTTGAACCTTTTATACAAATTATACAAAAAAATCAATCCCGCAGGAATTGGCCTCCATGGGCCAAGGTTACACCACCAAATTACCTTGGTGAAAATAGACCATTCCTGAACAGATTGCCTTGCGGAACCTGTTCCATTACTTATCCGTTGGTATTCACCAAGATCCTTCAAATTTCCATTTCACTATTAGCGCCAATCTTAAATAACTGGTTAATTTTACTTTTATGAAACGCTTACCCTATTGCCTATTCCTATTTTTGCTAAGTGCTTTTCCCCTAGCCTTAATGGGCCAAACGTCCCTTACGCTTATCGATGCGGAAAGTGGCGAAGCCATCCCTTCGGCAATCGCCAACTTGGATAATGGAACCAAACACATCTCGGATGAAAGGGGGCAGATCTCACTGGATTTGGCCGAGAAAACCAATGCCTTGTTTACGCATATTTCCTACGAGCCCTTTCGGGGCATCATTATTCCAGACAGTGCTGCCACCATCAAGTTGATCAAAAAGACCAACAGCCTATCAGCGGTCACCGTCACCTCCTTCGAATCAGAACGGGGATTGATGGAACAGGCGGCGGCTGTCAGCAAAGTGGACCAAGCCGAACTATACCGCTTTAATGAAACTGCCATCGTCCATGCATTGAACACCAAGCCTGGCATTCGTCTGGAACAGCGGGCTCCCGGCAGCTATCGCGTTTCCATTCGAGGTAGTTCGCTGAGGGCACCATTTGGCGTTCGCAATGTAAAAATCTACTGGGATGGAATTCCCTTTACCGCACCCGATGGCACGACGGCCCTAAATCTCCTGGACCTTACCAACATCCAGGGCGCTGAGATCATCAAAGGCCCCGCAGGAAGCATCTATGGCGCTGGAAATGGCGGGGTGATTTCCTTTACTCCTGGAAGTGTCACCCAAAATAAAGCGGAAGTTTCCACCATGGGTGGGAGCTACGGCCTGCTAAAATACCGGGTCGGGGTGGACCAAATGCTGGAAAGCGGAAGCCTTTCGGCCAGCTATGTAACACAACAATCAGACGGATATCGGGATCACAGTGCGCTGGACAGGAGCGTGTTTCAGCTGCAGGGAAGGTTTGAGCCATCCGACCACCAACGCCTTACCACACAGCTCCTTTACGCGGATCTGTTTTATGAAATTCCCGGAGGGTTGACAGCAGACCAAGTGGCCGAAAATCCACGACAAGCCCGACCGGGTGCTGCAGAACAAAATGCTTCTATCAAGCAAAAAACCCTTTATGGCACCCTCTCCCATCATTATGAATTTAACGATCACTGGAGCAATCACACCACCTTATACCTTCAGACCACTGACTTCGAAAATCCCTTCAACTTGGATTACAAAAGGGAAACCCAATACGGGTATGGTGCCAGGACCCGGTTTACGCTGGATGACCAGTGGGGTGCATTCCCGGTGCGGGTACTTTTTGGTGGAGAATATCAATTTGCCAATACCAGTGCACAGAACTTTGGCAATCGCAATGGCCAAGCGGACACGATCCGGTTTGCGGATGACCTGATCACCACACAGGGCTTCCTTTTTCAGCAAATTGAGATCAATTGGACGAGTTCCTTGCTGATGACAATTGGTCTAAGTGAAAACTTTTCCCGCTACGATATCACCAGAACGGTAGATGCCAGCCCATCAGGCAATCCGTATGCGGCCGCACGGACATTTGATCCAGTGGTGGTGCCGAGAATCGGGCTGTCTGGGCAGCTGACGGCCAATGCTGCGGTATACGGCAGCATCAGTTCGGGCTTTTCGCCACCTACCATCGATGAAGTCCGCACCAATGAAGGCAGCATCAACCTCGACCTGCAAGCAGAAAAGGGAATCAATTATGAAATTGGCTACCGTGGGGAATACTTGAACGGCAAGGTACAGTTGGATGCCAGTGCCTTTTTCTTCCAGCTGGACGAGACCATCACCACTTATACCAATTCCCAAGGAGTGGTCTTGTTCCGCAATGCCGGCGCCACTGATCAGAAAGGCATCGAGGCGCAGCTGGACTATTACCTGCTCCAGCATCCCATGGGCTTTATCCAAGAACTGAAGTTGGGCCATTCCTATTCCTTTCATCACTTTCGTTTCAAAGATTACGTCAATGATGGGGAAGATTTTTCCGGAAATGCCCTCACAGGGGTGCCCCCACACAATCTGGTCAATAAGTTAGACCTTATTTCCAGAAATGGCCTTTACCTGAATGTGACGTACCAGTGGGTAGATGAAATTCCACTGACCGATGACAACACCGTCATGCAAGATCCCTACCAGCTGATGAATGCTCGGCTGGGATGGCGCAAAAACTTCGGAAGTGCCTGGCAAGTGGAACTCTTCGGTGGGGTGGACAACCTGCTCAACGAACAATACAGCCTTGGAAATGACCTCAATGCCTATGGTGGGCGCTATTTTCAACCTGCTGCAGCCCGCAATTATTACGGAGGGGTAAAAGTAAAAATGAGGTACTAACGTGATCTTGCACATGGCCGCCACACCCATCCACCCTGGAGAATGCGGGTTTTGAATGGAAACGGGTGTGGCGGTCTTATCAACTGAGGAAAACACAATGCCTTGCCATCGCGCCTCCACATTTCTACAGGATTGACCATTCCTAATACCCCATTACCAGAAGGCCATTCCTTGACCGTTTCAGGTTAATAATTGTCTGAATATGGTTATTTTTAACTGTAGTATTGGAAGGCCTTTGGACTAAAAGGCTCAACACCACCATCATCAATCATAACACCACTATGAAGAAGTTAACCTTTATCGCATATTGTACCGCCTTGATGCTGCTTGGTCATCTTGGCCAAGCGCAAGATTCCCTATTGGACATCGACCGGATATATTCTGGAGAATTTCAGCAGGAAGGGATGAGCGCTTACCAGTGGATTGACAATGGAGACGCCTATGCCGTGGTCGAGCGGGCCGCAGATGGCAACCCGCAAATTGCGAAGTACCAAACCTCTTCAGGTGAAAAAAGTCTTTTGGTAACGGGAGAGCAGCTGGTGCCCGATGGTGCCGATGGCTCCATCGGTGTGGAGCGCTTTTCCTTTTCGCCCGACAAGACCAAGCTCTTGATTTTTACCAATAGCTCCCGCGTATGGCGGGCAAATACAAAGGGTGATTACTGGATATTGGATTTGGAGACGGAAGAACTCCGTCAGGTAGGCCGTAAATTTCCAGCGTCCTCCTTGATGTTTGCCAAATTCTCTGCCGATCAACAGCATGTCGGTTACGTTCAGGATTTTAACCTTTATGTGGAAAACATTGCCAGTGGAGAGGTGACGCAGCTCACCAAGCGGGCTAATGAGGCCATCATCAACGGTACCTTTGACTGGGCATATGAAGAGGAATTTGGGGCACGGGACGGCTTTCGCTGGAGTCCTTCCAGTGAGCATTTGGCCTTCTGGAATTTTGATATCTCCGGTGTCGGAACCTTCTATATGATTGATAATATCGATTCCATTTATTCCAAACCCCTTCCCATCCAATACCCCAAAGTAGGCCAGGATCCTTCTGCAGTCAAGCTGGGCATCGCTGACCTGAAAGGAGAAAATATCCACTGGGTGCCGATTCCGGGCACTGCAAACCAAAATTACCTTCCGGGCATGCAGTGGGTGGATGAAGAAACACTGCTCATCCAACAGCTCAACCGCCATCAGAATAAACTAACCGTATGGAAATACGATTTGGGTACCGCTGCCCTGGAGCAGCTTTATGTCGAAACTGAGGACACTTGGGTGGATATCTACTATCCGGATGTTTCGGCAGGAGGATGGGAAGAAAATGACCTAAAGCTAATAGACGATAACAAGGCTTTCTTGCGGATGACGGAAGACGATGACTGGCGTCATGTTTACCGAGTGAATATTGCTACTGGAGAAAAAACACTGCTGACACCTACTGATTTTGATGTAGCCTCTATCGCAGGAGTAACGGATAAGGCCATCTATTTTCATGCCTCTCCGGAGAATACCGCCCAGCGATTTCTCTATCAAGCCAACTGGAAAGGAAAGGTCAAGCGGGTAACGCCAGCCGAAATGGCTGGGATAAACCTGTACAACTGCGCTCCCAATGGGAAATTTGCGATCCAGCAACACGATGAGGCGTTGGCTCCTACGCGATACTCCTTAATCAGCTTGCCAGATCATAAGCCCATTCGGCCATTGGTAACCAATACCCCCTATGCGCAACAGCTGCAAGACCTGGCCCTTCCAGAAGTAACCTTTTTCCAAGTCACCACCGAAGAAGGTGTCCCCATCGATGGGAGAATGATCAAGCCGGTGGATTTTGACCCGGAAAAGGAATATCCTGTGCTTTTTCATGTGTACGGTGAACCTTGGGGTGCGGTGGCGACGGACAATTTTATTGGCCTATGGAACATCATGTTGGCCCAAAAAGGCTATATCATCATCGATATGGACAACCGCGGAACTCCTTGCCTGAAAGGCAGTGAATGGCGCAAAAGTATCTATCGAAAAGTAGGCCGGATCAATGCAAAGGACCAAGCTTTGGCAGCCAAAGCAGTCTTCCAGCAGTTTCCTTTTGTAGACGCTAGCCGTGTCGCCGTCTGGGGATGGAGTGGTGGTGGCTCCATGACGCAAAACCTGCTCTTTAAGTATCCAGAAATCTACCATACCGGCATGGCGGTGGCAGGAGTATCCCTGCAGCTGATCTATGACAATATCTACCAGGAACGGTATATGGGGCTACCCAAAGAAAACATAGCAGATTTTATCGAAGGCTCTCCCATTTCCCACGCCAAAGGCCTGGAAGGTAACCTCCTCTTGGTCCACGGCACCAATGACGACAATGTCCATTACCAAAGTCAGGAATTATTGGTCAATGAGCTGATCCGTCAGAACAAGCAATTTGACATGATTGCCTATCCAAACCGATCCCACGGCATTTATGAGGGCATGAATACGCGTCGCCATCTTTACACACTCTTGACCAATTACCTGATGGAAAAGGTACCGATAAATCAATGATCACAGGGAAATGCGCTTCCGGATCCGGCTGAGGGCTTGGGGAGTAATGCCAATATAACTCGCAATATACTTCAGGGGTATTTTACGAATCAATTCGGGCCGTTCCGAGAAGAGGTTAAGGTATCGTTGTTCTGGAGCATCCTCCAAGAGGGCCAGTTCCCGCTTGGCTTTCTTCAAAAACAACCCTTCGGCTGCATGCCTTCCGATACGCTCTCCTACATCGGTATTCGCATAAACCGCTTGCAAATCAGCATGGGTAATGCTCCAAACGGTGGTTTCTTCAAGCGTTTCAATCGTATAGTTACTTGGCGAATGGGTCAAAAATGCATCGTAGGCACTCATGAATTCTCCGGCAAACGAAAAACCAAATGTCAGTTCCTGTTCTCCCGGAATATAGTACCGCACCATTCCTGTTTGGATAAAGGAAAGGTATTCCTCAGGTTTACCAGCAGCGGTGATGGGGGATTTGGCAGGAAAATGCCTTTCCTTTAGTTTTTGGGCAAAATACAGCCAGTCCTTATCGTTCAAGGGCACTTGTGCTTCGAAAAATCTTCTGATGGCTTCCATGGGACTGGGTAAAATCCAAAGGGCTATGCGATAAGTATGCTATTCTAAAAATGCTTTTTCCACTCGATAATTCACGAGCTCGAGGCCATTGACGACTTTGGTGTTTTCCTGGACCATTCGAAAACCCATCTTTTCAAAAAAAGGCACGGCCGTCTTACTGGCATCTGCTATGATCTCCGCTGAATGATTCTTTTTTGCCTGATGCTCCAATGCTTTTAATAGTCTTTCGGCCAAACCCAAACGCTGATATTCATGCTGGATATACATAAAATCAATGTAATTGTCATCCTTCAATGCACCAAAACCTACGATCTTTTCATCATATTCGGCTACTAGAAAAAACTCTTCTTTGAGGGCTTGCTGCCACCTTGCCTCATTGATGACAGAGGATATCCAAGCTGCAATCTGCTCCTCGGAATAATCGTTCTTACAGGAATTTTGGATCGTTTCCACGTACAATTGCTGGACTTTTATCATATCATTTAGTTCAGCTTGTCGAATAATTATGTCGTAAGCATTCATATCGGGGTGATTTTATGGCTCATGAAAGACATTTACCTGTAGATTATTAGTAAATAATTTCAACATTTTTCCGGTATAAAACCACAAAACCTGGACATTTTTCTCCAACAGGCCAATTATTCACGCTCCATCCCTTTGATTTCCACACTACTTACGGTATTCTAAATAAAAATACGTATATTTACGTATAAATAGTGAGAATATGGAAACGCACAACCCACATTGCTATACGTGTACCAATACCTCTTGCATCATCAAGCGAAACTGTCATCTTCAGGAAATGGCTGTATTTTTGGAGCATAAGAGCACCATTCGCTGTAAGAAAGGGCAAAACTTTATCATCGAGGGAGCGCCCATTCACGGCTTGTATTTTATCAATCATGGGAAGGTAAAAGTGGCAAAAACAGGCTTGAACGGCAAAGAGCAAATTGTCCGGCTTACCAAAGATGGAGACATCATCGGCCACCGGGGATTTGGAGCAGGACAAGCCTACCACATCTCGGCCACGGCACTGGAGGACACGACCCTTTGCAATTTCTCCACCGAAAAGATGAAAGAGATGTTACAGCAGTTGCCGTCATTAAGCTATGATTTGATGACCTTTTACGCAGAAGAACTCAGTAGAAGCGAAACCAAAGTCAAGAAATTTGCTCAAATGACTGTTCGTGAGAAAGTTATTGATGCTTTTTTGTATATTAATAGAAAATTTGGCCAGAAAGATGGCTTTTTCGATGTAAAGTTATCCAGAAAAGAGATAGCTGATTTTGCCGGCACCACGGATGAACAGGTCATCCGAATCATTTCCTCACTGAAAAAAGAAGGACTCATTCAGGCATCAGGAAGAAATTTAGGAATAAAAAACGTAGAATTACTTAGAAAAGAGATTTCGGAACACAATTACTTTATTGATAGCTAAATCCTTTTAAAGTAGTTTATGATGCTTTTATGAATGAAAACCTGCGAAATTGCAGGTTTTTTTATGGTATAAAAAGGGACGACAACCTGCATTTATGCATAGAACCTCTCCACTACGTAGCTTAAGTTTGCATAAACAATACGTAATAATACTTATTCATTTTCATACCACGACAACACAACCCATGAAGAAGATTTATCTCCTAACCATCATTTTATGCAGCTTTTTGGTGACCAATACCATTGCTCAGGTCCGTATTTCGGCCGAAGTACGACCAAGGTCGGAATTTAGAAATGGTTTTAAAACCTTAACAGATGATAGCAAGGATCCTGCTTTTTTTACGGAGCAACGCTCTAGACTTTACCTGGACTATACCAACAGCGACTTTGTATTTAAGTTGGCCTTTCAGGATATTCGTATCTGGGGCGAAACCACGCAAATCTTCAAAAAAGAACCCGGTAACACTTTCATCAGTGAAGCTTGGGGCCAGTATTTCTTCAATCCCAAATTTTCCGTCAAGGTGGGTCGCCAGATCCTGTCCTATGATAACCAGCGCTTCCTCGGTGGCCTGGAATGGGCGCAGCAAGGAAGACGGCACGATGCCCTTCTTTTTATCTACGAAAGTGAAGAAAAAGATACCCAGCTGCATGTAGGACTGGCCTATAATCAAGATGATGATGTGCCAGAGCCAACCTTCCTACAAGGCGATGGAGCCAATTTTTATAGTGTAGCCGGCAACTATAAAACCATGCAATACGCTTGGTTCCATAAGGATTTCAACACTGGGGGTTTCTCGCTTTTGGCCCATAACGCGGGGTACCAAAATGCAGACAGTACCGTATCCAACAAGCAAACCTTTGGCTTCATCCCGAATGTAACCATCGGGCAGGTAACCCTAAAAGGGGATTTCTACTATCAATCTGGCAAACAAGGCACCAATGATGTCAGTGCTTTTTTGGCAGGCATTAATGCGACCATTCCCACCGCAGTCACTCCCTTGACCTTTGGTGTGGAATACATCTCCGGTGACGATGATCTTACAGATGGCAAGAACACAAACTTCAACCCTGACTTTGGCACCAACCATGCCTTTAACGGGTTCATGGATTACTTCTACGTAGGCCCTGCCAATGGCGCTATAGGTGTCAACGACATTTACCTCAAAACCAAATGGAAAATCGGCAAAGGAAGTCTTCAAGGGCACCTGCATCAGTTTTTTACAGGCTCCAGTCAGTATGACACAACGGGTGAATCCCTCTCCAAGGCCATGGGAACAGAAATAGACTTGGTATATGCCATCAAGCTTGCGGAAGCCGTCACCTGGAACATTGGCTATTCCCAGATGTTTGCCACGGACACCATGGAATCCCTTCGCGGTGGAGACCGCACCCACATCCAAAACTGGGCCTGGACCATGATCACTTTCAAACCTACCTTATTCACCTCATCAAAGTAAGTTAACTTAAAAACATAGCAACATTATGAAATATCTACAATCAAAATGGATTGTGGCCAGTATCCTAGTGCCTTTTCTGTCGGCCTCTCTGGCCAGCTGTGGCGGTGGAAATTCGTCCGCATCCAATGAACAAACAACTGATGAATCCTCCAACAGCAATAAACTTGCGATAGAAAAGCCCCAACTGACCTTTGGTTTTATCAAACTGACCGATATGGCTCCACTGGCCATTGCCAAAGAAATGGGCTTCTTCGAAGACGAAGGGCTTTACGTCACCATCGAAGCCCAGTCCAATTGGAAAAATGTCCTCGACCGGGTCATTGACGGCCAACTGGACGGTTCTCACATGCTTGCCGGGCAGCCTATCGCCGCGGGAGCGGGCTTTGGACGCCAGGCCGAACTGGTCACTCCCTTTTCCATGGATCTCAACGGAAACGGCATTACGGTCTCTAACGAAGTGTGGTCAGCAATGGAGCCAAACATTCCTAAAGATGCCGATGGGCGACCTCAACACCCCATCAAAGCGGATGCCTTGGCCCCTGTCATCCAAGACTATAAAACCAGTGGAAGGCCTTTTAAAATGGGAATGGTCTTTCCGGTATCCACACACAACTACGAGATCCGTTACTGGTTGGCAGCAGCGGGGATCAACCCTGGCTTTTATACCGCTGACAACTCCCAAGGCCAGGTGGATGCGGATGTTTTGCTATCCGTAACGCCTCCGCCACAGATGCCTGCTACCCTGGAAGCAGGAACCATTTATGGCTATTGCGTAGGAGAACCATGGAACCAGCAAGCCGTCTTCAAAGGCATTGGTGTACCGGTAACCACCAATTACGACATATGGAAAAACAATCCTGAAAAGGTCTTCGTGATGTCCAAAAAGTTTGTGGACGAAAATCCAAACACGGCCATTGCGGTCACCAAAGCCCTTATCAGAGCAGGAAAATGGCTGGACACTCCAGGAAATCGTCCAGAAGCTGTAGGCATCCTTTCCCGTCCAGAGTATGTGGGAGCAGACTCGGTGGTCATCGCCAATTCCATGACCGGGACGTTTGAATTTGAAAAAGGGGACAAGCGATCCATGCCGGACTTTAACGTCTTCTTCCGTCACCATGCCACTTATCCCTATTATTCAGACGGTATTTGGTTTCTTACCCAGATGCGCCGATGGGGCCAGATTCCTGAAAGCAAATCGGAAGAGTGGTACCACGAAACCATTAAGGACATTTATCGCCCTGATATTTGGGAAAAAGCTGCAGAAATGCTCTTAGCAGAAAGAAACTTGGACGCAGAAGATATCCCAGAAACGGATGGTTACAAACCCGCCACCGATGAATTTATCGACGGCACCATGTACGATGGAAAAGACCCCATCCAATACATCAACAGCTTTAAGATTGGAAATAAGGACTAACACCAAAAAACCAATATGCCATGAAAGATAAAACAATCCACACCATGCGCACCCTAGGCCTTGGCTTTTTGGAGCCACTGGTACGGTTATTTGCAGGAGAAGAACCGAAGAAAAACGGACTGGCATTAGTCAGGGGAACATTGCTTCCCCTGCTTTCCATCCTGGTATTTATCCTGGTATGGCACCTGGGTGCTACGGCACTTTATAATAAAGAAGCCGAAGCTCGGATCGAAAAAGCCAGAACGGAGCAAGGCGATGAAGCTGCCGCAGCCATGGCCGACTGTATCGCATCGGGTGATATCAGCTGCCAGCCAAACACGCTTCCTTCTCCCAAACAGGTATATGCCGCTTACATTTCCCTTTGGAAGGATCACTTGAACATTACGGACAAGAAAAGGGAGTTCCGTGAAAAAGTAGCCGATACCAATGCTGAGCGAGCGGAACAAGGACTCGATCCCATTACTTACACCGGCAGGCCCTCCTTTGTCGATCAAATTGGTACCAGCTTAAAAACCGTCGCGGCTGGCTTTTTACTGGCCTTGGTCATCGCTGTCCCCATCGGGATCATCATCGGCCTAAGTGACGTTTTACGAAATTCCTTCAATTGGCTGATCCAAATCCTCAAGCCGGTTTCTCCGGTGGTCTGGCTGCTATTGGTATTCATGGTGGTCAAAACCCTCATCACCGATCCGCAAATGGACAAGTCATTCATCATTTCGGCCATCAGTGTAGGGCTTTGTGCCATGTGGGCCACTTTGGTAAATACCAGCTTGGGCGTTTCCTCTGTGGACAAAGACTATATTAATGTCGCCAAGGTACTCAAGCTCGGTGTGGGCAAAAAGATTTTCAAAATCATCCTACCGGCTTCCTTTCCTTTGATCTTCACTGGTTTGCGGATTACGGTTTCCGTGGCCTGGATGGTACTCATTGCCATTGAGCTACTGGCCCAAAGTCCCGGCTTGGGAAGCTTCGTTTGGGAAGAATTCCAAAACGGCGCCAGCGACTCCAATGCCAAAATCATTGTGGCCATGTTTATCATCGGCATCATCGGCTTTCTCTTGGACCGCATCATGCTTACCGTCCAGCAACTAATGACTTTCCAAAAAGCATAATCTTATGGCAATCATAGAACTGAACAACGTATCCAAATCCTTTGGCATGGGAGCTTCCCGGGTAGACGTCCTTTCGGATATCAACCTCCAGGTGGCAGAAGGTGAATTTGTGGCCATTGTGGGATTTTCTGGATCCGGCAAAACCACGCTGATCAATCTCCTGAATGGGCTGGCTTTTCCTGATCAAGGAGAAGTGCTCCTGCACGGGCAGCCCGTCACAGGGCCAGGCCCCGACCGAGGTGTGATTTTCCAAAACTACTCCTTGCTCCCTTGGCTTTCTGTTTACAACAACGTCAAGCTGGCAGTGGATGAAGTATTTCCACAGCTGTCCTCCAAAGAAAAAGCAAGCCATATCAAAAAGTACATTGGCATGGTAAACCTCACCCCTGCCATGGACAAACTGCCCAAAGAACTTTCTGGTGGAATGCGCCAGCGGGTATCGGTGGCGCGTGCACTGGCGATGAATCCGGAAATTTTACTGATGGATGAACCGCTAAGTGCCCTGGATGCCCTCACCCGAGGAAGCCTACAGGAAGAAATCATCCGTATCTGGAGTCAGGACAAGAAAACCGCCATTCTCATTACCAATGATGTGGATGAAGGCATCCTGATGGCCGATCGCATTATCCCGCTAACACCTGGCCCCAAGGCCACTTTGGGTCCTGAATTTACCATTGACATCGAACGTCCCCGAGACCTCTCCGCCATCAATCAAAACGATGATTATAAAAAACTCCGAAATGAAATCATCGAATACCTGATAGAAGTAGGAGCCAGTAGGAAAAAATCCGGAGACCAACACTACATTCTCCCCGACCTAAAACCCGTCCTGCCGGGCAGGGTATTTCCTGGAATCAAACGAAAAAGCGAAAAAGTCAAATACTTCTAAATTCCCTCACCATGCAAGCCTTAATAGAACGAAAGCACCAAACCGTCCAACACCTGAAAGATCAACCTGAAATGCTCGTTTGCGATCAGCTCAAAAAGGTCTATCCTACCCCAAAAGGAGACTATGTGGTACTGGATGACCTTAACCTAAGTATTCGCAAAGGAGAATTCGTTTCGATCATCGGCCATTCCGGCTGTGGAAAATCAACCCTCCTCACCATGATCGCTGGCCTAAACGACATTTCAGGTGGGAAAATCAAGGTAGATGGCACCCCTGTCATCGAGGCAGGACCGGATCGGGCAGTCGTCTTCCAGTCCCCTAGCCTATTGCCGTGGCTTTCTGCCTTGGATAATGTCATGATCGGTGTCAAACAAGTATTTCCCCATGCCAGTCGCGCACAGAAACAGGACATCTGTAAATATTACCTCGACAAGGTTGGTCTTGGAGCTGATTTTGACAAAAAGGCCCATTCCCTCTCCCAAGGCATGCAGCAACGTGTGGGTATCGCCAGAGCATTTGCGCTGAAGCCAAAATTACTGCTATTGGATGAACCTTTCGGGATGCTGGACTCCTTGACCAGGGGGGAATTGCAGGATGTCCTGCTGGAAATTTGGCAGCGGGAGAAAATCACGGCCGTGGCCATTACCCATGACGTGGACGAATCCATCTTTTTGGCCGATCGCGTCATCATGATGACCAGTGGCCCCTATGCCAAAATAGGCGATGAACTCATCATTCCATTTGAGCGGCCGCGGGTACGGAAAGCAGTCTTGGAGCATCCCGAATATTACGACTATCGGGGCTATCTCATGAATTTTCTAAACCACTGATTTTTATTCGTACATTCGAGCCAGCAAAAGTTTAAAGAGATCCGCTATGGAAAATCACTGGCTCACGCCCTTAACCCTGAAAGGAGAAAAAGTCACCCTCGTTCCACTACAACAGGCACATCGTGATGGGCTGATCGAGGCGGCTGCTGACGGAAAGCTTTGGGAGCTTTGGTATACGTCTGTTCCTTCACCAGAAACCATGGACCAATACATAGAGCAAGCCCTTCAACAACAAGCTGCCTCCACAAGCTTGCCCTTTGTGATTATTGACAACGCATCAGAAAAAGTCGTGGGCTGCACCCGGTACTGCAACGCCGAAGCCAAGCACAAACGCCTTGAGATCGGCTTTACCTGGTACGCCAAAAGCGTCCAAAGAACCGGCCTTAACCGTGAATGCAAATACCTGCTGCTCCAGCATGCCTTCGAAAAACTGGATTTCATTTGTGTTCAGTTCAAGACCGATTGGTTTAACCTTCCCTCTCGCAATGCGATTGCTAAACTTGGAGCCAAGCAAGACGGCATCCTCCGCAATGACCGGCTGAATGCTGATGGCACCTACCGGGACACGGTTGTTTTTTCCATTATCCAGCAAGAATGGCATGGCGTCAAAAAAAACCTGAGCTACCGAATGAACCATTTTATTGGTTAATTATTGGGCAAATGGATCAGTAAAATGACAGTCGGTGCACACCTCCCAGTTCTGCTGCCTGGTTCGACTTGCCTGCGCTAGCCAACCTTTTTGCTTCCTTGCCGTAATTTCTATTTATTGTCTTAAACAATCTTATGAAGCCTTATACATTTCTTTTCATCATCGCCCTTTTTTGCCATATGAATTTTGTAAATGCACAAGAAACTCGGCCACTTCCATTTGCTGATATCAGCACCTACCCCGACTCTTTTAGCCCAGGTACCGTAGCGGCCAGAATGGTAGAAAGCTTAGGCTTCCGGTACCGCTATGCGACACAGGGCCTGCAGGATGAAAACATGGACTTTAAGGCATCAGATGACGCCAGGTCCATTGGGAAGACCTTGCTCCACATTTATGATTTGAGCATCGTGATCCATAATGCTGTCTTGGAAACACCATACACCAAACTAGCGGAAACGAGCCCCATGGAAGCTCGGGAGGAAAGCCTCCACTTGCTAAAAGCCGTCTATGACCGCCTAGTAAGCATGGATGACGCTGAAATAGCCGCCGTAAAAGTCCGTGGAGAGCACCCCTTGTGGATCCTGATCAATGGCCCATTGGCAGATGCACTGTGGCATAGCGGACAAGTGGCTACCCTTAGGCGAGCAGCCGGCAACCCCATGCCAAAAGGGGTCAATGTCTTCTTGGGCAAATACAGCGGCGAAGTGAAAGAATAGCCATTTACCGAACCGTAATATCGTATTTATCCAATAACCCCGTGACAGTGGCCAAGGAAAATTTGGCCTTTTTGAGCTGGTTTCGTTCTGGATCAATGGAGAAATTCTCCGCTGTCCTAAAATCCGCCTTTTCCAATAGAGCCCGATCAAAGACCGCCTGACGTAAATCACACTGGTCAAATACTGATCCTGTCAGATCAGTCTCCACAAACTCCACTTCTTGCATCTTGCAGGACCTAAACGTCGTCTGCTTCATTTTCAAGCCATAAAAAGAAGCATAATCAAGCTGGCTCTCCACAAAAGTAGCGGTCAGCAGAAATGGATTGCACTTGTCAAATCGCAAGCCCAATAGTTTACAACTGGAAAACTCAACATCCCTGAGGCTGGTATTTTGAAGCTGGGCATTGCTAAGGTTACAATGTTCAAACGTACATTCCGAAAAAACGACGTCACGAAGGTTCACTTCCGCAAAATTGCAGCGCACAAACCTGCATTCCTCGTATTCTCCCGTGGGAAAACCTGTGCTAAAATCTTCTTCAAAAAACTCCTTGGCTTCAAAATAGGCTGTTTTCATGCTTGAATTTAATGAAATTAAATGACCTTTTCCCCTATCATTCCTACCATAAAACCCAAGCAAGCGCCCATGGCGCCCCATTGGTGGTTTTTCATCTGGCTGCTTGGAGCGATATCCTGAAAGAGCAAATATAAAATGCCACCACTGGCAAACACCATCAGGTGGGCTGTAATATCCGGATAATCCCTGAGCAGATAATGACCGATCATGGCGCCTCCTATTCCTGCAAAACTCAAGAAAAACATCATGATCAGCGTCTTGTTCACGGTAAATCCGCTCAGGACCATGTCCCGATAAGAATTAAACGCTTCGGGTAAATTCTGAAGACCAATAAATATGGCCAACAAGGTTCCCGTGGATGGATCACTCGCAAACAAAGCACCCAAGGCGATGGACTCAGGAACGAAATCCATTAGCATCGCCAACAGCTGGGCCATTTTTCCACCTTTTTGTTCCAGGTAGCGATCGATCAAAAAGAAGGTTACGGAGCCAAGTCCAAAAGAAAACAGCATCGGCCATAAAGGCAACTCTTCCAGGCCCTTTGGCACCAAGACCAGTGCTACAGCAGACAAAATTATCCCACCTCCAAAGGCCATGGCAGTATGTGAAATTTCATACTTTACGGTCCGTTTATGAACGTGGTGGTTAAAGGCCTTGCCCAGGAGTGCCCCAATAAAAACGGTAATCCCTGAAAAACCGGCATACACCAAAATCTTACTTATCGTATCCATGAGAATGAAATAGTTAATGTTACTCTAATTAGTGGACCATTAAATATAATGATATATCGGGATTTATCGCTGAATGGATGATTGCCGCTCATCAAGAATCAAGTGGGCGGATGGTAATCCCACGAAATAATTCCCTGCCTGCATTCAGGATTCTTCCCGCTGTTCATTGCCACGACGGGTTTCTTACGTCATTGCGAGTAGAAACGATCTGGCAGTCACCACTTTCAGCGGAACAGCCAATAGAACAATAGCAGCCTGTTTTATGCGCTTGCCTTGCGCTATTTGCCATCAATTCCCGCTAATTAGCTTGTTTCGGCATTACTTAACCTAAGTTCATTGATCGCAACGGTATGGTTTAGGAAATTTGCCAAAAACCTAAAGATGCGATGTTACCGCTATTTGTCTTGCTAATAAGTTTTGGAATGGCAGCAGGAGTGCTGCGGCTGCTGCGGAAAGCGATCCACTGGCCCTTGGTTGGGAGAATTGCCCTCAGTACCATGCTGGTCTTTACCGCCATGGGCCATGTGATGTTTACCGCTGGAATGGCCAAAATGATCCCAGACTTTATACCCTTCAAAATCGCCATGGTCTATTTCACCGGTTTGGTAGAAATCATTGCCGCAGTGGGCATCCACCTGCGCCCTGTCCGGAAGATTACCGGCCTACTGCTGATGATATTCTTCATTTTGATGCTTCCTGCCAATATAAAAGCCGCCGTGGAACAATTAAACTATAAAACTGGCCAATTCGATGGGCCAGGTCTTAACTACCTTTGGTTCAGAATTCCCTTTCAAATCCTGCTTATCGCTTGGACGTATTGGTGGGTACTGGTGAATAAAAAATCAAGTTTACAAAAAACACCAACGGCTAAGAGAGATACATAATTCATAAATATGCGGCGCAATTCGTCACACAATCTACATAAAAAAACATATAAACTACTTTTAAGTACATTTTTTATAAACTTTATTGCCAATTGATGGTTCCCATTACTTTTGTTTAAAAATACCACTATATTTACATCAATTCACCATTATTAAGACAAGCATTTTTTTAAATAAACTTAAGCTTTAGGGAGTTATGCAATGATGTTTGTCCTATGGAGCATTCCTTCCGTAATGGTGAAGATGTAAACGGATTCATGACATTTATTGGTGTAAGTTAAGTGGACAGTCAGGTATTTAGTAATGCCAGGGATGCTATTTTAGCCTTTGATCTAAGGGGCAATGTGGTGTACAGCAACGCCGCAAGCTATAAGTTATTCGAGTATAATCGCTCTTCCCTTCTGGGGATGGAATATGGGGCGTTGGTTCATGAGGCGAAAATGGACTTTGATCAATTGCGGGAAGCTATTCTCTTCAATGAAACCTTGGATCCTTTTAAATTTAACATCGTTTCGAAAGGCGATAGAAAGAAATTGGTATCCGCTCAATTTTCACCTGTAAAAGATGAGGATGGTAAAATAACCGGGATATCGGTGTTTTTCAGGAAAGTCAACCAGTCTGATAAAGTCGCCAGCAAAGCTCAAGCGCTAGTAGAAACCGCTCCTGATGCCATGGTCATTGTCAATTCGGAAGGGCAGATCGTATTGATAAATGCCCAAACAGAAAACCAATTTGGCTATAACAAGGAAGAGCTTATCGGCAGCGAATTGGAAATTCTCATTCCTGACAAGTACATCAGCAAGCACAAGCAAAACAGGAAAAGCTATGCCAAGCAACCCAAACCTCGAAGCATGGGCCAGGGCATGGAACTGTTCGGAAAGCGGAAAGATGGCTCTGTATTTCCGGTGGAGATTTCCCTCAGCCCGCTGAAAACCGAAGATGGGCTATTTGTCTCCGCTGCAATCCGAAATATTACCGACCGGAAAAAAGCAGAAAATAAATTTAAGGGCTTACTGGAAAGTGCTCCAGATGCCATTATTCTTGCCGATAAGGATGGCAACATCCAACTGGCCAACGAGCAAGTGGTCAACATTTTTGGATACAGTAAAAGTGAACTGATAGGGAATAAAATCGAAATGCTCGTCCCCATGCGCTATCACCATCGCCATACCAACCATCGGGATGAATTTTTCCATACTGCCGAGACCAGGCCAATGGCCTCCGGGCTGGAATTATCCGGTGTGCGCAAGTCCGGTGAGGAATTTCCCGTAGAAATTTCCCTCAGTCCCTTGGAAACCGAAGATGGTGCCTTGGCCATTGCGGTCATCCGTGACACCAGTGAAAAAGCGGCCGTAAAAAAAGAAATGCAGGATTTTAATAAAAAGCTGCAAGTCAAAAACAAGGAGCTCGAGCAATTTGCCTATGTGGCATCCCATGACCTTCAGGAGCCCTTACAGACGGTGATGAGCTTTACGGAATTTTTATCCGAAAACTACGGGGAGCATTTTGACGAAACCGGTAAAAAGAGCATGCAGTACATCATGGAAGCCACCGGAAGAATGCGCCAACTCATCAAAGGATTATTGGATTACAGTAGGATTGGCAGAGAGCGAAAACCGGTCATGGTGGATTGCAATTCCTTGATCAGCGATATCAAAGTGGATCTTAGCTCCCAAATTAAAGCTACGAATGCATCGATCCATGCAGATAATCTGCCGCACATCAAAGGAAATTATACTGAGCTCCGCTTATTATTCCAAAACCTTATCACCAACGGAATCAAATTCCACCAAGAAGGGGTTCCTCCTAAAATCCAGATTGGGGTCACCAAAAAGGCCGATCATTGGTTGTTCTGCATCAAGGACAATGGCATTGGGATAGAAAATAAATTTAAAGAACGTATTTTTATCATTTTCCAACGGCTTCATACCAGAAATACTTACGACGGCACGGGGATAGGGCTTGCCCATTGTCAAAAGATCGTGGAACTCCACGGCGGAAAAATATGGGTGCATTCTGAGCTTGGCAAAGGAAGTTCTTTCTTGTTTACCGTTCCAAACTAATAAACTCAATAATCTAATGAATAAAAAAATTAAGTGTGTTTTGCTAGTAGATGATGATGAACCCACCAACTTCATCAACGAAATTATCCTCAAGCGAACCGGATTAGTCGAAAAAATAGTCCCCGTCCAAAGTGGCATGGCTGCATTGGAGTATATCAATAAAGCAGGAGGAAGTGATTATCCACGGCCAGAACTGATCTTCTTGGATATTAACATGCCAGGCATTAGTGGTTGGGATTTTCTGGAGGAGTATAAAAAGCTTCCCCAACATCTCAAAGCTAAAAATGTAATCGTTATGCTTACCACCAGTCTAAATCCTGATGATGATGCAAAAGCCAAAACCTATCAGGAAATTAGCGAATACCGCAGTAAGCCACTTACCTACGAAAAAATTACCGAAATCATCGAAAAGCACTTCGCAGATTAATAAACGCAAGTAGCAGTTTTACCATGAATTGCTAAATAATCCTGTTTTCTTTGGGTGGAAATGCGATAATAAACGTATTAGAAGTATGACCGAAAAAGAAAAAATGCTCCGTGGCCTATCCTACAATACGCTCGATCCCGCACTGATCGCACAGTACCAAAAGGCTCGGAAGTTACTCAAAACGTTCAATGCCCTGGATGCTGATAAAATGGCTGAAAGGGCGGAACTCCTTTCCAAACTATTGGGTAAGAAAGGAGATAATGTCTGGATTGAAGCGCCATTCTACTGCGACTACGGGGAAAACATTTTCATCGGAGCGGAGACTTTTATAAATATGAACTGCACCTTCCTGGATGATAACTTGATCAAAATCGGCAAAAACGGATTGATTGCACCCGGAGTTCAAATCTACACGGCCACGCATCCGCTGAAGGCATCGGAAAGGATAAAAGATCCGTCCGAGCGCCAAGCAGGGGAACCCATTTACCGTACCTCCAGCAAGCCCGTCACAATCGGGGACAATGTCTGGATCGGCGGCAACGTTTGTATCATGCCGGGTGTGAGCATTGGGGACAATGTGACCATTGGCGCAGGCTCGGTGGTGACCAAGGACATCCCCAGTGATGTCTTGGCTTTTGGTAATCCATGCAGGGTCGTGAAGGAGATCTAAATCCGGTTTTACCAGCAGAAATTACCTATGCTTTAGAACAATCTTGTACTGTGCCAAAATAACAACAAAGTGTATATTTTTGTACGTCAATTGATGATTCGTGTTAGCATTTACTAAAACTGACCGCGCCATTTTTATCTATTATCGGTGTAATGGCTACTATAATTACCTATCAGGGCAGCTAAAGCATATCTATCTGAGGTTGTCTCATAAGTCCTCGTCATTGCGATTCCGATGGATATCGGAAGAAGCAATCTCGTCATACGTGCAATGAAAGCACATTGAGATCACTTCACTCCGTTCGTGATGACGGATTATTTATTTATGAGACAGCCTCCCAACTAGCGCTGGTTTTTAATGAGCGGCTTACCGAACAAAGCATTTGTAATGCGCTTGGAAGTTTATGATGCAAAACGCTACTCAGGATTTGGGATCAAGCCGAAAAGTTGGGTGTAGCCTATTCCGATGGGTAAATATGTTCTTTGCCATCTTTGGTTGCTATTTGGCCACGGATGAACGCTGATAAACACAGATAGAATACTTAAAAAATGGCAAATCCATGTTCATATCTTTTATCCGCGGCTTACATGACTTTAATAGTTTACGATGCCCATGCCTTTGGCTATAAAGAGGACTTCTCGGCAAACCTTGGATTTATCCAGTCCACAATTAAAATAGCATCCTTTTAAATAAAGCTGCCCCCATAAATATTGCTTGATCCAGGATTTGCAATCTTTCTAATACATAAATAGGGTTAAAAATCGATTTGTATACAATATATTTTGTATATTATTGTTTTTGAACAATATTTTTACCGTAATACAACATGAAAAGAAGAATTAAACGTTTTGGAGTGGTCCAGACGGCCGCTATGTTTGCCCTGGTTTATTTTGTATTCATGGCCATTTTGATGATTCCGATTGGGCTGTTCATGACGTTGGCCGGATTAAGTCGCTTTTCGGAGCACTATAGTTTTTTGAATGGCTTTGGGAGTGGTATTTTGTTTCTGTTCTTACCATTTGTCTATGCAGTAATTGTCTTTGTGATGACGGCCATTGCCTGTCTGGTCTATAACCTGATCGCCAAGTGGATCGGGGGAATAGAAGTGGAAATCGCTGATGAAATCGATAGGACAAAAAACCC
This sequence comes from Echinicola vietnamensis DSM 17526, assembly GCF_000325705.1. Classification (NCBI taxonomy): domain Bacteria; kingdom Pseudomonadati; phylum Bacteroidota; class Cytophagia; order Cytophagales; family Cyclobacteriaceae; genus Echinicola; species Echinicola vietnamensis. Next base: position 1,247,210 of record NC_019904.1, on the reverse strand, counting down.
ATTTCAATAAAATGAACGTTCATTATAATGCATCGAGTGATACGATCAGTTTTGATGATGCGGGTACGGTCAATAAACAAATGCCCAGAATCCAACTCCTGCTGATCCTACTGATAGCCGCTTTCAATCTACTCTTTTCGAATCAAACGGGAAGCATCCATCGTATGATTTGGATCTTTTTGGCTGGTCTTTGTGGCATTTTCCTTTTTTGGAGCTTTATAGTGCATAAAAACCATCATCTCTCTTTCTATGCCAAGGACATTCAAAAAGTCTTTGCGACCAAATTTATCGGATTCCGCACCATCAAAGTGCTCACTAAGGATGGCCAAAAAAATCAGTGTTTACCCTCTGGCCCGGACCACAGACGGACAAACTAGCCACTCAATTGGCACACCTAAATGTGCCGACTGATTTTTGAGACAACAACCTTGACCCATCAAAATAAAAATCCAAAGGACATAAAAAACTGACAACAAGCGAGAAATATTGATTTTTATGGTTATTATGGCTGTTTATTCCTAAAAACTTTTTGTCATGAAACTAGAACAACAACTCGCTATTTGTAAAACATGCACCAAACGGAAGATGGATCATGAGATTGGCCTCGTCTGCTCTTTGACCAACGCCAAACCTTCATTTATGGACAAATGTGCCGAATATGAAGTGGACGAAGCCGCTCGAATCCAGCTAAATGATGAGGTGGCCTTGGACAACCAATCGCTCCAAAACAAACTTTCCGCTGATGATTATGAAAAGCTCCGCATGGAGCAAAACCTTCCCATGGCCATTTTCGGTGGATTGCTCGTGGGCATCGCCGGAGCGGTATTGTGGGCTGCGATCACCGTCAGCACAAATTATCAGATCGGCTACATGGCCGTCGCCATCGGGGCCATGGTAGGCTTTTCCATGCGTTATGTGGGAAAAGGGCTGGATCAGGTATTTGGAATTTGCGGTGCAATAATCGCTTTGTTCAGTTGCTTGCTAGGCAATTTCCTGAGTATCATTGCCTACTTGGCCAATACCGAGGGGCTCGGATATGCTGATGCCTTATTTATGTTTGATTATGCTTACCTGATTCCTGTGATGACAGAGACCTTTAGCTTTATGGACCTGCTCTTTTATGGCATAGCAGCTTATGCAGGGTTTAGGTATGCCTTTCGGGTAATTACCCAGAAAGATCTTTCCGATTTGCTGGAAGCATCCTAAGACTCCCCCACCAATTTTCCACTGCCCTCCAGCAGCCCCATTTGCGAGCTTTTGGAGGACTTCATTTTTTGGTATAACTTACCATGATTAACCATTTATCTCATGAAACAGCATTTTCCCCTTATCCTACTTCTTCTACTTGCCTTTGCATGTCATCAGCCAACGGATTTTGATACCATTATCCGAAATGGCCAAGTGGTGGATGGCAGCGGAAAGCCTTCTTATATTGCCGACGTGGGTATCCGAGCCGATACGGTGGCCGCTGTAGGTGACTTAGCGGATAAGACTGCCGACCAAGAAATAGATGCCAAAGGCTTGGTCGTAGCTCCCGGCTTCATCAACATGCTCAGCTGGGCAGTGGAATCCCTGATCGAAGATGGCCGCTCCATGAGTGATATCAAACAAGGCGTCACATTGGAAATCTTTGGGGAAGGCAGCTCTTGGGGGCCACTGACTCCTGCTACCCGTCGGGAAATGAAAGCTGATCAAGGAAAAATCACCTATGATATCCCGTGGACGACGTTGGGCGGATACTTGGAATTTCTCGAAAAAAAAGGTGTGTCCACTAACGTCGCCTCTTTCGTAGGGGCCACCACCCTTCGGGTCAATACCGTCGGGTATGAAGATCGGGCACCCAGTCCGCAGGAGCTCGATTCCATGAAAATGATGGTGAGGCAGGCCATGGAAGAAGGAGCACTGGGCATCGGCTCATCGCTGATCTACGCACCGGCTTTTTATTCCAGCACAGAAGAGCTTATCGCCCTCTGTAAGGTCGCCTCGGAATATGATGGCATGTATATTTCCCACTTGCGAAGCGAGGGAAACAAACTGTTGGAAAGCTTGGATGAATTGATAGAAATCGCCAGTGAAGCGAATATCCGCGCAGAAGTTTACCATCTGAAACAAAGCGGTGAGGCCAATTGGAGCAAGTTTGATGAGGTGGTTCGGAAGGTGGACTCGGCCAGAAACGCCGGCCTCCACATCACCACGGATATGTACACTTATACTGCCGGTGCCACCGGCCTGGATGCTGCCATGCCGCCGTGGGTGCAAGAAGGAGGCTACGAGGCTTGGGCCAAACGGCTTCAGGATCCTGAAATCCGAAAAAAGGTCCTGCAGGAAATGAAAAGTCCTGCCATCACTTGGGAGAGCCTGATGCAAGCGGCAGGGTCGGCAGACAAAATGATCTTGGTAGGTTTTAAAAATGACAGCCTCAAACACCTTACCGGTAAAACCTTGGCAGAGGTGGCCGAGCTGAGAGGCAAATCCCCAGAAGAAACGGCCATGGACTTGGTGGTAGAAGACGGCAGCCGCGTAGGAACGGTTTACTTTCTGATGTCCGAAGAAAATGTCCAAAAGCAACTCCAACTCCCTTGGATGAGCTTTGGCTCGGATGCGCAATCCATGGCGGCGGAAGGGGTATTCCTCCAATCCAGCACCCATCCACGAGCCTACGGTAACTTTGCCCGATTGCTTGGAAAGTACGTCCGGGAAGAAAAGGTCATCCCCCTCGAAGAGGCCATTTATAAACTGACCCATTTGCCTGCTACGAACCTTCGCATTGAAAAGAGAGGATTGCTAAAACCAGGATATTACGCCGATATCGCTATTTTTGATCCAGAAAAAATTGAGGACAAGGCTACCTTTGACCAGCCACACCAGTATGCAACAGGCATGGTACATGTATTGGTAAATGGCCAGCAAGTCCTTCGACAAGGTAAACACACCGGTGCCTTTCCCGGTAGGGCAGTCCGCGGTCCCGGTTGGAAAGGAAGCCGTCCATAATCAACTTATCGCGACAATTATCAAATGGAACCTAATTATAAAATCATCTCCTTACGGCCGGAAGACACATGGGCCCTTCGCCATCGTGTGATGTGGCCAGATCAACCGTTTGATGATGTCAAACTTGAAGTGGATCCACATGGCCGACATTTTGGATTGGTACAAGGAGATCAAATCTGTACGGTGATATCCGTATTTGTAAAAAACGGACAGGCACAGTTCAGGAAATTCGCCACGGAAACCTCACAGCAAGGAAAGGGTTATGGCAGCATTTTGCTCCGCTATATCATTTCCCATTTGGAAGAAGAAGGCATCCATCGCATCTGGTGCAATGCCCGTGCGGACAAAACCGCCTTTTACGAAAAATTTGGGCTTCAAAAAACCCAACAAACCTTTGCCAAAAAAGGCATTGACTATATCATCATGGAGAAAACGACGGTGGAAATAGCAGAACATCGGGATTTTACGCTAGAGCAACTACTGCCACTCTACCAAAAAAACCACTGGAGTTCCGCAAATAAACCTGAGGTGCTCTATAAAGGCCTCACCCACTCGGATAGTTTGGTCACCGCTTGGGAAAACGACCAGTTGGTTGGATTGGGCAATGCCATTTCCGATGGCCATTTGGTGGTGTATTTCCCGCATTTACTGGTTTTGCCCAGTCATCAGGGAAAAGGCATTGGCCGCAAAATCATGGAGAGGATGTTCGAAAAATACGCAGGCTTCCACATGCAAATGCTCACTGCGGAGGTCAAGGCAGTACCCTTTTACAAAAAAATGGGCTTCGAACAGGCCGGAAAAACGGTGCCGATGTGGAAATACGAAGGAAAAGAGCACTGAGGATTAAAAGGAAATTAGAGCATCAAAAATTGTTATTAGACGACAACGACATGAAACTATCCAATCGAATCGCTACAAAAGGGAAACTGATCAGTTTCCTTCTGCTGCTCTTGTGGTGCGGACAAGCCTGTACTTCTGTTCGCTTGATCAGCGAATACGATCCCATTACAGATGAAAAAGTAACTGCCCTTGAAGAAAAAGTGACCGCTTATTTTGTGTCGCTAGAAAGGAACATTGGCACTGATGAGGCAGCTTACGAGCATTATCAGGAATTCTTTGACGAGGCCAAAGTGGACCTGAACACCTTGGCGGTCAGGGCTGCAGCAGTGGACAAAAACCGCATTGTGCAAGAGCAGGTAAAAGAACTGCAAAACATGCTGCGCAACCTTGAGTTTTTGCACCAAATGGGATTTGCCTCTGCCGAGCAATTGCCTCCACTGAAGACTGCTTTCAATTCCGCCTTTACGGCCATCATCCGACTGCAAATGGCCCTAAAACGTGGAGAATCTTACGAAAACTGATAACCCTCTCACCTCATGTCACAAATCAACACAGAAGAACTATTCGAGCAAATGGTCGTGGCCGCGCAAGGCGTGCTGAGCAACCATTGGGAAGAAGCCAAACCCTTTGCGGAAAATGAGCTAAAAGTACTCGCCAACAACCTCAAATTGATCGGTGAACTGAAATTGCAAGGCAAAATCACCGAAGAGCAGGCCAAACATTACTTGGAAATCCAAAAGAGCAGTGCCCGCATCGTCTTACTGACCATAGAAGGATTGGGCATATTGGCCGTAGAAGGGGCCATCAATGCTGCATTTGATGTGGTGAAAGGCACGGTAAATACCGCGCTGGGGTGGAAATTGATATAATATCCAACATGACAAAATATAAAGGCCCCAGGGAAAACGCATTTATAGAAATCATCCGCCATTTTCGGTTCTAAGGCTGAAGGCGCCTTCAAGCTTGTTTTTCCCTAACCAACACCAGAAGCCAAAGGCTGAAGGCCTTACTCACCTTAGCCCAAGGCAACACCTTGGGGTGATATGCCAATACCCATTCCCTCCGCAGGCTGAAAGCCTAGCTGAATACTCCCACTAGGTGTTTTTAACGATTATTATTCTTAATTGCCCTTACAGGCCGTAAGGACTTGTTTGTCCTCACCATACTAGCCCAATGGGCTCCATTGGGCTGAATTAAGTTCCCCTTACAGGGGATAATTTCCCTTGTGCTGCAATTACCGCATACTTGGACACGGCAGATTTGTGGACCGACGTAAACTGGATTTTCTAAATGCGTTTGCCCTGGTAAAGGCGCCGACCAAAGACGAAGTGCTTAGAAAAAGCCGTGTCCGCAGCCTTTTCGAATGGAAAGGCTTCCTGATCCTAAAGATCGCAGTGCTTTTGGTCATCATGACGGTATTGATCATTGGCTTGATGAGTTAAGCAATTCTCAAAAAGCCCCATAAGGATGTCATTTACTTACCAATTTGGCCAAATACTGGAAAAAAAACGATCAAGAACACCTGAAAACTACCTCGAAAAACGCATCACCGTAAACTCCCGCTCTACCTCTTCCATCGCTTTGCTCTTGACCGTTTCGGTGACGTCCGATTGCTCCAAGGGCACCAAGCCTACCGCTGCCATCAGCTCAATAACATTCTCATCATCGTAAAAGGTAAACCCATATTTGGTAAAAGGTAGGTTTTCCATAAACCGCTTCTGCGCAAAGGCAATCACCAAGCTTCCTTCATCAGCCAGCAACCGTTTTAGCTCCATCGTGGTTTTCTTCGGCTCGCTCCAAAAGTAAATGGTGTTGACCGTAAAAATCTTATCAAAGCTTCCCGACTCAAAAGGTGCTTTCTTCCCATCATATTGGTAAAAAGCAGCCTTTCCCTCATCGATCCATGTGGTGTTGTGTTTTTTGGCTTCTTCATGCATCAGCTGGGAAATTTCCAGCCCGGCATATTGGAGACCATCGGCTTCAGCCAACAGCGGTCCCACATGCATCGCACTTCCATGACCGAGTTCCAGCACCCGATCCCCCTTTTCCAAATGAAGCAGCTCGATGGCCTTTTCGGTCATGGAGAGGTTTGATTCATGCATGGTAGCGGCAACATCGATGCCCATTTCCCCTTTTGGGTGGCTCAGCTGGGTAGCAATGGCTTTAAGTTCTTCTTCGGTAAATGACTTTTTCATAGGTGAATAAAGTTAGAAAATAAAGTTTGTTTTAGGGCATGGCACTAGCTCATAAACAGGGAAATCGTTTTTAAACTATTAGTAAAGAGATGTCAGCCTGAGCCCTTCGACAAGCTCAGGATAAACTAAAGGCGAAGGCTAGACGTTGGACCTCGACTCTACCTGGAGGATAGACAGGTCCGCTCGGTCTGACGCTTTTTGCTTAAATAAAATAACTTTAAGGGGTTAAAAGCGATTTCCCTGCATTGCGAACCTGTCTGCCCAGGCAGGCCCTTTTTAGGAGGATGTGGATTGGAAAAAGGCCGTGGCAGCTCGCCGCGGCGAGCTGCCACGGCTTTCACCCCTCTAATCTCCCCCTAAGCCCTGCTTGACTCCAGACAAGCTCGCAGCGACGGTTTTATAATCGAACTAAGGTTATTAAATAAATCAAGAACAGGTTTCTATTTGTCGACATAAAATCAGACTTCCTCGTCATATTATAGTTACTTTGTATCTGATAGGATCGATGCTTTATACGCTTTTTAGCAATGGGAACACGCATTTTTATACTGGTTGTTTTTATGGCCTGCTTGGGCGCTTGCCAGCAGACCAATCCGCCCACTGTCTCCTTTTACTATTGGAAAACGACTTTTGACCTTAAAAAGCCGGAATACGATGCCCTCGAAACCAATCAGGTCGACAAACTCTATGTTCGGTATTTTGATGTCGCGCTAAACGCCGACGGACTGCCATATCCTGTCAGTGAGGCGACCCTCGACCATTTTCCCGATACGTTAGAAATCGTCCCGGTGGTATACATCAAGAATGAAGTGATGCTGTCTGCTAATTTGGATGTGGCTGAACTGGCAAAAAAAATCAGCAAATACGTCCATTCTATCTCCAAAAGCAACCGACTTTCCTACGGGGAAATCCAAATTGACTGTGACTGGAGCCTCAAAAGCAGGGACAACTTCATGGCCTTTATCGATAGCCTTGACAAGATCTCTGAAAAGCAACTTTCTGCCACCATTCGCCTCCACCAGGTCAAATACGCCCAACAAACCAAAGTACCGAACGTGGCATACGGTGTATTGATGTATTATAATATGGGCGAAATCAATGCAGGTCCTGGCAGTTCCATTTATGACAAGACCATTGCTGATTTATATACGTATACGTTAAAAGATTATCCATTGCCACTGAAAGTAGCCCTGCCGATATTTGGCTGGGCCATCCATCTTAGGAACGGTCAAGTACTGGGACTACGGCCGAAGGTAACGGCTAATGCGCTGAAAACGGAAGCTGCCTTTTCAGCCCAAAAGCCTGACATTTTTGAGGTAAAACGCGATGTCCTTCGTCACGGAACGTACTACCGCAAAGGTGATGTCCTCAAAATCGAATCGGTAAGCCAAGAACAATTGCTGGAAATGGCGCATGATCTTGGAACACACATGAAAGTAGAAGAAGTCATTTTTTATGACCTTGACGCATTGAACTTAAAAAATTATGAAAAAGATATCTTTTCTCAAGTTAGGGCTGCTTTTTAGTGGCAGTTTGCTGTTGACATACCTCGTGGTAAAAGCCTGCGGGGGGTATTACGATGTTCTGACCTCCAATTTTACTCCTGAAATCTATGTGGACAAAGCCTACGAACCGCTGCTTCTGGAAGAAAATTTCTTCTATTATGATGGTGCTGATGAGCAGCACAATGGCCGGTTTAACGATGAAATAGTCGAAGACTGGTCTGAATACCTGGGAACAGCCGTTCCCAAAGCTGTCATAGATTCACTTTTGCTCCAAGGAAACACGGCGCTCATAGATACCCTTATCCAACGCCCCACCCTTACGGATGTGGATTTACCCGTTTGGACAAAATCAATCGATTTTAACGATTCTAAGACGCGAGCATTCCTCACCTTTTTGACCTTGGCAAAACAAGTAGAATCTGCCTCACTGAATGATGGCTATTGGTCATGGAAACCGCAAAAAAGCACCCCGCTATCAGATGAAGGCTTATTTCGCCAGCTTCAGGAAAAATATGAAGAAGTGAGCGACAATTTCCTAAAACAACGGTATTGGTTTCAAGTAATAAAGGCCTATTTCTACAGTGCCTCTGACAAGGCTAAAGTCATTACGTTCTTTGATCGGACGGCTACAACTGTGCCCAAGAACACTTTATACTACAGGGCACTGGCCTACAAAGCCGGGGTATACTACCAGCAGAAAGACTTCAGCCGCTCTAATCTTTATTATGCCCAAGTTTTCAATGCCTGCGCACCCATGCAAAAAGTAGCCATCTACAGTTATCACCCGCAAGATTCAGTGGTCTTTGAAGAAGAGACCCTTCCGCTTGCCCATTCCACAGCGGAAAAAACCACACTGTGGGCCTTGCAGGGCTATTATACCCGGGAGGAAGTGGCCATTAATCAGATCTTTGCCTTGGACCCGAAAAGTTCCCACCTTAATTTTCTCCTGACCAGACTGATCAATCACCAGGAGCGTTACATCAAAGACCCTTTTTACAATACCGAAACCAATCGGGCTTATGAGGATTTTGACCTTTACAAAAAACAGCAGCATGAAGAAATCAGTAGGGAGGCATTGGAACTGGTGGGTAAAATCGCCCAATCAGGAAAGACGGATAATCCTTTCTTATGGAACATTTCACATGGATATTTACTAACGCTCAATGACCGGTTTGATGCTGCCCAAAAGGTTTTTGACCAGGCAGCAGAAACCCTCCCCAATACCCAATTGGCCAAAAACCAGCTTCGGCTATTACGCCTGATCAACCAGCTCAACAAACTGGAAAATGCCAATCCTGCGGAATTGGAAGCGCTGGTCGGTGACCTAAATTGGTTATACTTTGATCTACCCGACCAAAGCTATCCCAACAGCGGGGTATTCCGGTACGAAAATGCCCAACGCTGGAGCAAGCAATACCTTTCCCTGCTTTACGCCAAATCGGGGAATAGGCTGATGAGCGAACTGTTTTCCAACAGCTATGCGGGATACTTTTATCAGTATGACAACCAGTCTACGTTTTTTGACCACCCTAAGAACACTGAAAACCTCAAGCAATTCCTACTTTCTGATCAGCATAGCGGAATAGAGCGAATTGGTGAAAGCCTCTATCCCATCAACTTAGAAGACATCTATTTTTATGAGGTCATTCAAGCACTTTTTGCCAATCACATTGATGAGGCCGTGGAGATTTATGAAGCCAGGGGATTTGAAAAAGAGTTTCCGGCCAATCCTTTCAATGCCCATATCTGGGACAATCACGATGCGGAACATGCCCTTGGCAAAACCTATCCAATGGACAAATTCCTGCGAACCCTAAAATTGATGCAAGAAAAACTGGATAAGAAAGAAGCGGTTTATCAAAACAGCCTGTTACTGGGAAATGCGTTTTATAATATTACGCATTTTGGTAATGTCCGGGCTTACCAATCGGATATTGTGGGTTATTCGTATAGCCCCTATGGGTTCAGCCCGGCCATGCGTCAGATGATCACCGATTGTTCCCTTGCCAAAAAGTACTACCAGATGGCCCTGGATGCGGCCAACACAAAGGAACAAAAAGCGAAATGCACCTATATGCTGGCCAAGTGTGAGCGAAACGACTATTACTACAAAAAGTACTACAGTCAATATGCCAACGAATGGTCAGAAGAAAATGATGATGTGGATTTTATCGCTTGGCAAAGCTTCCAAAAACTAAAGGAGGAATATTCAGACACCCAATATTACCAAGAGGTAATTGAAGAATGCGGGTATTTCAAGACCTACGTGGAAAAGGAATAGCACTGGCTTATGCTTAGATGGGGATTGCAAATCCCCATTATTTTTGATTCAGGATTACAACTACCGAACAATGGGTTGTGATGAAAAGACATGGTTCGTACCTACGGCACTTGGTGCAATGCTGTTTCTTAACCTCATCAGCAGGCTAAAACCTGCTGCTTCTATATCATCCTCCGCCAAGGGCGGATTAGAGGAGGGACATAAAAAATTGGTTTTCAAATTTTTTAAAGTCTTATCGAAATCATCCCATGAAGAATGGAGCTTGGCACGCAAAGACCCAAGTGCCAGCGGCATGCACGATACAGTAACCCATGGATTTAGCCGTGGGCACACAAAAACCACCACAAAACCACTAGTGCCGTAGGTACGATCGATGGTCTGACAAATGTTTCAAAAATAGATAAAGTAACCTTTCTACAGCATATTAAACATACTGACCCTATCATCATCCGTCAAGGAAAAATTGGATCAGGGCTTCTACAATGTCAGGATTCCAGCTGCCTATATATGATCCTCCGCCAAGGGCGGATTAGAGGATGGATGTTAGAAAAATGGTTTCCACCACAGAAAGTCCTTAGCAACACCGCCCAATGGAAAACAAATCTGTTCATCAGCAATTCCCACAAGTGCCAGCGGCACGAACGATACAGTAACCCATGGATTTAGCCGTGGGTACACAAAAACCACCTTAAAATCCAATAGTGCCGTAGGCACGAATGATATAATACCTGATTCAGTCTTATTATAACAAAATTCAGTAAGAAACAATCATCCCCAAGCAATAGTGCAAAATCGGCTTCAATTTCTGAATTGATATGTTTATCTTCTTTACTTCCTCTTTCTTAAGCTAAATTAATAAAATGGCCAATACCTATCATCAAATTTATATCCAAACAATATTTGCAGTAAAATACAGGAAAGCAACTATCCATAAATCTTGGCGACCAAAACTTTTGAAAGTAATCGGAAACTTGATTAATGAAATGGGCAATAGATGCATCATCATAAATGGTGTTGAGGATCATATCCATTGTTTTTTTACCCTAAAACCGAATATGTCTATATCTGAAGTGATGCAAAAAGTAAAATCCAAATCATCAAAATGGATCAACGAATCCAACTTTGTCAATCACAAATTCGAATGGCAAAAAGGGTTCGGGTGTTTTAGTTACGGTAAATCACAAGTACCAAATGTCTATAAATATATCCAAAACCAAGAAGCTCACCATAGACAATGGGACTTTATAAAAGAATACGTTGCATTTTTGAAGAAATTTGAAATTGATTTTGATGAAAACTACATATTTCATAAGCCGATATGATGTTGGCACCAAAGATATGGTTCGTACCTACGGCACTTGGTGCAATGCATGCTCTTACCCTCATCAGCAGGTTAAAACCTGCTGCCTCTATATCATCCTCCGCCAAGGGCGGATTTGAGGATGGATATTAGAAAAATGGTTTTCACCACAGAAAGTCCGTAGCATCGTAGCATCACCGTCTAATGGAAAACAAATCTGGTCATCAGCAATTCCCCAAAGTGCCAGCGGCACGAATGATACAGTAACCCATGGATTTAGCCGTGGGTACACAAAACCACCACAAAACCCAACAGTGCCGTAGGTACGATCGATGGTCTGACAATTGTTTCAAAATTAGATAAAGTAACCTTTCTACAGCATATTAAACATACTGACCCTATCATCATCCGTCAAGGAAAAATTGGATCAGGGCTTCTACAATGTCAGGATTCCAGCTGCCTATATATGATCCTCCGCCAAGGGCGGATTTGAGGATGGATGTTAGAAAAATGGTTTTCAAATTGCTTAAACCCTTTGCGAAATCATCCCATGAAGAATGGAGCTTGGCACACAAAGACCCAAGTGCCAGCGGCATGCACGATACAGTAACCCATGGATTTAGCTGTGGGTACACAAAACCACCACAAAACCCAACAGTGCCGTAGGTACGATCGATGGTCTGACAAATGTTTCAAAAATAGATAAAGTAACCTTTCTACAGCATATTAAACATACTGATCCTGTAATCATCCGTCAAAGAAAAATTGGATCAGGGCTTCTAGAAAGTTGGGATTCCAGTATTGTAAGTCATTAACAAAACCGTCCAATGGATAACAAATCTGGTCATTGGCAATTCCCACAAGTGCCAGCGGCACGAATGATACAGTAACCCATGGATTTATCCGTGGTCACACAAAAACCACCTTAAAATCCAATAGTGCCATAGGCACGAACGATATAGCCAAAGTGCCGCCACGCCGGAGAGGTTTGGCGTGGACGTGACTACACTTTTTTGGGGGAGCGAAATCTTAATTGAAGTATGGGTACTTGCCTTTGTCGATCATGTGATCAGCGATTTGCCTCCTCAGTGCTTTGGTGTTTTCCGGATCCGCCTTGGTAAAGCGCTTGAGGCCCATCAGCATGACCTTTTGCTCATCTCCAGTGGTAAACGAAGCGATTGCCTCTTTACCAGCAGCCTGAATGATATCCACAGCTTCAGTGAGGTAAACTTTTACCATGGCAATTTGCTGCTTACAAGCTTCTTCCCCTTGAAGGGTAACTCTTTTCTCTGTGCGGAGCAACGCCGATTCTGCAGCGTAGATCTCTATCATGATGTCGGCTAAGTTCATCATGATTTCTTGTTCCTCCTCGATTTTGGGGCCGAAGGTCATGGCTGCCTTTCCGCCGATCATCAGAAACACCTTCTTCAGCTTCTTTAGCAGCTCTTTTTCCGCTGCGAAAAGCTGAGAATTATCCACAGCACCAAAAGAAGGAACCGCTGTCAGCTCATCGGCTACGGCTTTGGCAGGCCCGAAGAGGTCAACCTCTCCTTTCATCGCACGCTTGAGCAGCATGCCGATCATGAGCATGCGGTTGATTTCATTGGTGCCTTCATAGATGCGCGAGATCCGTGCATCCCGATAGGCCCGCTCCATGGGCGCATCGGCAGAATAGCCCATGCCACCGTAAATCTGCACCCCTTGGTCCACCACATAGTCCAACACTTCCGAGCCATGGATCTTTGCAATGGCACATTCCATCGCAAACTGCTCTACCCCTTTCAGCTTGGCTTGGTTTGCCTCCATTCCTGATGCCATGAGCGCATCGATGCGGTCCTCGATGTTCTGGCCAAGACGATAGCACAGGGATTCACTGACATACGTCTTGACCGCCATTTCGGCCAATTTCGATTTGATGGCCCCAAAAGTATTGATGCTCACGCCAAACTGCTTTCGTTCGGATGAATATTGCAGGGCATTTTTGATCACTTGCCTACAGCCTCCCAGCACCCCAGCGCCTAATTTCACACGGCCAATATTGAGGATATTGACAGCGATCTTAAAGCCATTTTGACGATCGGAAAGCATGTTTTCGACCGGCACTTTGCAGTCATTGAAAAACACTTGGCGCGTAGATGAGCCTTTGATGCCCATCTTTTTCTCTTCCTCGTTCATGGTGATGCCACCAAAATCCTTTTCCACAATAAAGGCTGTCAGGTTTTTGTCCTCACCAATTTTAGCAAAGACGATAAACAAATCCGCAAAACCGCCATTGGAGATCCACATTTTCTGGCCATTGAGCAGGTAGTGCTTGCCATCCTCGGTGAGGGTGGCCTTGGTCTTCCCGCTATTGGCATCCGAGCCAGCGTCCGGTTCGGTGAGGCAGTAGCAGGCGGCCCATTCACCGGTAGCCAACTTGGGCAGGTACTTTTTCTTTTGTTCCTCGGTGCCATAATACAAAATCGGCAAGGTGCCAATGCCCGTATGGGCGCCATAGGTCGTCGAAAAGGATCCCGCCGCACCAATGATGTCTGCAATCAGCATGGAAGTATTAAAGCTCATGCCCAATCCTTGGTATTCCTCGGGCACCGAAATACCCAATAGTCCTAGCTCACCGGCCTTTTTCAGAATAGCCGGCACCAAATCAGGATTCTTCATACTATCGATTTCCTCGGATTTTGGCAAAATCTCCGTATCGATAAAATCCTGACAGGCCTGCGCCATCATGCGCTGCTCTTCCGTAAATTCTGCAGGAATAAAAATTTCCGTGGCTGCTGTTTCCCGAATGAGAAACTCCCCGCCGTTAATGGTATTGTTTTTTGTTGTCATGTCGTTAGTATTGAGTCGTAAGTAAAGAGTATTGAGCCTTACTATTGTACGTTTGATCGCTATTTCAAACTTTTAATCAACGAATAGCTCATTTTTTGCATTTCATTGATCTCATTTTCCAATGATTTGAATACGGAATCATTCACTAAATCCAATAGTTTTGCAATACATAACTGTGTATCTAATTCACACAGTGAACCATAAGCTATATCCATAAATCGTCGAAATTCTCGGTCGGAACCTCTTCCTGCACCCTCAGCAATATTTGAGGCCACCGAAACAGCAGACCTCCTCATTTGGGTCACAAGACCATATTTCTCATCGTGTGGAAAAGTAGCTGTCAACACGTAAATGTCTTTGGCCAAAAAAATGCCTCTTTTCCATACTTTTAATTCTTTATAATTATTCATGATGTATGTTTTTAGTTTAAAAATCTCTTTAACTACTCAGCGTGCTGCTCGCAGAACAAAGAGAAGACTCTTTTCAGAATAGCATGCTGAAGACTCACTACTCACGTCTCGAGACTCAAATCTCACACCTCATTACTAATCCCTCACATCTACTTCAGCAATTCCACCACACCGGCTACGCCTTGGCCTCCGCCGACGCAAGCCGTTACCATACCGTATTTTTGGTTTCTCCTGCGGAGCTCGTTGATCATTTGCACTGTGAGCTTGGCGCCAGTACAGCCTAGTGGATGGCCAAGGGCTACCGCGCCGCCATTGACATTGACTGTATTGGGATCCATGTCCAACGCTCGGATGACGGCCAAGGCCTGTGCGGCAAAAGCTTCATTCAGCTCCACCAAACTGATATCGCTCATCTTCATACCTGCTTGTTTCAGGGCTTTGGGAACAGCTTCTTTGGGACCGATGCCCATGATCCGCGGATCCACACCCGCTACCGAATAGCTCACCAGACGTGCTACCGGTTCCAAATTCAATTCTTTGACCATTCGCTCGGACATCACCACCGTGAAGGCTGCCCCATCGGAGGTTTGTGATGAATTGCCAGCGGTCACTTGCCCTCCTTGCTTAAAGGCGGGCTTCAATCCTCCCAGGACATCCATGTTGGTTCCGGGACGGGGGCCTTCATCTGTGTCCACGGTAAAGGTTCTTGTCTGCCGCTTTCCGGATGCGTCCACAAAGGTTTCTTCCACTTCTATGGGAACAATCTCTTCCTTGAACCGGCCTTCTTTGATCGCACTGATCGCCCGCTCGTGGGAAGTCACGGCAAACTGATCGGAATCTTCCCGCGAAATATCATAATCCTTGGCCAGCTCCTCTGCGGTCAATCCCATGCTGAGGTAATAATCCGGATGCTCAGAGGCAATCTTCCAGTTGAGGGCCGTTTTATATCCCATCATCGGTACCATGGACATGGATTCGGTGCCTCCTGCGATGATGCAATCAGCCATTCCTGATTTGATTTTGGCTGTGGCCAAGGCGATGGCCTCTAGGCCCGAGCCACAGTATCGGTTAATGATAAAGCCCGGCACCACCTTTCCCAGTGCCATGAGCGAAATCATCCGTCCCATCTGCATGCCCTGCTCAGCCTCGGGTACGGCATTGCCCACGATCAGGTCATCCACCCGCTCCGCTTCCAAACCGGGGGTATCGGCAATCAGCTTTTTGATCACATCTACGGCCAGGTCATCCGGCCGATAAAAGCGGAATCCACCTTTTTTGGCTTTTCCCACTGCTGTCCTATATCCTTTGATGATGTATGCGTCCATATCGTTTTCGTTTAATAGTTTGTTTGTGCTTAAAGAATCAAGAGAAAAGAAAAAAGAGTCAAGACTCGACTTTCGATTTCAGACCGTTAATCATGCGTTGAATCTCTACTAAATCTTCATGCAGTGAACTTGATTTTTCTTCATTCAGCAATCCCACACGTTTACTAATTTCAAGTTGTGTTTCGAGTTCGTAGCTTTCACCCAAGCTTGTTTCCAATGAATTGCTAAAAGCTTTACCAGAAGATTTTGCACTTCCTTCAGCAATGTTAGAAGGGACAGAAACTCCCGCCCTCCTCATTTGGGAAACCATTCCAAATTTCTCCTCACTTGGAAATTCTTTGGTTTCGAAATATATCTTTACAGCAAAATCAACTGATTTTTGCCACACTTTTAGATTTCTGAAATTATGCATGATACAAGGTTTTGGGTTTCTTTACTCTTTTGTCTTACTTCTTTGCTCTAATTTAATTTCGAAGTGGTTTTCCTTTAAAGAGGATGCTCTGGATGCGTTCTAGGGTCTTTTGTTCACCGGTTAGGCTGAGGAAGGCTTCCCGCTCCAGCTCCAAGAGGTATTGCTCGCTGACTTCATTGGCTTGTGAAAGGTCTCCGCCACTCATGACCCAAGCCAGCTTCCTGGCGATCTTGGCATCGTGTTCAGAAATATAGGCACCGTACCGCATTCCGGTGATGCCTGCTTCAAACAGTGCCAAGGACGTTTTGCCCAGCACCTTGATATTGGTCTGCTGCACCGGCTGGGTGTAGCCTTCGTCGAACAATTCGATGACTTTGGCTTTTGCCTCGGCAAACTGCCGCTTGCGGTTGAGGGTGATGTCATCCTTTGCTTGGAGATATCCCAGACCTCGCGCTTCTTCTGCCGAAGTGGATACTTTGGCCGTGGCAATGTTCATAAAATATTCCTGCAGCCGATTGACTTCCACATCACCGCTGTGGATGGCATTGCTAAAACGAAGGATCATCTCTTTGGTGCCCCCACCTGCTGGGATCAGTCCTACTCCAAATTCAACCAAGCCCATGTACAGCTCCGCATGTGCTTGTACCGCATCTGCATGTAAGGACATTTCACAGCCGCCACCAAGGGCCATATTATGCGGAGCCACGACCACCGGTACGCTGCTGTAGCGGACACGCATCATGGTCTTCTGAAACTGGGCAATCATCAGGTTGATCTCATCAAATTCCTGATCTCCGGCAAACATAAAGAGCATGGCCAAATTGGCGCCAGCAGAGAAATTGGCGCCCTCATTTCCGATGACCAAGCCTTTATAATCCTTTTCGGCCATGGTAATGGCCGTGTTGATCCCTTCGATTACTTCCTGACCGAGGGAATTCATCTTCGTGTGAAATTCCAAACCGATGACCTCATCCCCCATGTCATAGATCGTGGCACCGGCATTTCCCCAGATTTTCTTGTTGGCCGCTTTAAGGGTATCCAAAAGGATAAATTCCTGTTGTCCCGGAATGTCTTTGTAGGATTTGGAGGGAATGTCGTAATACTGTCGCCGCCCATCTTCCACACGATAAAAATGCTCATTCCCGGCATCCAGCATTTCATATATCCACTCCGCTGGGCGCTGATCCGCTTCCTCCATTTTCTTGATGGTATCCTTTAGTCCTAGGATGTCCCAGTTTTCGAAAGGGCCATATTCCCAGCCAAATCCGGCACACACGGCCTGATCAATGCGGTAAAGTTCATCTGAAATTTCCGGTATTCGAAACGAACAATAGCGGAACAAATCGTAAAAGGTAGCCCGGTAAAACGCTCCTGCCTCATCGTCAAAATTGACCAAAAACTTGATGCGCTCCTTCAGGTCATTGATTTCTTTTGAAGCTTCCAAGGCTTTGAATTTTGGCTTCTCGGCCGGTTTGTATTCATGGGTCTGCAGGTCGATTTCCTTGAGCTCTTTGCTTCCGTCCTTGTGGCGAATCATATGGAAAAAGCCTTGTCCCGTCTTATCTCCCAGCCATTTTTTCTCCGAGAGATATGCTACGGTTTTAGGCAGTTTGAACTTGTCCTTGGATTCATCATTTTGGAGTGCTTTGCTGAGGTTATTGGCGACATTGACCATGGTGTCCAGTCCTACCACGTCCATCGTGCGGAAAGTAGCTGACTTGGCGCGGCCAATGACCGTTCCGGTCAATTTATCCACCTCGGAAACGCCCATTTTCATGCTTTCAATGATATGCATGCTGGACATCATGGCATACACCCCAATGCGGTTGGCAATAAAGGCCGGAGTATCTTTACACAGCACCGTCTCCTTACCAAGGTGGCGATCACCATAATCCATAAGAAAATCAATGATGGCCGGATCAGTCTTGGGACCAGGGATGATCTCCAGCAATCGCAGGTACCGGGGTGGGTTAAAAAAATGTGTCCCACAGAAATTGGCCTGAAAATCATCACTTCTCCCCTCACAGAGCATTTGCATGGGAATCCCGGAGGTATTGGAAGTAATGAGTGTGCCCGGCTTCCGGTGCTGCTCCACCTTCTCGTACAGGGATTGCTTGATGTCCAATCGCTCTACGACCACCTCGATTACCCAGTCGTAATCCTTGATCTTGGGCAGGTCATCGTCAAAGTTGCCCGTTTGGATGCGGTCGGCAAATGCCCGATCATAGATCGGAGAAGGTTTGGATTTGAGGGTTTTTTCCAGTGCTTCATTGACCAATCGGTTACGGACGGCTTTGTCCTCCAGGCTCAGGCCTTTTTTACTTTCGGCTTCATTGGGTTCTTTGGGCAAAATATCCAGTAAAAGGACCTTCACGCCGATATTGGCAAAGTGACAGGCTATTCTGGATCCCATTACTCCGGAACCTAAAATGGCTACTTTCTGAATGGCTCGTTTCATTTGGTTTACGTTTATTTAAAATGGTCAAATGGAACCCCGCAATGAACATTTGCTCCTAAAAGAAGCAACCTCGTACAGGCGTGGTTTCATATAATGGTTACGATTATCTTAGAAGGATCCGCCAAAGCGGTACCCCAAAGTCTGTTTATTGTTTTTCGATTACCTTGTTGATCTTCTCAAAAACACGAAAGAACATATCCATTTCCCTTTTCGTGACCACCTCCCGGATGGCGTGGTTAAATGCTTGAATCGTTTGGATGGATTTTTCTTTTTTCCGCTTCCCTTCCGGGGTTAAAAAAATGCGGACCGATCGCTTATCTGCAGGGTCTGGCTGGCGACAAATCAAGCCCCGATCTTCCATGGATTTCAGGATCCGTGTAAGGCTTCTGGACTCCAAGCCCATGAGTGGCGCTATCTTAGTAGCAGGAGTGCCTTCATGTGTGTTGATATTGATCAGGACGAAACCGATAGAGGTAGTGAATCCCTCTTCCACAGCCTTCTGATTGTACATGCGTGAGATGGCATGCCAAGCAGTCTTGATGTGGAAATCTACGGTTTCTTCAGGTTTCATTGCCTCAGTTCATTGCTGTATTAGCTTAACGTAAGATACAAATATTTTTGTATGCATGCATACTATTTTTAGTTAAAAATGTGAGAAGTTTGAAATGTTAAAAAAGGGAAAAGTTTAGGAACCTACTGAGCAGTATTTAGCATCTACAACTGGCACCTCACACTTAAAGGAGGTTTGCTAATTTGTGACATCGCTAGCCCATTCAAAACAAGGATAATATTGCCCTATAAGTTTAAGGAAATCGCTTTTAACCCATTAAGTTATTTAATTCAGGCAAAAAGTCAGACCGAGCGTACCTGTCAATCCTCCAGGTAGAGTCGAGGTCCAAGGTCTAGCCTTCGCCTTTAGTTTATCCTGAGCTTGTCGAAGGGCTCAGGCTGACATCTCTTCACTAATAGTTTAAAGGCGATTTCCCTGCCTATGCGTTTTTGATTTTTTCGTATACTTCTCGTTTTGATACCTCGAATAAGGTCCCTCCAAATTCCTCATTGTCCAACGAAATAACGGTGGTGTCTTTTACTCCCATCATGGTGAAAATAAATTTCAAATAGGTCGTTTGGAAATTCATATGTGCATTCTTTTCTCCTTCTCCATAACCTGTATCCCCTCTGGTCGATAGGATGTAAAGTTGCTTGTTTTTCAATAATCCGACATAGTCACCATCGGGTTTTCCTGACCGGAATTTCCAGGTTTCGTTGATCCGCATAATTTGATCAATATAGGCCTTCAGTCCACTTGGAATGGCCCAGTTGTACATGGGCGTGGCAATGACATAAACGTCATGGGCTTTCAATTCCTTAACCAGCTCATCACTTAACCTGACGCCTTTTTGGTTTTCCTTATTCCTTGCTTCCGGCTTGACAAACGCACTTGCAATCCAGGGCTCATCAATGGGTGGAATGTTGTCCAATCCTACCTCCCGATTAGTAAATGAAACATGGGGATAATTTGCTTGCCAATTTTCGATAAAGCCCCTTGCCAACTTTCGGTTTTGGGATTTTTTGTCCCTAACACTGGCGTTGATAATCAGTACCTTTTTCATAAGATTTTTTCTTTTTGTTATACATGCAAAAATCAGCAACCCCTTACCCTAAAAAATTGATCTAGTTCAATTAACCTTGGTTTCTTTTTCTTATGCGACTGATAAATTCTGGGCTGACGCCCAAATAGGAGGCTATCAAATATTGCGGAACTTTGGCAGCAATTTCAGGATATTTCTGGATGAAATCAATATACTTTTGTTCGGCGTTGCTGGCATTGGTGGTGATGATACGCTGCTGGAGGCTTCCAACATAACTCTCCAAAATACTTCTGAAATAGGTTTCTAGTTTTGGAATTTGCTTTAACATTTCCTGAAAGGAATCCCGGTGGATTTGTAACAATAGGGTATCTTCCAGCGCCTGAATATTGTAAACAGAAGGGCTTTGCTTTTGAAAGCTCAAAATATCTGTAGCCCACCAATCGTCATTAGCAAAATACAAAATCTCCTCATCACCCTTATCGGATAGGTAAAATGCCTTGAGTACTCCAGTGACCACATAATTGTCTGTTTTGGCGATGTCTCCGTTCCTCAGCAGATACTCCCCCTTACGGACCACTTTTTCTTTCCAAAAGTCACCACACAGCGCGATTTCTTCGGGTAGAAGCACTATGTGCTTGGCGATATTATTAAGCAATTGGGCGTTCATGTGGATCGCGAAAACATTAGTTTATTTGGGTCACCATCCATATTTTTTGAGGTTTCCCGTCCTAAAAGCCGTATAAGCCAAGAGTACCGACAACACCAACTGGATCACCACCATCGCTGTAGCAAAATCCACCAAAACCTGGCCTTGCAACACACCTGCCATGATCAAACTGCCACGGGTGGTAAAGAGCAACAAGAAAATGGAAGTGATCATCAATACCAAATTGGCCGGTCCACTGCTGAAAGCCGTGGCGATCACTTTTACCAAATACACCAAAAAGAAACAGGAGACAGCAAATGGCCAGAGGAAATACAGACTGCTCATCGCAAAGTAAGTATCAAATACTTCCACGTCAAACTGCGTACCTGGCTGAAAACCTTCCCCACCAAAATGGAAGAAGTGCAGTACGATCACAAGGATCAAGGTCCCTACTAACCAATAAATTTCTTTTTTCATGGAGCTGCTAGACATAATTGACGAAAATTACTGGATTATTATCTATTCTCCCAAGAATTTTGGTTCTACGCCTACTATCACACTCATAAAAGCCGTTGATTATAGTATAAATTAAGCTTGGCTGATATAGCCAAGCTCATCACGGATTAGATTCCTTAGGTTCAGCCCATATTTCTGGGGAGCTTTCCGAAAAAATGGTTATTTCAACCAAACAAAAGTAACGATGAGTTTTAATAAATGTCAGGTATTTATATAAGCTTTTAAATTCTTCTTCCTTCGGCTACGCTCAGGGACCGATTGAACGGCTACGCTCAGTGAGCAGACTCCGGTGGCTGAGCGTAGCCGAAGCCACGGGCCAAACAATTCACTCCTTTTTGCTATTGTAATATTTGAAATTCGAGTTATTCTGACAAGCTGATAACTCGTGTAATCTATCCAAATCACCATTGATCAAAGCTATTTTCTTGCTTCGTCCCCATCTTTGGATTTGTTTCTCTCGATAAAAAGCTTGGTCTATTCTGGCATATTCTTCGAAATAAACCAGTTTTACTGGTAGGTACCTTTTAGTAAAATTTGCTCCATGACCAGCTTGATGCTTTTCCAATCTCCTATCTAAATCGACCGTACTTCCTGTATAAAAGGCTCCATTTGAGCATTCCAAAATATACATGTATCCTTTCATTGTAATGTTTTTTTTAGGTATTATTCGTCCCTTCGGCTACGCTCAGGGACCGATTGAACGGCTACGCTCTGGGACCAAATGAATGGTTACCTCAGGATCCGAGAGAATGGTTACACTCAGGGTTAGAGTGAAACGATAATGTCAACTTCCGGGATGCATCCAACCAGCCCACTGGATCGTAGACTGCTCTTCTACGAACATACTCCAACGAAGCAATATCGGTGGCCTAGATTGGATAATTTTGAAAGCACGAGCTAAGGGTCGGTGGCTGAGATTGGATAATTTTGACTGCGGTAGCTCAAGGTTGGTGGCCGAGCTTTGATAATTTTGACTACGATAGCTCAGGGTTGGTGGCTGAGCGTAGCCGAAGCCACTTTTGCTATTAGACATATTTTGTTCATCAGAAAAATACTAGTAACCAAATCGATAAATCATCTTGCATAGAACATAGGCATTAATTATCCTATTAAGATACCCTAAATTCCACCGAAATGAACATTTATCCGATCCAAAGATTGTGATATTTAACGTATTATCAGTGCAAATTACTTTTTGGCGGTCCTGTCCATTTGCACAAAATGAAATTCTATTTGAGTCGCTCGAATTTGCTATTGAAATACAACAATTGATAAGCGATCGCATTGTGCCAATATGCTCCGTTATGCACACCTGGACGACTGATAAAATCATGAGGAATATTACGCTCTTCCAACTTGTTGTGCAAGCGAACATTGGCATCATAGAAAAAGTCATGACGACCACAGTCGATGATGATATCCAAGGTCTTTCCATCCAGCAGGTGAACCAGGTTGATCACGGTATTTTCCTCCCAAACCTCCTTATTCTCGGCATAAGGGCCCAGTCTTTTGGCGATGTCCCAATTCAACGGGAAAGGTCGAATATCCACGCCCCCACTGGTACTGCCTACAGCTCCCCAAAGGTCCTGGTGACGAAAGCCCAAGTAAAGGCCGCCGTGTCCGCCCATGCTTAACCCCGTTATGGCACGATAAGCTCGGTCTTGCTTCGTCGCATAATGTTCGTCCACCCAATTGATCAGCTCAGAAGTCACGTAAGTCTCATATTGCATTTTAGGGTCGATAGGGCTGTCGAAATACCAACTGGTGACTCCTGCATCAGGACAGATGATGATAAGGCCGTAGCGGTCCGCATAATGCTGTAAATCGGCAATCTTAGACCAAGAGGTGTAATCACCACCAGCTCCATGCAGCAAATATACCGAAGGATACGATGCGGAGTTGGAATAGTCTTGGGGTGTTACGATTAAATTGGGGACGTCCTTGTCCATGGCATTGCTGTGCACTTGCACCGTATCCGTCTTGGCCAATGCAGTCCATTGTAACCCTATCAAGAGGGCCACGAAGCTATAAATTTTTCTCATGATGAAATGTAAAGGTTTTGGGCAGATCAATCGCTTGATTTCTCAAACTTACCAATGGCAAAATTCAATTTCACATAAAAAGCACTGGGATCAAATGCCGGTGCATTAGATATTATCAAGTCCTTGCGGAGGTCCGGACTAAAGTTTCTCCTGAGCTTGGTCACACTGGAATAAATGTTCAGCATATAGCCCACTTGCAGCCCCATTCTAGAGTACACTCCGATTTGGGTCGTGGGTTTTAAAAAGGCTCCTAATAATTTATCCGCATTCAAGCTCAAGTTAAGTCCAAGGTTTCGCTGGTAAAGGAAACTGGTATTCATATTTCCCAGTAAGTTTTCATTGAAATCGGTGTTCAGGTCCTTTGCGATGAGGTCCAAGGACGTGGTACCGTAATAAATCCCTACTTTTGGATAAAATCTCCAATCTTTGGTAAGGCTATTTTTCCAGTGATATTGCAGGCCCGCCGTGACATGGATGGGCAGATAACGATAATTCACAAAATCATTACTGAACCGTTTTTTGTTGAGATTAAAATCCGCTTCTGCAAAAAAGCCCAATCGTGACATCGCTACATAAGATATTCCCGCTCCCAATGTCGCCGTTTGCTTCTCAAATGTTTGGTATCCTTGCCCACTTAGATAATTATTGAGATCGGTATACGGTTGATTTTTATAACCTGCAGAAATATAAAAATCCGTAAAGTAAATTTTTTCCTGGGAACTCGTATCCTGTGCAAATAGTGCTGAGGAGAAAACCAACACAAGGCTACATATCAAAATGGTTATTTTCATTGTTAGCAGATTTACACAATTCCAGCAACAGCCCAAACTTATGGATCATTGGGCATGCTTTTTTCGAAACTTAAAGATATCTATTTTTTTAAGGTTTTGATATCCTTTTTCCAATTAATTGACCAGCGACTTAGCAGTAGTTAAATGTGGTATGGGCCAACATGAAGACTTGTCAGATTGGAGCATGAATTGCTTGACTTATCAACTTTCCACAGGCTATATATTTATATTATATTCTTTTTTTAAATAAAAAACTATTACAGTTATTAAGCTGTGGATTTGTGGGTAAACTCAATGGTTGATGTTACCCACAAGTTACCCAAGCATTATCCATACATAATTCACTTTTCATCCACATGTTATCAACTTGCAACTATTTGATACTAAGTACCGATCCTTATTTATCTTGATTCTGTGTATAACGTCATTGGTTTTGGAGTGTTCATTAAGTGCTGTGTGTATAAATGTGGATAGACGTTTACAAAATTGTGGTTATCCATAGCCCAAAAAAAAGTATCCCAAATGAGCAATGTCATTTGGGATAAGTCTGTATTTGTCCATAAGTTATAGACACTTATTCACATCGTTTTTCAGAGTTATCTACAGCCCTTCTGCCGAGTTTTGCTCTTTTGGAATGGTATCGGTAGGTGTATTATCAGTAGTTACCTGGAGTATTCCTGAGGCTGGGCTAGGGAGAATGTTGATGTTTTGGTTGGTCCATTTTCCTCTTAGAAGAATGTTATACGACATGTTTTCATTATCGAAATAATAGTAAACAGGTTCAGGTTGTCGTCGTTCAATATAGTTTCCTGGATCCCACTGGCCATTCTTATTACGATCGATAATGGCCCTGACCATGTATTCCCCCGCTTTGATTTTCTTAAAACTGTAGGTTTGTTGGTCCTGCTCTAAGACGGTTTCTCTGATAATGGTGCCGTCCTTTGAGAGGAGTTGGACCAAAATAGGCCATTCTTCAGCCATGACTTTTCCCGTGACTTCGTCCGCTAGATTCTCAGGATCTTGTCTGCTAAAGGTAGTTTTGATAGCCTTTTCGTTTATTTGATCTTCTATGTCAATGAAGGTGGAATCCGAAGCATAGAATTGGAAACTGGTCTTTTGGATACTGTCCAATACTGGGATGTCCATGAGGATGGTAGCCCGTAAGCTGCTGTCTTTAAATGATAGGTACTCCGGCTTGATATTGATATAAGAGGCCGAATCATACTGGATAAACAGGGAATCATAGACGATGTCTTTAATGGGCTTGTTAAAGGAAATCGATGTTTTGATATTGGAAATAAACTCCTTGTTTTTGTCCATGGTGGGGGTTAGGTTTTCACTTCTTCTATCACTTGACATAAATGAAGCATAGAAAGTAGTGTCCACTCCAAAGCCTACTGAATCACGCAAGCTTAACGATACTTGGGTACTGTCATCTCTTAACGTAGTGTGATAAAACCGTATGTTTTTTTCATTGATACGGTAGAATAGTGATTTCCCCAGGTCAGGATGTGTAACGGTAAGTTTAGCTGGGTATTTGCTTAACACCACATCAAAAGTGCTTCCAATGGCAGTGGTCCTGTTGATTTTGAATTCTGATAGGTCCCCTTTGTATAAGTTAAAATAACTGCCCGCCACATCTTTCATGATGTTAATGGTGTCTGCAATAAATCCGTAAGGTTCGCTCTTGTCTTCTGCCTTGGAGGTGTTATTGGCATCATGCCAAGCGTACGCCCGGTATTTTCCTGCTTTGATATTGGTGATTTCAAAGTTTCCTGCAGAGTCTGTTTGGGTGAGATAATAGGGAGGATCAGAAAAGACATCCATGGTGTCATCCTCAATACGATATAATCCGACGATGACATCTTCCATGTCTGGTGTTTTCTGAGGAAATATATAAGCTACTTTTCCTATGAACCGTAGGCTATCTATCATATCTCCAGTAGAAAATACCAATTTTAGGTTTTCGGATGGATTGCTTTCCGAAATGTCCTGAATGCTTTTTTGGAAGTTAAAAACATACGTGGTGCTGTCTTCCAGTTCCTGCCCTATTTTGATGCGGAGTTCATTTTTCAGGGCTAGGAATTCCATTTTGCTTTTGTCCAGGCTCGGAGTGATGATGACATTTCGTTGTGGGTTTTCGGTTTTGATATATTCATCAAAAACCAATGTTACGTTTTCAGGCTTCGTATTTAAGCTTTGATCCTTAGGATTTGAAGAAAGTAGCACTGGTGGATCTTCATCCTTTGGGCCGCCCATGGGAGAACTTTGTTTTGCACAGGCATAACAGAAAATAATGCCTATAAGTAAGGAGAATATGGGGATATAGTGATTTCTATTGCTCATTTCTTTTTCAATATAAACAATATGCTGGAATAGTTATTTTTATTGTTTTTAGCTAATTTATTTGATTTAAAACCAGTAATTATTGATTTAATAAGATTTTTCTTATTATACTTTATACTGTTTGATAAAATGGAGACATAATAACTATCAAAAGGCATGGGCTCTTCTGCTACTATTTTAAGGGCATATTGCTTAGCCAATTGGTGCATGGTTTCCTGAGTGAAGTGGTACAGGTGCCTTGGTACATCTAGTGCTGCCCAATCCTCTTTAAATAACGTGGCGTCGTAAGAGGCATTGTTCGGTACTGCTAAATATAGTGTACCCCGTTTTTTCAACTTGCTGAGAAGAAATTCCATGGTTCCCTTTAAGTCATGGATGTGTTCTAAGACATGGAAAAGGGTGATGGCATCGAACTTTTTTTCTGTGGCCAGTTCCGGTAATTCCGAATAGAGTTTCAGGTTAAACTTTGATTTAGCAACGGCTGCTGCTTCTGTGCTGGGTTCGTAGCCAACAACTTCCCACTGCTTGGATTGGGCATATTCTAAAAAGTGTCCTGTGCCACAACCAAAATCCAGGAGCCTATTCGGATGGTTTGTGTATTTATTGATCCAATTGACTTTTTGCTGCAAGGTTATTTTTCTAACCTGCTTGTATATAAAATTGACCAGATTGGTGGATTTATCCGTATGGGAAATATAATCGTTGGATTGGTAATATTGACTGATACTGGATGCATCTGGTCTGGGATTAGTAAAAAGCAATTGACAATTTTTACACTTGCAAATACTAAAAGATTCCTTGGACACACTGTGATCCTTTACCACCATATGATTAATAAAAAGTCCACTTTGACAAAGTGGACATTTGGTTAATCTTTCGTACATGTTATCTTCCTAAATAAACCGTGAGAATGGACAGGTCTGCTGGAGAAACTCCACTGATCCTGGATGCTTGGCCCAATGTTTCTGGCCGTATTTTATGTAATTTTTGTTTTCCTTCTGCGGACAAAGCAGGAATGGTGAGGTAATCAAACTCGCTTGGAATTCTATAATTTTCCATGCTGTTGAGCTTCTCTACCATTTGCTGTTCCTTTTCGATATAGCTATTGTATTTTACTTGTATCTCCGCTTGATCCAGTACCTCTTGAGGGTATTTGGATAAGTATTGATTTATTTCCTGATCTAAGTCTTTGATGGCGGTTAGGCCCAGTTGAGGTCGTTTAAGGAGTTTTTCTACGGTAATTTTCTCTTTGATCGTTGCCGTATCCTTTTCCTCCAGTCCTTCATTGATGCTGTCCGGACTGAGCTTTTTCTGTTTTAGATCATTGATCAGTTTAGCCGTATCATTTTTCTTGTCCAGCATTTTTTCCAGGCGCTTATCAGAAGCGAGGCCTATGGAGTGACCCAATGCCGTTAACCTTAAATCTGCATTATCCTGACGAAGAAGCAATCTGAATTCTGCTCTGGAGGTAAACATTCGATAGGGTTCTTCGGTGCCTTTATTGATAAGATCGTCGATGAGGACACCGATATAGGCGTCAGATCTTTTTAGTAAGAATGGACTTTCTTCCTTCACTTTTCTTGCGGCATTGATCCCTGCGATCAGCCCTTGGCATCCTGCTTCTTCGTAGCCTGTGGTTCCATTGATCTGGCCAGCAAAGAATAGGTTCTCTACGAGCTGCGTTTCTAAGGTAAGTTTAAGTTGTGTAGGTGGGAAGAAGTCGTATTCGATGGCGTATCCTGGACGGAACATTTTGCAATTCTCGAACCCTGCTATTTTACGAATGGCCTTATACTGGACATCTTCTGGAAGTGATGTCGAGAAACCATTGACATATATCTCTACTGTATTCCATCCTTCTGGCTCCACGAATATCTGATGCCGGTCCCTTTCGGCAAATCGGTTTATTTTATCTTCAATGGATGGACAATACCGTGGACCTAAACCTTGAATGCGGCCATTAAACATTGGAGAACGATCAAATCCTGTTTCCAGTGTTTCATGCACTTCCTTGTTGGTATATGTAATCCAGCAGGTACGTTGTTCTTTAAGCGGTGAGGTTTCGTCCGAGAATGAGAATTTCTCTGGCTTTTCATCTCCATGCTGGACTTCCATTTTAGAATAATCCAAAGACCTTCCATCTACCCTAGGCGGTGTTCCGGTCTTCATTCTTCCTGCTTCAAAGCCCAAGTCTACCAATTGCTCGGTAATCCCTTTAGCTGCAACTTCCCCTGTTCGGCCTCCGCCAAACTGTTTTTCTCCGATGTGAATAAGTCCATTTAGGAAGGTTCCATTGGTTAAGACCACTGATTTGGCTTTGATTTCTAAGCCAATGCCAGTTTTGACTCCCACTACCCTATTATCTTTCACCACTAGTCCTGACACCATCTCTTGCCAGAAATCTACACCTGGGGTTCCTTCTAGGGCAAATCTCCACTCCTCTGCAAAACGCATCCGGTCATTTTGAGACCTTGGAGACCACATGGCAGGTCCTTTTGATCTGTTAAGCATCCGGAATTGGATCATGGATTTATCAGAAATGATCCCGGTCATCCCTCCTAACGCATCTATTTCACGTACAATTTGCCCTTTTGCCACCCCGCCAATCGCTGGATTGCAGGACATTTGAGCAATAGTGTTCATGTTCATTGTGCATAGAAGCACAGAACATCCCATTTTGGCTGCTGCATGTGCTGCTTCACATCCTGCGTGCCCACCACCTACTACTATTACATCATATTCTGGAAACATAAGGCATTTTTGTTAAGTGTTCCACGTGGAACCATAATTGATAACTTTACTGTTCCACGTGAAACATTTGATTTTACTTCTGTGTACTGTTCCACGTGGAACAGTGAGATAATGTTATATAAATTCTATTTTTTTATTTCAATCGATAACCTTTGGTATTCCACGTGGAACGTTAAGGTTGTGTAGAGAAAAAGAGCGAAATGGCTTCATCTTCTTTTTCTCTCATGAGTTTTGCTTCTTCTTTGGTTTTGTCTTTATAGCCGCACAAATGGAGAAGTCCATGACTGATGACTCTAATGGTTTCTTTGTGGCTGTCTACGTTTTGATCTTTGGCATTGTCTCTGATGCGTTCGATGCTTACAAAGATGTCTCCTTCTAGGGTGTCTTGTTCTTCAGAATTATCAAACGTGATAATGTCTGTATAGGTGTCGTGGTCTAAGTAGTCAAGGTTGATTTGATAAAGGTATTCATCAGAGCAAAAGATATAATTTAAGTCCGCTATGACGAATCCTTCCTTTTTGGCGATTTCCCGAAGCCAACGCTTCGTGAGATTTTTCTGAGGTAGTTTGAATTGGATGTCTTCTTCAAAGAAATTGATTGCCATGATCAGTTCATGTAGAAGGTTAAGATGGTTTTTTTGCCGTCGTTTTCAAATGCTACTTCGTCGCTCAAGTGTTTCATGATGAATACACCCCTACCACCAGATTTTTCAATGTTTTCAGGTGCTGTAGGATCTTTTAGATTCTCGTAATCAAAACCCTTTCCTTCGTCTTCAATGATGAATTTCAATTGGTTTTCCAGAAAGTTCACCTCAAGGTTTACGGTCTTATTGGCGTCTCCTTCATTTCCATGAACGATGGCGTTGCTGACGCATTCCGTTACTGAAATCATGATGTTACCATAGATGTCGTCATTGATCTGGAATTTTTCCCTCGCATTGTCAATGAAGCTTTCTACGATCTTGATATTCTCAATGAGAGATGGAATGGAGATTTTGATCGATTTCATCAAGTGTTATGGTTAATTATCCTTTAAATTTCATTTATCCTATTTCTACTAAGACCGGGCAATGATCAGAATGGATGGCGTCGGGCATGATGCTTGCACCTTTTACTCTTTCATTCATTGCCGAGCTGGTCATATGGTAATCAATTCGCCAACCTTTATTGTTTGCCCTGGCATTTGCACGATAAGTCCACCACGAATACTGGTGGGGAGATTGGTTGTATAATCGGAAACTGTCGTCAAATCCATTGCTTGTGAGTTTGTCCATCCAGGCCCTTTCATCCGGTAAAAAGCCGGAGGTGTTTTTATTGGCTATGGGATTATGAATATCGATTGCCTTATGGCAAATGTTATAATCTCCACTTAGGATCAAATTGGGACGGGATTTTATCAAGTCTTGGGTGTATCCGTAGACATCGTCCAAGAACGCATATTTAAAATCTTGTCGTATTCCGCCAGTGGTTCCAGAAGGAAAATAGGCGCTGATAAAGGAAAATTCTCCAAAATCAGCCCGGATCATTCTGCCTTCATCGTCATAATCGGAAACCCCCATTCCATAGGTGATTTCAGAAGGCTTTTCCTTGCTTAAAATGGCTACTCCACTGTATCCTTTCTTTACAGCTGGATACCAATAGCAATGATAACCAAGGTCTTCAAATACACTGGTTTCTATTTGTGCTTCAGTGGCTTTTATTTCCTGTAAGCCGATGATATCCGGAGAGGTTTGAGCCAGCCAATCGGCAAAACCCTTTCTCATGGCAGCACGGATACCGTTGACATTATAGGATACGATATTCATGGACAATGGATTTATTATTTTTATTGGCTTGTCATTATAAATTGATTTATAATTCTAACCAATGTTTTTATTCTAAGTAAATTTCTTATTTAATGTCCATTTCAAATTCTTTTTCGAAATATTCTAATACTTGAATCTTTAAGAGTTTTTCTTGCTCTAATAGATCAAAATGGGGTAATTCCTTCACCAGTTTCCAGTGAGGCCAGCCATCTTGGTCTATAAAATCCAAGGCATAGAAGCCTGCCAAACTCAAGACTTTGCACACGGCGATGTGCATGAGGTCTTGTTTTTGTTCCTTGCTGAAGTTTTTCATGCCTTGACCCAGCTCTTGGACGCCAATGATAAAAAGAACACCATTTAGATCAGCAGGTTTTTTTGCGATCAGGTCCTTTAAACCAAATAGCAGTTTACTCCAGCGCTTCTCAAGATCCAAATCCTTTTTAAACATCTTTCTTTGCTTCGTTTTCGAGCTCTTCCCAATATTCAACGGCTTTTCGCAGATGAGGGATGACAATGGTCCCGCCAATTAAGTTGGCAATGGAGAAAACTTCAAAGACCTGCTCTTTGCTGAGGCCTACTTCATGGCATTTGCCCAAGTGATAGCGGACACAATCGTCACAACGTAACACCATGGAACAGGCCAGGCCGATCATTTCCTTTGATTGGATGTCCACGGCTCCTTCTCGGAAGGCATTGGTATCCAGGTTAAAGATTCTTTTGAGGACTTTATTGTCTTCTCCCAGAATCTTATCATTCATCTTCGCGCGATACTCGTTGAATTCGTTGACTAAATTCATTAACTTATAGGATAGTTTTTATCTAATTAGCAAATATAACAGGTATTTTCCTGTCAATTAGAACTAACAACCCTTTTTCCTAATGCGTTTCACTTTTTTCAATGATTTTCTAGCCCTGGTATTCCCGCAGACCTGTGTGGTATGTCGGCGCAGTCTGTTTGATTTTGAACCGTTGATCTGCAGGTCTTGCTTGGTTCAGCTGCCGGTGACTTCGCATCATCTACGCGCTGATGACAATGATTTGACCGCTAAGATCATGGGATTAAGCCCAGTAACACGGGTTATGGCCTTTTTGCGGTTTACAAAAAAGGGTGTCAGCCAAACCTTGCTTCACCAATTAAAATATCGGAACAGGCCAGAAATGGGCCAGTTATTGGGGAAATTATACGGGCAAGAGCTTAAGAGAAATGGCTACCAGAGCTGCTGGGATGCTGTTTTGGCGATTCCCCTCCATCCTGCCAAGGAAAAACGAAGGGGATATAACCAAAGCTTGATGTTTGCGGAGGGGTTGGCGGAAGAATTGGGAATGCCAGTAGCCGATCACTTGGTTCGTGAGCGGTTTACCAGTACACAAACCAATAAGTCTAGGCTGGAGCGGATCGCCAACGTGGAGAACGTTTTTTCTTTGCAATCCGCAGGGGATGTATCCAAAAAAAAGGTACTTTTGGTCGATGATGTCATGACCACTGGCGCCACTTTAGCTTCCGCAGCCAATGTATTGTTTGAAGCAGGCGCTTCCCAAGTAGACTTAGCAGTCATAGCAGCGGGGAAGTGAGTGCGTCGCTTTTTCTTGGATTATTTACCAAACTATTTTATAAGCGTATGTTATTTTATCAATTTTCAGGATACCTATTGCCGGCAATTATCATCATCGATGTCCTCTTGATTTTAATGTTGGTATGGGGAATGAGTGCTGGCCGTAAAGTGCTACTTTGGATCATTTCTCTTACGGCTATCCTGATGTTTGTGGCCCTAGGCATTTTTAAATGGGGATTTTCAAGGCCTGATTTTATGGTATCCAGTCCAGGGGAAATTATCCTCGAAAACCCAGCGGACGGTCCAAAGAGCATTTACTATTTGGAGGCAGACGGAGGCGTATTTTGGAAGCATGAAGTTGATGGAAATACCAGCGAATCGCATTCCTTGGAATTGGAAAGGGCAGATCCAGACAGTCTGATGATCGTCACCCACTTTGATGATGAATGGTATATTCAACCGCTCGATCTTTCAACTTCTGAAACCAGGACCATTGTCCTTCAGAAAGCGGGTTTCGATAAGAAAGATGTTTCCAAAGCGATCAATAGTTATTATTGGACCGTTTTATGTTGGAATTACGTTTCCTATTCCCTTACCATGATTTTTGTAGCGGTTTTTCTTTTTATGCTATGGAGAAGAAATGTGTAAACCTAATGGCAAATTCAGTCATCAGGTTTATCCTGTATAATTTTTTCTGGTAGGAATGGATTCTTGGGAGATCATCATCCAGACAGCTGGAAAGATCCACCTTGGGTGGGGCCATGAGATAGATAAATGACTATTACTGGAACTTTATCGACTATATAGTTTCACTAAATCGATTAAATGAATAGATTGGGGGCAGCAATATCCCTGACCCCGTATAGCTTTCGGTGATGATACTGCTTGAACTGGGCTGTTGGTTGGATATATGCAAGAAGATCAAATTTGTAAAAAAGAAATTTTCAATAATCGACCCAAAAATGAAATACCTGATTTTAGCTTGCATTGTCCTTGTTTTAGGTTCATGTGGTGAGTCTTCTTCCCAAGTTTCCCAAAAGTCCTCCTCTGCCAAACCGAATATCATTATCATTTACACCGATGACATGGGGATTGGTGATCTTTCGTGCTATAACAGCGGTTGGGTCACCACGCCAAACATCGATAAATTAGCGGCTAATGGGCTGAAATTCAACCATTATTATTCTGCAGCCCCGGTCTGTTCTCCATCACGCGTGGGCATCACCACGGGGATGTACCCTACCGAATGGGGCATCAACACGTTTTTGCATAGCCGAAAGGGGAATGCGAATTGTGAGCAATTTGACTTTTTGGATCCCAAAGCACCTTCCATGGCGCGTGTCCTGAAGACCGCCGGATATCAAACCAGTCATATCGGAAAATGGCATATGGGTGGCGGCCGCGATGTAGACGATGCTCCGCAGATTACGGAATACGGTTTTGATGAATATACAACGACCTATGAAGGTCCCGACCCGGATAAGCTTATCACTGCTTCCAACTGGATATGGAGTGAACAGGACAGCATCGAACGGTGGGAGCGGACAGGGTATTTTGTGGATAAGACCTTGGATTTTCTAAAACGTCATCAGGATCAGCCATGCTTTGTTAACTTTTGGCCGGACGATATGCATGATCCATGGATTCCCAATGAAGAATTTTACGATCAGCGGGATACATGGCCAAGTAAACCCAATTTTATTCCTGTTCTTAAGGAGTATGATCGGCAGATTGGCAGGCTGATGGCCGGACTGGAGGAATTGGGCATTGCCGAAAATACCATGATCATCTTTACCAGTGACAATGGCGCCTATCCCACTTACGAACATATCCGCACCAACAGCCAACGAGGGGCCAAAAACAGTCTTTATGAAGGGGGAATTAGAATGCCGTTTATTGTCAGCTGGCCAGCGGCCATCAAAGCTAATCAGACCGATAATGAGACCATCATAGCAGCGGTGGATTTGTTGCCGAGCTTAGCGAGCCTTACCGGCGCCGAATTGCCCAAAGAGTATGCTTTGGCCGGCCAGGATATGAGCCAGGCATTGGTGGGCAAAAATCCCCAGGCCAGAAAAAATGACCTTTTCTGGGATTTTGGAAGAAATGAGCATTTTAACCGCCCAAGGCAGCCTTATCACCAAAGTCCACATTTGGCCGTTCGCCACGAAAATTGGAAATTGCTGGTCAACTCGGACAGCAGCCGTGTAGAGCTCTATGATTTGGAAAAGGATGTCAACGAGACCACCAACATCGCGGAACAGCATCCGGCATTGGCAGGAAAGCTGAGCCATGAAGTGATCCAATGGTACTGGAACAAACGAAAAATCAGGAAAGATTGATGGTAAATCCGTAGTTTTTTGAAAAGCATACTGGATAGGCAAAATGCTATCTTGTTTAGTTGCCGACTAAAAATGCTGGGATAAATTTCTACGTTTCGATGTGTTTGAAAACGCGGAGCATTGGATAGGATGAGACGATCATTTACCCATATTGAGAACATTTAATATCGATGTCAGCAGCAGAAATCATTAAAGCACTGGAGTTAAAACCACATCCTGAAGGTGGCTATTTCAAGGAAGTGTACCGCAGTGATGGTCAAATAAACCAAAGCTGTTTGGGAGAGGATTTTGAGGGAAATCGAAATTATGCTACGGGCATTTATTTCCTGCTGACTTCCGATACTTTTTCGGCCTTTCACCGGATCAAGCAGGATGAGGCGTGGCACTTTTATATGGGGGCTCCCATTCGGTTGCATACCCTTTCTGCTGCGAATGGTCATGAAGAATTCATCATTGGCAATGCCTTGGATAAAGGAGAAGTGCCACAATTGGTCGTTCCTGCTGGGCATTGGTTTGCGGCAGAAGTATTGGCAGAAAATAGCTTTGCCTTGGTGGGCTGTACTGTTTCACCGGGGTTTGACTTCCGGGATTTTGAATTGGCCGATCGTAATAAGCTAATAAACGTTTTTCCTAATCATCTGGAGCTAGTGACCAAGTTTACACGAGCGTAATATTATTTTGAACCCCATTTTCAAGTTTTGCCTAA
Source organism: Echinicola vietnamensis DSM 17526 (assembly GCF_000325705.1). NCBI lineage: Bacteria > Pseudomonadati > Bacteroidota > Cytophagia > Cytophagales > Cyclobacteriaceae > Echinicola > Echinicola vietnamensis. The sequence goes on along the minus strand of NC_019904.1, from coordinate 1,211,578 downwards.
TCAACGTATTTGGGGAAAGAGGAGGAATATATTTGAGGCAAACAGTATTTAATTGCCGTTCATTTTGGGTCCATGTCCATTTATATGGGAGGCGATATTCTCTTTCATATTTTTAGAGATGATAGCGATACCCATATTTTCAGCTGAATCTTGATCCTTTAGTCCAGGATGCTCCGTTGACCTTTGAAAGTGGAAGATTCAAGAAGCTATAGAAAGTATTTTTATCTCATTTCTTCGTAATTTCATGGAGTACCAAATTTACAAACCATGAAACTCGGCGCATTTTCCATTAGCCTATCGGTCAAGGACCTGCAGGCATCTAAGTCCTTCTACGAAAAATTAGGTTTTACCGTTTTTGGCGGGAGTGAAGACCATCACTACTTGATCATGAAAAATCAAAATGCCTTGATTGGGCTTTTTGAAGGGATGTTTGACAAAAATATCCTTACCTTCAATCCAGGCTGGGATGAAAATGCACAAACCCTAAATGATTATACTGATGTCCGCGAAATTCAACAAAAGCTTAAAGAAAATGGCCTACAACTAGACCAAGAGGCCAATCTATCTACTTCAGGACCAGCCAGCATTGTCCTTACAGATCCCGACGGAAATCCCATTTTGATCGACCAGCATGTGTGATGGTTAGATGATGGTACTTTGCCCAAGGGTTTAAGCATAATTTTGTGTTTTCCGCGCTAACACTAAATACCATTTACTCTCTAACTCAATTAACCTCTAAAACGATCTCAACTTAGATACGCAATACGCACCACTAACTCCTCAATACTTTAAACTAACGACCATGAGCAATTACGTTTGGTATGCCAGTTATGGTTCCAATCTCTTGGAGGAAAGGTTTCTATGTTACATCCAAGGTGGAAAGCCTGCTGGAGCGATCAAGACCTATAAAGGCTGTGTGGATAAGTCACTGCCTACGGCGTCAGAAGGCCTGGAGATACCCTATTCCCTTTATTTTGCTAAGCATGCTGGCATTTGGAACGGTGGCGGAGTGGCTTTTATCCACCACGAAACCACCACTCGTGAAAGGACTTTGGCACGTATGTATAGGATTACGAAAGCGCAGTTTTATGATGTGGTGATGCAGGAAAACAGGCTACCGGATCGCCCTCCAATTGAGCTGGATCAGGTAAAGCACCTGGGCAGTGTAGCGCTGCAAAATGCCGGATGGTATGATTTGCTGCTTTACCTGGGAGAGGAAATGGATGAGCCAATTTTTACCTTTACCGCAAAGGAATCGTTTCGGCCTTTTGTGGCCCCCCATGAGTCTTACCTCGGAACGATTATTCGTGGCATAAGGCAAACCCATGGGCTGACGGATGATGCAATGGTTGATTATTTAGCCCAAAAAGAGGGAATTAGGAATGCCATCGCCCCTGATGCCCTTCAGCAATTGATTTGTACACCATAATTAAAAGTAAATTTATAAACGAAAGATTTTACCATGCATATTACCCTAAAAGACCAACGGATACTGGTGACTGGAGCTTCACGGGGAATTGGCCGGGCCATAGCCGAGCAGCTTTCCGCCTCAGGGGCAGAAGTGCTGATCCACTGTCATAAGCATGAAGCAAAGGCCCGTGAATTACAGCGGTCATTGCCCCACAAGGCACATGTGGTTTCATGTGACCTAAGTGATCTGGAGCAAGTGAAGGGCTGGATTACACGGTTGGTGGATAAATATGGGAAGATCGATGCCGTCATCAATAACGCCGGAATAGCCCTTTCCTGCTCTGATGAGGCTCCTACAGAAGATTGGGCCACGGCCTGGCTTCAAACCATGACGGTGAATGTCAATGCCTTGGCCATTATCACCAAGGAGTTTGTTCAGCATGCACGCCTCAACAACCATGGCAGGGTCATCAATATCAGTTCTAGGGCAGCTTTTCGCGGAGATACGCCCGATTATTTGGCTTATGCCGCTTCCAAATCCGCGCTGGTTGGTTTTACCAGGTCCTTGGCAAGGTATTATGGTAAGGAGGGCATCAGGGCATTTATCATTGCACCGGGTTTTGTCCGTACCGATATGGCACAGGATTTTATGGATCAATATGGAGAAGATTTTGCCTTAAACGATATTGCCTTGACCGAATTGACCGAACCAAAGGATATTGCCCCAATGGTATGCCTCCTCGTTTCAGGTTTGGCCGATCATGCGACAGGAACTACGATTGCGATGAATGCTGCATCTTATGTACATTAGCGAGATGGCACAAAGCATCCGGAGACGATCATTCAGGTTGTTTATAGCCAATACTCCCAGCATTTTTAGCATAAATTAATTGCCTTAAACATACATCAGGACAACCATGAATAATTTTAACCAACGTGTATTGCATCATCTACGGTTTCATGGATGCTTTTAAGCGTAAATGAATGGCCGTGACAAGGCAGCTATGGACAGCATTACCATGGCAAACAAGAAATTAACGTGATATCAGTGTGATAATGGATAAACAAGAATTTAGAAAACGCGCGCATCAGGTTGTGGACTGGATGGCCGATTATATGGAGCAGAAAGCGCACTATCGGGTGACACCAGAAGTGCAGCCAGGAGATATCTTTGGGCAATTGCCGAATCAAGCTCCGGAGCAGCCGGAATCCTTTGACGACATTTTTGAAGATTTTAAGGAAGTGATTCTTCCGGGCATGACCCATTGGCAGCATCCGGCATTTTTTGGGTATTTTCCAGCAAACAATTCCGAACCATCCATTTTGGCTGAGATGCTGATGTCCACCTTAGGTGCTCAGTGCATGTCTTGGCTGACTTCTCCGGCGGCCACAGAACTGGAGGAAAAAGTGATCAATTGGCTTCGGGACGCCAAAGGGCTGGATGCATCTTGGAAGGGAGTGATTCAGGATACCGCTTCCACGGCCACGCTGTGTGCACTTTTGGCCGCTAGGGAGCGTGCGAGTGGATTTTCGATCAATGCCGAAGGATTTAGCGGTCAGGAAAATTATCGCGTTTATAGTTCTGAACACGCGCATTCTTCGGTGGACAAAGCCACGCGCATAGCGGGACTTGGTTTGGCCAACTTGGTGAAAATTCCGGTCGACGAAGATTTTAAAATGCTGCCTGAAGCATTGGAAGAGGCTATTTTAGCAGATTTGGAAAATGGATTTACCCCAATTTGTGTGGTTTCGGCATTGGGAACTACCAGCTCGGGAGCAATAGATCCCATTGAGGCGATCGGGAAAATTGCCCATCGCCACAGTTTATGGCATCATATTGATGCTGCTTATGCGGGCACCGCTCTCCTGCTTCCGGAATTTCGTTGGATGATCAAAGGTCATGAACTTGCCGACAGCTATGTCTTCAATCCGCACAAATGGATGTTCACCAATTTTGATTGCTCAGTACTTTTCATCAAAAATGCCGAAGCATTTATCCACACCTTTTCGATGACGCCCGAATACCTGAAAACCACCCAAGATGATCATGTGCATAACTACCGTGATTGGGGAATTCAGTTGGGAAGAAGGTTCCGTGCACTGAAGCTATGGATGGTCATCAGGAGCTTTGGATTGGAGGGAATCCGGGAAAAGCTTAGGCATCATCTTGCCCTTACAAAAATGGCAAAAAAACGGGTTGAAATTGAAGATAATTTAATCATTGAGGCTCCTACTGATTTGAATGTCATTTGCTTCCGTTTTGTGGAAAAATCTTTGTCCACAACTGTTCTGAATGCCCTAAATCAAGCTTGGCTGCAACGCGTAAATCAGACCGGAAGGGTCTTTTTTACCCATACTGTATTGGATGGAAAATATGTGATTCGCTGGGTCATCGGCCAAACAGATGTTTTGCAGGAGCACATTGACCTGGCTTGGACGGTTCTTATGGAGGAGTTGGAAAAGGTAAAAGCGGCACTTTTGTGACTTCGCATGAGCGTACGGGAATAATGTGGATAACATGTTTAAAACTTTAACATATAACTGATAATAGACCGACTATAAAAGTGATTTATCCAAGGAATGATTTATTGATCAAGTATTCAATAAGATATAGTATCTTTTGGTTTATTGCTTGTGTTATGAAGGTTGAGGTTTCCACTGAATCCAAGATCAGTGCTGCTTAGGACCTTTCGATTTTAAGTTTATGGCATCAGTACGAGTGTTATCCTTTGCCATGGACTTATTTTCCCGAGAGAAATCAGTTTATCCTGTGCAGCAGGAAGATTTTCAATCTTTTTATTTAAAATGAGTCTAAATAAAAAGAATTACTTATATTTGCACATGGTTTTTTTTAAGGCTTAGAACCCATTTAGCAAATGACTATTCAGCAATTGGAATATGTTTTGGCAGTGGATAAGCACCGCCACTTTGGACATGCTGCGGAGGCTTGTTTTGTAACGCAGCCTACGCTCAGCGCTCAGATACACAAATTGGAAAGGGAGTTGGACGTGGTGATTTTTGACCGTTCGAAGATGCCGGTGATCCCTACAGAAATAGGCCAGCAGCTTATAGACCAAGCGAGAAAGGTGGTTTCTGAAAGCAAGGGCATTTATGAAATGATTTCCCAGCTAAAAGGAAATATCAGTGGCGTGATCAAGCTGGGCATCATTCCCACGCTGGCACCGTATTTACTGCATTTGTTTATCCGGGATTTTTTGGAAAAATATCCCAATGTCCAGTTGCAGGTGGAAGAACTGATCACCGAAGAGATCATCCGCCGTATCCGCAATGATGAATTGGACATGGGAATTGTGGTTACCCCCTTGCAGGAACAGGGGATTGTGGAAAAGCCGATGTTCTATGAGCGGTTTTATGCCTATTTATCTCAGGGCCACCGGTTGCTGGCCAAGGACTCCATAGACGTAAAAGACCTGATGGCAGATGATTTTTGGGTACTTCAGCAAGGACATTGCTTCCGTGATCAAGTACTGAGCATCTGTGACCAGTCGAAATTTCAACGCATGAATTTTCACTATGAAAGTGGTTCTTTGGAAGGGCTTAAGAACATGGTAAATCGCTATCAGGGAGTCACGCTTCTTCCCGAATTGGCGACTTTTGACCTTAGTGAAGAGGAAAAATCCAGGGTGAGGCCATTTGCAGGAGAAGAACCTACCCGTGAGGTGAGCATCGTCTTGACGAGGAGCTTTCTCAAGAAGCGTTTGGTGGAATTGCTGTACAATGAAATTACGGGATGCATTCCTGAAGAGATGACCTCCAAAGCACACGGAAAAATAGTAAAGTTTAAGTAAGCAAACATCTTATTTTCCATTGTGGAAAACTCAGTTCCTGAGCCTAGCCAAAGGAAATTTGCTACGCTCAGGAGCCGAATTAGCCATTAAAACTATCCGACGAGAAAGTTTTGTGTCTTTGAATTCCCCAACTTTCGGACAGTAGCTGTCCGCTAGCCTTGGTTTTTCAGGGCATGATCTACCGCCCTGGCAGCAAAAACCATATAGGTAAGTGATGGATTTTGGGTGCTGGTAGACGTCATGCAAGCCCCATCCGTCACGTAAACATTTGGGCAAGCATGAAGTTGGTGGTGTTTGTTTAGCAGGGAAGTTTTGGGATCGTGGCCCATGCGGACACCGCCCATTTCGTGAATATCCAACCCTGGTCGGCGCTCGTCATCCCACGTGCGGATGTTTTTAAATCCTGCTGCATCAAACATCTCTGCCAACTGTTCCCGGTAATCTTTGATCATGTCAAGGTCATTTTGGTCATAATCCACATTGACCTTAAGTTGTGGCATATCCCACTCGTCTTTTTGGGCTGTATCCAGCGCGACATAATTGCTTTCTTTTGGAATGGTTTCGCCCATCATATGGGAACCGATTCTCCACGGGCCGTAAGATGGATTCATTATGTTTTTGACCAAATCAGCTCCTGTACCACTGTAGTCTACATCCTTGGACCGGGTACCGTGAATGCCTGCTGCATAGCCCCGCAAAAACTTCGTTTCTTGTTTATCCACATTTCTGAATCGAGGCATATAGCCGCTGGTGGGCCTTTTGCCTTCGGTGGTAAATGATTTGAGCCCTTCATATTCTCCTGAAACTCCACCTCGGTAATTGTGGAAAGCAATGAATTTTCCCATTAGCCCATTGTCATTGCCCAGGCCATGTGGAAAACGTTTGGAGGTCGAGTTCAATAAAATCAAATTGGTGTTCAGCGCACTGGCATTTACAAAAATAATGGGCGCATAGTACTCGGTTACTTCCTTGGTGTTGGCATCGATTACCCGCACGCCGGTAGCTTTCTGTTGGGTATCATCGTATATAATGGAGTGCACCACCGCGTGATTTTTCAGGGTAAGGTTGCCGGTGCGCTGGGCCCATGGTAAGGAAGCGGAATTCGAACTGAAATAGCCACCAAACGGACAGCCACGCTGACAAATGGTGCGGTGTTGGCAGATTCCCCTGCCCTGCTTCGCATAGTATTCCGCATTTCCGGTGATGTGTGCATATCGGCCACTGATGACGTTTCTCCCGGGATATTTTTCTTCCACCACGGATTTGAAGTATTCTTCTGCAGCCGTCAGTTCGATGCCGGGTAAGAATTCTCCGTCCGGAAGGTGTGGAATGCCATCATGAAAGCCTGCGACACCTACAAACTTTTCCACATAGCTGTACCATGGAGCCAAATCCTTGTACCGGATGGGCCAGTCTACGGCAAAGCCATCCCGTGCAGGGCCTTCAAAGTCATGATCACTCCAGCGTTGGACCTGCCTGGCCCAGAGCAGCGATTTTCCTCCTGTTTGGTAACCACGGATCCAGTCAAATGGCTTTTCTTGGATATACGGATGTTCTTGGTCCTTGACAAAAAAATGTGCTGCATCTTCCCGAAAGGCGTAGCATCGGCTCACCACGGGATTTTCCCGTTGGATGTCTTCAGGTATCTGACCCCGGTGCTCAAATTCCCAGGGCATCATATTGGTGGTGGGATAATCCTTATTGTGGACAACACTCCTTCCCCGCTCCAAAACCAAGGTTTTGACACCCTTATCGCATAATTCTTTGGCAGCAAAGCCACCACTCATCCCAGAGCCAATTACAATGGCTCCAAAACTATTCTCTTCTTTACCTTTTATATTCAGATTAGCCATTGATATTCACTTTTTCTCCTGGTACGATTTCTTTTTTTCCGTTAAAATCCGGCCCTGGGACCAATTGGAAGGGCATTAATTCGGTCATTACATATTCTGATTGTAGATAACCTTGGATGGTGTATTTTTTGGTGGTTTGTAAAAAATAGCGAACATCCTCTGCTTCCTTGTCACTGTTAGTGGTTTCCTCTAAAATGGCTTCGACCGTTTTGGCTGCTTTGGGAGCATCCATTTTGGTAAATCGGGTACCTGCTGTTTTTTTGGTATATCCGTCAAATTCGTGAAGGCCGCTGAGGAACTGGCTTTGCTCATCACTGCTCATGCAATCATTGGCCATGACGAGGACAAAATCATGTACCCCAAGTGCTGCAGCCCCTTTGAGCTCAGTTTCTGGAATAAGGGTATCCACCAGCTTTTGGATCAATTGCAGGTGGCTTTCGGTGATTTTTAATTCATCGTAAGCTGCCAGTACTTTTTCCTCACTTAAATCGCAGGAAGGAATCAGTGCCAGCCCACCTGCCGCCAGGGCGAGTTGTTTTAAGGCTAATCTTCTGTTCATAGGTTTGTCATTAGGGGTATTTTGGGTTGTCTAAGATTTTTGTGAAAAGATAAAACGGTTTAGCCAAAATTTCAATGAATTGATGATTTAATCGTAGATAAGAAAGTGTTTTGGAAAGGCAATTGGGTCATAAAACGATAAATTAATGGCCAATCAATTACCCTTCAAAGCTATTCGCTTGATCGGCATGGTGGATAAAATAATTGTTGCGGAGCAGTTAGGGACCAGGGATCAAGCCATGGAGTTTCAAGGGAACCTTTCGCCCACATAAGATGGATGAGAGCTTTTGAGGTATGCAGGTTAACGGTTTGATATATGGCTGGATTATTATACCATGAGGTTTGGAAGCTTGAAAAAAATAGCCGGAAAGCATAACTGCTCTCCGGCCACAAACTAAATCTAAAAAATTAGCGAATATGGTAGGTTTTGGTTCCGTAATGTTTTTTGCCAAACATATCAGTGGCTTCCACTTCGATGGTGTGAACACCCTTTTCTAATTTGGCATCGATCCCTGCTCGCCACAGGTGTGTACTTTTGACTGGATTGGACGGACGTCTGCCATCCAAGAGTTCTTCGGTGGTATCCCACTTATACACATCCATCATGTAGGTAGGGTCGTATTCTTCCATATAGTTCATTTTTTTCCAAGGGCCATCGTCGATTCGGTAGCGCAACTCGTCATTTTCGGTACCCATAAAGAAGTTGACAAAAATGCCCGCCGAAGTACGCTTGTCCTTCTCCAGTACTTTTGGGGCAAAAATGGCCATTTGGTAATCTTCGTTTTGGTCGACCACCTTGTACCTCACTTCATATTGGTTGCCCGTGAAATCCAAAAATGCATATCCTTTGGGCGTACCGTCCCGCATGGTGGACTTAGGAATGCCCTTTTCATTCAGCTCACCGGAGTACCAGTCTCCTGAAGTAGTCCCTACATTATAGTGGTGATGAGGGTTTTTCTGGTTCCAGCCATCCTTTTCAAAAAAGAAATCCTGTCGCTGCAAGTGCGTATGCGCAGAAAGGGAAAGGGTATGTGGATAATCCTTCAACAGGTCAAAAAGTTGTTGACGTTCTTCATCGTTAAAGGGATCCCCGCTGGGCTCGCTTAACGGAATGTGAAAAGCCAAAACGATCAAGTGATCTTTGGGCACATACTTTAGGTCATTTTTTACGAAAGTCAATTGATCTTGACGGAAGCCTCCCCAATATCCTTTACCATCGCGAGGGTCGGGATACATCACATCGTCCAAAACGATAAAATGAACGTTGCCATGGTTAAAGGCATAATTCGCTGGCCCAAAATGAGCTTCAAACGTTTCATCAGACAAGTGATCTTCTTCCGCATCGAAATTCAGGTCATGATTTCCCAGGACGTTGTACCACGGAACCCCGACTTTAGCGGTGGCAGCAATATAAGGATCAAAGAGATCCAGGTCATTCCCCACAAGATCACCTAGAGACAAACCGAAATCAATGTCTTCGATTCCCTCAACTTCCGATACCACACCATTATCAAAGTGATTGACCTCTTCGATCGTGTACGGTTGTGGATCACCAAAGATCAGCGCCGTAAAGTTACTGTTGTTCGCTACGGGGATTAGGCCAAAATCTACTTTTTTGGGTAATTTTCCAGTGGGGGCCAACCCTTCAAAATCCATTGCTGGAGAACCTTCAGGCTTGTGGATATAGAAATACTGCGGAAGGTTTTGCTCATCTACGGGAGCTTGGTAGCCAGCCGGTTTGATGACAAAAATGATCTGATCATCGGTCACAGGGAGCTCATAGCGCCCCTTTTTGTCCGTCAGGACCACATCTATTCCGTTAGAAACGGCCACTTGTGGGAGGCCCTTTTCCTTGCGGTCCTTTTTGCCGTTGTTGTTCAAATCCTCATAAACCGTTCCTTTGGCCGTTTCTTGGGCGATGGCTGCCCAGGAAGATGCCAAGAGTAAACCGGTGAAAAGCAATTTTTTCATGGTGTGCTGTTCGTTTTTAGTAAGATAATTATGTCTAAATTCTCTGATACAAGTTGCGCCATTAACCTTTCTGGCAGTATTTCCTTACAGGAGCACACATTATCGTTTCCCGTTAATACTGCTTTTCCAAAGCTCAGGCTATTCTGATAATATTATTATTCATATAGTAAGTGTCAAAAAAGGGGTGTTACTACTGAAAATTTTGATTAAAGAATTGTTATCAATAATAAAATTTGGTGATGTAGGCTTAATAGTTGTAAGCTGCTAGGTCCTAAAGGGCAGGAAACCAAGGGATAGCAAAAACTAAAGGACTATGATGCATAAAAATACGACGTCTTTGACGAGTCTGGAAAATGGAAGAGTACGCTCGATATAGGCTGATCTATTTATTTTTCCATTCCTTCATATATTTCCAATTGCGTGGTTTTCCCGCTTCCATGTAGGCAATGGCCGTATGGAGGCGTTTGGTTCTTGTCGCGCTGGTTTTGGCTTCGGTTATCCATTCGATGTATTCTTTTTGATGCGTGTAACTGAATTGTTCAAAAGTATTCAGCGAAGCAGGGTTTTGTTCAAGGGCTGCTTTGAGGTCGTCCGGAACGGTGAGGGCTTTTTTGGAGGCAGGGCTCTTTTTGGGAAGTGGAATTCCTTTTTTATTGATCTCCACTGCTTCATGGAGGTAAGCCAGCATTTTTTCATCAGAAGGCAGGTCTTTTAAATGGGTGATTTTCCCCAAATGCCCCATGGCCGTTTCTTCGGCAGCATTTTGCTGCAAGGCAGGATCCTTCATCAGCGCAGCTTTCCAAAATACGAATGCACAGTGGGCCTTAAAGGCGGCCATGCTACATAGAATTTCGCCATTTAGCATGAAATGAGGCATGCCCCATTTGATGGTTTCTTCCACTTCTGGACAGGCTTGGTGGACCAAGGCCCTGCAATGCCGTAAAATGGGCTCAGCAAACTGCTGGGATGTATGAATATAAGCATCTATACGCTCATCGTGAGAAGGATGGAAGTCTGGCATATTATTTTGCTGAAGATGAGTAGGACTAAAATACAAAATAATCCGGATTTACATGGGGATAAAAGCCTGCGTGGGATGGTGTGAAATTATGCGGTAAGCGTTAGTTTTGTAAAGTACTATTGTAAATAATCACATGATGCTCGATACCCGTCCGACTACCGATCCTACCATGCCACGATATACCATGCCAATGCGAGGAATCATCCTGCTTTCGGGAATGCTTACGGTGGCTTGGGGTGCATTTTTTAAGTGGATGGGAGAACCTTTGGTCTCTTGGCTGGCCATGTTTCCCGACGAGCCAGTCGTATTGGACACCAGTGTTTATGGTAGTTTTGTGTTGATTATTGGCTTTTTGTTGTTTTTAAGTGCTTTTTATCCGATTTCATGGATTTACCTGACCATGGTGGGAATTGGTGGAAAACTCATTTCGGCCATTTGGTTTGTGCTCTATTATGTGGATATCATCGGATGGAACAAGCGTACCATCTTTCATTTGGGCTTTAACGAGCTTTTTTGGTTGATTCCGCTTTCTTACGTCCTTTGGAAGGCATTGGTGGTCAAGGGCTACCTGAAAACACTGGAAGATTAGCGAAGGGTAAAACGGTGGGTTCCCACTAAAGGGTGAGTGATGATTTTAAGAGGTACCATTGGCTGTCGTTGCTTTACGGTTTTTTACCTTTTGTATTTTATAGTATATTAGTCGCCTGACCTCAAATCAACCTTCATTTTTTGATAGGGTTTTGAAGTTTTTGTGGCTGGCCACATGATATATTGTTTGCATATCTATCACTTATCAATACACACAAATGGAAGTAGCTAAAGTAGACCTTTTTATGATGATGAACAGTAAGTATTTTGAAGCGCATCATCTTCCTTTTATCCGCGAACGCTTGCACCTGCTGGATGATCCCGCTTGGGAAGGCATTCAGACCCTGCAGTTTTACGATCCCAATTCGGTGCAAGTCATTTCCCTTGTGGGCGGACAATTGGGAATCGATCGCTTTATGGTGGGCGATACGGGACTTGGCATCCTTAAATTGCTTACCTGTGGTGGCTTTGCGATCTGGTCCATCATCGATTGGTTTATGATTCCAGGAGTAGCAAGGGAAAAAAATGGGATGAAGCTGAAAGAAACCCTGGCTGCATTGCACCGCACAGCGCCAACCACAAATGAAATTGGATCCACTGATCGTGAGCAGGAATAAACTCTATACCATTCTATCGATCGGCTTTGGAATGGGCTATGGATGGTTGGTTTACCAGCTCCATGCAGCGATGAGCCACAGTCATGGCCCTACCTTATGCCTGATCAAAAATGTCACGGGTATCCCGTGTCCTTCGTGTGGCATCACCCGAGCGGTAATGGCCATCATACACGGAGACATGAATGGTGCATTTTACAGTAATCCATTGGGTTTTTTGGTGGCAGTGGGATTGGCGGTTGGTCCGGTTTGGTTGTTAATGGACCTATTGCTGAAGAAAGATTCACTGTGGATAAGTTATCAGCGGTTTGAAATCTGGCTCAGAAACCCCGTCAGGGCCATACCCTTGGGTATGTTGGTGTTGATCAATTGGTGTTGGAATATCTATAAAGGATTATGATACATGTCCGTACATTTGAGTACAAGCCCAGCGAGCACGAAGCAGAAAAAGCTTCCAATAGCTACCTGATGTCGTTGGTGGCTTTGATTGCGGGATTACCATTGCCCATAATCAATTTACTGGCCACCCTGATCTTTTATTTGGGCAACCGCAAAGGAACCTATTTTGTGCGTTGGCACTGTACACAAGCCTTGATTTCACAGTTTACCCTATTTGTTATCAACACCGTTGGTTTTTGGTGGACCCTTTCGTTGATTTTCAAAGACACGGAATTGAGCAACACCTATGTCGCCTATATCATAATGGTTTTAGTGGCCAACTTGACGGAATTTATCGCCACGATATACAGTGCGATCCAAATCAGGAAGGGCATTCACATCGAATGGTGGTTTTATGGATTGCTCACGAATCAAATTTGCAAGGAGTCATGGTGAAAAAGGTATACCTCCAAGGATTTGCGGTGCTGGGATCGTTTTTGTTGGGCTGGTTTATGTTGGCTCAAGTAGATTGGCTTTCCCTTTTCAATTGGGAATCTTCCAGTGATCAGCTGGAGGAAAAGCTGGGTGAAGAGCTGTGGAAAGTATATTCCCGCGAGGCCGACGAAGTCACCAATGATACCTTGGTATTGGCCATGGACAGTATCCTTACCGCCGTCTACGAAGCCAATCAACTCGATGTGGAAAACATCAAATTGCGGATCCTGGACAAGGATGAGGTAAATGCATTTGCCATGCCCGATGGATATTTGGTGCTTTACACGGGGCTGATCAGGAATGTGGATAAGCAAGAAGAGCTTACAGGCGTCATTTGCCATGAAATAGCACATATCGAAGAAAACCACGTCATGAAAAAGCTGGCCAAAGAGGTGGGGATATCCATGTTGGTATCACTAACTACGGGCAGCTCTGGTGCTGGCGTAGCAGAGGTGGCAAAATTACTTTCTTCTAGCGCCTTTGATCGGGATCAGGAGCGAGCGGCGGACCTTAAAGCTGCCGAATACATGGAGAATGCCCAGATTGACCCAGAGCACTTGGCCAATTTTCTTTTTAAAATGTCCTTGGACGACCATGAAGCGCTAAGCTATCTTACGTGGATAAGTACCCATCCTGATAGCGAAGCGCGTGCTACAACTATTGTGGATAACTATCAAAAAAACGAATCAGAAAGGGTAAATAAGCCAGTACTGAGTGATAAGACTTGGCAACAAATACAGCAACTTTTGAACCACCTAAAGGCAAAATAAAACAAGAACATTCCCATGCATGTATTCCTAAATTCCTTGCTACCGGTGGTCTCTATTTGGCCACGGATAATTGCAGATAGGATGTTTAAGGTATTGCAAATCCGTGTTTATCCTTTTATCCGTGAATTGAAATGAGGTTAACGTGGATCAAGCCATTTTTCCAGGGTTATGAATTGAGTTATCGGAAAAATGATACGCTTCAAAGGCTCTCCGCAAAGGGAATGCATAAATGTCACGAGTGACCCCTAATGCTAAAGTTGACTTAAAGTGTTTCTTTAACCGGGTAAAGATTTAAATTAGAAATATTATTCAGTGATTTAAAAGTATTGTATATCAACAAGTTATAAAAAAAGGCTGATCATATGATTAGGATCAGCCTTTTTTGTGGATTTCAGCACCTTATCAGGTTACCAAGATCAAAATCAACAAAATGATGATGATGGCACCCACGGAAAGGTAAATGCCTTGCCCCATGGCCTTGGCTTCCTTTTTCATTCCGCGCAACTCGTTTCTGACGTCCTTGATTTCATCTTTGCTCATCTCGGAGAAATCCATGGCTTTGATTTCGTCTACACGTTCATTGATTTCAGCGAGTCTAGCCTCTTCCTCGGGTGATAATTCGGTCTTGTCTTTGTCTTTTTTCTCGGGCGCTGCCATGGCTGCTGGTGAAAAAGCAGCAAAGCAAAATACGACCGCTAAAAAGTAGGCGATTTTTTTCATATTCATTTTTGATTTAGTGATAAACAGTTAACAATATTTCATTTTGAATTTACGAAAATAAAACGCATTGCAAAATCCACAATCCGCTAATGGTAATGTGCTAATCAAATTTTAAACCAAAATAGCATAGCTTGCCAAAAAAAATGAAGGAGTTGTTATTTTTTGGTGTGGATAAGGTAATTGCTTCCATTTGGTGACGGTCTCATTGGCCTTATTTGTGTTTTGAGATGTAAATGCACCATGGTGTGTGAATTGGTGGAAAAGTGGAACGATGAATTTTGCGAACAGGGCTTTATGGAGGTCTTCCTGTGTGAAGGGAGAAAGTAATACCAATTACCGTTTGAAGACTAGGTTTGCTTTCCATTATAATTTGTAATTTAGCCTTCCCTGAGCTGTTCAGCAGAATGGTGAATAGGATAATTTATACATTTTAAGCAGATTAATCCCATGCCCAGTTCCAACAAGAAAAAACTCTTTCTCTTAGACGCCATGGCCCTGATCTATCGGGCCCACTTTGCTTTTAGCAAAAACCCCCGGATCAATTCCAAAGGACTGAATACCGGAATCATGCTTGGTTTTACCAATACCCTTTTGGAAGTAATTGAGAAGCAATCGCCCAGTCATATTGCCGTCGCTTTTGATACGGCTGCCCCTACTTTTCGACATGAGCAGTTTGAAGCGTACAAGGCAAACAGGCAGGAGCAACCGGAAGATATTACGGTGGGCATTCCATGGGTAAAGCAAATTGTGGATGGGTTTAACATTCCGATCTTGGAACTGGATGGCTACGAGGCCGATGATATTATCGGAACGATAGCCAAAAAGGCAGAGTATAAGGATTTTGAGGTATACATGATGACGCCCGACAAGGATTATGGGCAATTGGTAGAAGAGCATATTTTCCTTTATAAGCCTGCTTTTATGGGAAATGCAGTGGACGTCATGGGGCCGAAGGAGGTTTGTGCCAAGTGGGAGATAGAAGATCCCGATCAGGTAAGGGATATCTTGGGCCTCATGGGTGATGCTGTGGATAACATTCCCGGCATTCCCGGGATTGGTGAAAAAACTGCCAAAAAACTCCTGAAGGCCTATGGTACCATCGAAGGATTGCTGGAGCATGTGGGTGACTTGAAGGGCAAGCAAAAGGAAAATGTGGAAAACTTTGGCCAGCAAGGGCTGCTTTCCAAATCCCTGGCCACGATCAAACAAGATGTGCCCATTGAGTTTAATCCTGAAGATTTGACCTATGATGGCCCTGATGAAGAAAAGCTCAAAGCGCTATTTGCAGAAATGGAATTCAGGACATTGACGCAGCGGGTTTTTGGAGAGAAAATGAAAAAGCCTGCCGTCAAAGTGAATGAGCAATTGGGACTTTTTACGGGACCTGCTGAAGATGCGGAGGAGGAAGAAGTGGAGGAAGCCAATCCTATTCCAGTGCCGGATCAGTTGGCCACAGTGACTTCCATGGTGCATGCATATCATAAGGTGGAAGGGTTGGCCGCCATCAAGGAATTGGTCGAGTACTTGGAAATCCAGGATGAATTTTGCTTTGACACTGAAACCACCGATCTCGATCCCAACAAAGCTGAGTTGGTGGGCTTGTCGTTTGCCTATGTGCCGGGAGAGGCGTTCTATATTCCGGTGCCGGCTGATCAGGAGGAAACCAAAAAGCTATTGGAGCCATTGCGAGGGGTTTTTGAAGATGAAAGCATCACCAAAATTGGCCAAAATATCAAATACGATGCGTTGGTGCTTAAAAACTACGGGATAGCGCTGAAGGGTAAACTTTATGATACCATGCTGGCACATTACCTGATCGAGCCAGAGGGAAAGCACAACATGGATTGGCTGGCGGAGCATTATTTGCAGTACCGGCCCGTATCCATCGAAACCCTGATTGGCAAGAAGGGAAAATCCCAGGGAAACATGCGTGATGCCGATGTGGATAAAGTGGTCGAATATGCCTCAGAAGATGCTGACATCACCTTGCAGCTGGCACAAAAGCTAAATCCAGATTTGAAAGAGCGGGGTTTGGAAAAGCTATTCTATGAAGTGGAAACGCCTTTGATTCCTGTGCTGACGGCGATGGAGTATGAGGGTGTCAAGATTGATAAGGAAAGTTTGGCGGAGTTATCCACAGCCCTTGAGAAAGATATTACGGAGATCGAAGCCCGTGTTTATGATTTGGCAGGAGTGAAATTTAACTTGGCTTCTCCGAAGCAATTGGGAGAGGTGCTCTTTGTGAAAATGGAGCTTGATCCAAAAGCCAAGAAGACCAAGACTGGCCAATATGCTACCGGTGAAGAGGTGCTGTCCAAGCTTGCACCCAAGCATGAAATAGCACGGGCCATTTTGGATTATCGGGAGTTGGTAAAGCTAAAGAACACGTATGTGGATACCTTGCCCACTTTGATCAATCCTAAAACTGATCGCATTCATACTACTTATAATCAGGTAGTTGCTGCTACGGGCAGGCTATCGTCTATCAATCCCAACTTACAGAATATCCCCATTAGGACGGAGCGAGGTAGGGAAATCAGAAAGGCTTTTGTGCCGCGTGATGAAGCGCATGTGATTTTAGCGGCGGATTACAGTCAGATCGAATTGCGTATTATGGCGGCTTTTTCCAAGGATGAGTCCATGATGGAAGCATTTAGGGAAGGAAGAGATATCCACAGTACCACGGCTGCCAAGATCTTCCAGGTTCCCCTGGAAGAAGTGACCAGTGAAATGCGGCGAAAGGCCAAGACGGCCAACTTCGGCATCATTTACGGCATTTCTGCTTTTGGCCTGTCGCAGCGGCTTAACATCCCACGGGGAGAGGCCAAGGAGATAATAGATGCCTATTTCAAGGAATTCCCCGCCGTGAGCCAGTACATGAATGACTGCATAGAAAAGGCACGTAAAAATGAATACGTGGAAACCATCCTTGGCCGACGCCGTTACCTTCGGGATATCAACAGCCGAAATGCTACCATGCGCGGCTACTCTGAGCGAAATGCAATCAATGCTCCCATCCAAGGAAGTGCTGCCGATATGATCAAAGTGGCCATGATCCATGTGCATCAATGGATGCTTGAGAAGCAATTGAAGTCCAAGATGATCCTTCAGGTGCATGATGAATTGGTTTTTGATGCCCATAAGGATGAAGTGGACCTGTTGAAAAAGGAAATTCCAAAACTCATGACCAAGGCATTGGAGATCGAAGTACCCATGCAGGTGGAAGTAGGTGTAGGAAAAGATTGGCTGGAAGCCCACTAGAAAATTAAAATTTATAGCCCAGCGGACTGGATGCTATGCGATTGTACCACGATGATCCCATCCATTAGCTGAGGTACATTTATGAAATGGGTGGACTGCTTTTGCACTAGGTAGTTTCACTAGAATATGTGTTAATAATTAAACAACATGCCTAAAATAAAGACGGCTTACTTTTGCCAAAACTGTGGCGCACAAAGTCCAAAATGGGTAGGCAAGTGTCCTGCTTGTGGTGAGTGGAATACGTACGTGGAGGAGGTTATCCACAAGGAAGAAACGGGCCGAGGAAGCTGGAAACAGGGATCTGAAAAAAACACCCGTCATAATTCACCCAGGAAGTTACAGGAGATCAATTATGAAGAGCATCCGCGATTGGTCACGGCAGATGCCGAATTGGACCGTGTGCTTGGCGGAGGAATTGTGCCTGGATCTTTGACCCTCATTGGTGGTGAACCGGGGATTGGCAAATCGACGTTGATGCTTCAGATTGCCTTGGTCTTACATCAAACCAAGGTGCTTTATGTGTCCGGCGAGGAAAGTGAAAGCCAGATCAAAATGCGTGCGGACCGGATGCAATATCACAGTGAGAATTGTTTTGTCCTCTCCGAGACCAATACCCAGGTGATTTTTCAGCAAATAGAAGCACTAAAGCCAGATGTGTTGGTGATCGATTCGATTCAGACATTGCACAGCAAACACGTGGAGTCTGCGGCGGGATCAGTTTCCCAAGTGCGTGAATGTACGGCAGAGCTGATGAAGTTTGCTAAAGAGACAGGAACTCCGGTGTTCTTGATAGGGCATATCACCAAGGATGGTTCCATAGCTGGTCCCAAGATATTGGAGCATATGGTGGATACGGTCTTGCAGTTTGAAGGTGACCGACACCTCTCCTATCGCATACTGCGGACATCCAAAAACCGTTTTGGTTCTACGAACGAACTGGGCATTTATGAGATGCGGGCGGATGGGCTTCGTGGGGTAGCCAATCCCTCCGAGATTCTCCTTAGCCAGCGAGAGGAAGTGCTCAATGGCGTGGCGATTGGCGCCATGCTGGAAGGAAATCGCCCTTTGCTCATCGAGATCCAATCGCTGATCAGTCCAGCCACTTACGGGACCCCCCAGCGAAGCAGCACCGGTCATGATGCCAAGCGCTTGAACATGCTGCTGGCCGTTTTGGAAAAGCGTGGAGGGATGCGTTTGGGACAGCAGGATGTCTTCCTGAATGTGGCGGGAGGCATGCGTGTGGACGATCCGGGTTTGGATTTGGCGGTATGTGCAGCATTGCTTTCTTCTTATGAGGATACACCGGTATCGCCAGATTTGTGTTTTGCGGGGGAAGTAGGCTTAGGTGGGGAAATACGGGCGGTAAACCGCATCGAAAACCGCATTGCTGAGGCGGATAAGCTGGGATTTAAAAAGATCATTGTTTCCAAATATGCCGTAAAGGGAGTTGACTTATCCACATTTAATATTGAAGTCATTCCAGTTACAAAACTCGAGGAGATGTACCAGCGATTGTTTCATTGATGGGTGGCTGTATTATTTGTTGCCACGGATGAACGAGGATTTTCACGGATTGTTTTTGGTTGATGTAGGATTTGATGGGTAGTTTGTCAGTGGCATCTGTGTTTATCATTTGTATCAGTGACTGTATTTTTTGGCCACGGATGCACATGGATGTTCACGGATGTTTTTTTAGTGGATGTTGGATTTGGTGGAGGAGTTTATGAGGTGGCATCTGTGTTTATCATTTGTAACGGTGGCTGTATTATTTGTTGCCACGGATGAACGAGGATTTTCACGGATTGTTTTTGGTTGATGTAGGATTTGATGGGTAGTTTGTCAGTGGCATCTGTGTTTATCATTTGTATCAGTGACTGTATTTTTTGGCCACGGATGCACATGGATTTTCACGGATGTTTTTTTAGTGGATGTAGGATTCGGTGGAGGAGTTTATGAGGTGGGATCTGTGTTTATCATTTGTATCGGTGGCTGTATTATTTATTGCCACTGATGAACGTGGATTTTCACGGATTGTTTTTGGTTGATGTAGGATTTGATGGGTAGTTTGTCAGTGGCATCTGTGTTTATCATTTGTATCAGTGGCTGTATTATTTGGGGCCACGGATGCACATGGATGTTCACGGATTTCTTTTTTGGATGTTGGATTCGGTGGAGGAGTTTATGAAGTAGCATCTGTGTTTATCAATTTATATCGGTGGCTGTATTTTTTTGTGGTGGTGGATGAATATTGTTCCCTCACATGGCGGCCATTGATTCAATTTGCGGAAGTAGAAATATTAACCTGATCGCTTATTTATATTTCATGACAGGATCACTAAGTTTGTGCTAAGATGAAATTTATTCAGAAAAAACTCTCACTTAGACCTTATTCCCGAGGCTTTCACTTGATTACCGGTGAAGTGGAGGCTGGGATACCTGAAATCAAGGATATTCAAGCTGGCCAGTTGCAGGTATTCATCCAGCATACCTCTGCTGGGCTGACCATCAATGAAAATGCGGATCCTACAGTCCGAAAAGACTTTGAGACGTTTATTAATGACATGATTCCGGAAAGTTATCCACGGTTTATCCACACTTATGAAGGGCCTGACGATATGCCTGCCCATATCAAAAGTAGCTTATTTGGCAGCTCTGTGACGATACCTATTTCCAAGGGAAAACTTGCCCTAGGGACTTGGCAGGGCATTTATTTGGGTGAGTTTAGGGATCATGGCGGTTCCAGAAGGTTGGTGATGACGGCCATGGGCGAATAAAAAAATCGTGTGAAAATCTTTTATCCACAGATTTTTCCACACGATTTCGTTTTTTATATACACATAATTGCTTTTGAAATTATTGTAGCAACTTTTGTACTTTTTCCACGGTGATTTCGTTATAATCTTTAATGTAAATGTCGCAGGGAGGAAGTTCCTCTTTCGTGTGGGATGTCAGGACGCCCACCACTTTCATTCCCGCGTTGATTCCGGCAGAAACTCCTGAATAGGAATCTTCAAATACCACACAATTGGCGGGATTTGTGGATAAATTGTCCGCAGATTTCAGGTAAACTTCTGGCTGGGGTTTGTGGGTGGTCACATCTTCACTGGCCATCAGGGATTCCATGTTGGATCGGATGCCTAGGGTATCGATGATAAGGTCCATATTGGCACGAGGGGCAGAAGTGCCCACGCCCGTTCGGAAACCGTGTCCCTTTAGGCCAGCCAAAAACTCCATATAGCCCGGCACCGGAGTGACTTGTGACGCATAGATTTCCCGGAATAGCCCCTCCTTCTCATTTTCCAATTCGACCAACTCTTCCGCCGTCACCTCTCGCTGGAGAAAATAGCTGAAAATATAACTGTTCGGCTTTCCATACATGTGCTTGGCATATTCCTCTTTGCTGGCTTTCATGCCACGCTTTTCAAAAAAACGATCAAAGGCTTGGGAATGGAAGGGGTTGGTATGGCAGATCACCCCATCCATATCAAATATCACTGCATAATTTTCCATGCCCCAAAATTAGGGCTTTTTACGGGATTGGGAAGGGAATAAAGGTTATTGGTTTGTTAAGGGAGAGAGATTGGAATCCATAGATATGAGATTTTACGTGGTTGGTTTTTTGGAAAGTGTTAAATTTAGTACGGAATTAAAGAAACTTAATATGCAAAAAGGGCAAAGATTGTGGTCAAGAGAGGAACTAATATTGGCTATTAATTTATACTGTAAATTGCCTTTTGGAAAAATCCATACTAGGAATCAAGATGTAATTAACCTTGCAAAGTTAATAAATAGAACTCCCGGATCAGTTGCATATAAATTAGTCAATTTTGCCAGCCTAGATCCTAGTTTGCAAGCAAGAGGAATAAAAGGTGCATATAATACAAGCAAGCTTGATAGGGCTGTGTGGGAAGATTTTTATCAAAATTGGGAAGAAGCAGCATATCAGAGTGAAATTTTGCTTGATAAATATCGAAATGGATTATCAATTCAAAATCAAGAAAATACAGCTTCACTTAAAGAAGGTAAGGATCAGTCAATTTTAAGTAAAACTAGAATTAATCAACATTTTTTTAGAAATACTATTCTCGCTTCTTACAACAATACATGCTGCATAACAGGAATTCAGGAAAAGGAATTATTAATAGCTGGACATATCTTACCATGGAGTCAGAGCAAGGAAAATAGGTTAAATCCAAGAAATGGACTATTAATTAATAATCTTCATGATAAGGCATTTGAGAATGGTTTATTTACCATAACTCCAGATTATAGGATTGTTGTTTCAAATCGGTTAAGACTCAGTAAAAGTAGCGCTATAAAGAGTTTTTTTCTTACCTACCACGATAAACAGATAATCCTTCCATCAAAGTTTTTACCGGACCCAGAGTTTTTGAAATATCATAATAAAGAGAGATTTAGAGAATGATTGTTAGAAGTAGATTAAAATATGGATTTGTGTTCCAATACCCTCCTCACACAAACCCCCAACTCCTTTTTCACTTCAAAATCCCAGAAGCGTAGCACTGTCCAGCCTTTTTGGTGGTAGAGGGCATTGATTTCGTGGTCCCGCTGGATATTACGTTCGATTTTGGGAATCCAGAAGGCACGGTTGGATTTGATGGCTTGTTTGCGCTCGGGCCAGTTGTGCCCATGCCAGAATGCACCATCAACAAAGATGACCAACTTGTATTTGATAAAAGTGAGGTCCGGTTTTCCTGGTAGTTTGCGCTTGTTGCTGCGATGGTGGAGGCCGGTGTGCCAAAGGGCCTTTTTGAGCAGTTTTTCCGGTTTCGTATCTTTTCCCTTGATCCGAGACATCATAAAAGACCGCTGCTTCGTCGTATAGAAGCCATTTTCTTCCTTGAAGCGAGGTACTTTGATCTTTGGTGCTGAATAGGATTTTTTCATCTCGAAGGAATTCCTTAACACGTGATGGACTTTGGCCAGTATCTGTTCCGTTGCTATAGATACGTGGGTTTGACTTCTTTTGATGTGCGAATTACCTCATTAAATCCCAGCCCGTGAATAGCTGGCATGTGGGCAGTGGTCGTAAAGGGTGAAAGATAATAGGCGGATTTAATAAATTATTGCTATCATGCAGCATTGTGGATACACATTATAGATTTTTATCTTTACTCTATGTGCAGTTTTCAACATCTATTAGCCGAATTCCAGGAAAGCCTTGATGACCATGCCTTGTCTCGTTCGGAGAAGCGGGAAATTAAGTCGTATCTGACCGACCTCACTACGCATGACCGTCAGGTGTTAATGGCCGATATTTGCCAGATGGTGCAGGCCAAGGCCAAGGATGTGGAGACGGAAAATCTTATCACTTGGTTTTATGAAGCGGTCAAGGTTTTGCAGGAAAAAGAGACCGCCCAAGCCAGTGCAGATGTGTTTTTCAGCCCCGGAAATGCCTGCAGAGAGGCCATTATGCGGGAAATAAGGCTGGCACATTCGGTTATTCACATATGTGTTTTTACCATTAGCGATGATCAAATTACGGACGAATTGATCCATGCGCATCAGCGCAAGGTGACGGTCAAGGTACTGACTGATGATGAGAAATGTTTTGACCTTGGCTCGGATATCGAGCGGATTAGGCAAGCGGGAATTGCTGTTCAGACAGACCACAGTCCGGCGCACATGCACCACAAATTTGCCATTTTCGATCAGAAGAAAGTCCTGACGGGAAGTTACAATTGGACCCGTTCGGCCGCATCTGCCAATTTCGAAAACATCGTGTTATTGGAAGATATCCACACGGTCAGGGCCTTCGAAAAAGAATTCGATCGGCTGTGGAAAAGCTTTGAAAGTCATCCCTAGCCTTGCTGCAATGAATTTTCGAAAGTACTCGATCCTCAGCTATAAACGGCGATTGCCCCTGACGACTGCCAGGCAGAATCCTTCTTAGACCATAATTTTTTAGCGAAAGGCTTCGCTATTGGCCAGTAATTTGTAATTTTCACTTAAGCCTTGATGCTTTAAGGGCATCTGTGGGCATCGCTTTTATTTTGATAACCATAAACACGCATATCCTATGAATCCTCAAGAACTGGAAAAATTAAAATACCCCATTGGCCAGCACCACGAGCATATAAAATTCACCATGGAAGATGTGGCCAGCTGGATCAGTGATATAGCGCAGTTTCCTGCCCAAATTTCATCCCTTACCGAAAACCTCAGTGCCGAAGAGCTCAATTGGCTTCATCGCCCCGATGGGTGGACCATTAAGCAATTGGTACATCATTGCGCAGATAGTCACATGAACAGTTTTATGCGGTTTAAGTTGGCGCTGACCGAAGACACCCCGAGTATCAAGCCGTATTATGAGGGACGCTGGGCGAAACTTCCTGACGCCAATATGGATGAGGTGTCGGATTCGCTGATGATCATATCGGGCATCCACCGTCGCTGGGCCGTGCTGTTGAATAGTTTGGATGAAAAGCAACTCCACCGGACGTTTTACCATCCCCAACACCGTCAGGAAATGAACTTGGGAACGACCACTAGCATGTACAGTTGGCATTGCAAGCATCATTTGGCCCATATCCAACAGGCTTTGACTCATAAGGGTGCCTTTTGATAAGCTGGGTTATGCGCAGTCTTTTGGTATGGAATCAAATTACAGGGTCGTTGAAATATTCTTGGTGATGAACAGAATACCAGATGGATTCTTTTCCTATTTTTAGGAATGAAAGTCTACCTGCGCACCCTCGAAAATGAGTTTCGACGACACGGGAACAGTGTCATCGCAAAGGGCCAAAAGGCCTACATGAAGAATCATTTTGAATTTATTGGTCTGAAGACCCCTTTGCGGAGGAAGTTGCAGAAGCCCTTTCTGGAAAAGGCAGCCTTACCCGCAAAACATGAGCTGGGAGAAATTGTGGAGGTCCTTTGGCATATGCCCGAGCGTGAATTTCAGCTTTTTGCACAGGAACTGGTGTGGAAGTATTTCAAGAAACCCGAAAAGGGGGATATTGACCTCTTGGAGTACATGATTGTGCATAAATCCTGGTGGGATACGGTGGATTTTATCGCCGTAAAATTGGTGGGCAACTATTTTTGGGTGTATCCGGAGGAAATCCAACCCTATGTGGATAAATGGATGGCGACGGACAATATCTGGCTCCAGCGAACGGCACTGCTTTTTCAGCATAATTATAAAGATAAACTGGATACACAGCTCCTTCAGGATATGATTGACCGGCTTTTGGGTTCCAAGGAATTTTTTATCAACAAGGCCATAGGCTGGATCCTTCGCCAGTACAGTAAAACAGATCCCAAATGGGTAAAAACATTTGTGGATAACACCGATTTGGCCCCGCTCAGCAAAAAGGAGGCTTTGAAAAATGTGGATAAGTATAAGTAATTGAAAATGAGAAGGATGTAATTTTTTATTTATAGTGCTTTAGCGTTAAACTACTACCACTAACTTCACATTTATTATCTTCCCAGAAGCAAGGCTTGCTCCCTGTTCTGCCACCGATATACACCAATAAACACAGATAAGATGCTTTAGCTACAGCGAAACTATGCCCAACCTTCATTTAGCTGTGGATTTAGCCGAAGGTTACCAATGATGTCTTTCCGGAGTACTTGGAGTAGGTAAACTTCCATTGCCATTGGGAAATGTTTGTTTATCAAATGTAATGGATGTAAGGCCGAGCGCCCTCCTACTGAGACCAGGGAGTCGAGACTTGGTGCCATCCTTAGACTCCTTGTTTGCCTGACAGGCAAGCGCCGAGGATGACTATCGAGCTAGATTTCGGATCAAGCTACAACGTTTGGGACTGCCAGTTTTACTTAATGGCAAAACCCCGGATAAATAAAAATGCCACAACGTCCCAAAGGCACCAAGTGGAGGCTGTAACCTGGACATAAAGGAATTTATCATTGTTCCGATAATCATCTAGTCCGCATTTGAAATGTGGACTGTAGGGCAGGGCATTTGTAATGCCCTTGTAAAAGTACTCCATTATCATCGCTTGATCACATTCTACGCCATAGAGTAATCTGGGGAGAGCCAAAGTACAGGATATAATGTATTTTGTAGCTAGCATTATATTCACTCGAAAGCTAGCCCCAGAGGGGCGATACCTTCTTAGCCATGGGTGAAGCCCATGGAAAATTTGCCCATCCAACGTTTTCCGTTTAACCCGCTTTTTGCATTAGGAATCATTATGAGAACTGAAACTACAAGGAAATCAGGCTGTTTGGAGATTGAATCATCCGCCGCGGCGGATGGTGAACCTTTCTGCCGCTAGGTAGAATCGAAAACAGCATTTAATCGTGTGATTTTGAAGTAGTTTCAGGTCGCAATACTTGTGCACCGTGGTGTAGATAGGCTAATGCATAATGCGGGTTTTAGCCGCATTTCCCTTCCTATTCCCCACAACTTCCCGCTAAAACCCATTCGTGCGGATAGCGGAAAACCATCGTTTTATACGGTGTGAAATATTCTTTCACAAGAACATGTCAAAATCCATCTTCCCAGAAACAAGGCTTGCTCCCTGTTCTGCCACGGATGAGCACCAATAAACACAGATAATATCCTAAAGCTTTAGCAAATCAGTTCCTCACCTTCCTTTTCTTTTATAAATTCATGTGTCCAATCGGATAAATACCTTTAAATTTACCTCAATAGGCGATTTCCTAACCCAAAGCTTATCGAAAATGAGTTTACTCCAGCTACATGGCATCAGCAAGAAATTTCCGCAGACCAAGCAGTTTGCGGTGAAAGATATCCACATGGAAATTGAGGAGGGAAGTGTCCAAGCCATAGTGGGAGAAAATGGCTCTGGAAAGACCACCTTGCTGAAGCTGATAGCAGGGCTGGAGCACCCGGATAAGGGAGAGATCGTTTTTTCTGGTCAGACGATAGTGAATGGTAAATCCGCCCTTCCTGCGAATCAGCGCGAGGTTGGAGTGATTTTTCAGGAATATGCGCTTTTTCCACAAATGACACTATTGGAGAATGTCCGGGAAGCCCTGCACCAAGAATCACGCAATGCCCGACAAATCGCCATGGATAGCTTGGCTTTGGCGGGACTGGAAGATAGTTTTAGCGCTTATCCACATCAGCTCTCCTCTGGCCAACGACAGCGTGCCGCGCTGGCCAGGGCACTGGCTTCCCGGCCAAAGCTATTACTGCTGGATGACCCTTTTCGCAGCTTGGACACCCGCTTCAAGAACGAAATCAGTGAAGACATCAGGGATATCGTAAAAGCGACAGGGATTACGGCGATCGTGGCGAGCCATCACGCGAAGGATGCCTTGTCCTTGGCCGATAGCATTGCTATTCTCCATAAGGGGATTTTGCAGCAAGTGGGGACACCTGTAGAGATTTACAAGAAGCCGGCAAATGCCTATGTGGCAAATTTTTTCGGAAAGCGTAATGAGCTTTTGGCCACGCCGACGGAGGATGGGTTTTATGCTGGATTTGGTTTTATTCCCCATCCAGACTCTGCAAGCTATACCGATAAAGTAAAAATCCTTTTCAGGTCTGAAGATGCCAAAATAAAGAAAAGTACCGAACAGCCCCTTAGTGGAATAGTGACAAGGGTATTGTTTTATGGTGATCACCAAATCGTAAAGCTTGAAGACGATGAAGGCAAACAGATTAGTATAAAAGCGGCTCCAGGTAGGAATTTTGAGATGGGAGCTCGCATGTTTTTTACCATTGATAAGTTTGAAATTGAAACTGCCTTTTAAGAGTGCTTGATAAATCCATGGGATAAGGCTATTTTGGGAGAATTATTTTTGTAAACCTACTAATAACCCGAAATATTCATGGATAAAAACACGAAAGCTGGACTTTCCAGAAGAAAATTTATGGGCTCCTCCGCCCTCAGCGCCCTAGGGCTTTCATTTTTGCCGCATCTGGGCCTTGGCAAATCACAAGAACCTTCATTTTCCCCGCTTGGAATCAGCACTGTTCGGCTTGGATTCATTGGCCTGGGCAGGCAATCGTACGGCATCATGCAGGGGATGATGAATATTCCGCATGTGGAAATCATCGCCGGATGTGATGTTTATGGCGTCAAGCGAGAGCGCTTCCAACAGACCGTTTCTGCACGTTATGGCAAATCCCCAGCTGACATTCCCGTGTATGAGCGGTATCAAGATTTGTTGGCCAGAGAGGATGTGGATGCAGTGGTCATTGCGACTCCTGATTTTTGGCATGCCCTGATGGCGATTGATGCGTGTAAAGCCAAAAAGGATGTATACTTGGAAAAACCGCTGACCTATACGATTAAGGAGGGCCAGGCATTGGTCAAAGCGGTTCGGGATAATAGTGTGGTTTTGGCCGTGGGCAGCCAGCAGCGCTCTGAACATAATTTTCAATATGCCGTCAGAATGGTCCAGAAGGGTCATATCGGAAAGGTAAAACAGGTCAAGGCCAATGTCGGTACACCTACTTCTCCCAAGCCATTTGACCTGTCCAAAGAGGAAGTGCCATCCGATTTGAACTGGGATTTATGGCTCGGGCCGATTAAGCCAGTGCCCTATAACCATGAACTAAATCCTCCCATCACGGTAGACCCTGTCCAACATGAACAGCTATGGGCTGCCTGGCGATGGTATTGGGAAACCGGTGGTGGCTTGATGACCGACTGGGGCGCGCACATGTTTGATATTGGCCAGTGGGGCATTGGGATGGATCGGCATGGCCCCGTGGAAATCAGGCCTGAAAAGGAAAATGAGCCCCTGACGTTTATCTATGAAAATGGGATTGTCATGACCGCCGAGCCTTTTGATGGTGATACACGCGGCGTACGCTTTATTGGTGACAAGGGCTGGATACAGGTTTCCAGGGGTGGTTTTAAAGCTTCAGATCCGGAATTGGTCGTGCCGGAAGCCAAAAAATCAAACGTGGACGCCCATCCGCATTACTTGGACTTCATTGAGAGTGTCATCAGGAGAAAGGATCCTATTGCGTCAGTAGAGATTGGGCACAGTACGTGTACGGTTTGTACCCTTGGGAATATTGCCAATAAGCTAGGCCGTCAGCTTCGCTGGAATCCTGCAAAGCAAACGTTTGGGCAGGATGCAGCGGCAGAGGAGTTGCTGCATTATGATTATGAAAATGGCTATTCGCTGAAAACCTAAGGCCATAAACCAACAATCCCTGTGGATAACTCGGTTTTCCACAGGGATTGCTTTTATAACATCGATGCGCTTCAACAGAGGTAAGTGCTAGAAAGCCACACTAAAAGCCACTGCAGCATACGTGCTTACTTGATTCGGAAATTATCCTTGCACGAGCCCTTTACGCTTCAGGATGGTCTCGATAAATTTCCGCTCGTTTTCAGTGTTGAAAATCTTAAACGGTAAATGAACGAACTGGGCTTTTGACATGATCAGCACAAACGCATCCTTATTGATTTCCGCTTTTTTGATCATTCCCCAGTTGATGGGCATGCCTTGCTTGGTATTTATTTTCATCAGGATCTGGCGGCTATCGATCTCATAGGCCAGTTTCTCGAACATTACTTTGTTTTGTTCCATCTGGCTAACGCCAGCAAATTGAATAACCCAAAACAACAAATAGAGCAACAGGGCTACAAAAGCCATGCTGATCCACCACCAGGAAGCAATCCAGAAATAGCCACATCCAATCGCAATGGCAATGAGTACCACCCACCATTGCTCTCTAAGGACATTTTTCATTCCCAGTTTAACATACGTTCCTGTTTCGAGTTTATATTTTTTGGTTTTTACGATCATGACACAAGTTTTTCGAACGGCAAATATCTGATGATATGAGGTATTTAACAAATGGATCAGGAAATAGCCTTGAAAATTTTTGTCTTTTTAGCGTTGATGGCTTTACGAATGGCCTTACCCTAGCGGTGCTATGGAGGGTCATACCATATGGCCGGAGGGATAAATTCCGAGATGTTTAATGAGCTTAGAGTTGCTATAGTATTGAAATGAGGGAAGTTTGGCTGAGCGCCCTCCTATTGCGGTCAGCGAGCGAGGCCATACGCTCTCCTTCGATTGCCTTCCTGCCAAACAGGCAAGCACTTAGGATGACTATCGAGCCATACTTTTCCAGTAACCGTAGAAAGAGCATTTTTACGCTAAATACTGTGTTGTCCTTCGTACGTCACCTATTGTTGGGTGCTGCTATTGACTTATTTTAATATTTCTTGTAAATTATAAACCATCATCAAAGGTTAAGCGCATGAGCATAATGGTAGTAGATATGATTATTTTTGGGGTCGCTTATGTCCTGCTTGTGTATTTTTTAATGACGATGATCAGACCAGCCCATGGGTCTCGGAAAAACCGCAGCGATGATGGTGATGGAGGCATAGAAGTCACTGATCCTCCCAAAATCGACTTGCCACCAGGAGTCATATGGCCTTCGGATGGTCCCAAAACCAAAGAACCTGCTCCTCCCTTGGAAGTTTAGTTGCTGCATTTATTGCAGGTGCCTTGCACCAATAGGCTTTTTTCCTTGATGATGAAGCCATCGGGAAGGTTAATTTGCGGTAGGGAAGTTTCCGCTATGCATTGGGTCTGTCCACAGACATCGCATTTAAAATGAACATGTTCGTGATCATGGTGGTCTTCTGCAGCATCATGGTGACAGAGGGCGTATTTGGTCACCCCCGTATCATCCAGCACCTTGTGAATAAGATCGCTGTCCAAAAAAGTCTTGAGGGTCCTGTAGATCGTCACCCTATCAAAATTCTCTTTTAGCTTTTCTTCCAAATCAGAATGGGACAAGGCAATGTTTTTATGGAGGAATGTGTCCAATACATCCCTGCGGCAACTGGTTACGCGGAGCTGATGGTCCTTGAGTATTTTTGCTGATTTTGTTGACATATATTTTTGGTGTCTTTTGGGCAATGAGATAGGGCAAAAATACGCTAAATCCTGCAAATTACCTTATCTTATCCTTTTACGGCACTTGCCCGCTTTATTACGTTAACCAATTTAGGGTACCGAATCGTTCATAGTGGTATACGGACAAACATTTTTGGATATTAAGCCTGTTTTATCCAGCATAATGATTTTTTCACCCACAATTGTCCAATTTATGCTTTAAAATTTATCTAATTTCATTTAAATTAAGAAGTCTTAATCATTTTATCATCCTTTGGCTGTTTATTTGCAGCTCTAAACTTTATATAAATCTACGTTTTTAACTATTTATTTTATAACCTATGGAAAATCTTAATGCAGAAACATTACAGTCAATGTATGATCAGGGCGTAGCGCTCTTATGGGATATTATACCCAGTATACTTTATGCTATTCTTATCTATATCGTGGGTAAGATGATTATCAGTTTTATTCTGAAGTCCGTTAAAAAAGTAATTGCGACCAGAAATCCAGATCCGTCTTTGACAAATTTTTTAGTTAGCGTAGTAAGTGCTGTGCTCTATATTCTACTTTTCTTGACCATTGCCTATACAGTAGGAATTGATGTGACATCTTTTGTGGCGATTCTCGGTGCTGCCGGTTTGGCCATTGGTTTGGCCTTGCAAGGTTCTTTGGCCAATTTTGCCGGAGGTGTCCTGATCTTGCTCTTCAAGCCATTTAAAGTAGGAGATGTCATAGAAGGACAAGGACATCTGGGAGTAGTAGAATCCATCGATATCCTGTACACTAAAATGCATTCTTTTGATAATAAGGATATCGTCATCCCAAATGGAGCCTTGGCCAATTCGGATATTATCAATATGTCCAATAAACCTACCAGAAGGGCAGACTTCAATGTAGGTGTGGCTTATGGTACCGACCTAAAGAAGGCCAGAGAGATCATTTTGGGTGTATTTGCTAAGGATGAGCGGGTACATAAAGATCCTGCCCCAGTCGTGTTTTTCAATAACTTTGGCGACAGTTCCTTGGATTTGGTCATTCGTGTTTGGACCGATGCGGCTAATTTATGGCCGGTGTATTTCGATAACATGGAAGCCATGAAAGAGGCCTTCGAAGCCAATGATATCGAAATTCCCTTTCCTCAAAGAGATGTGAATCACTTCTATCCTGACGGAAAGCCGCAAGCTTAAATTCGAAGTAGGATGATATAGAAAAGGAGGACCGTTTAGTCCTCCTTTTTTGTTTGCCGTGCATGCTAAACATCAGGAGGGTTTAAGTCCCTTATGGGCGGGTTGGCACGAACCATTAGTTGAGGGCAAGGGTGTTTGGGGTGACCCAAAATCTGAAAGAAGCCTAAAACAAAGCTTTGTCCTAATGAATAAGAACTGGATATAAGGCCTACTTGGAGGATGAGGTGGCAATAGACACCGAAGTCCGAAGTCCAAACGTAATTCAAGGAGGTAAATCCAGTAGTATAAAGTAGGTGATGTTTAGCTTAACACGGGAGGTCTGTATATCCGAGAGGCTATCAGAAGTCAGCAGCGGCCATAGTAGTGAGGAAGCTCCTGTAATGGGAGTGGAGCGAAGGGCCAAATCTTTAAACAAGGAGCAGTTACCGGACAAATTGCAACAACCACAATGAAAGCAGGAAAACGTATAATCGGTCAGATGAGTCTAGCAGGCCTAGACGAATGGTCGAGCGTCCGTGCAGTCAAGGGAGCAGACGTATTCTGCAATCAAGGCGGCAAGGTTAGGCGAGAGTGGTTGTCAAGGTGCACGGAAGAACGAGCCTTGACCAAGGAATTGATGGGGAAGATAGTGTCCCCCTCAAACCTTGTTGCCGCCCTGCGGCAAGTAGTGTCCAACAAGGGCAGTGCAGGAATTGACGGGATGAGTGTGGAGGAGTTACGGCAGTGGTTTTCAAGTCATTACCATGAATTCCAATCGCAAATCATCACGGGTAAGTATCGGGTAGAATCCGTACGTGAGGTACAGATACCCAAACCCAATGGGGGAGTACGAATCCTTGGGATTCCCACGGCCAAAGACAGGCTGGTACAGCAGGCCATCAGTCAGGTACTAAGTTTACACTACGATCCCACGTTCTCGGACAGGAGCTACGGCTTTAGGCCAGACCGAGGGGCACATGATGCCCTCAGACAGGCCGGTCAAGAAGTGTCAGAAGGCCGGGACTGGATAGTAGATATAGACTTGGAGAAGTTCTTCGATACAGTGAACCACGACAGGCTTATGTGGTTGTTGGGGACACGGATTGGAGACAAAACCCTGCTGAAGCTCATTGGCAAGTTCCTTCGGGCAGGTATGCTCAAAGACGGACTGGTGAGCCAAGGGGTAAAAGGCATGCCCCAGGGCAGTCCACTATCCCCACTTCTTTCCAATATTATACTGGATGAACTGGACAAAGAACTGGAAGTACGTGGCCACCGCTTTGTACGCTACGCAGACGACCTGATCGTTATGGTCAAAAGTGAACCCTCTGCAAAGCGAGTGTTATCGAGTCTCACAGCGTTCATAGAGCAGCGTATGCTGCTGAAAGTGAACAAGTCAAAGAGCAAGATAAGCAGGCCATACGAGCTGAATTTTCTTGGCCACAGCATCCTGATCGAAGGCAGGTTGGGGCTTAGCAAGACCAGCGAGCAACGGCTGAAAGCAAAGCTCAAGCAACTTACCCAACGAAATCGGGGGATAAGCCTTGAACAGTTGGTGAAGGAGCTCAATCCCATCCTGAGGGGGTGGCTCAACTACTTCAAAAATGCCCAAATGATCGGAAGATTAAAGGCAATAGAAGGTTGGCTTAACCGCAGGATAAGGTGTTTTCGTCTTAAGCAATGTAAGCGGGCATTTACGATGGCAAAGCTCCTACACCGCCTTGGCGTACCATGGAACAGGAGTTGGGCGACTGCGGGAATTTCGAAGGGATGGTACAGGTTATCAGTGACCCCTGCCGCCCATGAGGCAATGAACCTGAAATGGTTCGGTACTATAGGCCTATACAGCCTCAAGGAAAACTACGTTAAACATTTAAAGAAACCGCCCAGTACGACCCACGTACGCTGGGTGGTGTGAGAGGACAGCAAAGTTAGGGTCGCTCCCTATCTTTGCTTCCTACTCGATTTATACTTTTTCCCACTGCTGGAAGCACAGCCGATAATTTTGGTCAGGTCGATATCGTTTGGAATTCCACCGAATCCTTCGCTTACATCCCAATCTACGGATTCTTCTGGTTGCTTATCTTTTTTCTTTTTGCCCATAAAATGATAAACGATTACTAACAAATGAAAGTTTTCATCACCATGATGAGGGGCCATTTTAGGGGATCAAGCGATATTTAGGGCCTGCTGAAAAACTCAGCCATTTAAGTTATGTAAAACCAGTACAGGTTGTGGCCTGTACTGGTTTTTTGTTATAAAATTGGCCAGGAATATATCCAGCCATTGGAAAAGGTCGTATTTGGAGATCCCTCTTGCTGAAAAACACTGGCACAGGAGTGCCTCCCCGGCCAGTTTGACCAGGTTGAGCACTAGGATAATCGAGGCAATCCACGACTGGCTGGTGTCCTTCAGCCTTGCCCTGATCCGGTTCATGCCGTAACCGTTCTTTGCCTGGCCGAATTTCCCTTCTATCGGGTTCCGCTCTCCTGGACTTACGTGGTTTTCCACTGCCCTGGCCGGTGGCCTGCCCAAGGGCTTGGCCGCCAGTTTTATCCCTTTTTCCTTCAGCCACTTCCTGTTCTCCTGGTTACAATAAATCTTGTCGGCCAGCACCTTGGCCGGATAGAAACCTAACCTTTCCCGGTAGCCTTCCACATAATCGGTCAGGCAGCTGCCCTCGTTGAAGGCATCCCATGATACTGTGTCCAAAAAAGAGTAGCCGTCCACAAGCGTAAGGTGGATCTTCGCCCCGAACTCCGTCCTGGCCCTGGCCTTTCCACGGACTATCGGCCGTACATGGGGCTGGTGAATACTTACTATCCGGTCTGCTACCTGATGGCTGCGGTGCTCGAACATCCATAGCTGTTGCTCATAAAGTGTCCCGATGATCCAATAGCTTCGCTGTGTCCTGTGGTCCAAAGGGAAGACATCAAAATTGTCCAGCTGTTTTTCGATCGTCTTAAAGTTCCTGCAAAGGTATTGGAGCTGTGATTTTATCCCCTTGCGGATCGTCTTTTTCGAGGGGTTCTTGTTCTGGGCTACCTTCAGGTAGTTCTTCCGCGCTACCCTTCTGTAGGTTCTCGGCTTCTTGCCCTGCCGGGCTTTCCTGTGCAGCTCGTCTATGATGGCCTCGGTGATCTCCCTTGCTTTGTTGAGCAGCCCAAGGTCGGTCGGGTAGGCGATATCCTGCGGACAGACCGTCGCGTCATACAGCACCTCCCCCTTGTTGTTTGGAGGTGATCCCCCTGCTCCATCTTTATCTTTACTCCCTTTCTCTATCTTCTTTGTCCTCCTTTCCATCGAAAATCCATGGATCCGCCCGTTCATCTCGGCGATCAGTTCCCCTCCCAGACGCTTTCTGATATCCACGAACAGCGAGGCATCGAAGGGCGCTTCCCTGATATAGGAGCTGTAGCCCAGAAAATACTGGAGATACATGTTTTCGGTAATCTGGGCTACCGTCTCCCGGTCATCAAGGTTGAGGATATGCTTGATGATCACCGCACCGATCAGCACCCTGGGGTTCAGCGAGGGCCTTCCCGTTTGTTTGGCTGGATGGTGTTTGTTGTACAGGCCTACCAGATCGTCCCACGGGATCTGTGCACTGAGCAGCACCCAGCGGTTGTTCGGGTCAAGTTGGTTATGGAACGGGGTCTCAAAACCTGTAATCGACAGCTGATTGGGGCTCGTATATTCATTGCGTGGTGCACGCCTTTTGGTCCGATTTGCCATATTTCCTTGCACTTAGTCTTCCTTAATCTTAAGAAAAAGACCGCTTAATAGCACATCAAAAACGTTTTTTATTTTATCAGCAGACCCTATTTATCGGGACCATCATACGCCACAAAGACCCTAAGGGACATAGCAATTTTAAGTTGCACTGCTTCCACTTACTGCTTTTGGGGCTTTATAGCCTTTTTGGTTAACCAACAAGCCCTCACCGAGCAAGGCATTTGGAATGTGCTTGGAAGTTTATAATGCACAATGCTGCTTCGGATTTGCAATGTCTTGAGCATCCTATCCGTGTTAATCAGCATTCATCCCTGGCCAAATAGAAACCATCGCTAGCCAAGGATAAGATGAGCGATCGAAATGGGCTGGCGCCCCAACTTTTCCGCTTGATGCTCTATCTTCCAGCAGTCTCCGCTAACATCCATTTTGCCATGATCATATTTCTGGAGGAGAAATCAATCAAGTATTCTCCCACTCCACTGCTCAATTCCCTACTAAAAAGACCGCATTGGCCATGATAAGTTTACCATTTTCCCAAAAACTCCTGAAGAGAGGGTTATCCACAAGGTACACTAACTGCCCCTTACCGCGGTTTTCCACACCAAAAACAAGACTTTCCTTCATCTTTGCTTTGGCGCGATAGCCGATAAAGCCACTTCTGTGCTGATCCAGGCTGTGGATAACTCCCGCATTGATGCCATTATTGAGAAAGGCGTATCGGGTGGGGTTGTTTTTTAGGGTGTAGTATTTTCCTCCTGTGCCATAGCCCAAGGCGTAAGTGCTGTCCATGTCCACTTCGAAAACGGCGCCTGCTGCATAATCGGAAATGGCCTGTCTCTCCCTTTCCCGGTAAGGACTGGTCGTGGAATCGTCAGAACTTGCTTCAGGAAGGTAATCTTCTTGCTGTTGATCCGACAAATAGGTGGACAGGTCAAATCCATCTTTATCAACAAAAAGGTCCAATGCACTTTCTATAACAATAAGTTTTCCTCCTGCCTGCGTCCATTCGTTTAGTTTTTCCAAGGCTTTATCATTCCAGTCATAGCTCCCACTGGGAAGGATGAGCTCGTCGTATGCTGTCAAGTTCAGATGATTTATGGCCGAAGCTTCCAGCACGGATATTGGGTATTGCAGCTGTTGCTCAAAGAAATGCCAGACTTCCCCAAAATTTAGTGAAGAAACTCCCTCTCCGCTAAATACTCCCACTTTTGGGGCCTTGATGGTTTTGACCGAGCGCGAACCAAAATCTTTTCCCTTATCCATAAAACCTGTGGAAGCGGTACCGAGGACGATTTGATGGGTGTTTGCCAATGTCACGACCTTTTGATGAAAGTCTTTTACATATTCATTGCCGCCACGGGTAATGATCAAGCTTCCGGTAGGATAGGTCTGGCCATCCACGGTAAAAGGATAGGATGCTGACCTGACCCGGATGTCCTCCTGCAATAAGGCCGCCAGGAAAATGGCTTCAGAGGCATCCTGCCAAGGGACGATGTAGGCTAAAGCAGATTTATCCACATCGTTTTTTACGGGTTCTTGCTGTGGATAAGTAGTATTTCCCTCCAATTTTTCCTGCAGAGCATAGGCTTCCACCCCATACGCATACGGTAAGGCCCAACTGGTGATATCATAAGTCAAGCTGTCCTGAAGCTGGGCCTCGGGTTCGAAAAGCACCTGTGTCAACACTGATTTTGGCTGCCAGGCATTGACGATGATATCGTCTTTTTCCAGGCTAAAGGATGATTTTTGGCCTTTTTGATAGGAAAATCCCTGGAGGTTTGCCGTTTTCCCACTTAAGCGGTACTGGATATGGTTCTTGTCCAAGAGTGAGAGCAATCCGGTAATGCGACCAGCGGAGTTGTCCCCTTTGATGACAAAACTGGTGTATTTCCCCTTAGGAGAGGGCTCAAAGTAACGGCTAAATTCTTCCAGTAACGTTTTGGCATTTTTTGACGCCACTTCGATAGCGGTCATTCCGGTGGTGTGGTGGTGACGGATGCGTTCCTTTAACGTCAAAGTATCCCCTTCTGCGGTGTGGACCCCAATGCCAGCCGCACCTGAGCCGCCTTGCTCGATGGTCATACCAATGGCACCGTTAAACATCGGGTAGGTGTCCCCATAGCTTGGATAGAGCAAGTCAAAGACCTCTTTCGTAAAATAAAACCAGTTGTGCTGATCAAAATAGGCCGCATTTTGCCGACCAAAAGTTTCCTGAAATTCCATCTGGTAATCACTCAGCTGAGGATGTAGTGGAATCGCCGCAGGAGCGAAATAATAGGGGCTGTTAATGCCTTGTTCGTGAAAATCCAAGTGGATGTTTGGCATCCATTGCTGGTAAAGGGTCATACGCTGCTGTGATTCCTGCTGGGTCTGCCAAGCCCAATCCCTATTCAGGTCAAACAAGTAGTGGTTTGCCCGTCCACCGGGCCAAGGTTCTTGGTGTTCGATGGATTGGAGGTCTGGCTGAAGCGGTACATTCATCTTTTGGTTGTACCAATTGACATAGCGGTCCCGGCCATCAGGGTTGACACAGGGATCGATCACCACGAGGTTGTTTTGGAGCCAAGCCTTGTTTTCCCCTTTGGCAGGATCCACCAAAGCCCAAAGGGTCTTCATCGCGGCTTCTGAGGAGACCGCTTCGTTTCCATGGACATTATAGCTCAGCCAAGTGATGGGAACGGAAGTTGTGGGATTGCCCTTTTCAAGCCCGGTCCTGCGCAAGTTATCGATTCGAATCTCTTCCAGTTGGTCGATATTTTCTTGGGCCGAAACCCATACTACCAGCAGCGGCCGATGCTCGAAGGTTTCACCGTAGTATTTCAGTATTACATTTTCATTATGTGCGGCCACATGCTCGAAATAGTCGACGATTCGGTGATGTGGGGTAAATCGCTCGCCGAGTGGATAGCCTAAAAATACCTGTGGGCTTTTGGTCTGGCCATGAGCCAAAAGGCTGAGGAGAAGAAAAGAGAAGATAATCAGTAATCGTCGTTTCATATATCATGCAAATTATAGCCGAAAATGGAAGGAAGCCACAAAATAAGGGCTTTCCCGAAGGAGGGCAACATATCCGTAATGAAAATATTTTAACTATCTTGAGTTTCTCTAAGGTTTTAAACGTCAACCATGAAAAACATCACCATAATTGGCGGCGGTGCCAATGGAATTTCAGCATTTATCGAGTTATTTATCCACATTGTTACATCAGGGTTGGAAAAAGAGGTACAGGTTACGATTGTGGAAAAGGATGAGCGGTTGGGGTATGGCTTGGCTTTTGGAACACCCCAGCCTGGGCATATCCTGAATACCCAAGCGGATTTGATGGGGATTTTTGCACATGAGCCAGGCCACTTTGCAGCATGGCTGAAGAAAAAAGGCCATCGACAAAGAGAAGACCTCAAAGGTACGGATGAGGTGGATAATGCATACACGACACGTATCTTTTATGGAGATTACATTGCCGAGCAGGCTGATCGATACCTGAAAATGGCCCGTTCCCGTGGTTTTGTGGTGGAGGTCGTAAAGGGGTATGCTGTGGATATGGAAATGGACGCGGGATCCTATCGGGTAATGTTGGAAAACGGCGAAGCCATTCCGAGTGATTTTGTGATCTTGGCCTTGGGAACCCCCAAGCCAAACAATTTTTCCAAGTTTCAGAAACGGCCGGAATATGTGGATTTTCCCTGGCCCACCTCCCGGCTCAAGTCGACCATTCCAGGTGACGCGCACGTGGGGGTATTGGGAACTAGCCTGAGCGCCATCGATACCGTGATGACCCTTGTGGATAATGACCATCGAGGAAAAATCTCGCTTTTTTCACCGGATGGACTGCTCCCTCGCGTCCAGCCTTTAGAAAACAAAACTTACCAGCGCATATACCTCACCTTACACAATATCCACAGCATCAAGCGCAAGACGCTTCAAAAGCCTCGCGTGAAGACACTTCTCCGACTTTTTATGGAAGAAGTAGCCCATTACGAGGGGCATCCAGTGGATTGGCGGCAGTTTACGGCCCGTTTATCCTCACCGGAAGCACTGCTCGCTTGGGACATTTCATGTGCCGAAGAGGGCGGCGATGCCCTGCTCAATATTGCCGATGCCTTGCGGTACGATGCCTCCACCATTTGGAGCTGGATGGACACCGACCAAAAGCTGCTGTTCAAAAAATGGGTGGGCAGTGATTGGGCGATCAACAGGCATCCCATGCCGCTGCACAATGCCAAAAAGCTAAGGAAGCTTTTCGATCAAGGGCAGTTGGAGGTTTGTGCGATGAAGGATGGCGATGCGGTTTCGTATCAGCAAGGGACTTTTGGCATCAAGACCAGCCAGAAGGAGCGGGTGACGGTGGATTTTTTGGTCAATGCCACTGGCAGCTCATCGGCATTGGCACAAATGGAAAGTCCACTTATCCACAAGTTACTGGAGCGAAATTATATCCAGCCGTATGAAGTCGGTGGAGCCGTCCTTAACGAGCGAACAATGCAGGTGATTTCTCCAAAAGGGGGGGAAGGCATCTATGCTGTTGGTCATATTGCCAATGGGATTTTAATGGATGTCAATGCCGTATGGTACAATGTGAAGACCATTGGTACATTGGCGCGTGATATCATCTTTCGGTTGGCGGAGGAAGGATAAGGGAAGTTATCCACACGGTCGGTTTGCACTTTGCGAGGGGGATTGCCTTGGAATGGCCATCTTGTTTTTGGAAAGAATCCCGTACATTTGTGTTCTCATCTTCAAGGCATTTATGGATAAGGACACGGTAAGGATAAATAAATACTTAAGTGAAATTGGCTATTGTTCCAGAAGAGCAGCAGATAAGCTGTTGGAGGAAGGGTGCATCACCATTAATGGCAAAGTGCCGGAGTTGGGCACCAAGGTAAGCCCCGGCGATGACGTGCGGGTCAATGGCAAGCTGGTATCCCCTCCCAAGGAGGATTTTATTTATATCGCTTTTCATAAGCCGGTGGGTATCGTTTGCACCACCGATACCAAGAGGGAAAAGGACAATATCATTGATTATATCAATCACCCAAAGCGGATTTTTCCCATCGGCAGGCTGGACAAACCCAGTGAAGGCTTGATCTTCCTGACCAATGACGGTGATATCGTCAATAAAATTTTGCGCGCAAGGAATAATCACGAAAAAGAGTATGTCGTGACGGTGGATAAACCGATCACGCCAAACTTTATCCACAAAATGGCCAATGGCGTTCCGATTTTGGATACGGTAACCAGAAAGTGTAAAGTCGAGCAGATCGGAAAGCGGAAATTCAAAATTGTCCTTACCCAAGGCCTTAACCGCCAAATCAGACGGATGTGTCAATACTTGGACTATGAAGTGACGAAGCTAAAGCGCATCCGCATCATGAATGTCCAGTTGGATATGCCTGTGGGAAAATGGCGTTACCTTACCCCGGCAGAATTGGCAGAGATCAATGCTCTGGTGGCCGATTCCAGTAAGACTTTTGAGGGGTAGCCTGATGCTAGAGACGTTCATTTACATGGTCACGATACCAGCCAATGGGGCACGTCTCGGCATATGCTTTCAGTGAATCATGTAAGTCGATTTTGCCTTTTTTCGCATCGAGGTAGAGCTTGGATAATTTTTGATTCCATTCCAAATGCATGGCTGAAAGGGATTTAATAGCGCTTTTAGGATGCTCTTCAGGAGGTGGAAAACCTGCTTCATCCACCACTTGCTGGATGATAGGCAAATACTTTTCGTCAAATGGCTGGGCGGTAGCCTCCAAGAGCTGTACATATTTTTCAAGCAATCCTAAGCGCTCGAATGCATGGTGTCCTGGGGTGAGGTTGAGCATGGCGGTCTCAAACCAGACCATGGCTGCACGGTAATTTTCCAAGTGTTGATAGCAAGTGATGAGCTGTAGGGTGACGATGTGGTATAAAAAAGGATTATCAGCTGCTTCGAGTTTGGTAAGGGCTCTTTCATAATGCTCGATTGCCCTGCTCCACTCTCCCGCTTCCCAAAGGAAAAAGCCATATTGTTCATGTCTCTTGATGAACAGCACGTCCTCATCGAGTTTGGGGGCCACGCTGTCAAAAAACTCGTCCAAAAGCCGAATTTTATGGATCCAGTCTGTTGGTGGAATGTCCCGATGAAGCTTTAGCACCAGTTCTTTTGGCATGATATCTTTTTTCAATTGGGTCTTGTCCATGATAAAAATTGATTCAATGTGTTTATTTTGCTCATTAAGGTAATGATTTTGCGCTGAACAATGGTGTATTAAGCCAATTATAGGGCAGGCTTTACGTATGACCTACCATTACAGTCATGGTGATTTCTGGAAAGGGTGGGTTGGTCAAAAAGTTTAGGAAGTTTTAACATCCTTTCCTACCAATATATCCATTAAGAATGGCTACATTTGGCACTATACGTTGGTGCCTTGCTTAGGTTAAGGTGCTGACCATTAGTGCGGAATAGTGTCTTGAATCACCTTAAAATGCCTAACCTTGCGATCAGTCGCTTTTGCTTTTCCGGACACAGATACATGTTGAATAAAAACCAAGAAGTATTTTACACACGTTTACAAAGCCTTTAGGATCTATAAATCCTCATAAGAGTTTCAAGAATGTTCGCTTAAAACGGTTCAGTTCTTTTTAAAATCATTAGGTCCTTCAGTAGGAGGTGTTTTTGATTCGCACGCATAAAAATTAATTTACCATTTAATTACATCCAATATCAAGACGATTCGATTTACGGAATCAGCACTGTCTGAATTTTCCATTACACTTAGAAGCCGGGTTAATGCTTACTTTAAGCAATCTCAAAAGTCCAGATATGGCAATCTGGAGATGATCTTAAAAACAATATTTATGCTCAGCCTTTATTTTGTGCCGGTCCTGCTGGTGATCTTAGGGGTGGTGAGTCAGACGTGGCAGCTTTACGTTTGTTTTATTTTAAGCGGTTTGGGCATGGCCGGGATTGGCATGGGCGTCATGCATGATGCGATCCATGGAACCTATTCCAAAAACAAATTGATCAACAAACTGCTGGGCTACACCTTAAATATGGTCGGGGCAAATGCCACCGTTTGGAAGATTCAGCATAACGTTTTACACCATTCTTTTACCAATATCCATGAAGGAGATGATGACATCAACGTCCCTTTCTTCTTGCGTTTTTCGCCCAATGCCAAGAAAAATGGGTTCCACCCTTATCAGCATCTTTATACTTGGTTCTTTTATGGCCTTTCGACACTTTCTTGGGTGACTTCCAAGGATTTTATTCGCCTCCATCGGTACTATAAAATGGGGCTCCTCAGGGGAAAAAATATCTACCGGGACACGATCGTCAAGATCATCGCGTGGAAACTGCTTTACTATGCCTTTATCCTGGGGCTGCCGATAGTGTTCTCTCCGTTTGGAGTGGGACAAATTTTGTTGGCATTCCTGGCGTTACACTTTGTGACGGGCCTGAGCATATCTTTGGTGTTTCAGACCGCCCATATCATGCCGGATGTCACGTTCCCAAAAATGGATGGTGATGGCCAAGTGGAGGGAGAACGTATGATTCACCAATTGATGACCACGTGTAATTACTCGGAAAGAAACAGGGTGTTTTCTTGGATGATTGGGGGGCTGAATTACCAGATTGAGCATCACCTATTTCCGGATATTTGTCACGTGCATTACCGTAAAATTGCCCCAATCGTTCGTCAAACGGCGGCAGAGTACCAGCTCCCTTATTATTCAAAAGTCACCTTTGCGCAAGCATTGAGATCACACTTTAAGATGCTGCATTGGTTGGGAAATACCAAGGTGGCCAGCTAAACGGTGTTTTACAGGCATGTGGAATGCTGAGTGATTAGCATGAAGTCCTCCTGAGCCAGTCCGTACGACATTTGGTCAAGTGCAGGCCGGGTCAGGGAACTTTACAGTCTAGGCCGTCGATTCATGGATGCTGTTACCAATTGTGTGGGTAGCACATTGACGGATCCACGGCTGCGTTATGGCTAATTTTCACAATTGGTATTGGCGAGGTTTTGGTCCCAGCAATGGTATTGGCTATCTCCGAAGAACGATTCGCTTTTCACCCGGCCATATTTTGCCGTACTGTTCCAGCTTATCGAAACGTCACTTTCTGAATAAGCATTGGA
Organism: Echinicola vietnamensis DSM 17526; assembly: GCF_000325705.1. Taxonomy (NCBI): domain Bacteria; kingdom Pseudomonadati; phylum Bacteroidota; class Cytophagia; order Cytophagales; family Cyclobacteriaceae; genus Echinicola; species Echinicola vietnamensis. Next base: position 1,168,269 of record NC_019904.1, on the reverse strand, counting down.
TAGGATGACTTTTTTGTTTAGGTCCGAAGACTGGTTTTCCTGGTAAATAAAGGAACTTCCTTCGTAATCGCCATCTTTTTGCATCGTATAAGTCACAGTGGTATTTCCGGTCTCTTTATCCAGCTCCCAAGTGTTGGAAAGCCAGACAGCGGGAGATTCGGGGGATTCATAGACCTCCCAATATCCTTCCTCCCCTTGGAAATTGGAAACACCCCTAAACCACACAAACAAATCATCACCGCCCTCACTGGAGATATAGCCCATCCAGCTGACCGATTCATCCCAGATCGATGCTGTCAGTTGGATTTCATAGGATCCTTTATCCGCTATGGTAAAGGCCTTTTTCCATACCCAAATCTTCGCTTCCCTGTCGATCATTGGCTCTGTGCTCAGCACGGCTTTATATGCAGATATGGGCACGATAAGATGTTGGTACAGTACGCCTGAATACACGCCAATATTGAGGGCTGCATAGGCCCAATTGCTGCCCATTTCAGTTCGGGTCATCTCACTTTCGGCTGTTTCGAAGATGTTCAAATCCGGCGCCATGCTGGCTTCAGGGGGTAGCACGGGAATGTCCATTTGCTTTGTCGGTACGGGAATCTCTCCTGTGGTGCACGATGCGATGGTGATTGTTAGCAGGAGAAACAATCCTAGGAGCTTTTTCATGGGTGAAAGTGGTTTGGTAGTGGATCGTGTTGATGTTCTATAAAAGTAGATGATGACACCAAAAATCGCAATCAATGTGAGTATTTTGTAAATATAATAAAATGTGTTTTGTGGCTAATAAATTGTATAAAATGACTATTTGGGGTGTTTGTTACTGTTTTATGGGGTTTTTATTCTAAAAATATAGGGTGCTTAGCTTCATCTGGATTGGGATTTATGGGATGCATTGGATCTTCTTTTGGCTGCATATAGGCTTACTTATAAGAAGAAGTTTATGGATGAAACATGACAGGTTTTTACAGAAATCCAGCAAATAGCTCTTGGTGTTTTGAGCTTTAGCACCTTTTACCAGCTACTATATCCTTTTCAATATCCCTCGTACCTTTCCCTTTTCATGGAACAGTAATATTTCTGATGGCCAAAAACTTCTTTGGTTATCGGAACCATGATAAGCCACCAAGGCTCTAAGGCACACAGCAATGATCAATTCCTTCATGTCCAGGTTACAGCCTCCACTTGGTGACTTTGGACCTTCGTGCTATTTTTATTTATCCGTGGTTTTAGGATCAAGCAATATTTCTGGGGGCAGCTTTATTAAAAAGGATGCTATTACATCTATGGACTGGATAAATCCAAGGTTTGCCGAGAGGTCCTCTTCATAGCCAAAGGCAGGGGCATCGTTAACATTTAAATTCATGTAAGCCGCGGATAAAAGATATGAACATTGATTTGCCATTTCTTAAGCATTCTATCTGTGTTTATCAGTGTTCATCCGTGGCCAAATAGAACCAAAGATGGCAAAAATGATATTTACCCATCGAAATAGGCTACACCCCAACTTTTCGGCTTGATCCTGGTTTTATCATGAAGCAAACTGCCAGTCCCCAAGGTTGTAGCTTGATCCGTTATTCTTTGATCCATGTGGAGGGATAAAAAAAGAAGGCGAAAGGAACTGATATCCTTTCGCCTTTTTCGTGGACCACGTCATAGAGGTGATTATTCGCAACTTATATTTTGAAGGTTGGCATCCCAGCAAAAATAGGCGCTGCTCTCAAAGTGGCTTTCACTTTTTACTTGCCCATATTTGTCTGCTTTGCTCCAATTTACCAAGATTTCATTATCCAGAGAGGTGTTGGAAATGATGACACTTCTGTCCATCTCCATATCATTATCAATGCGGTATGTAATAGAACTGCCAAGATTATCTCCTTCTTTTTCTACATTAAAGGTGGTCGACCCGTTGCCGGTTTCTTTGTCATATTCCCAAGCATTGGATAGCCAAACCGAAGGAGACTCCGGCGATTCGAATAACTCCCAATAGCCAGCTTCGCCCGTCACATTAGAAGTGCCGGTGAACCAAACGAAGTTATCCACATTTCCTTCACCAGAAATATACCCCATCCAGTTTACGTTTTCATCTTGGACATTAGCGGTAAGGCGGATGTCATATGACCCATGACCTTCTACATCAAAATCCTTCTCCCATACCCAAAGACCTGCCTCTTCATCAAAAGAAGCTTCTGTGCCAATGGTGGCTTTAAAAGCTGTCACCGGAACGACCAAGTGTGAATAAAGGATGGAAGAATACACCCCTACATTTACCGCAGCGTATGCCCAATTGGTCACTGCGGAAAGCCGGGCTTGCTCTTGGCCTTCATCATCAAACATCGTCATGTCCGGAGCCATGCTGGCTTCAGGAGGCAATGCAGGCTTTTCTGATTGCTGTGGCATTGGCGCTTCGTCGTTGTTGCATGACGCAAACATCACCATAGCTGCTAGTAAGAATCCTATTGGCTTTCTTATCATAAATAGTTGGTTTAGTTTTCGGATTGGAATAGGCAAACACAATGCCAACCCCGTACCTATTAAAGGTAAATTATACCGGTTATAAACGCAATTAATGCTGCTATTTTGTAGACCAATAAAAAAGTGTCTTGTACCATATTAATTGAAGTGTTGAGATGAAAAGCAAAAGAGAAAGGTGCTAGCTTGCCTGCGGCCGATAATGGTCAGTGTGGAAAATTGGCCATTAACTGTTGAGTAAAATACCAATTAGAGTTGTTTTTTCTTTTTCCATAATCCTTCTACCTTTGCAGCAAGAACAGATCGAATTAGGGGTGCCCAAAAATTACGGGCTGAGATCATACCCATATTACCTGATCCGGGTAGTGCCGGCGAAGGGAAATGCGATTTCCATATTTATGGAACTTCGGGTAAACAACGAATAGGGTCGTCACCCCTGGACGGCACTGATGTTTAACCAGCTTAATCAATTTTGATCATGAAAACTTTATTGCTGATTGCAGCATGGCTGCTGACAGGGATTTGTGCTATGGCGCAACATCAACTTACCGGTACCGTAAAGGATGCCGAAACCGGCGAACCGCTTATCGGTGCCAATGTCATTTTGGAAGGCACGGGTAGAGGAGCCACTGCTGACCTAAACGGTACTTTTACCATCAAAAATGTTCCTTCCGGGAATTACCAGCTCAAGGTTTCCTATGTGGGATACGAGGCTCATGTACAAACAGTAGAAGCCCAAAGTCCACGACTGGAAATCTTGTTGGAACCGAATGCATTGCTGACCGAGGAATTTATCGTTTCGGCCACTCGGGCTTCGGAAACCACGCCAACTACCTTTTCCACCGTCACCAAGGAGGATATTGCCAAAAACAATTTGGGACAGGATATCCCCTTCTTGCTTAACAATACCCCTTCGGTGGTCACCAATTCCGATGCTGGAGCTGGAATCGGTTATACGGGGCTGAGGATTAGAGGATCTGACCAGACCAGGATTAATGTCACCGTGAACGGTATTCCACTCAATGATGCGGAATCCCATGGGGTCTTTTGGGTAAATATGCCCGATTTTGCCAGTTCGGTAGACAATATCCAAATCCAGCGAGGCGTGGGAACCTCCACCAACGGTGCGGCCACATTCGGGGCCAGCATGAACATCCAAACGGATACCAAAAAAGAGGAGGCTTACGGTGAAGTGGCCACTTCTTTTGGCTCTTTCAATTCCCAAAAATATACCGTGCAGGCGGGCTCTGGCCTGCTGAATGATCGTTGGGCGGTGGATGCACGCCTCTCCCAGATCAAGTCGGATGGATATGTGGACAGGGCCTCATCAGATCTAAAATCCTATTTCTTGTCGGGCGGGTACTATGGCGATAATCATGTCTTCAAGGTCAACGTATTTTCAGGTAAAGAGAAAACCTATCAAGCCTGGTATGGCCTTCCAGAAGATAAGTTGGAAACTGACCGGACCTTTAACTACTACACGTACGACAATGAAACCGATAATTACCAGCAGGACCACTACCAGTTTATCTATACTGGAAAGTACGGTCAAAACTGGAAAGCCCATGCTGCCCTGCATTATACCTACGGCCGCGGATATTATGAACAATTCCGTGAGGATGATGACTATGCCAGCTATGGCCTGGATCCTGTCGTGATCGGCAATGAAACCATCGAAAGTACCGATATCATCCGAAGAAGGTGGCTGGACAATGATTTCTTTGGTGGAGTTTTTTCACTGAACTACGTGTCGGATGATGGTCGTTGGGATGTGATCTTGGGAGGTGGAGCCAACCGCTATGATGGAGATCACTTCGGTGAAATCATCTGGGCAAGGATCGCTGGAGAAACGGATATCCGGGATCGCTATTACGATAACAATGCTGTAAAGGATGATCGAAATATTTATGCCAAAGCCACCTATGAAGTAGCAGACCGACTTTACTTGTTTGGGGACTTACAGTTCAGGCAAATCGATTACCGCTTTAAAGGCATCAATGATGACCGCCGCATCGTGGACGGGGCGCAGCATTATGATTTCTTTAATCCGAAGGTGGGGATTAGCTATGAGTCCGGGAAAGGCGAAACCTGGTACGCTTCCTATGCTGTGGCCAATCGCGAACCTGTGAGAAGTGACTTTACGGACAATCCTATCACCGAAATTCCACGACCGGAACGCTTGCATAATGTGGAGGCTGGCATCAGGGCCCAAAAAGGCAATGTTAGCTATTCGGCCAATTTTTATTACATGGGCTATAAGGACCAATTGATCCTTACGGGCCAAATTAACGATGTGGGTGCCTACATCCGGGAAAATGTGGATAACTCTTATCGCGCCGGCATTGAGCTGGACGGGGCGGTGAAGCTATCCCCTAAATGGACTTTGGGGGGAAATATAGCTTTCAGCCGAAATAAGATCGACACCTTTACCGAATATGTGGACGACTATTCCACCGAAGAATTTCAGCAGGAGTCGTTTACCTACGAAGATACGGACATTGCCTTCTCCCCTAACATCGTAGGCTCTGCAATGCTGGATTTCCATCCCGTAAAAAACATGGAGATCAGCTGGGTGGCCAAGTATGTGGATGACCAGTACTTGGACAATACCCAAAACGATGGCCGAAAATTGGATGCCTTCTTTACCAATGACATCCGGTTTGCCTATACCCTTCGGCCAAGGTTCCTCAGGGCCTTGGAATTCAATGTGAAGGTAAACAATGTCTTTGATGTAATGTATGAGCCGAATGGATACACCTTTAGCTATTTTGTGCCCGGTGGTGCCGGCAAGGAATTGGTCACGGAAAACTATTACTACCCCATGGCCGGAACCAATTTTATGGCGGGGGTAAATGTGAAGTTCTAAAAAGGCTTAAATGGCATGCGGATAGTACCGCCCTCGCAGATTATCATTGGAAACCATCCGTGATCGTCTGGTAGCGCCTGTGATCCGCATGCCACTCTTCTTTTTCACTTGAAAGAATAATACTTTTTACGTAGCCAGAATGCGACCCTTACGAGCAGGATCAACGCCGGCACTTCTATCAATGGGCCGATAACGCCCGTAAAGGCCTGTCCTGAATTCAGCCCAAAAACTGCAATGGCCACCGCAATGGCCAGCTCGAAGTTATTTCCTGCTGCGGTAAAGGCCACTGCGGCCGTCTTGTCATAACTGGCTCCCATAGCCTTGGTGACAAAGAAACCGATGATAAACATCAAAGTGAAGTAAACTAACAGTGGAATAGCGATGACGACGACATCTCCGGGAAGTTCCATGATGAGTTCACCCTTTAGCGAGAACATCACGATGATGGTAAACAGCAAGGCCACCAGGGTCATCGGTGAGATGGCCGGTATAAACGCATGCGTGTACCATTCTTCTCCCTTTGCTCGGATCAGAAAGTAACGGCTCAAAATTCCCATTAAAAAGGGAATTCCAAGATAAATGGCCACACTCTCTGCAATGGTCTGGATAGAAATATCCACCAAGACACCGTCAAAACCAAAATATGGCGGCAGGACGGTAATAAACAGCCATGCATAAAAGCTGTAAAAAAAGACTTGGAAAATGCTGTTCAGCGCGACCAATCCAGCACCGTACTCACTGCTCCCCTCTGCCAGATCATTCCAGACCAACACCATCGCAATGCACCGCGCCAATCCAATGAGGATCAAACCAACCATGTATTCAGGATAGTCCCGCAAGAAAAAGATGGCAAGAAAGAACATCAAAACAGGACCGATGATCCAGTTTAGGAGAAGGGAGATCGATAGGATTTTGGTGTTTTGGAAGACCTTGGGCAGCAAGGAGTAATTTACCTTGGCCAATGGCGGATACATCATCAGGATCAGTCCTATGGCTATAGGAATATTGGTGCTTCCATGGCTCAGGGATTGTACCTTTTCAGGAAATGAGGGAAAATAAAAGCCAATGCCTACTCCGATTACCATGGCCACAAAGATCCATAGGGTAAGGTTTTTGTCCAGAAAACTCAGCTTTTTACCGGTACTCATGATTGCTTGTTGATGTTGGAGAATACATAATACATTTCTGAGGCGATCTGAAGGCTCCGTTCCAAATACTTTTTGGATTGTTCGGCAGTGCCGTCAAAAGCTTTGGGGTCTTCATAAGTAATGGCCATCCGTTGCGCTGCACCTGCAATAAAAGGACATCCTTCATCCGCCTGTGAACAGGTCATGATCGCGGCAAAATCCGCATCGGGATTAAACGTATCATCCCACTTTTTGGAAAACCCTATCACCGGATGGGCATTGCCGGCATATTTTAGGCTGTAAACGGGATTTGACCCTTCATCCTGTAACTTGGTTACCTTAAAACCTTGGTTGGAAAGGGTCTCTGCTACGGTAGGAAATAAGGCTGTGGCTGCTGTCCCACCTGAATAACAGGTGACCTGCGGGATGTCCCAATAGTAAGCCATTACTTGGGCCCAGGTCTGGGCCAAATGACTCCTTCTGGAATTATGGGTACAGATAAAATTGAGTTGTATGGACTCGCAATTTTCTGATTTGCGCTGGATATACTCCACCAATGGGACAAGTATTTGTTTGCGATCCTCGGAAATAGGCAGGCTACTTACCTCGGTTATGGATGCATTCAGCGCTTCCAAAAGCATGTGGTTCTTGTTCATCGTTCTTTTATGTTAACAGCAGTTGCCACCAGGAGTACACGTTCCGGATGGGTTGGTAGATATTCTTATCTTGGGCTTTTCCGCAGGAATGCCACATTGATCCTTGGCCAGGCAATCCGTCTGCTTCGTCGTCAAGATAAAGTGGGTACCGTCAAATTCCAGCCCGAATTTGCCAATGGTTTCTCCTTGGTATTCTACCTCGATTTCCGCATCAGGCAAATCCAACGTTTTCTCAGAAAGCGCAATAATGTGCATCAGCTTCTCGGGGTGGAGTCGGTGATCATAGTCATCTGCATTCCAAAGCTGGAAGGAGACCACTTCCTCTTGGCGGACGGTCCCACCACAGTCGATAAAGTGTTTGGAAACTTTACCAACTTCAGTAACATGGAAATGACGCGGCACTAGACTTCCGTCGGGAAGCTTAAAACCGATTTTATCCAAATTGTGTAAAGCTGATTTTACGGCTGATAGTTTCATGGCTTCTTTGCTTTAAGGGGTTGAAATTTATTTAACAACAGTCCTGACTTGGGATATCCTGATCCAAAAAAGGCATCATGGTTTTCTTCATCTTCAACCAGTTTTCTTTATGGATGCAATAGCAAACACTGGTGCCTTCCACATTTCCTTTGATCAAACCAAGCTGTTTAAGTTCCCTGAGGTGTTGGGAGATGGTCGCTTGCGCCAACCCAATCTCTAATACCAAATCACCGCAAACACAGGTATTGATATGGAATAGATGCTGCAAAATGGCCACCCTGGCAGGATGTCCAATTACCTTGGCATAAGTGGCAATGGCATTTTGCTCTTCAGAAAAGATGTCTGTCTTGGAGATTCCCATAGCTGTATTAATTGTTATATCGCAATATTACGATAAAAAGGATTAAGTTCCAAAGAATGATTGATTTGTTTCACTGGTTAAGTCCTTGATCGATTGATGGTTTGGCTTAAACTTGTGTGGAGGAATGGCAAAAGTGCGCTACCCTATCCAGGCCCAGATGAACAGCGGCTAAAGATCTGTGGAAAAAATAAGTTTGCTGTGCGGTAGTTTTTGGGAGTCCTGTGTTTGCAGATACTTACGGCCCGTAAAATGTTAAATGGCCAAAAAATCACTAATCATCTCCACGGTTTCTGCTGGCTGTTCAAACATCCCCATGTGTCCGGCATCAGGAAGTTCGTGATAATGGTCTACATACCCTTGGTGTTTCCTGCTGGCTTCTATGGTAACTGCCCCATCAAGGACGCCTGCTATCATCAGTTTTTTGCCTTTAAAGTCACGTAGTACATCCATGCGGTCCTTGCGGTCACGCATGGCCTTGGTAAAAGAAACCAATCCTTCAAAGGTAGTTTTATGAGCGATTTGGACCACTTCCCGGATGATGGGTTTCATGGATTCACGATGGGCTTCGGTGAACAAGGGAGGCACGAAGGAGTCTACAAATACCTTGACACCGTGTTTCTGCACAAAGGTAAGGGTGCGGTTGCGTACACCGACTTTTTCCTCGTCATCGGCAAAGGCCGTAGAATGAAAAAGCCCCAGTCCACCAAGTTTTTCTCCCATCAGCTCGGCCAAGGCCAAGGCCACATAGCCGCCCAAAGAATGGCCGATGACCACTGGTTTTTCCAACCCTAATGTGTCTATCCAATCTCTAAGCATTTCGGCGGTCTGCTCCAGGGAGATGCTTTCTTCATACCAACGAGACTCGCCAAATCCTGGTAAATCAGGGCAGAGTACACGGTATCTGCCGGAAAAAACCTCAATGAATTTTTTCCACATTTCCTTGGTCTGACAAAAGCCATGGATAAAAATGACGGGCTTACCATGCCCCTGATCGGTGTATTCAATAGTGGTGGTCATAAAGGGAAGTTAAGGATAAAGGAGGAGTAATCATAAAAGTATACCCCGTAAGGAAGATGTTGTTTCCATGAATTGCCAAAAACCTTAATGGTTCCTGCATCAGTGCTTTGCAGCAACAGGCGCTGCAAGGGTCCTGATCGCTTGGGCAATGCCATCCTTATCCATGCCACATTCTTTGTGCAGCTCCAACTGGGTGCCGTGTTCGATGACGGCATCTGGAATGCCCAGTCGCTTAACCTGTGCTTGGTAATCATGATCCATCATCCACTCCAAAACCGCACTGCCAAAGCCTCCCATCAGACAGCCGTCTTCCACTGTAATGACTTTTTTGAACTTGCCAAACACCTCGTGCAGCAGTTCTCCATCAAGCGGCTTGACAAAACGCATGTCATAATGTGCTGGATGTAATCCTTCTTCGGCCAGTTGTTCGCAGGCGTCAACGGCATAATTACCAATATGCCCCAGTGTCAAGATCGCCACATCTTCCCCTTCTTGGACAATGCGTCCTTGGCCTGTAGCAATTTCCCGCATGGGTTTTCGCCAATCGGCCATGACCCCTTGGCCCCTGGGGTAGCGAATAGAATAAGGTCCATCATAAATGGAAGCCGAATACATCATGTTTCGGAGCTCCTCTTCATTCATGGGTGCGGCGACCACTAAATTGGGGATGCACCTGAAATATGCCAGGTCATAGGCACCATGGTGTGTAGGGCCATCCGCACCGGCAAAACCAGCCCGGTCCAAACAGAACACCACGGGTAAATTTTGCAGGCAAACGTCGTGCACCACTTGGTCGTAGGCACGTTGCATGAAGGTACTGTAGATATTGCAAAATGGCTTCATGCCCTGGGTGGCCAATCCTGCAGAAAAGGTAACGGCATGCTGCTCGGCGATGCCCACATCGAATGCGCGGTCAGGCATGGCCTTCATCATGATGTTCATGGAAGACCCTGAAGGCATGGCGGGCGTGATGCCCATGATGTTATCATTCTCCTCTGCCAGTTCTACTAAGGTATGCCCGAAGACATCTTGGTATTTTGGCGGTTGAGGGGTATCGTATACTTTTTTGGCGATTTCACCGGTAATCTTATCGAATTTGCCCGGAGCGTGCCATTTGGTCTGGTCTTTTTCGGCCAAGTCGTAGCCTTTTCCTTTGACGGTCAGGCAATGCAAAATCTTCGGCCCGGGGATTTTCTTCAGGTCGTTCATGACTTCTACCAAGTGGTTTACGTCATGTCCGTCCACGGGACCAAAATAGCGAAGGTTCAGCGATTCGAACAGGTTACTTTGGTTCAAAAGAGCAGATTTTACCGCTCCTTCTACCTTGGAAATTACTTCCTGAGCACTGGATCCGAACTTGCTGAATTTACCCAGAATACGCCACAAGTCATCTTTGAACCGGTTATAGGTCTGGGAGGTGGTGATATCGGTAAGGTAATCTCTCAATGCGCCCACATTGGGATCGATGGACATGCAATTATCATTCAGGACAATGATCATATTGGTGTCCGAAACGCCGGCGTGGTTCATGGCTTCGAAGGCCATTCCCCCGGTCATGGAGCCATCCCCAATGACCGCAACGTGCTGCTTGAGCTCGTCTCCTTTGTATTTGGATGCCATGGCCATCCCAAGTGCAGCAGAAATAGAAGTACTGGAATGTCCTACGCCGAAAGCATCGTATTCACTTTCCTTTCTCTTGGGAAAACCCGAGATGCCTTTATAAAGTCTATTGGTATGGAATTTTTCCCTTCTGCCGGTCAGGATCTTGTGACCGTAGGCTTGGTGCCCCACATCCCAGATGAGCTGGTCAGAAGGGGTGTTCAGGACATAATGCAATGCTACAGTAAGCTCCACGACACCTAAACTTGCTCCGAAATGGCCTCCATAGACGGAGACGCTGTCAATGATGTATTGACGCAACTCTTCACAAATCTGAACGAGCTGATCTTTTCTGAACTGCTTAAGGTCAGCAGGAGAGTTGATCTGGGCAAGTAATTTTCCTGGTTCTATTAACATTGCGGTGTTTATCCCTTCTGTACAATTAACTGTGACGGCAAATGAATGTTTTAATATAGCTAAAATTTAGCCAAACTTTTTATCCACAAGTTTTCTTACTGATTTTGAACCGTCACCTATAGAATTTTGTATTAATGTAATATCTTTGATATTCAATCTGATCGCAAAATTAAGAGAAATTTAATAGTATCCAGTGAGTTTCGAGATCAAATTACCGCTTTTTGAGGGGCCATTCGATTTGCTTCTGTTCTTTATCGAGCGGGATGAGCTGGATATATACGATATTCCCATTTCCAAAATCACCCATGATTTCCTAGATTACCTCAAACACCTGGAACAAATGGAAATAGAAGTGGCCAGCGAATTTATCCTCGTAGCGGCCACACTCATGAAGATCAAGTCAAAACTGCTTATCCCTAGGCCTGAGCTCGATGAGAATGGCGATGAAATCGATCCTCGGGAAGAGCTGATCAGGCACTTGTTAGAGTACAAAAAGTATAAGTCCGTCATCGGTGAGCTCACCGAGATGGAGGCCGCACGCATGACCAAAGAAAAGCGTGGCAACATCGCCGCTGAGCTAAAGGAACTCAGCAAGGCCGATGATGTGGAGAGTGAAATCCAAGATTTGGATTTGTATAAAGTACTCAAGGTTTTTCAGCGTGTGATGGCCCGATATGCTGCACGGACTGATGAAACCAAACACACTGTGGTGCAATATCCCTACACCATTGATCAGCAAAAGAATTTTGTGCTGGATAAAATCAGCTTCAAAAAGCGTATGCCTTTCACGGATTTCATTGACTATAAGCCGGACAAGATCTTTGTGATCTATACATTTTTGGCCATTTTAGAGCTTCTTCAACTGTCCTTGGTGACCATCAAGCTGGGTGAAGGCTTTAATAATTTTTGGGTAGAAAAATTAGAGGAAATCCCAGCCGAGTAAATTTTATGAAGTTAGACAACAAAGAGATTTTCAAGACGCTTAACCCCAACAAGGTATGGATTCCTGTGCTGTTGGGAATTGGGATTGTCTTTGTCATGTTCTACTCAGATCCTTCGATCACCCGCGAAAACCTCCGCAGTGTCTTCGATGCCTCTTGGCCATCTATCTTGCTGGCCCTTTTGGTGATCTTTATGCGGGATGCGGGCTATGTCTTCCGGATACGAGAAATCACCGATAAACGGCTCACTTGGGTCAGGGCCATTTATGTGATCATTCTGTGGGAATTTGCCTCAGCGGTGACGCCCTCCATCGTCGGAGGAACTGCCGTGGCGGTGTTTATCCTGCATAAGGAAGGGATCAAGCTGGGAAAAGCCATTGCTTTTGTGATGGTAACGGCCATTTTGGATAATTTATTCTTTGTAATTGGCGCTCCTATTGTGCTGTATTTTGCCCAAGGTAGTATTTTTCCGGACAGCCATGTGTTGGAGCTGCGGTTGGGAAAAAGCTTAAACTATATATTTTGGGTAAGTTATTCCCTGTATGCCCTTTACTCCCTGATCATGGCGGGGGCATTATTCTATCGCCCAAGGGTTTTCAAGTGGGTATTGCTCAAGATTTTCAGCATCAGTTGGATCCGAAAGTGGAAGTACAATGCCAGCGAATACGGTGATCAGATCATCGAATCCAGCAAAGAACTACAAGGCAAAAATGCAAAGTACTGGATTACCATTGCCGTGGCGACCGTTTTTATTTGGTCTTCGCGGTACCTGATGCTCAATGCCCTGATGACCGCCTATGTTGACCTGAGCTTTACCGAACACATATTGGTGTTTGCGCGGCAGATTATCATGTGGATCGTCATGATGATCTCCCCTACTCCCGGTAGTAGCGGCACCGCGGAATTCTTCTTTGCACAGTTCTTCTACGAGTTCCTGTCAAACTACACCTTCGTGACCAGTATCCTGTGGAGGATGTTCTCTTACTATCCTTATCTGCTGTTAGGAGCGATCTTCCTGCCCCGATGGATTCGGCAGGTCTTTTTTAAGAAGAAGGAGGAATAGTGAGAGTGGTTCTATTTGCGTATAAGAGCCGTTTCAGGTAGGGGCATTACAAATGCCATTTTCAGCCATCCGCATTTCAAAAGTGGATGAGATGCGAAGCTAGCCCTGTAAGGGCGTCACATCAATAGCCATGGCATCTGGCCAGAACAAAAAAACCAAGCCCTCCAAAAATGAATTTGGGGGCTTGGCTCTATGGGATTTTTTTGCTTGGGAAAAGCAGTGCTTATTTTACCCGCTCGATTTGGCTGAAGAAGAAGCTTCCTTCGATCTCGGCGTTTTCGTCTGAGTCAGATCCGTGAACGGCATTTGCCTCGATGGACTTGGCATATAGTTTACGGATGGTGCCTTCAGCGGCGTCTGCAGGGTTTGTAGCGCCGATCAGGGCTCTGAAGTCTGTGACGGCATTGTCTTTTTCAAGGATGGCAGCGATGATCGGGCCGGAAGACATGTAATTGCACAGGTCATTATAAAAAGGGCGTTCTTTATGCACGGCATAGAATTTACCTGCCAGCTCAGCAGTAAGCTGGGTAGCCTTGATGGCGACGATTTTAAAGCCTGCCTCTTCGATCATTTTAAGGATAGCACCTGAATGGCCTTCTGCAAAAGCATCTGGCTTGATCATGGTGAACGTTCTGTTACTTGCCATTTTGTTTGGTTTTGAAAATGAAGGTTTATATTTGGCAGCAAAATTAAGGTTTTTACTGGAAACTCAGAATATTTACAATTATTTGTAAGTTATCTTATTCATTTTAAGAGGCTTATATAAATTTGGGATTTTTAAAAAATTATATAGACCTTTGCGTCTTGTGTACTGTAAAAAGTGCTACTAAAATATTGTAGATGCTAGATTTAGAGTCATTTAAAAAACTACTGTCTTCACCAAAGAAAGTCGTCATCACCACACACCACAAGCCCGATGCCGATGCTTTGGGGTCTTCCTTGGGAATGTCAAATTACCTAAAGAAGAAAGGACATGACGTCACGGTGATCACCCCTTCGGATTATCCTTCTTTCCTGTATTGGATGAAAGGCAATGATGATGTGGTGAACTTTGAGAAAGAGGACTGCCAAAAGGAAGCCATTGAACTGATCAATGCAGCTGATATCATTATATGCTTGGACTTTTCCTGTCTCAGCAGGATAAATGAGCTTGGAGCACTGGTGAAAAAGGCCGATGCTATCAAGGTAAACATCGACCATCACCAAGATCCGGAGGATTTTGCTGATTTTAGGTATTGGAGTACTGATGCGGCGGCCACTTGTGAACTCATCTACGACTTGATCGTGCAGATGGGAGAAACGGAGCTGATCGACAAAGATATTGCTGACTGCCTCTATTCTGGCATCATGACGGATACAGGAGGTTTCAAGCATCCAAATACGACCAAGCATGTCCATATGGTCACTGCAGAGCTGATCGGACTGGGTGCGGATAATTCCAAAATATCCCGATTGATTTACGATACCAATTCCGTAAATCGGTTGAAATTTATAGGGTTTGCGCTGACAAGAAGGCTGGTCATCCATACCGATTTGCATACCGCCTATTTTTGGATCAGTAAGCGAGACTTGAAAAAATACGACTCGCAGACTGGAGACACGGAAGGGCTCGTGAATTATGCACTTTCCTTGGACGGGATAAAAATCGCTGCTATGTTTACCGAGCGAAAGGACGGCGTGAAGATCTCCTTCCGGTCCATCGAAAACGTGGCGGTGAACAAGTTTGCGGCCAAATACTTCGATGGTGGTGGACACCGAAATGCCGCCGGAGGCAGGTCCATGGATTCCCTGAAAGATACCATCGAGCGCTTCGAAAAATTAATTAAAGAAAATCAAGATCGATTATTAAATCAACTAGAATTAGTCAATGAAAAACATTAAAAGTTTGATGTTGTCAGCCGGTATGGTGGCAACATGCTTGGGAGTAGTCTCTTGTCAAAAGACCAAAACTACCGAAGATGGCACGGAATACACTTACATCAAAGAAGGTAGTGAAAAACCCGAAAATGGGCAGTTCGTCATTTATGAATTCACTGCAAAAAACAGCAAGGACTCCACTTTTATCTCCAGTATCGAGAACGGTGCACCGGCTTATATGATGCACAACGATTCTGTCAAAAACTACGACACCACTAAGGTAAGGCCCGCTATTGATGAGATCATGACCGGACTCCGCAAAGGAGACAGTATCCAGTTCAGCGCTGCTGCAAAAGATATTTTTGGTGAAATGAATACTCCTCCATTCTTGACTGCTGAGGAGCAGGTAACCTTGAATATCGGCGTTACGGACATTTTGGATGAGTCCGAAATGCAGGATTTCATGGCCAAGGTACAGGAAAAGCAACGTGCCAAAATGGAGAAGAAAGCCGAAGCCCAGCTGGCAGAAGACATAAAAAAAATCCAGGATTACATGGCAGAGCATAACATCAACGCCACCAAAACGGAGTCTGGATTGTTCTACGTCATCGAGGAAGAAGGTGATGGTGAAGTGGTGGAAGAAGGGAATACCGCTGTGGTAAACTACACCGGTTATGTGCTGGATGGGGAAACCATCTTTGACACCAGCGTGGAGGAAATTGCCAAAGAAAATGATATTTTCAATGAAGGTAGACCGTATGAGCCTTTTGAGGTGATGGTAGGAAAAGGCCGTGTGATCCCAGGATGGGATGAAGGTCTTCAGCTGCTTAAAGGCGGAAGTAAAGCCAAGTTCCTGATCCCTTCTACCTTGGCTTACGGCCCAAGACAAGCCGGTGAAGTGATCAAGCCAAACTCTATCTTGGTGTTTGACGTAGAAGTAGTGGACGTGCAGAAATAATTGAATGAACACAATTAAGAATATAGTGCTGACAGCCCTCCTGGTAGGGCTGTTTGCTTCCTGTATCGAGGATCAGGAGAGTCCACAGGAAATTTTCCAAAAAGACCTCAAGAAGATTGAGGACTATTTGGCCCAAACCGATTATCAGTACATTAAAAAAGAGCAGGATCCTAGTTCCGGAATTGTGATCCTATGGGATTCCCTTTCTTATTCTGGGATAGATGCCCAAGGTGCCGATACGCTAAAAGTACATTATGTGGGAAGGCTGCTGGATGAGACCGTATTTGATACGAATGTAGAAGCAGTGGCAAGGGAAAATGGAATGTATTCTTCCGAAAGGAATTACGCTCCATTGGAAGTGTTTAGCCAAGAATACATTCAGGGGTTCTTATTTGCACTTTCTAAAATGGAAAAAGGCGACCGGGCACGTGCCATCATCCCTTCCGCATGGGCTTATGGCAACCGGGAATATTCAGGAAGAATTCCAGCGAATTCCGTTTTGATGTTTGACCTGGACATGAAGGACGTCATTATAAATGAGGAAGAAATAACGACCGAAGAATAATATGAAAAAGTTAATGATAGGCCTTTTGGTGGCGATTGTAGGGGTAGGAGCCTTTTCTTGTGAACCGAACAATCCATATGATTTTGGTCCGCAATATGATTTTGAGGGCAATATGGAAATAGACAGCACCAAGATTGTTGCTTACTTGGATACGGCACAGATAGATAGCCTTTACCGGATTCATGATCCCAGCGGTACCATCATTATCGTCCAAGAAGAAGGCAACGCCTCCAGACCAAATAATGGAAATATTATATATACTAATTATGTTGGGAAATTAATGGAAGATGGGTTGGTGTTTGATACAAACATTGAATCGGTAGCCATTGAAAATGATCTCCATGAGGAAGGAGATGAATATGGACCATTCACCTTCCAGTTGTCTAATCCTGGTCAACAATCCGCAAATAATGCCATTGCAGGTTGGCAATATGCCTTTAGACATTTAAGAAGTGGCGCCAAGGCTGTACTGGTAGTACCATCTCCTTTGGCCTATCAAGATCAAGAGAGAGGGAAAATTCCTGCCAATTCAATTCTAGTCTTTAATGTGGAGTTTTTAGGGATGGACTAAAACCATTTCCAGAAAATATATCATGCCTAGAACACCTCAGCTTTTGCTGGGGTGTTTTTGTTTTCATAGGGAATAGGATAGACATCCTTCATCTAACGCGTCTAGGAGATAATATTCATTTTCCGAAAAACACTATTTCTCATCCAAACTCAGAGTAAACGCATTTAAAGAAATCATCCCCCATTGTGGTTTTTAAGCCTGTTGGTACCTTCAAGCTTGGGTTTTTTGTCCCTAACCACCGCCAGAAGCCAAAGGCTGAAGGCCTTACTCACCTTAGCTCAAGGCAAGGCTTTGGGTTGATATGCCTAAGCTTAATTGCCCTTACAGGCCGTAAGGAGTTGTTTGGGATCAAGCAATATTTCTGGGGGGATGATTTTCGACATGCTCTTTTGAAAGTAAACTTGACACCGCTAAAACGATGGTTTTCCTCCATCCGCTCGAATGGGTTTTAGCGGGAAGTTGTGGAGAATAGGACGGTCAATGCGGCTAAAACCCGCATTATGCATTAGCCTATCTATTGCGACCTGAAACTACTTCAAAATCAGACGCTTAACTGCTGTTTTCGATTTCACCATAGCGATGCTATGATTCAATCTCCAAACAGCCTGATTTCCTTGTAGTTTCAGTTCTCATAACGATTCCTAATGCAAAAAGCGGGTTAAACGGAAAACGTTGGTTGGGCTAATTTACCATGGGCTTCACCCATGGCTATGAATGTGCCGCCCTTCTGGGGCTGGCATTCGAGTTTACATTTTACACTATACCAAGGATCAAGGAATATTTCTGATCTGAACTGGCTGAATCCAAGCGTTGCCGAGAATCCCTCTTCATAGCCAAAGATATGTCCCAGGTAAATGTTAACCTCATTTCAAGCCACGGATAAAAGGGATCAACACAGATTTGCAATGGTTTAAGCATCCTATCTGTGTTTATCAGCGTTCATCCGTGGCCAAACAGCACCAAAGGTAGCAAAGAACATATTTACCCATCGAAATAGGCTCCCCCCATGGCTATGAATGTGCCGCCCCTCTGGGCTAACTTTCGAGTTTACATCATACACCATACCAAGGATCAAGGAATATTTCTGATCTGAACTGGAAGAAGCCAAGCTTTGCCGAGAAACCCTCTACATAGCCAAAGATATGTCCCAGGTAAATGTTAACCTCATTTCAAGCCACGGATAAAAGGGATCAACACAGATTTGCAATGGTTTAAGCATCCTATCTGTGTTTATCAGCGTTCATCCGTGGCCAAACAGCAACCAAAGGTGGCGAAGAACATATTTACCCATCGAAATAGGCTCCCCCATGGCTATGAATGTGCCGCCCCTCTGGGCTAACTTTCGAGTTTACATCATACACCATACCAAGGATCAAGGAATATTTCTGATCTGAACTGGAAGAAGCCAAGCTTTGCCGAGAAACCCTCTACATAGCCAAAGATATGTCCCAGGTAAATGTTAACCTCATTTCAAGCCACGGATAAAAGGGATCAGCACAGATTTGCAATGGTTTAAGCATCCTATCTGTGTTTATCAGCGTTCATCCGTGGCCAAACAGCAACCAAAGGTGGCGAAGAACATATTTACCCATCGAAATAGGCTCCCCCCATGGCTATGAATGTGCCGCCCTTCTGGGGCTGGCATTCGAGTTTATATTATACACCATACCAAGGATCAAGGAATATTTCTGATCTGAACTGGAAGAAGCCAAGCTTTGCCGAGAAACCCTCTACATAGCCAAAGATATGTCCCAGGTAAATGTTAACCTCATTTCAAGCCACGGATAAAAGGGATCAACACAGATTTGCAATGGTTTAAGCATCCTATCTGTGTTTATCAGCGTTCATCCGTGGCCAAACAGCAACCATAGGTGGCGAAGAACATATTTACTCATCGAAATAGGCTCCCCCCAACTTTTCGGCTTGATCCGTTGTTTGTCCTCACCATTCTAGCCCAATGGGCTCCATTGAGCTGAATTAAGTTTCCCTTACAGAGGATATTTCCCTTATGGTGCTATTAGCGCATACTTGGACACGGCAGATTTGTGGACCGCTGTAAACTGGATTTTCTACATGCGTTTTCCCTAATCCAAAACTCGTCTTACCCTTTCCTTTAGCGTGGGCAGCACCTCTTCTCCAAACCAAGGGTTTTTGGCCTGCCAGATATTATTTCGGGGAGATGGATGGGGAAGTGGCAGGTACTGGGGCAAGTATTCTTGGAAATTTTTGACCGTTTCGGTGAGGGTTTTTCCTGTCCTTCCCTTCAGGTAGTAAGCCTGTGCATAGCTGCCCACCAAAAGGGTCAGCTGAATTTCCTGCATCTGGTTCAGAAGCTGTCCATGCCAAAGTGGGGCACATTCTGGACGGGGCGGCAGATCGCCTGATGTTCCCCTACCGGGATAGCAAAAACCCATGGGCATCAAGGCGACTATGGCGGGATTATAAAAGGTAGCGGCATCCATTCCCAGCCATTTGCGCAGGTTTTCACCACTTTTGTCGTTCCAGGGAATGCTGGTTTCATGAACGATTTTGCCCGGAGCTTGACCGATGATGGCGATCTTGCTTAGCGGGCTAGCCGAAACAATTGGGTTGGCTCCCATCGGAAGCTTATCGATGCATACTTGACAGGACTTGATTTCGCGAAGCAATTGTTGCATGGTCTACAGGTTTTCGTAAAACAAGGTACTTAACCTACGGCATTTTCTAAAGGGATTTTGGCTATTCGGGAAACACGCACATTGCCTTGACGGATTGATGCGATTGGAACGCACCAATTTGGAAACAATTTGTTGCGCCCTTCCACACTTTTTGTTGTGACGTGTAATGTTTTGATCCGACCCAAATATCTTCAAGTGCCCTTGGATGTTTGGCCAAAAGCTAAGGCCGTATTATGACGGGGGCCTAATGGATAACTCGCAATCTTCAAACGTCAAAAGTGTCATTCCGGGAGGATTGGTCGGTAAGAGTGGCATGAATCATGGATAGAAAAAGGTGTTTTAATACGGTTGTTTGAGAAAAAGAAGTTAAAGACCATGAACAGAATTGTGTTAGTGCTAGCCTTTTTTGCATTTACCTTTGCCAGTCCAAAAGTTTCTTCAATGACACAGGGTAAAACCCTAGCGGCTTCCTGCTCAGGTGAAGAAACACGGGAGAAGATTTCCCCAGAGGACTTGCCTAAGAAGGTGGTGGAGACCATTTTGGAAAGCGAAGAAACCAATGGACGGGTGGTGTCAGAAGTTTATAAGGTGACCCAGTCGGACCAAACGGTGTATTATGAGGTTAAATTTGGTACGGAAGCCCAAGCGATGGTCAAGAAGTACGATAAGGAGGGTGAGGAAATCAAAGAGCAGCAAGAGCAGCTGTCCTATTAAAGGGCGACTGGTTTATGATTCTTGCAGTTAAGTGGCAAATGCCGAATCAAGCAATATTTTTGGGGGATGAATGTTGACGTGTTCTTATGAAAGAAAATTTCACCTCGTAAAAACGATGGTTTTTCTCCATACGCACGAATGGGTTTTAGCGGGAATTTGAAGGGAATATAACAGTCAATGCGGCTAAAACGGAAAACAATGGATGGGCAATTATCCATGGGCTGCACCCATGGCTATGGATGTGTTGAGGCTGTCTCATAAATAAATAATCCGTCATCACGAGCGGAGTGAAGTGATCTCGATGAGCTTTCATTGCACGTATGACGAGATTGCTTCTTCCAATATCCATCGGAATCGCAATGACGAGGACTTTTGAGAGAACATCTGGCTTTCGAGTTGACATCATACACCATACAAGGGATCCGATATATTTCTGGGGGAGCTTCCTTAAAAGGATGACATTTTATCTATGGACTGGATGAATCCAAGCATTGCCTTAAGCATCCTACCTGTATTTATCAGCGTTCATTTGTGGCATATAGCAAGCGCTGAGGATAACGATCGAGCGCCCATCAAGTCCGATGCAATGGGAAATTATTCAATGCCGTAAGGTACGGATCTTCTGCAGCAGCTGCCTCACGGGCCATTTTGGGTAGGCTCAGGCAAAGATACTGATGCTCTCCTCGTCAAAATGGGTTTCGACCTTTTGGTTTTGGAGGGGGATAGTAGCTTTTCCTATCATATTTCTGAAGAGCATGGTCAGGCTTTTTTGGACGGTCCGATCTTTGGCCCGGTAATTAGTTCCTTTGCTGTGCTGGATGACCCCAAGGATAGGTTGTCGGGCCTGGGATAATTTTTGGAGGTAGGAATAAAGTGCCTCTCCAAGCAACGTGGAGGTTTTGATATCGACGGAGGTTTCATCGTCATCTGCAGCCAGTGCCGGATAGGCCCTTGCCAGGATGTTTCCAGTATCCACTCCTTGGCTTATATGGTGAATGGTACCTCCGATGTGCTGGTAATCTTTATGGTATAAGGCCCAAAAAAGCGTGTCGTTTCCGCGGTATTCTGGGGCAATGCCGTAGTGGATGTTGATCGTGGCGATTTTGGCGATTTGAGTGATTTCATTGGATAACAAAGGAGCCCGGCAAGTGATCAACAGATCAGGGGAAAGGCGTTTAAGAAATTCTACACCTTCTGGAGCATTTAGTTTTTGCGCATCGAAAGGCACACGATTTAAAATATCGGGATGTTCAATGCCTTTTTCTGCTATTTTTCTTTTCAATCGTTGATAGCGAAATTTTGTCAACAATCTTTTAATCAACATTTCGACACTCCTTTTTTTCTTCTTTTTACCGAAAGTGGGTTGCACTACCACTGTTCTGGGCTGAAACTGGAGGATCTTGTTGATGACGATCATTTCCCTGGCCTTGCACTCGCTGATAACAACTATTTTCATTTCTGGAAGATTATTAGAGTAGTAGAAATACCAATGTTTTGAAGATGGTTGCAGGCCCCATGAATGCTGCCCTTCACCGACTATAATGCCAATATAAACGAATTACGTGCATTTAAAAATGTAATTTACATATATTAATTCCTGTTTTATATAAAACCCATATAATTTTTAAAAGTTTCAATTTTTAGGTTTTTTTTTCGTGTGCTGGGGAGTACTGTCATTTTGGCACGAAAAAAGGTTTGGAACACCCCTTGTTAATTAGCAATTGATTTAATTCAGCAAATAAATAAAAACATCAATAGCTATGCAGGAAAAAGGTACAATCTCGATCCATACCGAGAATATTTTCCCGATTATCAAGAAGTTTCTTTATTCGGACAATGAGATCTTTCTAAGAGAGCTGGTATCCAATGCGGTGGATGCTACCCAAAAGGTAAAGCGACTGGCTACCTTGGGGCAATATGCCGGTGAGTTGGGTGATTTGACGGTTGAAGTGAGTTTTGACAAGGAGAAAAAGACCATCACCATTGCCGATAAGGGGCTTGGTATGACGGCCGAAGAAATCAAGAAGTACATCAACCAGATTGCATTTTCCGGCGCAACGGAATTCGTAGAGAAGTTTAAAGATGCCAAGGATGCCAATGAGATCATCGGTAAATTTGGCTTGGGCTTCTATTCAGCTTTTATGGTGGCGCACCGTGTGGACATCCATTCACTTTCATACCAAGAAGGTGCCGAGCCTGCCAAATGGACATGTGATGGCAGCACTTCTTTTGAGATTTCACAGGGTGACCGTACCGAGCGCGGGACTGAGATTGTCCTTCATATCAACGAGGAATCAGAGGAGTTTTTGGACAAATGGAAGCTTCAGGAGATCCTGGACAAGTACTGTAAATTCCTTCCCATCCCAATCAAATTTGAAACCAAGACCGAAAATGTGGAGGATGGCAAAGATGAAGAAGGCAAACCAACCTATAAATCCGTAGAAGTAGACAACATCATCAACACCACTGAGCCTATATGGACAAAGGCGCCGAGTGACTTGAAAGATGAAGACTACCTGGCTTTTTATAAAGAGCTTTACCCGATGAGCGAGGATCCGTTGTTTTGGATCCATCTCAATGTAGACTATCCTTTTAACCTTACAGGGGTGCTATATTTCCCTAAGGTGAAAAATGAATTTGAGCTTCAGCGTAACAAGATCAAGCTTTTCTCCAGACAAGTATTTATTACTGATGAGGTAAAAGACATTGTTCCGGAGTTCTTGATGTTGCTGCACGGGGTGATCGATTCTCCGGATATCCCCCTAAACGTTTCCAGGAGTTTCCTTCAGGCCGATGGCAATGTGAAAAAGATCAACAGCTACATCACCAAAAAAGTGGCCGATAAGTTGGCAGAGCTCTTCAAGAAGGACCGTGCATCTTATGAGTCCAAGTGGAATGACATTGGCCTGTTCGTAAAATACGGCATGGTCAGTGAGGATAAATTCTATGACAAAGGCAAAGACTTTGCCCTGTTAAAGAACACCAAAGATGAGTACTTTACGATCGCCGAATATCAGGAGAAAGTAAAGGCTACCCAAACGGATAAAGATGATCAGACCATCTTCCTGTACAGCACCGACCCTGAAAAGCAGGATACCTTTATCCAGTCGGCCAATGCGAAGGACTATGATGTGTTGGTTTTAGATTCTCCCATTGACAGTCACTTCATCAATAACCTGGAGCAGAAATTGGAGAAGACTTCCCTGAAGCGTGTCGATGCTGATGTGGCAGACAAGCTGATCAAGAAAGAAGACAGCACCTCCAATGTCCTCACTGAGGAGCAAAGCAAGACAGTGAAGGAAGTGTTCGAAAAGGCCATTGCTAACCAGAGTTATGCTGTGGAAGTGGAAGGGCTAAGCCCAGATGAGCTTCCCGTGACCATCACCATGGAGGAATTTATGCGTAGGATGAAGGACATGGCGCAGACCGGTGGCGGTATGGGCTTCTATGGAGCGATGCCAGACAATTACAAGGTGGCCATTAACGGTAACCACAAGATCATCGATAAGATCCTGAAGGCAGAGGGTGAAGAAGAAAAGACCCGTTTGGCCAAGCAAGCCTTTGATTTAGCGAAGTTATCCCAGGGGATGCTTTCTGGCAAGGACTTGACGGAGTTCGTGAAAAGAAGCGTGGATTTGATTTAAGGTCAAATCATTGATTCATAATAGGCAGCCTCAGGCCACCAAAACCCAATGGGATGTTTGCAGCAACTCTTAGGGGAAGATAGGTGATTATGAGGCTGTCTATTTTTATAATATGTGTATCCGGAATCTTACACGTACTCAATTATGGGCAAAACATCATATCAGGATAAAGTAGGAAAGGATCCCAAACCCATAGAATATTGCTTTGTATGCAACATGGCGAATACTCATATTTTATAATGAGGTATTCCCATTTCCTATAAATTGGGAGATTTTAGAAAAAAATCTTACAAATGGGGGGATTTCAGGAATTATTTTATTTTTGTAAGATGTTATCCAAAAAAACCAAATATGCCTTTCATGCGTTGACCTACTTGGGAAAGCATAAGGAAGATGGCTCAGTATTGATACAAGACATTGCTGCTGAGCACGGTATTTCACACAAGTTTCTGGAAAATATCTTGCTGGAATTAAAGAAGGCAGGCTTTCTGGGAAGCAAAAAGGGCAAAGGTGGCGGTTATTACCTGATCAAAGAGCCGAAGGACATTCCCTTGTCCCGAATCATACGACTCTTGGACGGGCCCATAGCCTTGTTGCCTTGTGTGAGTTTAAATTATTATGAGGCCTGTGAGGAGTGCAGAGACCAGGAAAAATGCGGATTAAATCAAGTGATGATTCAAGTGAGAGACGAGACGCTTAACATACTGGAAAACAAGACGTTAGCTGACATTCTAGATAAAGAATGAAAAAATTTTCCTATAAACCCTACTTTTTTTATAGGTTTTATATACTTTTGTCTTTCAACAAATTATAAAACCTATGATTTTTGATCAGCCTATCAAAAAGTGGTTTGTAGACGAAGAAGGAAAGGACACCAATGTAAAGAGTGTGTTGAAGTCCGTTTCTTGGAGGGTAGTAGGCACCATTGACACGATGGTCATATCCTACTTGATCACGGGCCAGATAAAGACAGCATTGTCCATTGGCTCCATAGAAGTAGTTAGCAAAATGGTGCTATACTATTTTCATGAGCGAGCTTGGGCGCGAGTATCGGATAATAAATAAATGCCATGAAAAAGAACCTTTTGAAAGATTTGTCCACCCGGCTAGATAACCTCTCCATTTCGGAGGCAATGGCACAGCTGTGTGAGCTGTTTCCGGGAAAGGTTGTATTTTCCACCTCCTTGGGCCAGGAAGACCAGGTGATCACAGAAATCATCGCCAAGCATAATCTTCCGGTAAAAATTTTTACCTTGGACACTGGAAGGTTATTTTACGAGACCTATGATCTTTTGGCCAGGACCGAAAGCAGATATAAAATCAAAATCAAGCCCTATTATCCCAATACCGGTTCTGTAGAGAAACTGGTAAGTGATATCGGGATCAATGGATTTTATGAATCACCGGAGAACAGAAAGAGCTGTTGTTATGTTCGGAAAGTGGAGCCTTTGAAGCGGGCCCTTGCCGGCAACAGCATTTGGATTACCGGTCTGCGGGCTGAGCAGAGCAACAACCGAAGTGGCATGCAAAAGCTGGAATGGGACGAAGGTAACCAGATCATGAAATTCAATCCCCTGCTGGACTGGTCCATGGACGAGATGCTCCAGTACATCAGCGACCACAATATTCCCTATAACCCACTTCATGACAAAGGCTTCGTCAGCATCGGCTGCGCGCCTTGTACCCGGGCCATCGAGCCTGGAGAAGACCCACGTGCCGGCAGATGGTGGTGGGAAGCTTCGCACAAAGAATGTGGATTGCATATAAAATAGAAGTTTCGCTTGGAGCTTTGGCCAGAGACTAGCCGTCAAAGCTTCCGATAAAAACAATAATAGCACATGAAAAACACGTTTGTTCCTAATCCGAAAGAAGCCGAATCCATTCACATCATCCGTGAAGTGGCCGCCCAATTCGAAAAACCGGTGTTGATGTTTTCCGGCGGAAAAGATTCCATCACATTGGTGAGATTAGCTCAAAAGGCCTTTTATCCGGCTAAGATTCCATTTCCATTGCTGCATGTGGATACCGGACACAATTTCCCCGAAACCATCGAATTCCGCGACAAGCTGGTAGAAGAGCTTGGGCTGGAGCTGATCGTAGCGAATGTTCAGGACTCCATTGACCAAGGAAAGGTGCAGGAAGAAAGGGGACGTTATTCCAGTAGAAACTCCCTGCAGACCACCACGCTGCTTGATGCCATCGAAGAGCACAAGTTTGACGCCTGTATCGGTGGAGCAAGACGTGATGAGGAGAAGGCCCGAGCTAAAGAACGGGTATTTTCCGTACGTGATGACTTTGGCCAGTGGGATGAGAAAAACCAGCGTCCGGAGCTTTTTGACATGCTAAATGGCAAGATCCATCATGGTCAAAATGTGCGGGCATTCCCGATTTCCAACTGGACTGAACTGGACGTTTGGGAGTACATCAAGACTGAAAACATTAAAATCCCATCCATTTATTTTGCCCACAAGCGGGAGACATTCGTGCGGGATGGCATGATATGGACCGCTTCAGAGCACGTGTACCGTGAAGACCACGAAGCGGTAGAAGAGCGAATGGTACGTTTCAGGACTGTAGGCGATATGACCTGTACGGCAGCGGTACTTTCGGAGGCAGAGACCTTGGAAGAAGTCGTGGATGAAATCCGTGCCAGTACAATTTCCGAACGGGGTGCGAGGATTGATGACAAACGCTCCGAAGCGGCCATGGAAAACCGGAAAAAGGTGGGGTACTTTTAATAGTGGCAAGTACGAAGTAGCAAGTATCAAGATAGGACAAGAGCCTTCTCCGATATGCAGAACTGAATCGGAGAAAAAACAAAGAGACAAGATTTTATGAGCACTGAAAATAGAAAACTGATCAATATTGCGACGGCAGGAAGTGTGGACGACGGAAAAAGTACCCTTATCGGAAGGTTGCTTTATGATACCAAGTCCCTGACCACGGACAAGCTGGAGGCCATAGAGCGAAACAGTAAGCAAAAAGGTTTTGATTACCTGGACTTCTCCTTGGCCACGGATGGCCTGGTCGCAGAAAGGGAGCAAGGGATCACCATCGATGTGGCCCATATCTATTTCAATACGGATAAGACAAACTACATCATTGCCGACACCCCGGGCCATGTGGAGTATACCCGAAACATGGTGACAGGTGCGTCGACCTCTTCGGCAGCGATCATCCTGATCGATGCGCGGAAAGGTGTGATCGAGCAGACTTACCGACATTTTTTCATCAATAACCTCCTGCGCGTGGGGCATGTGATCGTAGCGGTGAACAAAATGGACCTGGTCGATTATGACCAGCAGGCCTATGAGGACATCAAAAAGGATTTTGAAGCCCTGATCGAGAAGAGCAATTACAC
Source organism: Echinicola vietnamensis DSM 17526 (assembly GCF_000325705.1). Taxonomy (NCBI): domain Bacteria; kingdom Pseudomonadati; phylum Bacteroidota; class Cytophagia; order Cytophagales; family Cyclobacteriaceae; genus Echinicola; species Echinicola vietnamensis. Next base: position 1,140,946 of record NC_019904.1, on the reverse strand, counting down.
GAAAGACCAAGTGCGGTTCATTCCGGTCAGCGCCCTACACGGTGACAATATCGCCGGTGGATCCGATAAAATGGATTGGTACCAAGGTCCTTCCCTATTGGATTACCTGGAAGGATTGGAAATCGATGAATCAGAAGACAACAGTGCTGCGAGGTTCCCGGTACAGTATGTGGTAAGGCCTAAGACAGATGCTCACCATGACTTCCGTGGATTTGCGGGGAAACTTTACGGTGGCAAGTTGGCGGTAGGTGACGAGGTAACGGTACTTCCCTCCTTTACCACCAGCAAAGTGAAATCCATCAACTTCTTTGATCAGGAGTTTGATGAGGCCATCCCGGGCAGTTCGATTACCATTACCCTGGAAGACGAAGTCAATGTAAGCCGCGGCGACATGCTGGTAAAATCCAATGAGCTTCCCAAGTCTGAAAAGCAGCTGTCAGCGACCATCTGTCAGGTAAACAGCAAGCCATTGAGAACAGGTGCAAAATATATCCTTCAACATGGCGTAAACCAAGTATTGGCCAAAGTGGACAGCATAGAAGGCTTGGTGCACACCGATTTCTCCGGATCAGAGGGGACGGATGAGTTGAAGTTGAACGATATCGGTAAAGTGAATTTCAGGCTGAGCAAGCCCATTCACTTTGATCCCTACCAAGAGAGCAAGTCAAACGGAAGCTTTATCCTTATCGATGAGGGTTCCTACGACACCACTAGCGTAGGGTTCATCCAGTAGCACCCATTCCGCTTCGGCGGAAGGGCTTTTCACCCATAATCAAAACAACCACTATGCAAAGCTTTAGAACAGAGATAGAAAATCCCGTTGTGGAAAAAGATATTATCGAACTTGAAAAGAAAATTGCGCTTTTCAAGGACGGTAAGATAGATGAAGAGAAATTCAGAAGCCTTCGGTTGGCCAGAGGTGTTTATGGCCAGCGTCAGCCAGGAGTGCAGATGATCCGTATCAAATTGCCCTACGGCAAAGTGACCGGAAAGCAGCTGCACCGGATCTGCAAAGTTTCTGATGAGTATTCCACAGGGAGATTACACATCACTACACGCCAGGATATTCAGATTCACTATGTGAGCTTGGACCGTACGCCCGAGCTATGGGCGGAACTGGAAAAGGACGATGTCACCCTTCGGGAGGCCTGTGGTAATACCGTAAGGAACGTCACAGCATCCGAAACGGCCGGCGTGGATCCCAAGGAGCCATTTGATGTGACTCCTTATGCAGATGCCACCTTCAAGTACATGCTGAGAAATCCCATTTGTCAAGAAATGGGCCGGAAATTCAAAATGGCCTTCTCGGCTACCGATGATGACACGGCCTTGACTTACCTTCATGACTTGGGTTTTATCCCGAAAGTAAAGACGGTTGATGGAGAAGAGGTACGTGGATTCAAGGTGCTCCTTGGTGGAGGATTGGGTTCTCAGCCGCGGCATGCAGATGTGATCGAAGAATTCTTGGCGACGGATAAGCTCATTCCGTTCATTGAAGGAGTGGTACGGATTTTTGATCGTCATGGCGAGCGTGCCAAGCGCATGAAGGCCCGAATGAAGTTCTTGATCAAAGATATCGGTGTAGAGGAGTTTATGAAATTGGTTCATGAGGAGCAAGAGGCCCTGCAATTTCAGTCTTACCCGATCGACTATAAAAGTTATGAAGCGGCCAAGACCCTGCCAAATCCCGATATTCCCGAAGTGGAAACGCCAACTGGCGAGGCCTACGAAAGGTGGTTAAATACCAATGTGCTTCCTCAAAAACAAGAGGGATACGTATCCATTGGTATCAAGGTACACTTGGGTGATTTCTATACCGACAAGGCACGTAAGTTGGCCGATCTGGTAAGCAAATATGCCAATGATGAAATCCGTCTGAGCCTGCGTCAAAATATCCTGATCAGAGATGTGAAGGAAGAAGCCATCCCATTCTTCTACCGGGAACTGGAGAAGTTGGATTTTGTGGCCTATGGCTATGATACCTTGGGGGATTTGACGGCATGTCCGGGCACGGATACCTGTAACTTGGGTATTGCGAGCAGTACCGGAGCGGCGCATGTACTGGAAGAAGTGATCTTCAAAGAGTATCCACAGTACCTGTCCAATAGAAACCTGACCATCAAGATTTCTGGCTGTATGAATGCCTGTGGACAGCATAACATGGCATCCATCGGTTTTCAGGGCATGTCCATCAAGGTGGGCAAATCGGTGATTCCTGCGTTGCAGGTATTGCTGGGAGGAGCCACTCTCGGCCAAGGTCAAGGGCGATTTGCAGACAAAGTCATCAAAATCCCAAGCAAGCGTGCTCCCCAAGCATTGCGTCTGATCTTGGACGATTACGAGCAAAATGCCGAAAAAGATGAGGTTTTTGTCACGTACTATGACCGTCAAGGCCAAATGTATTTCTATGACTTCTTGAAGCCATTGGCCAGCACGGATGATATCGTGGACAGCGATTTTATTGATTGGGGAAATGAGCAAGAATACGTTAAAGCTGTAGGTGTAGGAGAATGTGCCGGTGTGGTCATAGACTTGGTAGCCACCTTGTTATTGGAAGCGAGGGAAAAATTGGCCAATGCAGAAGACAGCTTCAATGCGAAGAAATGGTCAGACAGCATCTATCATACTTATGCCACTTTGGTCAATACGGCCAAGGCTATATTGGTATCCGAAGGCAAAAAAACCAATTCTTATGCGGACATTGTGAAGCAATTTGATGAAACATTTGTAGATTCAGGAAAAATTGCTTTGGAAGGAAGCTTTGCGGATATTGTGTATGAAATCCAGCAGAACGCCCCAACAGAGGCTTTTGCGAAAGCATATTATGAAAAAGCTGAGAAAGTTTACCATACCATCAGCGATTACAGAGCGAAGGAGGTAGAAGCATGATATCACCTGTCACACCGAAATTGACCTTAGTCGGTGCCGGTCCAGGTGATCCGGAGTTGATCACCTTAAAAGGAATATTGGCACTGGGCAAAGCGGATGTGATACTTTATGATGCATTGGTGGATAAGTCTCTCCTCAAGCATGCCACCAAAAATGCCCTCAAGGTATTTGTGGGCAAGCGGCATGGGAGCAAAAGTAATCCACAACAGGATACGAACAAGCTGATCGTGGAATATGCCCTAAAATACGGCCATGTCGTTAGGCTTAAGGGAGGCGATCCATTTGTCTTTGGCCGTGGGGCGGAGGAGATTGATTTTGTGCAGCAGTTTGGGATCGAGACGGAAGTAGTGCCGGGCATCACTTCGTGCATCTCTGTGCCGGCTTATCAGGGGATTCCCGTGACCAAACGCGGTGTCTCAGAGAGCTTCTGGGTGATCACAGGGACCACGTCTGATGGTCAGTTGTCTCGGGATGTTACCTTGGCAACACAGTCCACTGCCACAGTGGTCATTTTGATGGGTACGCGAAAACTACGTGAAATCATCGCGGCGTTTAGTGCAGCAGGAAAGGAAAATACGCCGATTGCGTTGATCCAAAGCGGTACGACAGCCGAGGAGAAAGTAGTTGCAGCCCATATACATGACATAGAACATAAAGTACAAGCATCCGGCATCGGGGCACCAGCCGTCATCATCATTGGCGATGTGGTGCGCGAGAGTCCAAAATTAATGGATGTCTATAGAGCGGCTATCAGTGCATAGCCATCAATAATCACTTAGCACCGGAAAAATCACCCATTTCCGGTGCTCCTTTAACCATAAACCATAACCATCATGAATGAACTTTACCCTGTATTCCTGAAGGTAGCACAACTGGATACGCTGATCGTAGGAGGGGGAAATGTGGGATTGGAAAAGCTTTCCTTCTTGCTTAAGTCCAGCCCAAAAGCAAAGGTTACCGTGCTTGCAAAGGAAATTTCAGCAGAGATAAGAGCCATTGCCGCTAAAAATGATCGGCTTCAGCTTATCGATGCCGCCTATGATAAATCCTATCTTGAAAACCGTCACATCGTGATCGGAGCTACCGATGATAAGGAAGTCAACAAGCAGATCCAGCAAGAGGCCAAAGCGAAACACCTTTTGGTGAATATCGCTGATACCCCAGAGCTGTGCGATTTTTATCTGGGTGGCATCGTGACCAAAGGAAATGTCAAAATCGCCATCAGTACCAATGGCAAATCACCTACCACAGCAAAGCGTCTCCGCCAATTTCTAGAAGAAGTCATTCCCGATGACATCAATGAAATGGTCGAAAACATTCACCAATACCGCGATACCCTCAAAGGGGACTTTGAGTATAAAGTAGAGGCGTTGAACAAACTGACGAAAGAACTCTTGGTAAAATAATGGCCAAGGATATGGTTCCGCTACCGTTGGTAGTTGGAATCCGCTTTTGGCCTAGCAGGCTAGTCATCATCACTGCAGTTTGACGGTTTTTTCCAACCGAACTGCTTGACAGAATTTATATATGCGGTTGATTTAATTTTAAAAAGAACAGGTAGGCTCTATCTGTTTTTTTTATTTGCGAAGTTCCATTCGATTCTGAAAACCGGGGATCAAGCCACTTTTCCAAGGGATGAATGTTGACTGGGTTATTTTACCATGGGTTTCAGCCATGGCTATGGATGTGTCGCCCCTCCGGGGCTGGCTTTCCAAGATATATCATACATAATACCAGGGATCAGCAATATTTTTGAGCGCAGCTTTCTTAAAAGGATGGCATTTTATCGTTGGACTGCATGAATTCAAGCTTTGCCGAAAAGCCCTCTTCACAGCCACAGACATATGCATTGTAAACTTTTAAGTCATGCTAAGCTGCCGATAAAAAAATGAACACGGAATTGCAATGCCTCTAACACCCTATCGGTGTTTATCAACGTTCATCCATGGCAGAATAGCAGCCAAAGGTGGCAAGGAACATATTGATCCATCCCAATAGGTTGATTTGTTACGAAGTCTTTTTTATTGGAAAAAAAATTTTCAATTTGTTGTTTTTAACGTTTTATTAATAGTTCTTTTTGAAAGAAAATTGGGTAATTATCATTTTCATGCTGATGGGCTTATATTTTTCTAATACTAGATAGACTTTTGCAGCTGTGATGGATTTGGGCTACTTTCGAATGTTAATTTTTACTTAAGCCTTTCCTTTTTTAATTAAAAAATTCATAATCGACGCTTTTCATTTGGTACCGGCTATAAGGATAGTTTTGCGACAAAATAAGGCCATGTAAGGTCTTGTTTATATACAAACAGCTGAAATTCAATCATCTACCTCAAAATACAAATCACTCTATGAAACAAGCTTTTACTTTCTTAGGAATCCTGTTTTTGCTCCCTTTTTTAGCCTTGGGGCAGGATCAGGTCACCGGACAGGTCACGGATGCCTCGGGTTTGGGGCTTCCCGGGGTCACGGTCATGATCAAAGGCACCACAAAAGGTACTGTGGCTGATTTTGAAGGCAACTATAGCATCGAAGCTGCTGCTGATGCTACCTTGCAGTTCAGCTTTATCGGGTTTACTACCCAAGAGATCCCCGTAAACGGGCAATCCCAAATCAATGTCACCCTTACAGAGGATGAGAAAAGCCTGGATGAGGTCGTCGTTACGGCGATTGGTATCAAGCAGCAGAAGAAAAAATTGGGTTATGCCACCCAAGAGGTAAACACCGAAGGGCTAGAGCAGGCCAATACCATGAACGTGGGTAACGCCCTTTCTGGTCAGGTGGCCGGATTGACCGTTACCAACCCCACCGGGATGTTTCAATCTCCTTCTTTTTCCCTCAGGGGCAAGACTCCATTGATCGTGTTGGATGGGGTGCCGGTGGAGACGGACTTTTACGATATCTCTCCGGATGACATCGAAAGTATAAACGTGCTAAAAGGTGGTGCCGCTTCTGCCCTTTATGGTGCCCGGGGTAAAAATGGTGCGATCCTGATTACCAGAAAGAATGCGTCCAAGGAAGGGCTTACCGTGACTGCTTCCACCAGCAATATGGTGACTGCAGGTTTTACGGTCTTCCCAGAAACCCAAACGCAATATGGAAACGGTTCGAATGGCAAATATGAATTCTGGGATGGCGCCGACGGCGGGATTTCCGATGGCGATATGATCTGGGGGCCTAAATTCGAGCCTGGGGTGATGGTGCCTCAGTGGAACAGCCCTATCCGCGACAAGCAAACGGGGGAAACCATCGAGTGGTACGGTAATGTGGCCGGAACCATTTATGATGACAAGTCCCGTTATGAGCGCGTGCCGACTCCGTGGGTAAGACACGATAACTTGAATGACTTTTTGCGCACTGGGGTCGTAACCAAAAATGACTTCTCAGTAGCTTACCAAGGGGAGCGTGCACAGTTTTACTTTTCTGGAAACTACTCAAATCAAAAAGGACAAGTGCCAAACACTTCCCTTACGACCGGTGGTTTGACCTTTAATTCTTCCTTTAAACTGTTGGATAACTTGCAGCTAGATGCCACAGCAAGTTATAACAAAGTCTATTCTCCAAACTATCCCCGATACGGCTATGGCCCCAAAAACCACATGTACACCATCTTGATTTGGATGGGGGATGATGTGAACGGGCAAGACCTGAAAGACCACATGTACGTACCGGGACTGGAAGGTTATCGTCAGGCCAACTACAATTATGCTTGGTATAATAACGTGTATTTTGCATCCTATGAGCTCAATCAGCTCTTTAACCAAAATACCTTGGATGGTAAGCTAAAGCTTAAATACCAAATTACTCCTGATTTGTATATTCAAGGACGGATTTCTGCCAGACAGCGAGCAGATTTCAGTGATATGCAGAGCCCAAAATCTTATATGAACTACGGAGATTCCCGAAACGGTGATTATAAGATGTGGAATGACAACCAACTGAACTTGGATACCGACTTTTTGGCCAGTTACTATAAAACGATTACGGACAACTTCTCTTTTGGCGTAAATGCCGGTGCATCCAGCTTCCGCAGGACCTACCAACAGGAATATGCTTCGTCTGATGGGCTGATCGTACCAGGGGTATACAGCCTGAGCAATACCCAAGGTCCAGTACAAGCTTCTAACACCTTCCAGGAAAAGGCCATTCGAAGTGTTTATGGTACGGTAAACTTGGAAATGTGGAACTCCGTGTTCTTGAACCTTACGGGAAGAAATGACTGGTCTTCTACCCTACCGACTACCACCAACTCCTATTTTTATCCTTCCGCCTCACTGAGTGCGATGGTGTCCGAATTCATCACTTTACCGAAGGCCATGGATTACCTGAAGGTGTATACCTCTTGGTCTGAAGTATCCAGTGACCTGAACCCTTACAGCTTGCAGGCTACTTATAACAAAGGTGTTACTTATGGCTCTACACCATCGGTATATTACCCATCCGGACTGGTCAATCCTTCCATTAAGCCAGAAAAGTCCACGACTTTTGAGGCAGGGTTGAGCACTTCATTTGCGCAAAAACGATTGACCCTTGAGGGTACCTATTATAGGATCTTGGACGAAAACCAGATCATCGACCTGAGCATCTCGGAAGCCTCTGGTTTTAATTCGAGAAAGGTGAACGGTAATGAATATACCACCGACGGTGTGGAGATCATGTTGAATTACCTGGCCATTGACCACGATAAATTTGACTGGAATGTTGGCTTAAACTGGACGCGTTTTGTGAAACGTCTGTCTGACATCTATGGCGGTGAGGATCGGTATGGAAACCTAAGGGAAGGGGATCGTTCGGATTCCTATTATGCCACTGTCTGGCAGAAAAGTGCGGACGGCCAAGTGATCCTTGATGCCAACACCGGCCTGCCGACCAAGGACCCTTATCCGACCAAAATCGGCCACTTGGATCCTAGCTGGAGACTGGGCATTCAGAACCGTTTCCGCATTGGCGATTTCAGGGTAGCCATGGATGTGGACGGTGCCTGGGGAGGATTGATCCGGTCACTGACCATCGAAAAGATGTGGTGGGGCGGTAAGCACCCCAACTCCGTACTTTACAGAGACCAAGAATATGCAGCGGGCGAGCCCGTATATGTACCGGAAGGGGTAGTCGTTACGGGTGGTGAACTTACCCGGGATGTAGATGGAAACATCATCTCCGATACGCGTGAATATACGCAGAATACCACGGCGGTGAGCTGGCAGACTTGGTCACAGATCTATCCGTACCAAGCGCAGGTGACCGAAGAAGAAAGCGAGACGTTCGCCAATGTTTTTGACCGCTCTTACTTCAAGTTGAGAAGGTTGGCGGTGACCTATGACCTGATGAACATCATGCAGTCCGAAAAGATTAAGCAGCTGGACCTTTCCTTGTATGGTTATAACCTGGCCATGTGGAAAAAGATGCCGCTCTTGGATCCGGATTATGGAAATGACAACAACCTCCAGGATCCTTCATCCAGGTACGTTGGATTTACCTTGAAAGCCACATTTTAACGGATTTTGCATTTAAGAAATTATAAGACAATGAAAAATATAGTTATCCTTTTAGCGGTTTTGATAGGCCTTGCCTCTTGCGATAATCTCGAGGAGATGAATGTCAATCCCAACCTGCCAACAGAGACGCACCCTCAGCTTTTGCTGACCAATATCGAATGGGAAGCGTTTAGATCTTATCGTGGTACTTCCCCGCTTTACGCGCTCAAAATGCTCGTCCAAACGGATGGCGAAAACACCAACCAATACTATAAGTGGGCCAGGGGAAGTTATGGCGCTTACAGCGATTTGCGTGATGTGACCAAAATGATCGAGGAAGGTGAGCGTATCGGTGATATGACCTACGTGGCCCTGGGCAAGTTCTTCCGGGCCTATCACTTCTATAACCTTACCTTGACCTTCGGCGATGTGCCCTATTCGGCTGCGTTGAAAGGAGAGGCTGAAGAAAACTACGCGCCCCTGTATGACAGCCAAGAGGCGGTGTTTGAAGGGATTCTTACAGAACTTAAGGAAGCCAATGATATTCTGGCAGAGTCCAACAATATCATTGCCGGAGACATCATCTATGGAGGTGATCTTACCAGCTGGAGGAAGTTGATCAATGCCTTTAGGCTAAAGGTGATGCTGACCCTCTCTGAGAAAACCGGTACTGTAAATGTCAGCGAGTTTGCCACGATTTTCCAAAATCAACCCTTGATGGAAAATGTGGAAGATAATGGTCAATTGGTCTTCTTGGACCAGCAAAACAACCGTTATCCAGACTTTAACAGCAGTGGATTCAGCTCTGGGATGTACATGGATTCCACTTTCATCCAGCGCTTACAGGAGCGGGAAGATCCAAGGTTGTTTATTTACTGTACGCAGACCAAGTCCGCCAAAGAGGCAGGGAAAGCCATTAATGACTTTACGGCCTACGAAGGTGGTGACCCAGCAGCCCCGTATGGGGAAGTAAATGAGAAAGCTACCCAAGGAAATGTTTCCAAGGTAAATGAGCGCTACCACCAAGACCCGGTAAATGAACCTTATATGCTCTTAGGCTATTCCGAGCAGCAGTTGATATTGGCAGAAGCTGCCGTAAGAGGCTGGATTTCTGCGGATGCTGGAGCACTGTATGAATCGGCAGTGAAGGCTTCTTTTAAGTTTTATGAGCTGTATTCCGAGGAATACGCTGCTTATGTGACAGAGGAGGCAGCTGAAGATTATTTGGCCCGCTCGATCAATGACTTTGATATGGCCACTTCCGAGGCGGAACAAATCCAACGGATCATCATGCAAAAGTACTTGCAGTCATTTTTCCAGCTGGGCTGGACTTCCTTTTATGAATACCACCGGGTGGGAGGCTATCCATCATTGAGAAGACCTGCAGGTGTGGCGATCCCTTATCGATGGATTTATCCACAGTCAGAATATAACTATAATGCCACCAATGTGACAGCGGCTATTACCCGTCAATTTGGCGAAGGAAATGACCAAATCAACCAAATGCCTTGGTGGCTAGAATAATATAAACCTGAGTTCTATTTAAAAATACCGTCATTGCGAGCGCTTTGCAACCCCAGCTCTGAGCCTCGCAGTGACGGCATTACCATGGTACGAAGACGTGCATTAAGTCAAGTGTAAATATTGGTATCCAACACATTTATCGTCATTGCGAAGGGAGCGATAGCGAAGTGAGGCCATCCCGGTTTCGGGATCCGAAATTGCTTTGCCATACCTCCTCGCAATGACGTTTTTATGAGAGACGGAACCAACCATAAATCCTTCGTACCTTCAAGCCTTTGTAGCCTATATTTACCTGAAATGATTAGTTTTAGGATGTAAACCTGATGAGCATAAGAAAGATGAAAGATTCAAGAAGAGATTTTTTAAAGAAAGCGGCGTTGCTTTCTGGAAGTGCAGGGATGTGGAGCATATTGCCTACATCCATAGAGAAGGCGCTGGCCATAACGCCAGATCCAGGAACCACTTTTTATGATGCAGAGCATGTCGTCATGCTGATGCAGGAAAACCGCTCATTTGACCATTGCTTTGGTACCTTAAAGGGTGTTCGGGGTTTTAACGATCCCCGAGCCATTACCCTCCCGGATAAAAACCCCGTTTGGTTGCAGCCGGATAAAAATGGAAACCGCTTTGCCCCTTTTCGATTTGACATCAAGGATACCAAGGCCACCTGGATGCGTGATATTCCCCATAGCTGGGAAAATCAAGTAGATGCTCGCAACGACGGCAAATACAATGGCTGGATAGAGGCCAAGCGATCCGGCCGCGCCGAATTTCGTGATGTGCCGATGACCATGGGCTACTACAGCCGTGAGGATATTCCCTTTTACTACGCCTTTGCAGATGCCTTTACCGTTTGTGATCAGCATTTCTGTGCTGCCCTGACAGGGACTACGACCAATCGAAATTACTTTTGGGCGGGTAAAACCCATGGGAATGGGGAAAAAGCACGGGTTCGTAACGGAGAGCTGAACTACCAGCATGAAGTGGATTGGGCGACTTTTCCGGACAGGTTAGAGGATGAAGGGATCTCGTGGAAGGTTTACCAAAATGAAATCAGCTTGCCCACAGGAGTGGAGGACAGTTCTTTACTGGCCAATTTTACCGATAACAACCTTGAGTGGTTCAAGCAGTTTGGGGTGCGGTTTAGCAAGGGGCATTATCAGTATTTGAAGGAAAGGCAGCAAGCACTTCCCTCGGAGCTGAAATCGCTAGAGCAAGACCTTAAAAAGCCCGGTGCCGATCAGGATGCCTTGGCGGCAAAGATTTCAGAAAAGAAAGCCGAAATGGCCGAGCTGGAGGAATACCTGGCCAAATGGAATCCCGAGCAATTCAGCAAATTGTCCCAGAGGGAGCAGTCGCTGCATGCAAAGGCCTTTGCCACGAACAGTGGCGACAAGGACTACCATAAGGTAGAAAGCATGGCTTATACGGATGGAAGTGAGCAGCGGGAAACAAAAATTCCCAAAGGAGATATTCTGCATCAATTCCGCAAGGATGTCCAAGCAGGAAAGTTGCCGGCGGTTTCCTGGGTGGTAGCTCCCCAGAAATTCTCCGATCACCCTAGCGCTCCTTGGTATGGGGCTTGGTACGTATCGGAAGTCCTGGATATCTTGACCCAAAATCCCGAGGTATGGAAAAAGACTATCTTTATCCTCAATTATGATGAAAACGACGGATATTTTGACCACGTACCTCCTTTCGTTGCTCCCAATCCAAATGATCCGGATAACGGTAAAGTTTCGGAAGGAATGGATGCCACAGGGGAGTTTGTGACCAAAGAAGAAGAGCTCAAGGCAGGATTTAAGGATGCTGATGCCAGGACCAGCCCGGTAGGTTTGGGCTATCGTGTACCTTTGGTGATTGCCTCTCCCTGGACACGCGGTGGCTGGGTAAATTCAGAAGTCTGTGACATCACCTCTACCATCCAGCTCGTGGAAAAATGGCTTTCCAAGAAAACGGGTAAAACGATCAAGGAAACCAATATCAGTGAATGGAGACGTACGGTCAGCGGTGACCTCACTTCTGCATTTCGTCCGTATAAAGGAGAAGAAATCGATTTGCCGGAATGGGTGGACCGCAACAAGCACGTGCAGCAGATTTACAATGCTAAGTTTAAGGACTTGCCCAAGAATTTCAAGGCTCTTAGCGAGGCGGAAGCCCAACAGGTGGCGGCAGATCCCGGACATGAGGTGTTGCCCCAGCAAGAGCCGGGCACCAAGCCCTCCAATGCCCTTCCATACGAACTTTATGTGGATGGCCGGGTCAGTGGGGATGGAAAGCACTTTTTGGTCAGGTTTGAAGCGGCTGATGATATTTTCGGTGAAAAGGCCCTTGGAGCTCCCTTCAACGTGTACGCTCCCGGTAATTATTGGAACTCGTCTTCCGAATCGTTTGAGCCCGTAAAAACCTGGGCATTTGCGGTAAAGGCGGGTGATGCCGTGGAATATAGCTGGCCGCTGGAGGCTTTTGAAAATGGCCAGTATCACCTCCGGGTCTATGGCCCCAATGGCTACTTCAGGGAATTTATGGGCGATGCCCAAGGACCGCGTGTGGAGGTGACTTGCAAGCCCATCAAGAAACGCAGAAACTACACGGAAAAGCTGAAGATTACCGTAAAAAACAGCAGTGCCTTGCAAGCGCTCCGTCTAAAGCTTGCAGATGAAACCTACCAAAAGTTGGAGAAGCAATTTAAGGTAAATCCTGAGGATGAGGAAAGCTTTACGTTGGATACTGCCTCCACGAAAGGATGGTATGATTTTAAACTCCAAGCTCCAGGAATCAGCGGCTTCGAGGTGCGGTACGCTGGCAGGCTGGAGACGGGCAAAGACAGTATTTCAGATCCGTTTATGGGCAGGGAAGTGTAACAAAATTTACTTCGCTTAACCTGTCCAAACCAACGTCCAATTGGCCTCCCAAATCCCGGTGAAGGAGCCAGTTGGACGTTTTATTTTATCCCATAACACCTTCCAACCCTAAGCCTTTCCAACCTCTATCCGCTTTCGCCAGTAGCCTGTCTTGAAATAGATGAAGGCTACGATGGCCGAGACCCAGTTGGAAATGGGGAATGCCCAGTAGATGCCTACATGGGCCAGGTCCGTATGGTATGCCAGGTAATAGCCTACCGGAAATCGAATGACCCAGAGGTTTAGGAATGAAATAAACATGGAGGCTTTGGTAAAGCCGGCTCCATTAAAGGTACCATTGATCACTTGCTGTACACCGAGGAAGCCAAAGCTCGGCCCCATGATTTTGATAAACAGGGCGCCATCTTCGATCACTTTGGGTTCATTGGGAACGAAAAAGCGCACCAAATCCTCTGCAAAAACAAACAGCAGGATGCCAATGGCCGTCAGCCCAATAAATGCTACTTTTATGCTGAGGAAGCCGGTTTTTTCGGCCCTTTTGAGCTTTCTGGCACCCACATTCTGTCCCACGAGGGTCGTCGTGGCAATGGCCAGTCCCAAGGCCGGTACAATCACAAAACTCAGCATCCTGGCGCCCACGCCATATGCCGCGACCGTTTCACTTCCAAAGCTCGTCACCAACACCACCATCATGGTCATGCCCAAGGCCCTTGCGGATTGTTCCATGCTGGAAGGTAGGCCGAGCTGAAACAGCTTTTTTGCCCAAGGGAGGTCCCACTTCATCTCGGAGAAATGAATTTGGATGCCGTGTTTTCCCTTCCACATCACGTAGATGCCAGCAATTGCTGAAAGTCCTTGTGTGATGACACTGGCCACGGCTGCACCGGCGACCCCAAATCCCGGGACAGGCCCAAAGCCGTAAATGAAAAGCGGGTCGAGGACCAAGTTGAGCAACACTGTCACCAGCACTACATACACCGGCAGCATGACATTGCCGATGCCGCGCATGAGGGATTGGAATACAAAAAACATGAAGAGGAAAACAAACCCTAGTGAGGACACTTTGAAGTAGTCCACCGAGTCTGAGTAGATCTCCGGCCCTGCTCCGATCAGTTTCATCAAAGGCCCTGCGGCAAAATAGCCCACAATAGCCAGTAAAACGGAGATGCAAAACACGACAAAAACCGTTTGGGAAGATGCAGAATTAACCATTTTTTGGTTATTGGCTCCTTTGTGCTGGGAGACCAAGACGGTTCCTGCCAAGGTCAGACCAGCCCCTAAAGACAAGATCAGAAAGAGAATGGGAAAGCTCACACTCACTGCCGCCACTGCATTGGCCCCCAATCTTCCCAGCCAAAAAGTATCAATCAGCTGGTAGGCAGTTTGGAGAACATTGGCCAAAATGATCGGTAAGGCGAGGCTGACAAGGGCAGAAATTAACTTTCCTTCGGTATATTTTTTCTCTTTCGGTGCTTGCATAAAAACAGTTGGTCAAAGATAATTAATCATATAGAAATAGTCCTTGGATAGAGCAGTTTTGTCCTGGCTGGTTTGGGTGTTTTTCGTTTTTGATAGGATTTATTTGTTATCTTTCCACTTTAGGTATAAAATGAAGTTGATGCATTTGCCCATGAAAGCTGCCCCCATGTCGGATATTCCGGCGATCTACCCCAAAATTTTAGCCAAGTCGAAAGAAATTGGTTTTACCATGCCCTCGGATTTGTACATCGGATCCCTGCTGAAGACCCTGATGCTTTCCAAACCGGGCGGTAATTTTCTGGAAATAGGGACTGGAATCGGCTTGTCGCTGGCTTGGATGGTGGAGGGATTGGGCGAAAAGGAATCATTGATCTCTATCGATAATGATCCGGCCCTGACGGCCATCGCAGAGCAGTTTTTTGGACAGGATGCACGGCTGAGGGTGCTTTGTGACGATGGCCGCAGCTGGATCAAAAGCTATTCTGGAGCACCCTTTGATTTGATCTTTGCGGATGCCTGGCCTGGAAAGTACAGCGAGCTAGAAGAGACACTTTCGTTACTAAAGATGGGTGGATTTTATGTCATCGATGACATGGATGTACAGCCCAATTGGCCGGAAGGTCATGGGGAAAATGTCAAGCAGCTTATTGCCACGCTGGAATCTCGGGAGGACTTGGCCTTATGTAAAATGAACTGGTCCACCGGGTTGGTCGTGGGGGTGAAGACGGGGCATTAGGGATAAACCTGAACTGTACGAGGAAGCATTTTAGAAAGGAAATGTAGAATAAAAAAGCACCGAGGATGCTTCGAGGACTGCCTTGGAGAGGGCATCATATCGTTTGGCAGATGGGAAACCTTTGCTTACATGATTTATCACAGCTATTCCTGCTTAAGCAATAGCCCCTGAGCAGGAGATTGGGAATTTCGTGGGGTTTTATTCCCCGTTTACCGGTAATTCACGGTTTCCTTTCCCTATGTGCTCGGTACCGACTTCGATGACTTCATAGACCACATGTTTGCTGGCGCCGCGCCAAGGCAGCTTGCCCAGGTATTCCCGGTAGCGTACTTCCACGAATTTGCCACTGGCCCTTTCCAGCTTTTCGGACACATCTCCATCGACACCACTAAAGCGGAATTCATTGCTCTGCAGGGCTCCGGCAGTAGGGCTTTGGAAGCCTTCCTGTACCAAGCGTCCTTCCCATGTCTTGAAGATAAAGCCCTTTCTCTCGTAATAGTTTAGCGTTCCTCCTTTGACACCTTCAGCAAAAACAAAGAAATATCTCCAGTAGATAAATCCCGCCATGATGATCAGCAGGGAAAAAATAGCAATCTTAACGTACTTATTCATGGTAAAATCAGCTAGTCAGCAGTAAAATCTAAAACATCAAGTGGTTTAATAGTCAAAAGCCTTTAAACAGCGATTTTAAGTTCTGACTATTTCACCAATAAAGCAACAGTTGGTGCCAATTAATCATAAAGGGAGACTTTAAATGTCCATGACCTGGCAACGGGTTTTGCCCCTTCTTGGGCAGCATTTCCCAACTGACATCGGTCCGCTTAAAAGTAGCCAATGGATGATTTGTCTTTCAGCGGGAAGAGTTTTAGGTAGATAGGAGACCACCGATCGTGTTTTACATGTACAGAAAGCTTACATTTGCCATTATTATTTGTAAATTTATTTTCCCGTTTATTTTTGGTGTAAGTAATCAAATGCTTTTAAAGAGTTGATTTTTTGGGTGGATGGAAGGAAGTCATTAAAAATTTGTGGGAATTGTTTTAGTAAACTACTACTCTTTTGGAAACCATACGACCTAATCAAAAAAGGGCCAAACTGGCTCGAATGTTTATTTATTTGGTAATAGTTCTTCATGCCGTAAGCATTGTTTCGGGCTATATGCAGTATGACCTGCTGCTACGTGCCAGGGACATTGGTATTACGGATCAGGAGGCAGAGGTGAATGATTTGAGGCATCAGGTGATTGCTATTTTAATTGTCATGACCTACATCGTATCAACCATCGTTTTTCTGCAATGGTTTAGAAGGGCCTATTACAATTTACATACCTTGCTCCCAGACCGGTTGGACTTCAACGAAGGCTGGGCGGTAGGTGCTTGGTTTGTGCCAATTATCAATCTATACCGGCCTTTGAGGATTATGCGAGAGTTGTTTGAGGAAGCAGCAGCTTTCCTGAAAAAGAAGCAAGTCTCCACTTATGTTCAGGACAATGAATGGCTTATGATCAGTTGGTGGACATTATGGATCCTCGGAGGACTAATTGATAGGATATCCTGGAGGGTTTATGAAGATGCTGAAACCATTGATGAATTGATCAACATGACCCTTACGGACATGGCTACTTCGGGCATTGTGGTGCTGTGTGGAATTTTGGCTGCTCAGCTCATTAACCGTTATAATCAACTGGAAAAGGTGCTGGAGGTTGCTGCTGGAGATGGTGCGGAGTCCATTCCAGCCGTAGAAATAATATCCCGTGAAGACTGAATTTTAATCAATACAAATATAACTCATGGAATACTACAAAAAAGTACTGAATCATTATGCTGATTTTACGGGCCGTGCCCGGCGAAAGGAATACTGGATGTTTGTCCTGGTAAACTTCTTGGTGATGATGGTAGTAGGAATCATATCCGGCCTGCTCTCCACAGCCTTTTCAAGTGAAGTTCCTTTTGTTTTATTTTATGGAGCCTATTCCTTGGCGATTCTTGTACCTACTTTGGCCGTTACCGTCCGCAGGCTCCATGATATTGGAAAGAGTGGGTGGATGTATTTTGTTGGATTGATTCCCTTGATTGGAGGAATATGGCTGTTGGTGCTCCTGGTAACAGAAGGTAACCATGGGCCTAACCAGTATGGGGAAGATCCCAAAAACGCCGAAAAGGTGTTTTAAGCGTTTTGGACAGATGATTCCTGTCTAAAAATCAAAAAATTAGGTGAGCGCAGCTTTTCGCAACGGTGAAGCGAATGGCTGCGCTCATCTTTTTTAGCTTAGCGCAGAAACCGCCTTGGCCTAATTGAATCATCGCACCAATCGCTTTACTTCTTGATGCCGAAAACATTGCATCAAGTGGTCATTGACCAGTCCCGTAGCCTGCATATGGGCATAGATGGTGGTACTGCCGAGGAATTTGAAGCCTTTCTTTTTGAGGTCTTTGGCTAGTTTGTCGGATTCTGCGGTGGTGGCTTTGGCATCTGCCATACTTTTGAGTTGGCCATCGATGGGCTTACCGTTCACAAAATCCCAAATATAACTTGTGAAACTGCCCACTTGGGCTTGGACTTCCATGAAGCGCTTGGCATTATTGATGGCCGCAGCGATCTTGAGGCGGTTACGGATGATGCCTGCATCTTGAAGCAGCTCTTCCACCATGCTATCTGGAAAATCCGCCACTTGCTTATAGTCAAAATCTGCAAAAGCTTTTCGATAGCCCTCTCGCTTCTTTAAAATGGTGGCCCAGCTCAGTCCTGCCTGTGCACTTTCCAGTACCAAAAATTCGAAATGTACCCGGTCGCTGTACACGGGAACGCCCCATTCCTCGTCATGGTATTTGATGTAATCTTCAAATCCGAGGCACCATGGACAGCGGAATTTTTCTTGTTGATTGATTTGGTAATTGGCCATCTGAAAATTGTTTAGGGCATAGTGGAGCTACTATCCTTTTACAATTTAGCATAAAGGTGACGTTAAGCCAAGAAAGCAATAGCAGACGTTATTCAAAAAATTAAGCAACCACCCATGGGTGTTGGCAATCAGTGGATTAGCACAAATTTCGTAAGTTCCTAACGACGGATGACTAACGGCTTTACTCTTGCCAGATTTTGCTGTCTTCTGTGATAAACCATGTTCGATCATGGTGGATAGCAGGTGCCGAGAGCTTAAAGCGGGTAGCACTCACTTCGAACTGCGGATGAAATTCCACCAGGTCATCCACCTCCGGCAACTGCGAAAGTTGGGTGGCGTATTCGCCATGGGTTTTGAAATAACGGTGTTGTTTGTGATAAAGGGCACGTAAAGCATCTTTGACCTTTTCATCCGTTGCCATTTGGAAAAGGACACTGGCCGTGCCCACTGGCTGAGCGGCAAATTGGAGGTAGCCCCAGTTTTCGGGAATGTGCATGTTAATGGCACCCTGCGGGGACCAGACCCAGTTGTATTCCGGGAAATGCTTTCCGGTTTCAGGATTGATCTTCTTTACATACTGGCCATTTTTGGTTTCCAGCTGCCACTGTACCCGGGAGAAATTGATTCGCCACTGCTGGCCATCTTTGGGCGGCGCATAGGCAGGCCCCCGTTGGGAAAGGGCTTTCCAGGGAATGGCCATTTCCACCGTCCAGGCCGTATCCCGGTCTGTAGGATCATTGACGGTACCTTGGAGGTCAAGTCCTTTTTTGAAGCCATTGATGTTCCAGCCATTGATGGGAGCGCCACCATTGCGGTATGGTTTAGTCATCATCAAGTCCCATTCCGTGCCGAGGGCGTTGATCTCCAATTCATAATAGTGATGCGTATCGCCATCGGGATCGATAAATACCTCGATGTCATTTTGGTGAAAGATCACCGACTCCCGCTTGGTATAAGTGGCCCATAAATCAGGCTCTTCCATCCAAATGCCGATGTAGAGGTTTTCGTCATCCCAAAGCATCTTGAGTTTGGAATCATAAAGCGGAGAGGGCTTGGCATCTCCTTCGATGTCCACAAACATATCCGACCAAGCTGCTTCCTGCCAATCTTTTTCGTCCAGCTTTCCGTCCATGTGCAAGGAGCCCGTTGTTTGATAAGTAACATAATGTTTTCTGTCACTAGGCTGCTGCGCAGAGAGATGAAATGGAAGAATTAGTAAAAGGAGGAAGAATCTGATCGGGATCATTTTCGAATATTTTAGGTAATACGTATTTCTTGACAAATATATTTAATTATGTAGGCTCCATTGTGATGGAGTAGGATATTTTCCGCGAATTTTGACCAGTGGTTTTGATTCCTCATGGACATCGGCCAGGTCGTTTGGTCCTGCAGGACGGTAAAGGAGATTTTATCAGGTCATATGGCCATTAATTTAGGAGGGATGATTAATTTTGGGTATGATGAAATGGGAAAAGCTGCTAAGTGCAGGACGAGCGGATTTTAAGCAAAGGGCCCACCAGAGCCAAGAGCAATACAGAAGTGAGTTTGAACGGGACTATGACCGGATCATTTTTTCGGCCCCTTTTCGGAACCTCCAAGACAAGACCCAGGTGTTTCCTTTGCCTGAGGTGGATTTTGTGCATACCAGGCTTACCCATAGCCTGGAAGTGTCCAGTGTGGGCAGGTCTTTGGGCAAGTCGGCAGGGGAATATTTGCTAAAGAAATATCCAGCCCTTTCCGAACGGGGCATCGGTTCCAGTGATATTGGGGCCATTGTAGCGGCTGCAGCGCTTACCCACGATATTGGGAATCCTCCGTTTGGCCATGCCGGAGAAGATGCCATCTCGGACTTTTTTCGGTTTCATCCCTCCGGTCAGCGATGGAAGGACCACTTGCGGGAGGAAGAGTGGATGGACATGACCCATTTTGAGGGGAATGCCCAAGGCTTCAGGATGCTTCTCGACAAGAACAATGGCCTTCAGGTTTGCTATGCTACCTTGGCGGCCTTTACAAAATACCCCAGACCGGCATGGGTGAAGGAAGCGGATCCTGGCCGGCGTAGTCAGAAGAAATTTGGTTTTTTTGCCGATCAACTAGGCCTGTTTAAGCAGGTCGCCGATACTTTAGGCATCCCGCCTTCTGGAGAAAATACCTGGCACCGGCACCCATTGGCCTTTTTGGTGGAGGCAGCAGATGACATCTGTTATAGCATCATCGATTTGGAGGATGGCTGTACGTTGGGATTGGTGCAGCTTGCCGAAACGATTCCGTTATTGGCAGAAATTATCGGAGACAAATTCCAGGAAGATAAACTCCAATCCCTCAAAACTTCCGCACAGAAATTGGCCATCCTAAGGGCCATGGCGATCAGCAAGCTGGTGGAAGAAACAGTGGAGGCTTTTAGAACCCACGAGGAAGAGATGTTGGCCGGGACATTTGATCAGGCATTGACGGAGTGTATTCCTTCCGCTGCGGCGTTGAAAAAGATCACCAAGCTTTCGGTAGCCAAAATATACCGCTCTCAGCCAGTGCTGGAAAAAGAAGCAGCAGGTTTCCAGGTGTTGGAAGGCCTGTTAGAAGTGTTCTCTGATGCGCTTTATAATCAGTATTTTGATACCGAGCGATTCTCAGGAAAGGACAAGAGCATCCTGAGGCTTTTACCTGAGGTGTTCAAGCCCGATAATGAACTCCAAATGCCCTACCTCTTGCTGCGCAATTTGGTGGATTTTATCGCGGGGATGACAGATAAATATGCCCTTTCCCTTTACCGAAAAGTAAAAGGCATTGCCCTTCCCGGTACCTGAGTTTTCCACCCGCACTGCCGCTCAACCAAATGGTAACATTACAGGTAAAACGCAAGCGAAAGTGCCCAAATGGAACCTTGAGGCAGTTCTTAAGATTTATTTGCTTGAGGGTAGGTTTTTGGGACTTCGCGCAAATGGACTTACCGTTTTTTCGGTGGATCAAGATTTTGAAGGGTAGGGATCACTATCGGTTTTTTGTATTAATTTTAGATTAAATTATTGTTTTTTATAAATTTTCGTAGGTGTTTATTGTTAAATAAAACGAAACATTTGCTTAATCAGATTGATTGGTGCTCAGTGTATTTTTGTGAAAACACAAACAACTTTAAAGAGACCAATTATGAGAAAATTATTGACCGCTCAAGCCGTAGCCAGTGCGTTATTTTTGGCTGGTTGTGATAACGATAAAGGTGGGGATACCCCTACTCCCCCAAGCAGCGAGGTGGAATTGGTAAACCATTCCAAGACACCTGTTTTTATGAAATTGAAACCGGGATTTGAGGATGTTGAGATTTATAATGTATTGAGCTCCGAAGATCAATTGGAAAATACGCCAAACTTTGTGTATGGCAGTATGGCAGATGGTGCAGGATTAATGAAGAACAATGATGGCACCTTTACCCTGCTGAACAATATCGAGGCGGACTATTCCGTAGCGCGCATTGCCTTTGATGAGACGTTTAAGCCAGTAGGTGGTGAGTATATCCTAAATGCCGAGGCCACGGCAGCCACGGCACAATGTTCCGGTTCGCTGATCACGATGGAAGAGCACGGTTTTGGGCCCTTGTACCTTTCCGGTGGGGAATGGGGAGGAAACTCCAAAGGGGTTTTCGTGACCGATCCCATGAAAGATCCTGCTGATGCCCAGACGGCCACCATGCTTCCTGCCTTGGGCCAGTGGTCGGTAGAGAATGCCGTAGCCATCGGAAAAGAGGCCTATCCAGGCAAGACCGTGGTTTTTATCGGAGATGATACCAGTGATAATGAAACGCCTTCTGGACAAGTAGCGATGTATGTGGGCGACCAAGGCGACCTATCCAACGGGAAACTTTATGGCATGAAGGTGACCAGTCCGGGAATCATGTACGAAATGGACATGGAAGAAGGAGAAGAGTATACGGTGGAGTTTATGGAATATGAAGAGCGTACCTATGACGAATTGGAGCAGGAATCCAGGGAAAAAGGGTTTATGGGCTTTTCCAGGGTAGAAGATATTGATTGGAGAAGAGGCTCGGCAGAAAATAGCCGTGAGATCTACTTTGCGGTAACAGGCAGAAAAAAAGATGCGCTGCTGAACAAAGGGACTTTTTATGGCCGGGTGTATAAGCTGGTGCTGGACAGCGAAGATCCTACCAAGGCCACCATTACCTGTGTACTGGATGGTGACAAACTGGATGGCAAAGCCAAAGCATTCCATAGCCCCGACAACATCGTGGTGACCGAGAATTATGTGTATATCCAAGAAGATCCCAATGGTTATTTTGACCAGCCTGACAAGATGCACTTTGCGCAGCTGTATCAGTACAACATCAATTCTGGGGAGCTGAAAACAGTGTTGGAGTGTGACCAAGCAGCGGCAGCAGCCCAAAATTATGGCAACGAAGATGATACGTGGGAAATCACAGGTATGATCGATGTATCAGACATCCTGGGCGTGGACGAAACCTTTTTGATGATCACCCAAAATCACGGATGGGAAGACGAAGGATTCACCGACCCCAATGCCAATGCCAACACCGCTTCCAATGAAGGAAGTATGCTTTTCGTAGTGAAAGGGCTAAACCGTTAATTATATGCGTCATTTATTATCCCAAAAGGCTTATGGATTCATAGGCCTTTTGGTTTTTTTATCCTGTTTTATAGCCTGCAACAGGCAAGCTGATACCACCCACGATGAAGCGCCGATCGATCAACTGGCTGCGCAGTATTATGGCCACCTCAGGGCCTCATTTTTACACCTGGACAGCCTTGCCCAATCGCAAGATCCCCAGAAAGTGGAAGGCTATTTCCTGAATGCCCGCAAACATTTTAAGATGGCCGAGCCCATTTTGGCATTTATGGATTCCGAAAATTATAAGTTCTTAAACCAACCCAACATTCCCAAGATCGAAGAAGAGGATTTTACCGATATCAAAATTAAATCCCCAAAGGGCTTCCAGGTTTTGGAAGAAAGCATCTTTGTGGAAAACCCTGATTGGGAGTCGATCAGCAAGACCGCTAACGTGACCGCTGCCCGGATGAAATTGCTCCATGACAACACCTCATTTGATTTTGTTCAGCCTTACCATGTCCTGTGGATGGTGCGGGATGGGTTTGTGCGCGTAGCATTGACGGGAATTACGGGCTTTGACAGTCCGGTGCTGGAGCAATCATTGGCCGAGGCCCGTGATGTATATGCTGGCCTGGAGGAAATGATAACCCTGTACCGAGGCCATTTCAAGGATCAGGCACTTTATGAAAGGGTGATCCAAGCCCTGGACAATAGTGTCACGGCCCTTCAAGGTGATTTTAGTACTTTTGATCGGTACGGCTTTATCAAAGCACATACCCAGCCCATGCTCGGCATGTGGAATGAGGTGGTGAAAGATTGGGGGGTGACGTTTCCTTTTGAAAAGGCCATCCGGAATGATGCGACGTCCCTATTTTCGGACCAAACGTTTAACCTCAGCTATTTTTCGTCTGAGAATTTTGAAGCACTGGACCAGCAAAAAGTGGCCTTGGGCAAAAAACTGTTTCATGAAAAGGCCTTTTCGCTGAATGCCAACATGAGCTGCGCCACCTGCCATCTTCCGGACAAGCAGTTTACCGATGGCCGGAAGACTGCCTTGGGCAATCACCGGAACAGCCCGACGCTGTTTTATGCCGCCCTGCAAAAAGGATTTTTCTATGATAACAGGGCCGGCAGCTTGGAAGGGCAAATAGTGGACGTTACGACCAATGTCAACGAATTTCATACCGACCTGGATCACCTTCAGCAGGTAGCGGCCAGTGATGCGGACTACGTCAAATCTTTCCATGAGCTTTATCAAAAGGATACGGTATTAGAGGGGGATGTGCGCAATGCTATCGCCAGTTATATCAGGAGCTTGGTGCCGTTTAATTCAAAGTTTGACCGAAACATGAATGGACTTGAGCAGACCCTAACGGCAGATGAGCGCCAAGGATTTAACCTTTTTATGGGCAAAGCCAAATGCGCCACATGTCATTTTCCACCGGTATTTAACGGCACCGTGCCTGTGGCATTTAAGGAGTCAGAAGTAGAACTGATCGGAGTGCCAAATGCCAATGACACCATCAATGCTACGATCGATAAGGACCTTGGGCGGTATGAGGTGTATCATACCGAAGAGAGAAAGCATTTTTTCAAAACCCCTACTGTCCGCAATGCGGCATTGACGGCACCATTCATGCATAATGGAGTCTACAACACGTTGGAAGAAGTGATCGACTTCTATGATCGTGGAGGCGGTGTGGGAATTGGCATCGCACTTGAAAACCAAACCTTGCCCACGGACAAGTTGGAATTGACAGAGGCGGAAAAGGCTGCGTTGGTGGCTTTTATCGAGGCCTTAAATGATCCCGTTTCCAAAAGCCCAGAAGCTGCTGGCAAGGAAATGGCGGTGAAGTAGGGTCTGGGGTTCGTTCACCCCAATGCCCCAAACGTGTAGTATGCTTCTTATCTTCTTTTTGATTTTGGAGGAGCTGCATTTGCGACGTAGGAGCATTGGGAGTTTACAAATTGTGATCCCTTGTGGAGAAAAGAAGAACGAGTTAAAGAAATCGTTCAATCACTCGCATCAGTTTTTCCAAGTGCGCTGCGTCAGTGTCGTCGAAGTCGTTTAATTGATCACTGTCGATGTCGAGGACCAAGGCGACCTTGTCGTTTTTAAGGGCAGGTAGGACGATTTCTGACTTGGAGGCACTGCTGCAGGCAATATGACCGGGGAAGGCATCCACATCCGGTACCAGTTGGGTTTTGCCCTCTTTCCAAGCGGCCCCACAGACGCCTTTGCCGTATTGGATACGGGTACAGGCGATCGGCCCTTGGAATGGCCCCAGTACCAGTTGCGCGTCCTTTACCAGGTAAAAGCCCACCCAAAAAAAGCCAAAAGCTTCCTTGAGGGCAGCAGAGATATTGGCTAAGTTAGCGGTAAGGTCGCTTTCACCCGTGGTGAGTGCTTCGAGCTGTGGCAAGAGTGCCTCATATTTTTCTGCCTTGGTGGCAGCTTCGGGAAGGAAAATGGATTCAGCCATATTTTTAATTTTAGGATGATGATGTGTTCCGCTCGAAAATCTCCAGTCGATCTCCCATGATGTCAAGCGTTTCGGAGGCCTGTTGATTCAGCTTGGGAGCCGAAATGCCGTTTTCAAATGTACTTTGGCCAGTAAACACCCGTGCTTCATCCCAAAGTTCACTTTGGATAAACTTTTGTAGCAAATAACTTCCTCCTTCGATGATCACACTTTGTACTTTACGCTGGTGGAGGTCTTTGAGGATGTCGTCGATGCCGAAGTGCTCTTTCAGTTTGACATACGTCAGGTGGTGAGCGGATTCGTCTTTGATGAGGTTATAACAAATCGTGGGGATGCGCTGGTCAAACAGGTGGAGGTTCTTGTCCAGGGTAAGCTGCTTGTCCAGGACGATTCTCAGCGGGTCTTTTCCCTGCCAATCCCGCACATTGAGCCTCGGATCGTCGAAATAAGCGGTTTTGGTGCCCACCATGATGGCATCTTCTTCCGTGCGCCATTTGTGTACGAGCTGTCTGCTGTAGCTATTGGAGATCCATTTGCTGTCGTAATTGGAGCGGGCGATGTATCCGTCCTGGGTCTGTGCCCATTTCAGGATGACATAGGGCCTGTTTTTTTCAATGGCTGTAAAAAAGCGCTTGTTTAGCTTTCTGGAGGCTTGTTCCTGGATTCCCGTGACCACTTCAATCCCGGCCTCTTCGAGGATCTTGATGCCTTTACCGCCTACCAGTGGATTACTGTCCACCGCTGCAATGACCACCTTTTTGACCTGCTTTTCGGCCAAGAGGTTGGCGCAGGGAGGGGTTTTGCCAAAATGCGCACAAGGCTCCAGAGTGACATATACGGTCGCCTCCCGAAGCAATGTCGGGTCGGTGACACTGTTTACGGCATTGGGCTCCGCATGAGGGCCGCCATATTGCATGTGGTATCCTTCGCCGATGATGCGGTCGCCGTAAACGATCACGCAACCTACCATCGGGTTGGGGCTCACATGACCCCTGCCCAATTCCGCCAGTTCAAGTGCGCGAAGCATGTATTTTTCGTCTGCAGTCATAGCCATGGTAAAGGTTATTCCTCAGGGGTTTGGGGGATTGGAAGGGTGATGGTCTCCAGCTGGGATGTGGAGTCTATTTTGGTCGTGACAGTGGTCAAACTGTCCAAATAAGGAGCCCTTGGGGCAATATAAATTTGATACGTTGCCGCTTCCAGTCCTGTAAAAGTGAAGTTGCCCAAGCTGTCGGTAAGGGTGCCCAACGTGTCTTGATCGAGTATGGCGTATACATAAGGCCAAGCCTCGACGGGGGTGACTTTGCCTTCTATCTTGGTCATGTTGATGTTTTCAAAGACCCGCATGACCGGCGAGAACAGGAATCCTTGTTCATCACTTGGGTTGGCCTTTACGGAACGACTGAGGTCAAGGTCCAAGACCAGATCGTAAGACCTGCCACCTGCTAACGGTACATTGGTGTCGTGGATATAATTTTTATCTTCGGGGTCAGCAAACTGTAGCGAAAGTCTTTCATTGTCTTGTATGATGTACTGTCCATCGCCAAATACGAGTTTTACTTGGCTTATTTGGCCCAAGGGAAGCTCTCCCCTGCCCAAGATAAGTTTGGTGTCATTGACCAAGGCACTTACGTTTACCATGTTGCTGAGGGGAAGGTAATCCAGCGGTATCCATTCTTCGGTGCCGGCACTGTTTCCGCTTTCGACAAATACCTCTACCCGTTTGATTTCCAAAAACACTTGATCCCAATCTCCAGGGGCGTCCACCAAGTATACATTGACCAAGGCGTGGTGCTGATTGGAAGCATCATCCAAACAGCTAAAAGTAAGAAGCAGAAGGGGCCAAAATGCCCTAAGGGATCGTGTAAATCTTTGCATTACCTGCATGATTGGTTTAGGTAAACAACGTAACATTGGCGCATTATGATTTTGGATGATGGGTTTTTATCCAAAATTCAACACAAATGTAATGATTTCGAGGCAGTATCTGGTTTCTCTACAGGGATTAGTTCGGGTAGTTCCAGAGCAAACCAGCCGTGTACTTCACCTCCTTTGTGGTGAGTGCCGCCTGCCCAGCGAGGTCAGGGAGTCGAAGGATGACTATTGAACCAAATTTCGGATCAAGGAAGGCTAGCCCATTTTGGTGGCTATGCCGATGCTTTGCCACCTTTGGTTTCTTTTTTGTCACGGATGAACACTGATGTACACAGATGGAGATCAAGTGAAAAAGTTGGAGCTGGCAGTTTGCTTAATGTTAGCACCCCGGATAAAAATAAGGCCATAAAATCCCATAGATACTAGGTGGATGCTGTAACGTAGGTTTATGGAAATTTATAATGGCTTTGTGGCTTAGTGCCTTAGTGGCGTATGAGTGTCCTGATAAACAATGAAACTTATTCCCCGGAAATATGGCTTGATCCTTTTTTGTCACCTTTGGTTTCTGTTTTGCCACGGATGAACACTGATGTATACAGATGGGGTGTTTAAGCCTTGGCACATCTGTGTTCATCCCTTTTATCCGTGGCTTAAAATGAGGTTACCGTTTACTTGCCCATGGCCATGAAGAGGGTTTCCCAAATGGTCGGGATTTAAAATTCGGCTAAAAGAAGATTGTAAATCCTGAGGAGCGTTGTGGATTATAAACTTCCAAGCGCATTAAAAATGCCATGCCCGGTAAGCCACTCGTTGCAAACGAGGGCTTGTTGGTTAACTAAAAGGCCATAAAATCCCAAAGACACTAGGTGGATGCTGTAACGTAGGCTTATGGAAATTTATAATGGCTTTGTGGCTTAGTGCCTTTGTGGCGTATGAGTATCCTGATAAACAATGAAACTTATCCCCCAGAAATATGGCTTGATCTGTTTGAACCTTGGCTTTGTGGATATTGGATGGGCTAAAACACAAAAAGCCGCGATAACGCGGCTTTTCTGTACCAGGAGCGGGACTTGAACCCGCACGTCCTAATGGACACAAGATTTTAAGTCTTGCGTGTCTACCAATTCCACCATCCCGGCTTCTTCTATTTGGCATAGAAGTAATGAGCTAAAACTTGCTCTGACAAAAAAAGATAACTTCAGAAACAAGAAAACCCTTTCTTTCAAGGGTTCTTGAGAGCGAAAGACGAGATTCGAACTCGCGACCCCAACCTTGGCAAGGTTGTGCTCTACCAGCTGAGCTACTTTCGCTTGAGATGAAATCTTGACGGTGACCGTTTTATCTCCGTCATTGTGAGTGCAAATGTACGCAGCTTTTTCAAAACAGCAAATATCGAACTTAATATTTTTTTGATTTTTTCAGCGAAATCCCTTACCCTGCTGATTTTCAAGGGGATTTTTTAATCTAGCTTTTTCTTGATCTCATTGAGTTTAAGCAGGGCTTCCACAGGAGAGATGGTGTTAATATCTATGCTGTCCAATAATTCCTGGGCTTCCTTGAACTTTGGATCGATTTCGAAAAGGCTCAGCTGGAAGTTGTTTTTGGGCACGTCCTTCATCTTTTCTTGCTGTTGGTGCATGTCCTTGTCCTTTTCCAGGTGGCCCATGATTTCTGCGGCTCTTAAGACCACTGGATTAGGCATTCCGGCCATTTGCGCCACGTGGATCCCAAAGCTGTGCTCACTTCCGCCTTCCTTCAGCTTACGCATAAAGATGACCTTATCGGCTACCTCTTTCACGGAAACATTGAAGTTTTTGACTTTGGGGAAGTCTTCTGCCAGCTGATTGAGCTCGTGATAGTGTGTGGCAAACAGTGTTTTGGCATTGAACTTCGGATGGTTGTGCAGGAATTCTACGATGGACCAAGCGATGGAAATCCCATCATAGGTGGAGGTCCCCCGGCCGATTTCGTCCATCAATACCAAGCTGCGGTCAGAGAGGTTGTTGAGGATGCTGGCCGTTTCGGTCATTTCGACCATAAAAGTAGATTCTCCCTTGGAGAGGTTATCCGATGCCCCTACCCGCGTAAACACCTTGTCGATGATTCCGATACGGGCATAAGAGGCTGGCACAAAACTCCCCATCTGCGCCATCAGCACGATCAATGCGGTCTGCCGGAGTAATGCCGACTTACCGGCCATATTGGGCCCCGTGATGATGATGATCTGCTGGGTGCTGTTGTCCAAGTAGATGTCGTTGGGCACGTAATCCTCACCGACGGGCAACTGCTTTTCGATCACCGGGTGACGGCCGTCTTTGATTTCCAGGGTATCGGTATCGGCCACTTTTGGACGGCAATAGCCGTTTCGGGCCGCCACACTGGCAAAGGACAGCAAACAGTCCACCGTGGCTAAGATCCGGGCGTTTTCCTGGATCTGCGTGACGTATTCGCCGGCACTTTGCACGAGCAGGTTAAAGTACTTGTGCTCCAGGACCACCAGTTTTTCCTCTGCATGGAGGATTTTATCTTCATATTCTTTCAGCTCTTCTGTGATATACCGCTCGGCATTGACCAGCGTCTGCTTTCTGATCCATTCGGCAGGAACTTTGTCCTTATGGGTATTGGAGACTTCCAGGTAGTAGCCGAAGACTTTGTTATAGGCGATCTTCAGTGAGCTGATGCCGGTACGTTGGATTTCGCGCTGCTGGATCTGCACCAAGTAGTCCTTGCCGGAAGTGGACAGCTTTCGGTATTCGTCCAGTTCGGCATCTACACCATCGCAGATGATGTTTCCTTGATGGGTGAGCATGGGGGCGTCTTCCTTCAGCTCTTTGTCGATTTTTTCCAGTAGAAATTCACAGGCATTGATTTGATCGCCCAACTTTTTGAGGGAAGGATTTTTTTGCTTTTTAAGCAGCTCCTTAATGGGCAAGGTGCTTTTAAGGGCTTTTTTCAGCTGGTTCATTTCCCGGGGATTGATCCGGGCTACCGCTACTTTACTGATAATCCGCTCCAGGTCACCGATATGTTTCAAGTGGCTGAGGATTTCCTCGGCCAGCTCCTGCTCGGCATGGAAATGGTCCACGACTTTCAGGCGCTCTTCAATGGGCGCTTTTTCCTTTAAGGGCAGCACCATCCATTTTTTCATCATCCGCGAGCCCATGGGGGTGACGGTTTGGTCCAGGATCTGGATCAACGGCACCCCGCCGTCTTGCTGCGGATATACCAGCTCAAGGTTTCGGATGGTAAATTTATCCAGCCAAACAAACTTCTCTTCGGCGATGCGGGAAATCGCCGCGATGTGTTTTACTTCCTTATGTTCGGTTTCTTCGAGGTAGTATAGCACAGCGCCGGCGGCGATGATACCATGCTCCAGGGTTTCGATGCCAAAGCCCTTTAGGTTGGCCGTTTGGAAGTGATCGGTCAGCTTTTCATAGGTGTAATCGTATTGGAACACCCAGTCTTCACAATGGAAGGTGGTGAAGTCGTCTTTGAGCAATTCAGCGGCCTTGGTCTTGTCCGCTTTGGAGTATATGATCTCCGACGGGCTGAAGCTCTGCAAGAGTTTTTCGATGTAGGAGGCGTTGCCCTCGGCACACATAAATTCTCCCGTAGACAAATCCAGAAAGGCAATTCCAAGGTCCTGCTTTCCAAAATAAATGGAGGCCAAGTAATTGTTGCGACGTTTGTCAAGGACATTGTCGTTAAAGGACAGCCCGGGAGTTACGAGTTCGGTGACGCCCCTTTTGACGATGCCTTTGACCTCCTTGGGGTCTTCCAGCTGGTCGCAGATGGCCACGCGATTACCGGCACGCACGAGCTTGGGAAGGTAGCTGTCCAGTGAATGGTGGGGAAATCCGGCCAATTCAATATGGCTGGCGGCACCATTGGCACGCTTGGTGAGGACGATGTCGAGGACTTTGCTGGCCGTGACGGCATCCTCGCCAAATGTCTCATAGAAATCCCCTACCCTAAACAGCAGCAAGGCGCCTGGATGTTTGGCTTTGATGCTGTTGTATTGCTTCATTAGGGGCGTTTCCTTCGCTGCTTTTGCCTTTGCTTTGGCCATCTTCTACCGGATTTAAATCTATTGTGTTACTTTTGGTAATTATATCAAAGGCTGAAATTAATCGATTCAAGAAGGTAAACAAAAACCGAATGAAAAAATTAAGCATGGACGAGCTTAACCGCCTGTCCGTCGATGAGTTTAAATCATCTGATAAGATTCCCTTGGTAATCGTGCTGGACAATATCCGAAGCTTAAACAATGTCGGCTCGGCATTTCGGACTTCGGATGCGTTCCGTATCCAGAAGATTTATCTCTGTGGCATTACCGGAACTCCGCCCCATCGTGATATCCAGAAAACGGCTCTGGGAGCCACGGATTCCGTGGAATGGGAATATGCAGGAAGCACCTTGGATGCTATCGCCAGTTTAAAGCAACAAGGGTTTACCATTTGTTCGATGGAGCAAGTGGAAGAAAGTACCAAACTGAACACGTTCAGTCCGAAGGCTGGCGAGCAGTATGCGTTGGTTTTTGGGAATGAAGTCTTTGGTGTGGAGGAAGAAGTGATCCTGGCCAGTGATCATGTCTTGGAAATCCCCCAAATGGGCACCAAACATTCCCTGAACATTTCCGTGAGCATGGGCATTGCCATCTGGGATTTTGTGTCCAAGCTTGGGGTATTGGCTCCTTTAGGGGAGTAGTGAGTCTTGAGAACGGCGGCGAGCTTTTCATAGCATAGAGGCTGCTAACACAGCAGGTACACGTATCAAAATGTCACAAAGACACCAAGTGTGCGCTGGTCCTGGATGGAAAGGAATGTATCATTGCTCCAATAGACATCTAGTCCGCATTTGAAATGTGGACGGTAGGGCAGAGCATTTGTAATGCCCTCGTATAAGTACTCCATTATTATCGCTTGATCATATTTTACGCCATAGTATAATCTGGGGAGCGGCTGAATACAGGATATAAGGTGTTTTGTAGCTATCATTATGTCTTCTATGTGCTCGAAAGTTAGCTCCAAAGGGGCGACACATTCTTAGCCATGGGTGCAGCCCTTGGTAAATTTGCCCATCCAACGTCTCCCGTTTTAGCCGCATTTCCCTTCCTATTCCCCACAACTTCCCGCTAAAACCCATTCGTGCGAAAAGAGGAAAACCATTGTTTTAACGGTTTGAAA
Source organism: Echinicola vietnamensis DSM 17526 (assembly GCF_000325705.1). Lineage (NCBI taxonomy): Bacteria > Pseudomonadati > Bacteroidota > Cytophagia > Cytophagales > Cyclobacteriaceae > Echinicola > Echinicola vietnamensis. The sequence continues at coordinate 1,108,959 of NC_019904.1, read as the reverse complement.
TTATCTTTCATAAGAATATGTCAACATTCATCCTCCCATAAGTATTGCTTGATCCGGACTAAGAAAGCATTTCTTGGTCATTGCTGGCAAAACAGATGTTTTGGTAGTAAAAGAGAAAGTCATTATATTGAAAGTCAGATTGTTTTAACCTGTTTTTTATGAATAAACTAACTTTTGTCATCTATTTATTAGTGATTTTTGGATGCTCGGGAAAGGGTTCCCATGAAACGGTTGCTTCCAAAGGTGAACAAACATATTCCCTCAAAGTAGTAGATACCTTAATGGTAGATCCGGGAGAGGAAATCATTCTGGTAGAAAATCAAAGTAGCAGGATAGATGTCAGTGATAATCGGCGGTATTATTTCAATTTTAACTGGAAGTTGAATCATATCGACATGATAGACCTCGATAAGATGGTGCTGGAACAGCAGGTGAAGTTGGAAAGAGATGGCCCAAATGGCACCGGCAGCCAAGTTTCGAGGATTGATTATTATGGTGAGGGGAATTTTATGATCAATGACTTCAATAGCAATATCCGGCTCTTTGATCAAGAAAGGCAACAGATAGATCAGTTCCGGTTGGATCAGGAGACGCTAAAAGGAGACACCTTGGGCGCCTATGAAAGGATCAACACATCTGGAGGAATTGATGCAAAGGGCCGTACTTATTTTTCCTATTATTCGGATTTTTCAAAAGGACCAGAAGGGATAGCAAAGGTAGATATCCCGAGCAGGACCCTCACGAAGATTCCCGTAAAAGGAATTGAGGCGATTAACGCCTACCAAGTTACCTATGAAGTAAATGGAGGCATTTCAAAACGATCAGCCAGTTTTCACTTTCAATATTTACCTGGGAAAATATTGATTTCGAATTCTGCGATCAACGAGCTATTTTTTTACGACACGCGGAAAGATTCATTGTACCACTATCAATATGAGAGTACCATAACACCTAATCGTCAGCAACCTCTAAGGAAAACCAATGCAGGATCACGAGAGGAATTTAATGAAATTGGTAAGGATATTGGGCGTAAACTGAATTTTGGGCAACCTGTATACGATCCAGCGCAAGGCCTGTACTATCGATTAACCGTGTTTAGAGAAGATGTCAACCAATCTAATTGGAATACGGTCCTGACCGTTTTTGATGATCATTTGGAGATGATAGCTGAAAATGAGTTGGAAGATTTTCCAATGGCATGGAGGCCTTCTTTTGTGAAAGACAATATGATTTATTTTGCCGTCAATATAGAGGACGAACTGGCCTTTATCCGTGCAAAAATGGTAGCGGAATAACCTGGGCACTTTTATTGCGTTACGGTATGAACGAACCAAACCGAGTTACAAGATGACACTGAAAGCGATCCTGTTTTTTTGCCTTAACCTAGGGCCCGTCATGGCTTTTGGCCAAGAGCGGGTGGTGGTAAATGATCCCAGTATCCAGTTTAGCTATGACAAGCCTTCTGGCTGGGAAATAAAGGACGACGGCTACACCTACCAACTCCATGCGCCGGGCAATGCTGATGCTTATGTCTCATTTACCTATGTGCAGGGCCCCCAAGGGAACGATTACGTATCGTCGCTGGGAGACACACCGGCTTTTGAGGAAGATTTTAATTTTGAGCTCCAGTATAATGTGGCAGAGGGTGTGGAGGGCTTTAAGGTGATCGAAAAGGGAAAAGTGCAGATAGACGGTACCACTGCCCTCTGGGCAAAATTCAAATCAGAAACCGGCGAAGGGAACTTGATTCATTATTTTTACATGTACCCTCGTTTGGGGCAGCAATTTAAAATCACGACCACGGCACCTGAAGCTACTGCGGAATCCATTCAAAAAGACTTCATGGAGATCATCAAATCCTTTAAAGCCAAAAGGCGCTAGGCCCAGGCTTTTCTTGCTCTTATCTTGTCTCATTTGTAACATTTTTGATACATTTGGCAGCCATGACAGCTGCGACAGTGAAGAGTAAGTTTATTTTAGCCAAGGCCTTTCTCCGGTACTTGACCTGGAAAAAAATCGTAAACGTATTTTTATTGTACGGGTCGTTTCATTGGTCCAGGTTGGTGAAAAGGCCCCATATGCAAGGCCTTCCCACGGCCTTATCGGTGGAGCCTACCACTGGCTGTAACTTACGCTGTCCGGAATGCCCGTCAGGTTTAAGGAGTTTTACACGGCCGACTGGCATGCTGGATAAGGCCCTGTATCAAAAGATCATCCAAGAAAGCCAAGGTCACCTTTCTTACCTACACCTTTATTTTCAGGGAGAGCCTTTTTTGCACCCCGAATTGCTGGACCTGGTGCGCTACGCGGACGAGCGTAAGATATTCACCGCGACTTCTACCAATGCCCACTTTTTAACCAAAAAGACGGTGCCCAAGGTTTTGGCATCTGGGCTAAAACAGCTGATCGTTTCCGTGGACGGGGCATCACAAGGGGTATATGAACAATACCGGATCGGCGGAAAATTGGACCGGGTGAAAGAAGGCATTGCATTGCTTCTTCAGGAGCGAAAGGCATCTGGAAAGCGATTTCCTCAAGTGATCTTTCAGTTTTTGGTTACCGGGAAAAATGAACATGAGCTTCCCGCTATCAGGGCACTGGCTGCTGCGCTAGCGGTGGATGAACTTCAACTCAAAACTGCCCAAATTTACGATTACGAGAAGGGGTCGGAGTTAATCCCCAAGGATCTCCGTTATTCCCGGTATTTGCCACAAAAAAATGGCAAATGGATCCTCAAAAAGCCCATTCGTAATAAATGCTGGCGCATGTGGCAGGGGGCTGTGGTGACTTGGGATGGCGATGTGGTGCCGTGCTGCTTTGATAAAGATGCCAGCCATAAAATGGGAAATCTTGGAGAAACGGCGCTCTCACATATTTGGTCCACTGGTGCTTATAATACCTTTAGAAAGCAGTTGCTGGAAGACCGGAAGCAAATCGAGATCTGTAAAAACTGTTCTGAATGATGAAGTTTCGGTTTTTGATTCCTGAAACCATTATACTTTCCCTTTAAAAGGTACATATAAAGGAGCAAGTTTGTTTTTTAACCGATCAATCGCAAAATGGCAATATCTACCCTTAGCCTTGGGAAAAAAACACCCATGCTGGTGTGAAATATCAATGATGTATTGATTGTACTTATTTCAAAATATTCCTATTATCACTTGCAATAAGGCAAAATGTAAATAAAGCTTTTTTGGAAAAGTCTGATTTTTGAAAGCGTAGAATTCTATAATTCATGTGTTTTATCCACGCATTTTCGTGGTCTTAAAGATAATAATTGTTAATTTTTCATAAATAATTAATAAAAACTACCTTATATTTCCATATGAGTTATTCATGATAGAATGAATAGTCTACTGAATAATTCTACAAAGACAACATTAAATATTTAAAATCAATCGTATGAGGAAAAGTTTACTAAGTCTCATCTTAGCTCTCTTTACTATTTCCTCGGTTTGGGCCCAAAGCCGGACCGTAACGGGAAAAGTGACTTCTGAAGAGGAGCCAAATGGAATGCCAGGCGTAAACGTACTGGTAAAAGGAACCACTGTGGGTGGCATCACCGATTTGGATGGTGTGTATACCATAGAGGTACCTGCAGGCCAAAATACCTTGGTATTTAGCTTTATTGGCTATAGCAGCCAAGAAATAAACATTGGCAACCAATCTACTGTCAATGTCACCCTCTCTCCAGATACCCAAAACCTGGAAGAAGTAATCGTTGTGGCTTATGGTTCTGCTGAAAAAGGCAATTTTGCCGGCTCTGCAGTGGCCATCAAGGAAGCCAAAATCGCCAATCGTCCCATCAACAGTGTGACCAACGTATTGGAAGGACAGGCTGCTGGTGTGATCACCACTTCTGCCAGCGGTCAGCCAGGCGAAAGCCCCACTGTCCGGATCCGAGGTATCGGTTCTGTAAATGCTTCCCAAAACCCGCTTTATGTCGTGGATGGCGTTCCCTATTCCGGGGACATCTCTAACCTTAACCCGAATGATATCGCAGATGTAACGGTGCTGAAAGATGCCTCTTCTTCGGCCCTTTACGGTGCCCGTGCAGCCAATGGGGTCATCATGATTACCACTAAAAAAGGTGGCGCCAAAAAATCTACCTTTAACCTTTCGGTAAGACAAGGTGTTTCTTCCCGCGCATTGCCAGAATACGACCGGGTAAATGCCGCACAGTACTATCCACTGGTATGGGAATCCCTCAAGCATGGACAAATGACTTCAAATGGCCTTGAAGATGGTGCTGCAAGCCAGTATGCTTCTGAAAACTTGATCGAACAACTTGGATATAATATCTATAATGTTCCAAATGATCAAATCGTAGGCTTAGATGGTACCTTGAACTCCAATGCCGTCAATAACTTTACCGATCTTGATTGGTACGATGAATTGATCGGAACCGGTAACCGTGGAGAATACAACATGACGTACTCAGGAGGAACAGAAAAGACAGATTTCTATACCTCTGTAGGTTACCTGAACGAAAAGGGTTTCTTGCTTAAAACCGATATTGAACGGTTTACCGGTCGTATCAATGTGAATACGCAGGCCACCGATTGGTTTAAAACAGGTATCAACCTTTCCGCCACCATGGCAGATGGTAACAATTCCCGTACCTCTGGTAACTCCAGTTATGTCAACCCATTCTTTTTCGCCAGAAATATGGGCCCGATCTATCCGGTTTACCTTCAAAACCAACAGACCGGTGGTTATATCTTGGATGCCAATGGTCAGCGTATTTATGATACAGGAGACATGACCGACCTAGGATCCGTTAGACGTGGTCCAGGTGCTTCGGTAGGTCGTCACGTGGTGCAAGAAACGTTATTGAACGAAGACCTGTATGACCGGGACGTAATCAGTGCGCGGGCGTATGCAGAAGTAAGTTTCTTGAAAGACTTTACCTTACGTACGAACATATCGACTGATATGATTTCGCATCTTGGCATCGAATACGATAACAAAATTGTCGGTGATGGTGCACCTGCCGGTAGGGCCAATCGTACCAATGTCCGAAGAAACGCCTTGACCTTCAACCAGATTTTGAGCTATGCGAATACCTTCAATACCAAACACTATTTTGAAGGATTGGTGGCGCATGAGAATTATGATTACAAATACAATTACCAGTATTTGGCCAAGCAAGAACAAATCTTGGATGGCAATATCGAGCCGGATAACTTCGTGGTGACCAGCGCTGCAGATGGCCGTGTAGACACTTACCGAATCGAATCTTATTTCTCTAGGTTTAACTATGTTTATGATGACAAGTACTCCCTATCTGCTTCGATCAGGACAGACGGATCTTCCAGGTTTTACGAAGACGTACGATGGGGTACCTTCTGGTCTGTGGCCGGTGCATGGAACATCGAGAAAGGAGCATTCTTCAATGCCGATTTCTTCGACATGCTGAAGCTTCGGGCTTCCTATGGTGAAGTAGGTAATGATGGTTTGCTTTCGGGATCATCCCAAAATTACTACCCTTGGCAAGCGCTTTATAACTTGGACAATAACAACGCCTTGGAGCCAGGTATTCTTCAAGGAAGTTTGTCTGCTTTAGAGCTGCTATGGGAATCCAACAATACTTTTGATGTCGGTTTGGACTTTGCTTTCGCAAAACGTTTCTCCGGTACCTTGGAGTATTACTACCGAGTTTCTGAAAACTTGTTGTTTGATGTACCATTGTCCCTTACGACTGGTTTGGAAAGCAGACCGATCAATATCGGTACCATGGCCAATAGCGGCGTGGAATTCCAAATCCAAGGGGACATCATCCGAAACCAGGACTTTACTTGGAATGCTAACTTGAACGTTTCGACCTTTACCAATAAGTTCAAGAAGTTGCCATTTGATGAGCAGATCAACGGCACCAAAAAATATGTCGTAGGCCGATCGATTTACGACTACTGGCTGAGAGACTGGAGAGGTGTGGATCCAGAGACAGGGTATGGGCTTTATACCGCTAATGAATACCTCAACCAAAATGGCGAGGTGCGGGATGATGTCATGATTGTAGGTACAGATACCCTGACGACTGAATACGACAATGCCAAACAGCATTTTGCCGGTACGGCGATTCCAGATTTCTCTGGTGGATTGGCGAATACATTCTCTTACAAAAACTTCGAGTTAAGTGTATTGGTGAGTTTCTCCGTGGGAGGTGAGATTTATGATGGCCTTTATGCCAGCCTAATGAGCTCCAGCCCTGATGGGGATGCGCTTCACACCGATGCGCTGGGTAGATGGCAGCAGCCTGGTGACGTGACGGATGTGCCAAGGATGGACAATATCAATTCGACTGAGACCAATGGGTCTTCAGACCGGTGGCTCATCGATCGCTCTTACCTGAACCTAAGGTCCATTAACCTGAGCTACCGATTACCAAAAGACATCCTAGGCAAGGTAGATGCTTCCCAGGCCACGGTATTTATTGCCGGAGAAAACCTTGGTTGGCTTTCAAAAAGAAAGGGAATGTTTGTATCGGAGAGTTTCAATGGAACGACTTCCAATACTTACTCTCCAGCCAGGACGTTCACGTTGGGTCTTAATGTAAGCTTCTAAATGAGAATTAACATGAAAAAATTAATCCATAAAATATTTCTATTGGGCTTGATGGTAAACATTGGCTGTGCCAGTGATTACTTGGATACTACACCGACTGATGCGGTGTCCGAAGAGTCTGCATTTGCCACTACCGGCAACGCAATGGCGGCGCTAAACGGCATTCACCGTGCTATGGCACTCCGTTATGATTCCCAAGGGCAACCGGGCGAACATGGCGTGATGATCATGCGTGAAGTGTTGGGAGAAGACTTGGTCATGACCAGTCAGGCAAACGGTTGGTTTGTATCTATGGCCTCTTGGCAGCGGCACATTTCTGAAACACCATCTGATGTGGAGTTTGTCTGGAAATTCTATTATAAGATTATCGGTAACGCCAACATGCTGATCGATAAAATTGATGCGGCAGAAGGAACTCAGGAAGAACGCGACGAAATCAAAGGGCAGGCTTTGGCTTACCGGGCCTGGGGACACTTTAACTTGGTGCAAATATTTGCAGAGCGCTATGCCTATAATGGCAATAATGACCAAATGGGTGTGCCAATCGTATTGGAGCCCATCACGGAAGGCGGTCCACGTAATTCCGTAGAAGAGGTTTATGCGCAGATCAACCAGGATTTGGACGATGCCATTGCCCTTTTGGATGAAAGCAGAAACAATGCTTCCCACCTGAACATCAACGTGGCCAGGGGAATCAAAGCCAGGGTATTGCTGACGCAAGGTAGGTTTGCAGAAGCCGCGACGGTAGCCAATGCGGCAAGAGATGGTTTTGACTTGATGGGTGAATCTGACCTGCTTGCAGGCTTTAACGATTATACCAATCCCGAATGGATGTGGGGTTTCCATCAGATCGAAATTCAGCAAACCTATTTCGCTTCTTTCTTTGCCTATATGTCGGTAAACTTTAGTTCTACCAATATTCGAGGAAATCCTAAGGCGATTTTCCAACCACTTTATGACCAAATCAGCGAGACGGATTATAGAAAAAGATTGTGGGATGCCAATGCCTCTGATCCTGAATTAAGGGATCCGTTTATCGATGAGGTGACCTTGGGGTCTTTCTCGAAAGAGGATTACATGAACCGCAAGTTTGTGGCGCAAGCAAATGGTAGCTCTGTGGGGGATGTGCCCTATATGAGGGCAGCAGAAATGATCCTGATCGAGGCAGAAGCCTTGGCAAGATCAGGCGATGATGCCGGTGCTGCAGCAGCCTTGTTTGAACTGGCCTCTGCCAGGGATCCAGAATACACCCAAAGCACCAATACCGGCCAAGCCCTGATCGACGAGATCATGATCCAGCGTCGAGTGGAGCTGTGGGGAGAAGGCTTCAGGTTCTATGACCTTAAGCGTTTGAACCTGCCTTTGGACAGAAGAGGCGGTAACCATGTAGCAAATGTCATCAACAGCAAGTTCTTTGAAGAAGCTGGAACGGTCAATTGGCAGTGGCAAATCCCTATTGATGAGTTGAATGCCAATGATAACATCATTCAAAATCCAACGACTGAATAAGACTGGATTTGCTTTATACAACCTATTCAAAGCCCGGACATTTCGTCCGGGCTTTTTTTGTTGTTTCTATTCTACCACGGATAAACACGGACAGGATGCTAAAGCCATAACAAATCTGTGTTAACTTATAAAATTTCCCCTGACTAAACGGCATGGAAGCTTATGCAGCGGCGGATCAGGTGGCAATTCCGGTTACAGGTCTAATTTGATTAGCATAAGCAGGGCATTTCATTGCAAAGATTGCCCTCAATCACAGGGAATAATTATCTTTACGGTGGTTTTCTATTTTCGTGATTAGATGATGGAAATTGATGCATTGGTCACTAATGATGGGGGTGACGTGGCGAAGCTGTGTCTACTGCCCACAATAATTTAAACAAATCAGGAATAATGATAAAATTTTTGAATTTGGTGCTGGTACAGGCCATGATGGGCTTGGCCTTGCTTTTGGCAATTCCCCAAGAAGCGGCTGCACAATCCATCTCGGATGTAGCTTCCATCAAAGTAGATGAGCTATCCGATGATCAGGTAAAGGCACTGGTCAAAAAAGCCCAAGATGCCGGATTGGGAAAAGAAGCACTGTTGGAAATGGCACGCTCCCGCGGCATGGCGGAGGCGGAAGTGGAAAAGCTGTCGGACCGGATCGAGGAAGTTGCGATGGACAGTGCTCCAGCAAGAAGCAGTTCGTCACTTTCCAAAAGGGAACCTAGGCAGCAGAAGGATTATACAGAAATTCAGCAAGGTACCATTGCCCATCAAGGGCCTGCTGCGGAGGAAAAAAACAACCCATCATATTTTGGACTGGACCTCTTTTACCAGAAAGAGCGTGAGCTGACCTTTGAGCCCAACCTAAACATGGCCACGCCGTCCAGTTATGTGCTGGGGCCGGGAGATTTGCTCTATGTAGATGTGTATGGTGCTTCCGAAAACTACTACGAGTCCACCATCACGCCGGAAGGCAATTTGATTTTAGAAAATATTGGCCCCATTGGCCTTTCAGGGCTTTCCATTTCGGAGGCTACCAAGGTGGTCAAAAATCGGCTTTCACGGTTTTATGCTGATATGCAAGGGGATAATCCCAGTACTTTTATGCAACTCTCACTGGGCAATGTGCGGAGTATTAAAGTGCACTTGGTCGGGGAATTAAGGCTCCCGGGGACCTTTACCCTGAGTGCGTTCAGTACGGTGTTTAACGCGCTCTATGCAGCAGGTGGCCCCAATACCAACGGCACCATGCGAAACATCAAGGTATTTCGGAACAACCAACAGGTGGCCACGGTGGATGCCTATGACTTTTTGGTCAATGGAAAAGCCAATATGGGCTTTCAGCTTCAGGACCAGGATGTCATCATGGTGGAGCCTTATGCTTCCCGTGTTACGTTGCGTGGTGCTGTAAAGCGTCCGATGACCTTTGAAGTCCAGCCTGGGGAAACCTTTGAGGATGTGCTTGCCTTTGCCGGAGGCTTTACCGATAATGCCTATACCAACAAGGTCAGTGTTACGCGGTTTACGCAAAAGGAAAAGACGGTTTCTGACATCTACAATGGCCAGTTCGGAATATTTACCGTAAAGGCAGGTGATGAATATACCATCGGTACGGTCCTCAACCGCTACAACAACCGCGTCCAGCTGAAAGGTGCCGTGTTCAGGGCGGGGAATTATGCCTTGTCCGAAGGGCTGACCCTTTCCCAGCTCATCACCCGGGCGGATGGATTGCGCGGGGATGCATACCTGGACCGGGCGAGTATTTTGAGGACCCATGAAGACCTTTCCACATCGGTGATTCCGGTAAACTTAAAGGCCGTGATGGCAGGGGACCAAGATGTCTCGTTGGAGGCCGATGATATCATCCGCATCTCCTCCATTTATGATTTGAAAGATGAATATTACCTGAAAATTTCCGGAGAAGTGCGGGATCCAGGGATTTATCCTTATTCCGAGGGAATGACCGCCGAAGACTTGATCCAGCAGGCCGGTGGCTTTACCGAGTCGGCTTCCCGCCAAGATGTGGAAATTGCCCGAAGAATCCAGGATGGGCGAGAAAACGGCGAAATTGCGGAGCTTATCCCGGTGAATTTACAGGATGGATTGGCCATTGACGGGAATGCCATTTCCCTGAAACCGTATGATAACCTCATCGTCCGCCGCAAGCCCAACTTTGCATTGGAGCGCATTGTACAGGTACAAGGCCAGGTGAATGCACCAGGGGAGTTTGCCCTTCGAGATACTGAGGAGCGTATTTCAGACGTCATTGGCCGTGCAGGTGGGCTGACAGGCTATGCTTATCCGGCTGGTGCCACCTTGATCCGCAGGACAGAATATTTCAATACCGAATCGGAGCAATACAGGCGACAAAAGCACCTCGAAAAGCTTTTGGACCGCATCATCAGCCAAGATCCGTCGGAGGCCCAAGCCCGCCAAATGGACCGACTGGCGCAAGAGACCAAGCGGGGAATGACCGAAGAGGAAAGAAGGAGCCTCATTGCCCAAAGCCGGGAAGAAACCCTCCATGATATCAGCCAAGGAGAAGGTACTTCGATTAAGATCAAAGAAACCGAGGCGATCGCCATCGATTTGGAGGCAATCATGGAACAGCCAGGGTCAAAATTTGACCTTATCTTGGAAGAAGGTGACATCATCAGCGTGCCCAAGCAGCTACAGACGGTTCGCATGCGCGGGGATGTTATCTATCCTACGACCGTTCGCTATGAAAATGGCCGTTCCATGAAGTACTATATCGACCGGGCAGGTGGTTTTGACAGCAGGGCCAAGCGAAAGCGGACCTACGTGGTCTATGCCAATGGCGAAGTGGCACGTACCAAAAGCTTCCTAGGGCTCAAATCCTATCCAAAGGTGGCTCCTGGATCAGAGGTAATTGTGCCTTCCAAGGGCCCTCGGGTGCCCTTAAGGATCGGTGAAATCATCGGCTTGACTTCTGGATTGGCCACGTTGGCACTGGTCATCTCCCAGATCAACTTTAACAACGGATCAGGAAACTAATGGCAGATCAAAAGCACATCATCGACGATAAAATTACCTTCCGCGAGCTAATCCTTCGTGGAAAGGGCTGGTTGCACTATTTTCGGAGCAAAGCCAGGCTCATCATCTTGGCCGTTTTGGTAGGTGCCGTACTGGGCTTAGTCGCTTCATGGCTGAAAAAGCCAAAGTACACCGCCGCTACTTCTTTCGTTCTGGAAGAATCCAGTGGAAGCAGTATGGGAAGTTTATCCGGATTGGCCAGCTTGGCAGGCATCAACTTGGGTTCCTTGGGAAGCAGCAGCGGACTCTTCCAAGGTGACAATATCATGGAACTTTACCGCTCGGACAATATGCTCATCAAGACCTTGCTCAGCCCTGCAGAGGACATCGATGGTCAGCGCTTGGTAGAACGGTACATTTCATTTCATGAGCTAGATGATAAATGGGCGGATAAGGTGGATTTTGAAGCCTTGGACTTTAACTTGCCCAGAGAAGCCTTTTCCGTGGAGCAGGACAGTGTCATGAAAGAAATCGCCCAGCTTATTCGAGAGAGCGAACTGGGTGTGGACAAGCCAGACCGTAAGCTCAGCATCATCAAGGTGACGACCACTTCCAAGGATGAGTCCTTTGCCAAGGCCTATAATGAAAAACTGGTCGAGAATGTCAACCAGTTTTACTTCGAAACCAAGACCAAAAAGACCGCCGAAAACCTTCAAATCCTCCAATCCCAAGCGGATAGCGTCCGCAAAGTATTGGACCATGACCTCCAGGAATATGCCAAGCTGCAGGACAAGCGTCCCAACCCCAATCCCCTCATGCAACAGGCAGTGGTGGATGCAGAACGCAAGCAGGTGGATATCCGTGTATCCAGCAGTGCCTACGAAGAGATTATCAAAAACCTCGAAGTCGCCAAGATCAATCACCGTAACAATTCCCCCCTTATCCAGATCATCGACCGGCCCCGCTATCCTTTGGAAGAAAGCAAGCTAAAATGGTACGTGGGCATCGTAGCCGGTGGAGTTATTGCCTTTGTTCTTATGCTCTTTTACCTGTATATCACCCGGCTTTATCAGGCGAATATTAGAGAAGCTAGTAGGTAGATTTGAGTCTTGAGTCTTGAGATATGAGATCCAATCTTCCAACCCTTTAGGATGATCGAAAAGTACATTACCATTCCTTTTTCACAACTTGTCCGGCACAAGTCTGTCCAGAATTTTATTTTTCTGCTGATCATCCAATCATCCAATATCCTGATTTCGTTGATTGTCATGCCGCTGTTGATCCAGTCCATTGGCGTGGATCGATTTGGGTTGGTGAGCTTGGCCCTATCGGTTATTTTGATTGCCAATGTCTTTGTGGGCTTTGGCTATAACCTGAGCGGTCCCAAGGATGTGGCCTTGAACCAAAAAGACAGAAAAGCCCTTTCGGCGATCCTATCCAGCGTGATTTCCAGTAAGTTGGTGTTGGCATTGCTGGCGAGCGTGTCACTCCTGGTGGCCGTGAAGGGCTTTGGCTTGTTTCCGGAATATCAGGTGATCTTGCTGTATTCCCTGCTGATGCTCTTTTCAGAGGCGACCTTACCGGTGTGGTTTTTTCAGGGGATGGAAAAGATGAAGCTGGTGTCCGCTGCAAATGTCTTTAGCAAGCTGCTTTACCTTACGGGAATCGTCTTGTTTATCCAAGGTCCAGCAGATGCCAAGTGGGTGAACTTCTTCTTTGGAGGGTCGGCGGTGTTGATCAACCTGCTCTTGCTCGCCTATGTACATTTCCAGTTTCGCATTGCCCTGGCATTTTCCAGTTGGCAGCGGATCATGGGTTCCTTAAAGGAGAATATTTACCTGTTTCTGTCGTCCTTCGCAAACCATATCGCGGTGAATGGAGGTATTGTGGTGTTGAGTTTCTTTGCTCGTGCTGAAGTGCTGGGCATGTACAGCTTGGCAGAGCGGGTGAGCTTGGTGCTGCGGATTGTTCCGGCGTTGATCGCCCAAGCGATTTATCCCAATGCCGCCAAACTCTATGAAGCGGATGTTCAGGGATTTTTTCGGTTTATGAAAAAAGTATATGCCACCACGCTGATCCTTTGCGGACTGATGGTGAGCATCATTTGGATATTGGCTCCCTTTATCATCCAGCTTTTGGCAAAAGAACCCTTACCGGAAAGCGTTTTATATTTGCGAATACTGGTCTTGGTGCCGATGATTGCTAGCTTAAATGCCGGCAATACCGTTTTGCTGTTGATAGCCAACAAGAAATACCTCTTGTTTAACGCTTCTTGGATCATGTTGACGGTGATGCTGCTGAGCACAGTAGCGGCCACCAGCCTGTTTGGGACGGTAGGATTATGCGTGGCCATGGTGATGAGTGAATTGTTTGTTTTCCTTTTCACCTGCTGGATTATCCTGAAAAAGTGCCCTGAGCTGATCAGAGGGTTTTATGGAAATGCCCGGTAGCCCTCGCCCCGTAAGCCAAGGAAATAGGGAATAATTTTCGATGCATGCTGTTCAGGAGGTGTCCGGTAAGCCGTCACCAAGCCCCAATGCCCATCGCGCACCAATCGCAGGTGTACCGAGATTGAATTTAAAAAACATAATCGTAATGGCATCCGGGGGCAATATTTACGAATACACCCAAATAAAAGAAAAGAGGTTGTCTCATAAGTCCTCGTCATTGCGATTCCGATGGATATCGGAGGAAGCAATCTCGTCATACGTGCAATGCAAGCACATCGAGATCACTTCACTCCGCTCGTGATGACGGATTATTTATTTATGAGACAGCCTCGTAAAACACTAAAGATGAGTTTGATTGAAAAAGAGGCCTTTATTGCAGCCCTGAAAAGTGAAATTACAGCCACGGGCAATGAAGGGGACATGTCCTATTTTGAGGTGCACCACAAGCGGTTTGGCCGGGTGTATGATTTTCTTCGAAAAAAGGCAGAACATAAACAGTTGAAAGTGCTCGACATCGGCAGCCATTACCTGCATACCTCCGTCCTGGCGAAGGAATTGGGGTGTGCGGTGGACAGCATGGATGTATCAGCCTTTTGGTCGCTGCCCTTTGTGAAGGAACGTGCTGCCAAGCATGGCCTTAATCCCATCATTGAAGATGATTTGAGCACCTTGACCGTGCCTGCGGGAAAGGAAGAGCATTATGATATCGTGCTTTTTACGGAGATCATGGAGCATATTACCTTTAATCCCATCAACTTCTGGAAGGCCATTCACGGCATGGTAAAGGACGGTGGATTGATCTATATTTCCACACCAAATAGCTTGAGCCTGCCGGGCTATGTCAGGACATTGAAGAATCTGTTGGGTTTTCGAGGAGTGGGAATTGGCGTAGAGATGATCCATCACAGCGTGACTTATGGTCATCACTGGAAAGAGTACAGTGCAGGAGAGATCAAGGAATATTTTGAGATGCTGAGTGATGATTTTGAGGTGAAGGTCAAAAAGTATAGCTATCGAACGTACGACCTCTCTGGCCCGCATAAGGGATACCGGCTACTGGCCAACTTGGGCAATCGCCTTGGTTTTTTTGCGGAGGACCTGGAAGCAGTGGTCACGGTAAACAAGGGAAGTGGGTGGAAATTGGCCTCGCCAAACTACTAAAGGATGGCCATGGGAAAAGCGACACCTTCTGTGGCCATTATCGTCCTAAATTGGAACGGTTATGGGCATACCAAGAACTGCCTGAAATCACTGCAAGTCGCTGAAATGGAAGATGCGGAAGTGATCGTGGTCGACAATGCTTCTGAAGATGGATCCGCAGCACGGCTACAAGCCGAATTTCCGCAACATACCTATCTCCTAAACGATCAAAATTTAGGCTTTACCGGAGGCAATAATGTGGCCATCAAGCACGCCTTAGAAAGAAACATCCCCTATATCATGCTGCTGAACAATGACACCGAAGTGGTTCCGGGTTTTTTGACGTACTTGATGGATGAGCTTAAGGGCAATGCTAAGCTGGCGGCCGTTCAGCCCCTGATGTATTACCTTCACGATAGGGAAAAGGTATGGAATGCCGGTGGCAGGTACCATAGGTGGACCGGTGGATCTACCTCCATTACCCAAAAACAAGCCCTTTCTTCCCCCTATCCCACGGATTGGATCACGGGCTGCTGCATCTTGGCAAGGGCGGAGGTAATCCGGGAAGTAGGCCTGCTAAATGAGCACTATTTTGCGTATTTTGAGGACGTGGACTGGTCCTTGAGGATGCGGAAACATGGATATGGCCTGGCCGTGGTTCCCGCTGCTGTCATCTACCACGAGGCAGGCGCTTCTTCCAAAGCCAAAAAGAAGGGAAAAGAAGGTGTCCTAAGCCCCAAGGTCCATTACCTCAATACCCGAAACCAACTGTTCCAATTGCGAAACCACGTTCGCTTTCCCCATGGACTGGTAGCTTGGCCCGTCCAGTTGGCTAAACTGGCCCTATATGCCCTTTACTTTCTGGTTCGACGTAGAATGGAGAAATTAAGGGCGTTGGGAAAAGGCCTCAGTGACGGCTTATCGCTAAAATGTTGATCGTTTAAATTTATATTTACGCGTTGTGCTTTTTTTAATTGTACTGATCTATATCATACCCTTGCTGATGGTGACGATTTATCAAATTGTTTTCAAAGGCAAATGGGAATGGGTGATTTTTTTTATGATCCTTTTTCTTCCTGCCTATACGGTGATCTTGAGCATTACCTATCAAGCGACCACTTCAGTGCTGCTAACCAATGTTTTTAAATATATGAAGGAGCTGGTGCTGTTATTGGCATTGCTTTCCTTTATCCTATACCGAAAGAATATTTTTGATGATGCATACCGGCTAAGGATTACCGACAAACTGTTCCTCCTCTTTTACTTACTCTGTGCAATTTTCTTGATCCTTCCTATTGGAACAGCCGATTTCACGACGAAAGCGATCTACTTTAAGAATGTCCTGATTATGGGGTTAATGTACTTCTTTGGCAGGAACACTACTTTAAAGGACGGAGAGTTCAGAACCATGTTTATGTTGATTATGGTCATTTTTGTTAGTGCATTTGGGTTAAATATTTTTGAAAAAATCACCCACCTCCACTTTCAGCATATTTCGGGATATGCCCTATATAATCGTGTCATTAATGATGTAGAGCCCTCTGGGAATTATGGATTAACTTGGACGTTTGAAACGCAAACCGCAGGGATGAGACTGGCATCGTTTTTCTCGGATCCTTTGGATTTGGCCAGTTCATGTTTGATCGGCTTTTCGGTGGGGTTGATCGGGTATTTGACGTCTAAGCGAGAGCAGTCTTGGCTGTTTATCTCAATTATGGTCTGTGCTTTGGGCAGTTTGTTTTTTGCTGCATCCCGGGCATCTTTCGCTTCTTTCTTTATCATGCTTTGTTTTATTGCGATGATTTTTAGGCTTTATGGATTGATCAAATTTGGGTTAATGCTGATATTGGGCTTTGTTATATATGTCGTTTATTTTTCCTCAGATGAATTTTATTACTTCGTAGTGGATACCCTGACTTTTGAAAATGCATCTAGCATGGGGCACCTTTTAGCTTGGATAGAGGCCTTTAACCAAATGGTGATCGCTCCCCTAGGATCTGGATTGGCCACAAGTGGTAATGCCTCTGGTGTGACAGATGAATTAAGAATTGGAGGTGAAAACCAGTTTCTGATATTTGGCGTTCAGCTCGGGGTATTGGGAATGTTGTTATACATTGCCATCTTGGCCACGGGAATTTGGACGGCCATACAAGCTTTTCGATATTCCAAGGATACCCATTTGGCCAGAATTGCCTTCGTCGCAGCAACAGTGAAAGTGGGGCTTTTGCTTCCATTATTTACGGCGAATGCTGAATTGTATGCCTTTGTATCTTGGGTAAGTTGGTGGATGATAGGGCTGAGTGTTAAAACCTACAATGAAACCGCTTACAATAGACAATTAATCCTCCAGCACAATTAAGAGCATGCGGGCATGAAAAAGAGGATTCTCATCGATATCTATTACCTCCATGTAGCACAGACGGGTATTCGGACATATACCGAATCCTTGATCGAAGCCACTGAGCGTAGTGGGAAGGATGGGCCTTTTGACTATATTATCAGCCCGAAGTACTCTTCCCTTAAGTCCAGCACTTTCTTTAAAGGCAAAACCCCTAAATGGAAAAACCTGCTCTTTCAGTTACTTTATTTTTTACGGAAAGCAGTGGTGTTGCCTATTTTGACGTATTGGCATCGTAGTGACATGGTCTTTTCTCCAGATATCCTTTCTCCATTGTGGGCTCGGGGAGTGAAGGTTTCAGTACTTCATGACGCCTTTTTTTGGGAAAATCCTGACCATTATAATCCCCACTGGCGAAAGTATTTTCTGGGACTACTGTCATTTTCACTTCGTACCAATGCAGAAGTGGTCACCATCACGGAATATTCAAAAAAGCAACTTCAGCACTATTTGGACCTTCCCAAATTGCCCATTCATGTGGTTTATCCGGCTACCAATGTGGCGGCAAAACCTGAATCTAACGTTCCATCTCCATTGGCCTCCCCCTACTTTCTCCATGTGGGGGTGATGGAAAAGCGAAAAAATTTGGTCACCCTTATCCAAGCGTTTGATCACTTCCGGAAAGCGGGCGGTTATCCAGATTTTAAGCTTGTTTTGGTAGGTCAGCGTGGACCGCGGAGGGATTTGGATGACTATGAAAATGTGCTTCAAGAAATCGATCGATTAGCTTTAAAAGAACAGGTGATCCTGCCCGGTTTTGTAAGCCGAGAAGTATTGGAAAGCTATTATCATCATGCTTCGGCTTATGTCTTTCCTTCATGTAGTGAGGGCTTTGGGATGCCCGTGCTAGAGGCATTTTCTTATCAGCTGCCCGTGATTATCTCCCGGCAGGGCGCCTTGATGGAGGTGGGTGGTGATGCCGTGATCTACCCTAGAGATCACTCGGCAGATGCTTTTGCGGAAGTGATGAGGCGCGTAGTACAAGACGTTCCGCTAAGGACATCCCTGATCGAAAAAGGGAATAAGCGACTTGCGAGCTTTGGAGGTCAGCGGTTTTTAGACGACTTGGAGAAGTGTTTTTTAAGGATGTTGTAGTGCTGTACCCCCGGTACATGAGGAACAGTCATTACTCTCTGTTACCTGCCTTTCATCCCTCAGGGCATGAGAGGGCGAGTACGCAACGGGCAAGTGCGGATAAAAGGCTGATGGTCAAAGGTGCTTGCTGCATTTATCTCCCCATATCATTCCTTCTCACCGACCCATCCACCTTAGGCTCATTACTTCGTTGGCCGAGAAAAAAAAGTGGCAATAAAACCATTGATTCCTGTAGCACTATACGCTAAGTTTACGTACAGGCAGTATAACATTTCAAATTTTAACCTTTTATACCATGAAAAAATTATCCTATTTGTTTTTGGCTTGTTTTTTAGTTTTATCGGTTTCCTGTAAGGAAGAGGAAACACCCGTATCCTTTCCATGTGGTGTAGAAAACCCCACGGAAGAACTGGAATGGATGAAGGAATATATTGCTCAGATGGAATCTTCCGAAATCGATAGAAAATATAGCGCTATTCACAGCGGATATTATGAAGGAGATTTTTATTATTTTAACACCTCTTGCTGTCCAGATTGTTTAATCGACCAGAAAATTTTCAATTGTGAAGGAGAGCCACAGGAAGACTTGGACATCGAGGTAAGTGAGATGACGGATATCGAATTGGTATGGAAATCCGAAGAAAATGAGTGCAGCTTTGAGGAGTAAGTAGCTTGCTTTAGCTAGGTACTTCGAGCATAGTGTTGTACCTCCGGCACAATTGTGGATAAATCAACCGACCTCAAGTTACCAAGCTTTTGTGCCGATGGCACAGGTGGATATAGTAACGAATGGTGGTGGGAAACGGTACTATTTGCCTCCCTATACCCAAACCTCCACCGTAGGTGGTTAAGCTTGGTAACTATGAAAGGTCCCTTTGAATGATCCGATGTGCCGTAGGTACATTACTTCAGTGATCATGAACTTAAATAAGTGGCAATAATGCCATTGATTCCTGTAGCACTATACGCTAGGTTTACGTACAGGGAGTATAACATTTCAAATTTTAAGCTTTTATACCATGAAAAAATTATCTTATTTGTTATTGGTTTGTTTTTTAGTTTTGTCCGTGTCCTGTAAGGATGATGAAGATAATAATCCCAATATCGTCCTGGGAACTTGGGAAGACTCCAATGAGGAGGCAAATGAAGGAGAAGATTATTATGCGGTTGAAACGTTCATTTTCAGAGCAGACGGCACCTATGAAAATAGCGTGACGGGTCGTGATTCGGAAAGTGGAGAAGTGACGTGTTATTATCGAATGTCATCTGGGACGTATACCAGATCGGGGGATAAATTGATTCTTGATGGGTCAGGCTATGCACATTTATATCACCCTTCAGGGTGCGGTACAATGGAAGAATTGGTGGATTATGATCCTGCGGAACCAGTTGAGCCAAGAGAAATTACTTTTGAAATCACCAATCAAGGTACTGAGCTTACCCTTGATTATGGACCATGCAATGATACATGTCCACCCAATGCCTATTGTATCTGTATAGGCCCCCAAACTTTCATTAAAGTAGATTGATGTATCATAAAAGTTGATGTCGTCCGATTAAGTATGACCTACTCTTAAAAGTAGGGTTAAAGAAAAAGATTTTTTCCATTTCCTAAAACCATCCTATTCTATGAAGTGGTAATAAGAAGGTCCCCTTTAGGGGATTTAGGAGCAGAATTGGACGAATTTCCTTCTGAAGCGAATCCTTTACTCGGACGTAATTAATTAAAAGTCTACGCTTAAACGACGGGAATGTCTACAATATTAGACATTCCCGTCGTTTTACCATCTTACAGATTCCTGCTCAATACCTGGGTGCTTGCCCGGTAACCTCTAAACTCTCCCCATTGACAAACACGATGATGGGTCCGAGTAAGAGGTCTTGCTCGGTATAGAAGGTTACTGCATAATTCCCCTCTTTGGTTTTTACCTCTGCCTCCTGCCAAGGGGTAACGACCGATTCGCGGCCAAATTCTCCTTCTTCAATGCTGTTCCAAGCTACTTCTCGCACTTGCATCAAGTCTGGTTCATCATCATTGCTACAACTCACAGTTCCCAAGCAAAGGATCATCAGTATAAAAAGCCCTAATTTTTTCATGCCATGTGTAAGTTTAATGGTTAAAAATCAATCATATCATTAAAATTAACCATTTTTGTGATTTATAGAAAGTAACACTCCTATTTCAGTAGTGGGAAAAGTCGTATAATGGAGCATCATGGCAAATTTTATCCAACGAACCCTTACTAACCTCACAGGAATAGACTTGTCGGACAGGTTTGATGAGAATTGGGACAGTCTATCTACTCTTGGAGTCTTATGGCGTATGAGTGGATGGTTTATTAGGGGGTGTTTCCGCAGGTTGTGGTTTAAGTCCTCCGAGGGAATGCTACTGATCGGCAAAAGAGTGACGATCCGGCAAGCCCGCTACCTGTCTGTAGGCAAGAATTTTATCGCCCAGGATAATTGTGAGATCAATTGTCTATCCCAAAAAGGCATTGTATTTGGGGATAAAGTGACCGTGGGGAGTTATGCCATTATCCGGCCTACCAATCTCTACGGCGGTGAAGCCGGAGTGGGGTTAAAAGTCGGAAACAACTCCAGCATTGGCCCATATGCCTATATCGGATGTTCGGGGTACATTGAGATCGGTGATAACGTGATGATGTCCCCCAGAGTTAGCATTTATTCCGAGAACCATAATTTTGACGATACCGAAAGCCCGATGATCGAACAGGGGGTGACCAGGTCCTTTGCCAAGATAGAGGATGATTGTTGGATTGCCAGTAATTCCATAATTTTGGCAGGAGTAACGGTCGGTAAAGGATCAGTGGTGGCTGCCGGAAGTGTGGTGACCAAAGACGTGCCGCCTTACTCCATTGTAGGTGGTAATCCCGCAAAACTTTTAAAAACTAGATTTGAGCAAAAATCAGCAGGTAAAACAGCAAATGATCAATAAGAAAACTGCTTTGATCTTACACAGTTCATCAGATCTGTACGGGGCAAGTAGATGTGTGTTCAGAACGGTAGATGCCCTAGAAGCAAGTGGATTTCAATCCATCGTTGTCTTATCAGATGAAGGACCATTAGCTGCTATGCTGAGGGAAAAAGGAACCGCCGTGTCCATTGTCAAACTAGGCATTATGAGGCGGAAGTACATGAATCCAAAAGGTCTCCTGAATCGATTAAAATGCCTTTACAAGGCGAATGGTGCACTGTCAAAATTAATCAAGAAAGAAAACGTATCGCTAGTTTATTCCAATACTGCTGCTGTTTGGATAGGTGCTTGGTTAGCCAAAAAGAAAAGGCTGAGGCATATTTGGCACATACATGAAATTATAGTCACTCCAACTTGGTTCAAGAAATTTATCGAAAAGTATGTCACCTATACGGGGGATTTAGCCCTTTGTGTTTCCCAGGCAGTAATTGAAAACATGAAACCCAATGTACCAGCTTATATGATGAAGCTGGTTTACAACGGCATCGACTACCTTCCCTTCAAGGAAGCGCATTACGACCTGAAGGCCGAGTTAGGGATTGCTAAGGACACCATTTTGATCGGGATGATCGCCCGGGTACATTTCTGGAAAGGGCAGCCCTATTTTCTGGACGTCGCCAAAGCCTTGGCCGCGCGGCATGACCATCTTCACTTCGTCATGGTAGGGGATGCTTTTGAGGGCTACGAATATCTCTATGATGAAATCAATGCCAAGGTGGAAGCCAATGGCTTGACCGATAAAGTTTCCAACTTGGGCTACCGTACAGATATCCCCAAGATCATGAGCGGACTGGACATCTTTATGCTGCCTTCTGTCCTTCCCGACCCTCTTCCCACCACTGTGCTGGAGGCCATGGCCGCTGCCAAACCGGTCATCGCTACTGCCCATGGCGGGGCTACCGAAATGGTCATCGATGGTGAGACGGGATACTTGGTGCCTTGGGATGAGGCAGAAAAAGCATCCCTTGCATTTGATGAGCTGATCGAATCCCCTTCCAAACGGCATTCCATGGGGCAGGCAGGGCAGGAAAGAGTGATCGAGCATTTCTCCATCGAAGCCTATAAGGAAAATATGGGAAAAGTATTTAGGGAAGTTATGAATGTGAAGAACCAAGAGTAAAGAATCAAGAGTAAAGAGTAAAGAACCAAGAGGTTGGAAGTACTGGAACCGTCAGTGGACTGTGGACCTTCCAGCAGTGACCAGTAACACGCAAAAAATTAGTGTAATCAGTGGACCAACCATAAAGTAACAAGATTTGAGTGTTTTGACCAATATAACAATCTTTCAATCTTAAAATTTTCCAAGCCAAAGAACATGCAAAACAAACCACTTCACGTCGCCATTTTCGGAGCCAAGGGGTATCCCTATGTGTATGGAGGGTACGATACCATGGTGAAGGAGCTGTGTGAAAGATTGGTAAAAAAGAATGTTCGGGTGACCGTTTACTGTCACCGGTCCCTGTTCAAGGAGCGGCCACCGCAGGTAAATGGCATCGACTTGGTCTATATGCCCGCCATCGAGTCCAAGAGCTTTACGCAGCTGACCCATTCATTTTTCTGTATGATCCATGCTTGCTTTTCCAGTGCAGATGTGATCTTTGTGGTCAACAGCGGCAATGGCCCATTTGGGCTGATCTCCCGAATGATGCGTAAACCTACTGCCATCAATGTGGACGGCCTGGAATGGCTCCGCCCAAAGTGGAAAGGCATCGGCGGCAAGTACTTTTATTGGGCGTCCAAGATGGCCACGAAATTTTATGACCAGTTGATCAATGACTCCGACGAGATGCAGCGGGTCTATCAAGAACTCTTCCAAGCCCCTTCCAAAGTCATTGCTTACGGCTCCAACCCGGGATTGCAGGCGGATCCTGCCCTGATCCAAAAATGGCAGTTGGAAAAGGAAGGTTATTACCTGATCGTCGGCCGGCTAATTCCCGATAACAATGCCGATTTGATCATCGAAGGCTTCACCAAATCTGCCAGTAAGCGGAAACTGGTAGTCGTAGGTGACGTTCCCTACAAGGATGAATTTGCCGAAAGGCTCAAAAATATCCCCGATGACCGGCTACTTTTTACAGGATATGTCAAAGACCAACAGGAATTGGCAGCGCTGTACCGGAACTGTTATGCCTATTTCCACGGGCATGAATACGGGGGAACCAACCCTGCCATGCTCAAGGCATTGGGCTATGACTGTGCCATCCTCGCACTGGACACGCCTTTTAATCAAGAAATGCTCCAGCAGGGGAAACATGGCTGGTATTTTCAGAAAGATACGGAAGATATCGTCGCAGTGGTGGAGAAGGCTGAAAGCAGCCCAGAAGCGATGCTTCAGCTCCGCCAAACCTCCCGTCAGGGGCTTACCCAGAAGTACGATTGGGACCATGTCACCGAGCAGTATTTGGAGGTGTTTAGGCAATTGGCGGGCAGGTAGGCTTAAGTGTTAGGTCAAGCTTAAGTGGGAAAGTAGGCGCTATTTTTACGTCTTTCCTGCCTTATCTCTTTACTACCGGCTGGGTCCAGGCCACCTCTTTGTCCCCGATTTGATAGGGATTTTGCTTGGGTTTGGAGGAGATCACTTTTGCCCTGACGTACAGATCATCTTCCTGAAGCTTGTAGGTACCACGGGTGCCCTTCACCTCATGCAGAAGCATTCCATATTTTTCAGGAGTAGTTTTTTTAGTGCCAAAAAACTGAATGGTATAGGCAATTCCTTCCTCTGCTGCCACACGGACTTCCAGCTGCTGGCCATCAAACTGGACCGCATCCAACGTGACGCCCGTAGAGGCATAAAATTCCCCCGCTTCCATGGCTTCGATCAACGCGGCTGCTGAAAGGTCCTTGGCTTTTACCATCACCCAGCCACGGCCGGGATTGCTGCTTTTTTCGTTAAACACATGGTAATTGTGGGCATCATCCACCGCTAAGCCGTAAAGTAAGGGCTTTCCGTCTTGGCGATAAGCGACTTGCACCTTGTCCCAAAGTGCCTCCATGCTGGGGCGCAAGGAATCCCCGTAGTTGTGCACCAACGGGTGGCCATTGTACACCTCAAAGAAGCGTTCTCCCTCCAGCTGGATGATGTCTTCCGGAGAAATGGCCCAGACGAAGTTGGGGTGATTGATGTGCAAAAACATAGAAACACCGGTTTCTGTCCGCTGTGCTTTTACCTTGTCCAGGTTTCGCTGCAAGACATCTGCTACGGATGTGCCCCCTTGTGGCTCGATCTTTTGCTGGATATTTGTCACGTTCATGTGAAGCGGTTTTTGCTCGAAGCTGTCACTGATTTCCTCCGATTGGATGATGAGAAATTTTCCTTCCTCCTCAAAAAGAGGCCGGTATTCCTCCAAGGTTTTTAGCCGCACTTCTGTCCTGCCAGCGCTGTCCTCCCTGTGCTCCACCCATGCTTCCCCAAACTGCTCTAAATACTTCTCAAAAGCACCTTCATGAACAGGAGATTTTGGAATGCGTTTCCACTTCTCCCCTTTTGCCAGTACATTGTGATCTGAGAGGACGATGAAGTCGTAGTCGTGGGATTTGTACCAGTCCATGATCATTTCGGGATAATCATCACCGTCACTCCAGTAAGAATGGGTGTGGAGGTTGCCTTTGTACCATTGCTTTTCAGGAGCATCGGTACGCTGCTGTTTACATGAAAAAGTTAACAACAATAAGCAGCTGACAAGGGTTAAGTTTTGCATGACGTTAGTGGTGCTTAAGGATCAATGGAACGATGAAATATAGGATGAGCTACTAGAAAATAACACTTTAGACAACTCAAAACGATTAAAAACCATGGAAAATAACAAATTGGTAATAGAGACCATCAAGCATGCTGTATTTCGGTTGGAGGAAAATAACGCTAAGATCGTTAGTTGCTTGGAGTGGTTGTCAGAAGATGAAGTATGGGAAAAGCCCAATGAAGCCTCTAACAGCATGGGGAATTTGGTCTTGCACCTTTGTGGAAACTTGACGCAGTATTTGTTGTCCGCTTTGGGCAAGCGCAAGGATGAGCGGGACCGGGATGCTGAATTTAGTGCCAGCAAAATCATGAATAAGCAAGCCCTGATCGAAAAGTTAACTGCCACCGTGGGCCAGTGTGTGGATTTATTGCAAAGCCTGGATCAAAATAGCCTGGAGACCAAATATACCGTTCAAGGCTATCATTATTCGGGCGTAGGCAATGTCATCCATGCTGTGGAGCATTTTGCCTACCACACCGGACAGATTGCCTTTTGGACCAAGATCCTGAGAAGAAAAGACTTGGGATTTTATGCGGGAATGAACCTTAACAAGAAGAACGAGGGATGATTAGTATCAAGTAGCTAGATTTGAGTATTGAGACGTTAGACATGAGATTTTAGCACAAATGAGAAATGATGAGCTTCCATGCCCGGCAGTGGACAGTAGACCGTTGAGGCTGTGTAAAAACGTGTCATTTCTACGGTAGGATAAATTTATTCTGATGATCAGGGGTTTGAGATTCCCCGCCTACTGGCCGGCAGGTTCCTTTCGTCAGAATGACATCTAAGTCCGTTTTTTTTTACACAGCCTCCGTTGACCGTGGACATTCCACCAATAACCGATCAAAAAAAATAGTGAAAATTCACATAAATAGTGGACGAAAAGTACAAGGTACGAGTAAGGCGTCAGCTATAAAATAAAAATCCGAACGGCATGGTTAGTCCTGCAATTTCCAATTTTCCAATCTTGTAATTTTCCAACCTTAAAACCTCCAACATGTTAACCTCCCCACCTTCCTGCATAAAAGCGGATCATCATAAAAGTGGGCCATCCCCTGCCGAAGCGGCAAAAGAATCCTTAACTTGCCAAAAATAATTTTTAATTAAAATCCTTTTTGAACGTTATGAAAAACCACCATCTTTTATTGCTTTTGTGCGTGCTGATGGCTTCCTGTCAATCCAAAAAAGTGCTTTTACAACTTGATTTGGCCGAAGGCGATACCTATTACCAAAAATCCACCATGGATTCCCATATTAGTCAGGTTTTTGGTGAAAACACCATTGATATTGACATGGGCATTGTGGGCGATATGTCCTTGAAGGTAGTGGCGGAAGAAAATGATTATTACATCATGGAAGCCAAGTTTGAGCGGATGAGCATGGAAATGACCATGCCGATGATGAACATGGCGATCAGCTCTGAAGATGCGGACAAACCCGACAGCAACCCGTTGAGTAAGATGTTTGGAAGGATGGCCGATAAGCCGTTTACCATCAAAATGAACAATAAAGGAAAAATCCTGGAAGTAAGCGGCATGGACGAAGCCTTTTCATCGGCAGTGGACGAGATAGCTGCGGAGCTTGGTGATGATCAGTTGGACAAGGTAAAAGCCCAGATGAAGCAGAATTTTGGTAAAAATGGCATGCTAGGCAACCTACAGCTGACGAGTCCTATCTTTCCTGAAAATAAAGTGGCCCCCGGAGATACGTGGAATGCCTCCATTACATCTTCCATGAACGGGGTGGATGCCGACCATACGATTACCTATACTTACGTCAAAGAAGAAAATGGCCGTTATTATTTGGAAGCGACTGGCCATACCGATATGGGAGAAAGTGAAAAAACTGCTCAAAATCTAATGCCTTTTCCCATGAAATATGATGTAGATGGAAGCTTACAGGCGACCTTTACCTTAGATGCGACCACTGGCTGGATCAAAGCCATTGACCTCAAGCAGGACTTGGACGGCCAGGTCGAAATTCAGAAAAATGAGCAACTACCTGAAGGGATGCTCATGGACATGAAAATCGACATGGATACCAAAGTGACGGACTGAGCCATTCAGCCAAGTACCCACCTGGTCTTAGTCTCCACCTGGTCTTAGTCTTCAGACTGAGACCCAGACTCCTACAAGTCTCCAGACTAGTGCATTATATTTGGAAAGAGTAAAGAAAAAAGAGCCAAGAGCAAAGTATCTAGTAGTTAGACTTAAGTATCAAGTACGGCGTACAAAGTACGAAATCAAAACAAGTCTCCACGGGATTACAAACCCGAAACAGCTTATACCAGGATTGAATTGAGTAGGAAACTCATAAACCATAAAGTAAGGTGACAAATGCGATAAAATACGAATTCCGTAAGACAAGGTTAATACCTAAGGTTGTGCTTGGGCTCTGCCGCAGCACGGTATAGTTTTGAGTCGCTGACTCAAATAGGCTGTTTCCGATTCCTGTCCAGAGCTTAGCCGAAGAATAAAGATCCCTGAGCGTAGTCGAAGGGGGCTTCTCCCACCTGGTCTTAGTCTTCAGACTGATACCCAGACTCCTACAAGTCTCCAGACTTGTACATTATATTTGGAAAGAGTAAAGAAAAAAGAGCAAAGTATCTAGTAGTTAGACTTAAGTATCAAGTACGACGTACAAAGTACGAAATCAAAACAAGTCTCCACGGGATTACAAACCCGAAACAGCTTATACCAGGATTGAATTGAGTAGGAAACTCATAAACCATAAAGTAAGGTGACAAATGCGATAAAATACGAATTCCGTAAGACAAGGTTAATACCTAAGGTTGTGCTTGGGCTCTGCCGCAGCACGGTATAGTTTTGAGTCGCTGACTCAAATAGGCTGTTTCCGATTCCTGTCCAGAGCTTAGCCGAAGAATAAAGATCCCTGAGCGTAGTCGAAGGGGGCTTCTCCCACCTGGTCTTAGTCTTCAGACTGATACCCAGACTCCTACAAGTCTCCAGACTTGTACATTATATTTGGAAAGAGTAAAGAGAAAAGAGCCAAGAGCAAAGTATCTAGTAGTTAGACTTAAGTATCAAGTACGACGTACAAAGTACGAAATCAAAACAAGTCTCCACGGGATTACAAATCCGAAACAGCTTATACCAGGATTGAACTGAGTAGGAAACTCATAAACCATAAAGTAAGGTGACAAATGCGATAAAATACGAATTCCGTAAGACAAGGTTAATACCTAAGGTTTTGCTGGGTCTCTGCCGCAGCACGGTCAAGCTTTCGGTCGCTGACTCAAATAGGCTGCTTCTGATTCCTTTCCAGAGCTTAGCCGAAGAATAAAGATCCCTGAGCGTAGTCGAAGGGGGCTTCCATCTATTCCTCAAAGATCCCCGTATTCCCCTTTTCCCAGATCGGCATAAGTTGCTGTACTACTTTTGGCAGGTCCTTTGCCACGTTTTTACTTTCATGTGGGTCGTTTAGGTGATCGTATAGCTCCACGGCTGGAGGCTGATCTCGGAAATATTTGGTCAATCTATATTGTGGGGTTCGTAGGGAAACACCTCTACTGAAATAGCTGTAAGCAGTGTTCCTCCATTCTTTAGCAGAAGGATTGTCCATAAGGGACACCATACTCTCTCCATCCAAGGTCGATTGGGAAGGGACATTGGTAAGCTCCATGACAGTCGGATAGATGTCTGTAGTGCTGACGACCTGCTTTATCCGCTGCCCTTCTTTTCCAGGCCGCTTGATCATCAGGACACTTTTCAGGGCATTGTCAAAGACCGTATGCTTGCCCCAAGTTTTTTGGTCGCCCAAATGCCAGCCATGGTCGCCCCAAACCACTACTATGGTATTATCGGCCAGGCCTTGCGCTTCTAGTTCGTCCAATAGTTTGCCCACCTGGGCATCGATATAACTTACCGCCGCCAAATACCCATGACGCAATTTTCGGGCATAGGCATCAGAGGCGGCCTGTTCCAAGTTAGGCTTTTCTTCCCCGAGTCGGTATTGGTTTAGCTCCCCGCTGTTATGAAGGCTGGCCTTGGCACTGTTTTCTGGAATAGCCGCAAATGGGGCCAAAGGAATGTCTACTTCATCATAGAGGTCCCAGTATTTTTTTGGGGCGGTGAAGGGCAAGTGGGGTTTAAAAAAGCCCACTCCCAAGAAAAAAGGCTTTTGTTGCTGCTTTAGGGATTTTAGCTTTTGGATGGCCAGGTCAGCGGTAAGCCCATCCGGATACCCTTTGTCGTCGACCTCTGCGGCTTCATAAGGCTTGACCGCTTTGTCCATTTCGTTGCGGTTTGAGCCATCTGCATACCCAAAAAAGGCATGATGTCCCGTGCCCCATTTACCGTTATTGAAGTGCATTTCGTCCCAGCTGCCCGGAAGTTCGATTTTATCGCTTTTAGGGTCAAGGTAGCCATATACATATCCATCGGGATGATGGGAGATTTTTCCGATCCCTACGGTGTAATAGCCATTTTGCCTTAATGCTTGCATAAAGGTAACAGGCCTTTCGTCTTCTGGCTTATTTGCAATATTGGTCACAGAAGCCTGGTTGCTCAGGTCTCCCGGGCTTTTGGGGAGTCTTCCGGTGATCAGGTTGTAACGGGAGGCTCCACAGGTAGGTACCGTCACAAAGTGGTTTTCAAAAAGGCTACTTTCAGCCGCTAACTGATCAAAATTGGGGGAATGGACATATGATTTTCCATAGCAAGCCAATTCTGGCCGAAGATCATCCACGGCAATAAAAAGAATATTGGGTGGGGTGGTGGTTTCTTCTTTGCATGAAAAATAAAAGATAAGGGCAAATAAAAGCAGATGGGCCGGAAATCTCATGGATAGGTTCGTTCAGGTAAGTGAGCCAAATATATAAGCTCATCCCAATTATTAAAAACGCTCTTCCCTTTAATTTACGGTGAGGAGAAAAATGTTGGGGGGTAGGCAAAGGAAGCACCATCTGAAGGCCCTTCCTCCTACTACATCGTAAAGAGTGTGTCCAAGGGCAAGGAGGAGCTTCTTTCCTTGGCTATTTTAAGGCCTTGGTCACTATCTTATGCTCTTGACTATACCTTTTCGATAATGTCGTGGTAATTGATGCCCATGTGACTGGTGTCATAATAGGCCATGCCGTCTTTGAGAAGGATTACTTGGGGCGATTCATGGTCCACCGCAAACTCTTGGGCGATGGCGTTTGAAATCTCACGGTAGGTAAGAAGGTCCAGCACGTAAGGGCTGACTTTTGCGAAATCCCCTTCCTGCCAATTGCGTTGCAGCCGGTTCCAAGCCATGCCACTGATGCTGCAGCTGGTAGAGTGCTTGAAGATCAATACCGGTTGGGTTTTGCTTTCTTCTTTGATTTTTTGGATTTGCTCTAGGTGATCAATTGCTTTCCAAGCCATAGTTTCTTTTCGTTTGGTCTGTAACAATCCTTTAGTGGATTTCGGTTCGAAGATAAGCGAAAAAAGTAGCAAGTGACAATAGGGAAATTAGGAATGATGAAGTCCGGGGTTGCGTTGGGGCCCTGTCCCACTGTGAAGAAATTAGTGGAAGAAACCGAATACCTGAGTCGGGAGACTCAGTTTTCGTGATCCCATGTCAGAGACAGTGGGATAGCTGGGTTCGGTTGCCGTAGTTGTGCCGGGTCTCTGCCCCGGCACAGGCAAAGGGTGAGTCTCCGACTCAATACTTGCTTCGTATGAGGCTCAGGTTCTCCATATCCCTTTTCAGGCTTAAATTATCCTTGTTCAGCCTTTTGTTAGGGGGTTCAGCAGGATAGTTCAGGAAGGTTTGCCTACCTTATTAAGTAACTTTACATCAGCAATATGGAGAAAATGGAGGCGTTGATCAGGTTTTTTTCCTATTGGTTAGATTAACACTGGTGGGGTGCTTTTGGCAAACACCAAAAACCTAAAATTAACTGAAAATGATAACGATAAAGCAATCTTTTTGGCCGAAAGGCTTCTTCATTTTGACGGTAGCAGCCCTGATAAGCGTGGAGGCTTTTGCCCAATATCCCGAGATTCCCCCGGCCTTACAGGCCAAAACTGATTCGATCATGGCCTTGGAAGAAGCAAGGCTGGACGAGGTTTGGAACGAAATTTATCCCACCATTCAGCAGGAAGCTACAGAAGGAAGGCCCTATATGCGCTGGGCTTCCTATCCCAATGATTTTGTAAAAGCTGATATTCCTGCTTTCCCGGGAGCAGAAGGCGGAGGGGCTTTTACGCCCGGTGGCCGTGGAGGAAAGGTCTTTGTCGTGACGAGCTTGGCCGACAGTGGTCCCGGCACGCTCCGAGAGGCTTGTGAAGCTGGGGGCGCCAGGACCATCGTCTTCAATGTGGCCGGCATTATCCAACTGGAAAAGCCCATCAGTCTGCGGGCACCGTATGTGACCATCGCGGGACAGACCGCCCCGGGAGATGGGATTTGTGTAGCGGGAGAGACCTTTGCCGTGGACACCCATGATGTGATCATCCGGCACATGAGGTTCCGAAGAGGAGCTACGGACGTGACACGGAGGGACGATGCCCTGAGTGGTGATCCCATGGGAAATGTGATCATCGACCATTGCTCGGTGAGCTGGGGACTGGACGAAAACATCTCCCTGTACCGTAACATGTTCACAGCCAATGAAAATTCCGATCGCGAAAAGCTGCCGGCTGCCAATATTACCATTCAGAATACCATTTCCTCTGAAGGGCTTGATACGTATAATCACGCTTTTGGCAGTACCATTGGCGGCCTGAACAGCACTTTCATCCGTAACCTGTGGGCCAACAACATCTCCCGAAACCCATCGGTGGGCATGTACGGGGATTTTACCTTTGTGAACAATGTGCTGTTCAATTGGTGGAACCGGTCCGTGGATGGGGGCGATTACCGTTCGCTCTTCAATATCATTAACAATTACTATAAGCCAGGGCCGATGACGCCTGAAGGTAAGCCCATCAGCTACCGGATCATCAAACCAGAATCCGGATACTTGGATCCGAAAACCTTTGGAAGGGCTTATGTCGAGGGCAATTTCGTCGAAGGAAACCCCAAGGTTTCAGCAGACAACTGGGCCGGAGGAGTACAGCCGTCTGACCTAAGCCTCGAAGAGGCGCAGCAGCATTTTGCCTACATGCGCCAATCCAAGCCGTTTGAAATGGCTCCCATCAAGATCGTATCTGCCAAAGCCGCGTATGACTTTGTGATGGAGCATGCCGGTGCCACCTTGCCCAAAAGGGATGCAGTGGACAAAAGGGTCATCCAAATGGTGAAAACTGGAGAAATCAATGCTCCGGAAGGGAAAGAAATGGAAATCGGCGCGGAGTTTATCAATAGGAGGTTGCCAATAGATTCTTATAAAAAGGGCATTATCGTTCATCCCGATCAAGTGGGGGGCTATCCTGAGTACAAGGGGCAGCCGTATGCCGAAACGGATGGTGATGGCATCCCGGATGCTTGGGAAGTGAAGTATGGGCTGGATCCCAATGATCCTTCCGATGCCAATGGCGACCTGAACGGTGACGGCTACACCAACCTTGAAAAGTACATCAACGGAATCGATCCTACCAAAAAGGTGGATTGGACCCAGTGGGAAAATAGCCACGATACCCTACTGGATGTTGCCATGAACGGTGGGCTTTTGCAAAAGTAGTTTAGAAGAAAGAGTAAAGAATAAAGAACCAAGATAGAATTCCTAGAATTCCTCCCCTTTAGGGGAGGTTAGGAGGGGGTTTATCTTACACTGTTCGGGATTTAAAATCCCCTTCAAACAAAAAATATAATTACCATGAACAAGAATATAAAATCATTCCTTTTGGCTGTCATTTTGATTACGGGTTTGGCAGCAGTAGCCCATGCACAGGGCTTTGATCCTGAATATGTGAAGGTAACCAACGAGCGGGCCGACAAGATTTTGGAAAACATGGATATTGCTGATCCACAGAAAGCGGACAAAGTCAGTGACATCATTGCAAAGCAATATCGGAACCTCAGCCTGATTCATGACGAGCGCGATTCACAGATCGACGCGGCCAAGGAGATGTATGATGGCAAAAAGGAAGAAAAGAAAATCAAAAAAGCTGAAAAGAGGGCAAATAAAGCCATGGCCAAGTTGCATAAAAAATACCTGGCCCAACTTTCTGCTGAGCTGACCGATAAGCAGGTGGAAGCGGTGAAAGATGGCATGACCTATAACGTGGCACCAAACACGTTTAAGGTTTATCAGGAGATGATCCCAGACCTTAACCAGGCACAGCAGGATAAAATTTGGGATTGGCTGGTGGAAGCCAGAGAACGTGCGATGGACGCAGGTTCTTCCCATGCCAAGCACGCTTGGTTTGGCAAATACAAAGGTAAAATCAACAACTACCTTTCCGACTTGGGATATGACCTTAAGCAAGCCGAAAAAGAAATGTTTGAGCGAAAAAAGGCAGCCAACAATCCGTAATGTAACGACCAACGTGAAACAGTTTAATAGCATAAATAGAAGGTTGATAAGTATGCAAAATTCTGGGAGAAGGTTCTTCCAGAATTTTGTGGTACTTGGACTATTCCTTTCGTGGGGCCAACTCGTCCTCGCAAGGCAAGCCCCCAAACCCATTAGCCAGCAGGACGGAGCATTGGTTTACCAGACATCCGAGAATGGGGACCGGATTCCGGACTTTTCGTTTTGCGGCTACGAGGCCAGTGAGAAAGCGATTCCCTCGGTGCCGGCCAAAGTGGTGATGTCACCCAGGGAGGGTGATGTAACGGCCCAGCTTCAGTCGGCCATAGACCATGTAGGCACATTGGCCATGGATGAAAATGGTTTTAGAGGAGCCGTACTGTTGGAGCCGGGCATTTATGAGATCGGCGGCCAGCTGGTATTTTCGAAATCAGGCGTGGTGCTCAGGGGGAGTGGCCAGGGTAAAACCACGCTGCTCGGAACGGGAAAAACCCGTGAAACCCTCGTCCGTGTGCTGGGGCAGGATGATCGCGAATACGGCGATACGCTGAAGATCACGGATGCATACGTCCCCGTCAATGCCCGTGAGCTGACGGTAGCGTCCGCGCTTTCGGCCGGATCTCAAGTGATGGTGGTCAGGCCATCTACCCAAGCTTGGATCGATGAACTCTCCATGAATGAATTTGGTGGCGAAACGGGCTGGATTGGCTGGAAGCCCGGAGGACATGACCAATATTGGGACCGGACGATATCAAAAACCGATGAAGGAAAAGTGGCTTTCGATGTGCCCTTGACCAATGCTATTGACCAAAAATATGGAGGGGGATTCCTGGTGAGCTATGAGTGGCCCGGAAGGATCCAACATGTGGGAATCGAACACCTCAGCATGCAGTCCACCTATGACCAAAGCAATCCCAAAGATGAAGACCATCGCTGGTCCGCCGTATCGATGGAAAGTGTCCAAGATGCTTGGGTGCGCCAAGTGGATTTTAGGCATTTTGCGGGCTCGGCTGTGGCGGTGTATAAGACGGGCAGGAGGATCACGGTAGAGGATTGTCGCTCCCTAGCTCCAGTCTCGGAGGTGGGAGGTGAACGGCGAAATACCTTTTTTACAGAAGGCCAGCAGACCCTTTTCCAGCGATGCTATTCGGAGTACGGTTACCATGATTTCAGCACTGGACTGGCCACTGCAGGTCCGAATGCTTTTGTGCAGTGCAAGGCCTATTTGCCTCATAGTTTTAGCGGGGCACAGCAAGGCTGGGCATCGGGAGTGTTGTTTGACATGGTGAGGATCGATGGTCATGCATTGGTTTTTGCGAACCGGATGCAGGAAGGCCGCGGTGCCGGATGGACCGCAGCCAACAGTGTCTTTTGGCAGTGCGATGCAGCGGAAATTCGCAACTACAGCCCCCCGACCGCACAAAACTGGGCCTTTGGTGCCTGGGCGCAGTTTGAGGGGAATGGCCAGTGGATCGAGACCAACAACCACGTCAAGCCACGGAGCCTCTATTATGCCCAGCTGGAAGACCGACTGGGCGATTTGCCCTTCGAGCCATTCTTGATGCCTGTGGGGTCAGAGCCGAGCAGCAGCCCCACGGTGGAGCAGGCAACAGAGATGACCGTTTTGGCCCGAGAGCCCTTGCTGACGATGGAGAAATGGATCCAGCAAGCAGCGATCCGAAATCCTATTGATCCAGCAGCAGGCAGCGCAAAGTCCTTGGAAGCTCTTGGAATTGAACCGAAGGATCAGACGAGTACTGCTGCTCCTAAAGTGGCAGTCATAAAGGGTAAACTGACCTGGGACGGACAGCTCCTCACTGGCAGCACACAAACGGTGCAGTGGTGGCGTGGAAGCTTACGGCCAAGGGATATTGGGCGGTCTCGACCGCATGTTACCCGTTTTGTGCCCGGAAGGTACGGAACAGGCTACACGGATGTAATTCCTGAGGTAGTCGCCACCATGAAAGCGGAAGGCAGCGTGGCGCTGGACCATAATTATGGGCTGTGGTATGAGCGAAGAAGGGACGATCATGAGCGGGTCAGAAGACTTGATCCGGACGTATGGCCCCCGTTTTATGAACAGCCATTTGCGAGGAGTGGCCAGGGAGAAGCTTGGGATCGCTTGAGCAAATACGACCTGACCAAATACAGCCATTTCTATTGGAGTCGATTGGATCAATTTGCAGACTTGGCAGAGCAGGAAGGGATTATCCTGATGCACCAAAATTATTTCCAGCATAATATCCTGGAAGCCGGTGCACACTGGGCCGATTCTCCTTGGCGATCTGCAAACAATATCAACGACACCGGATTTCCAGAACCACCCCCATATGCGGGGGACAAGCGGATCTTTATGGATGAATATTTCTACAATGTCGACCACCCGCAGCGAAGGGAGCTTCACCGAAAATTTATCCGGCAGTGTTTGGGTAATTTCGCCGACAACAGCAATGTTATGCAATTCACCAGTGCGGAATATACCGGGCCTTTGCACTTTACGGAGTTTTGGGTTGATGTAATTGGGGAATGGGAAGCCGAAACGGGGCATGATGCCTTAGTTGCCTTGAGTGCCACCAAAGACGTGCAAGATGCTATTTTGGCAGATCCCGTGAGAAAAGAATTGGTAGAGGTGATCGATATCCGGTATTGGCATCCTTCTGAAAGCGGGGATTATGCCCCACAGGGAGGCAAGCACATGGCGCCAAGACAACATGCCCGAAAGATGAAGCAAGGCAAAGAAACTCCAGCAGCGATTTATGAGGGGATCAAAAGGTATCGTGATCAATTTCCTGACAAAGCAGTCATCTATTCCACCCCCGCAGGAAGCCGCATGGGATGGGCGGTGCTGTTTGCCGGTGGTTCTTTGCCCAATTTACCAGCGGTAGATGCCCCCGCTTGGAAGGAAAGTCTGGCCACCATGCATCCAATGGAAAGTCAAAATGGCCATTGGATCATGCAGAATGACCAAGGAGAATTACTGGTGTACATAGCAGAAAAAGAGGCAATGGGAAGTGCGGGTTATCACGAACTGGCCCCAAAAGACGGAGAAGCGGTATTTATCCACGCTGGAAGTGGTGCCATCATCAAAGAAGTCAAAACTCTCAGCGAAACCACTTCGGGTCTTGACATTGGAGCGGACGCCCCACTGATTCTTTGGATAAGGAAAAAATAGGAGAATTGCAGCGTTGATTCAGCTGCCCAGCTTTCTAAAGTGGAAACGGATTAGAGGAGGCTTCCTGCAATAACCTTAACACATTGAAACATTAAAAACCTTTCAACAATTATACAATGAAACGCAACATCACACTAGGCATAGCAGCCCTTGTGCTAGGCACGCTACTAAGCTGTCAAAGCAACAAAACCGAAACCCAAACGGCCGCAAAGCCGGCTGAAGGGCCGAAGGGCTTACCTTTTTTAAAAGTGTCAGAAAACGACCGCTATTTTGTAACGACCAGTGGAGAACCGTTTTTTTGGCTGGGCGATACCGGATGGCTGTTGTTTAACAAGCTGAAGCGGGAGGAAGCCTTGGAATATTTCGATGACCGCCAAGAAAAGGGTTATAATGTCATCCAGGTGATGGTCCTGCACACGCTAGGTGCTGTCAATGCTTATGGTGACAGCGCTTTGGTGGATCAAAATGTGGCTACTCCCCTGACCCATCCGGGAAGTGATTTCTCGGATTCCGTGGCGTATGATTTTTGGGACCATATTGATTATTTGGTGAGAGAGGCGGAGAAGCGAGGCCTTTACATGGCCATGGTACCCGTATGGGGTTCCAATGTCAAGGACGGTGGTGTGACCGTGGAGGAAGCAAAGAAATATGCCAAGTTCCTTACCCTTCGCTACAAAGACCGGCCAAACGTCATTTGGCTAAATGGGGGTGATACCTTTGGCAATGAGCACACGGATGTTTGGAATGCCATTGGAGAGACCTTAGACAAAAATGACCGTAACCATCTGATTACCTTCCACCCAAGAGGCCGTATGCAGTCTTCAGACTGGTTTGCAGATGCCCCATGGATGGACTTTCATATGTTTCAGTCCGGCCACCGGCGCTACGATCAGGACGATACCGAAAGGGCTTATGGCGAGGACAACTGGAAATATGTGCAGGCGGATTACAAGTTGGAGCGCAAAATGCCCACGGTGGATGGAGAGCCTTCCTATGAGGGTATTCCTGAAGGGCTCCATGATCCTGAAGAAGGGTTTTGGGATGCCGCTGCGGTAAGAAGGTATGCGTATTGGGCCGTATTTTCAGGAGCAGCAGGCCATACTTATGGGCATAGTGCAGTGATGCAGATGCACCGTCCCGAGGATGGCGAAGTAGGTGCCTATGGCAATACCAAATTATGGACAGCGGCGATCAATGATCCAGGAGCCAAGCAAATGCACCATTTGAAAGACTTGATCATGCAATTTCCTTATTTGGAGCGTGTTCCTGATCAGTCCCTGATTGCAAACCAAGGGGAGCGACACGATCACCTGGCGGCTACCCGAGGAGAACAGTACGCCCTGATTTATACCTATACCGGAAGGCCTATCCAAGTAAACATGGAGGTAATCAAAGGGAATAAAGCCACCGCCAGCTGGTTTAATCCGCGAAATGGAGAAATGACCGAAATCGGTGAGGTGGATGCCCAAGGTGTCCAAGAGTTCAAGCCGGACGGGAAGGTGCAGGATGGCAACGATTGGGTATTGGTGTTAAATTACAAGTGAGAGTAGTGAGTAGTGAGTCTTGAGACTGGAGTATGCACTTAAGCTGTTCGGAATTTGGATATCCGAGCCAATTCATGAGGCTCACCTGTTCTGGATTTGTAATCCCGATGTTTGGGATTTGTAATCCCGAACTAACAATAATGGGGATTTGAAATCCCCAACTACCTATCAAAATAACCTATGAAAAGACTAACAAAATTACTGTTTGTAGTATGCCTTTTTGCCTTCAGTCAATCGTTGACTGCGGCGAATCCGGGCTGGACGAATATTTTGGATGTTGGTGGCAACAACGAAGGCCAGCTTTGTACGGAAGCCATCCAAAGTGCCATTGACAAAGCCGCTGAGGCAGGTGGGGGAACGCTTTTTTTTCCGGCGGGGGATTACCTCACGGGTGCCATTCACATGAAAAGCAATACCACCCTTCATTTGGATGCGGGAGCGGTGTTGCGATTTTCCACGAATTTTGACCATTACCTGCCTTTTGTGCAGATGCGTTGGGAAGGGACTGTGATGAATAACTTCTCCCCATTGATCTACGCCTATGAGGCAGAGAATATCACCATTACCGGTAGGGGAAAGATCGACGGTCAAGGCAAAGACTGGTGGATGGAAATGTACCGGATTCATGAAGCGGCTCCCGAGACCCTCGAAGAGAGCAAATACCAGAAGATGTGGACCGCTGCAAATGAAGGGCTGGAGACTTCTCCAAATTATCAGAAAACCATGCGACTGAAGTTTTTCAGGCCGCCGTTGATTCAGCCTTTTCGCTGCAAAAATGTTCGTATCGAGGGGGTGACCATTGTAAATTCCCCCTTTTGGACGGTAAATCCTGCTTTTTGTGACAATGTCACCATCACGGGTGTTACGATCGAAAACCCTCCTTCTCCCAATACCGATGGCATCAACCCGACTTCCTGTCGTAATGTGCACATCTCTGACAGCCATATCAGCGTGGGCGACGACTGTATCACGATCAAGTCCGGTAGGGATATGGACGGCCGGAAGTGGGACACTCCTACCGAGAATGTCACGATTACCAATTGCACCATGCTCAGCGGACATGGCGGTGTGGTCATCGGAAGTGAGGTCTCCGGCAGCATCCGAAAAGTGACCATCTCCAATTGCGTATTCGATGGCACCGATAGAGGTATTCGGCTAAAAGCAGCCAGAGGACGTGGCGGTGTGGTCGAAGAAATCCGGGTGGACAATGTCGTCATGAAGGATATCCAGCTAGAAGCCATTGTGATGAACCTTTTTTATGACAAGAACACCAAGGAAGGCCCTGTAACCGAAGAAACACCTGCATTCCGCAACATCCATATTTCCAATGTGACCGGAAGCCAAATCAATGTGGCCGGCAAGATCTTAGGAATTCCCGAGATGCCGATCGACCAGATCAGCTTTTCCAATATCAACATGGATGCTAAAGAGGGCATTTCCATCCATACGGCCACCAATGTGGAGTTGCATGATGTGCAGATCACGACCGAAATGGGCCCTTCCATAAGTGTGGAAGATACCGAAGGGATCATCTTGGACAATATCAAAAGTCGCCGGCCCCATGCAGATCGCCCCGTGGTGGAGCTCATGAATGTCAGCAATGCCTTGGTGACCAACAATTTCCCTATGGTCAGCACCCCAAATTTCCTGAAGATAAATGGAGAAAAGAGCTTGGACATCTTTATTCAAAACAACCAATGGAACAATGTCACCGAACCGGTGATCAAAGGAGAAGAGGTGAAAGGGATAAATTAAATAGTGATGTAGTGTAAAGGAGGCGAGATTGCTTTGCTCACTATTGTTCCGCTCGCAATGACGGTCCTTTATTTCGTCATTGTGATGACCGGAGGGAAGAAGCAATCTTGTGTTCCGAAGAAGAGATTGCTTCGTCATACTTCCTCGCAATGATGTGAGATATGGATTTCTTGAACAAAAGATTATCAATGAAAATTACTGAGAGAACGAGCTTTATAAAGATAGCCTTATTCGTTTTGGGCAGCCTGATGCTGAGCTGCCAATCAGAAAAGGAATATTACATTTTTACTTCCTTTCGAGAACCAGCAGATGAAGGGCTTTACTTGGCGTACAGCGAAGATGGCTACCATTGGGAAAGTCTTGGAGGCCCTTTCCTGCCGCCAAAAGTCGGCAAAAGCCACATCATGCGTGATCCTTCTGTGGTAAAAGGGCCCGACGGAACCTACCACATGGTATGGACCACTGATTGGAGGGGGGGCAAGGGTTTTGGCTATGCCAGCACACAGGATTTTGTGGATTGGTCGGAGCAGCAGTTTATTCCTGCTATGGCCCATGAACCCGATGTAGTGAACGTTTGGGCACCAGAGATCTTTTATGATGATGAAGAAGACCGCTACATCATCATTTGGGCATCCACTATCCCTTTCCGGTACGAGAAGGGTGAGGAAGAAGAGCGAAACAACCACCGGATGTACTACACCACGACCAAGGATTTCAAGGATTTTACGCCGACAAAGCTCTTTTTGGAGCCGGGTTTTAGCGTTATTGATGCGGTGATCGTGAAGCGCAAAAAAGATGATTATGCGCTGGTATTGAAAGATAATACCCGCCCCAACCGGAATATCCAAGTGGCTTTTGGCAAATCTCCGCTAGGCCCTTGGAAGGATTATTCGGAGCCATTTTCGGATTTCCTCACCGAGGGGCCTACGGTGCTGAAAGATGGGGATAAGTGGCTGATCTATTTTGACAGCTACGGTGCCAAGACCTATCAAGCAGTCAGTACGGCAGATTTCAAGACCTTTACCAATATCGATGATCAAATCAGCCTGCCGGAGGGACATAAACACGGCACGATCAGTACGGTTTCCAAAGAAGTGTTGGACAACCTAAAAGCCAACGCAAAAACAAAATGAAAATGCATTTTAGAGGAAAGAACATAGAGGAAAGAATAAAGAGCGGGACAGTGGGCCAAGGCTTAAAAGACTTGCTGTTCCGGATTTGCAATCCGGAGCTTGACATAAAGGGAATTTGTAATCCCCTAATCTTAGGTGCTTTTTCGATCTTGTGCATGATCGTGGCTACCCCAGCCTCGCTTTTGGCCCAGGATACGCTACACTACAGTGGAAGTACCTTGTCCAGGGTAGATTATCACCACGGGCAGTTAAAGCCGGCCATTGGTGTGCATGCTGTGCAGACCATGCGGGCCAACAGGGAACAACCGGATAAGGGAGATGGCTTTGGCTGGACCTATAACCACGCGCCGATGTTGGCCTATTGGAAGGGAAAATTCTACATGGAATACTTGAGTGACCCGGTTGGGGAGCACATTGCTCCGAGCCAGACGCTTTTGCAAGTTTCCGAGGATGGGTACGACTGGACCAAGCCGCAAGTGATTTTCCCTCCCTATCGTATTCCTGATGGCACGAGCAAAGCGGGGCACGAAGGGGTGGCCAAAGACTTGGATGCCGTGATGCACCAGCGCATGGGCTTTTATGTCGCTGATAATGGAAAATTCCTGGCACTGGCCTATTATGGGATAGCTTTGGATGCCCACGATGGGCCGAATGATGGTAACGGCATTGGCCGGGTGGTTCGGGAAATCAAGGCGGATGGCAGTTTTGGGCCGATCCATTTTATCCGGTATAACCACGGCTGGGATGAACAAAATACCGATTATCCGTTTTACAAGTCCAGCAAAGACAACGCCTTTGTGGAGGCCTGTGATGAGCTGCTCGGCAAACCGCTGATGATGCAACAATGGGTTGAGGAAGCGGATCGCGATGATCCGTTGATTCCCTTGAAAAAACAATATAAAGCGTTTAGTTATTACCACCTTCCCGATGGCCGTGTGGTAGGATTGTGGAAGCATGCCCTTACGAGCATCAGCCATGATGAGGGAAAATCGTGGGAATACAATCCCCTGAGGGCGCCCGGCGTGGTCAATGGAAATGCCAAAATTTGGGGGCAGCGAACAGCGGATGGCGCTTATGCGACGGTCTATAACCCTTCCGAATACCGGTGGCCGTTGGCTGTTTCTACCAGTCAGGACGGAATCAATTATACGGATTTGCTGCTGGTACACGGCGAGATCACGGCCATGCGATACGGCGGAAATTATAAATCCTACGGCCCCCAATACGTGCGAGGGATTTTGGAGGGCAATGGTACCCCTACAGCAGGTAAAATGTGGCTCACATACAGTGTCAACAAAGAAGACATATGGGTGGCCT
The DNA here is from genome assembly GCF_000325705.1 of Echinicola vietnamensis DSM 17526. Classification (NCBI taxonomy): domain Bacteria; kingdom Pseudomonadati; phylum Bacteroidota; class Cytophagia; order Cytophagales; family Cyclobacteriaceae; genus Echinicola; species Echinicola vietnamensis. The sequence goes on along the minus strand of NC_019904.1, from coordinate 1,066,764 downwards.
CTGTGCCCACGCCCATCACGGCGGAAGCAGCGGGTCATGCCAATGAAGTGTTTGACGCGTTACCGGAAGGACAGGAACTGGCCCTTTGGAATACGTATAGCCCGCAGTGGGCAAAGACGGAAATCACTGCTAAGGATGGCAAGAGATACTTGACCTTTAAGGATAAGGATCCCTTTGATTATGGCAAGGCACAGCGAATAGTGCCCAGCAGTAAGCAGCTGCATGTGGAATTTACCGTGATCCCAGGGCAAAGTGATCATGGAAAATTCCAGGTCGAAATCCAAGATGGCAAAGGCCGTCCAGGCGTGCAGTTGATCTTTGATGAAGATGGATTGTTTAAGACACGGGCAGGATACCGCATGAATACCCTTACCGAATATGAAGCAGGAGAAAGCTATCATGTGAAATTGGAATTAAATGCCGAAACCCGCTTTTACCAGATCAAGGTAAACGGCAAAGAGAAAGGGCCAAAGCTCTTCTTTGCGCCTTTGGATGCCATGGAAAGGGTGGTGTTCCGAACCGGTACACAGCGGTACTTCCCGAATGCCGAAACCCCAACGGACCAGGATTATGACTTGGACAATGCCGGTGATGAAGATCCAGAGGCGGTGTTTTACTTGGAGTCGTTAGTGACGTATTAGGTGGTTGGATAGAACGTGATTGAGTAAGAAAATAGTTTGTGGTTGTACCAAGTATGTGACTTGGTACTTCTTATCATTGAGTCTCTGACTCAAAAGATTGGAATCGGTGGTAAAGCAAAGCTGAGCTGAGTCGGGAGACTCAATTTTCACCGTCCCGCATCAGAGATGACGGGACAACTGGGTACCGAGTTAGAGACAGCGGTACAATTAGGCCTATGGCAAATAGAACGTCGTGCCGGATCTCCGCTCCGGCACCTTGCACAGATAGCCATTTAAATTTCATTAACTGAACAGTATTAATTTCGAGTTAAATACTAAAAAATTGAAAGTAGAAAAGAATTATACGGAACCTTTAGCCCTCATGCAGGCATGGCTGTTTTTATTGATAGCGGTAGTACTGTTTTCTGGCTGCGATTCCGGACCTAGGGGTACCCTTCTTCAGGTGACCAACATCACCACGGAATTGGCCGATAACCCGATGAACATTGAAAAGACGGCGCCACGATTTGGATGGGAATTGGTCAGTGATGCGAACGGTGCCCGGCAAACCGCTTATCAGGTGGTGGTGTCCCATTCTGCCAGCGAGGATGAAGCGGCGGTAGTTTGGGACAGTGGTAAAATCACCAGCGGTCAGAGCCAATTGATTCCCTATGAAGGTGGCCCCTTGATCAATGGAGAGCGGTATTTCTGGAAAGTAAAAGTGTGGAATGAAGCAGGTATTTCCTCTGATTGGAGCAACATGGCTTTTTTCGAAATGGCACCATATGAGCTGGAAAAAGGAGCTCAGTGGATCGGCGCCATCACCCGTGCGGAAAGTGGATTGCCGGCTGGCAGAAATTATCATGAGCCGGATATGCGCCGGGAGGAAAATAAGGAAAAATGGTCCAAGGTGAAGCCATTGGCAAAGCGGAGTATCCAATTGCGGAAACCGTTTGAGGTGGAAAGTGAAATTGAAAAAGCGACAGTTTATATCAGTGGACTTGGCCATTATGAGCTCAAGCTCAACGGGGAAAAAGTGGGCAACAGTGAATTTGCACCCTTGTGGTCAGATTATGACAAAACGGTTTATTACAATGCTTACGATGTCACCGAGCGCCTTGTAAGCGGGGAAAATGCCATTGGCGTCTTACTGGGCAATGGGATGTACAACGTGTCCGGTGATCGTTATGCAAAGTTCCTGATCAGTTTTGGTCCTCCCACCCTATTTTTTCACCTGAAAATCACCTATGCTGATGGTGAGGAACAGCTGATATCGTCGGATGATTCATGGAAGTGGTCGGAGAGTCCGATTACCTTCAATTGTGTTTTTGGTGGCGAGGATTACGATGCCACTTTGGAGCAAGACGGTTGGGCGCAGCCTGGATTTGATGACCGCAACTGGAAGCCTGTGGTCATCCAAGAAGCCCCTAAGGGAAAACTTTGTCCGCAGCATGCATCACCGGTACTTGTCCAGAAGCAATATGACATCAAAGCAACTGCCGAGCCTGAAGAAAACACCTATGTGCTGGACATGGGGCAGAACTTAGCCGGTTTTCCATCCATCAAGGTGAAAGGTCAAAAAGGTCAGAAAGTAAAGCTGGTCGTGGGAGAGCACCTCAAGGAGAGTGGTTTGGTAGGCCAAGGTAGAACCGGAGGTCCGCATTATTACGAATACACACTCAAGGGCGACGAAGAGGAATCCTGGCAGCCGAGGTTTAGCTTTTATGGTTACCAATACATCCAAGTGACAGACGTGAATGTGCCCGGCCAAGAGCAGCAAGCAGATAGGCCCACCATTACCGAGATAAAATCCAATTTTATCTATAACGACGCCACGGAAGAGGGAACCTTTGAAAGCTCCAATGAGATTTTCAACCAGACCCATTTGCTGATCAATAATGCCATCAAGAGCAATATGCAAAGTGTTTTTACCGATTGTCCACATCGGGAGAAGTTGGGCTGGCTGGAAGAGACACACCTAAATGGTCCCGGGTTGTTTTATAATTATGACCTTACCCAGCTGGTGCCTAAAGTCATGCAAGACATGGCAGATGCCCAGCGGGAAAATGGCCTGGTGCCAAACATCGCCCCCGAATATGTGGTCTTTGGAGGTGACTTTACGGATTCCCCTGAATGGGGCGTGGCTTCTGTGGTACTGCCTTGGATGTATTACGATTATTATGGCGACAGTTCCTTGATTCAGGAGTATTATCCGATGATGAAAAAATACATCGACTATTTGGGGACGACAGCCGATAACCATATCGTTTCCCATGGTTTGGGGGATTGGTATGACTATGGCGAGCATGCTGCGGGCTATTCCAAGAACAGTCCGATTGCCCTTTCGGCCACTTCGCACTATTATTTTGGGGTGAAATTATTGAAAAAGGCTGCTTTGATGCTCCAAAAAGGGGTGGATTACCGGGAATACAGCCGGCTGGAAAAGCAGGTGAAAGAAGCCTTTAACCAAACCTTTTTTGATCCCGAGACCAACCAATACGGTACCGGAAGTCAATTTTCCAATGCCGTGCCGCTGTTTTTGGACATGGTCGATTCGACCAAGCGGGAAGCGGTGTTGGCGCATTTGGTGCAGGACATTGAAGCGCATGGTTACCGATTGACCACCGGCGATGTGGGCAACCGGTATTTGTACCAGACATTGGCCAGAAACGGGCTGAATGAAGTGATGTTCAAGATGCACAACCATTACGACACGCCCGGATACGGTTTCCAGATCAAGTTTGGGCTGACGACATTGACCGAACAGTGGGATCCCCGCAAGGGCAACAGCTGGAACCATTTTATGATGGGGCAAATCGAAGAGTGGTTTTACCGTGATTTGGCCGGCATCCAGCCGGATCCTGATCAGCCTGGTTTTAAACACTTCCTATTAAAGCCGCAGTGGGTGGGCGATATGACATTCGTCAAGGCCAGCTATGAAAGCATTTACGGGACCATTGCTTCCTCTTGGAAAAAGGAAGAGGGAAATGCCCAATTCCACTTTGACATACCAGCCAATACAAGCGCCACGTTGGTGCTGCCCGTGGAGCAATCCGCAGAAGTAAGGATCAATGGCAGCAGGACTGAGAAAGCCAAGGGAGTGAGCAAGGTGCAAGCCGATGGGCATCCATCTTTTGAGCTGGGCTCGGGGAAATATAGTATTGAAGTTAAGTTTTAGTATTGAGTAGTGAGATGTGAGTAGTGAGTATCAAGTAGGGAGAAATGAGACGGTGGATTGGAGCAAGGAGCAAAATAAGAATGCAAATAGCAAAAATATATGGTTGAGTCGGGAGACTCAGTTTTTGTGGTCCCGCGTCAGAGACGGCGGGACAACGCGGGAGACATGAGTAGTGAGACGATTTTCTTCCCCTTTTTGGGGAGGCTAGGTGGGGTTTACTTACACTGTTCCTGATTTGCAATCAGGAACTACAGATCAAGGGGATTTGTAATCCCCTCCGCTAAGATCAAAAAAGATAAAAGATGAAAAAGCAATATCAAGGTGTGGTGGTGCCGATGGTGACGCCGCTCACCGCAAAAGGTGCCATCGACCAAGAGGCAGTGGCCAGGATCATGGCCGAGTTTGCCCAAAATGATCTTTCCCCGCTAGTGCTGGGCACCACGGGAGAATCCGCCTCCTTTTCTGAGCAAGACAGCTTGGAAATGATCAAAGCCACGGTGGCCGCCAAGGCTGCCAACCAACAGGTTTATGCGGGCGTGGTAAGCAATTTGGTGGAGGAGCAATATCACCGTGGCAGCGACTATTTGGCACAGGGTGTGGATGCGATCGTGGCCACATTGCCTGCCTATTATGTCCTTTCTGATGATCAAATGAAACGTCATTTTGAAGGGCTTGCCGATCATCTTGCCGGGCCGCTGCTGATGTACAATATCAAGGCCACGACCCAAATGTCCATCCCCCTTTCGGTGGTGGAAGAGATGAGCCACCATCCACATATTTGGGGGCTGAAGGACTCCGAGCGGGATTTCTCCAGGATGCATGCGGCGATTGACCAGTATCGGGAAAGGCCTGATTTTTCCTTTTTCTGCGGCTGGGGAGCCCAATCGGCCAGCAGTATCAGGACAGGGGCAGATGGTATTGTGCCGAGTACGGGTAATATTGTCCCTGAGCTTTACAAAGCGTTGTATACGGCTACGCAGGAAGGCGATGAAGAAAAGGCCGTGCATTATCAGGAATTGACCGATGAAGTGGCCAAGGTATACCAAGGAGGAAGAAGCCTTGGTGCTTCCCTAGCAGCCTTGAAGGTACTGATGCATCAAAAAGGATGGTGTCAGCCTTTTATGAAGCCGCCTTTGACCGAATTGGACAAAAGCGAAGTGGAAAAGGTGCTAAACGAATGGCAGAAGGTGATGGAGCAGGTGAAGTGAGGAATGTGAAATGAATAATGAGGAATTACCGGATCGTAATACGAAAAGTTATCTTGTAGTTCTGTCAGCTGTTCTGCGGATGATGGTAAATGAGTCGGGAGACTCAGTTTTTGTGGTCCCGCGTCGGAGACGGCGGGACAACAGAAAAAGGTGCTAAACGAATGGCAGAAGGTGATGGAGCAGGTGAAGTGAGGAATGTGAAATGAATAATGAGGAATTACTGGATCGTAATACCAAAAGTTACCTTGTAGTTCTGTCAGTTGTTCTGCGGATGATGGTAAATGAGTCAGGAGACTCAAATTTTCACAGTTCCGCGTCGGAGACGGCGGGACAACAGGAAAAGGTGCTGAACGAATGGCAGAAGATGATGGAGCAGGTGAAGTGAGGAATGTGAAATGAATAATGAGGAATTACCGGATCGTAATACGAAAAGTTATCTTGTAGTTCTGTCAGTTGTTTTGCGAATGATGGTAAATGAGTCAGGAGACTCAAATTTTCATTGTCCCGCGTCGGAGACGGCGGGACAATAGGGCAAAGTTGTTCGGGATTTATAATCCCAAATTCAATTGAAGGCAACGATGCTTTACAAACCTTTGAACCTTAAAACTTTAAACCTCTAAACCTTTAAACTAAAAACAACCAATTAACCCAATAACCAAATGGACGCATCATTACACTGGATAGATTATTTGCTGATCGTCGTCTCGATTTTAGGGACCATATATATGGGCATCTATTTTTCCAAGAGACAAAAGAGCAGTGAGGATTATTTTGCCGGAGGAGGAGGAATACCCTCATGGGCCATTGGGATGTCTATTTTTGCGACGCTCATCAGCAGCGTGACCTTTTTGGCCTATCCCAGTGCAGCATATAAGTCCAACTGGATCTTACTGGTGCAAGGGTTGATGGTGCCCATTGTTCTGGTGTGCATGATTTGGGTGATCGTGCCCCTTTTTAGGAGGGTGATTGGGTTGAGTACTTACGAATATTTCGAAAAGCGTTTTGGCTTCTTTGCCAGATTGTACAGTTCTTTGGCCTTTGTGCTGACCCATTTTTCCAAAATGGGAACGGTGCTTTACCTGGTGAGCTTGGCCTTGAGCAGCATGATGGACGTCAATATCTTTATGGTCATTGGGGTGCTGACCTTTGTCATCATCGTATTGACCTTGCTGGGGGGCATTGAAGCGGTGATCTGGATGGATGTGATCCAAGGGTTTTTGCTTATTGGCGGGGGCTTGTTCTGTTTGGGATTGCTGCTTTTTGTGCCCGAAGGAGGCCCCGAGCGGGTGATGGAAGAGGCCATTAGCATGAAGAAAATAGGTTTCGGTCCATATGACATTGATTTTACCCAACTCACTTTTATCGTCATGGTCGTGAATGGCATCTTTTACGCCATCCAGAAATACGGCACCGACCAAACGATCGTCCAGCGGTACCTGACGGCCAGAAACGACCGCGAGGCCAAAAAGGCAGCCTATATGGGCGTGTTCCTAAGTGTGCCAGTGTGGGCCCTGTTTATGCTGATCGGTTCCCTGCTGTTTGTGTTTTATCAGATCTCGGGTTCTGTACTGCCGGAGGGCACCAGTGTGGATGCGGTATTCCCGTATTTTATCATGACAGAGCTTCCTCCAGGAGTTACGGGCTTGGTATTGGCGGCCTTGGCGGCAGCGGCAATTTCCAGCTTGGATTCCGATATGAACTGCCTCGCAGCAGTGGGGGTGGAAGATTACTACAAGCGCTTTAATCCCAACTGTAATACCCACCAAAAACTAAAAGTAGGCCGTATCCTGGTGCTGATTTCCGGCTTGGCGGCCGCAGGGGTGGCCGTCTTATATGTGCTTTGGCAGGGAGAAGGGGTCTTGGGAGCGGTCTTTGGGCTGTACGCGATTTTCTCTGCCGGTATTGTGGGCATATTCTTACTCGGGCTTTTTAGCCGTAGGGCAAATAAGGAAGGGCTTTATGTCGGAATTGTGGCCTGTATCCTCTTTACCGCTTATGCCCTGTTGACCTCCACGCCGATGAGCTTTGGTGGCGGAGAGAAGACCTTGCTGCTGGACTTAGGCAAATTCAACTTCAACCAACACAAATACATGTTAGGGGTATACAGCCACTTGATCGTGCTTATTGTGGGCTATATAGCCAGTTTGTTCTTCAAACGCCCACCAGCCGATGAGAACCTGACCATTTACGGCTATTTCAAGCAAAAGCAGAAGATGGAAAGGGCGAAGGAAGTAGTCTGATATCAGTTCAGATAATCAAGAGGGTACTACCAAGTCAACGGCACCTGTCGCACCACGGCAAACCAGCCTATCAAACCAGTGGTTTTGCGTTTCCGTTCTGGTGGCTTCGGCTCCGCTCAGCCACCGAAGGCGAGGCCACCGGAAAGGGACCGAAGCTACCGAAGCCGCATACTACTGACCATAAATGAAAACAAATAACAAAAACAATAACGAAATAAGATGAGGGCGATAACATTATTACAACCCCAAAAACTGGTATTTGGCGTGGGCGGCTTTTCCCGATTTGTGGAGGATACCGTAGCTGCGAGCCACAAGCGAATTTGGATCTTGGTGGCCCAGCCGCTGCTGGATACCTTGGATGGTGGGTTGCAGGAGATGAAAAGTGCCGGTTTGGAAGTAGAAGTAGCGGTCTATGATGCCGGAGAGCCCACTTTTAGTCATTATGAGGACTTTTTAAAGCAAGTGAAGGATTTTGGAGCCGATACGATCGTGGGCATCGGCGGGGGCAGTGTGTTGGACTTGGCCAAACTTTTAGCGGCCATGCAGGACAGTACTGGGCAGTTATCTGATTTTGTAGGTATAAATTTGTTAGAAAGCAGAAACACACATATGGTGTGTATACCGACGACAGCAGGAACCGGCAGTGAGGTTTCGCCCAATGCCATCTTGCTGGATGAGGCGACCTTGGAGAAGAAGGGCATCATCAGTCCGTTTTTGGTGCCGGATGCGACCTATATCGATCCAGCATTGACGGTGGGCTTACCGCCAAAGATCACGGCAGAAACGGGGATAGATGCATTGTCACATTGCATAGAGGCTTACACGAATAAGTTTAGCCATCCGCTGGTGGATGATTATGCATTGCGGGGAATAGCCCTCATCGGGCAAAACCTACACCGGGCATTTGAAGTGCCAGAGGACATGGATGCCCGGACAGCTGTGGCCCTTGGTAGCATGTACGGAGGATTGTGTTTGGGGCCTGTAAACACGGCCGCAGTACACGCCCTCTCCTATCCGCTCGGGGGAAAGTACCATGTGCCCCATGGCCTTGCCAATGCAGTGTTGCTTCCGGAGGTCATGGCCTATAACCTGTCTTCCAATATCCAAAAGCACGAGCAGATTGCCTTGGCAATGGGAGCGGAACAGGGAAATTCGCCTGAGGAAACGGCCAGCAATGGCGTCCAAAAGGTGAAGGAGCTGGTGAAGCGCTGTGACATTCCGCAGGACCTTACCACGCTGGGCGTTCAGCAGGAGGATGTGCCGGAATTGACGGCTTTGGCCATGAAGGTGACCCGCCTGCTCAAGAACAACCCTCGGGAAGTAACCTTTGCCGATGCGGAAGAGATTTATGGCCGCTTGTTTTGAGGGGGATGAGACTTGATACTTCAGATATGAGTATTGAGTATTGAGACTTGAGGCTTGAGGCTTGAGAAACAGGAGTAGCGAGGGCGTTGCCTCGGTAAAACGGAACGAGGTAAAGTACTTATGAAAAAATAAATTAGATTAGTGAGGAGACCAATACCAAAAGTCTTGTGTCTTTTATCTAAAATCTAATGTCTAAATAGAAGAAAATGGAAAGACCAATTATAGCCATCACCATGGGCGATCCAGCAGGAATCGGGCCGGAGATTATCGTGAAGAGCTTCCGGGATGGTGGATTGCATGCCAAATGCAAACCTTTGGTAGTGGGTGATGCCACGACCATAGCACACATGGCCGAGCAGCTGCAGGCGCCCTTGACCGTAAAGCCGATAGAAACGGTGCAAGCGGCCAATTTTGACCCGCAAGTGATAGAGGTATTGGACTTGAAAAATGTAGATCACGATCTGCTGGAGATGGGGAAAGTCAGTGCAATGGCAGGTGCTGCGGCTTTTCAGTCCGTGAAAAGGACTATTGAGCTGGCTTTGGCGGAAGAGGTAGATGCCACCGTGACCAGTCCGATCAACAAAGAATCGATTAACTTGGCCGGCCACCATTATGCTGGCCATACCGAAATATATGCAGAGTTTACCGGTACGGAGAAATTTGCCATGCTGCTGGTAGAGCAAAACCTTCGGGTGATCCACGTCACCACCCATGTGCCGCTGCGCCAAGCCTGTGATTTGGTGAAGAAAGACCGTGTGCTGGATGTGGTGCGATTGCTGCACCACGCCTGTGTGCAGTTTGGGATTGAATCGCCCCGCATTGGGGTGGCGGGGCTTAATCCCCATGCGGGAGATGGCGGACTCTTTGGGACGGAAGATGATGAGGAGATTTTACCAGCTGTACAGGCTGCCAAGGCTGAAGGATTCGAAGTGGAGGGCCCTGTACCTCCAGACACGCTTTTTGCCAAAGCCGTACAAGGATATTACGATGGCTGTGTGGCCATGTATCATGACCAAGGGCATATTCCTTTTAAGATGGTGGGGTTCAAGTGGAATAATGAATCCAAAACCATGGAAAGTGTAAAAGGGGTAAACATTACACTTGGTTTACCGATCATTCGTACTTCTGTGGACCATGGCACGGCATTCGAAATTGCCGGGCAGGGAATCGCCTCAGAGGATGCGTTGAACTTAGCGATTGACTATGCCATTCCGATGGCTAAAAACAGAAAGAAACATGATAGCAGTTATAGCCGATGATATTACCGGGGCAGCCGAGATAGCAGGAGTATGCCTGAGATGGGGAATCCCTGTATCGTTTTCGCTGGATGCCAGTCCAGCAAGCGGTGCCGATGTGATGGTGATCGCAACCGACACCCGCTCCATGACCGAGGCCGATGCCCTGAAAGAAACCGATCGGATCGCCTCTGCCCTGATGGACATGGGGGTGACCTGGATTTTTAAGAAATCTGACTCCGTCATGCGGGGACATGTGGCCAAAGAACTAAAAGTCTTGGCCAACATCCTGCATAAGGAGAAAATGCTGCTGGTTCCGGCCAACCCGTATACCGGCAGAAGTATCGTGGATGGGGTTTATTATGTCAAGGGAAAACCGCTGAACGAAACAAGCTTTAAAGATGACCCTACCTTTCCGGCCTTTTCGGCCAATGTAAAAGACCTGTTGCGAGAAAAGGAGCTATCGGTGGCTTATGGCAAGTTTTCGGAAGAAGAAGACCTTCAGGCAGGGTTTAACATTCCCGATTCCCAGACCATGCAAGACCTGTACACTTGGGCCAGCTTGATGGACGATACGGTATTGCCAGCAGGGAGTGCGGCCTTTTTTGAAATGTGCCTCAAGCGCAATTTCCCGGAATGGATGCTTGGCCAAGAGCCCGATCCGCTTTCCTTTGTGGGCAATAGCCTGATGATCGCTGGAAGTAGCCACCAAAACAGTAAGGACTTTGTAGAGAAAGCGGTGGAAAAAGGCGTGCACCTTAGCGAAATGCCCGAGCTGCTGATGGAAGAAAAATATAATCCTGCTGGTACCGAACAATGGGTGCATGATGTCAGCAGGGGACTGAAAGATGGGGATAGGGTGATCATGGCTTATGGAAAGAAAAAAGTACGCTTTGAGAATTATCCGGCCATTTTAAAGAAACGCACGGCCCAGGCGGTATCCAGGGTCATCGAAGAGGTGCCGGTGCGCGAGCTGCTGCTGGAAGGTGGCGCCACCACTTGTGCGGTGATCGAGGAGCTTTCTCTCGGAGCATTGATTCCCATGCAGGAATTGAGTCCAGGGGTAGTACGCCTCAAAGCCGTTGACCTTGACATGGTATTGACCATCAAACCGGGCAGTTATGCTTGGCCGGAGGCCGTTTACAACTATTTTGAGCTGGAAAAGCCAATGGTGTGATGGCGGTAGCAAGATGTTTTCCTTTTGACTTAGCCAAAAAGAGCAGCCCACGGCTAACGATCCATCGTCAGTTATGGACCAGTGTGCTGGCTTCTCCTTTAAGGTTTCAAGGTGTTTGGGAGGGAAAACATCGTTTTGTTGGCATGGCGATTTTAGTGGGAATCTTTTTGCTATTGGGCACCACCCGCAGCCTTTATGCCCAAGATTCCGATCACGGCTACCAAGAGACCTTGAAGGAAACCTTGGACCGGATAGAAACCAGTTTTCAGGTTACCCTGCAATATGACCCAAAGCTGGTGGCTGATAAAAAACTGGATTATGCCTTTTGGCGCATTCGGCCAGGGAATTTGGAACTTTCCTTGACAGCCGTATTGGCTCCCTTTGACCTTACCTATTACCAAGAGGGCGCATCAACTTATTCCATCAAACCTTTTCAGTATCACAAGAAGTCCATTTCTGCGGCTAAAGAAGAGCTGGAGTATTTCGAGCGTCTTTATCATGACCGGGTCAGCTGGGAGGACAGAAAGTCCCAATTGCGCCAGTGCATGCTAGAGGCTTTGGGGTTATTAGCGCTCCCAGAGAAACCTGCTTCGGAGCCCATTATTTCCAATAAGCGGAAATACAAGGGCTATTCCGCGGAGAATGTGGCCTTGGAAGTTTTGCCGGGTATTTTTACCACCGGGACAGTTTACCGACCGCGGCCGCTGAAAAAGGAATATCCTATCATCATCATGCCCAACGGCCACTTTGGGCAAGGCCGGTATCGGGAAAGCGAACAAATCCGAGCAGCCATTTTGGCGAGGATGGGTGCGGTGGTCGTCACGTATGATTTGTTTGCCTGGGGAGAATCCCAGTTGCAGTTTGCTTCCGAAGACCATCGGCTAAGTGCTGCCCATACCCTCCAGACATGGAATGGCCTCCAGTGGATCGATTACCTTTCTTCGCTTCCAGAAACCGACGCAGCTCGCGTGGGGGTTACGGGCGGATCCGGAGGAGGCTCCCAGACGATGCTGCTCACCGCCATTGACGAGCGTATCACGGTAGCCGTACCAACGGTGATGGTCTCTTCCCACTTTTCGGGTGGATGTCCATGTGAAAGCGGTAAGCCCATCCATCTTTGCGGTGGAGGCACCAATAATGCCGAGATTGCAGCCATGGCTGCTCCTAGGCCCATGCTGATCATCTCGGATGGTGGCGATTGGACCCATACGGTGCCCCAACTGGAATTTCCCTTTATTCAGCGGACTTACGGGTTTTATGGTGCACAGGACAAGTTTGCCAATGCCCATTTCCCAGCCGAAGGACATGACTATAAATACTCAAAACGCCAGGCCATGTATCCTTTTATGGCGGAATATTTGGGATTGGAGATCGATAAGTACAGGAATGAAGAAGGAAAAGTGGATGAAACCAATATCACCATAGAGATAGAAAATGACCTGAAAGTCTTTGGTGAAAACGGAGAGCGCTTGCCGGAGAATGCGATTGAGGGGAGGAAAGCGCTGTTTAATTTATTAGAATAAAGAATAATATGGGAATTGTCAGTGTCATAGCTACTGTGGCCCCTTTTTTAACGCACCCCTATCCTCGCCGCGGCGGGAAATGTGGAGCCGAAAGCGTTGACAAGTGAGGTCCTCGTGACAAACGGGGCCCTGTCAGAGCGGACAGGTTTTTGTTCTTTTTTATCAAGAAAAAAGGCAAATAAGCTCAAATGACATGGACAAAAAATACTGCTCATTAAGATAACCAAAGCAAAACAACTAACCAGATTACAAATTAGGATTAGCATAGCATAACTCCATAACCAAAAAACCTAAACCAAATGCGTTGGACCAAACTATTACTACTCGTTTTTTTTGTAAATATAATGACCCTTCAGGCGCAAGAGACCGCTTGGAAGCTTTGGTATGACCAACCAGCATCCAATTGGAATGAAGCCCTGCCCCTTGGCAATGGCCGTTTGGGAGCGATGGTTTTTGGGGTGCCGGCCATGGAGCGCTTGCAGCTGAATGAAGAGACGATCTGGGCAGGTTCGCCCAACAGTAACGCTCACACGAGTGCCAAGGAGGCCATTCCATATGTTCGACGGCTGATTTTTGATGGTGATTATCAAGCGGCCCAAGAGCTGGCCAATGAAAAAATCATGTCCCAGACCAATGATGGGATGCCGTATGAGACCTTTGGCAATGTTTATATTTCTTTTCCGGGCCATCAGGATTACCAGGATTATTACCGAGACTTAAACCTAGAAGACGCCACCAGCACGGTACGCTATTCGGTGGACGGTGTGCAGTATACCCGTGAGGTGCTCAGTGCCTTTGAAGATGACGTCATCATGGTGAAGCTGACGGCGGATCGTCCCGGCAGCATTACCTGTAATGTTCACATGACCAGCCCTCATGACAATGCCGAAGCACGGGTGAGAGGCGATCAGCTGACCCTGTCCGGCGTTTCCCAAACCCATGATCATCAACGCGGAGGAGTTAAATTCCAGGGAAGGATAAAGGCGACCAACAAAGGTGGTCAGTTGGCGGTCAAAGATGGCCTGATCAGTGTTGATGGAGCCGATGAAGTCACCTTGTACATTTCCATTGCGACGAATTTTAAGAACTATAATGACCTTTCGGTCGAATATGAACGGAAGGCTGAAGCTCTTTTGGATGCCGCATTGCAAAAGGACTTTGCGGCGATCAAAAGGGAGCATATCGAGCATTATCAGCAATTTTATGATCGCGTGGCCATTGACCTTGGCAGCACCGAGGCGGCAGAAAAGCCAACCGACCAGCGGATACAGCAGTTTTCGGAAGTCCATGACCCGCAGCTGGCAGCCCTATATTTTCAGTTTGCTCGGTACCTGTTGATTTCCTGTTCCCAACCGGGCGGCCAGCCGGCCAACCTACAGGGCATTTGGAACGATATGCTTTTCCCACCGTGGGAAAGTAAATATACCGTCAATATCAATGCTGAAATGAACTATTGGCCAGCAGAGCTCACCAATCTCAGCGAGATGCACGAGCCCTTTCTGCAAATGGTGCGAGAGGTCAGCGAAACCGGCCAACAAACTGCTAAAATGATGTACGGTGCCCGAGGCTGGGTACTCCATCACAATACTGACATTTGGCGTATCACCGGGCCGATCGATTATGCGGCATCAGGCATGTGGCCAAGTGGCGGAGCATGGCTGAGCCAGCACCTTTGGGAGCGGTACCTGTACAGTGGTGACGAAGATTTTCTGAAGGAGGCTTATCCGATCATGAAGGGAGCCGCACAGTTTTTTCTGGATGTGTTGATCGAGGAGCCGGTAAATGGCTGGCTGGTCGTGTCCCCGTCCAGTTCACCTGAAAACAGCCATGTGCATGGCGCCACCATTGCCGCAGGGGTGACGATGGATAACCAGCTCCTATTCGACCTGTTTTCTAACCTGATTCGTTCCAGTGAGATTTTAGGAGAAGACCAGGCGTTTGCGGATACGCTAAAAGCCACCCGCTCCAAGTTGGCCCCTATGCAGGTGGGGCAATATGGACAACTTCAAGAGTGGATGCACGATTGGGACGATCCAGCTGACAAGCACCGTCATGTGTCTCATCTTTATGGCGTGTTTCCGAGTAACCAAATTTCACCATTCCGGACCCCGGAACTGTTTGATGCGGCCAGAACTTCCCTGATGTTTAGGGGGGATCCATCTACTGGATGGTCCATGGGCTGGAAGGTAAACCTTTGGGCAAGGTTTCTGGACGGTGACCATGCATATAAACTACTGCAAAATCAGTTGAGCCTCGTCACGCCATCTACCCGTGGTGGTGGGACGTATGCCAATATGTTTGATGCCCATCCTCCTTTTCAGATTGACGGGAATTTTGGCTGTGCAGCAGGAATCGCCGAGATGCTGATGCAAAGCCAAGAAGGTGCCATCCACCTGTTGCCGGCACTGCCAAGTGTTTGGGGTAAAGGAAGTATTGAAGGGCTGCGGGCAAGAGGCGGATTTGAGATCGTGGAACTGACCTGGAAAGACAATAAGGTGGATAAACTGGTGATCAAGTCTACCTTGGGAGGAAACTTAAGGCTGCGCGCTGCCAATAAGCTCAAAGCAAAAGGGTTGACGGCAGCATCAGGAGAAAATCCTAACTATTTCTTCGATCTACCCGAAGTGCAGCAACCCTTGATCTCCGAGAAAGCTACCTTGAATCCAGTGGAATTGCCGGAATACTATGAATATGACTTGGCAACAGCGCCTGGCGAAGTATACGAAATTTCGGGGAGGTAGGGTAAATGTGTTGAATGTTGGAAGGTTTGAAAATTGAAAGATTGGAAAATTTCAATATTGTCAAAAGGGCATTTCAAATGCCCGTGCTCATGAGGCGGCTCGTTACAAACGAGCGCCAGTGAGGGACGCCATTTGGGTTCTATTCCCCCTTTAGGGGGTTAGGGGGTGAAACAGACTTTAAATTTAAGAAGTTGATAAATAGAGAAATGAATAAGATAAATAATGTAGTGGCGACTGTAGGAGCAGCGATTCTGCTGTTTTCCTGTGGGGCTAAAAAGGAAAGCAACGAAAAACAGCAGGAAGCAGTTGCGCCAGTAGAAAAAAAATGGTCGGTAAGGCTAGCTGATTCAGATATGACACGCTTGGAAGATTGGATCGTGGGAGACCCGTATTGGGGCTACCATGAAGGGTTGGTGTGCAAAGCGATGCTGGACATGTGGCATTACACAGGCGATGACAAGTATTTTGAATTTGTAAAAGATTTTGGGAATAATATCATTGAGGACGATGGTACCATCAGAACCTATAAAATGGAGATTTACAATATCGACAACATCAACTCCGGAAAAGTACTGATTCCGCTCTATCAGGAAACTGGGGAGGAAAAATTCCGCAAGGCTTTGGATACCTTGATTCAGCAATTGGAGAAGCATCCACGGGTTTCTGATGGTGGATTTTGGCACAAGAAAAAGTATCCCCACCAAGTTTGGCTGGATGGCCTGTACATGGCAGGACCATTTATGGCGGCTTATGGTGCGGCGTTTGACCAGCCAGCGCAAATTGATGATGCCGTACACCAGTTGATGGCTGCCTACGAGGTTCTTTTTGATCCTGAGAAGCACCTGCTCTATCACGGTTGGGACGAGAGTCGGGAGCAGGACTGGGCGGATAAGGAAACCGGCCTTTCGGCCAATTTCTGGAGCCGTGGCATGGGATGGTTTGTGATGGCCATCGTGGATGTGTTGGATTTCATGCCACAAGATCATCCCGACCGTGCCAGGCTAATCGACATGGCCAATAATATTGCCGTAGGTATCAAGGATTTTCAGGATCCGCAAACTGGGGCATGGTATCAAGTGACGGACCAGGGAGACCGCGAAGGGAACTATCTGGAGGCCTCAGGTACGGGGATGTTTGTGTATTTTCTTTACAAAGGTGTAAGGAAGGGATATTTGCCAGATAGTTATTTAGCTACCGCCGATAAAGGCTACAATGGCTTGGTCAACCAGTTTTTTAACGTGGAAGAGGATGGTACTGTATCGGTAACGGATGTCTGCTCGGTGGCGGGCCTTGGAGGAGATGGAAATCGAGATGGAAGTTTTGAGTACTATATCTCGGAGCCTATCAAAGAAAATGACCCGAAGGGCACCGCTCCAGCTGTGATGGCCAGTATAGAGCATGAAAGAGCTTCGGTAGAAAATCAATAAATTGGATCATGCAATACTCAAAAAACCTTCACGCTTTGGTATCGTATTTTCTTGCAACACGTCATTGCGAACGAAGTGAAGCAATCTCCCATAAAGAAAAGGGTATTGCTTCGTCGTCCCTCCTCGCAATGACATTTGGTAATACAGGGCTATCGTTGATGAAAATTAAACTCCTCAGCTTAGTTGCTCTGATGTGCTGTTTAGGTAGCTGTGCCACTACTGCGGAAGCCCAAGGGCCGGCGCTGCTCAAGAAAGAGGACTTCAAGCATTATGCGGATTATTTTAACCGCATGGAGGATGAAAACATCACCCAGGCCATTTCCAATGAAGATTCTTGGGCTTGGATGGAGGAGAACATTCCGCTTTTTGAAGCACCCCAAAAGAATTTTGAGGAGATTTTTTACTATCGCTGGTGGTCGCTTCGGAAGCACATCAAGAAGACTCCGGTGGGCTATGCCATGACAGAGTTTTTGGTAGAGCGGTCTTATTCGGATAAGTATAACCTGATCAGTTGTGCGCTCGGACATCATATCTATGAATCCCGCTGGCTGCATGATCCCAAATACCTGGACCAGATCGTGCACACCTGGTACCGCGGCAACGACGGTCAACCCATGGAAAAACTGCATAGCTTTAGCAGTTGGACAGCAGATGCCCTTTATCACCGCTACTTGGTGACGGGAGACGAGCAATATTTGCTGGACATGCTGCCAGATTTGCTGAAGGAGTATCAATGGTGGGAAGACAACCGGCAGCGGGAAGATGGGCTGTTTTGGCAGATCGATGTGAAGGATGGCATGGAAGAAAGCCTCAGTGGTGGAAGGCATGTCAAAAACGTCCGACCGACCATCAATAGTTACATGTACGGCAATGCCAAAGCCATCGCCAAAATCGCTGCACTCAAAGGTGATGAGGCATTGGCCAAAAACTATGAGGATAAGGCCAGTACGATCAAGACGCTGGTACAAGAAAATTTATGGAATTCTGAAGACCTGTTTTTTGAGACAGTGAAAGAGGAAGGAGGCTTTGCCCAAGTTCGGGAAGCCATTGGATTTATTCCTTGGTACTTCAACCTGCCCGAGGACAAGAACCCATATCATGCTGCCTGGGATCAGGTAACGGATGAAGGGGGCTTTTTGGCTCCTTTTGGCCTGACTACCGCCGAATGTCGCCACCCCGATTTCAGGACACACGGGTGCTGTAATTGTGAATGGGACGGGGCCATTTGGCCTTTTGCCACCAGCCAGACCATGACTGCGATGGCCAATTTGCTAAACAATTACCACCAAGAAATGGTCGATAAATCCGATTACTTTAGCCTGATGGAGAAATACGTGGAGTCCCAGTATTATCGGGGAAGGCCCTATATTGGAGAGTATTTGGATGAAAAAACAGGCTTTTGGCTGAAAGGAGACCAAGAGCGTAGCCGATATTACAACCACTCCACCTTTAACGACATGATCATCACGGGACTGGTAGGGTTCAGGCCTGGAGCCAATGGCCAGTTTGAAGTGAACCCATTGGTGCCTGAAGAAACGTGGGATTGGTTCTGTTTAGACAATATTGCTTACCAAGGCAATATCGTCACGATATTCTGGGACAAGACGGGTGAAAAGTACCAAAAAGGCAAGGGGCTACATGTACTGGTCAACGGGCAGGAAGTGGGCCGTTCAGAAGGCTTGGAGCCGTTGGCATTGCAAATGCCCTGATCGTATGTTCCACGTTTCAGTAGGTTCCTCGTTTCAAACGAGGAACAGTGTATTTTGGTGAGGAGCTTTGGGGTTTAAATAATGTGACTCTCCGCTACTTTGCACGTATGGAGTTATTATCGGAATTTAATACATGGCCTTTGGAGCATCTGTTTTTGGGACAGTTGATGAGGGTGTAAAGAAAATGAGTTAGCTCGCGCAGTGGACAAGCGAGATCCACTCATTTTTAGCCTACAGCAACTGGCACAAAATCAAATTGAGTAAACATAAAACCATTTCGAAAAGATGATCGGCTCAATTTGGAAGATGCTCCATGGCCTAGATTTTTTGCATACTTTTTCATCAATGGAAAAAGTATGAAGAAGGATAATGCCTATACAACATAAGATTTCACCACGTACAACATTACGAATGCTCAGCTTAAATACTTACAATATGAAAAGATTGACTACTTTGATACTTTTATTTTTTACAATGATTTCAGTGGCCATAAGCCATCCGGATCAGGACATTGCTGTGGATCACCTGAAAGTGGAAATGCTGACCAACCCAGCAGGAATCGATGTGGAGAATCCGAGGTTGAGCTGGGAAATCATCACCGAAACCCCTTCCACTTACCAACAAGCTTATCAAGTGCTGGTAGCTTCCGATCCGTCGCTGTTGAGTCCGGATAAGGCAGATTTGTGGAATTCAGGGAAGGTGGATGCGGAAGAAAGCACCAATATCAGGTATGCCGGTGAGGAGTTGGATAAGGATACCAAGGTTTATTGGAAGGTAAAAGTCTGGACGAACCACGGAGAGAGTGATTGGAGCGAAAGGGCACATTGGATCCTGGGGCTGCGGTATTATAAGGACTGGAAAGGCAGGTGGATCGGTTTTGATCGGGCATTTCCATGGGAAGAGGTTTCGACCTTTCCTACCTTGGGCGCGCGGTACTTTCGTGATGAGTTTGACATAAAGAAAACAGTGGAGCGGGCGACCGTTTACATCATGGGATTGGGACTGTATGAGCTGCACCTCAATGGCCAAAAAGTAGGGGATGCTGTTTTGGCGCCGACCCCTACGGATTATACCCAAAATGTAAAGTACAATGCCTATGAGGTAACCGATTTGCTGCAGGAAAATGGTGCGAATGCCGTAGGGGTTATGCTCGGCAATGGACGTTACTTTACGATGCGCCAACACTACAAACCTTATAAAATCAAGAACTTTGGTTTCCCTAAGCTACTTTTCAATCTCATCATCCATTATACAGATGGCAGCACAGAGGTGATCTCCACCAGTGACCAATGGAAAGGCACTGCTGATGGCCCTATCCGGAACAATAATGAATACGACGGCGAGTATTATGATGCCAATAAAGAATTTATCGGATGGGATCAGGTAGGATTTGATGATTCCGCTTGGCTGCAAGCGGAATATGTGCAGGAGCCAGTGGGCGATTATGAAGCGCAGATGAATGAAAACATGAAGGTGATGCAGGACGTGGCACCTGTGTCGCTGGAGGCAATTGGCCAAGACCGTTATGTGTTGGACATGGGCCAAAATATGGTGGGATGGCTGCAGATGACCGTCAAAGGGAAAAAGGGAGACACGGTCAAGCTCAAATTTGCCGAATCCCTCCAAGAGAATGGTGAGCTCTTCATGACGAACCTCCGTGACGCCAAGGTCACCGATACATATGTCCTAAAAAATGAGGAGAAAGTCACATGGGAGCCTCGCTTTACCTATCATGGATTCCGTTTTGTGGAGATTTCGGGATATCCGGGAGAGCCAAAGATAGAGGATTTCATGGGCAAGATGGTGTATGATGACATCAAGACCATTGGGCACTTTGAAACATCAGATCCTATGCTGAACCATATTTACCAAAATGCCTGGTGGGGCATTGCGGGGAATTACAAAGGCATGCCGGTGGATTGCCCGCAGCGAAATGAGCGTCAGCCGTGGCTGGGAGATCGGGCCGTGGGTGCACATGGAGAGTCTTACATGTTTGACAATGTTCGGCTGTATAAAAAGTGGTTGGATGACATTCGCTTGGCCCAGAAGGCCGATGGTGCCCTTCCAGATGTAGCGCCAGCCTATTGGCGGTATTATAGTGATAACATGACCTGGCCAGGTACTTACCTGATGATTGCTGACATGCTTTATCAGCAAACGGGAGACACCAGTGTGATTCGGGAGAATTATCCAGCCATGAAGAAATGGCTGGGCTATATGGCGGATCGGTATATGACCGAGGATTACATTGTCACTGAGGATAGCTATGGCGATTGGGTGGTGCCGCCGCCGAGCATTGAAGCCGGAACGGGCCAAAATGCCGATGTCAAACGGCCAAGTGCCTTAATCTCCACCGCATATTATTACCATTTTATGGAAGTGATGAGCCGATTTGCTACCATCTTGGGCAAGCATGAAGAGATTCCGTCCTATCAATCCCTGAAGGAGAAGGTTCATGAAGGTTTTCACGAGGAATTTTACCATCAAGGCTTTTATGGGGACAATAAAATGACCGATAACCTGCTGCCATTGGCCTTTGGGATGGTGCCGGAAGACGATCGACAGCGGGTTTTTGACCAAGTGGTGGAGACCATCCAGATCAAAAACAACGGTCACCTAAGCACCGGGTTGATCGGCACGCAATGGTTGATGCGGACCCTTTCGGACTATGGAAGGGCTGACTTGGCCCTTAAGCTGGCTACCAATACCACTTTTCCCAGCTGGGGCTACATGATCGAAAACGGTGCGACGACCATTTGGGAGTTATGGCACGGCAATGTGGCCAAACCCACCATGAATTCCCAAAACCACACCATGCTTTTGGGTGACTTGACCGTTTGGTTTTATGAGTATTTGGCGGGGATCAAAGCGGGTGCAGACAGCCCTGGCTTTAAAGTTTTTGAATTGGCCCCTGTGTTTGTAGAAGGCTTGGACAGTGTAAAGGCAAGTTTCGATTCCCCATATGGTGCGATTGGAAGTCATTGGGAGCGGAAAGGTGAACAGATCACTTGGAAAATTAAAGTGCCTGCAAATACTACGGCCATTGTGAAAATGCCCATTTCTGCCACTGGAGGGATTTTGATGAACGGGGAAGCACTCCGTTCAGGAGACATGGAGGTAAAGTTGGGTTCAGGAGAATATGAATTGGTGTTTTGATAGGTATCAGCAAAGTACCTTTTCCTAAAATTATAAGAGCTCTTGCCCTTTAGGTGAGGAAATTAATTAAATTTATGGCGCATTGGTACGCTACTCCATCTACTGAATAACATTAAATAAACAATATGTTGTTATGAGTAGGATGAATGTAGTGTGTGTTATCATGATTCTTTTGGGGGCCTGTCAGCCGGCGAGCCCTGATTATCCCGAATCCAACTGTGCGGAAGCCACGGAGTTTGTCCAAGAAGTGGAAAATAGGAAGGGGCTTTTGTATCGCATGGATGATTCTGATAAATATGCGATCAGCTACCATTTTTCCGGGACATATGATGTGACAGAGGTTGGTGTGGTATGCTCTATACCAGCTGATTTTTCCTTACTAGAGGGTGAGGAGGAGTTGATAGAGGTGATTTTTAGCGGATATTATTGGAAATATACCAATGTTCCGCCAAGTCTTCCAGCTGGCAGCACGGCTTATTATTTGGAGGTGACGGCCATAAGCCAGGAATGATACTGGATGATTACCTTCCAAAATTCATTAGGTAAAAAGGATAATCGAATTTTAAACTAGCATTGAAATCTATTGCCTGTTTTTTTTTCTGAAAGAGAAAATCTAAAAATAGGCTTGTTCAGTCATTTTTAAAACTGGTAGGGCATAGTTTTGCTATCCTTTGAAAGGTTTTTTAAAGGACTATAAATTAAGTTAGGCCAAGTTAGAGAGTAAAATTTTTTCTACATGCTCGAAGCAATAACCGTTTGTTCTTGGCCTATGAGTTCAGTTTTTATTCCGGGACTTGTAAATCACCAATAAAAGCTCGAACTTTCACTTAATCTTAATTGGGACGGATGTCCACTTGGACTCCGAGCCCGCGCAGGCGCTCTAAGGATTTCTTAATCTGCGCCTGCTTTCTTTTTTCCTGATAGGTTGTATCGTCAGGCTCTAGGTAGGGCTCCTTGTTTTTGAGGATGTAATACAGTCCGGTCAAGATTTTATGAGCTACGGCAATCAGGGCCTTTTTAGATCCGCGGCGAGCAGCTATTGCCCCATATTTGCGGCCCAAATAGGTGTCCTTTGTGTGTGATGCGGCCCAAGCAGCTTCGACCAATGCAGTTTTCAAGTATTTGTTCCCATGTGTGATGCGGGTTGACTTCTTCTTGCCTGCACTTTCGTTGTTGCCCGGGGAGACACCTGCCCATGATGCCAGGTGTTTGTGATCAGGAAAAACCTCCATGTCATTGCCTGACTCGGCCAGGATATTCATGGCGGTTTCTTTACCTATTCCGGGTATGGTCTGGAGTAAATCGACCTCTTGTTGAAGCTCGACTGCATAACGCTCAATTCTAGCCTCGATGTGCCCGATCTGGGCGTTGATCGAATCAATGGAATCACGGAGTGTGGCCAGCATGAACCGGTGATGTTCGGTGAGTCTTCCCTGCAGAGAAAGTTTGAGGTCCGCCATCTTTTTGCGCAAGGAACCTTTGGCAAGGTTGGCCAGGTATTCAGGATCATCCTGTTTCCGGATCAAGGCATCTATGATGAGCGTACCTGTGACCCCAAAGATATCCGAAGCCACTGAGGCCAGTTTGATATTGGCATCTTCCAGGATTTTATGCAACCTGTTGCGTTGGGCGACCCGCTGTGCGATCAGCTTACGTTTATACCTGCAAAGATCACGTAGCTCTCTTATCCACTCGGTAGGGACAAAGCTCCCCTTTAACAGACCGCTTAGAAGCAATTTGGCAATCCATTCACTGTCTTTCTTATCTGTCTTATGACCGGGAACATTCTTGATATGCCGGGCATTTACCAGGATAATCTTAAAATCCTCTTCCAGGATGTTGTAGACAGGTTTCCAATAAACTCCGGTACTTTCCATCGCAATGTGGGTAATGGAAAGGGAATTCAGCCATGTTTTAAGCTCCTCGATCTGAGCAGTAAAGGTCCCGAAGGTACGGGTATCAATCTCAACGTCAATGCCACTGACTGTGGCCACTACCGTCTTTTGGTGAACATCGAGGCCACAGCCCCGCTGGATCACCTGTTCGAATTCAATTTGTGATGACATAACCGATAAGTGAATGTGAATATTCTACTTATACGGATAAACTCCTCTTTCATTCCCGTTTGTGAAGTCCTAATTCATGAATGTTTTTATATATTCCTGCCAATGAATGTATTAGGGTTTAGGGATAGTTAAATAACATGGATGTGACCATTTTTGATTTCATTTTAGGGCTCCATATCGTTGGTGGAGGAGTCGGTTTACTTTTTGGAACGATCGCCATGATTCGCCCCAAAGGTGATGGCCCACATCGAAAGTTTGGAAAGGGTTTTTATGTGGGGATGCTATTGGCCAGTTTATCAGGATTGGTGTTGTCAGTGATGCATCCCAATACATTTTTGTTTGTAATTGGAGCGTTTACCTTGTATATGGTCGGATCGGGTTACCGGTACTTGAAGTTGAAAGGGTTACCCCACCGCAACAAGGCAAAATGGATTGATTGGGGATTGTCGGGAATGATGATACTTTTTGCGTTGGCTTTTTTTGTGCAAGGAGCCAGAAGCCTTTCCCAAGGGAATTTCTTTGGCGTGGTCATGCTGGTGTTTGGAGCAATCGGAACATTAATGGTTTATGGTGACATTAAGTTTTACCAAGGGATCATAAAGAGCCGGACATTTTGGTTGCGTGGACATATTGCCCGGATGTGTGGAGCGTATATTGCGAGCTTGACCGCTTTCTTGGTGGTCAATATTTACTTTCTTCCACCATTGGTCATTTGGTTGTTGCCCACCGTCATCATCACACCGCTGATCGTGAAGTGGAGTAGAAAATATAAAATGGGAGAAAGGGAGGAGCCTGCTGATTTATCCTAGTGTAAGATTTCAGCATTCGTTCGACCTTTTCTCGTCATATGATATCAAAAAAGCCTCGGAAAATTCCGAGGCTTATAAATTATTTTTCTTCGATAAACTGTCGCTGGATTTCGTCTTCTTCCTCATGCTTGAGGTTTTCTGCAAAGAATTTTTTCTGGAACAGAAGAATGAAAACTACCCCCATAAAGATAGAGGCATCGGCTACATTGAATATCGGCCAAAGGGCGGTATAACTTCCTCCCCAGAGCGGAACCCAATCGGGGATAAAGCCTTCCCAAATGTCGATGTAAAACATGTCTACGACTTGTCCGTGAAACCATGGGGTGCTGGCATCAAAGGGCGCATTGTCCAGAAGCACTCCATAGAAGACACTGTCCACCAAATTTCCAATGGCCCCGCCTAAAATCATCGCGATACAGGTAATATAGCCGGGATGTACTTTTTTCTTGATCAGGTAATAAAGGTAATATCCGATACCGATCATGGCCACTAGCCGAAAGGTCGTCAAGATCAATTTTCCATATTCCGAGCCCAATTCCATGCCAAAGGCCATTCCTGGATTGGTCGTGTAATGGAGCTTAAACCAGTCACCTAATAGTTTGATTTGGCCAGCTGTGCCCATCGCCATGTTTGCATCGACGGCGAGTTTTACGATTTGGTCAATTAGAATGACCAGTAAGGTAATGCCAAAGTATTTTAAATATTTCATTTGCGATAAGTTCTGCGAAACCAACTAGGGCCGCACCCGTTTAGTTTATACTTTTTCTACCTTTACTTTCAGTTCGAAATCATCCATGTCCAAGACCGTACCTTCTTCCACATCTCCGTTTACGGAAAGTGACAAGGCCTGCGTTTCGGATTGGATATATGCCGAGAAGTTTTCCAGTGCGCGGTCCACTTGTTCGTTCAGCTTGGCCACCTTAATGGTGATTTTGTCCTGCACTTCCAGTCCCATATCTTTTCTAAGGTTTTGGATCCTATTGACCAAGTCCCGAGCAATGCCTTCTTGCTTGAGTTCGTCGTTCAGCGTGACATCCAAGGCCACGGTAATGCCGTTTGCACTGGCTACCGACCAACCCGGAATATCTTGGGAGGTGATGAGGACTTCTTCTTGTGCCAAGCGGGCTTGTTCGCCATCTATTTCGATCTCAATGGAGCCATCTCGCTCCAATTGATTGATTTCTTCTTGTCCCCATTTGCTTATGGCTCCGGCCACCAATTTCATTTTCGGACCAAAGCGCTTTCCAAGCAGCGGGAAGTTTGGCTTGGCATTTTTTACCAATATCCCTGAGGCATCGTCGATGTATTCTACTCCTTTGATGTTCACCTCAGATTTGATCAGCTCTTCCACGTGTTGGATTTGCTGTCTCGTCTTTTCATTCAAGATCGGGATAAGGATCTTTTGAAGGGGTTGGCGTACTTTCAGCTTGTCCTTCTTTCTTAAGCTGTGCACCAATGATGAAATGTCCTGTGCCAACTGCATGCTGGCTTCCAAATCTTCATTGATCAGCCCATCATCCGCTGCTTTCCAGTCGGTCAAGTGCACGGATGCTGGAATTTCCTGTCCTGCCTCCTTGGCGCCTTCGGTCAGGTTGGCAAACATCCAGTCCGAATAGAATGGAGCAAAGGATGACATCAGCTGGCTAAGGGCCATCAGGCATTCATATAAGGTTTCATACGCAGCCTGCTTGTCTTGGTTCATTTCCCCTCTCCAAAAACGCTTCCTCGCCAATCGTACGTACCAATTGGACAGCTGGTCCACGGTAAAGTTCATGATGGCACGGGTGGCTCTCGTGGCGTCATAATTGTCCATGGAGCTTTCCACTTCTTTGATCAGGGACTGTAGCTTGGAGACAATCCATCGGTCCAGCTCTGGCCGTTCACTTACCGCCACGGTCTTTGCCGGGTCATAGGTAAAGGCATCCAAGTTGGCATATAACGCAAAGAAGTTGTAGGTATTTTGCAGTGTCCCGAAGAATCTGCGCTGAACCTCTGCTACACCTTCCAAATTGAACTTCAGGTTATCCCAAGGGTTGGCATTGGAGAGCATGTACCAGCGAAGAGCATCGGGGCCATATTCTTTCAGGGTTTTGAATGGATCGACGGCATTGCCGAGGCGTTTGGACATTTTGTTGCCATTTTTGTCCAGCACCAGGCCATTGGCGATCACATTCTTAAAGGCCACGTTGTCAAACAGCATCACCGCTATGGCATGAAGGGTAAAGAACCATCCACGGGTTTGGTCGACCCCTTCAGCGATATAGTCCGCCGGATAATTGGCCTTGAAGATTTCTTCGTTTTCGAAAGGGTAATGCCACTGGGCGTAAGGCATGGCACCGGAATCGAACCATACATCGATCAGGTCTGGTTCCCGGAACATCTTATTGCCTTGGCTATCGACCAAGATGACATCGTCCACATAAGGTCTGTGGAGGTCAATTTCTTCTCCTTTGAAAGGAGATTCCTGCATAAAGCCCTTGGCAATGGATTTTTCGATTTCTTCGGTCAGCTCTGCGATGGAGCCAATGCATTTGGTTTCCGTCGCATCTTCATTTCTCCATACCGGCAGTGGCGTACCCCAGAAGCGGGAACGGCTGAGGTTCCAGTCCACCAGGTTTTCCAGCCAATTGCCAAAACGACCTGTTCCGGTAGCCTCAGGCTTCCAGTTGATGGTTTTGTTCAGCTCGACCAAGCGGTCCTTGCAGGCTGTGGTCTTGATAAACCAGCTTTCGAGCGGGTAATAAAGCACGGGCATGTCTGTCCGCCAGCAGTGGGGATAACTGTGCTCGTATTTTTCTACCTTGAACGCTTTATTTTCATTCTTCAGGATGATGGAAATGATGACATCGGTGTTTTTATATTCCGCTGCATTTTCATCCTCTTTCAGGTAATTCTTTACATAGAAATCATCTGCTGTGTATTCCTTATGGGCCGTGATTTCATGCTCTTTCATTTTGGCCAGCAGGTATTCTCCTACTACCGGCAGAAATTTCCCTTTTTTATCCACTACAGGGATTTCATTGTCCTGTTCGTCTTTGACAAATACCCCCGGCACGCCTGCTTGAACCAAGGTCCTAAAGTCATCCGCACCAAAAGCTTTGGCCAGGTGAACGATTCCTGTACCATCTTCGGTGGTCACATAATCTGCCGGAATGACGGTGTAGGCAGGATGGGGAAGCTTGATGCCATCGATGGGGAAAAGTGGTTCATACTCCATGCCGAGCATGTCCGCGCCTTTAAACGCTTCTACTACTTCGTACGGAATCAGCTTGTCGCCCGCCTTGTAATCTTCTAGCTTCAGCTCTGCGGCCTTTTTGTTGAAGAAAGCGCCCATTCTGGCTTTTGCCAAAATAACGGTTTGAGGCGCATGGGTGTAAGGATTGAAGGTTTTGACCTTGACATAATCGAGCTTTTCCCCTACCGCCAGGGCGGAGTTGGAAGGCAAGGTCCATGGGGTCGTCGTCCAGGCGATGATGTATTCATTGTCGCGGTCTTTTACCTTAAATTGTGCCGTGATGGAAGTGTCCTTCACATCGCGGTAGCAGCCTGGCTGGTTGAGTTCGTGGGAGCTCAGTCCGGTTCCAGCCGCAGGTGAATAAGGTTGGATGGTATAGCCCTTGTACAGCAGGTCTTTGTCGTATAGCCGCTTCAGAAGGCTCCAAAGGGTTTCGATGTATTTCGGATCAAAGGTGATGTAAGGGTCGTCTAAATCCACCCAATAGCCGATTTTTTCGGTCAGATCATCCCACTCGTCCTTAAAGCGCATGACCGTTTCACGGCATTTTTTATTGTATTCTTCTACAGAGATTTTCTTTCCGATATCCTCTTTGGTAATGCCCAATTCTTTCTCCACTTGCAGCTCCACGGGCAAGCCGTGTGTGTCCCAGCCGCCTTTACGCTTTACCTGATATCCTTTGAGGGTTTTGTACCGGCAAAAAATATCCTTCAGTGTTCTGGCCATCACGTGGTGAATGCCCGGGGTGCCATTGGCAGATGGGGGGCCTTCGAAAAAGGTAAATGTCTCGGCTCCCTCGCGGTTTTGCACGGACTTTTCAAAGACCTTGTTCTCTTGCCAGTATTGAAGGATACTTTCCCCTATTCCGGGATAATCTACTTGTTTGAACTCCTGATATTTTTTCACGATATCTTCCTTGTTTCTTCTTGATCAAATGCTTACCAACAAAGCGGACCTTTCCGGCGGGAAGGACAGCGCTAAGCTAATTGTTTCAAAAGCAGGCACAAAGTTAATAGAAAAGTAGGGTTTATGTATGGTGAAAGCTGAAAAACTCTCCATCCCTCACCGACAGCCATAAAATAGTCCTTTTTCTGAGGCGGAAAAGCAGGCAAATCCTCCATTTCAAATCCTGTTGATTTGCTTTTATTTAACGCTTTAGACTTGAAAAAGGGCATAAAAATCCGGTTATTAGTAAAATTGTTTTACCCCTATTACTACTGCAATTAACATGAAAAAAATAACCATCTACTGCGGCTCCAATACCGGTAATAATCCCGCCTACAAAGAGGGAGCCATTGCGCTGGCGGCAGAAATGACACTCAGAAAAATGGATTTGGTGTATGGCGCAGGCAAAGTAGGGTTAATGGGAGTAATGGCAGACCATATGTTAAGTGTGGGCAGAAAGGTATATGGTTTTATCCCCCAAAAATTGGTTGATGTAGAAGTAGCACACCGTGGCTGTACGGAATTGACAGTGGTGGAGACCATGCGGGACCGCAAGTGGCTCATGGCAGAAACCGGTGATGGGTTTATAGCCATGCCCGGTGGCATTGGAACCTTGGAGGAGCTTTTTGAGATCATGACGCTAAACCAGCTTGCCTATATCCAAAAACCGCTAGCCCTTTACAATGTGGAGGGCTATTATGATAAGCTGATTGAGTTTTTAAACTTTTCGGCCAAGGAAGGATTCCTGAGGCAAGCCCAAATGGACCTGTTGATCATTAGTGATGATCCTGCCGAGATATTGGACAAAATGGCTGCTTACGAGCCAAAATTTATTCCCAAGTGGGGAAAATAGAAAATTAAGGATCAAGTAGAAAAGAATGGGCTGGTCTATTTTGATGGCTCAGCATAGGCTATGCCACCGTTGGTTTCTATTTGGCCAGGGATAAAGATAAATAGGATGCTGCTGTAACCTGGACTGAGAGGAAGTTATCATGGCTGTGTGCTTTAGCACCTTGGTGGCGGATCAGGATTTCGATAACTAATGAGAGTTATCGCCCCCATAAATATCGCTTGATTGGAATTAAACGGTCATCTCCAAACGGTAAAAAAGCCAGGGAGCTAATCAGATAGCAGCCCCGGCTTTTGCGGTTGATTTGATTTTCACTTTTTTTAAAGCAGAAAGTGTGCCGCTGTGTTTAAATGATTTTAGTTGAGGAGATCAAAGGGTCTTTCTGCCGAAACAGAAAGACCCAATCAAACACACTTACAATTAACCATAATCACCTAAAATAGGTTCTCCTTTTTCGCTGAAGTTATTCTGTAAACAAGATTTCACTTTTCTGGGAAATACCGTTTTCATCGAAGGCCTCTACTTGATAATAATAACGCTGATCCGTATTGAGGGCGCGAAGTTCATATTCGTGTTGTCCGTACATCAGGGCGGAAAGGTTCAGCTTATCCTTATGGATGCCCCAGTAGATCACATAGCCAGTGGCACCTTCTACAGGATCCCAGCTGAGGTTTGTGTTGCGACGGTCATTTTGTCGTTGTGCGACGAAGTTTGAAGGCGTCTCTGGTAGGGCTTCCTTTCCATTGCCAAATACCCGCAGTTCAGAGATGGCCAAAAACTTATTGGTACAGTATACATGTTCGTAACGGACATATCGGGCTTCTACTGCTTGGTCCAGTTCGATATAGCCATGGGGCATGTCACGTTGGTTTTTGGAATAATCGGCGACCGTCTCCCAGCGCTTTCCATCCATGGATGTTTTGATCACAAATTGTTGTCGGAGGGTATCGGGTCGACCGAAAATCTCACTGTTGAAGTCTTGGAAGTTGATTTGAATGGCTTTGACATCCATGGGTTTTTCCAAGTCCAGTTCCACATAGATAGAATCATGATTGGCTTCCGATACCCAGTAGGAACGAATTTCTTCATCATTGATCTGACTGATATCAAATTCCCGGATCTGCTCTTGCATGTAACCTCCTTCACTCTCGTCCACTACATTGAGATCCATGTTGACTTCAGGGGAGTTGGTCGTTACCGGTTTATTATAGGATAGGAGCATCCAGCCTGTAAAGCGATGCTTGTGATCTTCCACGTCCGTGTCTGGAAGGTAATGGGGGTAATCTCCATAAGCGGTGTTTACATACATCTGTCCGTTCTCTTCAAACCCCGCGGGATACATGCCTATCCTGCGTTCGAATTTATAGTTGACAGAAATGGCCATGGTGGCAAAATGCCAATGGTTTCCGTGATTATCCTTTACGGTGCTGCCGTGGCCGGAGCCCTTGAGAAAACCACCTGGTTTGTAGGAAATGGGATTATAGGGAGCGTAGGTAAACGGGCCCAGAGGACTGTCACTGGTGTATACACCATCAGCATAGACGTTCCATTGGGTACCGGGAGCACCGTATTCCAAATAGTATTTTCCGTTATGCTTGACCATCCAAGGGCCTTCGATAAAGGGTTTTAGGTCACTTTTATGGTCTTGGCCAAACCGTTCCCAGCCATGCTTTTCTGGCTCCAGGTTAAACAGGTCTACCTGTTCGCCCTTGGGAATGAAATAATTGTCAGCATCCAGTTCTATGCCATGGATGGGCCATTTATTGGAAGATTCTTCGTAGAGGTATACTTTGCCATCGTCATCGACAAAGAGGTTAGGGTCCTGCACGCCGCCGGGGACATTAATCACGGCAAAGTTCGTTTTCCAATCGCCCAAATCAGGATTGTCCGTTTCGATCACCGCCCCACGTCCGGAAGGGTCGCCGAGCAAAATGATTTTTCCGTCCTTTACCGCCGCAGCAGGAGCATTACTGCCATTGAAGTACCAGCTTTGGGGTCGGATAAACCGCCAGTTGCTCATGTCATCCGATACCCAATAGCCATGGGACCGGGTGACAAAAAGATAATATTTGCCCTTAAAATTAACGATGGCCGGATCCGCTCCTGATCGGTAGGAAACGTTATTTCTCGCCCGATAGTGGGACATATAGGTATAATCAATGTCGAGCGGGTTACAGTAGGTCGTAAACGATCGCTTGGCCGTAGAGGAAGGAGTTTCCTTTGTTTCCTCTTTTGTGCTTTCTGGGGAGCAAGCGGACAATATCCCCAATGTCAATGTTAAAAGTAATATTCTATGCATGTGGCAATGTCTTTTTTGGGTTTACAAAGGATGCTCCTTGGGAACGATAATTTGATGTCTCGAAGGTAGGATGATCTTCCGTGGATAGAGGGATTTGATCGGCAATTTGAAGGAAATATCGGGTAATTTGAGCCTGTTTTTGGGATGGAAATCCCGTTTTGATGACATGATCAAGGGTGCTAATGGGCAAATAGTATGCGTTATGCACTAGAATGTCCTCGATGAATACTAATGGTGTGGATAAATGGGAAATCATGAAACCAATAATAGCCCCAATTGCGATTGTAAATCGATATTGATTGGTGCTGGCGAGTCTTTTACCTGCTCCTTGCGGGCATGGTTGTTAGGTTGGACTCAACTCTCAGGGGCCATTACCGTTAAAGGAGGCCTAGGATAGTTGATGTGAAATTGGCAAGACCATTGGAGGTGGCGAGTCGGGTTGGTTTTGTCTTGCTTATGGATAAAGACATCCCCGAGTGTAGCATCAACCTAAGCGGCCGCTCATCATGTAAATCCAAGATTTCAGCAAAAACAGAACGAATTCTACACTTTTTCCGTTAATTTTGCAGCAATTTAGATTCAATCTAATTCAATTAAGCCAAAATACCGGCTTGATATACAGGGATTCAAGGATTTGAACATTCCTGCGTAAGCCATTTTGCAGGTATCATCGAAGGAGTTTAATAGCTCAGGATTTCGGAAGGCGAGTCATGACGGATAAATAAAGGAGTGATTTGTTCCTTCATAAAGTAAAAAATATGACGGCAGATAAGATAAAAATTGGTGAGAGGGCCATCATCCATGAGATTTTGCCCAGTGAATTGACCTTAAATATCATGGAAATGGGCTTTTTACCGGGCAAACAGATTTCGTTGTTGCAGCGGGCGCCTTTACAGGATCCTTTGGCGTTTAGACTGGAAAATACCGTTATTGCCCTCCGGAAAGCAGAGGCCAAACTCATCGAAGTGACCCTAGAAAACTAATTGCTGTATGCCAGAAGTAATCACCCCAGAGAAGCTATCCACCTTTACGGTGGCCCTCATTGGAAATCCAAATGTGGGCAAGACCACGATTTTTAACCGCCTTACGGGGCTTCGCCAAAAGGTGGGCAATTACCCCGGTGTGACGGTGGATAAGCGCTATGCCAGTGTGAAGCTCGGTGACCAGCAGGCTACGATCATAGATCTTCCCGGCACCTACAGCATTTACCCAAATTCTGAGGACGAAGTGATCGTCCACCGAGTGCTCAATGGGCTGGACAAATCCTCCAAACCGGATTTTGTGTTGGCTGTGGTGGACATGTCCAGCATGGAGCGGGGTTTATTTTTGGTCACGCAGATCATGGACTTGGGCTTGCCCATGGCTGTGGTCTTGAACATGGCCGATACTGCAGAAGAACAAGGAATAAAAGTGAAGGCCCATGCCCTCTACAAGGCACTTGGGGTTCCCGTCATCCAAACCAATGCCCGAAGCAATAAAGGTATTAATGGAATCTTGGACCTCATCGGCCAGCAGATGTTTGAAAAACCAACTTCTTTTCTGGATAGCGATAAGCTCCTGCCAGCAGAACTGTCGGCAAATGTCCGTGAAAAGTTTACGTTGAACAATACCTATCAGGCCTATCAGCTTATTCGCTTCCACAATAATGAGCCCATTCTCTCGCAAGAAGATCATGATTGGCTCCATGAGCAAGTGACGCAAGCTGATTTTGATTTAAAAGCTACGCAAATTAAGGAAACCCAAGAGCGTTACGCGGCTATCCAGCAAGTGCTGGAGCAATCCGTAGAGAAAACGGATATTCAAAAAAAGCGCCTAACGGATCAGCTGGACAAGCTTTTCTTACATAAAATTGGAGGGTACGCCATTTTCTTGTGTATTCTCTTATTGATCTTCCAAGCGGTGTTTGCTTGGTCAGCGGTACCGATGGATTTGATTGATGGCTTTTTTGCGCGTTTGAGCGGAACAGTCGCCGGATGGTTGCCGGAGGGTGTGCTGACAGATTTGATCACCGAGGGGATCATTCCTGGTATTGGAGGGGTAGTGATCTTTATCCCACAAATTGCCTTGCTTTTTGCCTTTTTGGGAATTCTTGAGGATACGGGCTATATGTCTCGGGTGGTATTCTTGATGGACCGTATCATGCGGCCATTTGGCCTTAATGGCAAGAGTGTGGTACCGCTTATCTCGGGCATTGCCTGTGCCATTCCAGGGATTATGGCGAGCCGGAATATTGGCAATTGGAAGGACCGCTTGATTACAATCATGGTGACGCCATTGATGAGTTGCTCGGCCAGGCTTCCGGTGTATGTTATCCTGATCGGAATAGCTGTTCCTGCGACCAATGTGGGGCCATTTGGCCTTCAGGCTTTAGTGATGCTGGGCATGTACCTGCTCGGTGTGGTGGCGGTGTTGGTGACGGCTTGGATCCTTAAAATGGTCTTGCATTTTAAGGAAAGAAGTTATTTGATGGTGGAAATGCCCATGTACCGTTTGCCAAGGTGGAAGGATGTGCTCATCACCATGTATTCCAAATCGAAGACCTTTGTTTTTGAGGCGGGTAAGGTGATCTTGGCCATTTCGATCGTGTTGTGGGTGCTCGCGAGTTACGGGCCGTCCAGTGCGAGGGAAGAAGCCATTGCAGCGGTAGAGGTACCGGCTGACGGCGCTTCTGAAGAAGCGATGCTAGATTATCGGCATAACCTTGAATCAGCAGAACTGGAATCTTCGTATATAGGAATAGCCGGACAGTTTATAGAGCCGGCTATCCGGCCTTTGGGTTATGATTGGAAAATCGGTATCGCGCTGATCACTTCCTTTGCGGCGCGGGAGGTTTTTGTCTCCACCATGGCGACCCTTTACAGTGTCGGCAGTGAAGTGGAAGATGAATTGACCATTCAGCAAAAGCTAAAAAGTGAAGTCAATCCCAATACCGGTGAGGCCGTATTTAATTTGGCCACGGCCATTTCCCTCATGGTATTTTATGCATTTGCGATGCAATGTATGAGTACCTTGGCGGTGGTATATCGTGAGACCAAGGGATGGAAGTGGCCGGTCATCCAGACGGTTTACATGACGGCTTTGGCCTATGTATCGGCGCTGATAGCTTATCAGCTGTTTTCATAAATGAAAAAATAAAGTTATGTGGCAGGAAATTATTGTGTGGACATTGTTTGTGGGGATTGTTGCCTGGAAGGTATACCAGTATTTCAAGCCCAAAAAATCAAACGACCTGGGCTGTGGCTGCGGCAAATGCGATGTGGCCAAGAAAGGGGAATTGTCCTGATCGTGGAAGAATCGGTGAGGTGAGCATGGAAAGCTTTCAGAACTCCTTGGGTTCTCTCGTCTGGCTACTGCTCACTGATGGCTGTTCCGGGTTCCATCTTTACTGTGGCACCAGCCAAAGAAACCAAAGCGGTAATCAGGAAAAAAAGTAAACTGAAGGCCACGGCTACATTTTTATCGATGCCCATATATTCGTGGCTAAAGATAAACACCAGTTCCCTTGCGCCCACTCCTCCGATGGTCAAGGGCAGTACCGCTACAATCGAGGAAAGCAAAAAGACAAACTGATATTCCAGGATTTGTGTTTGGACGCCCAATCCCAATAGGATGAAATAGGCACAGATCAACTGGGCAGACTGAACCAAGAGACTATAGCCGCCGGTAAGTGCAGTAGAAGCCCAAAACGAAGGAAACCACCACCTGATCACCCCAACGAAGGCCAAAGGCACCAAGCACAAGCCAGCTGCGGCGATCAAGTCCAAGTTGATGCCCCAAGGAGCGGTCCACTCCACGGTCACAAAAAACCAAATCACCAGCAACAGCCACACCAGCGCGATAAGTCCACTGACACGGTCCAACAGGACTGCCGCCAGCAGCTTTTTCACTTTCGCATCAAACCGCTTGTTAAGCCAATATACCTTGTAACCGTCGCCGCCTATTCCACCGGGAAGAAAGAGGTTATAAAACATTCCGATCCAGTAAAGTTTGAGGTTTTGGCGTTCGCTGAGACGAACATCAAGGTTGCGAAAAAGCCCGTTTAAGCGAAAGGAAGAAAGGATTTTAGAGAGCACAAAGCAGAGTGCAGCGATGACCAGAAAGGCCAAATTGGCTTTTTTTATGACCTGCCAAGTGGCTTCGAGGTCTATTTTTCTGAACACAAGGTAGATGGCCACTCCCGTCAGGAGTACTTTCAGGAGTAGCTTGAGTGTTTTTTTAGGCACCTTGGAAAACTTCTTTGATGGTATAGGTCTTCTTGTTTTGCGATTCGAAGTAGGTCCTGACAATGATCTCTGCTACGATTCCGGTAGTGATCAATTGCAGCCCTCCCAAGACTAAAATCAGGCCTACCAGTAAGATTGGCCGACCCCAGATGTCTTCTCCAAGGATCTTGAGCACCAACAAGTAGAAATTGATCAGGACGCCTGAAATCAATGCCAAAAGTCCTAGCCCACCAAAAATGTGAATGGGGCGCTGGAGGTACTTTTGGAAAAAGAGCATCAGGATAAGGTCAGCCAAAACCTTAAAGGTTCTGTTCAGCCCGTATTTGGATGTGCCGTGGATCCGGGGATGGTGCTTGACATTTACCTCTGTCATTCGGGCACCTTCCTGCTTGGCCAAAACCGGTATAAATCGGTGCAATTCTCCATAAAGCCCCATGTTTTGGGCGATATTTGCTTTATAAACACGCAAGCTGCAGCCGTAGTCCTTGAGGTACACCTTGGTGGTATTTCGAATCATCCAGTTGGCAAATTTGCTGGGCAATTTACGGAGGACAAAGCCATCCTGTCTATTTGCCCGTACACCTGCGACCACGTCCCAATCCTCATCAATGGCTTTCTGCAGCATCATTGGAATGTCGGATGGATCGTTTTGCAAGTCTCCATCCATGGTGACGATATACGCACCTGTGGCATGGTCAATGCCCGCTGCCAATGCGGTAGTTTGTCCATAGTTCTTGTTAAAAATCAAGACCCTCGTGGCGGTATTTGCATGTTGCTTGGCCATGGCCACGGTCTTGTCGGTGGAGCCGTCATCCACCAAAATGAGTTCATAAGAAATCCCTTCCAGGGCTTCATAAACAGCAGCTAATAAGGGTTGAATATTTTCTTCCTCGTTGTAAACCGTAACGACAAGGGAAAGCTGTAACTGGGACATACCGTATAAAATTTGGTCAAAATTACAGCTTTTTTGGACGGACACCAAGTGGCGTTATCAAAACCTAACTTTTTGATAATGCTTTCTTGACATTGAGCCATCGAATAGCCAGTAATTTTGGCATATGGAAAAAATCCTGGACAAAAAGGGGATTGCTGGCGGGGTATTGCTGCTCATTGCCTTTCTCCTCCATTTTTCAAATATCAACGGCTTGAGTATCTATGTCTTGGACGAGGCCAAGAACGCCACAGCAGCCATCGAGATGCTGCAGCAGGGAGAGTGGATCGTGCCGACATTTAACGGAGAATACCGCTTTGACAAGCCCCCATTGCACTATTATTTTTTTATGTTGTCCTACCAGCTGTTTGGTATCAACGAATTTGCGGCAAGGTTCTTTCCTGCCCTATTTGGCTTTTTGACGATCTATTTTACTTATCGCTTTGCACGGAAAAACTTAGGGTTTCGGGCGGGGCTTCTGACGCTGCTCGTGCTTACCTCCTGTTTGCATTGGTATATCCAGTTCCATATGGCGGTGCCAGATCCGTTTTTGATCTTCTTTATGAGCATGGGGCTCATGACATTTTATGAATGGTCACTGTCAGGTTTCCGCTCCACCAGGCTCATGCTGGTGACGTATGTGGCGCTGGGCTTGGCCGTGCTTGCCAAAGGCCCCGTGGGAGTCGTGCTTCCCTGCATCGCCCTACTGGTGTACGGCCTTACCATGCAGCTGCTCAATGGCAAAAGGCTGCGCAGGATTTTCCATCCGGTCGGCTTGGGCGTTTTTTTCTTGATTGCCCTACCCTGGTATGTACTGGTGGCCACCAAGACCAATGGGCTTTGGATAGAGGAATTTATCTTCAAGCATAACCTCAACCGCTTTTCCGCACCGATGGAAGGACACGGGGGAGGATTTTGGCTGACGTGGCTGTTTGTGCTCGGTGGGATGCTGCCTTTTGCATTCTTTTTATTCCAAAGCGTGTGGCATACCTTAAAATACCGCACCAATCGAGTCACGACATTTGCCTTGATCTGTGCGGCTACAATCATTGTGTTTTTTATGTTTGCAGGCACCAAACTCCCCAACTATACCGTGCCGGCCTATCCTTTTCTGGCCATGATTATAGGCAATTACTTGGCGGCTCTGGCCAAGGCTTCCAAATGGAAAAGCCTATGGGTCCCTGGAGTCGCTTATGGAATGTTGCTGGTCTTATTGCCTTTTGGGATCTATTTTGGATTGTCAGCAGATCCGGCATTGCTGGTTCCCAAGAGCCTGCTTTGGTGGTTTCTAGTGCCTGTTTTGGTGGTTTTTCCCATGTATAGGGCACTCTACCGCCACCAAACAGCAGGCTTTCTCGTTTGGTTTGGAGGAGGCTTTATGTTGGTGGCCGTTGTCTTTTTTTGGTTTGCCTTTCCGAAAATTGATCAGCAAAATCCTGTTTTGCAGGCCAAGGCCTCTCAATTAGCCGCTTCTGAGCTGTATTATTACAAAATCTATAATCCTGCTTTTTCATTTTACCTGCAGCGGCCACTGAAGAATATTCAAGAGGAAGCAGTTCCCCAAAGGACAATGGGATACCTGATTACCAGGAAGCGACATTTGGAGGAGTTGGACCAGATGGATATTCATTACCAAAAAGTATTTGAAGGGAAAGATCTCTTTGAATCCCCGATGACAGTGGTGCTTCGACTGCTGCCCGATGAGCAAGGCAAGGAGTGACCTCAATGGTCAAAAGCGGCCAGATGCTTTCATTTTTTATCCAAACGGCCTAAATTGTAGGATGCAATACCTGAAAATTGCCTGTTTGCTCGGTGCCATGCTGACGTTACTTCATTTGGGTGGTTGTAAAGAAACGACTTCCCAACAGCGCCAGCCCAATATTGTGTTTATTTATGCCGATGACCTCGGCAAAGGAATGCTTGGCCATGAAGGCCAACGACACCTTTCCACGCCAAATATCGATCGGCTGGCCACAGAAGGCATGCGGTTTTCAAATGCCACGGGAAGCATGCTTTGTGCCCCTGCTCGTGCAGCGCTGATCACGGGGCTTCACGATTGTCATGCCCGGCAATTTCCCATCACCAGAGGGGCGTTGTATCGGAAAATCGGAAACGATACTTACACCCATCAGGAAGTGGAAAATATGATCAATTCCGGGCTCGATTCCATTCCTAATTCGCAGGTGTTTTTGGGAGAAGTGGCCCAGAAAGCAGGTTATAGCACAGCTCAGTTTGGCAAATTGGAATGGGGATTTGCTGCTTCAGACTATCAAATGCGGCGTCATGGCTGGCAGGAATATTTTGGCTACTTGGACCATAACAGGGCGCACGGGTTTTATCCCCCTTTCCTTTTTGAAAATGGCCAATTGGTGAACATCCCTGGAAACACCCGAGCAGATTGTGGAAAGACCATTGAGCGTGAAACACAGGAAGCCTTTGAGCAACGATGGGACATGCGTGGAAAGGCGGTATATTCGCAGGACTTGTTCATGGAAAAGGCTTTGGACTTTATCCGTAACCATAAAGACCAGCCCTTTTTCTTGTATTTTCCCACTCAGCTACCACATGGCCCTGTGGCAGTACCTGCCGTCCATTCTGAAGTGGCCGATTCCCCAGTGCTGACGCAAATAGAAAAGGAATACGCTTCCATGGTCAAGATGCTTGACCATAATGTGGGCCAAATTCTCGACGAGTTGGATCGGCTGGATTTGACGGAGAATACCCTGGTAGTATTTACGTCAGATAATGGTCATGAAATTTACTACACCCAAGAAGGTCGGGTACTGAAGCCCTATACCAACATGCAGACGGGTGAACGGTTTGATAACTTGGAAAATAAGTATTACAGTGAGCTGGCGGGGGATGTTTTTAATGGAAATAATGGCCGCGCAGGCATGAAAAGGAGCAATTTGCAAGGAGGGCTGGAAGTGCCACTCTTGGTGAGATGGCCAGGTCATGTTCCGGCTGGTGCTACCTCTGACCTGTTGGTGACCAATTACGATTGGTTGCCGACCATCGCTGATATAGTCGGGTTTCGGGAGCCTTTTGTCACCGATGGGATAAGCTTTTTGGGCGAAATGACAGAAGGTACGCAAGTGGATCAGCATGAATTTGTCGTCCATTCATCTTTTGAAGGGCCCACGATGATCGCCAAGGATGGCTGGAAATTACGGTATTTCATCACCAAAAACGTTTTTGAGCTTTACTACCTGCCTGAAGACTTTAAGGAATCTGCAGACCTTTCGGCGAAACATCCCCTAAAGTTAGCGGAGATGAAGGCACTTTTACGGGAAGCCTGTGATGGAGACTATCGAAATGGATGGTACCGGCCAGCGGTGAAGCAGCTCGACGTGGAGGAGCATTGGAATAGCAGCAATGCTGCAAAGGGTTCGGAAAAATGACGCTTCTAATGGCTGCGCTTCATTTCAATGGACAATACATCTTTACCAAACAATGATGAGATCATTGCATGTTCACTTTTCAGCCAGTATTTTAGTGTTATGAATAGTGAAATGGGGAAATGGATAATTGGCGCAGGGCTGGTCATTGTGGGGATTGGCCTGGGGATTTACTTTTTAGGGGACAAGCTGAATTGGCTGGGCAGGCTGCCCGGTGATATCCGTGTTGAGCGAGAGAACTTTAGCTTTTATTTTCCCGTTACCAGCATGATCCTCATCAGCATTATCGTATCATTACTCTTGAGGCTGGTACACTATTTAGGACGGTAAGTTAGTTTCTGATGCCTTCGGAGAAAAAGTTTTTCTTCCACATTTCTTGGCAAACATAATTTACACTATCTAAAATCTGATACACGTTTTTGGGAACAAAGGGGCTGAGGCTGATGGAGTAGTTTCCGTTTCGATCCATTTGGACGTCCATTTCATAATTGGATTTGAGAGAAAGGATCGATTTTGGAAAAAAAATCTGAACATGTGTAGAGGAGCCTGTTGACGGGATCCCAAACTGCTTTTTCTTATGGTGGAAGTGCTGGGATACCGCTTTTTCCTGGAAAAGTTTTTCTGCGATGATCAAGGTAGATTCTTGCCAAAGCTTTGGGTGAAATTGATGGATGAGCTGGATATTGCCCTTAACGAACTTGTAATGCACATGATGGTTCAATTCCAGTTTTAGGGGCAGGTTGTTTTTAATGGATAAAAAGCGCCATAGGTTATCGATTTTTTTAACGTCCATCTTACTTTGGGTTTATTTTATGAGCTGGAGATAGTCCTCCGTGGTGGTTTTAAAGGCTTGTCTTTCTTTATCGGATACTAGTATAGGAAGCCATTTTCCAGCGATTTTTACTTTAAATTCTGTTTTTTCATCTATCAGAGGATACAGCTCGCAGACAAACCGGTGATGACTCATCCGGTCACCTTGCTGAAAGCTCAACATGCCCTGCTCGCTGCCATTTTTTTGCCAACTGATTTCCACGGTTGTTACCGATTTCAATTTATCAGCGGGTTCAATGTAGATGTAGGCTTTATTCCTTATACGGCTAACGATAATGGAAAGATTAACAAAAATCAAATTTTCACCTTTTAATCGCTTGTCTAAGCGGTAAATTTCCAGTTTTGTGGCCGGGTTTTTATCAATTTCATAATGTAATCGGCGAACATTCTTGAAGTAAAGGTAGTTGCTGTCAGTCATGCTGTGCGGGTCATCCGTGCCGGTATTGTCTGCCCGATATTCATTGAAAAATGATAAAACTAAGACAATGCTTACAGATAGCAGTCCGAAAATCTTTATAACCTTAAGGAGTTCGGGGGTCAGGACAGGGGCTTGGCTCGGCATGGGCATTGTCAGGTTTTAGGCAATCATGGTGATCGCTGCTGCTTTGATATTGTAAAGTAAACAATAACTTTACGGACATGTTTGATCTAAAAAAGAATATTCGTTTTCGTATTGGCTCAGAAGACTGGGAAATGCCCTTGGGGGTCCTTTTGCTTTTGGTCGGCATTGCGCTTGTCATGGTCATTGGAGGAGCATATTTTGGCTATCAGTTTGGCAAAGGGAGCTAAGGCTCTACCCATGCCAGCGTTAATTGCTCTTTTGGGCAATTTCCTTTTGACGCCCTTTGACATGATCAAAGAGCCGGACATGACCAAGGCATAAAGTGGGCCAGCCTATTTTTTGGCGAATCTGCAAAACACAAAATCCTGAAATGAGCCATTGGGAGTGGGGTGCTGTTCATGGAAGCATTTTTCTTTCCTAAAAGCTGGAGAAAAAGTTGTTTCCAAAAGGTCTGCGGTATATTGCTTGATCGGGAGGCCGCTGCACTTTTCAGGCCCTTTATCCGAAAAAGTACCCAAGATCATTTTTCCATCCTCAGCAATGGTCCTTTGGGAGGCTTCCACATAGGAAGCGATGTCTTTTTCCTCTGTTAAGAAATGGAAGGCAGCTCGATCATGCCATAGATCATAAGTTGCATTGGGCCGGAAGTCACAGACATCCGCGACGATCCATTGGATCCTTTCAGCAGCATGTCCCAAACGTTCTTTGGCGCGGTTGATCGCCGCTAATGAAATGTCCAAGACAGTGATGTCTTCGTAGCCCATTTCCAAGAGATGGTCTACCAGCAAGCTATCGCCGCCCCCTATGTCGATGATTTTCGCAGAAAAGGGCAATTCCAATTCGTGGATTAGCTGGATTGAGGTCTTGGGAACCGGCTGATA
Source organism: Echinicola vietnamensis DSM 17526 (assembly GCF_000325705.1). Lineage (NCBI taxonomy): Bacteria > Pseudomonadati > Bacteroidota > Cytophagia > Cytophagales > Cyclobacteriaceae > Echinicola > Echinicola vietnamensis. The sequence goes on along the minus strand of NC_019904.1, from coordinate 1,024,155 downwards.
CCAGCTTACCGATTCCAGTGGCTTGGTTTGATAAACGTGATCCCAATGAGCCGTTTTGTTAAAATCACCCATTTTCCGACAGTTATAATGGTAACTTATGCTGGAGAATTCTCTCAAAAAAGCCCCCAGCCGTCATCGTACTTGCACGAAGGATCAAATCCCTTCACCCAGTCGACAAATAAAGCTTTAAAATCATTGATGGCATCCCTCAGAAGCTGTAAATGCTCTTCGGCATGATTATCGACCATGGCTACTGAATACGTCATGGAGTTAAGGTGCCTGGCATGAACTTTCATGAACACGGCATTTTCCATTTTAAGGATATAGTCGTCCACCCCTTCTGCACCGCCAAATTTACCACAGATGACTGTGGCATCTTCCAGCATAAAGGTGCCGTACATTTCTTTGGCGCCTTCGTCCAGTACCCCAACCAATGTCTCCGTTAGGAGCATGATATCATTGGCTTTCTGCATTAAGGGGTGTTTGTTGATGCGATCTTGTTCTTTTCTGAAATCTTCCTCGTCTCCATCATCCCATTGATTGTCGTCATCATCAAAGTCATTCCACATAAACGTCAGATTTATTTTGAGCTAAATATAAAAGGACTGTACCGATAGTTTCGATACAGTCCCTAAATATAGTCTTTTTGCTAAACCTGCCTTAATTAGAATGGCAAAATATCTTCACCACTTTCATCATTGAAAGTACTTACTTCTGGAGCACTTGACTGCCCTTGGTTGCCTGCAGGTGAGCCTCCTTGCTTATCCACTCTCCATACTTTTACATCAGTATACCATCTGCTGTTGTACTCGCGACTTTCAATTTCAATGCCTGCTTTGACCGTGTCTCCCTGCTGCATGCCAAATTGGTCGATTTTGTCTCCCCATACCGTCAGGCAAACTTTTTTGGGGTATTGTCCTTCCGTTTCAAGAATGAAATCTTGCTTTCTCCATGTACCGTTTCTGCCATTGCCAGATTGCTCTGGCAAAACTTGAATGATTTTACCGTTAATTTCCATATTGTTATTTGTTTTTATTGCTTTCCCAAACCACGAAGGTACTCAATCACCCCTTTTATTAAAAAAGACCTTCTCTAATTTCTCAAAGTTTTTTGGAGTTGATCGTGGGATCACCTTGGTAATAAGCGTGTAAGCGAACGGGGTGGAGGATAGACAAACCGTAAAGTTGAGATCCACTTGATTCCTGATAAATTTTGGGGCAAAGTATGAAGGATGCCGGTTAGGTATTTGGCCGCCTTTCTTAAAAAGCTTACTGAAATTCACCTCGTCCCTGCGGAAGGGAATTTTTCTGGCTGCGGAAGATCGTAAAAAAAGGCTGAGCCAAATGTTTCATTGGCTACAGCCCTTTTTGTGGGATTATTTATCTAAATGTTTGCCGCTGTGGCCTGTTGTAAAACAACCGTTGTGGTTATTGTTCCACTAATTCATCGGATGTTATGATAAATTCCTCTTTTGGCGTACGGAATTTTTTCATGCCGGCAAGCCAGTCATTTTCCTCGTCTCGATAACCCAAAGGTAGGACTACAGCACTTTTAAGGCCAAGTTCCTTGAGCCCAAGAAGCGCATCCAGGCCTTCTGGGTCGAATCCTTCCATTGGTGTGGCATCTACCTTCTGCTCGGCAGCTGCTGCGATCGCAGTGCCAAATGCAATATAGGCTTGCTTGGCAGCATGGTGGGCGTGCCATTCTTCTGGCAGCTGGCTGTACATGCCCCAAAGACGCTCTCTATACGCATCCATTTTGTCCAGTGGTAACCCTCTGGCGGTTAGTGTTTCTTTAAAAACAGCTTTAATTTTTTCCTCGGTGTAATTTTCCCAAGCAGCAAAAACCAAGATATGCGAAGCATCGGTGATCTGGCTTTGGTCCCAAGCGATGGGTTTCATCTTTTCTTTGATCTCAGGATCTGTAACCACGATCACGCGATAGGGTTGCAGCCCTGAAGATGATGGGGAAAGCCTTGCGGCCTCCAGGATATAGTCTACCTTCTCTTGGGGAACTGCCTTTCCGTTCATTTTTTTGGTGGCATATCTCCACTCTAAATTCTCTAATAAACTCATGATCTGTTTCTTTCGTTTTTTTTGATATTCGAAATAACTATATTCGCTATATAAAAGGAAGTGATTTACTAATTTATAGTGCTATACTTTTGTATAGTGTGCGTTAAAACGATTATGGACAAATCAACGATAGAAGACCAGGAAAAAGTTCACATTTGCTCCAGTGAATTTGTGGTTGCGGTACGTGATACGCTAAACGTGATCAGTGGAAAATGGAAACTGCCCATCATTGGCTCGCTTTGCTATGGTAAAAAAAGGTTTAAGGACCTGGAAAATGATATTCCCAAAATCACCCCGCGGATGCTTTCCAAAGAGCTCAAAGAACTCGAACTAAACAGTATCATTACCAGAACAGTGTACGACACCACTCCGGTAACCGTGGAATATGAGCTTACCCCATCTGGCAGAAAAATCCGTGAGCTATTGGACGCGATGGTAAAATGGGGGCTGCAGCATCGGGAAACGGTGATGCATGCCGAAAAATAATGGCTGTTTCACAAACAACTTCTTTGCTGTGAAACAGCCATTTATGGAATGATGGATCAATTACGTTATTCCTGTAGGCTTTCCAAAGCAGCCTTTAGCATTGTGCCGCTGATTCTGCTATCGTAGTTTGGATTTATGTATTCAAAAAGGATCGTGCCTTCCTGATCCAAGACGAAGACTGCAGGAACAGGAAGAATGCCCGGGTTTTCCTGACCGGAAGCATTGAACAGCATATCCTTGTAGCGATCAGGTGCTTTGAATGCAAGGCCAAACGCCTTGGTCACTTTCAGGTCATTGTCCGAAAAGAGGCGGTAGGTCAATTCGTTTTTGTCCAAGGTAGTCTTCAGCTGGGAAGGGGCATCGGGACTTATGGCGAGGATTTGATAGCCCAAGTCCAAAATATCCTGTTCCACTGCCTGAAGTTCGGCCAGGTGCTTATTACAGTACGGGCACCATCCACCGCGGTAAAAGATCAGTACGGTAGGTTTCTTGGAAATTTCCTCCTGTAATGAGATAGTGGCTCCATCAGGATCTTTGACCTGACTGTCTGGAATTTTTTCCCCAATCAAGAGTGGAGCAATATCGGTAGGTTGAGCAGGAACCTCCTGCGCATAGGCGGACGAGCATAACAGCGTGGCAACACTAGCAGCCACCAATAACATTTTTAATCGCATGATAAATATAGTTTAAGGTAATTGATCAAGGGAATAGCCTCGCGTTTAAAAAGCATAAGCAATTAGGGTGATAATCGTGTAGTCAATAAAAAGTCGAAACATAAGTATCCTAAATAGTTTGAAAAGTTTTACGCGATTAGCTTTCCAAAGGTTTTGATGGTTTGGTGTCTTTGGATAGGGGCACTGGAGGTAAGATCAGGCTAAAAGTACTTCCTTTGCCCCATTCACTTGTTATTTTTACCTTTCCTCCTTGATGTTCTGCCAGTTTCTGGCAAATTCTAACCCCAAAACCGGTTCCGGCTTCTTTTTCAGTGCCCTCTTGAGATACGACATTCTTTTCTGAATACCTTAACTTTTCTAAGTCCTCCGGCTTCATGCCTGTGCCATAATCCTTCACGGAAATACTGCTGAACCCTTCATTTTTATCGATTAAAATTTCGATGGTGGAATCCCTATGAGAAAATTTAAGGGCATTTGAGATAAAGTTTCTTATGATGGTCGCCGTCATATTAGGATCTGCGAAGACCTTTATGCCTTTCTGGACCTGATTATTGATCTGTACGGATTTCCGTTTTGCTTGGCCTTCAAAGAACCGGACTTCCTTTTGGATGAGAGGGAAGAGTGGTACTGTTTCTTTTACCGCCATAGAGTCCGTTGCTTGGGCTTTGGCCCAGATCATAAGGTCTTGAAGCAGAAGATTGCCATTGTCCACAGCCGTTTCCATGGCTTTTTTCATTTCTTCAAATTTAGCATTGTCCATGTCGTTGGACAGGATACTTAAGACCATGCTGATCTGATTAAAGGGGGTTCTGATATCATGGCCAATGATCCGGAAGAGTTGATCCTTTTGCTTATTCACCTCAATCAACTTTTTGTTGTTTTTGGCAATTTCAGCATTGGCTCCGGCCAGGTTTTCCCTTAATTCCATGAGCGCTTTTTGAAGTCGTTGTCCAGAGAGGCCGGCCCCAGTCAGGAGTACCAGATAGAAAATGTATTTGGAAGCCGGGTAGTCTACTGGAAGGAAAATCATGCAAGTGATGATAAAGGCGGCGTTTATCACCAGAACATAGATCATATGATGCCGATGGATCAGGATGCCAGCTACCAACATGAGGAGAATGGTGATCAGCTCCACTTTGACAAAATAGGCTTCCATCACCAAGGAATTACTCTCCAGCCGAACAGGAATGGATAAGTAAATGCTGATAAATATGGAGTAAACGGCCACAGCCAATACGACCTTCAGTTTTATGAGGTCTAGCCTATAAAATAATGTTGCTATCAAAATAATAGCAATATTTATGAGGTCCTTTATGTAGAGCATTGGATGATCAGCCATTCTCCATTCCACCACCGCATCCGCAAACAACGAGAGAATGATCACGACAATGACATAAAGGACAACACGCTTTATTTCCCTTAAGTTTCTTATTATAATTTCCATATTTCCAAGGCAAAAATAATTTGCGTATTGCTGTTTAAGAATACATCCTAACGCTTTAATGTTGCTAGGCCAACACAAAACGTCTAGGGCCTTAATCAGTCGAAAATCGAAAAAAGATCTATACGTTTAAAAAAACACCACAACCAATATTAGCCATGTTTTAGGGCATTTGCAATAAAACGATGGTGTCTTTACCTGAAAGCTTCCTGCCAGAGAAGTCTTCAATTCCAGCATTTTATGTTTATTCGTTATTCAATGATAGGTGATAGTAAATTCAATATACAAAAAAATACTTGTTTTATTTAATTTTAACTATTAATATTTATAAATTACTTATTTAAAAATTGATTAGTACAGAAGAGGCTTAACCTGAAAATACTTTAATTATGTGAATAGGTGAAACAGTAAAGGAATGATTTAGGGAGAAGAGTGTTTTAGGTTCAGACCATTAATCAGTTAGCCATGGCATACTATATAATAGAGAGGATGCCAGCCTAATAGGTTTTGGTCATGTTCTCATCCACACAAATGATAAAGTCCGCAAGTCCTTTATGATTTTCTTCCAGGGTTTTGACATCCTTTTGGACGACCATGGAAATGGTGATGAGGTCAAGTTGAGGTCGGTATTTTTTTAAGTACCAATATATCCCTTCATGATTATTGGAATGATAAGCACCATTGAAGTGAAAAAAAAGGTGTTCAGGTAGGTAGTTTTTTGAAATAAAATGAGCCATGGTGGCATCTTTAATGGCTTGGGCTTTTACCATATCCATGCTTCCATGGTCACCCATCATTTCCAGCATGTTTTGGTATCCTGGCAGCTGTGGGTCGAAAGGGATCGGTAACGGCGCTATCCAAGACTTTTCTTGCGCGGACAAACTGTCCAATGCCCCAAAGCCTCCCCTTTTGTAAACTGCACTGGCATATCTTCTAGGGATATTGGTGGCAATGAAACGGATACTATTTTCCTTGGCAAATTCCACCAATGGTGCATAATCCGTTTTGTAATTGGGCCATAGTCGGGCCAAACTGTCCAAGCCGTTTTGGTCAATTTTACCGGTCAGGTAGCGGTCCAAGGCCTCTTGATTGTCTGCTTCAAACATCTCCGCTCCCATCAGAAGGTCCCGCTCTTCCGCTAAATCTTTGCTGAGCTCCAATTGGAGCCAGTGGCTGATAGGATCATTATGGAGTTCACCAAAAAAGACCACATCTGCTTTTGAGATCTTTCTTACCAGTTTCTTGTAAGCGGTTTTTCTCCCCTTTTGATGATAGATCTTATAGGCTGGTTTTTGCTGGGACAAGGCCGAAGAAACGATCAAAATAGCTATGGCCACGAGTAAGGATAAACGCTTCATCACTAAAAATCATTTATGGTGGTAATGCTTCAATATTAGCCAGAATTTGGCATTATTCGAGTAGGATTTGGCCATAATTTTTTTCTATCACTTTTTGGGATTGATTTTGGAGGAAAACTTACTGATGAGAATTCCCACTAGCAGAACATTGTACAATTGGCTCAAAACGCCCAAAAATGAAACTGCCAGCCGGGTGGTGTGGAAGCTTGGCGTAATGTCCCCAAAACCGATGGAGGTCTGCACCACACTGGCCAAGTAGATAAGGTCCATGTAGGTGTTGGCCATTTTCGTGGTGTCCACGTTAGCAATAGAGCCTGGATGATTGTAAAACATAAACTGAAGTAGAAATACACTGATTTCGATCAACAAAAAGTAGCCGCATCCAGCGGCGAAGATGATATCTGCATTGACATAGCTGGGCCTGATCAGAAACTTCATGACCTCCCAAAATATCAACGAAAAGAAAGCCACATATAGCAAACTAAGGACCTGCATAAAAAACACATGGTCATTTAAAAACGCATGCGAAATCGGCAAGATGATGACCAAGGCCAGCAGGGCATTCTTGATAAAGATTTTCCATCGGCCCTTTTCCTTGAAGACTCCTACACTCGCTAGGCCCAAGAATAAAATGCTCAAGGGCCAAATATAGACAATGTATAAACTTAGGTTGCCAAAGAATACACCGGAATAAAGGTGGATGATCAAGGCAAAGACTAAAATTTCGTATTTTTTTCGCTCTAGGAGAAAAGGCAGGTTTTTTATCTGGAACATCTTAATGCTTATTTGGGCTTATGTCCAAAGGTGAAAAAATAATACTTTACCATATGCAAGGATTAGTCGAATTTTGCTCGAATAAAAGAAATTGATCAAACTTTTACCGTGGGCCTGTTAGATTAATCCTTCCATGACACATAAAGAAACCAGTTGGGCCATATTGGTTTGCTTGGTCTTTTTTAGAATATTCTTTCGATGAGTCCTTACAGTATATTCAGAAATATTGAGCGCTTCCCCGATTTCTTTGGCTCCTAGCCCCTTCGAAAAGTAAAAGATAATTTCCTGCTCTCTCTTGGTGAGGTTGGAGCCAAAACTACTGGCTGTAGTTTCGAAAAGGGTTTCGTCAAATTTTCCCGTCTGGCAATCGACGTTATAGAAGGACTTTTGGCCATTAAGGCCGATAAATGAAATATAATCGCTTTTGGCCACGCCAAGGTAAGAAATGTCCGTGTGGACACTTAGGATATGCTCAATGGTCCCGTCGCTGGAAACCGAAAGCACGTTTACCTGAAGCAGCATCGTGCGGTATCGATTATAACGGTCCTTCATCCGGTACATGTAAAGGATTTTATAATATGGGAGCTGATGCGTATCCCTAAATTTATCCAGAAAATCCTGGAGTACCATCTCTTTTCTTTTGACTTCGTCCATGTCCTCAGGAACGACACACTTTAGGAGCTCGCGGATCGTTGTATTTTCAGGATCCACTTCCATAAAGTTCCGTACACTGGGATGCACATACTCTAACTGAAGATTGTGCATGTTCAAAATGAAATAGAAAAAATCCCCAGGACTAAAAAGAGATGCAATATGTTTAATCTGTTGTACCGCTTGATAGGGTTGATACTTTTTGATCCGTTCAGAGTATCCCTCTTTCCACAATTCTATCAGATTATTAATTCGTCTTTCCATAATCACCATCACTGAATCAGGGTGCAAAGTTACCCTTTTTCTAAAAATAGGACTTTAGTCCTGAAATTAATGATTCTTTAACAAAAATTAGCTATTAAATGACATAAACCTACTGAATTAGTTCAGAAAATCTTTCGTTTTGCTACCTAGGGATTTAGGAAATAGATCGACCTATTGTACGTATATTTCAGGTAAGCCAACCTCTTTTTACACTGAAATTTGCCATCCAGACTAAAAATACGGCAATGACGATGACCATAATAGGCATCACGACTGCTCCTGGGCCATAGACTTCCATTGCGCGGGCAATGATGAGGCTATGAAACATTTGGATGATAATTCCGATCAGTGAAAGGATCAGGATATATTTGGCCCATTTTTTTCTTAGCAATAGGCCAATACATCCGAGGACACCTCCGAAAACGGCCACCGCAAAAGCCACTAAGGCCCAAGTTGGATAGACAGCATAAAGTTCCTGTTCAGTTTTTGGTAACGCAGCGATAGCCTCTTCAGTCATGCTAACGTGCATAAAGAAGGAACCTACTCCCAGCAAATTCCATAGAAGCAGTGTACCGGTAACTGCCCAGAACCAAATAGGGATACTCACTTTAGTCATGATGAAACTATTGAAGATGAACGATAAACCGATATAATATACTAAAAATTATGTATTTTCAATTGCAAAAAATGACCCACTATGGAAAATCCAACCGGAGGAGGTATGATAAGGGCCTGCTTTATAATTTAAAAATATTCCAACCCAAGTAAAGGAAAGAGCTTCCAAGAGCTTAAATTATCCATTCCGAGGGGTATACTGACAGGAGGTTACCCCTCGGAATTAATGGGGTTGCTTTGATGTGGGCACATGCGTCCACATCATTTGTGTAGAAGGTTAGCAGAAATTAATCATCCAAGGTATCTTTCCAACCTTTCAATTCTACATCACGAGCGGTTTCTTCTACTTTTTCGCGGAGCTCCTTCTTGAAGTTCTCCATGTTTTCGGCCACTTTAGCATCGTAAGCTCCCACCATGGAGGCGGCCAGGATACCTGCGTTTTTGGCGCCGTTTAAGGCTACGGTTGCCACAGGAATACCGGCAGGCATCTGCAAGATGGACAGGATGCTGTCCCACCCATCGATGCTGTTGGAGGATTTGATCGGTACGCCGATGACCGGCAATGACGTTAGTGATGCGACCATGCCAGGAAGGTGTGCAGCTCCTCCAGCACCGGCAATGATCACTTTTATGCCCCGCTGGCGTGCGCTTTCAGCATAGTCGATCATCCTTCTCGGAGTTCGGTGTGCCGAGACAATGGTCAGTTCGTATTGTACCCCTAGCTCTTCCAGTGCCTTGGCTGCCTCTGACATAATGGGGAGATCGGATTTGCTTCCCATGATGATTCCTACCTGCTTGCTCATGATTTATGCTTTTATTTTAATGCTGTTTTTTATTTTCAAGGCCTTGGCTTTCAAGGCTTCCACATTAGCTTCCAAAATAGTTACATGACCCATTTTTCGGAAGGGTTTGGTGATTTTCTTTCCATAAAGGTGGAGGTAAACGCCTTTTTCCTTCATGGCCTCGTCCATTCCTTCTACCACTGCTTCACCGGTAAATCCATCCTCTCCCAAAAGGTTTACCATGGCTGCAGGTGTCCGGAGTCCAGTGTTTCCTAATGGCATGCCCATCACCGACCGTAAGTGCTGCTCAAATTGCGACGTGAAATTGGCTTCGATGGTGTGGTGACCGCTATTATGGGGCCTGGGAGCAATTTCATTGACCAGGATTTCTCCTGACTTCGTGACAAACATCTCTACGGCCAAGATACCGATCATGTCCAGTTTGGTAATCACCTCTTTGGCCACTTCGATGGATGCCTGACTGATGGCATCAGAAATTTGCGCCGGCGCAAAGAGGAACTCTACGAGGTTTGCAGTGGGGTGGAAAGCGCACTCTACGGGTGGAAAAGCCACCAATTCTCCTTGTTCATTTCGGGAAACGATGACCGCAATTTCCTTGTCAAAGTCAATAAGCTTTTCCAATAGGCTGGGTGCTTCAAAAGCCTTTTCAAGGTCTGCTGGCGTCTTCAGAATCTGTACCCCTCTTCCATCATAGCCTTCCTTGCCCAATTTATTGACAGCGGGTAAGAAATCGGCTTGGGAGAGTACGTCTTCTTTGGTATCCGTCAGGACAAAATCAGCCGTAGGGATATTATGTTCTTTGTAAAATTGCTTCTGCTCTCGTTTGTCCTGAATCAGGCGGATTATTTCAGGTTGCGGAAAAACCTTTTTGCCTTCTTTGGCCAGTTGTTCCAGTGCCTCAGTATTGACATTTTCGATTTCAATGGTGATCACATCACACTTTTTGCCAAATGCATAAACCGTATCATAGTCGGTTAACTTCCCTTGGCTGAAATCATGACAGATGTGCTTACAGGGAGCATTCTCATCTGGATCGAGGATATGGATATCGATGTTATAGTTGATGGCGGACTGGATGACCATTCTCCCCAGCTGACCTCCTCCTACTATTCCTAATGTTTTTTGCTGATAATTATCTTGCACTTCTACACGTTTTTTGAAAATGATGCTTCAAAATTAAAACAAATTCTCTGTACCACGCACTTTCACTACATAATTTGTCCAACCCGTCGAGCTGGAGGAGCATTGGTACGGGAAATATATCTTGCATTTCTTCAAGTCAACATGGAGAATCTGGTTAAACTCACCTTAAGCATTAGCCTATTTTCTAAAAGGTGAAATTGCTTCAAAATCAGGTTGTTTCAGCGCTTACCACGATTCCTAATGCATAAACTGAAAAGTTATTTTAAGCCACGGATAAAAGGGATCAACACGGATTTGCAATGCCTCAAGCATCGTACCTGTGTACATCAGTGTTCATCCGTGACCAAAGAGCAAACACAGTAGGTAAGAAATACATTGAGTGGATCAACCTATATTACTGGAGGTGATAAATTTCTTTGGTTATGGGAACAATGATAGCCACCAAGGCTCAAAGGCACTAAGAATTATTTTCCTTTAGGCCTAGATTGCAGCATCCACTGGGTGAATATGGGAGGTTGTGATATGTTAATTTATGCGTGGCCTTACCATTTTTGGCCACGTGCCAGTCCCCAAACCCCACGCAGGAACCGAAGGCTGAAAGCCTTTCATCATCCTAGTCCAAGGCAAGGCCTTGGGGTGTAGTCGCCATAATTTCTTCCTTTCAGGCTAAAAGCCTAGTTCAGCACTTCGGTAAAGCTCGACTTGATGATCACTGGGATCAAGCCACTTTTCCAAGGAATGAATGTTGACATGCTCTTATGAAAAAAACTTTACACGGTTAAACAATGGCTTCCGCCATGGGTACTGAACGGGTTTTAGCGGAAATTTATGGGGAATAGGGTGGGAAATGCGGCTAAAACCCATGGCTATGGATGTGTCGCCCCTCCGGGGCTGGCTTTCTAGTATATATCATACACCATATCAGGGATCAAGCAATATTTTTGAGAGCAGCTTCCTTAATAGGATAGCTTTGTATCTATGAACTGGATGAATCCAAACTTTGCCGAGAAGCCCTCTTCATCAGCAAAGGCATGTGCATCGTAAACTTTTAAGTCACGTAAGGCACAGATAAAAGGGATCAACACAGATTTGCAATGGCTTAAGCATCCTATGTGTGTTTATCAGTGTATATCCGTGGCCAAAGAGCAACCAAAGATGGCAAAGCATAGGCACGGTGACCGAAATTGGCTCGGCCCACCTTTCCCGTTAGATCTGTGATTACCATCGTTTGTAATGAAGCTGAAAGAAAAACCGCCAACCTGAATGCAGATTGGCGGTTTGATAGTTGGTTTCTTACGCGATTACTAGACCGATCGGCCTCCAATAAGGCGGAACAGCACGGCGATTACGGCAAGTACCAACAAAATATGTATTAATCCTCCGACACTGTATACGAAGGCACCAAATATCCATCCTATTATCAAAATCAATGCGATCAAATATAATAAAGAACTCATAACTAAGGTTGTTTAGTGAAACAATTGGTTTATAAGTATTTATAAACAATTGCTATGCCAAAACTACCAAAGACCTGTAATTTACTGAAAGCGAATACCCATCAATTCCATCAATTTATGGGCATTGAAGCTCGGACAAGGGCCATTTTTTATCTTGTAATCAAAAAGGATTTCATTGTCTTTTATATCACTATGAAAGCTATAGTTTACTAAACTTGGGATTTTATCTGATAATTCAGCTAATTCGATATCATGCGTACTGATGATGCCTTTGCTATGGCTATCTGCCAGTTGCCTGATCAGGGCTTCACTGCCCATGACCCGGTCGGTGGTATTGGTGCCCTTCAAAATTTCGTCCAAAAGGTAAAAGACCGGTTGTTGTTTTTCGGCTTGATCCAATAAACGTTTGATGCGGGCCAGCTCAGCATAAAAGGAACTGACACTTTCCCCGAGGTTATCGGTATTTCTCATGCTGGTAAACAACCAAAAAGTCCCACTTTCATAGGATTTGGCAAAAGGGCTAAGGCCAAGGTTGGCCAGTACCATATTGATCCCAACCGTGCGCATAAAGGTGGTTTTCCCGGACATGTTGGAGCCAGTCAGCAGGACGGTTTGCTTCTCGGAGGATAGGTTAAAATCATTGCCTACGCATACCGAGGGCGACAATAACGGATGCTTGAGTCCAGAGACGTTTAGGATCATTTTATCCGACCAGCTGACAGGGCAATTCAAGGCCTCTTCTCGGGTAAAGGCTGCCAAGGACACCAAAACCTGCCACTCTTGGAAGGCTTCTTCCCAGCGTTGTACTTTGCTGGCATGTTTCTGCTTCCACTGCTCCAATGAAAACAAGACGCCAAAATCCACCAAAAAGAGCAAATCAAAGATCATGTACATCATATTGGCACGATTCTGCACCATAAAGCTACGCTGTTCCAAGCTTTTCAAGGCGGCTGAAGCGCGGTAGTCTCCTTCCAATACAGGAGATTGGAGGCTTTTCAAATAGGGATCTTGAAAATCCAATTGTTCCAATTCCTGGGCCCATATGCTGTAGGTTTTCAGGTCTCCTTCATCGGGCATGTTTTTAAAGGCCACCAGTAAGGGCTGAAAGATCAATCCCAGCAGTGCTGTACCCGCCAGCATCCAGATCAAAAGGTAAGCTACTGGCCAGTCCAGGTATAACCATCCTCCCAAAAAGGCAATGCCCCCAATGGGCCCGGCAATAAATGGCAGCCAATAAAACGTCCTCCAGGCATTTGGCATCTTCAGCCAATCATAAAACGGTTTCTTGGATTTTTCCTCTTTGACAAATGCCTTTCCCGTGGCTTCAAATTTTTTGATAAAATCTGCGTGAGTAGAGAGTTCCTTGATGGCAGTATATCGCTGCTGGGCTTTCTCAGGATCGATGGGTGCCTTCATCCATTGTGCCAGCAACTTCCTGCCGCCGTCTCCAGTGGTGTGGTTGATCAGCTGAAACAGGGAATGCTCACCAAACAAGTCCAGGTCATTGGAAAAAGGATGCTTTTTGTCCTTAAAGGCTTCCCCACCGTCAAAGTCAGCGAGCTGTCGTTCTTTTCTTCGTTGGCGTTCATCTTCCATGTTGGCCACAGCCTGCAGAAATGCTTGACGGTCCTTTTGAAGGTTAAAGAGTAGGATCAAGTAAATGAAAAGTCCCGCCATGGGGAAAAAGAAAAACAAGAACCACCTGACTTCCGTGAGGCCGATGATGGTCAGGGCCACGATGCCCAAAAACAAGATCATCCGGGCCAGTGCTAAGCTGGCAATTTTTCGCTTGCAAGTACGTAGTTCTTGAGAAGTATTGGTGGTGTGGAGGTCTAGTTTCATGCCCAAATATAATATAAAGTGTAAAACAGGTTTGTTCACAGGTAATTTTTATCTTCATGGTATGAAAAATTACTTAGGTCTAGGGCTTTTCTTTTTACTTCCCCTATTAAGTTGGGCACAAGATGCTTATGTGGCACTTGATCCCTCCGATCCCATTGTTTTTGGTGGTGACCATATCCGCTACCAGGGAGCACGCATTGCCCTTGGGCCAAAAGCCTTTTTCGTGGATGGCCAGCTCAGCGATGCGGCGGCTGACAAGTGGCCATTTGTGTTCAATTCCATCCAAGAAGCAGCCAACCACCTTACCGATGGCACGGAGGAAAACCCTATGGTTTTGTACATCGCACCGTATGTGTACTGGATTGATGATCCCGATGATCCTGAAATCAGGGTTCCAAAAGAGGGCAGGCCGGTACCTTACGGAATGGAAATCGCCTGTGAGTGGTTGACCTTTCGCGGGCTAAATGCGCATCCAGAAAATGTTGTTTTGGCCAGTAACCGTGGCCAAACCTTGGGGGCCAAAGGTAATTTTACCATGTTCCGGTTTGATGGCGAAGGGACCGCTGCAGAGAACATTACCTTTGGCAACTACTGCAATGTGGACTTAACGTATCCTTTGAAGCCCACGCTGAATCGAAAACGGCGCGCCAATGCCATTGTCCAGGCCCAGCTCATTCATTGTAATGGAGATAAAATTGTGGCCCGAAACACGCATTTTATCAGTCGCCTGAACCTTTGTCCGTTTGTGGGAGGAAAACGGGTATTCTTTGATCAATGTCACTTTGAGTCCACCGATGATGCCCTTTGCGGTACGGCCGTGTATAAGAACAGTACATTGGAGTTTTACAGCTCCAAGCCGTTTTACCACACAACGGGCACGGGAGCGGTTTTTCTTAATTGTGACATTCGGTCTTTTACCGGTGGAGCGCAGTATTTTACCAAGGCAAATGGTCAGGTAGCGGTCATCGACACCCGGGTTACCGCTTCCCAGATGACGTCCTTGGCATGGCGTGATGATCCACCAGCCCAGACGAAGAATTACCAGTATCATGTAACCATAAATGGGAAGCAGGCTTCAATTGGATCAGACCATCCACAAAATACCGTCGACCTCGGCCATAAACCGCTCCTGCAGGCTTATCGGCTGGAGCTGGAAGACCGCGTGCTTTACAATACCTATAACCTTCTCAAAGGAGACGATGAATGGGATCCCGAAGAGATCAAGGAAACGGTCAAAGCAGCAGCCTCTTCCCGGGATAAAAACCTGACCGACATACCTGTCCAGCTCAGGATAACGGCTTCTTCCAAGCAGTTGGAAACCACCAAGGACACCGCTTGGCTGGAAACTTCCTTTTTTCGTTTTGGCAACTACCCCGCTGCTCCCCAGCCCGTTCAGTGGGAAGTTTCAGCAGGGGATAAAGACAAGGTATCCCTGGTGTCACATGAAGAGGGGAACCGATTGGAGGTAGTCCCAGCCAACACAACTGATATTCCCCATAAAGTAGTGCTGAGGGCTTTTACGGCTGCTGGTTTAGAAGCGGCATATGCGTTGGAAATATTTCCAGCTAAACTGCCACCGCCCACCTTTGCCAAACCACCCCATATTCAGTTTGATTCCACGGGCCATCTGATGGTGGATTATGCACTTTCGGACTCTGGTTATGCTGACCAATCGGAAATATCTTGGTACAGAAGTATGGATCGAGATGGTAAGCATCCCATAAAAATCGCGGTTTCAAGGGCCAATAAACCGCTCTTAAAATACCAGCTCACGGCTGGGGATATAGGGAGATTTATAACGGTGGGCATTGCACCGAAGCATCTTCGGAGTGATGCAGGCCCCGAAAAGCGGATGACTTTACAAGTGCCCATCCAAGCCACAGATGTCAAAGCGGATCCGCATGTCCTGGAAACCGACTTTAGCACTTTGGCCGTGGAGAACCAGCCCAAGGTCATTCCGGGCTACTGGACATTTGATACCTTGCAATCTTCCGGCTATCGGTCTTCCTATCAGCCCACTGATGCTTGGGTGTACGGTGAAGGGACCGGTGGAGCAGATGGCTTGGAGGGTTTGGTACAAACGGCGAGAATGGGGTCGATGAGTTACTCGCCCATGCTGGAGAAAGTGGAGGATATGGCGGTTTCTATGGTGGTTTCACCACATAAAACTGCCGGTCAAGGATTCAGCGTGGCACCGCTTTATATGGATGTCCTGATCAAATTTGACCCGGTGACCAAAACAGGGTATGGACTTCGAATAGTACGCACGACCAAATTTTCTAATGCAGTGGATTGCCAATTGATTCGGTATGAGCAGCATCGTGTCACGCCCATCAGTGAGCCCGTCTCCACCAGCGCATTCCGGGCGCCCTGTCACATCTCCCTCAGCGTTACCGGAAGTACGATGTCCGCTCAAGTTCGAACCGAAGCGGATTATGATCGGAGCCAATATCCCAAAGCAGTCCTAGATGAGGTGTCCTTAAATGCCAATATTGAACGAAATGAGCAGGGAGGTTTTGGTATCGAATATAATGGTGGCTCGACCACAATGATCAATAAAGTGACGTTGAAATGGTGATGTGGCGGAAGAATTCATGAGATTATTATTATATTGATATCAAACCTTTTGCACCACTTCCACTTTTATGAAGAATTTTAAGTTTTTGCTTCCTGCTATTATCCTTGTGTTTTCCGTGTGTCAGGTGAATGGACAGGATACTACCGACAGCACTGCCACTCAAGAAGCGCATGCCAAGAAGGTTGATTTCAGCCTGATGCCTTTTCTGAGTTACAACCGTAACCTGGAACTTATGTTTGGAGTCATTCCGATGATGATGTATAAGTTGGATCCATCAGATAGCATTTCTCCAAAGTCCTTGTCGGGATTATCGGCCATTTATACCACGAATGGATCCTATTTTATTGCCGGGTTTAACCGATGGTACCTGAAAGAAGACCAATGGCGGATTTCCCTTTTTGGACTGACCGGCGACAACAATTCGCAGTTCTTTATGGATGATGTCGACACGCCAGGATTTTACGATTACGGAACCAAGACGACCATCGTTAGTGTGGGCGTCCAGCGTCAAATTGTGAAGGCCTTTTACGGGGGCATTACGTATACCTTTTCGCATTATGACACCCAATACGAAGACAATGTACAGCCACCGTCCACCACACGAACCAATGGGTTGGAAGTAAATCTTTTGCTGGATACCCGGGATGCAGTATATTATCCCACTACAGGGAAGCGTTCTCGATTACGGTGGATTACTTATCCTGAAGGGGTGGGCAATGAAGTATCTGCCAATAAAATCCTGTCCGAATACAATCAGTATTTCTCGATGCGGGACGACCAGGATGTCTTAGCCGCGAGGTTTTCGGGGAAATTTGGGCTAGGCGATATTGCCTTTGAGCAACAAGTGACCGTGGGCGGAAAAGACATCCGCGGATACTCCCAAGGCAAATACCGGGGAGATGGCCTGATGGCATTCCAAGGAGAATACCGCTATAACCTGAATGAAAAAATGGGGCTGGTAGGTTTTGCAGGGATGGCCACCATTTACGGTTCGGATACGGATAGTTTTAATTGGAAGCTATATCCAGGCGCAGGAGTGGGCTACCGCTACCGGGCCTTTAAGACGGTGAAGTTTAACATTGGCTTGGATGCAGCCGTGGGCAAGGATGATTGGGGCGTCTATTTCCGAATTGGAGAGGCCTTTTAAAGAAGCCCTTACCTGCTACGTCTCACCAAAAGTAGTCAAAACGCTTATTGATCATCATTTTCCCTTTTCACTTCCACCCAAAAGGGGAGAATCTTTTTCCCTTTAACGGAATAGAAAGGGACAAAATCGCCTTTCATGTCTTCCAGGGAAACATTCTCCATGGTGACCCAATCGGAGCTGGTATCCACCTGCATGCTAAATACACGAGGCCCTACTTCCAGTAGCATGTCTCCACCGGCGGGCACAGGATTCAGAAACTTAAATTTGATCGTGTATTTTCCTTGGTGACTTTTTACGTACCATTTGCCATAAATTTCCTCTTGACTCCAGATGTCCCGTGCTCCGCCGGCATCGTTCCTGTTTAAGATGGATGGATTTTCTGCTGGATGCCCAATTTCGATCACCGGTTGGTGGATCAAGTGAGGAGACGCAATCAACTCACGGTACAAGGTATCCAGCGTGTTTTTTAGTTGCTGTGTTTCTGCAGGTTTTTTACGGCTAAGATCCTGCTGTTCGGCATGATCACTACTGATGTCATAGAGCTGAAAGTCATCCCACTTGGCATCATAATCGGCATAGGCCACCAGCCTGAGGGGGCCTTTTTGGAGTGCCATGTTTTGGTATTGCTCAGGATACCTTCTCGTCCAATAAAAAAACAGTGGCCTATCGGCCCAATTTACGGATTCTCCTTCCAAAAGTGGAACCAAGCTATGGCCATCAATTTTCCTGTCTTCGGGAAGTGGGGCGTGGCATAGGGCTGACAAGGTCGGAAGCACATCCATATGCGTGCCAGCGGTGGTAATGGTTTTGGCTGAAGGGTATTTTGATGGATATTTAAGCAAAAAAGGTGTTCTTACCCCTCCCTGATAAACGGTGGCCTTTTTTCCACGCATCCCAGCCAAGTATCGGTAGTGCTGTGGGCCATTGTCGGTCATAAAGATAACAATGGTATTTTCTTCAAGGGAAAGGGCTTTCAGTTGTTGAAAAAGCCGTCCGAGGTTGTCATCGATGTTTTCGACCATGGCGTATACTCTGCGGGCATGCTCTTTGTCGCTTTCCGTCATTTCTTGGGAAGGCATCATGGCCTCATCCAGGCCTGAAGTTGGATCGATGTCTTTGTATTTTTGGTAATATTCGTCAGGGACCTGTAGCGGAGTATGGGGAGCGTTTAAGGACAAGTAAACGAAGAAAGGCTGCCTTTTTTCTCCTCCATCATGATCCGAGACGAATGCGATTGCCTCTTGGGTAAAAATGTCGGTACAGTATCCTTTATATGATTCCTGTTGGCCATTGTGCCATAAAACCGGGTCAAAATAGCTGCTGTCACCTTGGTAATAGGTGGTAATATCACCTACCTGGCCCATTCCTCCTGATAGATGGATCACTGATTCGTCAAACCCTTGGTCCATCGGTCGGGAGGGGTAATTATCGCCCAAGTGCCACTTTCCAAAAATACCTGTACGATACCCCGCATCTTTGAGCATTTCTGCTATGGTCACCTCCTCGGTGGCCATGATGGCGCCCCCATTGTATGTGTCCCTGATGCCAGTACGTAAAGAATACCTTCCCGTCATAAGGCTCGCCCGAGTCGGGGCACAAACGGGAGAGACGTAAAACTGATCAAAAAACATGCTTTCTTCCGCCAATCCGTCCAATACCGGGGTTTGAACATGTGGATTACCCGTAAATCCAAAATCACCATAGCCCTGATCGTCTGTCATGATTAGGATGACATTTGGCCGGGTATTTTCTTGGGCCATGCTGTGCTTCAGGGGGGATATGCCAAGGTAAAGTATAACGACAAGGAAAAATGCTGCTTGATTGATGTCCTTATATTGAAAGCAAGTTGACTTCATGGGATTTTTAGAGGGGATTGATTTTTCGAACAAACCTACTAAAATAGGGCTTTAGCACAAAAAGGAATGAGCAAAATCATCAGTATATTTTAGGTGGTATGTGGTGAACAAATAGATCAATTTTATTTACATTTTACTCCTTTATGCCAATAATTAATGAAAATTGGTCAATTTTTAATGTTTTTGACTCAATAAAACGGACTAAAATAATTATCTTGATAGTGCTTATAGTCAGTTACTTGTTCGCCTTGTGTCGGGTGAATGAATACTTTTTAAAATTTAAAAAACACAAACCATGGGCTTTTGGCAGACCACAAAAAGGAGGCTTTTTCAGTGGAACCTGGTTCCACCGCATCGCTGGCGCAAACCGGCGATCGTACTGGTGGCGGCGATAGTGGGCTTGGGGATTTATGTGTTGAAGCTCAGTAATGCTGCTTCTTATCTTTCCGATGCCCCCCAAGCTTGTGTCAATTGTCACCTGATGACGCCCCAATACATCACGTGGACCCACAGTTCTCACCGTGAAGTGGCGCATTGTAACGATTGCCACGTGCCTCATGACAACGTGTTTAACAAATATTTCTTCAAAGCAAAGGACGGACTTTACCATGCATCCATTTTTACGCTGAGGAAAGAGCCCGAAGTCATCAGGGCACTGGCGCCCTCCCAAGCGGTGATCCAAAGTAACTGTATCCGCTGCCATCAGGATCAGGTCACTGATGCCAAAATGATGGTTTTTGTGGAGCATCACAAGGAAAAGCGAACCGATCGCACTTGTTGGGAATGCCATCGGGATGTGCCGCATGGCAAAGTCAAAAGCCTTTCGTCGGTAGGCTATCAAATTGAACCCATTAAAGAATATGCTCCCAAAGACCAGGAGGTGATTCCTGCTTGGCTAAGATCCTCCATGCAAAAACAAACCAATCAACACGAATCAAACGATTAGGGCTATGAAAAACTGGATTTTATTTTTAATTACGGCGGTAGTGGTTTTCCTTCTTGCCATGTTAGCGTATTCCATCATGGACCGGAAAAACGAGGCCAAATACGCCTACCAACCTAAAGTGGACATTGGGAATATCGAACCTCGGGATTCCATCTGGGGGCTCAATTATCCCCGGCAATACCAGTCCTATATGAAAACCAAAGACACCAGTTTTCATAGTATGTACAATACTTCCGGCCATGCGGCAGTCTTGGAGGAAGATCCCGAGCTGGTGATCCTCTGGGCAGGTTACGGCTTCAGCAAGGAATATAACCAGCCTAAAGGCCATGCCCATGCCGTGGAGGACATTCGGAAGATCCTGCGGACAGGTGCTCCCATGGAAGCAGGCGAAGGTCCTATGCCCAGTACCTGCTGGACCTGCAAAAGTCCCGATGTGCCCCGGCTGATGAAAGAAATTGGCGTGACCGAATTTTATAGTAAAAAATGGTCGGACCTAGGTGCCGAAGTGATCAATCCCATAGGCTGCGCAGATTGTCATAATCCCGAAACCATGAACCTTACCATTACCAGACCAGCATTGATCGAAGCCTTTGAAGCCATGGGCAAAAACATCAACGAATCGAGTTACCAGCAAATGCGAAGCTTGGTTTGTGCACAGTGTCATGTCGAGTATTATTTTGCGAAAGATGCCCCAGGGAAAGAAGGGGCCCAGTATTTGACCTTCCCTTGGAAAGACGGGATGGATGTCGAATCCATGGAGGCCTATTATGACGAATTGGAATTTTCGGACTGGGTACATCCCATCAGCAAAACGCCCATGCTCAAAGCCCAGCACCCGGACTATGAGCTTTATTCCTTAGGAGTACATGCCAAAAGGGGCGTTTCCTGTGCCGACTGTCACATGCCTTATAAAACCGAAGGCGGGCAGAAATTTACGGATCACCATATCGGCTCACCGCTGAGCAATGTGGAAAATTCGTGTTTTGTCTGTCACCGGGAGAAAAAAGAAGACCTGATCACCGACGTCTTTGAGCGGCAGCGGATGGTCAAACAAGGGGCCCAAAAGCTCATGCGTCTCGTTGCCATGGCCCATATCGAAGCAGGAAAGGCTTGGGAACTCGGAGCTGCTGAGGACCAGATGAAGCCTATTCAGGAAGGCATCCGTCATGCCCAATGGCGCTGGGACTATGCGGTGGCCTCTCATGGGGCGGCTTTCCATGCCCCGCTGCCCACGAACAGCATCATCACCTCGGGGACATCCATCATCGAAGAGGCCCGCCTCCAATTGGCCCGTTTACTGGCTGACCTTGGGCATAATAAGCCGGTGGAAATGCCGGATTTTAAAGATACCGAAGCACTCCAGGCATATGTCGGGATGGACATGGAAAAGCAACGGGCACAAAAAGAAAAATTCCTTGAAGAAGTGGTGCCAAAGTGGTTAGAGGAAGGCAAAAAGCGGGAAGCTGGATATACCATCGAAATGATATCGAACGAGTAATTTCGAGCTCCGGCTATACCTTTGACCATAAACTCATATTGAATAACGAAGCCCTTTTATGCGATTATTAAAATTGCTGATCTCCAGCAAATTCATGCTGGTTCTCTTGATTTCTTTTGCTTTGGCCATGGCGGTGGCCACCTTTATTGAAAACGATTTTGGCACGCCTGCAGCTTGGTCCTTGATTTATGAGTCGTGGTGGTTTGAGATGATCATGGTGCTGTTGGCCATCAACTTTTTGGCCAACATCCAGAGGTATCAGCTTTTTAGCCGAAAGAAATGGCCCATTGGGCTCTTTCACGTTGCCTTTGTCATCATTATTTTGGCGGCAGGTATTACGCGGTATTTTAGCCATGCCGGTACCATTCACATCCGGGAAGGGCAAGCCCAAAACACTTATTATTCCCAAGAGAAATACCTACAGGTACGGGCGTTGAAAGAGGGGAATTCCCAGCGTTTCTTCAAGCCGTTGAAATTAACGGACAAGACCTTTCAGGCCACTACCGTATCCCTTCCTTTCCAAGATCAGCTGAGCGTCAATATCACCCGCTACATCCCCCATGCCAAGCCGGAATTTATGCCCGGTGAGCAGGATTATCTGGACATGGCTGTGACCATGGGAAGTGGTCGCGAGGACATGATATTGCCCATCGGTAAAAACCTGGCGATGAACGATCTGCAGCTGGCTACAGATGAGGAGAGTGCTTCGCCCATAAAGATTTATAAAACGGATTCCACCTGGATGATTGCCAGTGATGTTCACCTACAAGTGATGCAAATGAGCAATCAACAACTTGGCGTGCTGCATTCAGGGGATGTAAAACCCCTAAAATTGCGAAGCCTTTACCAATGGGAGAATGGAGCCTTTGTCATCAAGGGGATCCATGAAAACAGTCAATTGACCTATGAGGAGGTGCAAGATCCCAAACTGGCCGAGCAGCTTCCCGATGCGGTGCTTATGGAAGTCTTGGATCATGATGGCCAAGTCATCGACCGGCAATATGTCTCGATCGTGAAGCTTGCGCCTGAATGGAGGCGTTTCCGCTACCAGGACACCCAATATGAATATACTTACGGTCCCAAAGCCCATACATTGCCCTTTTCGCTTTACTTGAAAGATTTTGAAATGCAGCGGTACCCCGGCAGCCAGAGTCCCTCCAGCTATGCCAGTAATCTGGTGGTGGAGGATGCTACCTCTTCTTTTGATTACCGGATTTACATGAACAATGTGCTGGATCATGGTGGCTACCGGTTTTATCAGGCCTCCTATGATATGGATGAGCAAGGTACTGTCCTCTCTATCAATCAGGACAGGTTGGGAAGTACGTTGACGTATGTCGGGTATTTTTTACTGGGACTTGGCATGTTTTTCACGCTATTCACTTACAACAGCCGTTTCCGGCAGCTAAACCAACACCTCAAAAAGATAAAGGCCCAAACGGTATTGCTGGGCTTGATGTGCTTGCCTGCTTTAGGGCAGGGACAAACCATGGATCAGCAGGCCGAATGGGTGGTTCCGGAAGGCCAAGCGGAGCAATATGGGATGTTGGTCGTCCAAGATCTGGATGGGCGCATGAAGCCGCTCAATACCCTGGCCAATGAGATCGTCCGAAAGCTTTCCGGTAAAACCACTGTTTCCTTGGAGGGCAGTGAGGTGACCCTAAACCCCGAACAGTTATTGCTGGCAGTGCAGATGTATCCGGAGATGATGGGAAGTTTGCCGTTGATTAAGATCGACGCCGAAAAAGGGCAAATGATTTACGAGTGGCTCGGGCTTTCCCCTACCGGAAAGGTGAGTTTTTTGGATTTTCTCGACGCAGAAGGCCAATACAAGCTCCAACAGCAAGTGGAAAAAGTGCACTTGCTCAAACCTTCGGAGCGGAATGAAGCTGACAATGAACTCCTAAAGGTAGATGAGCGGTTCAATATTTTCTTTGGCTTGCTTACAGGAGACTTCTTGAAGCTCTTTCCAAACCGGCTGGATGAAAACCATACGTGGTTTACCCGTGAAAATTACCGCCAAAACTTCCCCGAGGAGGACATGAAATTTGTCCAGCATATCACAGGTATTTACCTGCAAGGGCTGCAGGAAGGGCTGGAAACGGGGCAATGGGACAACGCCACGGCCTCTCTGGACTATATTTCCCTGTACCAGCAAAAGGCAGGTGCACCTGTTTATCCTTCAGAAGACCGCATTGAAGCGGAGCTGTTATACAATAAACTGAGCTTGGGCAATCGCCTTTTTGGCATCTTTTGGCTGTTAGGCCTGTTGATGTTGGTGCTGGCGATATGGGGCACCTTTAGGGAGGATAAATGGCTGCAGCGCTTCTGGAACATTGGCATGGTATTGAGTGCGCTGGGGATGCTTGTCTTTACCTTTCACCTTGGCCTTCGGTGGTACATTGCCCTGCATCCACCGTGGAGTGATGGATTTGAGATGTTGGTCTTTGTGGGTTGGGGCGTCTTGTTTTTTGGGCTGATTTTTTCCAGAAAATCCAGGTTTACCGTTCCCCTAGGCTTACTGTTCTCTGGTACGCTGTTGTTCGTGGCATTTTTGGAGTGGCTCAATCCGGAGATCACGAACCTCATGCCTGTGCTTCATTCTTATTGGCTGAAGATCCACGTGGCCATTATTGTCAGTAGTTATGCGCCATTGGCACTGGCGGCTGTGATGGCCCTGCTGACGATGATCCTTTTGCTCTTTACCCCTAAGCATCCACTGGTCAAATGGTGGAAGAGCCTGTTGGAGCTGTCCATTGTAAATGAATTGGCGATTACCATAGGCCTATTCCTTTTGGCCATTGGGACTTTTCTGGGCGGTGTATGGGCCAATGAAAGCTGGGGACGCTACTGGGCATGGGACCCTAAGGAGACATGGGCGTTGATTTCGATTTTGGTATATGCTTGTGTTCTCCACCTTCGGTTGGTGCCTGGGCTGAAAAACTTCATGGTGTACCAATTGGCCAGCCTTTGGGCGTTTGCTTCCATCATCATGACCTCTTTTGGCGTAAACTATTACCTCTCGGGCCTGCATTCTTATGCCAAAGGCGACCCCGTGCCTATCCCCACTTGGGTGTACTGGTGTGTGGCCATTTTGTTGGCCATTTCCATCGGGGCGATATATCGTTACCGCAAATTTCCCTCTGACATCAAAGCCTATTTGAGGGTTTAGCTAAACCCTTACCGTTCCCCTGAACCCACGGGCTCCATAATAGGAGTCCGCGCCATTATGGTAAAGAAAAACGGTGTCATATCGCCGATCACAAAACAACGCTCCGCCCAGTTTGCGGATGGCTGCAGGTGTATGGATCCAGCTGGAGGTTTTAAGGTCAAACTCCCCCAGTGTTTGAAGCAAACGGTACTGTTCTTCATTCAAAAGATCGATGCCCATCATCGCGGCCATTTCCACTGCACTGTCTTGTGGAGGGTACTTTTTACGCCCTATTCGCGCGTCATGATCGTAGCAAATACTCCTTCGCCCTTTGGGGCTTTCTGCAGCACAATCACAAAAAATGTATTGGTCCGTAGCTTTATCCAGGCCAATGACATCCGGCTCCCCACCGGTGGCTTCCATTTGGTCGATGGACCAAAGGCGAGAAGGGTGCGCTAAAAGTTTATCCTCGATGGCTGCCCATTGCAGCCCTTGGTGCCGCTGTGGATACTGCTCAAAACGGCCCTTCAAAGTGGCCAATAGCTCCTCGGACGCTTCGTTGTCTAATTTTTTATTGGTACTCATCTTTTCACTTCGTTAGGCCTTCAGTTTATCCATAAAATTACGACACGCTAATCGTTCAACCCCAAACCGTCAAAGATTCTTGGAATGGCCTTTTCAATCCTGGAAACCTTGGTCTTGGACTGCTTGGGTTGGGCAAAGTGGAGCAAGTAGCCCCGCTGTCTCCCCGGCGTAAGGTGTTCAAAGGCCTTTTTCAGGTCGGGGTTCTGATCGAGGTATTCTTTAAATTCTTCAGGCATGTCAAACTCCTTGGTCTTTTTGAGCTTCACTTCCAAGCCCGCCTTTTCGACCTCAATGGCTTGATAAATATAGGCTTTTAAGACAGGAAGATTGTCCGAAATTTCCTGCGTGCTCGTAAACCTAATTTGACGTGCTGCCTGCACATTTTCGGTCTGCTGGATGAGCAGGGAATCGGTGTCTTTTAGGAGGGCTCCCTTGTGGAATAGCAAGGCGCAATATTCCTTAAAGCCATGGATTAGTACCACATTGGCAGGCTTTCCGGTCTTTCCTGAAGGGTAAGTGTAACAGGGAACGCCCCATTTGAGCGTCTCTGTCAGCCCACATTCCAGCACCAATTTCCGCAGGTGACCATAGGCTTCTTGCCACTTGCTGTCCTTTTCAAAGAAAAAATCAACTTTTGGGTTCATAACGGTTTATTTCTCATGAATTAATTTCCTTCCTTCTTCATTGCTTCCTAAGCTTAGCAAAAGGTTCCCCGTGGGGATTTCAAATCACCTTTTAAGATTTCCTGATTTGATCCTTCGGCCGGTGAAATTGGGATCGGAATCAGTATGTTTGAGGCAGAGCCCCTGCACGACAGTGGTGTTCCATATGGTGCGTCCAGGCGAGCATTTTTCCACTACTGCTTACCAAACCCGTTGCTTCAGCCCTTTGATGACTGGTTTTTGCAGGTCGATCAAGTAGCCGTTGACGATGGCGTGGGTAAGCTGGTCGTTGCTTTTCAGGAAAAAATTCGCGGCACTGCCCGTGGTAATGCCATGGGGAATGCTGTCCTGTTGATGCAATACCACTATGGGCAAATCATGCAAGCCATCCTCGGGAGCGTGGTTTACCTTAACGGCAAGGTGGCCATCCCGAAGAAGGGCCAAGGCTTTTTCGGGAGTAAGGCTGCTAAGGGAGTCCAGCGCTTCTTCAGCGACTTTTCCCGGACTGAGGGTCTTTCCGCTTGCATCCAGCTCTTGATAGCCGTAATAAACCGAGAGATCTCCCACATCATCCAAGGTTCCGCGTACGGCATAGGTGCCATTCCCCGTTTCTTCATTGCGCCGTTTGATGCCTAAATCCAATTGGTAGTTTCCCTTATCATTTTTGATGGTGACATTTTTCAGGATCACGTCCATCAGCATATTGTCGTTATCGGGAATACGAAAATAGTCCTCCACCGCAAAGCGGGTGTAGTCACCAGTGGCAATTTCATAAAGGGCGTTTAAGATGATCATAAAATTGAGCTGGCGAATGTACTGTTTATCTGGGTCTCCCGGATAGCCACCTGACTCGATCAAGATGGTGCTGGTGCCCCATTTCTGAAAATTGTCACCAAATGCCCTCGGCTCAAAGGCATCATTGTATTTGCCCACTTGGCCAGGCGTCACTTCTTGGAGAATCCGGTTCATGCCCACGATCACCTGCATGGCTTTGGCGCGGACGTCATTTACCTCTGTTTTATAATTGAATGCCGGTGCCAAGACGGAGATGGTAGCGGGTTTGGGCGTTTGTTCGACGTTATAATATACCTGCTGGTCGTGGAGGTTAAAACCAAAATCTGCCGCAAACTCTTCCCGTGCAGCCTTAAGAATCTTGGCTTCTGGAGACACTTCCCTGATGGCATCACGGTTTAAGTCGATGCCGTAAGCATTGCGCCGTGTAAATCGCGCCGCCCCATCGGGATTGACCATGGGGATGAAATGGAGGCTGAGGTTTTCCTTGACGGCGTTTCGTATAGGAGCATAATCATCCTCACTTCCTTCCAGGAAATTAAACAGGTCAAAAAGCGCCATGGTTGCGGTGCTTTCATCGCCATGCATCTGGGACCAGAGCAGGACCTTGGTTTCCCCACTTCCATAGGCCAGCTGCTTGATCGTTCGTCCCTCGACCGATTGGCCGAGGGTGGATACTTGAAAAGTCTCCGAATGCTTTTCGATCAGCGGTTGCAGGTCGGCATGTTTGAACCTCCTGTGTGTAATGGCCGGTTCACGGTACTGCTCAAATGCTGCTTTTAGCACCGAGACCTGAAGGCTTTTCGTACTTTCTTGGGGTGTTTCGCAAGAAAGAAAACCCAAGGTAAAGCCTATGCCCAATATTAATTTTATGCTCAATCGTTTCAGGTCAAATTGCTCCATTTTTGTGGCGATTTAAAATTAGCTATTCCAAAAGTGACGTTTATTTTATCCCTTTGGCTCACTGTTTTCAGGGATTTTGGGCAGTTTCTGCGGAAAACTTTACATGGGAATTCATCATTCACTTTTTAATGTCAATCAAAATAATAAACTTCAAGCATAATTTGGTGTGAACAGCGAAAAAACAACCATACTGAACATTGATAGCCTGCAGCCAGCGATTTAATCGCCAGGAGTATCGATATTTGCATTTAAAACAACACGGATAGCCCAATGAAACTAGAGATACTGATCAAGCAATTGCCCCTGAAGCATACCTTTACCATCGCGCACCAAAGCCGGGATGTACAGGAAACGTTAATTGTACGTTTGACCGACGGGGAGCATTATGGCCTTGGTGAATCTACGACCAATCCGTTCTATGGCATGACGGTCGAGAACATGACTGCGGCCTTGGAGAATGCCCGGCCGATTGTGGAGGCGGGGAACTGGGATACTCCAGAAGCACTTTGGGAGGAATGTAAGACCATATTTGCCGACAATCCATTTGCCCAGTGTGCCTTGGATTTGGCCGCTTGGGACTTGTTTACCAAAAAGCTGGATGTCAAGCTTTATGAATACCTGAAATTGGATCCCTTAAATATTCCGACCACCAATTTTACCATTGGCATTGCTGACACGGCAAAAATGGTGGAAAAAATGAAGGAGCTGGATTGGCCCCTCTATAAGATCAAGCTGGGAACGGATCATGACCTGGAGATTGTCCGGGAACTTCGGAAGCATACCAAGGCCATCTTCCGTATAGATGCCAATTGCGCCTGGAATGCTGAGCAGGCCATTACGTATTCCCATGAACTAAAGAAGCTCCAGGTGGAATTTATGGAGCAGCCACTGGCAAAGGATGATTTGGAAGGCATGAAGGAGGTTTACCAACACAGTAAGCTGCCCGTCATTGCCGATGAAAGCTGTATCGTGGAAGCGGATGTCAAGAAGTGCCACGGATATTTTCACGGGATCAATGTCAAGTTGGTGAAAGCTGGAGGCATCACTCCCGGGCTGCGCATGCTTTATGAGGCCAAATCTCTGGGCATGCAGACCATGGTAGGATGTATGACGGAATCATCGGTGGGGGTGACGGCCATTGCCCATATCGCTCCTTTGCTGGATTATGTGGACATGGACGGGGCGATGTTGCTGGCAAAGGACATTGCCAAAGGCGTGCACATAGAACCTGGAAAAGTCACTTTCCCCGAAGGCCCAGGCATTGGCGCGGAATTGATCTGATTTAAGGGCAGTCCATTCGTCAAATCGATCCATTAGCCGACACCTGATCCACATCCCCAAACTATAGCGAGCACCGCAAAACTTTTGGAACATCCCATGCAGCACCACCCCATTCCCCATAAAATTGATCGTATTATCCCTTGGGAAGGCCGCGATTACCGGTATTTCAGCGGTACTGCTTATTTGGGAATGGGCAGTGTGCCGGCATTTGAAAAGCATATCATCCAGGGCATTCAGCAGTACGGCCCCAATCATGGCGCCAGTCGGTTTAGTAATGTGCAGCTGGAAGTGTACGATGCTTTGGAACAG
Organism: Echinicola vietnamensis DSM 17526; assembly: GCF_000325705.1. Classification (NCBI taxonomy): domain Bacteria; kingdom Pseudomonadati; phylum Bacteroidota; class Cytophagia; order Cytophagales; family Cyclobacteriaceae; genus Echinicola; species Echinicola vietnamensis. The sequence continues at coordinate 994,864 of NC_019904.1, read as the reverse complement.
CAGTTTGCCCGTGAAGCTGGCGCTCCGTTTGGAGCGTTGCTCAGTAGCGGTTTCATGGCTGGATACCTTTCCCAAACCCTTTTGTATGCCCTTGCCGATGAGGTATGGGCTGCCCCTGATGCCCATCCGGCGATTCTTCCGGCACATTTTCAGCCAGACCCCTCTCAGTCTTTTGGCGAATATGCTCAGGAATGCATCGAGAGAAGCCACCATACCAAAGGCAAAACCATTGCCATCCTCTCCAATGCCGTGGACACTATTTTGCCCTCCGTGCATGATTTTCATTGGGTAAAACAGCTTTCAGCAGAAAACACGTACTATTTGCTTATTGATGACAGTCATGCTTTCGGGCTTTTGGGAAAAGGCATCTATGGCACCTATGGCCAATGGAAATCCCTTCCTGCACGCTTGATCGTCGTGGGGTCTTTGGGAAAAGCCTTGGCGATTCCTGCTGGGATGATCTTAGGTGATGCTTTCTTTATCGAAAAGGTTAAAAACAGTGCGATCTTCCGGGGTGCCTCTCCTGCAGCACCGGGCTATTGCGAGGCTTTTCTAAACGCCGAAAGCCTTTATTCACGGCAGCAATCATTACTTCAGGAAAATATGGAGTACTTTTTTGGCCACTTGGATGAGGACACCAAAGCTGCGCTTCGTTACGATCCCCGCTTTCCCGTTGTGACCTTTAGAAATTCCGGGTGGGCCCAAAAGCTTCTCGATAAGGGGGTGATGATCTCCTCCTTTTCTTATCCTCGACCGGAAGATGCGCCGGTAGACCGGATCATTCTCTCCGCGTACCATACCAAGGAAGACTTGGACCTTTTGGCCGCAGCGGTACGGGAACAATAGAAGTCCAAGTATAGGTTTTATGGGATCAAGCCAGTATAAATTCTATTCAGTGCTGGTTACAGCATGCACTTGGTATCTCTGACGAAGGCATAAAGAGAAGGTGCAGGCGAAAACCTGCACCCTAAATGGTTTTTGATGCGAAGAATGATGATCGAATGAACCTTGCCGCTAAATAGGAGCTTTACAGCTCGCAACGAAGGTTTTCAGTTCTTCAGCCGTGATGTTTCCTGAATAATAAGCCTTTCCGAATACCACGCCTCTCAATCCCAATTCCTTTAATCGCTTAAAGTCGTCCACGTTCCGAACCCCACCACTGGCGACCAAATGAAGGTTGGGGAAGCGGGCAATAATTTCTTCATAAAGTTTAAAGTTAGGGCCTTCCATGACCCCTTCTCTGGTGATATCAGAGCATTTTAGGTACTTTAGACCTCTGTCATAAAAATAAGAAATCTGATCATACAAGTGGATATCGGTGTTTTTCTGCCAGCCTTTAATTTTGATCAGGTGGTCTTTGGGGTCAGTATCGGCGGCCATATTGATTTTTTCCCGCCCGTAAGAAATCAACCACTGGGAGAATTTCTCAGGGGAATTGGCCGCTACGGTGGCAGCGGTGATGGTTTTGGCACCATGTTCAAAAACCTTGATGATGTCTCCATCCGTTCCGACACCTCCGGTGAAATCTACGATTAATGAAGTATAGGCAGAAATGGTATGTAAAATATGATAGTTTTTAGGACTTCCTCTTCGGGCACCGTCCAAATCTACCAGATGAATGCGCTCAATACCGCAATTTTCAAATTCTTGTGCAATCTCAAGCGGGTTATCGGAAATCACCTGTTCGGTGGTAAAGTCCCCTTTTTTCAGGCGAACACACTTTCCATTGATAATCCATATAGATGGAATAATTTCAAACATTTTGGGTCAACGTTATCGGGTTAATTTGGTATGGCTTAGCAATATACCTCTCCAAGTAAGATAAAAAGCTACTGTTTCTAACCAAGCCTTTCCTAATATAACATTAAACCCATTGAATTAATAATAAATCCCTACAATTATTTTTAAACAAGGATTGCTGGTAATATTTGTCAGTTATCACCTTGGCTTGGCCGTTAATATTCCAGTTTGGCGATTTTTCCTTCTGGTCCAGATGCCCAAAGGGACCCTTCATTTTTAGCTAATTTTACGGCATGGAGCCCATAATCTGAGAATTTTGTCCAGTTTTCACCTCCATCAACGGAATAGTCCGCGCCGTTGGGGCCGACAGCCACCAGCCAACTCTTTTCGGGGAAATATGCGACCCCGGATCGGTAGCCAGCAGGAGGAGTGCCTTGAGGAGTTTGCCAAGTCTTGCCATGATCAAATGAAAAGGCGCTGTTTTTGGAAGTATTGTCCGGATCAAGGTAATCTCCACCGACAGCGACCAGGTGTCTTTTGTTCATGAAGGTCAGGGAAAAGATGCCTTGGGAAGGCTCTCCTTGTATAAATGGTGCCGGAATAGTATCCCAATCCACGCCGCCATTTTCCGAATAGTAGATATTGCTTTTCAGGCCTCCACTGGCAATCCAAATTTCATGGCCTTTGGCTACAATTCCGGATCCACTTGCCGCAAAGCTCGCTTCTCCTTCAGGAACTTTTGGTGTTCGGGTAAGAGGCTCCCAGGAATCCCCGCCATTTAGGGTGAGCAAAACCATCCATTTACCATCCACTGGATCACCATAGGCATATCCTCTCCTGTCATCCACAAAGGCCAATCCGTCCAAGAAGGCCTCTTCAGGCCCTTGATAGTGCTTTTTCCATGACTTTCCTCCATCTGTGGTCTTGTAGATTACTGCAGGTTGACCTGCTGAGACAGCCACTGCTGTGCTAGCATCGAAGGCTTCGATGTCCCTGAAATCCACGGTGTCCAGCCCCGCAATGACGCCCTTTTTCCAAGATGCCCCACCATCCAAGGTCAGCATCCATAGCCCATTACTGCCCGTGGCCCAGGCGATGTCTTCTGTCAGCGGAGAAAGTCCCCTGAGGGAAGCCGATGTGGGCGTGCTGATCGCCGTCCAGCCCAATGGAGAAGTTTGCTCTGTGGCTTGCGGAGGATTGCATGAAAAGGTAAGGCCTAAAAATGCCCAAGTAATAATGTGAAGATAGATATGGTGTTTCATTTCTCGTTAAAAATCTTGACGCCTCAACTAATGTTTAATTGACTTATACCTGATCCAGTGCCCCAAATTTACGAATGAGATGGAACAGGTCGCTTGACCCGGAATAGGTTTTACAGGAACTTAATTTTTCCAACCCAAAAGCCATCGGAAAAGTTTCTTTTTGCCCAAATGATAACCATGGGCTAACATTCCGCTAGGAAAACGATTCTCTCAGGTACTTTGCCGTGTAATTATCCTTCACTTCCCTAAGGGCTTCAGGTGTGCCTTCAAAGGTCACGTTTCCGCCCCGCTCTCCTCCTTCTGGTCCTAAATCAATCACCCAGTCCGCAGACTTGATGACTTCAGTGTTATGTTCGATGATGATGACAGAGTGTCCCTCTTCAATCAAGGCATTGATGGAATACAACAGTTTCTTGATGTCGTGGAAGTGTAGTCCCGTGGTGGGTTCATCAAAGATAAACAACACATGGTCCTTGGCTTTGTTGCCTCCTTTTCCGAGAAAAGAAGCCAACTTTACCCGCTGCGCTTCCCCGCCACTGAGGGTGTTTGACGACTGCCCAAGGCCAATATAGCCCAGCCCCACTTCTTGTAGCGGTTGGAGGCGGGAAATGATCGCGTTTTTCCCTTGGAAGAATTCCATGGCTTCATCGATGGTCATCTCCAGCACATCCGCAATGTTTTTATCTTTGTACGTGATGTCCAAGATCTCGTTTTTGAAGCGTTTGCCCTTGCAGGATTCGCACGTCAGAAAAATGTCAGCCATAAACTGCATTTCGATCTTCTGTGTGCCTTCCCCTTGGCAGGCTTCACAACGTCCGCCATCCACATTGAAGCTGAAAAAGGCAGGCTTATACCCCCGCTGCTTGGCCACTGGCTGGTCCGCAAATAAACTTCTGATGGCATCATAAGCCTTCACGTAAGTCACGGGATTTGAACGAGAGGACTTCCCGATGGGATTTTGATCCACAAATTCCACTTGGCTAATGGATTTATAATCCCCTTCTAGCTTGTCGAATTTTCCCGTTTCATCAATTACCGTCCCCAGTATTTTGCCCAAGGCCGGATATAGCACTTTTTTGATCAGTGTGGATTTTCCCGAGCCACTGACGCCCGTGATCACGGTGAGGGTGTTGAGCGGTATCTGGACATTGATGTTTTTGAGGTTGTTTTCACGGGCACCATTGATCAGTATTTTGTCCTTCCACTTCCTGTTGCCTTGTTTGATGTCAATTTTCTCTTCACCTTTCAGGTATTTTGCGGTATAGGTTTCTCCGTGGGCGAGGAGTTCGTCCAGCTTGCCCTGGAAAACCAATTTTCCACCATTGACCCCTGCTTCCGGCCCGATGTCCACGATTTCGTCTGCAGCCTTCATGATTTTTTCCTCATGCTCCACCACGATGACGGTATTGCCCATGTCCCTTAGGGATTTTAGCACGGAAATAAGCCGATCCGAGTCTCTGGGATGGAGGCCAATGCTGGGCTCATCGAGGATATACATGGATCCTACCAATGCACTTCCTAGGGAAGTGGCCAGCTTGATCCGCTGATACTCTCCTCCCGACAGGCTTGAGGTAAGCCGGTTCAACGTCAGATAGCCCAGCCCTACTTTATCGATATATTCCAGCCGGTTTAAGATCTCTTTGAGGAGTCGATTGGCGGTTTTTTCTTCCGCTTCGGTTAGCTGAATGTTTTGAAAAAATGCCAATGCCCGGTCTATAGGCATCAAAACAATGTCCGTAATAGAGTGACCGTTGACCTTGACATAGGCCGCATCCTTCCGGAGTCTGGTGCCTTTACAGTCTGGACAAGTGGTCCTTCCACGAAAACGTGAGAGCATTACCCGGTATTGAATTTTATGGGTTTTGCTTTGTAAATGCTCAAAAAAAGCATCGAGGCCCTTAAAGTAACTGTTTCCCTTCCATATCAAGTCCTTATGGGCTTCATCCAACTCTTCGTATGGCCGATGAATGGGAAAGTCAAAGTGAATGCCGTTTTTGATCAAAGGAGCTGCCCATTTTTTAGTGGTCTCCCCACGCCAAGGGGCAATCGCTCCCTCATAAATGGACAGCGACTTGTCAGGAATCACCAAATCAGGGTCTATGCCCAACACAGAACCAAAACCTTCGCAGGTTTTACAAGCCCCATAGGGATTGTTAAAGCTAAAGAAGTTGACTGATGGAAGCTCAAAGGACAAACCGTCCAGTTCGAAACGATCACTGAATTTTCTGGTTTCTTTTCCGGGAATGACCACAAAGCAATCCCCATGACCTTCGAAGAAAGCAGTCTGCACACTGTCGGCGATGCGGAAATGGTTGTCTTCATCGTCTTTCCTTACCACCGCCCGATCGATCAGGATTTCTATGTCACCATCAGGAATGGTTTTTTCCTCAAGCAAGTCTTCGACGTAATAGACTTCCCCTTCGATGATGATCCTTGTAAAGCCTTTTTGAAGCAATACTTCCAATTCCTTTTGCATCGTCCTGGAAGCGTTGGCCTGAAGGGGACAGCTGATCATTACCTTTTCACCTTCCTCGAAGCCATGGATAAAATCCACCACATCGGTTACCGTATGGTGTTTTACCTCTTCGCCACTAACGGGTGAAATGGTTCGGCCAATCCGACTAAAAAGGAGCTTGAGGTAATCATAGATCTCCGTGGTGGTTCCTACGGTGGACCTTGGGTTTTTGGTGCTCACTTTTTGTTGGATGGCAATGGCTGGTGAAACCCCTTTGATGTACTCTACATCTGGTTTTTCCATCCTCCCCAGAAATTGACGAGCGTACGAACTCAAGCTCTCAACGTACATCCGTTGGCCTTCTGCAAATAAGGTGTCAAAAGCCAAACTGGATTTACCGGAACCTGACAGTCCAGTAACCACGACCAATTTGTTTCGGGGAATGGCCACGCTCAGGTTTTTCAGGTTGTTTACCCGAGCATTTTTGATGATGATATATGATTTGGGGTCTAAATTCTCTATCGATGATGGATTCAAGGCAGTTGTCTCATTCATAGCGTACAAAGATACCAAGTCAACCTGTGAATTGGTAATTTGTTTAAAGCTGAATTCACTGGAAAAGTTCCCCGACGGATTAATCCTCCACTAAATGAGCCTTAACTTTGATTTTTTTGATCAATTTATCATTGTAGACAATCCCATCTACAGGGTATAGTTGATAATCATCCAACTCTTCCACCCCGATTATTTCAGCGTGCATATCAAGGGAGTCGGCATAGGCGGTGATGCGGGTTTTGGCATTTGCCAAGGCTTTTTGGAATGCCTTGTCCTGTAACGTACTGTTCGTTTCAGGGGATACAAAGTACCCATTACTGTTGATGTTGGCAGGAATGTCTTTCTCTTTGAGCAGTTCACTGATGCGGTCTTTTTCGGAAAGGCTATTCAGCACTATGGTATAGTTGACACCATAAATAAAACTTCCTGTTTGGTCTTTGTTGTCGTACATGCCATCTTTGTAGAAGTTTTCATTGGTTTTATCCACCCTAAATTCCTTCATGTCATCGCTTTCAAGCAGGTCTGAAAGTGTGTTTTTTTGGGCTAAGGTTCCGTTGAAGCTTACGTTGATACACGGTTTGAGATCGGTCAATTCGATGTGATGAATTCCGATAAGTTCTATAGTGTTTTCTTCCTTCGGGGTAGTGACATTACACGAGCCTAGGCAAATGCACAATAGCAAAAAAAAGCAATTTTTTAACATGAATCGGTGCATGACAAATTTTTTAAAGCGTTGTTGACTATTTCCACAGGTATCACATGAGCTCCACAATAAACGCGCCATCTAGGTTACGAAAAATATGTAGTTTTATTACTTTAAGAAGAATTTTTGTTACAAGTCCATGGCGGTACGGTTTTTCGTATGTTTTGGTACAAAAATTGACTATGGTTAAGATTATTTTTCCTGTTTTAGCAATCAGTCGAATATTCTGCTGAAACGAAAATAACAATCTTTAATTTGGATTATCCATCTAAGATGCCTATAAATTTAATAAAAAAATCAGTTGTTTCATTGCATTGTGTATTTCAAATATCTACATTTGGCTTTAACAACTATTGTTTCAACCCTAAATCCCGCAATATGAAGTAGACTTCTACGTTATTTAAACGTCAGAATTTATGAGTAAAAGGTTAAGACCGAAAGACAGTGAATTGATCGCTCAGTATAGAAATGGGAGCGAGGCTGCTTTTGAAGTGTTGGTAGATAAATATAAATCCCGTGTGTTTACGACGATTTATATGATAGTAAAAGATCAGGGTTTGGCAGAAGATTTACTTCAAGATGTATTTGTCAAAGTTATCCAGACCTTGAATTCAGACCGATATAACGAAGAAGGAAAATTTCAGCCGTGGTTGATGCGGATCGCGCACAACTTGGCTGTAGACTATTTCAGGAAGATGAAGCGTTATCCTTTCATTATGATGGAGGATGGCTCTAATCTGTTCAATACACTAAAATTTGCTGATTCCAATGTCGAAGACCAGCAGGTCAAAGACGAAACTCACGCTTTGGTAAGAGATCTTATTGATGAACTTCCAGAGAGCCAAAAACAGGTGCTGATCATGCGGCATTATATGGATTTGAGTTTTCAGGAAATTGCTGACCAGACGGGTGTAAGCATCAACACGGCACTTGGAAGAATGCGGTACGCGCTCATCAACATGCGCAAAAAGTTGAAACAAATAAATGTTGCCTATGACAAAATATTTTACCCCAAGTGAACAACTGATACAATATGTATATCAGGAAATGAGCGATGAGGAAAGCATTGCCTTTGAGCAGATTTTGCAAAAGGACAAATGCTTGATGCAGGAATATCTGGATACGCTGGACATGCTTGGTCGGCTTAACGATATGGTGCTGGAACCATCCGAAAAAACGATAAAAGCCATTCTGAAGAAATCCAAATCTTCTGGACTCGAAAAAGTCTAAACGTAAGCATTGAATATTGAATAGCAGCCCTTCTTGTTAAAACCAAGAAGGGTTTTTTTTGGATCATTCCGAAATGTTGAGGCCAGCCTATTTCGGTGGGTAAATATGTTCTTTGCCACCTGTGGTTGCTCTTTGGTCACGGATGAACACTGATGTACACAGATAGGATGCTTGAGGCATTGAAAATCTGTGTTGCTCCTTTTAATCCTTGGCTTACGTGACTTAAAAGTTTACGATGCACATGCCTTTGCTGATGAAGGGGGCTTATCGGCAAAGCTTGGATTTATCTAGTTCATAAATAAAATGCCATCCTTCTAAGGAAGCTGCCCTCGCAAATATTGCTTGATCCCTGGTATGGTGTGTGATATATACTAGAAAGCCAGCCCCGGAGGGGCGACACATCCATAGCCATGGGTTTTACCCATGGTAACTTACCCCATTCAACATGGCTGGTTTTAGCCGCATTTCCCACCCTATTCCCCATAAATTCCCGCTAAAACCCGTCAGCACCCATGGCGGAAACCATTGTTTAACCGTGTAAAGTTTTTTCATAAGAGCATGTCAACATTCATTCCTTGGAAAAGTAGCTTGATCCCATTTTGCATCAAGACGGTGTTTACCGAAGTGCTGAGCTAGGCTTTCAGCCTGAAAGGAAGAAATTATGGCGACTACACCCCAAGGCCTTGCCTTGGGCTAGGATGATAAAAGGCTTTCAGCCTTCGATTCCTGCATGGGGTTTGGGACTGGCACGTGGTCAAAAATGGTAAGGCCACGCATAAATTAACATATCACAACCTCCCATATTCACCCAGTGGATGCTGCAACCTAGGCCTAAAGGAAAATAATTGCCTAGTGCCTTCAAGCCTTGGTGGCTATCATTGTTTCGATAACCAAAGAAATTTATCGCCTCCAGTAGTATGGGTTGATCCACTCAATGTATTTCTTACCACCTGCGGTTGCACTTTGGTCACGGATGAACACTGATGTACACAGATAGGATGCTTTAGATATAGTAAATCTGAAAAGTTGGGATTGGCAGGTGGCCAAATGGTAATACCACGCATAAATAAGCAAACCAAAGAGTCTCATATTCACCAAGTGGATGCTGCAACCTAGGCCTAAAGGAAGATAATTGCTTAGTGCCTTTGAGCCTTGGTGGCTATCATTGTTTCAAGAACCAAAGAAATTTATTGCCTCAGTAGTATGGGTTGATCCCAAAACTGGGTTCATCCCTTTTACAGGTGGCCTGATCCGTGGTTCGTCAAGTGAGGGTGTTCCGAACCAAAAAGCGCCCAAACCATTGCTGGCCCAGGCGCTTTTGATTTATCAATTGGTGGTTTTTTTCTTAAACAAAGGCAAAGAATATCAGCCATGTAATGATCAATACCGGTAAAAGGATCGGTATGGAAAACCGAATGATGTAACCGAAGAAGGAAGGCATTTTGATGCCTGATTGCTCGGCGATGGATTTTACCATAAAATTAGGGCCGTTTCCGATATAGGTCATGGCGCCAAAGAACACCGAAGCAATGGATATGGCCATCAGCTGGAAGGCAGAATCATGGTAGCCGTCCATGGCAAAAGTCCTCACCATTTCTACATCACTAATAGTCGCTCCCCTGGAAGCCATGGCTGCAGCAAGGAAGTTAAGGTACGTTGGCGCATTGTCCAAGAATCCTGATAGCAACCCTGTGCCCCAATAGAGGCTGTTATGGGTGATCAGCTCTGCACCTGCGGGTGATTTGGCAAAGTTACCCACTAACTCCAAGGCAGGCATCATGGTGCCAAAAATCCCGATAAATATAAAGGCCACTTCCCGGATAGGCTCGAAGTTAAACTCGTTGCCTTTGATGGCTCTTTTATCGGCAAACTTATAAGAAAAGAACGCTACCGAAAACATGATCAGCTCCCGGATGAATGAGAATTTGGTGCCGTCATAGACAATGGCCGGTACCCAATCCAGTACATTGGGATCCAAGAATACGGAAATGATCACGATCAGTAACCACAGGAAGTTTTTGGAGCCGATCAGGGAAATTTTATTCGAATATGAAGTGGTATCTTCTATTTCGTCATCATTGGCAGCACAACCAAGCTTCTTATCAATAAAGAAGAATGCCGTAGCCAGAATGATCAAAGCGATTATCCATGCTGGCCAATTGTGCTCTAAGGTCCAGAAGAAAGGTACTCCTTTCAGGAAGCCTAAAAACAAGGGAGGATCTCCGATGGGGGTTAGGGAGCCACCGACATTACTGACCATAAAGATGAAGAAAATAATGTGGTACGCCCGAATATTGTTTTTGTTTAACCGGATAAATGGCCTGATGAGTAGCATGGAGGCTCCTGTGGTACCGATCAAATTAGCGATGATGGATCCTACGATCAGCAAAGTGACATTGGCCAGCGGCGTGGATTTTTTGTCTATACTGATCATAATCCCGCCTGAGGCGATGTACAAGGAAGCAAGTAAGGCGATAAATTGGAGGTATTCGGCCAGCGCATGGACAGGAGCATGCGTATTGTGCATGGCGAATATATAGTAAAGCACCACCAAAGCTGCCAGGATAATGGCCACCTTGGGATAATTATGATGCCAGAAATGCTCATAAAACAATGGCCCGGTAGCGATCATCAGTAACAGGACCACAAACGGAATAACCAGCCAAACGGGTGCGTGGGCATGTTCGGCTTCTCCTTCAGCATGGGCATCTGCATGGTGCGGGTCCGATGCATGATCCTTTTGGTCTTCGTGTCCCTCCTGATGTGCTGATACTTCTGTAGTTTGGTGATTGTTTTGAGCCATGAGACTGGCTGAGCCTGTATAAAACACTGCCCCCCAAACAATCCCAAAAGCAATAATAATGTTCTTCATTAAAATAGAATTAGATTAATTCGTCTTAGGTTTTGATTCTTTTTACCGCTAGGGATAAAAGTAGTTGAAGGAATACGCACCCCTAAACTACAGAATTTGAACCAAACCCACCAAAATAAATTCATATGGTCGGAATAAATTAATTTTATGTTAATCTTTATTCCTGATAAGTAGTTTTTCCACATTATATCAATTGGCGCAATGCGATTTCAAAAGATTTCGCTGCAATTCCCGTTTTGGAGGCATGTACATCTGAGGTTTTTTTCAAAGCCTTCAAGATGGTTTGGCTGACATCCTCAAAAATGGCCTGGTCCGTTACTTCACTGTGATCTTCCATGAGATAGGCAAAAGCCCGTGCCATCCCACAGTTGGCGATGAAGTCTGGTATGAGCCCAATCCGTTGATCCGCAGAAAGTGCGATTGGTCCGAAGAAGATTTCCTTATCGGCAAAGGGTACATTGGCCCCGGAAGAAATCACTTCCAAGCCTCCCTCAATAAGCCGATCCAACTGTTGCTGCGTCACCAGTCGGGAGGCTGCCGCAGGAATGAATATCTCATGGGCTAAATCCCAAACGATTTGATCCATGGCCTTAAATGGAATTAACTCATCAGCGACCAATTTATTGCCTTTTCTGTTTAGGAAAAGCTTTCGAACCTCATCTAAGCTGAGCCCATCGGTATTGATTATTCCTCCTGACTGATCGATGATGCCTACGATCTTGACGCCTTCCACTGCCAGAAAGCAGGCCGCCGAAGAAGCTACATTCCCCCAGCCTTGGATAATGGCCCGTTTGTCTTTTAGCTGGCCACCCCAAAGCGAATAATAATGCTTTACAGCTTCTGCAACACCAAATCCCGTAATCATATCCGACACCGTATACTTTTTTGGGCCATCCGGAGTGTAGTGTGGATCTTCCAGTACCTTGGAGACTCCTTGGCGCAATTGCCCGATCTTTTTGATTTTTTGTGGTTCGGTAGCGTGAAAATATCCATTTACGATACCCTCCTGTGGATGCCAAAGTCCGTATGACTCGGTGATGGGGATTACCGCATGGATTTCATCAACATTCAAATCCCCGCCTGTACCATAATAATTCTTCAATAAGGGCATCACTGCTTCAAACCACCTTTTCAGAACATCGTCTTTTCGGGGGTCATCTGGATCAAAGTTGATACCGGATTTAGCACCGCCGATGGGTGGGCCAGAAACCGTGAATTTTATCTCCATGGTTTTGGCCAGAGATTCCACTTCCCTTCTGTCCAACCCTTTACGCATCCGCGTACCACCTCCTGCCGCACCGTTCCTCAGGGAATTGATCACTACCCAACCTTCAGCTTCCGAATCGCTGTCACTCCATTCGAAAACAATTTCAGGCTTTTTGTCCTCAAACTGTTTAAGCAGTTTGTCCATACGATAAGATTTATCAGGTTGCACAAAAATATGAAAAATTCATAATCAGGCTATTTTTAAGGCTGATCTTTCAGTTGTCTTTGTTAAAAAAGTAAAAACAAGTTTATTTTCGTACTTAAGACTTGAGAATAGTGTAAAATACAGGTTTTCATGGTTACTCTATTTGGGTTTTACAAAGGCCTTCTACTTTTTCTATCGCCGTTGGATAATCCCATTAATGTAAGGAAAAGTATTCAAATTATCTCCTTTTTTCATGAAACTAGCAAGGCGGTCTTAAATGCCTATAAAAGGGAGCGATGATTTGGTAACGAATCCATTAAGTTGATTATGATACCGCCTCAAGGCAATATAATGCGTCTAGGACTGGAAGGATCCTTGGACAGTGCACAAGAGACGTGGTCTTTTTTGGGTATTGGCTTGGGGTAAGTGCCCGGTTCAGGAGAAGAGATTACCTTTATATTATGGTGTTATGGGTAATACACTCCTCCACAGCTATCTCTTGAGGCCCCGGTGACAGCAGCAAGGGTATTTATTTCGTTATTAATTCTCAGCACGCCCAAGAAGGCAAAAATCAACGCTTCTTTAAACTCCACGATAGAAGGTTCTGGGACGATGACAGTCGTTTCATTCCCCAGTTTTTTTTGGAGCTGATCAATAAAGAATGCATGGTAAGCCCCGCCTCCAGTGACGAGGAGTCTGTTATTAGCGGGGGGGAAAAACTGCTGGACTACCGTGGAAATTTGAACGGCATAATGTTCCACAAGTGTGGCCAGCAAATTTTCTTCTGAGTCGTTGTGTTTCTCTAAGAGGGGCAAAAATAGCCCTTCAATTTCTTCCCTGCCCAGCGATTTTGCATTTTTGGAGGTGTAAAAGTCGATGGCATTCAGCTGTTCCAGGAAGGTGGTGTTTACTTTTCCGGTAGCTGCAAGCATTCCTCGGTCATCATACGCTAGTCCTTTTCTAGCGGCGATTTCATTGAGCAGGAGGTTGAAGGGGGACACATCAAAGGCGATACGCTGTCCTTTGTAGACCATGGAAATATTGGAAATGCCGCCAAGGTTAAGACAGCCTTCATAGTCAGGAAAAAGGAGGTGATCCCCAACTGGGGCCAAGGGGGCGCCTTGCCCACCTAATGCCACATCAAAGCTCCTGAAATCATTGATTACCGGAAATCCAGCATTTTCCCGCAAGGTCCATCCCGAACCAATTTGTTTGGTCATGCCGAGGTGTGGCTGATGGAATACGGTATGGCCGTGGGAGCATACAGTCAAAGGTGCCAGGCGGTGCTTTTCACAAAATTCCCGGACTTGTGTCCCCATCCAAGCACCAAAATCCACATCCAGCAAGGCCAGTTGCTCCGCAGACAGCAGGTGGGACTGTCGGAGCTTTTGGGCAAGTTTACTGGGGAATGCTATGGTCTCGGCTTGGACGATCTCAAAGTGCCATTTGTCGTTTTTCCAAAAGGTACAGTAAGCGATGTCCAGCCCATCTCCAGAGGTCCCTGACATTAATCCGATGGCTTCGTACGTTTTGACAGGTTTCATAAGGGTTAAAGTTTGTTAAAAATGAAAGCTTAAAGTTAATTTTAATGAACGTATTTCAAACGGACTTTTTAAAATCCTTAATTTAGGGCCGAAATTTGGGGTAATGTTGCTTACCGCAAACATCCTAAATAATAAGTAAATGTAGCAGGGCTTTTGAATAAGAAGTATTGAAAAATTTGGTCATCGACATTGGGAATACACGAATAAAAGCGGCTTTGTTTCATGGTGAAGAGCAGATAGAGGACTGCGTAGAAACGCATTTGGATGAATTGCTCCTGAAGGTTGGCCTTTGGGAATTCGATCAGGTCATGGTAAGTTCCGTAAGGTGGTCTCAAGAAGAGTTGGAGGTGATGCTTCCTTTTGGCTTTTTGTTTCTGGACCGGTCTGTTCCGCTTCCTGTTACGAATGGTTACGAGACTCCACACACGCTGGGCTTAGATCGAATAGCAGCGGCCATAGGTGCCCAAGGAATGGCCCATGGAGGTCCAGTTCTGAGCATTGACTTGGGTACTTGTATTACATATGACTTCATCGATGACACCCACCGGTACTTGGGGGGTGCGATATCTCCTGGGGTGGAAATGCGGTTTAAGGCCATGCATGCCCAAACTGCCAAATTGCCCCTGCTGGAGCATATTCCTTCGGCTGAATTTCCTGACCTGATAGGTAATAATACTGCTTCGGGAATGAAAAGCGGAGTTTATCATGGCGTGTATTTCGAATTGGAAGGAGCCATTGCGCGGTACCAGAGCCATTATCAAGATTTAAAGGTGTTTATTTGCGGTGGTGATGCGAAATTCTTTGAAAGCTTAACAAAAGACTACATATTTGTAATCCCCAATTTGGTCCTGCACGGATTGAATAGAATTTTAAATTACAATGTCAATACAAACTAGACTGCAACTACTTGGCGTTTTCTGCGCCATATTCATATTTACTCAAGCAAAGGGCCAAATTGGTTCTTCTACCTATAGTTCCATAGGAGTGGGAGACATGAACAATTCGGGCCTTACCCAAAACCAAGCCATGGGAGGACTTGGTATTAGTTATGGTGATGCTTGGTCTGTAAACCAGGTGAACCCAGCCCTGACCGTGAAGAATAATGTGTTTAATTTCCAAGCGGCTTTTAATTATAAGCGCTACCGCGCATCCACAGAAAGCAGTTCGTCCACTTTGGACGGGGGAGGGCTTAGCTACGTTACTGTATCCTTACCGGTTAAGCCTCGTAAATGGACGGTCGGTTTGGGACTGGATCAGATAAGTACGGTGGATTATGAGCATTTGGTGGAATCCCCAGTGGTCAATTCCGACCTTTATTCGATCAGTAGAATGAGAGGACGTGGCGGCATCAGTGAGGTGTATTTAAACACAGGTTTTGAGTTGTTTAAGAATTTTAATGTGGGGCTGCAAGGAGGCTATATTTTTGGATCCACGATCAAGCACCAGCAGATTACTTTGACAGATGAGGATGGTATAACCGCCGGAGGTCAATCCGAATATTACAGCCGATTGACCATTAACGATTTTTCATTCAAAGGGGGTGTTCATTACGCATTACGTACTGGAGATCGGAGTCGGTTGAATTTTGGTGCCATTTATCAGGCTTTTGGTAACCTTGATGGAAAAATGTTCGCAAAAATGGCAGATATTGGTGAAGCTAGTGACGAAGATTCCGATGGACAGACGGTGTTTGAAAACGAGAAGGGAAATATTTATTTACCTAATAAGTTAGGTTATGGCGTATCTTTCGAAAAAATTAATAAATTTGTGATTGGGCTTGAGGCTCAGCATCAGGATTTTACGCAGTATGAGTCCTTTGTGGGAAGGAATGATGATCTCGGATCATCATTTAGAGTGGGCCTAGGGGGGCAATTTATCCCAGATATTTACTCCATAGAGAGTATTTTTATGCGGAGTACCTTCCGTGCGGGCATTGAATTCGAACAGACACCATACCTTATAGGAGAAAATAAAGTCAATGATATTGGCATTAATTTTGGAGCATCGATACCGATGAACAGTTTGTCTCTGCTGAATTTTGCAGTAAAATTTGGGCAGAGAGGTACAACAAACGATGGTTTGGTCAAGGAGGAATATTTTAAGTTTTCCCTTGGATTTTCCATCAACGACAACAGTTGGTTCTACAAAAAAGTATTTGAATAAACATAAGAAGTATGAAAGCTAAATTTGCATTATTTGGGTTATTGTCTTTTGTTTTCGTGGGCTTGGCTCAAGCTCAGGAGGGATGGAATTGGCCTTCTGACGAAAAAATGGAAGCAAAAGCTAGGGAGTACAATGCTGCCTACAACGATTACATGAAAGCGGATCAATTTATCAAGGCCACGAAACCTCTTCATTGGTTATTGGTAAATGCTCCTGATCTAAACGAGGCCATTTATATCAATGGAGTTACCGTTTACGATGGTGCTTCCAAAGAGACCAGCGATGAGGCCCAGAAGAAAATTTACCAAGATTCAGTAATGACGGTATATAACCTGAGGGGTGAAAAATATGACAATACCGCCAATTGGATCGAAAACCAAGCTTATTATGCTTATAACTACTACCGTGGCGACAAAGAAAAAGTAGCGGATGCTGCCGATTATTTTGCGAAGGATATCGAGCTGAATGGTGAAATCAATACTCCAGGTTTGGTTCCAGCATATTTTGATTTGGTATATAGAAATTATGCCTACAACCAAGCCTATTCCGATGAGGAAGTGTTGGATATATACGATGCGCTTTATGCAAGACTTGATAAGGCAGAAGCGGAAGGTGCGGACGTGTCAGGACAAAAGTCTACGTTGGACCAGATTCTCGTAAATATGGAAATCATCGATTGTGACTTTATCCAGAACAAGCTGGCTCCACAGATGGAAGCAGATCCAAGTAACATTAATTTGGCCAAAAGGGTATTCCAATATTCAGTACAGTACAAGTGTACATCTTCGGAAGCCTTTACCAAGGCGTTGGAAATTGTGGATAACGATAGCCCAACATTCTCTACTTCCCAAGTAAGGGGTATGCGTGCCATGCAAAGCAAAGAGCACGCGAAGGCAGAAGAAATGTTTACTAGGGCGTTGGACTTGGCCGAAAACGATAATCAGCGCGCAGAAGTATATTACGACCTTGCCAAAGCGCAAGCACAACAGGGCAAAAAGTCCACTGCACGTCAATCTGCTTTGAAAGTGTTGGATTTTGATTCTTCCAAGACAGCAGATGTTTGGAACTTCATTGGAAGCTTGTACATGGGCTCAGCCAATGATTGTAGAGGTGGTCAAAGCCGTGTGAAAGATTATTCCGTGTTTATCGCTGCCTATGAGGCATTTGCAAAAGCAGGAAACAATTCTGGCATGGCAAATGCCAAAGCAAGATTCCCTTCCAAGGAGGAGTTGTTTACAGAAGGCTACCAAGAAGGCCAGTCCATCAATACTGGATGTTGGGTAGGTCAATCTGTGACCCTTAGAACAAGAGATTAACCAAGCCAATTGGTCAACGACAATAATCAATAATGAAAAGGCGGTTTGCGGACCGCCTTTTTTTATTCCCCGCTGACTAATAGGGATTAACTCGATTTTATTGATAAATTTGCTGCATGATTAGGAACCTGGTGATCGTGTTATTGGTAATAATTGCGGGATTTTCCTGTAGGGAGAGTGTGGACAAGAGCCAGCTAGCCGATTATACTGGTCCTATGAGGATCACCACTGATATGGAAGTGTTCAGAAGTGATTCGGCAGTGGTGCGCATCAAGCTGTCGGCCGGAAAGCAATTGGTCTTCCATAACCAAGACATGGAATTTCCAGATGGGATCCAGATCCATTTTTATGATGTGGATGGTAAGTTGACTTCTACGATCAGGGCTGATAAAGCCTATTTTGATAATAAAACCAAGCTGTACCGTGGAGAGGGAGATGTGAGGGTCCATAACATGGAAAAAGGAGACAAGCTGAATACCGAAGAGTTGTTTTGGAATGAGCGAAAAGAGATTATTTTTACTGAGAAGTTTTTCACGATCGAAAAAGCAGATGAAACACTGATCAAAGGGACCGGATTGGAGTCTGATCAATCTTTCAGTAATTATACAATGTACAATATTGTAGATAGCCGATTGCCCATACAAGAAGGGGAGGAATAAGATGAGATTAAAAGGAATTGTTTTACTGTCATTATCAGCAGCATTGGTGATCATAGGGACCCACTTGACCATGACACAGGGGATTACCTTTTCGTATCCTGTGTTTATGTTTGCCGTAGCACTGCTGTTTTGGTACAAATACCTCAAGACCAAGTGGGCTGAGCAGGATGAGCAGGCCTCCGAAGGGCAGGATGGTAAGAAAAAGCGCAAATAATGGAATATCAATACCTTGTTTATGTCTTGATCACTTTAATGTTTTCGGCCTTGTTTTCTGGCTTGGAGATAGCGTTTGTGTCTGCAAATAAGCTTCACATAGAACTTCAAAACAAACAGGGAGATTTTACCGGTAAGGTATTGGCGGGATTTATGAAGAACCCGGGTCAGTTTATCGGTACCACGCTCTTGGGCAATACCGTTTCGTTGGTAGTCTATGGTATTTTCATGGCGTATTTGCTGGAGCCAGCCATAGCACATTTTCTGCAATTTTTACCCGATGGCCTCCATGGCTTGAATAATCAGGTCACGGTGATGCTTATCCAAACGGTACTTTCTACACTTATCGTGTTGATTACGGCAGAGTTTATTCCCAAGAGTATCTTTATGCTCAACCCTAATAACCTGTTGAGCTTTTTTGCCATTCCATTTATGATCATTTACTACACGATGTATCCCATCGTTTGGTTAGTGGTAGGGATGTCCCGCTTTTTTATCACTCGGATATTGGGCTTGGATTACAGTGAGGACAAGCCCGTTTTCAAAATAACGGATCTGAACAGCTTCATTCAAAACAACTTGGAGACAGAAGGTGACGACGCGACAGATATTGATACCAAGATCTTTGATAATGCCGTAGAGTTTAAGAAAGTAAAGGCACGGGACTGCATGGTGCCCCGGACGGATATCGTGGCAGTGGATGTGGAAGATAGTATCGAAGATCTTAAGTCCACTTTTATGGAAAGTGGACATTCGAAGATCATTGTTTATAAGGAGAATATCGATGATGTCATCGGCTATTGCCACCACTTGGAGCTCTTTAAAAAGCCCAAAGAGGTCAACGATATCCTTACGCCGATTATCATTGTTCCGGAGACGGCATTGGTGAATGAGCTTTTGGTCCAATTTATTTCTGAGCGAAAAAGCTTGGCTTTGGTCGTGGATGAATTTGGCGGAACCAGTGGAATCGTCAGCATGGAGGACATCATCGAGGAGATTTTTGGTGAGATCGAAGACGAATACGATAACGACGACTTGATCGAGCAGGAGCTTTCGGATGATGAATACCTTCTCAGTGCACGCCATGAAATCGATTACCTTAACGAAAAGTACGATTGGAATTTACCTGAAGGAGATTATGATACCCTGTCCGGTTTCATCTTGTCCTTGACAGAAAACATCCCCAAAAAAGGAGAGTCAGCGGTGTATGGGCCATTTACTTTTACGGTAGTTTCCAAGCAGGAGCACCGGATTGATACAGTGAAACTTAAAATAAATACATAAGTGAAGTGAAGAAGTGATTATTGTGGGCGATAATATTTTGAATTTACCGCTAGATGTAATTATTTTGCGACACTTCAAAAACTAGAAGAATGGCTTTAATAAAAGAAATTAGACAGAGAACAGGTCTTGCAATCGGAGTGATTGCGGTAGGGTTGATACTTTTCCTGGTAGGAGGAGATTTATTGGGCCCCAATTCGATGCTCTTGGGTGGTAGGGATACCGTGGTAGGAGAGATCAACGGAGAAGAGATTTCCTATGAGGAGTACATTGCGCAAGTGGAGCAGTTTAAGCAAAACTATGTGCAAAACACCGGAAGGAACCCATCGGAAAATGAGATGTACAGTGTGCGGGAGCAAGCTTGGCAGGCGATGGTAGTGAAGCGTGTGTTTTCTGAGCAGTATGAAGAATTGGGCATGACCATCTCTGATGCTGAATTGGTAGATATGGTGCAAGGAAAAAACATTGTAGCGGAGCTTCGTCAGCAACTTACCAATCCAGAAACAGGGCAATTTGATCGTCAGCAGTTGATTTCTTTCTTGCAGTCTTTGGAATCAGCATCGCCCCAACAGCGAGCTTTCTGGGCGCAGCAAGAGCGGACCTTTGCAGACTCCAGGTTGCGGATCAAATACGATAACTTGCTTTCATCATCGTCCTATGCGACAAAAGAGCAAGGTGCCTTGCAATATAAAATGCAAAACAGTATCGCTGATGTAGAGCACCTGTTTGTACCATATTATGCAATTTCTGATTCGGCTGTGAGTATCACGGATGCTGATCTGGAAGCCTATCTTTCTGAAAACAGAGAGGAATTTGAGGCGCAGAATACACGGGACATTTCTTATGTGACGTTTAATCTGTATCCAAGTGGAGCGGATTCTGCCGCCGTAATCGATGAGATCAGCCAGCTCACTGAGGAGCTTCGTTCAGCCGATAGTGATTCTGTATTCGTGTTGAGAAATTCAGAAATATCCAATCCGTATAGAACTTTCCTTCCAGGGCAGGCACTGCCAGCTGACTTCACCTCTAATGTGGAAGATCCCGAGGTAGGTACGGTTTATGGGCCATTCATTACCAACAGAAGCACTTATGTAAGCTATAAGCTTTCAGCGCAATATGAAGGCACGCCTCGCATGAGAGCAAGTCATATCCTTTTCAGTACCCAAGGGATGGACGATGCTGCAAAAGCAGGTGTAAAAACACAAGCAGAGACCGTATTGGCCCAGTTGGAAGAAGGAGGAAACTTCTTTGCAGCCGCACAGCAGTATGGACAGGACGGCACCGCCCAGCGGGGAGGTGACCTTGGATGGTTTGCCAAAGAAGATTTTGTAGAGCCGTTTGCTGATGCCGTGTTTGCTAGAAACGAGACAGGCTTAATCGGTAAATTGATCGAAACAGAATATGGCTTTCACATCATTAATGTAACAGAGCTTCCGAAGAGTGAGGTAGTGAAAATTGCCATTTTGGAGAAAGAACTGATCCCAAGTGATGCCACCAGAAATGAGGTCTTCAGAGACGCTGATATGTTCGCCGCCAACACCGGCAATGCAGATCAGTTCAAGACCAATTCCAATGAAGAAGGATATCGTGTGATGGATGCCAATGGCCTTGCCACCAATGCCAGGTCCATTAATAACCTTACAGGTGCCAGAGAAGTGGTAAGATGGGCGTTCAATGATGCTTCTGTCGGTGGAGTATCGCCAGTGTTTGAACTGGAAGATGCCTATGTGGTAGCCTTGCTAAAGGGTAAAACTGAAGAAGGTGAAGTGGAGCTGAGCCAAGTAAAGGGCGTGGTCAGAGATCAAGTGATGCGTGAGAAGAAATTTAAAATGATCGCGGATAAACTTTCTGGTAAGGCAAGCCTTGAGGATATGAAAGCGGTGTTCCCGAATGAGGCGTCCGTGGGCACAGCACCAAGTTTGAAATTGAGTGAAAATACCATCCCGGGTATCGGCTACGCTCCAAAAGCAGTCGGAGCCGTGTTTGGATTGGAAGCAGGACAGATCACACAGCCTATCAAGGAGGATATTGGTGTGGTCGTAGCCAAGCTTAACAGCAAAACCCCAGCGGGTGAAGTAGCTGACTACACCATGTACCAAAACCAACTTAAAGCCAACGAGCAGCAACGTACAGCCTATATGATCATGATGGCTGCCGAGGAATTGGCCGAAGTTAAGGATTACAGATATAAATTCTTCTAGTAAGAATGTTAAATTCATGAAAATCCCATTCTCTCTTGAGGATGGGATTTTCGTGTTTATGGATTTAATTTTTTATCTGTCGTGTTAATACAGTAAATTCGACTAATATGATGAAGAAGGAGTTTAATAAGGCCGCTTTTAAAGAGAAGCTTGATGAGCAAACCAGTTTTCCGGCATTGTACATGTTTAAATTTATTGTGCCAAGTGGTAAGGAAGACGAAGTAAGGGGATTGCTGCCGAAGCATGAGGTGGTCTTTAAGGAATCGGCAAAGGGTACCTATGTCAGTGCGACCATCAAAGCAATGATGAGGGACAGCCAGTCGATCATAGAGGTATATGAACGCGCATCCAAAATAGAAGGAATCATTTCGTTATAAATCAAATTTGCTATGTGGGAAGAGAAAAATGATCAACTTATAAGAGTATTCGAATTTTCAGATTTTCAAGAAGCTTTTGCTTTTATGACCAGGGTAGCCTTTTTGGCTGAGGAGCAAGGTCATCATCCCAACTGGAGCAATGTCTATAATTCAGTGACCATAGCCTTGACAACCCATGATGCCGGCAATAAAGTCACGGATAAGGATAAAAAATTGGCCGCTGCCATCGATAAGCTGATCTAATGACCGAAGAAATAAAGCCGCACCTTTACCTGGTGCCTACGCCAATCGGGAATCTGCAGGATATTACGCTCCGGGCCATAGACGTGCTCCAGCGTGTAGATGTTATTTTGGCCGAAGATACGCGGACGACAGGAAAACTGCTGAAGCACCTGGAAATCCAGCGGCCTTTGCAGAGCTATCATATTTTTAATGAGCACAAAACCGTAGAAAAATTGGTGGCACGCATGGAGGCGGGAGAACAGTTTGCGCTGGTGAGTGATGCCGGGACGCCTGCCATATCCGATCCTGGTTTCTTATTGGTAAGGGCCGTTCGAGAAGCAGGGTTGGAAGTGAATTGCCTGCCTGGAGCCACTGCTTTTGTGCCTGCCCTGGTGAATTCAGCACTTCCCAATGACCGCTTTGTGTTTGAAGGATTTTTGCCTCATAAAAAGGGGCGCAAAACGCGTATTGAGAATCTGCTGGAAGAGCAGCGCACCATGATATTTTATGAGTCTCCCCATCGGCTGTTAAAAACCCTTACACAACTCATGGAGGCATTTGGTGGGGACAGGATGGCCTGTGTCTCCAGAGAGCTCACCAAGATGTACGAAGAGAACATCAGGGGGACCTTGGAAGAACTTATTGATTATTATAATGAAAATACCATAAAAGGAGAAATCGTAATTACAGTAGCAGGAAAAAACTAACCAATGGAGATTAACGAACTTTTAGACAAGACCATAGCCATTGCCAGAGAAGCTGGCGCTTTTATCAGAAGAGAGAGACAGAGCTTTGACCTGAATAAGGTAGAGCACAAAGGATTTAACGATTTGGTGTCTTATGTTGACAAGGAGGCAGAAAAGATCGTAGTGAGCGGTCTTCAGGAGATTTTGCCAGAAGCAGGGTTTATTACCGAAGAGGGCACGATCAATAAGGAAGGGGAGGTTTATAATTGGATCGTAGATCCCTTGGATGGTACGACAAATTTTGTGCATGGTGTGCCCGTGTTTTCAGTGAGCATTGCCCTGATGAAAGATGGAGAAATCATCCTCGGAGTGGTGTATGAGGTCAATAATAACGAGTGTTTTTACGCCACCAAAGGTGGAGGTGCCTTTTGTAACGATACGCCGATAGGGGTAAGCCCCACTCCTTCCCTGTCCGCAGGGCTAGTTGCTACTGGTTTCCCATACAGTGCCTTTGAAGAAGTGGATAAATACTTAGGCTTGCTGAAAGACATCATTCAACATTCCCACGGGGTAAGACGGATTGGGAGTGCGGCAGTGGACCTTTGCTATGTGGCCGCTGGAAGAATGGATGGATATTTCGAGTACAACCTGAATTCCTATGATGTAGCGGGAGGTGTGATCATCTTGCAGGAAGCAGGGGGTAAAGTAACGGATTTTAGCGGAGGAGATGATTATGTCTTTGGACGTGAATTGGTAGGCAGCAACGAAAAAATTCATAAAGAATTGTTGGGGAAAGTGAAAAATCACTGGTAAAAAGTGTAATATATACAGTTTTTAAAGTAGGTTTTTGGCTTTTTGCCTTATGTAAAATGTATTGCGCTTGTTTTCAGGTAATTAGGTGAGGGAAAGCTTGCTATAAAGGAATATTTTTTATAGTTTTCAAAGGATTGCACAAGTGGATAATACCAGTTGTCATAATCACCCACTTCTTTCCCCTCACCAAGGAAAGAAATCCACACCTTTTTCGTTAAAACAATACAGAATAGTTTAAAGACCGCGTAAGCATGACGTTAGGAATTATTGGAGGAACAAAATTGTCAGTGAC
Source organism: Echinicola vietnamensis DSM 17526 (assembly GCF_000325705.1). NCBI lineage: Bacteria > Pseudomonadati > Bacteroidota > Cytophagia > Cytophagales > Cyclobacteriaceae > Echinicola > Echinicola vietnamensis. Next base: position 970,869 of record NC_019904.1, on the reverse strand, counting down.
TTTAGGGAACAAATATATTTCCCGAGGTTTAAAAGTTGTATTTGGAGTAAGGGAGGAGTTTGAAGCCAGGCAAATAGAATGGAAGATTCTTCAAATGCAAAAGGATAAGGTATTTGGTTATTGTGAAGCAATGGACCAAGCCGATGTCATTATGGTTTGCTGTGAGAATGAATTTTTGCCATTGGTATGTAAATGTCTTTCGAGGCTAGAAACCAAGGATAAGTTAGTATTGGACTGCACCAATGGAAAATATAATCCGAATTTTGGCTGTAACACTCGGTATATCCAAGAAAAGGCGGATTATAAGAAAGTATTAAAAGGGTTTAACAACCTGGGACTGGATTATCCCAAATGTGATCCCTTGGAATTGGTTAAAGAAACCTATTTCTGTGGGGACAACGATTTTGACAAATACCGCGTAAAGAAATTGATCGAATTGATAGGTTTCAAAGCGATTGATGCCGGAGGTTTGGACAATGCGCCATTGCTAGAGGCATTTTATCACCTGAGAAAGCAGATCACCCATTTCAAAAAGGAAAACGTAGATTACCATTTTAAATTGATGTCTGTATAATCCCGTAAAAAGGATAAAAAAACTATAAATTTTCAAGTTTTGGGAACATTCGATTGTTCCCTTTTTTATTGGGGCATCAAATTTGATACCTTTGTATAAGTCTTGCTGGTTATCCTATTTTTAATTCAAGGCAGGAAAGATGTATCACTAATTTTGACATGGCTATGAAAAAGACCCTGATTATTATATTGTCCGTTTTTGCTTTTTTACTTGTGGCACTGATTGCCACCCCCTTTATTTTCAAAGACAAGATCGTGGCACGGATCGATAAGGAAATTGCCAATGCAGTGGATGCACAGGTGTATTATGATGTGGATCAGATAAGCCTGAGTGTGCTGAAACGCTTTCCCAATATATCGGCGACGGTAAACGAATTTGGGGTACATGGAAATGCGCCCTTTGAAGGGGATACCTTGGCGCACATCAATAACTTTCAAATCGACTTTAACCTGATGTCGGTGATATTTGGCGATTATCCAGAGTTGACGGGGCTGCATCTCAAGGGCGGGAGCATTTACGTAAAGGTGCTGGAAGATGGAACGGCCAATTACGATATTGCCAAAGATACTGGGGAGCCCACTGCCCCTGAAGAGCCGTCAAATTTCAAATTGGGCATTGACCTTATGGAAATAGAGGACGTGAATTTCGTGTATGACGACCGGCAGTTAAAATATTTTTTGGCCCTGCGGGATTTCGATATGGAAGGATATGGGGATTTTACAGCGGAAGTGTATGGACTGGACGGAAAGATCCAAACCAATATCATGCGAATGGATTTTGAGGAGGTAAACTACCTGTCCAATAAAGTCTTTACAGCGGATACGGAGATCCAAGTGGACATGAATCAAATGAAATTTACTTTTGGTGAGGGACAATTTGGGCTGAACGATTTTATGTTCGGTATTGATGGATTTCTTGCCATGCCTTCAGAGGACATTGATTTTGATTTGACCTTCGAAGGAAAGGATAACACCTTCAAAAGTGTCCTTTCCTTGGTGCCAGGAGTGTATACGGAGTCATTTGATGGGATAAATACTTCTGGAACCATGGATTTTGGCGGTTACTTTAAAGGTACCTACAGCGAGAGCCAATTTCCCGCTTTTAAGATCGGCTTGAAAGTGACCGATGGGATGTTTCAATATCCCGACCTGCCAAAGCCTGTCAGCAATATCAATGTGGACATGTCGATCAAGAACGAAACCAATAACCTGGATAATACCCAAGTCAATATTCCAGCGTTTAACCTCACCTTCGGTTCCAATCCTGTTTCGGGGCGGTTGTTACTGGAGAATTTGGTCACGTATGACATTGATGGGGAGCTCAAGGGGAAACTGAACCTAGAAGAGCTTACCTCAATTTTTCCCATTGAAGGGATGGAATTGCGGGGTGTTTTGGACGTGGATGCTGCTGCCAAAGGCCGCTATGACAGTGTAGCGAAGATCATTCCGGCGATAGATGCCAAGATGACCTTAACCGATGGTTATGTGAAAAGTGAAGAGTACCCCGCACCGATCGAAGATTTAAACGTGCATACGGTTATAGTCAATAATAGCGGTAAGATGAATGATTTTCTGGTAGACCTGTCCACGTTTGGCTTTAAGCTGGAAGGTGAAGAGATCAAAGGGAATATGGCTGTTCGTGACTTGGATGCGCTCAATTGGGATGGGGCTATACATGGATCTGTGGATCTAGGGAAGATCAGTAAGATATTCCCCATGGATGAGGTGATCATGGACGGTAAGGTCATGGCTGATATTGATACGAAGGGTAGTTATGCCGATGTGGAAGCCGAGCGGTACAATCGCCTGGATACCAGGGGACAGGTAGCCCTTACAGAATTTTATTATACAGACAAAGACCTTCCCCAAGGAATACGCATCCATCAGGCCAAAGGTGACTTCAGCCCACAGTCCATTAACCTGACTACTTTTGAGGCGCGCTTGGGAGAGAGTCCTGTGAAAGCTAATGGTAGTTTAGCAAACTATATTGCGTACGTTTTTGAAGAAAACGAAGTCCTTTCAGGAAACTTGAATGTCAGCTCCACCAAATTTAATATCAACGAGTGGATGACCGAAAGTGAATCGACTACGGAGGATACCACTGAACTGCAGCTTATCGAATTGCCGAAGAATATCGATTTTAAGATGAGCGTACAGGCAGATGAAGTGCTTTATGATGATCTGGTGTTCAATGACGCAAAGGGAACCATGACCCTTAAGAACGGCATTCTGACATTTAAGGATGCTGGTATGCGTACCTTGGGCGGTCAATTGACCTTAAATGGGGCATACAATACCCAGGACATTAAGGATCCGAAGTTTAACATGGACTTCAATGTCAGTGCCATGAGCATTCAAGAGGCCTTTAAGTACTTCAATACCGTTAAAGCTTTTGCCCCCATCGCCCAGCATTTGAATGGGAATTTTACCACCAATTTTTCATTGTCTGGAAATTTGGGGCAGGACATGATGCCGGTGTTGTCTTCCTTGGATGGAAGTGGCTTGATAAAAGTGGCCCAAGCAGCTTTGGAAAACAGTCAGATCGTCAATGGTATAACCTCGCTTACCAAGCTGAAGGATGGCAATACCATTACACTCAAGGACCTAAATCTTCAAGCGGAAATAAAGGATGGGATGTTGGAGGTGCAGCCCTTTGACGTGAAACTTTGGGATTATGAGGCTAATATTCAAGGGAGCACTGGATTTGACGGTAGTGTCAATTACCTGATCAACATGCAGGTTCCTGCCGGAAAACTGGGAAGCCAGGCCAATAACCTGTTGGCTAGCATCTCAGGAACGGAAGCTACGGGAGATACGAAAATCCCTATCGCGATCAATCTGGGAGGGACTTATTCATCACCAAAACTCAGCTTGGCCGGTGGAGACAGCATGGAAGCCTTACTGACCAATGCCTTGAAATCCCGTGCATCTGCAGAAAGTAAAAAGCTCCAAGATCAGGTGCAAGAGCAGTTTAAGGCCCATGAAGACAGTGCCAAACAAGAGATGAAGGCAAAGGCAGATGCTGCCCAAGACAGTGCTAAAAAGGAACTGGATAAGAAAGTCGAAGAGGCGCAAAATAAGGCTGCTGATGAGGTGAAGGATGCCTTGAAAGGACTCTTCGGGAAATCAAAGTCCAAACCGGATACGACTAAGAACAACTAAGCTAAATCATAGGTAGCCAGTAAAAGTACGTCTGGGTGTAGCTTGGGCGATTGCAAGGCTTAATAAGATGTGAGATGGATCGTGAGGGGGGTAGCCACCTCGCGATCCATTGTTTTTTTATGTAGATGACAGGGGTGAAGCTGTTTATGCAAGATTAAGTTTTGTTCATCCACTGCCTTAGCGTTCTACTTTAAGCCATAGATAACGATAAATGCGAAAACGTTACAATGGCACCAGATGGATGCTGTATGTTCTGAAAGAAATTGATAATTATTTTGTGCCATAGTGACTGTGTGGCGTATGACGCTCCCGATAAATGTACGATGGTAAGGTTTTTTTAGTCATTGAAAAAGCTAGTCTCCCAATTATCTTACATGGGACTTATGTTGGCGGGATGCTTACTGGTTTTTGCAAACAATACCGTTTTACTTTGTGACCTTTCCTTCTACCGTGATTTTATTGGGGGATAAAAACCATACCTTTTGGCTGCCTTCCACTGAATATGCCGTGATGTGCCCGGTGGATTCATCGATGTGAAGCCTACCTTGGGTACTGGATTCATAAAAGAGGTTTTCAGATTTGGCCAAAAAGGTCACTTCCTTTAGGTGGTTGTGCTCTGGGGATTGGTAGTTTACTCGAAGTTCTTTGATGTTTCCTTTTGCCTCAGGCTTTAGGAGATAAACTTTTTCTGAGCCATTTTCCTGTATCTCATAAGCGGTGGAATTAGCCGCTTTATTGATATCTGCTTGGATAAAGGCATCCAGTTCCTTTCGCCATTGTTCTTGGTCAAGGGTAACGGTGTTGGTTTCCTTTTCACCGTTGATAAAAGTTTCCTTTTGGACTTCCTTGCCGTCCAAGGCCTCCAGCTGTTCCACTACCAGGGCTTTAAGAGGAAAATACTTATCTATCTGCGTCGGATTTGCCAAGGGCTGCTTTTCTCCTTCAGTGCAGGAAAAGAGCAGCCCCAGCATTAATAGAAATGAAAATAGTTTTTTCAAGAGCCTTATTATTTTAACAGCACATCACCAGTCATTTCAGCTGGGATGTCTACGCCCATCATTTTAAGGATAGTAGGCGCAAGGTCTCCCAGCTTACCGTCATTTACTTCCAACTGGTCTTTCTTGTCAACCATAATACATGGAACTAAGTTCGTGGTGTGGGCAGTATTTGGGGTGCCGTCTTCATTGAGCATTTTATCGCTATTGCCATGATCGGCGATCACGATGACGGAATAGTCGTTTTTCAGTGCTGTGGAGATGACGGAGTTGGTGCATTCATCTACCGCTTCACAGGCTTTTACCGCTGCTTCAAATACACCCGTATGGCCAACCATGTCAGCATTGGCAAAGTTTAGGCAAACGAAATCCGTTTCCTTTTTGTCCAATTCGACATTGATTTTTTTGGCAATTTCGTAAGCACTCATTTCAGGCTGCAGGTCATAAGTGGCCACTTTGGGGGAGCTGCAGAGGATGCGGGATTCTCCATCGAATTCCGATTCACGTCCACCGCTAAAGAAGAAAGTGACGTGCGGATATTTCTCTGTTTCCGCAATTCGGATTTGTTTTTTGTCGTTGTTGGCCAACACTTCTCCGAGGGTGTTTTTCAGGTTGTCTTTTTCGAAGATGACCGAAACCCCATTAAACGTTTCGTCATAATTGGTAAACGTCACATAGTGCAGGTCCAGCTTTTTCATCTTGTAATCTTCAAAATCCTGCTGGGTCAGTACCTGTGTGATTTCACGTCCCCTGTCGGTTCGGAAGTTAAAACAGATGACCACATCGCCTTCTTCAATGGTGGCGATGGCTTTTCCATTTTCGTCCACTTGGACGATCGGGCGGATAAATTCATCCGTTACCCCGTTGGTATATGATTTTTTGATGGCGGCGAGGATGTCCTTGGACTTCTCCCCTTCTCCTAAAACCATGGCATCATAAGCCAATTTCACTCGTTCCCATCGTTTGTCTCTGTCCATGGCATAGTATCGGCCGATTACAGAAGCAATTTTACCGACAGATTGACTGCAGTGCTGTTGGAGGTCTTCCAGGTATCCAAGGCCACTTTTAGGGTCAGTGTCCCTGCCGTCTGTGAAGGCATGGATATACGGTTCCGTGATGCCATTGGCTTTGGCTGCGTCACACAGGCCTTTGAGGTGCTTGATATGTGCATGTACCCCTCCATCGGATACCAGTCCGATGAAATGTACCTTTTTTTGGCTTTCTTTCGCGGTAGCAAAAGCTTTCTTCAAGATTGGATTTTCTTTGAGATCCCCTTCTTCTACAGCTTTGTTGATTTTAACCAGATCTTGGTACACAACTCTCCCGGCACCGATATTCATATGCCCTACTTCTGAGTTGCCCATCTGTCCGTCTGGCAATCCCACAGCCAAACCGGAAGCATCCAATTTGGAGTGTGGATATTTTTCAAAAAGACTGTCGATGAATGGCGTGTTTGCCTTGTCTATCGCAGAAACTTCAGGGTTGGTGGCCAAGCCCCAACCATCCAAAATCATTAGTAAAACTTTTTTATCCATGAGGCAAATATAAAGATTTTATATACAATGATAGAAAATTACTTTGATTCTGTGGCATAGAAAAGTGACTAAAGAAGGGGTGTCCTTCATAAACGGGTAGGATTAGTAAATCATTGCCACGTATTAAATAATAATTATCGGTTTTTAGTACGTAATTTACCGTAATGATTTTAAAGGTTCCAGTAGAAAAGCAGGGGAAAGCGCCCATCCGTTCAAAGAGTACAGCCGGGGAGTGGTAAAGTACGTGTTTAGTGTCGAGGGATGTGAAAGAAGATTATCCTACAGGGTAGCGATCCATTGGGCCGCTGGCACTCCCTTAAGTGGTTGGGTTCTTTGAAGTATCCTGCTGTTAAATCCGCAGGTTCCCTAACATGTCGTGCCCATGGCACTTGGTGCAGGTGACCACTTGCTGCCTAAAGGGTATCACACATGAAGTAAAGTTTTGTAGGAGCGGACAATGTAAAAATGCTTTAGCCACCTATTATCTCCACAAATTTCCGCTAAAGCCGTTTTTGGTACATGGAGGAAGTCGATCATCTTTTGGGCACGAACGGTCCTTCTCTGCAAACATTTCACTATCCATTTCCCCAGAAATATGGCTTGCTCCAAAATTCACTAGATTCCATGTATCGGTTTTGAATTTTATCAAAGGGGCAATAAAAAAAGGTCTCCATGGATAGCATGGAAACCTTTTTTGTGATCGCTTTATCAAACCATCTATTCAGTGGCTTGGGTGAGCAGTTTATCTTCTGGATTCTCTTGGTAGGGAATTGATGCCAATTGATCCATTTTTTCTGTTTTTACCCTTTCGAAAGCCATTTTGTTATCGTCTAAAATAGGATCGGAAGGTGGGATATCTTCATTTAACCAGTCCACCTGCTTTCCGTGTTTCCAGAACCTGAAGCAAAGGTGCGGTCCCGTGGCCAGGCCGGTGCTTCCCACATAGCCGATGACTTGTCCTTGTTTTACACGAACGCCATTGCGAATGCCGGAGGCAATTTTGGACATGTGAAGGTATTGGGTGGTATAGGTGCCGTTATGCTTTACTTTGACATAATTGCCGTTTCCTCCGGTGTAGCTGGCAGCGATGATGGTACCATCTCCTACAGACCTGATCTCCGTACCCCTTGGTGCTGCATAATCCGTTCCCAAGTGGGCTTTGTAACGCTTCTGCACTGGATGGTACCTTCTCAAGCTATACCGCGAACTGATTCTGGTGAATTTTACCGGGTCACGCAGAAAGGCTTTCTTAAAACTGTTGCCTTCGAGATCGAAGAAAGACACTTGTCCGTTTTGTTCAAATGGAATGGCGTAATAGGGTTCGCCCATGTGTTCAAAATAGGCTACTTGGATAGGCTCTATTCCGACCACTTGGCCGTCCACCACTTTTTCATTGTACACGACTTTGTATTTGTCGCCCTTTTGGAGGCGCTGAAAGTCCACGCTCCAACCGTAAAGATCTGCAAATTCATCAATCAGGTCCGGTGTGATGCCCTGTTCGGTCATGTTGACGTATAGGGATGAGGTGATTCTACCGGCGATTTCCCTTTTTCGTAATTCTACCGGCTTTGCTTCTTTATAAATGTCCTTGCCGTCCAGTTTGTACACGACAAATTCAGCGGCGTTTGGTTCATAAATAAAAAATTCTGCTTTTGAACTGCTGTCTTTCGAGGTGAGTACGGTGTATTTTTTGTTAAAGGCGATCTTACGAACATCAAAAATATCCTTGGATTTCTTGGCGATTTGATCGATGATTTGGTAAGGTACGTTAAAGGGTGCCAAGATAGTGGAGAGGGTTTGGTTTCTGGCTACTTTCCCTTCTACAACATCCAGTTCGTCTACATTTATCCCATAAAGTAAATGTTCTTCCTTAACCGCCGCTTTTTCTTCACTTTCCAAGGCGGTTACTTCTGCTTCTACAACTTCACGTTGAGGTTTTAGCTTGGTCTCGTACAAGCCATAACCTGCTGCCGTTAGCAACACAATACCTGCTGCCACGATCCATGATTTCTTCATTCCCTAATGTTGATTTTTGGTAATTAAAACGATCTTGTAATAAGTTTAAATTTTGGTCAAATAGCAAGTAGTTAGGCTATTTTTTACGTTGAAATGGGTTGTTTTTGATAAATCTCTAGGTTTAAACGAAAGATAGGGGCTGGAATTGTGTAGAAAAGAAGGATAATTTTGTTCCAAGGAGGAAATAGGTAGAAAAATGCTAGGATACTTTTTGTCATAATAGTAAACTGTGGATCGAATTATTATCTTTGGCGACTGGTATCGAATAAAAAATTAAAAATATGCTAAGAACACATACTTGTGGGGAATTGCGCATAGGAGATGTGGGCGAAGAAGTGACCCTTTCCGGCTGGGTGCAGCGGGTACGGAACAAAGGAGGTTTGGTATGGGTGGACCTACGGGATAGATATGGAGTTACCCAACTGATTTTTGAAGAGGGCTCCAGTGATCAGGCACTGCTGGAAAAGGCGGCTTCATTGGGACGGGAATTCGTCATCCAAGCTGCTGGTGAGGTCATCGAGCGAACTTCCAAAAACAATAAAATTCCGACAGGAGACATTGAGGTTAAGACCACTGCACTGAAAGTCCTGAATGCGGCAAAGGTTCCTCCTTTTGTGATTGAAGATGAGACGGACGGTGGTGAGGACCTGCGGATGAAGTATCGCTATTTGGATTTGAGAAGAAGGGTCGTTCGGGAGAAACTTCAGCTGAGGCACCGCATGATGCAGGAAACCCGCAAATTTATGGACGGACTGGACTTCATGGAAGTGGAAACACCGGTGCTGATCAAGTCCACTCCGGAAGGAGCCAGGGACTTTTTGGTGCCTAGCCGTATCAATGAGGGCGAGTTTTACGCCTTGCCCCAATCACCACAGACCTTTAAGCAGTTGCTGATGGTCAGCGGCTTTGACCGGTACTTTCAGATCGTAAAATGCTTCCGTGATGAAGACCTTAGGGCTGATCGGCAGCCGGAATTTACCCAGATAGACTGCGAAATGTCTTTTGTGGAGCAGGAAGATATCCTCACCACCTTTGAAGGGCTGGTAAGGCACCTGTTCAGTACCGTAAAGAAAGTGGAGCTGGGTGAAGTGGAGCGGATGACTTTTGCCGATGCCATGAAGTACTATGGAAACGATAAGCCAGACTTGCGTTTTGACATGAAGTTTGTGGAGCTGAATGACGTGGCTCAAAACAAAGGCTTTAAGATTTTCGATGAGGCAGAATTGGTAGTGGGCATTGCTGCTCCAGGAGCGGCCAGTTATACCCGAAAGCAAGTGGATGCCTTGACCGAATGGGTGAAGCGGCCACAGATCGGTGCCAAGGGATTGGTGTATGTGAAATGCAACGACGACGGCACTTTTAAATCCTCGGTGGATAAATTTTATAGCCAAGAGGATCTCAAAGCTTGGGCGGATAAAATGAATGCCCAGCCCGGTGACCTCATCCTTGTTTTGTCTGGGGATCAAAATGCCACCAGAAAGCAGCTTTCTGAGTTGCGACTAAAAATGGGAAGTGACCTTGGATTGAGAGACAAGAATACATTCAAGCCACTGTGGGTATTGGACTTTCCACTCTTGGAGTGGGACGAGGATACCAAGCGTTTTCATGCCATGCACCATCCATTTACGTCTCCAAAGCAAGAGGATATTCCACTGCTGGAAAATGATCCGGGAGCTGTTCGTGCCAATGCATATGACTTGGTGATCAATGGCGTGGAAATCGGCGGTGGATCCATTAGGATCCATGACCGGGATACCCAAAAGACCATGTTCAAGCATCTTGGCTTTTCCGATGAGGAGGCTCAGGCTCAGTTTGGGTTCTTGATGGAGGCATTTGAATACGGGGCACCACCGCACGGGGGAATAGCCTTTGGCTTTGACCGGTTGTGTGCGATCTTTGGTGGAAGTGATTCCATCAGGGATTACATTGCTTTCCCGAAAAACAACTCCGGAAGGGATGTTATGATCGATTCTCCAAGTGCCATTGCCGATGAGCAGCTGAAAGAGCTGAGCATTCAACTGGCATTGAAGAAATAATCGCGTTTTAAAGAAACGTTTCTAAAGCCGCAGCACCGCCAGGATGATTTCTGGACGGTGCTGCGGCTTTGTTTTTAGCAATTGTTAGGGATCAAGCAATGTTTCTGGGGGCGAGAGATTTTGTTATTTAGGGAATAATGATTCGCCACGAAGGCTCAAAGGTACAAAGCAATTATTAATGACTTTCCGTGTAGATTACAGCATCCACTTCATTTTTATTTAGCCTGGGTTTTGTATCGATATAGCCTTAATTCCTGTTATTTTGGATCAAGTCATATTTCTGGGGAGATGAACACCGATTTACAATGCCTAAGCATCCTATCTGTGTTTATCAGTGTTCATCCGTGGCCAAAACATATTTAGCCATCGAAATAGGCTAGCCCCCATCTTTTCTGCTTGATCCATGATTTGTTGATTTGGATCGTACAAGCCGTCGCGGCTATCTGCTCATGTATGGTGGTTGGCTTGGTTGAGGTTAAACCCTGAATATGCTCTCACAACTGAGCATCCTGCCTAATCCGCCCTTGGCGGAGGGTCATATAGAAGGTGCAGGTTGTCACCTGCACCAAAAATGATTACACACAAAAGGATAAGGTCCGTAGGAACGGCGGATATAAATGCAAATAGGAACATTTTTTTAAAGGCGTTTGCCCCTTGGAGGAATACCATCGTTTTAACGGTGTGAAATTGTATTTCATAAGACTATGTCCACATTCATCCCCGAGAAGTATTGCTTGATCTCTATTTTGCCGTAGGGCTGTGGACCAAGTGACTCCGAATACCCATCACGATGAGCAGCTGCGCCAAAATGTACGTGCCCATGATCAGGATATCAGCATTGGCTATAGGGCTGAAGAAGAGGTCCAATGCCAGAATACTGTCCGAAATCATGAAAAGAAGTGCTCCTATAAATACCTGTATAAAACTCAGCATATTGGTGCGTTTGAAGCGCTCCCTGGCGATGGATACCATCAAGACCATGGCCAAAATGTACAGCACCACAGGCACTTTCATTTGCCCCAAGTGATCATTCACCAGGAAATATAACATGGCCGCAAAAATGTATAGGGGAAGGTTATAGAAAAACGTTTTGAGGAAATTGATATTGCGGAGGTTGATCTGGTGATTTTGGGTGAGCTTGAAGGCGATGGTATAGCATATCAAGGTGATCAAGAATGCCCCCAAACCATAAAGGAACAAAGATGGAAAAAGTAAGAGCACGTCACCTGCAAGTCCGAAAATCAACCCGGCTCCTACGGATTTTCGAAGGAGGCTGTTTTTGATTACTGCCGTCGTAGTGAGAAAATAAATGGCCAATGATAGCATGATCAAGGGCTTGGTATAATACCGGTACTCTGGATGGCCTTCCACGATCATGACCATATCGCTAACCCCAGCAAATAAGTAGAGGTATAGCCACCCTATTCCTTTTTGTTTCATATTTTTCAGAAATTATCAGTTTGTCAAAACTGCAAACGGTGATCCCTCTTCATAACGTATTGCAGTGGTGGATCGTGTTGGGTGAATGCTTGATTTTTACCGTCTCCAAAGCAATACTTACCTAAATCATGAAGGTAATAAAAAAGTGACAGAAGGTCGTCTGTCGCTGGCATTAACCTATGAAAATCAGGTTCACCTATAAAAGAAAATTAGCTTTCGTGAGGCCGATGGTCGGCCAAGGGCCAAGATAATACATCACTTTAGCAGGGGTGTTTAAAAGCCATTTTCACGGGATATTAACAATTTGGAAAAATTTTTTGTATTAAATAGGCTTTATTTGTAACAAAAGTAAGTAGAGGCGGTGTAAGAATGTGAAAAGAATAAATTCTGTGTTTTCGATACATAGATGTGTTATTTTTTCGGATTTGCTTTTTTTAGTTCTTATATTTAGAATAAAATTTTAGCCCAGTGCGAATTTAATGTTAAGAAAATCGATTATAGCAAGGAGAAACTTAACAATTACTAAAATAAAAACCCTGTAAAGTCCTATACATTTGTATTGGAAAACCTTTTAAAGCAAATCAGTTTTTATCAATCACAAATCAAATTATGAAGCAACTATTACTAAAGAGTCTATTCGCAATGACGATGCTCCTGATTGGGGTAAACTCATTGTATGGCCAAGGGATCACCACCGCCAGCATGAGTGGTGTGGTGGAAGACCCTAGTGGAGAAACGTTGCCTGGTGCCAATGTGGTAGCCACCCACACGCCATCAGGAACGAAATATGGTGCCTCTACCCGGGTGGATGGTCGGTTTACCATCCAGGGTATGCGAGTAGGTGGACCATACACGGTGGAAATCACCTTTATTGGTTTCGAGAAGGCGATAGTAGAAAACATTAACCTGCAATTGGGACAGGCTTATCGACTGGATGTGGTCTTGCAAGAAGAGGGGCTTGAAATCGAGGGCGTAGAAGTACTGGCCACTCGAAACCCTGTGATCAATGATGAGCGGACAGGAGCCGCCACTAGTATCAGCAATGAGCAGATCAACTCTCTACCATCTATTTCCAGGTCTATCTCGGATTTTACCAGGCTGACCCCTCAGGCTTCTACAGCTGGTTCGGGTACTTCCTTTGCCGGCCAAAATAACCGGTACAATCAATTTGCCATTGACGGTACGGTAAACAACGATGTTTTTGGCCTTTCCTCATCGGGCACCAATGGTGGCCAGACCGGGGTACAACCGATCTCATTAGATGCCATCGAGCAGGTTCAGGTGGTGATTGCTCCTTATGACGTGCGCCAGGGTGGATTTACCGGTGGCGGTATCAATGCCATCACCAGATCTGGCACGAACAATTACGAAGGATCGCTCTATTATTATTCCAATAACCAAGATTTGGTGGGCAAAAGCCCAGATGAAGAGCGAACCAAATTGGACAGTTATACCGATTACCAAACCGGTTTTAGACTGGGAGGTCCTGTGGTAAAAGATAAGTTGTTCTTCTTTGTCAACGGTGAAGTGACCAGCAGAACGCAGCCTTTACTGTACCAGCCAGGTTCTGGGAGCTCCAATATTTCTGTGGAGGAAATGGATCGAGTGGCATCGGTAGCCGAAAGACTTGGATATGATCCAGGACCTTATGGGGCTTACAGCAATGTCACAAGTTCTGAAAAGATCTTTGCACGATTGGACTGGAACATCAACCGGAACAACAAGCTGACCTTGCGACATTCTTATGTGTACGGGGAGAACATAGACGGTTCCAGAAGTCCAAACTCCGCCAATTTCTATAATAACGGTGAGTTTTTCCCTTCTACGACCAACAGTACCGTATTGGAGTGGACCAGTAACATCAGCAATAATATTTCCAACGAACTACGGATAGGTTATACCACCGTAAGGGACGATAGGGATTATCTGGGAGAGCCTTTTCCTGCTATCAACGTGAGACTAAGTGGCGGTAGAAGCATCAATTTAGGTTCTGAACCTTTTTCCACAGCCAACCAGCTCGATCAGGATGTGCTGACCATTACGGATAACTTGACCTTGTATAAAGGGAGACATACCTTGACATTTGGTACACACAATGAATTTTACAGCACGTATAACTTGTTTATCCGTCAAAACTTCGGGGCATATAGTTACTTCTCACTGGAAGATTTTGAAACCGTAGGTACTCCTGGAGAAGTCCTTCCGAGAAGCTATGACTATTCTTATTCCAGAACGGATAATCCTCAACAAGGGGCTGAATTCAATGCTTTTCAGCTGGGTTTTTATGCGCAGGATGAATACCAAGCAACCAGGGACCTTAAACTTACTGCCGGTCTTAGGTTAGATATTCCGACTTTCTCAGAAAAGCCTTCCGTAAACGAACAGTTTAACGAAGAATTTGCTGAATATGGCGTAGCGACAGACCAAATGCCCGGAGCGCAATTGATGATTTCTCCCCGTGTGGGCGTCAACTGGGATGTGAATGGCAACGGTACTACTCAGGTAAGAGGTGGTGTTGGGCTGTTTACCGGTCGAGTGCCATTTGTATGGCTCTCTAACCAATACACGAATACCGGTAATGAATTTGGACGAGTTAATTTGTCAAGGAATGAAGGAAGCATCGGTCGGTTTAGTGGAAATGAGGATTTTACATTTGTGCCGGATCCGTATGGTCAGCCAGATGCAGCTGATTTAGGCCAATCACTTACTGCGTCGGAAATCAATGTTACAGACAAAGATTTTAAGTTTCCGCAGATATTGAGGGTAAATGGAGCAGTGGACCATCAATTTCCAGGTGGATTGATCGCTACTTTCGAAGCCATTTATTCCAAGAACCTTAAGAACATCGATTATAGAAACTTGAATAAGCAAGAGGCTGGAACCTTACAAGGCGGTCCTGATAATAGGGTCGTATTTGATTCAGAATATATGAATGGCAATTTTAATGATGTTCTGTTGCTGACCAATACCAACAAAGGATATGCGTACAATTTGACCGCCCAATTACAGAAAAATTTTGAAGGAGGTTTGTCCATGAGTGCTGCCTATACCTATGGCGAATCCAAAGACGTCAATGGCGGTACTTCCAGTCAAGCCTACTCCAACTGGAGATATGTGGAGACTGTGAATGGTGGCAATAACACCGAATTGGGTTTTGCAGATAATAATATCCGTTCCAGAGTGGTGGCTGCGGTAAACTATAAGATCAATTATAAAAATGGTTCTTCCACTAGCATCGGACTTTTCTATAATGGTCAGTCAGGGGTACCGCTTTCTTATGTGTATAATGGAGACATTAATAATGATGATACCTTTGGAAATGATCTAATCTATGTGCCGGCAAGTGCCGATGAGATCAACTTCGTAGGTTCAGCTTCTGAGCAAGCTTCTCAGTGGAATAGACTGAATGCCTTTATCGAAGGCAATGAGTACCTCAGCTCTAGAAGGGGACAATATGTAGAACGAAACGGTGACAAGCTCCCTTGGACCAATCAGGTGGATTTGCGTTTTATGCATGAATTTAAGCTGGCTACTGTTGGGGAAACCAATCACAGGCTGCAGCTTTCCTTTGATGTGTTTAACCTCGGCAACTTGATCAGCAAGGAGTGGGGCAGACAATATAGTGTGAGCAATAACTCCTTCTCCTTGATCAACTTCGAGGGCTATGAAGACGGCGGTTATGTCCCTACATACAGCTATGATGGTTCTGGCCTGAGCGACGGCAATCCTTATTTTGTAAGCGATTTCCTTAGCCGTTGGAGAGGACAAATCGGTATCAGGTATATCTTTGATTAAGGCAATAATCCTTTGATATTCTTTAGAAGGGGCTGTCTCTTAAAATAGGATGCATCATGTTTTGGTGTTGACATTTTGAGACAGCCCCTTTTTTTGTACGTCTTATTTATGATCGTACAGGAATGTGCAGGATGATTTATCACCATACAAGATGGAAATTATGGTGATGATCGCATAATCCCGTCACCATGTCCTTGCTCCATGAACGTTCCATAAAACCCAAAACAGCCACTTCCTCTGCTCCAGCAGCTGACGGGTTCGGTGTGGGAATGGAGGAAAGCCGCCTTTGGGACGCTTTTAGGACAGGCAATGAAGAGGCTTTTATCACCATTTACAAGCAGTATGCAAATGTCCTTTTTAACTTTGGCTGCCAACTGACAATGGATCATGACCTGGTGAAGGATACCCTTCAGGATTTTTTTATTTACCTGCGGCACAAACGAAATGGGCTGGGCAAGACAGATGCTATCAAACCGTACCTTTTCAAGAGCTTTAAGAGAAGAATCATCGATGCCGTAAAGAAACACCATCATCGGTTTTCATCCCATCATGCTTTTGACTTCAAGCAATTTCCAGTCGAGCTATCCCATGAGACCGTTTATATTAACCGACAGATGGAGCGGGAACAACTCGAAAAACTCACCATGGCCCTGCAGCAACTGGATACCCGTGAAAGGGAGGCGATTTACTATTTTTATTTTGAAGGGCTCAGCTATCAGGAGATTGCACAAATATTTGAGTTTTCGCATATTTCCTCAGCAAGGAGATTGGTTTATCGTGGCCTTGCCCACCTCAGGAAGTTTTTTGTTGCCTACCTGCTGGCCGCTTTCTGGGAGCTAAAGGAATGGTGATATGATGCGGTACTCGGCCAACATTTAATGGTCAAATCTCCAGGCCTATGAACCTGTTAAAGTAAAAACTCCAAAGCCGTTTGATCAAAGGGAAAGGTGATGGGAGGCTGATAACCCCCAGATGCCGCAGATTAAGAAGATGTTCGCTGATTTTTTTTGAGGGCACCTTCCTATGTGCAAATCTGAATCAAGCCCTGAAAGGGCGATAAGTCCATAGCCCTGGGTGCGGCCCATGGTGGATCCATTGAGCATTGCTCGTTTTAGCCGCATTGTCTTCACCAATTCCCACAAATTTCCGCAAAAACGCATTATCCCTTCCCTATACCCGATAGGAATGGACTTGTTTTAACGCACCAAATCATATGGTGCGGAAATAGCTATTCGGCTTCATGGCAATTACAAATTCCCTTTTCGAGCGTTACAGAATTCATCCTTTTACTTAAAGATTTAATTTCTTTTGGATTGGTCTATTAACAAAATATCTTATACTTTTGCGTTTATTAATAATAAGTCTAAATAAATATTCAGAGATGAAATACTGTTTACTGTTTTTGTTTTTCCTGAGCTTAAGCACCCTTAGTATGGCACAAACGGGAAAACTAAAAGGAACCGTTAGCGATCAAAAGGGAGGAAAAGCCCAATATGTCAATGTCTTGATTGAGGGAAGTGCTAAAGGAACCCTTACCGATAAGGATGGGGAGTACGTATTGGATGATATACCTGTCGGTGAGCATACCGTGAAGATCAGTTCGTTTACCTATGCTCCCATTTCGAAAGTGGTGGTCATCAGGAATGGTGAGACGACCGTTTTGGATGTTTCTGTGACGGAAGATGAGCTCCAGCTGCAAACGGTGGAAATCCTCGGCCGAGCGGAGACCAGTTACAAGAATACCAATTCGTTTATTGGAACCAAGTCCTCTACCCCCCTGCGGGATGTGCCCCAGTCTATTGGCTATGTGACCAAGGAGCTGGCACTGGACCAAGGAGCCTATACGGTAAATGACGTGGTGAAAAATGTGAGTGGTGTAAACCAGTTTACCTTTTATAATGACATCACCATCAGGGGACATCGGATAAAAGGCCAAGATATCTCCGGTAACTTGGTGAATGGCATGCGGGCCTTTACCAGTTTCTGGAAGCAACAGCTAATTCCCCACATCGAACGGGTGGAAGTGATCAAAGGACCAGCCTCTGCTCTTTTTGGGAATGCCTCAGCCGGTGGGACGATAAATCGCGTGACCAAAAAGCCGCTGCGCGAAAAGCGCCAATCCATCAGTTCCACCGTAGGGAGCTTTAATACTTTCCGGATGCTAGGTGATTTTACCGGCCCTATGACCCAAGATGAAAAGCTGCTTTATCGCTTAAACCTCGGATATGAAAATTCGGGAAGTTTTCGCGACCTGCAATATGCCAAGAATTTGGTCGTAGCTCCTTCATTTTCCTTTTTGCCATCAGAGAAGACTTTGTTAAACTTCGACGTGGTGTATCAAAAATCCGATGGTATGCTGGACCGTGGACAGGCGGTATTCGGAAATGGTGACCTTTTCTCTGTCCCCATCAGCAAGTCTATCAATGCGGTGAACGATTATTTGAAGGAAGAAAGCCTCAATGTGACCATTTCCCTTCGACATGAAATCACCGATGGCCTGAGCTTCAACTCCGTCTTCATGCGGTCAGACTACAGTGAAGACCTCCAGGAACACCGTGGCAATAACAAATTTGCAAACCTCGGTGATGGAAGCTTGGATATCGAAAAGGTGGAAATGAGAATGGGCATTCGCCAGCGAAGCTGGAGCAATAATAATTTCAGCAACTATTTTAACTATGATTTCAGCACAGGTGATGTGGACCATAAGTTGCTTGTAGGGTATGATTACTTCCAGCAGACCCTGCACCCGGGTGGCTCTCAACTTCAAGCCAGAGGCTACCTCACGGCAGACCGCACAGGTTCTATCAACTCCTATAACCCAGCCAATCGGGAATTGTACGCCTTGGATGCAGATGGCAACCCGATTCCGGTAGTGCCCCATTTTGACCTGACCGATCCTTATGGCAATCAATTGCGGGATATCAGCAAATATATTTACAGCAACAGGAGCTTTCCGCAATCCAGCCTTTACTCCCATGGGGTATATGTACAGGAGCAAATGAAGATCGGAAAATTGAGGGTATTGTTGGGGCTTCGTCAGGAATACTATACGGACCTGCTGAATTACAAGACAGACAGTGAGGAAAAAGTCACCCAGGATGCCCTAATCCCCCGGGTAGGCGTGGTTTACTCCCTGACACCCAATATTAACCTGTATGGTACCTATGTCCAAGGCTACCAGCCGCAAACAGCCACGGTGATCAATAATCCCGAAGCGGGTGGGCCATTCGATCCCTTGACCAGCGAGCTGAAGGAAGTTGGTGTGAAGAGTGATTGGTTTGAAGGTCGGCTAAGTGCCACCATGGCCTTTTACTACCTCACCGAGAAGGGTGCGCTCTACAATGCCAATAGCCCTGGTAATCCCGACTTGTTGGTACAGACTGGGAAAGACCTTTCCAAAGGAGCGGAGCTGGACCTGGTGGGTAGGATTATCGATAACTGGAGTGTAATCGTCAATTATGCCTATAACAAAGCCACCATTGAGGAAAGTGATGATGAAAACCTGGTGGGCCGTCAAAAGCCCAATGCGCCCAAACACGCAGGAAACTTTTGGACCAAATACATTATCAGTGAGGGCAATCTGAAGGGGCTGGGATTTGGCCTTGGTGGGAACTTCGTGACAGAACGATTCGGATCATTGGGTGCGACCGATGAGCCACCGGTGTTTCCGGGTTATGAGCTGGTAAATGCTGCGGTATATTACAAGATCGATAAATTCCAGATCCAGATGAATTTTAACAATATCTTTGATAAAACACACTGGGTAGGAGGTTATGATTACATCAGGGCATTCCCGGGAGCTCCACGGAATGTCATGACCACGGTTTCTTATACCTTTTAATTTGCATGAGCATTTGATTGGGGACGTCTCTGGCGTCTTGATATAGAGGAATCGCTTCACTCCGTTCGCAAAGGCGTTTTGCTATGTTGCTGCGAGGGTGCGTGACAAAGCAATTTTGTTTTCAGTTTACGAGATTGCCCACAGTCCGACCGATAGGTGATTTATAGGTAAAAGCGTGTTTTTTATTTCGTTGTATGGATAACAAGTTACTGTGGAAAATTCACAATTGGGTGGGCCTGTATGTTGGGGTGGTGATTGCCTTTCTCAGCATTACAGGCGCGGCCGCGCTGTTTAGGCCAGAAGTGGACAGGCTGCTTAATCCCCACTTGACCAAGGTAGCCCCTCAGTCGGAAGAGGCCTCTTTGACCGCTGCAGTGCAACATGTTATAGCCACCCATCCTGATCATGAGCTTTTTGAAGTCGAATTGCCAAAGCCATACCTTGACACATGGAATATACGCCTTCGGCCAAAAGATCCCGACCCAATGCAGCCAACCTTCTGGGAGGTTTTCGTGAATCCTCATACCGGTGAAATTTTAGGGGAGCGAAATTATTTTAAGAGTTTCGGTTATTTTCTCAGGAATATCCATGTGCGCCTTTATGAAGCGCAGTACGGAAGGCAGCTGGTAGGGTTGGCGGGGATTGCATTATTGGTTTCCACGGTCACGGGCCTATTGATTTATGGCAATTTCACCAAAAAGCAAGCCTTCGGGAAGATCAGGAAGAAAAACCTCCGGATCACACAGGCGGATTTGCATAAGTTTGTCGGCATCAGTGCTTTGGCGTTTAACCTGGTGATCGCCATTACAGGGGCTTGGCTGGGGCTACAGGTTTACCTGATGGAAGGTTTTGGCATGAAGCAGCCGAATGGCTTTGTGCGAAGTGAGAAGCCTTTTTCTGCCGAGGAGGATACGTGCTATCCACTGGATTTTGAGGAGATTTTAGCGACGACAAAAAGGGAATTCCCTGCATTGGACGTAAGGAATATCCGCCCCACCACAAATGGCGAAGGTATCGTCCAAGTGCTGGGTGATGTTAAAGGTCAAGCCTATGAAAGGAGGTCCAATAAACTCTATTTGGATAAAAGGGATTTTAGTACGCAGCGCAAATACAATATCAGCGCACAAGGCTTCGGGGACAAGCTTTATTATGTCCAAGAATCTTTCCACTTTGGTGATTTTGGAGGCCTTCCGCTAAAGCTACTTTATGCTGTCTTGGCTTTGGGGTCTGCCTTTCTCTCCTTGAGTGGGTTTATCATTTTCCTGGAACGAACCAAGAAGAAGCGGGCGCAGCAGGCCAAGTACATCCCGCTAAGGCCGCTTTTGATCCGGTGGGGCGGTGGAATGGTTGCTTTTCTGGTCATCGTGGCGGTGCTAAGCACCAATTTCGGTATTGCCGTACCTTCCTTACTGGTCACGACGGGGATTTATGGGTTTTTTATTTATTTGGTCATTAAGGCCATTTGGAAACGGTTTGCCGGAGCAAGGCCGTTTTCGGGCACATCTGATTCCGTGGTATGAAGAAGAAGATAGACATTTTGCACCAGCACTTTCTCGTCCCCACGCTATTGGCATTGGCTTCCATTACCTTGGTGATGACGCTATATTTCTCCTTTGAGTGGCATAGTGCAGCTGAAGTGCCAGAAGAGGAGCCCTTTTTTACTTATCGGGAAGATGTTTCCAGCCGGGCATATCAAGCTGAAATGGGGCTGCTTGCAGTGTTGTTTTTAGGCATCACAGTGAGCTGCATAGGAGCAGTGTTCATGAAGCATCGCCTGGTGGGGTTTGTGGCCCTGGCCATAGGGATTTTGGGGATACTTTACTTGGCCTTTTAGTGGTGCCGGTTAGGGTGGATTCCCTACAGCCTTTGAGAGTGGTTATTTGAGGATCACCGGCACGTAAACAATAATTAATGATTTCATAGACGAAATAAATTGACTTTTTGGCTTGGTATTAGTTAATTGATCTTTTCCACTAATCAGTTGAGCTACAGGGCTAAGAAGACTGGTGTCAAATGCGGTTGCCATGAAAGCAGTAACAATTTTTTGTATGATGTTTCTTTGGGCACAAGGGTGCTGGGCGCAGTATTGGGATTTTGAGCAGCCCGATTATTCCAAAATAGAAGGAGCCGTCAAGAATAGGGCTTCCGAAATGTATTATCCGAAACTGTTGGAGCGCTTTCAGCAAGCAGATGCTACCCTTGGCCTTTCCGAGTTGAGGCATTTGTATTATGGGTTTGTGTTTCATCCGGATTACAAGGCCGATAAATCAGCCCAAGTGAAGGATAGCCTTGAAGTCATCCTTCAAAAGGAAACGCATAGCGAGGAAGACTTAAAGCAAATCGTATCTTTTAGTGAGAAGATCCTTGATAAATATCCTTTTGAGATCAATACGATGAATTATCAATTGTATGCACTGGAACACCTTGGAGATACTACAGCTTATAAGGAAGTTAGCTTCCAAATGGAAATGATCTTTGAGACCATGCTCAGTTCTGGGGACGGTGCATCCAAGGCCTCGGCATTTTACGTGATTGATCCCGCCCATGAATTGATCTTGATGGAGGCACTGGGACTACGGTCTGAGGACAACCCGCAGGCCATGGGGAAATATGATTTTTTGGAATTGGCGGCCAATGATATTGGTTTGGAAGGATTGTATTTTGATCTTAGTCCTTACAGAAATATAATCTTACATTCATTAAGTAACCATAACCTTTAATCACACACGTATGAAAACACAGTCCCAGACCTCCAAGGACTACTTTAAAAGCCTGAATGTCCTTCATGGCATGCTCTTGATGGCACAGATCGCCTTTTTATTGGCGGCCTATTTCTTTACAGATCGGGCTGTTGTAAATAATGACGAATTGGATGCGGTGTTTAGGTACCTTATTCCGGTCATGGTCTTGGCTGGGATTGCGGGGAGCAATTTGCTGTTTAAGAAGCAGCTGGCTAAGCTTGTCGAGATGACTGCGCTAAAAGCTAAGCTCACCGGTTACCTGAGCAGTTTGGTGGTGAAATATGCCATATTGGAAATTCCTGCCATGATGGCTATTGTCGCTTATTTTATTACGGCCAATTACCTCTATCTGTGGATGGCCATGGTGGTGCTGGTCGTGTTTATTCTTGACCGGCCGTCCATGGGGAGGGCCATCGCAGACCTTCAGCTAAGCCTCTCAGAGCGACAAAAAGTCGAAAACCCCAACGAGGTAATTGCTGAAGTGAATGTCCGATAAGTGGCGGTTCGGAGCGTTTTAATAGCTGTCGGTTTTCACCTCATCGATATGGTGTAGGTTTTGATATATTTCTATGCTAAACACCCGGACCGTATCTCCTCGGTAGGTGGCGTAATGGGTCTCTTTCAGGATCCGCTTATCAAATCCCGCTATTACTTTTGGGCGGTCGGCAGTATTCCATTGGACAAAGACTCCATCATATTGCTGGTTCTCGAACTGGTCAATTCCAGGCCAGTGGTCAAACTGGTTTTTTCTCCTGCCGAGGTTGATGGTGTAGGTTTGCGGGTTTCCTTCCACGTAAAAAGCCATTTCTGAAGCCAAATGGTAGCTGTCGCTAAAGATAAAGTGTTTTTGTAATTGCAATGAGTCTACGAGAAAATCAATTCGTGCTCCCATTTCCCGGTATCCTGCCAGTCGGGCCAAGGGATCCTTATCCGGCCGCAGTACCTTTCTGAAACCTATTGCATCCAATGGAGCGGGCTTCATGATCAAAATCAAAAGGATGCCCGAAATGGCCGTGGCATAAGTAGCGTACTTTTTCCATCCCTGGCCCACAAGTGTCAAGACATACGCCATGGCAATGGGCAAGGTGACGTACGCGAAAGCAGGCCAATTGACCTCTACCCGCTTGGTGATGGAAATCAGGAAAAACATCATCCAGACCAAAATGGCCGGTAGCAGGTTGAAGAGCATTTTTCGTTCCTTGTATTTTACCAATCTCCTGATCGCCATGACCATAAAGGGAATAAAGAAAGCAGAAATAATCCCCAGCTGGCCGCCAACATATTCTGAAATGTATTTCAGGGATTCTCCCATATCAAAAGGCTCGCTCTCCCCTTCTACACCTCCCAAAGTGCCCACGTGCCTAAAGGTGACAAAATCATGCTGAAAGTTCCAGATGATGATCGGAATGAAGGAAAGCGAGAAAACGAGGCAGTAGACATAAAAGCCCTTTTGCTTTAGCTGTTTAAAATCTACCAAGAGCAGGTAAAGAAATATCAGCGGAATAGCCAATACCATGGTGTTTTTGGATAACATGCCCATTGCACTGGCTAAGCCTGCATAAACCCAGTAAGAGGTTTTTTGGGAAACCGTGGCGCGGTATAGCCAATAGAAGCTTAATGCCCAGAAAAAGAGCAGGGAAGAGTCGGTGGTATGGAAAAAGGATGCCAAATGGAAGTAGGGCATCACGATGAGCATCAGTGCAGCCCAAAACCCAATCCTCGGATCACGATACATCTGCTGTCCCAATTCGAAAATCACCCACGCCGTTCCCGCTGAAAAAAGGACGGCACTTAGCCTAACAGCCACGTCGGTATTTCCCAGAATCCCAGTGAAGATAAAGTTATAAACGGCAATCATCAAGGGTTTGGAATAGTAGTTCCAGTCCAAGTTTTGGGACCAAAGCCAGTATTGGGTTTCCTCGGAGAACAGGCTCAGGGAGGTGGTGGCGGTAAACAGGATCTTAAAAAAAGAAACGATCGCCAATACGGCAATCAAGTAGATTCTGAGCTGTTTGGTATCTTTCATTGCAAAATATTTTGGTCATGGGACAATATGGTGTGCTGTCAACATGAAGCTACAAATCTGTCAAAAAGCCGTTAAATAATTAGCATTTTTTTGATTTTTTGCTGCAGGAAACGGGCAGAAAAACTTCTTGGCTCCGCTTTAAGCAGTGGAAAGGGGAAAAGTTTGGGGGTGATAGTGGGTGAATACGCTTGTTAGAAAGGCCATTTCCATGGCTTTATCCTGATGCGGAGAGGTTGGTAGCCGGGTTTAAGCTCAGACAGGGCAACTTTTTTCTTTTTGAGTAAGCCTTTCTTGTAGGTTTTTCCCTTAAAGTAAGTTCTCACGATAGTTCTAGCTGCGAAAGCAGATCCCACTCCAAGGACCGAACCAGCCATGACATCGAGGATAAAGTGCTGCATCAGGTAAACCCTGCTAAAGCCAATCAGAACGGCTACGAGCAGAAAACCTAGTTGAAGCCGGTGGCGCTTCGGGTAAAGCATGGCCAGCATGGTCATCAGTGCAAAGGCAGTAGCGGTATGGCCAGAGGGAAAGGAGTGCCAATGGTGCATGGGAACGCCGGCTACCTGAACCAAGTCGATGTCCTTGAAAAATTCTGCCGGACGTGGAGAATGGACAAAAACCAACCGTTTTAGGATCACGGATAAAACCATATGGATGGCAGCATTGAACACACAGAGGATACCGTGTGCAAAGCGGTAATAGAGCAATATTGGAAATACGGCCAAAAAGATCAGCCCATCACCGGCATGGGTGATAAAAGAAAAGAACAAATCGGCCAACAAAAAGTGATGCCGATTAATAAAAAGCTCATAATCCCCTTTGGGCACATTCAATAAAACAATCCCGCCAATAATAAAAGTCAAAAAATAAAAGAAGAGGTAAACGTCCGGTATAGATTTCTTTTTCATTGCTTTACGTTACTGTTTCAAAGGTAAAAGCTTCTCATAACAAGTGCGTTAAGTGAAAATCATGGCTACGTTAAAAAAACAAAACCCGCTCACTTGAGCGGGTTTGTCATTGCATTATTTGGAATTGGGTTATATTGTCATTGTCGTGCGAGTACTAGTTTTTCCTTGAATTTTTTGATTTGTCTCCTGAGGCCTTCGATGGCCTCGTCAGCAGCACCTTCAAAACTATCCGTCTGATGTTTTGCAAATAACTGCTTACCGGGTACATTCAATTTGATTTCAACGATCTTGTTCTTATTGTTCTCGTTTTTATCGAGCCTCATAAACACCTCACCGTCAATTATGCGATCATAAAACGTGTCCAACTTATCAGCCTTTTTTTGAATAAAATCAATCAGCTTTTGATCAGCGTCGAAATGGATTGAATGCATTTGTAATTTCATAGTATTAACGTTTTAAAAGTTAAACTTTTATTTAGGCTTTAGGATGTGCTTGATCAAACACAGCCTTCAGTTTTTCCATAGAATTATGCGTGTATACTTGTGTGGCCGCGAGATTCGCATGCCCAAGCAAGTCCTTTACCGCGTTGAGGTCAGCTCCTTTATTGAGCAGGTGCGTCGCAAATGTGTGTCTCAGAAGGTGAGGACTGCGCTTGGACGTCTGCGCAAAAAGGTCTAGATATTTCCTCACGATCCGGTAAATTATCATAGGGTATGCTTGCTTTTTACTAATAGTAACGATAAAATAATCACTCTCGTTTACATTTGAAAATGTTTCTTTAAAATCTTTTTTGTACGAAATAATATTCTCTATTAATGTATTAGTTAATGGTATTATTCGTTGCTTTTTTCTTTTTCCATAAACTTTTACGGTTTTGCCTTGAATGTCAATGTCTTTCCATGTCAATCCGATCAGTTCGGAAAGCCGGACACCAGTGAGGTATAAAAATTCCATGACCATCTTGTCCCGTTGGCCTTCAAAGCCAGCTTCATATTCCAAGTCATTGAGCAACTGGTCCATGGTGGATTCTTGGACAAACTCGGGAAGTTTTTTTGAGGTTTTTAATGCCCTTAGTTTGTAGGTGGGGTCTTTGGTAATTTCTCCCGATCTGAGTAAAAATTTATAAAACGACCTTAAGGTGGCCATCTTTCTATTGACGGTGGTGGCAGAAAGCCCCTGTTCTACGAGGTCCACGATCCAAGCCCGAATTTCACCGTGTCCTGCTTGGGTAAGGTCTGCTGTCTCAAAGGACTGCTCTAAAAATTCCTTGAACTGTTCAAGGTCTTTTTCATAGGCTAGTACCGTGTGCGCACTGGCCCGTTTTTCGTGTTCAAGATAGTTTATAAAAGAAAAGAGCATATCGATGTAATTCTTACACCAATATGCTCAATTATTTTCAGGAAGGAAAATAAATTATTTACCTTCTTCGTCTCTCAGTCGTTGTTTGTAGGAAGCTTTGATCACTTCCGTTCTTCTTTTTACAGAAGGCTTTTCAAAATGCTGACGAGATCTCAGTTCGCGGATTGCTCCGGTTCTGTCAAATTTCTTCTTAAAACGCTTAAGCGCTTTTTCGATAGATTCGTTCTCTTTTACGTTTACTACGATCATATATAACACCTCCTTTCGGCTGCAAAGGTAGAAAGATGATTTTGGAAAACCTATATTCCATTGAGAATTATTGCTTATTGTTACCAGTAAGGGGCGGTAGCTGCTTGGAATTGGCCATTCCGAGGCGCCACTTATGCCTAGAGGATGTAAACATTTCCTATATTTGTAGACAAGGAACCAGGAAATATGAGAGAAGACTATCTTAAGGGCGATGATGAGCACATGAGCCAGACCGACAAGGACTTTGAGAAAGCCTTGCGGCCGTTGAGCTTTGATGACTTTACCGGGCAACAGAAAATTGTGGACAATATCCAGGTGTTTGTCATGGCTGCAAAAAAGCGCGGAGAGTCCTTGGACCATGTGCTTTTGCACGGCCCTCCTGGCCTTGGGAAAACGACCTTGAGTCACATCATCGCCAATGAACTGGAGTCTAGTTTGAAGATTACTTCGGGGCCGGTGTTGGACAAGCCTTCCGATTTGGCAGGGCTCCTGACCAACCTGGAGGAAGGGGATGTCCTTTTTATCGATGAAATACACCGTCTAAATGCCGTGGTGGAGGAATACCTCTATTCGGCGATGGAAGATTTTCGTATTGATATCATGCTGGACTCGGGGCCTAACGCCCGGTCGGTTCAGATTTCCCTGAATCCCTTTACCCTCATAGGTGCCACTACCCGTTCCGGTTTGCTCACTTCTCCATTGCGGGCCCGTTTTGGGATAAATGCCCGTTTGGAATACTATGACGCCAAGCTCCTGACCACGATCGTGACACGCTCTGCCAATATCCTGGGTGCTCCTATCGATGAAGTGGCGGCGTATGAAATCGCTCGCCGGAGCCGTGGAACGCCGAGGATCGCAAATACGCTCTTGCGGAGGACCCGTGATTTTGCCGATATCAAAGGCAACGGCACCATTACACTGGATATTGCAAAAGTCGCCTTGGACGCCTTGGATGTGGACGAAAATGGCCTTGACGAGATGGATAACCGGATCCTTACGACCATTATTGAAAAATTCAAGGGTGGGCCCGTTGGGATTTCTACGATTGCTACAGCCTGTGGCGAGGAGGGCGAGACGATCGAAGAGGTGTACGAACCTTTCTTGATTCAGGAGGGCTACTTGAAAAGGACTTCAAGGGGCAGGATTGCAACGGAGTTGGCTTATAAGCACCTGAACATCCGACCGCATTTTGGTGGGCAAAGTGGGAGTCTGTTTGGAGAATAGGGATATAATGTCATCTTTGGAGCGGGGGCTAAAAGAGAAGGAGAAATGTCGGCAATGATTCAAAAAGATAAACATGCAGCCATCATCAAGCGACTTGCCTCAGCGTTGGGGTTCACGTATTGCGGGATTGCAAAAGCTGGTTTTTTGGAGGAGGAAGCCCCTCGGCTGGAAGCTTGGCTAAACAGTAAGTATCATGGTGAAATGGCCTACATGGCCAACCATTTTGACAAGCGGCTGGATCCGACAAAGCTTGTGGAAGGAGCTAAAACGGTGGTCAGCCTTATTTATAATTATTACCCGGAAAAAAAGCTGCCAGAAGGGGCTGATGACTATAAAATTGCCAAGTACGCTTATGGAAAGGATTATCATTTTGTCATCAAGGATAAGTTAAAGGAGTTTCTTTATCGGTTAAGAGAAGCTGTGGGAGACGTGGAAGGCAGGGCATTTGTCGATTCAGCGCCTGTTATGGAGCGCCAATGGGCCGAGAAAGCCGGATTGGGCTGGAGGGGTAAGAATAGCCTGCTGCTCAACCGAGATATGGGAAGTTTTTTTTTCTTGGCGGAGTTGATTATCGATTTGGAGGCGACCGCCGATGATCCGGTGACCAAGGATTATTGCGGAACCTGTACCCGCTGCATGGACGCATGTCCCACCGATGCCATTGTGCAACCCGGTGTGGTGGATGGTAGCCGGTGTATTTCATATTTTACCATAGAGCTAAAGGATGAGCTTCCTGCTAGCATGAAAGGTAAATTTGCCAATTGGATGTTTGGCTGCGATATCTGCCAAGATGTTTGTCCATGGAACCGCTTTTCCACCCCCCATCAAGAGCCCCAATTCCAGCCAAATCCCGAAATTGCCGAAATGACTAAGCGGGATTGGGAAGAAATCACCCAGGAAACGTTTAGCAAGGTCTTTCAGAAATCTGCTGTGAAGCGAACCAAGCTGTCCGGTCTTAAGCGGAACATTCGCTTTCTGGATGATGCAGAAGGAAATAAGGAGTGATGTTAAGCTTAGCTCTGGACTTTTTGGACCCTGTCGACAATGCGGTGAACGATATCATCCAATTCGTGACATGCCGCGTCCATTTCGTGGAGAAAACTGTTGTTCTCGTCGTCATCAAACCCATATTCTTTAACATAACTGATCAGGCCCAATAGCTTGGACAAGGGACCGCGGACTTCATGGGATTGCATCCAATTGATTTCTGTGAATTCTTGGTTCTGACGCTCTATTTTTTCGATATAAGCCTTTATTTTGGATAAATCCTGCATGGTTCCCACCATCCCGGAGGCTTCTCCTTCCTCGTCATATATCACAAATCCTTTGTCAAAGACATTGGCGTACGTGCCGTCACTTCTTCGAAATCGGTATTCTTCTTCCCAGCGCGTTTCACGTTTTTCAGAGACGTGTGCCTTCATTTTTTCCAATACACGATCCTTGTCCTCGGGGTGAATTTTTTTGACCCAATGCTCGATGGAGGTTTTGCCAAATGGGGTTTTATGGCCAAACAGTCCTTCGTAGTTTTCATTCCAATAGATCGTCTTTTCCCGGATTGACCATTCCCAGATGGCTTCTTCGGATGCCCTGGTGATAAAGTTGTACCGCTTGTTGACCAGCTGTACCAGGTGATTTGCTTCTTTTATTTCTGTAATATCATTGAAGATGACCAGTGTGCCCTTTTTGCCCCTGCCGTGGTCAAAGGCGCTGGCGGTAAACAGCATTTGTAACGGTTTTCCATTCCAGCCAATTAAGGTAGAGCTGTAGCTTTCCTTTCCCCTTTTGCACAGTTGTAGTTTTAGGTCTTTGAGAAATTTTTGATACGTTTGTTCGGTTTCGAAATATTGTCTCAAGGTTCCAAAATTCCTGCTTTGCCAATCCACACCAAACAATTTGCAGGCACTGGGATTAAGGTAAATGATCTTATCATCTGGAGAGAGGGCCATAATGCCGTTTTCGATTTGCCTGACGATCTTTCCTGACGCTATGGAAGAGGATACGTCAAATAACCTGAATTTTCTGAGGGCAACCAAAGCGGCAATCGAAAAGGTGGTGAGTGTGGTGGAGGTAATGGGAATGTCTATCATCCCCAGGGCCGAGAAATAGACCTGGGTGATGATTCCCTGAACTACTGGGATACACCCCCCTAAGAATAACACCAAAATTTGTTTTCTTAGAATGGGGCTGTTGCGATTGTTCAGGTATTCGATCATCAACACGGCTAAACTGGCCAATGCCAAGATACCGACCCATGCTCGGCTGAACAGGTCATAGGAATCCGGTCGAATTCCAGTGATATAGCCCCAGTTTTCGTCATGGCTTAGGATTACTTCGTTAAGATTTGCCAGGTAAACAACATAAGAAAGGGCAGATATCCCGTAAATGGTAATGAGAAAGAAGCGGTTTTTGATGATGGGATGGTTGGTGTAGTAGCACAGAAAATGAAGGATTAGTGCCCCGATAAACATCCAGCCGAAATCCAATGATCTTGAAATATGGCAAGCCAGTTCATAGTCAATGTTTATCCGCATTAAGGTGTCCTGAATTTGCCAAGTGATCAAGGAGATCAAAAACAAGAGGAAAATATTGGTTTCCCGGTTGCTGGGGTACACCCAGAAGATGTACCCAAAGATACCGACATTGAGTAATGCCGGTATCAAGGAAATAGCGACGTAAAATAAGTTAATGTCTTGCAACATAATGAGTTCAGTAGGGATGTAGTAGTTTGCATTTAATACCAATTTGATAAGTGCGTTTAACGCGCTTGGTATTTACATAAATATATGGTTTTGTGTATTATATACACAAAAAATTAAAGATTAAATCTTTGAAAAAGGCAAAATGGCGTCAAGGTATAGGGCTAAATGCCAAATAGTTGAAGTTAAGGACGAAAATATGTTATTTTCACTAGTTTGGCATGGGGCTGTTGTGCCTTAACATTCTTCATAAGTGAACATGTCAACGACAAATTGCAGTAGGTTAAATGGTTAGAATGGTATTTTAAACACAGAAAACTTAAATTATCAAAGATGGTTTCCTTCAGATTGGTGTCAGGAGCCGAGCGGTTTCATACAAAAAGTGCCAAAATTAGGTGAAATAGATTCTGTGCTCTTGTAGCTCACCACGGCAGGCAGCCGTCACATTCACCATAAGTGCTAAAAGCAGGATTCCTCGGGATCGATAAATTTCTTTATTGTATCGAAACTATGATACGCCACCAAGGCCCTAAGGCACAAAGCAATTATAGATTTCTTTTGGTAAAGGCTACACAAGGATGGAGTTGGTGCCTTTTTGATTTCTGATCCCAGTTTTTAAGGCTAAAAACAAAAAAAGGATACCGTATCCAGTATCCTTTGTAGTAGCGGGAACAGGGCTGTTTTAAAATACTGGTAAATAGAGTATTGTGAAAAAAGGGGGACAGGTTCATTTTTGTTTTATAGCGCTGAATTTATTTGAATCGTATTATTCAAAATAGGCTCCTATTGTCATATAAGCCCATTTTTTATTTCGAATTTTTGAATGATCTTTTTTCTTTTTGATGTAAAAAGCTGAAAATCGCCCTACTTGAAGATGTACAAATTTCAGAAAACGAACCTTTGATTTAGAATTGAATTCATTTGCATATTTTGGTTTTAGTTTGTATTTCTTTAAATTCTAAATCTGCTCCATGAGTAAGAAAGGAGAAAAGTGGGCCTTCTGCCAAGAAATTGGTAGAGATCCTGGAAGAAGAGCTATAAGGCGGGCAAAATAAAACCTATGACTTTTACACTCAATCTTCAAGCAGAGGAAGGCCTAATATAAATATTCTTGTATGGCTTTGGATCTCTACTCAATTTAGTAAAAAAGAAATTATGTCATTCTAAAATTTACAATGTTAGCTTCATCAGAATATCTGTCTGCTTATCTTCTCCGAGTATAAAAACATGCTTATCAAATTCCACAAATCCGTTCTTTTTGTAAAAAGCAATAGCCCTCGAGTTCTCTTCCCGAACTCCCAACCAAATATATTCCAAATTTTTCAGGACTGCTAAATGAATGGCTTGATCGAAAAGGAATTGTCCTATCATTTTTCCATGAAATTCGCTCAAAACATAAATTCTTTCTATTTCAAGAGATCTTTCATCTTTCAATTCTGTCTGGGACAGACCAAAATTCACTTTTAGATAACCAACCACAATTCCCTCCATTTTAGCGAAATAAAATTTTGAGTTTGTGTCAGAATATTCTGATTTTAATTTAGCCTCTGTAAAATTCTCCTCTAAATACTTTTTCATATCGCCTTCCGTGTTTGAACCAGAAAAGGTCTCATGAAAAGTCTTCTTACTAATTTCCTGCAGCTGTCTTATTTCATCAGATGCCACTTCAACTAATGTTAGATCTCCCATTTTGAATCAAATATTCCATTCATAATTCAGCCATTCTTTATTTTCAGATGTTCCAAGACTTTCATAAAACCGTTGTCCATTTAAATTCCAAAGAGCAACCGTCCATTTGATTTGAGTACAATGATTTAATTCAGCCTCCTTTCTCACGTACTCCATCAGTTGTTCTCCTATTTTTCTTCCGCGATTATTTTTATCGACAAACAATTTTTTCTAATAGATTTCGGGTCTATTTTGAGTGGTATATGGAAGGAGATAGTACATAAGCATACTTATGATTTTGTCATTCTCTTCGGCAACCATGCTATAAAAATCTGGCGGGATTTTTTGAAAGCCGGTAAATCTGACTATCTCAGGTGTTATTATAAAAGAGTCGATATATTTTTCAAATACAGCAAGTTCCTTCATCAGTTACCAAATTTTGTCACTGTCTTTTTCTTTTGCTTTTCGAATGACTATACTCATATATCTAGTAACATTTAGTGAACTGAAACAGCTTTGAGCCCGATGATGGATGCTATCAACGTAAAGAGAAAAAGCATTCTCAATAAAGTTACTGGTTCTTTAAATATAAGTACGCCCATAATCACCGTTCCTACAGCACCGATCCCGGTCCAAACTGCATAAGCAGTCCCAATCGGTAATGTTTGAGTAGCTTTAACAAGTAATCCCATACTTATTCCGAGAGCTATTAAAAAACCCAAATACCATAAGTACATCTCTTTGCCAGCTGAAATCTTTGCTTTTCCTAGACAAAAAGCAAAAGCTACTTCAAATAAACCTGCAATAACCAATAAAATCCAATTCATTTTCCCTCTCTTTTTGTATGCAAAGCTCTGAAAAGAATGAGAGAAAAAATTATACAAATGTTAAAAAATGGAATAGCTACATCAATTCACGGCGAATTCTACTTAAACTTACCTGGTTAATACCTAAATAAGAGGCAATATGCCCCAATTGAACCCTTTTGATAGTCAGGAAATTTGATTAAAAGTTCCTCATACCGCTCGGAAGCTGTTCCAGACTGTCTTGAAATCAATCGTTTTTCAGTTTTGATCAACTCATTTTCTGCAAATCTTCTGCCCCAATTTGCAATTTCAATGGATTCGTTAAAAAGTCCTTGAAGACACTTGGAATTTAATTCATAGAGTACACTGTCTTCCAATAGTTCTATATATTCATATCCCTTCTGATTTGCAATAAAACTATTTAACGAAGCAACGGTATCCCCTTCCTTACCAAATGCAAAAGTAATTTCCTGATCACCAATTTTTGCAAAAGTACGAGCTATTCCCGTTTTAATAAAATAGATGTTTCGCTCTATCCGATCTGCAGAAATTATAATATAGTTTTTTCTACAATAAACTTCTGCAATGTTTTCTGTTACCAAGCGTTTTGACTCCTTCGACATTGGGTAAGTTTTATTTAGAATCTCATCGATTTCCATAATTTTTAGGCATTTGAATACCAAAACCTTACAAATCTAAACTATTCATATCATATTCAAAGGACATTTATTTGAAAAAATGAGTCTATTGGTTTAGCTGGGATGGGTTCGTTCGGCATTTACAGTTTATTTGAATCATATCATTTTGAAACTCATAAAATATGGCTTTAGGGGCCGGCCGTATGAGTACGGTATTTGTTTTAGTTTTTGAATGATCTTTTTTCTTTTTGATGTATAAAGCAGAAAATCGATCTATTTGAACATGTCCAAATTTCAGAAAACGAGCATTTGCTTTAAAATTGAATTCATTTGCATGTTTTTGAATATCATTTCCACCTCGTAAAATTCGTACGGTACGAGCCGTACGAGGTGTACGAATCCGACAGTGCTTTGAAGAGATCAAACATACTTGCAGGATATAGTCCTGTGTGAGGTTTAGGAGTTGGATTCTCCTTTGCCTACTTGATTACCAGCTGGCAATCCTATCAATTCGTAATTGGTGCTTCTTCCTCTTGCTGCTTCTTTTTGCAAGATCCCTTTCTCAATAAGGTCGTTAATATCCCTAACTGCTGAATCTTTAGAGCACTTTGCAATCTTTGCCCATTTGGACGAGGTTAATTTCCCGTCAAATCCATCCATTAGCCTATTCAATAACTTTCTTTGTCGGTCGTTTAATGCAGTATCCACATGCTTTTGCCAAAAAGCAGCTTTGAACAAGACTTTTGAAAGTATTAAATCCGTGGACCTTAAAGCGTTGATCAAACAATTTAAAAACCAAACAATCCAATCAGTTATATCCAAATTGCCCTTTTGCGTTTTTTCCAATATCTCATAATACTGTTTTCTTTCCAACCGGACCTGGGCAGACATACTGTAAAAACGTTGGTTACTTTTGTCAGCTTGCGCCAGCAGCATATCGGTCAATGCCCTGATAATTCTTCCATTTCCATCTTCAAAAGGGTGGATGGTTACAAACCATAAATGGGCGATTGCTGCTTTCATTACCAAGTCTATTTTACTGTTGTTGACCCAATCTAGAAATCGGGTCATTTCTTTTTCAACCAGATTGGAATCAGGCGCTTGAAAATGAACCCTTTCTTTCCCCATTGCCCTGGATACAACCTGCATAGGCCCGGTAGTATCTTTTCTCCAATCTGCTACGGTAATTTTGTACATCCCACTTCTTCCTGTGGGAAACAAAGCTGCATGCCAGTCAAAAAGCCTGTCAGCTGTCAATGGGTCAAAGCATCTTTGGGTAGCGTCAAGCATCATTTCAACTACTCCTTCGACACTTCTGTCAGCATCCACTGCTCCTGCTATTTCCATTCCCAATCTACGGGCAATTGATGAACGCACTTGGTCAGGATCAAGGAATTCGCCTTCTATCTCCGATGATTTTAATACATCAAGGGTCAATGTATCAAGTAGCGCCTCATTTCTCAAATCGAAACCCAATGTTTCCATTTTTCCAATAAGCCTACCCTGTAAATTTCTTGCCTCACTTAACAGGTCCAAGAAGTCATTACTGTTCCAGGTAAATTCCGGCCAATTGTCTTTTTGATGTATAAAAGCTTTCATTCAATGTACTATTTGCAACGAAAATAATCTTTATTCGATGCTAATCAAAATTAATCGTTGCTTATTTTGCATCAAACAGCACCCTTATTCGCTGCAGGGGCGTCTCTTTTGCTTTGACTAACGCTATTTATGGTTGACCAAAAAGAAAAAATAGGCTTGAAATAGCAGTTTACAAATAACAGAACATTAACATTTGAAAAACTCATGTTAAAATTCTTGTTCTATTCAAATGGATTTGAAATACAGGTAAAAAGGGGGACAAAAAGGAGGACGAAAAAGGGGACAAATTTGAGTCATTTGGAACCAGTTGGAATTGAATTGAATCAAACGTGGTTTATTAACTGCGTCAGAACTCCTATAAAACACAAAAAGTTGACCACGAATGATCAACTAATTGTTTAGTAGCGGGAACAGGACTCGAACCTGTGACCTTCGGGTTATGAGCCCGACGAGCTACCAACTGCTCCATCCCGCGATATATCTTTATATAATTTATATCTTTTATCTAAATTAAAGGCGGCTTTGACTTTTTCAATGCCCTGTTTCCTTTATTGTGATACAAAGGTAGGCAGAATTTATGAAAAATCAAGTACCTTTGTGAAAATATTTAACGTATGACCGAAAAAACACATAAGGCTGGTTTTGTAAATATCATTGGGAAACCAAATGTCGGCAAGTCCACATTGATGAATGTATTGGTAGGTGAGCGCCTTTCGATTATTTCTTCTAAAGCGCAGACCACCCGCCATCGTATTCTCGGGCTGATGAACGGAGATGATTACCAGATCGTGTTTTCG
The DNA here is from genome assembly GCF_000325705.1 of Echinicola vietnamensis DSM 17526. NCBI lineage: Bacteria > Pseudomonadati > Bacteroidota > Cytophagia > Cytophagales > Cyclobacteriaceae > Echinicola > Echinicola vietnamensis. The sequence goes on along the minus strand of NC_019904.1, from coordinate 934,765 downwards.
GATACCCCTGGCATGCTCAAGCCTAAATATGAGCTGCACAAAAGCATGATGAGCTTTGTGAACCTTTCTTTGGAGGATGCAGATGTCATTGTCTTTGTCACAGACTTGTATGAAACCGATAATGAAATAGAAGAAGTCATTGAGAAAATCAACCACGCAGGTGCACCGGTGTTGTTGGTGATCAATAAGATAGACCTATCGAAAGAAAACAAACTGGAAGAAGTTACCCAGTATTGGACCGAACGGATCAAGGCCGATACGGTCATTCCAGTGTCGGCCCTGGAGAATTTCAACATCGAGCGGATCATGCAGGAAATCCTCGATAGACTTCCTGTCCATCCGCCTTATTACGATAAGGAGGAACTTACCGATAGGCCAGAGCGTTTCTTTGCCTCTGAGATTATCAGGGAGAAGATCTTTACCAATTATAAAAAAGAAATCCCCTACAGTACAGAAGTGGCCATCGACCAATTTACGGAAGATGATAAGCTCATCCGCATCCGAGCCATTATCTTTGTGGAGCGGTCCAGCCAAAAGGGCATTATCATAGGTGATAAAGGCAAGGCCATCAAGCATGTGGGGATTCAATCCCGGGAGGCGTTGGAAGCCTTTTTTGGTAAGCAAGTGTATCTCGAGACCCATGTAAAGGTGGAGGATGACTGGCGAAAAAATAAAAACAAACTAAGAAAATTCGGTTACGATCAGTAGCCTTACAAACCGTAGAAAAAATGGCAAATATAGTAGCAATAGTAGGGAGGCCAAATGTGGGCAAATCCACTTTCTTTAACCGGCTCGTCGAACAGCGGAAGGCTATCGAGGACAATGAAAGTGGGGTCACCAGAGACCGGCATTATGGGCATGCCCAGTGGGGAGGAAAGTTTTTCTCGGTGATCGATACCGGTGGATATGTGACGGGATCGGAGGATGTTTTTGAGGCGGAGATACGGAAGCAGGTGAAGCTGGCAGTGGAAGAGGCTTCTGCCATCCTTTTTGTAGTGGACTGTATCGACGGATTGACGGATTTGGACAAGGAATTTGCCAATGAGCTGCGCGGTACCAATAAGCCTATCTATATCGTGGCCAACAAAGCAGATACCCAGGAAAGGGCATTTATGGCCAATGAATTTTATGAGCTTGGTCTAGGTGAAGGGACCGTTTATCCCATCGCAGCAGCAAGTGGGAGTGGTACCGGTGACTTGCTCGATGAACTGGTTACCCTTTTTGACGATGAAGGCATCGAAAATCCAGATGAGGGCATTCCGAAAATCGCCATTCTTGGTCGTCCCAATGTAGGGAAGTCTTCTTTCTTGAATGCCCTGCTGGGAACGGAAAGGACCATCGTAACAGATGAAGCAGGAACCACTCGGGATACGATCAATTCCTACTACACCCTTTATAGTAAGAACTTTATCATTTCAGATACCGCGGGGATCCGTAAAAAGTCTCGGGTAAAGGAAGACATCGAGTTTTATTCTGTCATGCGTTCCTTGCGGACGTTGGAGGACTCTGACGTGGTCATCGTCATGGTGGATGCTACACGAGGACTTGAGTCTCAAGATATCAACCTGATCTCACTGGCCATTAAAAATAATAAGGGAGTCATGATCATGGTAAACAAGTGGGACCTTATCGAAAAGGACCATAAGACCATGAACAAGTTTAAAGATGATATGATGGAAAAACTGGGCGAGAACCGTTGGATTCCGATTATCTTTACCTCTATGCTGACCAAGCAGCGTATTTTCCAAGCCATTGAATTGGCGGTTCAGGTGTATGAAAACAAGACACGTAAAATCACCACTTCCCAGCTAAACGATAAGATGCTGCCCGAAATCGAGCGATACCCTCCGCCAGCATGGAAGGGAAAGTATATAAAAATCAAGTATATCACCCAGCTGCCAACCAAAAATCCGGTGTTTGCTTTCTTCTGCAATTTGCCCCAATACCTGAAGTCACCTTATACCAGGTATTTGGAAAATAGGATTAGGGATCACTTTGATTTTCAGGGTGTTCCGATTAAAATCACCTATAAGAGAAAATAAAAAATATTTTTTCTCAAAGTGCTTGTAAATATTGAAAGTGGTAGTACATTTGCGTGCTTATTTTAAGAAAAACACATGAAAAAAGTTATTGCTTTATTCGCCCTTGCTGGTCTGGTATTGACCACTTCTTGCGGCAAAAAAGAAGTTGAACAAACTGAAGAAATGATCGAGACTCAAATCGAAGAGACTGAGCAAGTGATCGAAGAATCAGTGGAGGAACTTGAAGAAACAGTGGAAGATACTGTAGATTCAGTGGAAGAAACGGTAGAAGAGGTAACGGAAGAAATCAACGGTTAATCCTCCCATCAAAAGTGAACTTATCGAAGCACCGAGTAATCGGTGCTTTTTTTTTATATTTGTAGTGCATGAGTTCTAGCGTAGCTACAAAATTGGCCCGGGTTTTTAAGGTAAAGGTTCCGGAAAAAGCCGCCCCCTATTGCTTGAAGTTATGGGAAGAGGCGCCTTTTCATTTTACCGTCAGCAAATCCCGGGTGTCTAAGCTGGGGGATTTTCGGTTTAGGTCAGACCAAAAAGTTCAGACCATCACCATAAACCATAACCTGAATCCCTATCAATTCCTAATGACCTACATTCATGAAGTCGCCCATCATCGTGCCTTTTCGGAATATGGCACTCGTATCAAACCACACGGTCCAGAATGGAAAAGAACCTTCAAGAAGCTCATGTATCCGGTATTGACGCATGAGGTCTTCCCTAGAGATCTGCTCATTCCGCTCAAGAGGCATATGGCCAATCCTAAGGCCTCTTCCTATGCCGATTTTTGGCTGAACAGGGAAATGAGAAAGTATGATCCGGGGTGGGCAGATGTAAAGGCCATCTATCTTAGTGAAATTTCCATCGGTGAAGCGTTTGAGCTAAAGGGCAGAAAATTCAAAAAGATACAGCCCAGAAGGACACGGGTGCTTTGTGAAGAGATTGCTTCAGGAAAGCATTACCTTATTTCGGGCAATGCAGAAATTCGATTGTCTTCTTCTGAAGAACGTTGAGTAGCCTTGCAGGGAACCTGAAAGGGTTGATGTTGATGGTGCCGCTTGAGCTCGAGCGATGTTGCCCCTTCTTAGCTTGCCCGTGGAGGAATGTTGAGGTAGCGACCTTGGCGTCATTCTTTCATGATTTTTATAAATTCGGATTTATCATTCCACCTGATTTCAAGTACCCAAATACCTTTTTCCAAGGTGCCAAAAACCTTTTGGAGGGCCTCCCCAAAATCACGCTCACTGGTAGCGGTGAAATAGTCTGTGGATTGTAGTGGGGAAGCCAATCGGAATTGGATGTTTTTTATTTCTTCTGCAGCGGCGTAAGACACGTTGATTTCTTGACCACTGGCAGGGTTGGGGTACACGGTCCATTTTCTTTTTACCTGTTGGCTAGCAGGTACTTTGACGGAATAGACAGGGGAATAGGAAGCATTTCCATTTAGATCAATTTCTTTGATCCGGTAATATAGGAGGCCTCCTGTGGCCGGTAGCAGGTGATCTTGGTACTGGTAATGCATCAGCTCTTTAGCGGATGCACGGGCATTTATTTGGGTAATGGTTTTAAAATCCTCAATACCATTAAAGGCCCGCTCCACTTCATAGTGGCTGGTGGATATTTTTTCTGAAACAGACCAATTGATTTGGACGTTGTTTTGGGGCGCATGGTATGCCACATTTATGGCCTGCCAATCCACGGGCAAGCTCGCCAATCGTAGACGGATAATCACTATGCCGTCCGCTCCATCACCCCCGCCATCCCAGCCGGCACCTCCGCCGGATCCGGTGTTTTGCTGGCCGTCCGCTCCTGTGTCAGTGGATCCGCTGCCGCCGATACCGCTTCCTCCGGCGCCTTGGTTATTGCCCTGGCCCGGTCTTCCGGAGCCACCTCCACCTGCCGCGAAAAGGTTGTTGATGCCTACGTCTACGGATAGGTCTTCTAAGATGGCAGAAGATGATCCTTCGCCTCCGACACCACCGCTGGCACCTTCTCCGCTGCCTCCTGTAGAGGCAGAACCTCCGCCTCCACCACCTGATCGTGCTCCTCCTGTACCATTACCATTACCATTTCCGTTGCCGTTTCCATTTCCGCTCTCCTCGCCCAAGCCTCCTCCGTTGCCTTGAGAACCTTGTGCCCTGGTACCTGTATTGGAATTGCTGGCATGGCCACCTCCGGATCCTCCTGCATTTCCGGTGCTGATGTCGTCATTGGAATGATATGAGCCGCCACCGCCACCGCCAATGGCACTGATGCCGTTAAAGCTAGAGTTCATGCCGTTTTGACCTGCTTCACTAGCGGTATTGGCACCTTCACCTCCCTTTCCGACAAAAACCGGATAGGTTTCTCCTGCAGTCAAAGGGACAGAGGCGCTGTATACCGTTCCGCCTGCACCACCACCTCCGGCACTGCTTCCATGACCTCCTCCTCCGCCACCAGCGACGACAAATACTTCCGCGTCATCAAAGGTGGCGGGTACCGTGAACGGACCGTCACAGCGGTAAATATAAAGACGCTCCAGCTCTGATACCTGTATCTCCTCCACGCAGGCGTTAGGGTCTTGGCATACTCCTTCGGTAATTTCTCCATCATCTTCGGCGATATTGGGGCCGTCGATCTCTAGCCTGAAATTTAGGCAGCCTAGATCCGCAGGACTGGGGTTTGGAGGGGAGGACGAGCAAGTGTACCAATCGCTTTGCGCTGCAAGCACCGAGCCACTGCCTCCGGCTTCTGGGAGATCAAAGTAGTTTTCATCTCGCTCTACCCCGTCATCACAGATGAGATAGCCTTGTAATGTCCATAGGGTCGGGGGCGGCCCATCAAAGGTTACTTCATAGTCTAGGTTTACCCGATATTCAAACCCATCTGGACAATAGGTATTGAAAGTTCTTACTTCCGTCAGTGTTAATTTTATATTGATGGTGCTTTCACCAGAAGGAACAGTGATGGTGGTTGAACACTGCGCTTGGGCTTCCCTACAAATCAAAAAACTTCCCAAAATCAGTGCTAAAATCAACCGAAAATATAAAGTGTAACAGTTTAATCGGTTAGACAGCATGCTCATATTATGGTGTTAGTGCAGCGATACAAACATACAAAACCAAATAGGAAAACAATAGTTTCCCGAAAAATATAATTATGAATTTAATTAGTTACATTTTTCAGGTTGTTTACAGCATTAATTTAAGGTGCTGTTGCTGGTCTTTCCACCGGATTTCCATGACGAGCAACCCTTTCGAAAAATAGGTCAATTTTTCCCGGAGACGGGAATTCAGCATTTCTAGATTATCGGCTTTGAATGTACGGGCTTGGTTAAGGCTGTTGTAGAGCGTTATCACAACTTCCTCATGGGGGTACTTTTCGTAGGCATTGAAAGCCAGGCTGACCTGCTGGCCATTGGCAGGGTTTGGGTAAATTTGCCACCTGTTTTGGGCAGCTTTGGCAGCTGGAATATCGATGGCAATAATCTTACTATAGGTGGTGTTTCCGTTCAGGTCGATTTGCTTTATACGATAATACATTCGCCCTGCTTCTAGTGGCAAATCGTCGTCCTCAAAAGTATATGACCGCAGGTCATCTGACCAACCTGCACCTGAAACCTCGCCCGCTACAGTAAAATTTTTGATGCCATTGAAGGAGCTTTCTATTTTATATCCATCAAGAGCATTTTCATCATAAACTGACCAATAAATTTCAATTGTTCGTGTTGGTTTAAGGATCCCTTCGATTTTATCGAATATTACAGGTAATACTCTGGCGCATGGGGATGAGGATGGTTCATTGGCCGTATTAAAACAAGCGTTTCCGCCTTTCTGAACGTTTCCTGAATTTCCTACTGTATTACCATCGGCGGTGAAAATCGCATTATCACTAAGATTGGCCGTATGCCAATTGATTTGTAGGTTGCCTTCGGTGTGGATATAGGAATTATCCTGCATGTTAAGCACTCCTCCTCCTCCATTTTGGAATTTAAAATTCCCAGCAACACTCACATCACCATATCCCGAAAGGTTTAAGTTTCCATTTTCCAAGTTGAAGTCCCCTTCCAAGTTAACACTGCTATTTTCATTAATGTTAAATTGAGATCCACCGGACATGCTGATGTTACCACCTACTTGGATGTTGGAATTTTCGTTTAGGGTAAGGTTACCGTTTGCTAGTTTTAAATTGTCTGTAACCTGTATGTTCCCATTTTCAAATGCTGATACATTTCCCCCGGAAGCAAAATCAAGTTTTTCAGTAATTAAATTTCCTCTTATGTTTAAATCGGTTCCGCTGTTAACAGTGACTTTGTTTAAAACAATCAATTCCGATCCTTCTTCTACATTTATTTCAGCATTGTTGCCTTGCAAAACAAGGTCCCGGACAATTACGGTACTATTGCCCGTGATGTTTAAAACACCTCCTCGATTCATTAAGAGACTTCCATTGGAAACATCGATCATTCCTCCATTGGTCACATTGATCACGACATTGTTTGGCTCGGGTAGGCTGGAACCACTTTGGTCAAAAGTTAAATTTCCGGGGAATGTCACCAGGCCATTCGGTCCAGATACAGTCAAACTTTTAAAATAGCCCCCGCCAAAGGTTGTGTTTACATCAAAATTGATATGATGTTCTATGGTGACATCAACTTGGCATTGGGGATCATATGTGCTTGTTCTTGGGTAATTTGCCAATGTCCCACACCCATTGGGATTGGTTCGATCCCAATTCCCTTCATTACTCCAGTTGCCATCAGCATTGGTAGTAAAGTTTTGTGCGTGGCCGCTTATTGAAATGAATAGGCCAGTGACTAGGAATAAAATAAACGTGTCTTTCACGTTAAACGAAAAACATTTCATTAGGGCGATTATTAATGAGAAGAAATGGGCTATCAAGAGCCAATATCATGGGTGTTACAATTTTCAACTATCGGCGAACTCCTTTTTAATACACTAAAACAGCTTTTCATTACCTTTTTTTGTTAATTGATGACAAAAATATAAAAGAAATCACCCTTCACAAGTGTTTGTTATAAAAAATATACGGTTTATAACTTTAAATATGTAGTTGGTTTGGTGTGTGGTTTATTTGCTAACCACTATAAACTTTCACGTTTGTTTTCAGATGCTGTCAAATTATAACTGTTCCAATAATTTATGGTGCTGTATGATTTTCTTTCGATTTGATCATTTTTTCAGTATGAACGATCCATTCCTTAAAAACGGACCTCAACTCATTTTCCCCGGAAAGATGGGATCAAGCCATATTTCTGGGGGGACGAATGTTGACATGGTATTATAAAAGAAAATTTCATACGGTTAAAACGATGGTTTTCCTCCACAGGGCAAACGCCTTTAAAACAGATGTTCCTATTTGCGTTTATATCTGCCGTTCTTACGGAACTTACCCTTTTGTGTGTAATCATTGTTGGTGCAGGTGACAACCTGCACCTTCTATATGCCCCTCCGCCAAAGGCGGATTAGGCAGGATGCTCAGTTGCTAGCGCATATTCAGCGTTTAACCTCAACCAAGCCAACCACTATACCTGAGCAGATAGCTGCGACGGCTTTTACGATCCAAATCAACTAATCATTCTTTCAGCCTATTCCGCCATTCGCTAAGATAGGCTACTGCGGTTTCCCATGTACAAATCGGGGCAAAGTGCCAGCGGCACGATAAATTTTGTAACCTGCGGATTCATCCGCAGGATCTTAAGCGCTCCTCAACCTCCCGAAGAAGTGCCAGCGGCACGGATGATAGCTCCTCTACACGAAATGAATCTAAAAGTGTTTCCCCTGGGGAACTGCAAATTTTCATTAGGGTGTAAAATGCCCCCGACTTTTCGGCTTGATCCCTTTCTTTCGATTTGATCATTTTTTCAGTATGAACGATCCATTCCTTAAAAACGGACCTCAACTCATTTTCCCCGGAAAGATGGGGTCAAGCCATATTTCTGGGGGGACGAATGTTGACATGGTCTTATGAAATAGAATTTCATGCCATTAAACGATGGTTTTCCGCTATCCGCACGAATGGGTTTTAGCGCGAATTTATGGGGAATAGTTAGGCCCATGCCGCTACAACGGGAACCGTTGGATGGGCAAATTTACCATGGGCTTCACCCATGGCTAGAAAGTGTGGAGGCTGTGTCAAAAGTCCTCGTCATACTAAGTTAGTGGCGGAAAAAGTGTTGTAAAAATATCGGAATATTATTTGGTTTGCCTGAGAAGCGGGACGCTGCTACCAGGTAAATGCAGAAGGAATAAGGACGTTATCCGTCATTGGTCGTAAAGACTGTTCGCAATGCTGTTCCCTTCTGCTCTTATTACCGAAATCAGGACAATTCATAAGGTCATAAGAACCTGTTTTAAGTATAGATTGATCCGGTAAAAGACTTATCTGATAGCAACGGCCGCCAAAGACATAGGGTAAAGTTAGCAAGAAAATGGAAAAACCAGAAAAGGTATACATAGGCGTTGATATTTCGAAGGTAAAGTTTGATATCTATTTCAAATTGGGAAATGGAGAGGAAACCAAGGTAAAGCTGGATAATAATTCGGAGGGCTTTTCAGAGTTACTGAACCTTCTTCCTTCTGATTCCTGGGTGGTTATGGAAGCATCTGGACCATATTATTATCAACTGGCGAGCTTTCTATATGATAAAGGAGTCATGGTTTCGGTGATCAATCCACTTGTAATCAAAAGGTTTACGCAGATGAAGCTTAGCAGAACCAAGACTGACAGTGCCGATGCAAAAAGCATCGCTGAATATGGAAACCTGCTCAAAATAAACCCCTGGGAACCGTTAAAGTCCTGCTACCTTGAGATCAAACAATGGTATGCCTATAGAAAGCAGCTGTTAAAACACCAACATGCCATTCAAATGAAACTGGAAGCCTTTATATCAACAGGTACGCTTAACGACCTTTTGAGGGAATCAATAGAGAATGAGCTCTTTAGGATTGATGAAAACATCAAGGAAGTGGACAGACAATTAAACCATTTGATAGACCAGGAAAACGGCCAGTTAAGGGAGCAGCTTGAATCCGTTCCAGGTATTGGCCCAAAGACCAGTCTATTGTTGATAGTCGCTTTAAGAGGTTTTGAAAACTTTCAAAACTATAAACAGATCATATCCTATTTAGGGCTGTCCCCCAGGATTTATGAATCAGGTACCTCGGTAAAAGGGAAAGCAAAAATATGCAAAATGGGGATGTCCGAAGTCAGAAAATGTCTGTATATGGCTGCCCGATCCGCAAAGTCCTACAATAAGACTTGTATGGAGCTTTATTCACGCTTAAGAGCAAAGGGAAAAGCCCATAGAGTCGCCATGGTAGCCGTCATCAATAAGCTCATCAAACAGGCATTTGCTATTGTAAAATCAAATAGTTACTACGTCCAGAACCACACTACTAGAAGAGTAGCGGCAAAATAAAATTTTGAACTAAAACTTGATATTATACACAATTCATTGCGATTCCGATGGATATCGGAAGAAGCAATCTCGTCATACGTGCAATGAAAGCACATCGAGATCACTTCACTCCGTTCGTGATGACGGATAATTTATTTATGAGACAGCCTCTTTGTGGCATTTTTTTTACCCGTGATTTTGCCATGAAGTAAAACTGGCAGTCCCCAGCCTTTCCGCTTGATCTGAAAGATGGTTTGATCCGTTTTCATTTCGGCAAAAAAATAGCGGCCCAGATCGCTCCAGGCCGCAGGTTGGCAGTTGGTTTAGTTTGTTTTTTCTTGAATTACAGTGCTTTTATTCAGGCTTAAAAGCCCATTTATATTTTTAATGTTTAGGTATTAAGATACTTATCATGACTCATCTCAACAGCACTTTAATGTATTGGGCCTTGTTTTCCCAAGTCACTTCTACGATGACCAAGCCCGTACCAAAGGAATGCAAAACCTCGGAGAGCTTTTGACTGAGTTCTTCGGGTGAATTTACCGTATTGACATTCATGGTGTGGATCCCATTTATGGCCCTGAAGCTTACTTGTCCTCCATTATAAGCCAATTGGTCAAGCAGTTCTAACTTGATATCATCAGGGCCACCGGGGTTGGGGTAAGCCCGCCAGGTATCGTTTCGGATAGTCACTTTAGGTACGGTCACTTGGCGGAGATCCCCATATGAGCTGCTATTGTCCAAATTCACCTGCTTGATCCGATAGTAGTATTTGCCTCCTGGCAAGGGGACTTTTTCGTCTAGAAATTGGTAAGTGGTGATTTCATCGGTCCAGCCTGCTGCAGCTACCTTGGCGATGGTCTGAAAATCATTGACACCGTCTTGGGATCGTTCCACTTCATAATGACTGTTTTCCCATTCCTTGCTGACGGTCCATTCTAGCGCTACGGCTCTTTGATTTTCCTGGTAGGTTACGTTAAAATCCTGCCAGACCACCGGAAGAACAGCCATTATCCGCAATCCAAAATTGGCATCCCTCACCGAGGAGTTGTTCAGGCTAAGTTCTCCAAGAATTCCAGTAGGTTCGTACAGATTTTCGTCAGGATTGGTACCCAATTGGGCACCGGTGTTTTCCCAATGCTCTGGCAATATCGGTCCTGGGCTTAGGTCACCTGGGGCTACAGAAATACTCGAGAGCACTGCCCTGTAGGTGCCGTCAGGCACACGGTCTATGAAGTAAGTCCCGTCAGCAGCGACCGGCTCTGTGGCCACGACTTCCTCGTTTTCGTCCACGATCAGCACATGAAGTCCTTCGGCAGTGGTAGGTTGCCCGAAGATAAGGCCATCTGCTCCACCATTATCGTCATCATAGACGTTTCCTTGGAAAGTCAAGTAGCGGTACTCGTCATCTTCATTGACTTCGGCATAATAGGAGGCTGCCCAGGTGTTGATGGTATTTCTTTCACTGAAGCCATTATTGCCGTCGCCGTACCAGATATGGCTGTCACCTGCTTCGCCTGTTACATTCACCGGAAGAGAAACGGCGCTGGTCTTGGAGCCGTCATCCAAATCCTCAAACCCATGTTCACCATCCCTCGGAATCAAGGAGTCGTCCCAGTAAATGGTATTGTCTTCCGGATCTCCTGGACGGACATTGGTGATGGTGATCCCCATGCTCTGTTCCATGTCATAGATGGGAAAATGGACGGGTGAGAAGATCACTGCGGCAAATACTCCTATCTTGGAACCGCTGGTGACCACATTTTCATTCGCGTCCTTTCCGTCCCAGTAGATGGTATATTCTCCACTGGCATCATACTTTTCACTCATGATGAGGTCTATTCCTCCGTCATAAGTGCCGTTGCCGTTTAAGTCAATCAAAACATCGACAATTCCAGGGAGGCTGATGTTAATATCCACCCAAGCATGTCCACCATTGCCCGTAGGGACCCGTTCTTCATAAGTGATGTCCAAACTTGCCGTGGGCTCTACGGTGGTAGGCCAAAACTCCAAATCCGGATCATTCAGGAATAAAGGGTACTGGTAATTGGAGGAGGCCCCTTCGATGGATTTACGGTTGTCCACATGGTTCCCCGTGTCGTTCCTTGGCCCATCCTGGTTGGCAAAGAAGTTTACGAATCCACCATTGGAGTTCGGAAACTGCGCGTGCTTGACGAAGTAGGTGTCTCCCGTACCGCCAAAGGTGTCATCGACAGGAACGTAAAAACCGAAATTATCATGGAATGCACGATCATTTACCACACCAGGATCCCTTGGCAGGCCGTTTAGGATACTCCAATATTTGGAATACAATCTCCCCGGCTGTACCTCATCAGCGCTATTGGCCACAGTGACATCCCAAATGCTGATGGGAAGTCCGTCTCCAATGGGATTCCCGTTACTCCGAGAGATCTCCACCCAAAAAGCCCTTGCTTCTCCTGTATTATTGGTAAAAGAATACGCTTCATATCCCGTGGGTCCTACTATGTCAGACGGACCGTTGGCTGCTGCCTGGGCATTGGCTGGACGACCTATTATTCCTTCGTTGGAATGGGCATCATAGTAGTGGTTGTCTACTTCGATACCATATCGCTTATCTGGAAAAAAACCTGTGTCAGTATCATCATAAAACCACCTTACCCTAATATCTGAATTGTAATTATAGTAGTTATATCCTAGAAAATCATAGGTTACTTCATTTCTAAACCCCCAATAGACCGTCTCGCCGGGTTTGACATAAACGTACATGCGGTGGTCGGGATTGTAATTGTTGGTGGAGGAGGGCATCATCATGTATCCGCGTGTTCCGTATCCCCCGTTATTATTGCTGCTGTTTGCCGGAATCCACAGCCAGCTCCTGCGGTCACTTGCGGTGCCCCAGTCTCCCGAGCCTTCCCCAAGGACATGTTCAAAAAGGCCTGCTAGCAAAACGCCTTGTAGGAATAGTACGCGGAAGAGCAGCGTGTTGAAATTTAGGGTAAAGATTCTTTTCATGCACCTTATCATTAAATGAACAAATAGGTACTCATCTTCACCATTTTACCGAGAATGTGGACAAAGCAAGACATACTGGTCCAGGGTGATGGTGATGAATGATTTTTTGGTAAACTTGGTGTAGTCAATTGCCTTCTTGGCAATGCTTAATATGTCAATTACTATGTTGTGTTATTGGTGTTTTCTCACTACATAGATAAAATAAAATCTACATATTAAAAAATAATACAAAATAATATTTTAAAAAGCATATTAGTGGTAGAAAACGACAGAAAACAAAATCCGTAATACAGCAAAAAAGCCTCAAACCCAGGGGCTTGAGGCTAGCTGTTATAGCGTTTCTTAAAATTATCCGTTCATGCTGATCAAGAATTCGGCATTGTCGCGGGTACCTTTCATGCGTTGGAGCAGGAATTCCATGGCTTCTTGGGAAGTCATGTCGGACATGAGCTTTCGCAAGATCCATACACGCTGCATCTCTTCTTTTTCCATCAAAAGGTCTTCCCTTCGTGTACCAGATCCTGGTACATCGATGGCTGGATAGATTCGTCTGTTCGAAAGTTTTCTGTCCAAGCTCAGTTCCATGTTGCCGGTACCTTTAAATTCTTCGAAGATCACCTCGTCCATTTTCGAACCGGTTTCTACCAGTGCCGTGGCGATGATGGTCAGGGAACCACCATTTTCTACGTTTCGGGCAGCACCGAAGAATCGTTTTGGTTTGTGGAGGGCGTTGGCATCCACACCACCGGAAAGGATTTTTCCAGAAGAAGGCACCACGGTGTTATAAGCCCTTGCCAGTCGGGTGATCGAATCCAGCAAGATGACGACGTCGTGACCGCATTCTACCATCCTCTTGGCTTTTTCCAGTACCATGGACGATACTTTAACGTGACGTTCGGCTTGTTCGTCAAAAGTAGAAGAAACCACTTCTGCTTTTACCGAGCGGGCCATATCAGTCACCTCTTCCGGACGTTCATCGATCAAAAGGATCATAAGATGGCATTCCGGATGGTTTTCAGCAATGGCATTGGCAATTTTTTGAAGCAAAACGGTCTTACCGGTTTTAGGCTGGGCGACGATCATGCCCCGTTGGCCTTTACCGATCGGTGCAAACAAGTCCACGATTCGCGTGGAGAAATTGTCCGCCCGAGTGGTCAGGTTCAGCCGTTCCTCTGGGAACAAAGGGGTAAGGTATTCGAATGGAATCCGATCACGGATTTCTTCAGTGGTTTTGCCGTTTACGGAAGCCACTTTCAGCAGGGCAAAGTACTTTTCCCCTTCTTTGGGAGGCCTGATTTGGCCTTTGATATTGTCACCTGTCTTCAGTCCGAAAAGCTTGATCTGGGATGGGGATACGTAAATATCATCTGGAGAAGCCAGGTAATTATAGTCAAGAGAACGCAAGAAGCCATATCCGTCCGACATGATTTCCAGTACTCCTTCATTTTCTATGATACCATCAAATTCCTTTACCAAAGAGGCATATTTCTTTTTGCTGTTGCCATTGGTAGGTTGGGAAGGCTGCTCGTCAGAGATATCTTTGAAGTTTTTTCTTTTGGGAAGCTCTACTTCCTGCTCTTGTGGTCGTTCTGTTGCCACCCGCTGGGCTTCTTCGTCGATCACTGCTTTCCTTCTGGGACGGAAGCTTCTAGGGCGGTTTTCATCGGAAGCTTGAGCATCAGGTTTCGCCTCAGGCTTGCTTTCTGCCTTTTTTTCAGGTTTGCTGTCAGGCTTGTTGTCAGCTTTGGGAGCGTCACTCCTTCTGGGCTTTCTTTCTTTTGGCGCTTCCTTTGGCTTTTTGGCGGGTTTTTCTTCCGCTTTTGGAGTGTCCTCTTTTTTGGATTCCGTTACATTTTGCCGCTTAAACTTAGGCTTGGTGTCCTTGCCTTCTTCAGCATCGGGCTTTTGCTCAGCCTTCTTCTCAGGAGTGTCTGGTGCCGGTTTATCTGCTTCTGCCTTTGCCGGCTTTTTCTTGGGAAGGGCTTTCTCTGGGGTGATAGCTTGCTGATCTAAGATCGCGTAAATGAGATCGTCCTTCTTGAGGGATTTAAAATTTTTCACCCCCAGTTCTTCTGCTATCTCCTTCAACTCGGATAGCAATCTAATTTTTAGTTCTTCAATATTATACATAAAAAACGTATAAGAGGTACTTGATGTGATTAATAGAAATGAGTACTGTGACTATTTAATTGATTGGTATAAAAAGGTGTCTTATGAAATAAGATGAACCCACAGGGCGTGGATTATGAACTTTTTGACTTCACAATATTACAGTAAGCAATTTTAATACGCAAACTTTTTCTGTGAGGATGTGTATTTATCAGAAAATTAGCGAGTTTTACAGTTCCCAATATACAAGGATAAGACTGGTTTCCCTTATAAAATGGCTTATTTCACTTGATTTATTTTCTTTATACCAAAAACGTCAAAAAGATTGGGTTATTATGAAGGGGCTGGATATTTCCTTATCAAGGAGACAACGCGAAGATAAGGGGCCACTCACGTTGCAAAATGGAAGAGGACAGTGATGAAATTAATACACGTACACGTGAATCCGCACCCACTGTAAATCATTTGGACTCCATGAAATTCGCCTTTAAACTATCAATGAAGCGATGTCAGCCTGAGCGCTTGCCTGACCGGCAGGGAGGTTTGGCTCTTTTCATCCATGGGGAAGAACACAAAACCATCCTACCGTTATCGGATTTGGTTACGTGCAACATTGCGAATACACAGTATTACATAAACATGCCCCAAAACTCCAAAGCAGTAACCTGGCGGCCTTTCGTTGTTCCGATCGTCAAAGAAACTTATTGCTCAGCACTATTGGTATACCCACTGGAATGGACGCTGAACATGTTGAGGAGTGGGCAGGAAAAAATTCCACGGAAGTGGTAAATCAAGGGCCTTTAGTCCTACGGGCTGGGGCATGGGGAAGTGATTCGCCATTTTTTGTCTTTCTGGCCCTGAGCTCTGTTCGAAATCACTATCTTTGCATTTCTAAAATAAAGCTAATAGAACATGCTACAGGTAAATTTTATCCGTGAAAATTTTGACCAGGCAGTGGAAGGATTGCAGAAGCGCTTCTTTGCGGAGCCAGCGGAAAAGCTGCAAAAAGTCCTGGATTTAGATAAAGAAAGAAAAGAGACCCAGCTGCAAAGGGACCAGCTGCAGGCTGAATCCAATTCCATTTCCAAGAAAATCGGCTTGCTCATGCGCGAAGGCAAGAAGGAAGAGGCCGAGACGGTCAAAAACCGAACGGCTGAAATCAAAGGCCAGATAAAATCCCTGGAAGAAAAATACAGTGAAATAGAGGAGGCACTGAAGCAGTTGCTTTATGCCATTCCCAATGTGCCGCATGAAAGTGTGAAGGCAGGAAAATCAGCAGATGACAACGAAGTCGTCCTAGAGCATGGCGAAGCACCGACCCTGCACGAGGGCAAGTTGGCTCACTGGGACCTGATCAAGAAATATGATATCATCGATTTTGAACTGGGCAATAAAATTACCGGTGCAGGTTTCCCAATATACAAGGGGAAAGGTGCCCGTCTGCAGCGTGCTTTGGTAAACTTTTTCTTGGATGAAGCGACCAATAGCGGCTATCAGGAAGTGCAGCCGCCCATCTTGATCAATGAGGAAAGCGGTTATGGTACGGGACAGCTGCCGGATAAGGAAGGTCAGATGTACCACGTGACCAATGATGACCTTTTTCTGATTCCTACGGCCGAAGTTCCGGTGACCAATATGTACAGGGATGTCATGTTGAAAGCCGCTGACCTGCCGATCAAAAATACCGCTTTTACCCCTTGCTTCCGCAGGGAAGCAGGCAGTTGGGGCGCGCATGTAAGGGGGCTGAACAGGCTCCATCAGTTTGACAAGGTGGAACTGGTGCAAATCACCCATCCTGATAAGTCTTACGAGACCCTTGAAGATATGAGTACGTATGTGCAGAAGCTACTCCAAAAGCTCGGGTTACCATACCGTGTACTTCGTCTTTGTGGCGGGGATACAGGCTTTACATCTGCGCTGACGTATGACATGGAAGTGTATTCTGCTGCTCAGGAGATGTGGCTGGAGGTGAGCTCTGTGAGTAACTTCGAGACGTATCAGGCCAACCGACTCAAGCTGCGCTTTAAGGATGAGCAAAAGAAGACTGTGCTGGCACATACGCTCAATGGCAGCGCATTGGCTTTGCCGAGGATTGTCGCGGCCATTTTGGAAAATTACCAGACCGAAAAAGGCATCAAAATGCCGGAAGTACTGGTTCCTTACTTGGGCTTTGAATGGATCGATGAAGCTTAAACCTGAGGTAGGGAGGCCAAGTAGTTGGTTTGGGGAAGGTGATGAAAAAATCCAGTAAGGGTCAATGCTGAAACTTCCATCATCTGTTAAGCTTAGGAATCTGCTTCCTACAAGCATGTCGAAATTCATGCCCCAGAAATAGGGCTTGATCCAACATAAAAAGGCTGCTCCTAGGATAGTTTTGGAGCAGCCTTTTTTTGCATTAACTTTTTGATGAAGGTGGGGTCAAGCAGAAAAGATGCTTAAGGCATTGCAGATCTGTGTTCATCTCTTTTATCCGTGGGTTAAATTGACTTTAATGGTAGCCTTGGCCTCGCCCGGTTAGAGCAGGGCATTGATCTCATTTCTGATATCCTCGCCGCTACTTGGCCTTGGTGCCTTGACATTGGCGATATTGCCGTTTTTGTCAATCAATATGTAACGTGGAATAGCCCTGATCATGTAGTCATTGCACAAATCCGACTGCCAAGCACCGTCCATATAAAGGTGTACTCCTTTGAATTCAGGGTCATTTTCTAGGAATTTCTCCCAAGCATCTTTGTCGCTATCAATGGAAGCATACATGAATATGAGGTCTTCTTGATCTTTGTATTCTTCCTTTAGCACTTTAGCAGCAGGAAATTCCCCGCGACAGGGGCCGCACCAAGTGGCCCAAGTGTCCAGGTAAACCACTTTGCCTTCAAAATCCGACAATTTTACCTTGCTGCCATCGGGGGCAGTGCCTTCCACTTCTTTGGCAGGCTTTCCTTTGGCCAGCTTTTCCCATTTTTTATTAACAGCCTCCAGGTATGCTTTAAATTGGGAATCAGGATATTTTTCTTGATAGATGTCGTAGACCAAGGCTACGGCTTCATCACCATAATAATTAATGGCATCCAAAGACAGTTGTGCTAACAAATATTCCTGTAGTGCATCATCTTCTTCCTCCAAAATAAAATCCCGCTTCATCTCCATGTATTTTTTTAAGCCAATTTCCTCATCTGGATGCGCTTCAGTGTACTTTTTATAGGCATCATTAAAATGCCAACGGTTAAAATTAGAAACAATTGATCGGTATTCAGCAGTCTTCAGGCCATTCTCAGCAACTGCAATTGCATCAGTTGCATAGGCATTTATAGAATCAGGAAGGACGATCTCTTCCTCTTCCGAAAACCGACTTCTTCCGATAGGATAATAACTTGCATACATACCTCTTCTAGCCTTGAGTAAAGTCTCTCCTAACTGCAAGAATGCTGTATTTAAGCTATCTGCTTTTTTGATTTGGTGAATTCCAGCTTGATAGGAAGAGTCCAGTTTTTGGATAAATTCCGCTTTTTCAAGTTCGACAATCTCATTCATCCCTGAGGGAGGTAAGGCCTTAAAGTCAGTAAAAAACTGATTTTCACCAGCACCCTTTCCTGAAAACACCAATTCCTCAGGCTTCTCTATTGTCCCTTTTATTTGCATGTTGATGCCATCGTACAGCACCACGTCTGACAGCTCTTTACCATCAACTGCTAGCATGTAGATGCCAAAGTCCACACTGTCAAGAGTGATGGTGTAAATGCCTGCAGAATCCGGGGGGAAGCTGGCCACAGGGTTAAACAAATCATGCCCTAATTGCTCAGACATGTCATATACTTCTATATTGGCGGTTTTATTGGGGTTTTCCAGATGTAGCGTCAGTTTGACTGCAGGCCCCTGTTCAGCCTTTCCGCAGGCCAGTAGTGCCATCAAGGGTAAAAGATAAAATGTTGATTTCATAAAATACTTGGGTTTGGAATAAAAATATTCATCATACGATATACCAAAAAAACAAACCATTTCTGTAAATAGCAATGATCTACTGCAATACACCGGTTGATTTTGGCGGGCTACTACCATTATGCTTTTCACTTTTGCTATATTTGCGCCAGCATGTGGAAAGAAATCATCGTACTGATCAGAAAGGAAATCACGCTGGAGTGGCGGCAAAAGTATGCCCTGAACGGCATTCTACTGTATGTGGTCAGTGCCGTTTTTATTACCTACCTAAGCGTGGGAGCCAAGCAGGGCACCATTGCCGTTCCTACGTGGAATGCCCTTTACTGGATCATCATCTTGTTTTCCGCTGTCAATGCCGTGGCCAAGAGTTTTGTTCAGGAGCACCAAGGGCGGCAATTGTACTATTACATGACGGCTTCCCCAGAAGGGATTATCATTTCCAAGATCATTTATAATACACTTTTGACCGCCGTATTGGCCCTTTTGGGATATGTGGTTTTCAGTGTTATTCTAGGGAATCCTGTCCAAGATCAGGGGTTGTTTGTGCTGAATTTGCTCTTGGGATCAATTGGCTTTTCGGCCTGCTTGACCATGGTGTCGGGCATTGCTTCCAAGGCCAGTAACAATGCGACGCTGATGGCGATCTTGAGTTTTCCCATTATCATCCCGATCTTGCTGATGGCCATTCGCATTTCCAAAAATGCCATTGATGGATTGGACAGGGGGGTGAGTGTGGACAAGCTGCTGACCCTTTTAGCGATAAACGCCATTATCGGTACCACCGCCTATATCCTTTTTCCTTACCTGTGGAGGAGTTAAGGTCTGAAGGTTTTAAATTTTTTGGTTCTGCACACCTGTCTGACGATTACCTTTTATTTTTATGCCAATGATCCACTGGACGCTGGACTCTCCCCTTTCAGAGGATAAGAGGGATAGTGGAGGAGCGATTAGGCCGTGAACAGGCGCCATTGGTCAACTTTTTGGAGAAAAGGTCGAAAATGAAGAAGTTATGCCTTACTTTTGCACCACAATAGCAAAGTAAGTACCATGCGAGCAAATTGGTGGAAAGTATTGGCGGTCATTCTCTTAGCGTATACGATCATCGCCGGCCTTCTCTTTGAAGCACCTAGATTACCCATTCTAAACGAAACCATCCGGGCCCTTCACTTTCATGTGACCATGTGGTTTGGCATGATCATCATGCTGGTGGTAGCGGTGGTCTATAGTGTGAAATACTTGAGATCCGGTAATCTTCGGGATGATGACATTGCCATTGAATTTACCAATGCCGCCATCCTCTTTGGTGTGCTGGGAATTGTGACAGGCATGCTTTGGGCGAAGTTTACGTGGGGAGACTATTGGAGTGGTGATCCTAAGCAAAATGCAGCGGCGATCGGTTTGCTCATATATTTTGCCTATCTGATCCTTAGAAACTCCCTTGTGGATGTTCATCAGCGTGCCCGGATTGGGGCTGTGTATAATATTTTTGCTTTTGCCGCATTTATCCCGTTGATTTTTGTTTTGCCGCGGCTTACGGACAGCCTTCATCCTGGAAATGGTGGAAACCCGGGCTTCAATGCCTATGACCTGGACAGTAAACTTAGGATGGTCTTTTATCCGGCCATTATCGCTTGGACCTTATTGGGCGTTTGGCTGGCAAGCCTGCGCATCAGGGCCAAACGACTCGAACGAATATTAGAAGACAAACTTATCAATCAATAGCAAATGCAAAAGTGGCTAGTGGTTTTTCTGCTGTTTATCAGCCTACAGGTGATGGCACAGGAAAAAATGGAAATCAATACCGAAGATTACGATAACTATAGCGTGGAGATGGCCGATGAAATGCGGTCCAATGGAAAAATCTATGTATTAGTAGGCGTAATTGGAATTGTTATGGGTGGAATTTTGGTTTACCTAATAGGTACAGACAAAAAACTGTCCAGACTCGAAAAAGAATTTAGAAACTGACCAAACCTCAAGGGGGAATTTGCGTTAGCTCTCTAAGCAAATCCATCAATGGTTTTTCTGGCCATTGGTAAACGATAACAACTCATGAAAAAAGGACATATCATAGGGCTTGGAATTATTGCGGTGGCCATCGTCATTATCATTACATCCATTGGTGATGCCAGCTCGTACGAAAGTTTCTCCACGGCCAAGGAAATGGCCATGAACGGCGATGACGATCCCATCCATGTGGTAGGACAGCTGAAAAAGGACAGCCGTGGCAGCGTAACAGGCCTCGAAATCAGTGAGGATAAAACCTCGTTCACATTTTCGATGATCGATAACGATGGTACGGAGCAACAAGTGTATTATAATGAGCCGGTGCCGGCTGATTTTACCCGTTCTGAACAGGTCGTGGTCATCGGTGCCTATAAAAATGATCAGGTGTTTGTAGCTGACAAAATCCTGATGAAATGCCCTTCAAAATACCAAGACAACGAATTTAGGGAAGTCGCATCTTCCAAAAAATAAGTTAACGGTTCCATTGCTCAACCTGATTTCTACATAAAATTATGATTAATACCTTTATTGGTAATTTGGGCCATTTCATGGTGATCTTGGCTTTTGTAAGTGCGATCATCACCGCTTGGTCTTATTACCAATACACGATTGTGCCCGAAACGGAAAAAGCCTCCTGGAGAAAATTCAGTAGGGCTTTCTTTTATATCCATGCCGTATCTGCCGTGTCCATCGGCGTGATCCTTTTTAACATCATTTATAATCACCGTTTCGAATATTTCTACGCCTATTCACACTCCTCTGAAGCACTTCCGGTACACTATATGATATCCAGTTTCTGGGAAGGCCAAGAGGGGAGTTTTATCCTCTGGATATTTTGGGATGTCTTGCTGGGACTGTTCCTGATCCATACCAATAAATCTTGGGAAGGGCCTGTCATGGTGGTGTTTTCACTGGTACAGGCTTTTTTGGTGTCCATGATCCTTGGAGTGGTGATCGGGGACTTAAAAATAGGGAGCTCACCGTTTATCCTTTTGAGGGATGTGGCCAATGCTCCCATTTTTCAAATGAACCCTGATTTCGTGCCTGAAGATGGTACGGGACTAAATCCGCTCTTGCAAAACATATGGATGGTGATCCATCCACCGACCCTTTTCTTGGGGTATGCCTCTACCCTGGTGCCGTTTGCTTATCTGATGGCGGGACTATGGACAGGTAGGTACAAAGAGTGGATCAGGCCGGCACTTCCCTGGACGATTTTCTCCGCATCCATCTTGGGCATGGGGATTATCATGGGGGCTTATTGGGCCTATGTGACCCTGAATTTTGGAGGGTATTGGAACTGGGATCCGGTAGAAAACGCTTCCTATGTGCCTTGGTTGATCATTGTGGCCTCGATCCATACGATGATTACCTTTAAGAAAAGTAGCACAGCACTGAAGACTTCCATCGTCTTGGTGATCACACAGTTTATCCTAGTACTTTATGCTACGTTCCTGGTAAGAAGTGGGGTGCTTGGGGATACATCAGTGCATTCCTTTACGGATTTGGGCTTGTCGGGTCAGTTGCTGATTTATCTTTTCTTTTTCATGTTTGTGGCCATTTTCTTTTCCGTGAGGGCGTGGAAGCATATTCCAAGCTCCGATCGGGAAGCATCCGTTTATTCCAGGGAGTTTTGGATCTTTATTGGTGCGACGACATTGGGATTGATGGCCTTTCAGGTCATCTTGCCAACATCCATACCGGTTTATAATGCTATCATAGAGGCTTTTGGAGGCATCTCCAATGTGGCTCCCCCGGCAGATCAAGTGGAATTTTATACTAAATTCCAGCTGTGGTTTGGCGTAGTGGTGGCCTTGCTTACGGCCGTAGGCCAATTCTTCTGGTGGAAAAAAATGGATAAGGCGGCTCTCAAAAGTGCTTTGGTAACGCCCTATATCATATCCCTGCTTTTGGCGGCGCTCATTATAAGTGTGGCCCAAGTATGGAACATAACCTACATGATCATCGTCATGGCAGGCACCTTTACCATCGTGGCCAATGCCACCATCCTCGCTAAATTGCTGCGAAAATCCACATTTAAGCTGGCAGGGGGATCTTTGGCGCATATTGGGATAGGAATGATGCTCATTGGGATCATGTTTTCTTCAGGCTATTCGGATACAGTCAGTATTAACATGTCCGGATTGACCTATAAGCGGGATTGGGAAGATGAGCTGAACAAGGAAAATGTCCTGCTATGGATCAATCAGCCCTTACAGATGAAGGATTATGAGGTCATTTATCGTGGTAGGAACAAAAAACTGGAAGGCGTGCCCGGTTATGTCAGCGTCAACAAATTGGAGATGACCGGCGAGCAAAACAAAGCCATTGCCCTGGAAGATATCGAGGTGGACGGTAAGCAGTATCACAAAAAGGGGGATGAAGTGGACATCGTTTTGGAGGAAAACAGCTATTTTGAGATTGAATATTACCAAGACCAGCAGCTTCAGTTTACCCTGTTTCCAATGTCCCAGCCCAATCCTACTATGGGGCTAATTTCTTCTCCAGATTCCAAACACTACCTGACCAAGGATTTGTATACCCACATTTCTGCGATCAACAATTACGATGAGCCTGAATGGGGCGAGGACAAGGTGTATGAAGCCACCCCAGGGGAGCAATTCCATTTGGGAGACTATGTCACGACCTTTGAAGGAGGAGAAGTGGTGGAAAGCGTGGAAGGAGTAGAGCTGAAAGAAGGAGATGTGGCGGTGAAAGCCAACTTGGTCGTCCAGGATCATGATAAGCAAATTCATTTGGATCCGGTATTTCTCATTAGAGGCAATCAAGTGGGTAGAATTCCGGTCATCAACCATGACTTGGGTATTAAAGTACTCGTGGATAATATTAGCCCCGAGTCCAATAAGTTTGTGTTTAAGGTAAACAGCTACCAAAAAGACTACGTCGTGATGAAGGCCCTCGTAAAACCGTATATTAACGTGTTATGGATGGGGACGATCATCATGCTGATGGGATTTGGGGTCGCCATTTACAGACGCTACGACGAATTCGTAAAGATGAGGGACAAGGGCCTCGAATAAAAAAATCTTCACCCGCTTCTATTTTCAGGAGCGGGTTTTTTTATGGTTTAGCTTAAAGCTGTAATTTAGAAGCCAATTGAACGAAAGCCGAACCGATATGGGAAAGTATAATATAGCAGTCATCGGTACGGGCAATGTCGCTTGGCATTTGGCGCCTGCACTGGAAAACGCGGGGCATACCATAACCGAAATCTATAGCCGGGATGCGCACCGGGCCGAGAAAATCGTCCATCAGCTCTATACTGCAGAAGTTAAAACCGATCTCGATTTTTCAGAAAGTAAAGCTCGGATTTACATCATTGCGGTCAATGATATGGCCATCAGCCAAGTAGCGGATGGGATCATCTTACCTGAAGAGAGCATCCTTGTCCATACCTCTGGAAGCATGCCCTTGGATACGTTAAATTACAGTTCGGCCAGCTATACCGGGATATTTTATCCGCTGCAGAGTTTCAGTAAATCGCGGCAGATCGAAATGGATGAAGTACCTTTTCTCTTGGAGTCCGATGACCAAGCCACGCTCCAATGCCTCAAGAAACTCGCCAAGAGTCTTTCACCGCATCAGTATGTGGTTAAGTCCAAGGACCGTAAGGCGCTGCATGTAGCGGCCGTTTTTGCCAGTAATTTCACCAATCACATGATTCACATTGCAGAAGAGGTCATGCGTCGTCAGGGCTTGGACTTTGATATGTTGCAGCCCCTTATTATTGAGCAAATCAGTAAGACCTTGGAAATCGGTGCCAAAGCTGCCCAAACAGGACCTGCCGTTCGTGGGGACCTAAATGTCTTGGACCTACATTATCAATTTTTAAACTATAATGATCAACTGGCAGAAATTTATAAAATTGTTTCACAAGATATCATTGATGCGAATTGATAGGACAGCCGGTGAATTTGGGTCGAAAGGAAGGGGAGAAAAAGAGCAATGCATGGTGTACGGAGGAGATTTGTGGATGAAATTAGCCTTTCGGGGCACCTATATGAAAGGTGGTAATCAGGACTCTTGTTAAAATCTCCTGCTTTCCTGTTTTGGAATCACCCGTTATGCTAAAAATATTTTCAATTGGGTGAAGTGCTTGTTTGATTTTTATGCACCATTAATTATTTTTCTAGTAATTTTAGTTTCACATACATAAACCAATGCTTAAGCTGACAGAAAAAGAAATTGCGACCATTGCCAATTATTTATTAAAGGGCAAGGTATGCTATTATCAGGAGGACAAAAAAATCATTCATCACCTTCCCGATGAAGAGGAAAACTTCAATGAAGACTTGACTCCTGAAGAAGAGGATCTGCTGGATGAAATTGATGCGGAGCCAATGAATTACGCGGAATTCGTGAAGATGGAGCCTGCTCAGGAATCACTGCTAATGGATCAATTTGCCGAGCAGTTTGTTGAAAACAAGTCCTTTCAAGAAGATCTCTATGATGCCCTCACCAAAAGTAAGGCCATGGAGCGCTTTACGTTTTTAATCGAAGAATCGAATACCTATAAACAAAAATGGCTGGATTATCGCCTTCAGAAATACAAAGACTGGGTCATGGAGCAAGTGGATAGCTACAATACCCTAGAAGATTAACAGAAATATCCTGAGCGGTTAATTCGGCAGCAGCCGAAATCATATTTTGCTTCAAAGGGATCATCTGGTATTCAAGACCTTTACCGACATTGGCCGGTGAAGGTCTTGACATGGAGAAGTGAATCAATTTTAGCTTATGGTTTTATCTCTCTTTTAGGGGTTACTGTTATCAAGTACTACTTGTGTGCAGCGAATTGGACTTATTTTACGATCCACACCGGGAGGTTTTTGTCATAGGCGATCAGCTGTTCAGCGACACTGCCGATCAGCAGGTCACCTTCGTTTTTCTTTCCTTTATTTCCCACGATGATCAAATTGGAAGCATTCAGCACAGCATTCTGATAAATCAAGCGGCTAATATGCTGCTCATTATCTTTGACAATGGTCAGCGGAGCGTGTAGGTGAAACCGCTTTTGAAGCTTTTTAAAGTCCTTGAGAGCTTCTTTTTCTAGCTCTTCACTGATCTTTTTGTAATTCTTGATATAGGGGAAATATTGGACGCCTAATTTGATGACATGGACAGGAAGTATTTCGCTGTGTACTTTTTTGGAAAGGCTCGTGCCCAACTGGAGGAGTTTTTCAGTATAGCTGCTAAAATCCAAGGCCAAGGTGATCTTTGCAAATGTGGGCACGGCAATTTCTGGTAGGAAAAGGGTGTCACATGCAGTGAGACGAGCCAGCCTTCCGCTGAGGATGCCTGCGCCATAATGACTACTCTTTTTGCCGAGTAGCAACAGGTCAAATTTTTTGGAATCGATATAATTTGCAAAGTCCTCCACATTGCCGCCACTATGGACATGGATCTGGATATTGCTGCCTTCTTTGAAGGTTTCGTCCACTTTTTCTTTTATTTCAGATTCGATCACTTGATTGATGCTTTTTCCCAAATTTGGAAGCATGGATTGGATAGAGTCAGGGAACTCTTCCAATTCAATCAGGTGAAGGATGGTCAGGCTCTTGAATTCAAAAGCATCATCGAGCTTTTTGATATAGCTCAAGAGCAAATTGTCCATGTCGGTAAGATCGACACAAAGGGCTATATTTTTTAGGTTTTTCATTTTGGCGAATCTTTAGGGAGGTTCTTTTTGATGATTTCAGCGAGGTTCTTTTCGTAATTTTTCCGGTTGATATCCTGTTTCAGCGCTTCTTTGCGGGCATGTTCTTTTTGCAGGCCCCTGAAGAGGCTGAAACACATGATGAGCAGTACGATCAAAAACGGCAGGCCAGTGGTGATGGTGGCTGTTTGAAGTGCCGTTAATCCCCCGCCAATTAATAATACGGCCGCTACAGTACCTTCTGCCAATGCCCAAAAGATACGCTGTCCCACGGGGGCATCCAGTTTCCCTCCGGCCGTAATGCTGTCGATGACCAGCGACCCGGAATCGGAAGAGGTGACAAAGAAGCTCATGACGAGCAGTACCCCAATGCCGGATCCCAAGGTGCTGAGCGGAAACTCATGGAGAAAAACAAAGAGTGCTGTCGATTCATCTTTGATGATGTCTTTGGCAAATTGGTGGGTTTCATTTTGCATGTCCATAAAGATGGCACTTCCCCCCATGGCGGTAAGCCAGAAGAATGTCAGCAAGGCCGGCACCAACAGTACCCCCAGGATAAATTCCCTGATGGTGCGTCCTTTGGATATACGGGCAATAAACATCCCCACAAATGGAGACCAAGATACCCACCAGGCCCAATAGAAGATGGTCCAAGTCCCTTGCCATTCGTTGTCCCGATAGGCTTCTGTCCAGGTGGATACTGCAATGAATTGGTTGAGGTAGTTGCCCAGGTTTTGGACAAATCCCCGGAAGATGAATACGGTGGGACCAGCCAAAATCACAAAGATCAGGAGGGCCGCAGCAATGCGTACATTCCATTCGCTGAGTACCCGCACCCCTTTATCCAATCCCGAAAATACGGAAGCCGTCGCCATAAGCGTGATGCCACTGATGAGCAATACCTGAACGGTTACTGAAATGTCTACGTCAAAGAGATAGTTAAGCCCTCCATTGATTTGTCGCACCCCAAATCCAAGGGAGGTCGCCAGCCCAAAGAGGGTTGCCAGTACTGCCATCACATCAATAACATCCCCAATCCAGCCATGGATGCGATCACCCAAGATGGGATAAAAAATGGACCGGATGGTCAAAGGAAGTTTTCTGTTGAAGGTAAAAAATGCCAAAGCCAAGGCTACTACGGCATAGATTGCCCAGGCGTGAAAGCCCCAGTGCAGGAATGTCAGGTTCATGCCCCGCTGTGCAGAACCAATGCTAAAAGGTTCTCCATAGGGAGGTTTGGCATAGTGGGAGACGGGTTCTGCCACGCCCCAAAAAAGTAGGCCGATGCCCATGCCGGCACTGAAAAGCATGGCAAACCAAGCGGATGTAGAAAATTCTGTCTCGGCATCCTTGCCCCCCAATCTGATAGTGCCGTATTTGCTGAAGGCAAGGTAAAAGCAAAATACAATAAAGATGTTGATGGCAATGATGAAGAGCCATCCTGTTTTGTCGGTGATAAAAAACTTTATGGCATCAAAAGCTTTTTCCATGGGCTCTCCCACGATCAAAGTGATGGCGATAAAGATAATGATCAGTACCGAAGCAGGCCAAAAGACGGGTGCGTGTACATCAAAATATTTTTTTAGCATAGAAAAGGTGGTTAGAAATAGTACCCTATATTAATGTTGATTCGCGTGTTCCATCCTGGATTGGGATCTATGGGATTGCTGTCCGAAACAGGTGCGGTATAATCTATTCCACGACCCGGCCCCATGGAGTTGCCACCAAACGCATCGCTGATCCAAGAGTGGTTGTAGCCCATGGCCGCATCCACGTAGGTGTAGATCTTTCCGGCCGTAATCAAGGCTCCCAAGACATTTTGCTGGGTCTTTTCAAATGGTGTTAATACGCCTCCGATGGGCATTTCCCCAAATTTCTGAATCAAGCTGTAGTCGTTATACACTTGGACATTGGAGATGGGGCCCCAATCGACAGGGAAATCATGTGCCAACCCGATCACATAGACAATAGCTTCACTGGCCACATCATACGTTCCAAACCCATAGGCGCCCATTTGCACGCTGTTAAGCAACCTTCCGTCATCGTCCCTGACATCATTATAACCATAGTAGATGACTTCTGTTTTAAAATTCCACGGCACCTTGGCCCATTCCGCATGAAGGGCCGCAGCCAGTTGATTGCCGCTATGCGTGGTTTGCTGATTATAGATTTCCATCACTTGAAAAGATCCCCCTACCTTCCAGTCGTCCAAGTGGTAATTGGCCCGGAGGTTGAGCTGATTGCGTTCGATGTTGCTATTTCCCTCAATAGGGACCACATCATAGGAATAGCGCGCCGTAGAATACTCCCCAAAGGCGGGGTCATTGGTGCCTCGAGGTTCTGCCAAAGGAAAATAGGCAAGGTTAAAGGTCCAATTGTCACGATTGTGGGTGAGGTTTAGCCCCATCTGATGGTCGTCTTCCAGTCCTAGGTAATAGGGTACTTGAAACCACCAGCTGTGGGAAGCGTAGGTCAGCAAGCCAAAAGGGACTTGGGTGATGCCTATTTGGAGGTTATACTGCTTGTTAAACCGATAACCTATCCATCCGTATTTGACAAAATGCGTGTTAAAAGTAGGATAAAAACGGTATTCAAAAGCAAATTGTAGGCCGTCAGAATAAGCGTCAACATTGATTCTCCAAGTATCCCAGGTCCATTCATTTCTGGAATTGGTGCCTAGAGGGAACGTTTGCCCTTCGTAGATGGCATAAATGGTATTTAGCCGAAGGGCCCCGCCTACTTTTAACCATGTCGTATCTCGGTTCAGTTCTTTATGGGATTCCACTGTGTTCTCTATAGTGGATTTGTGTTTGCCATGGTCATCTTTGAAAAGTCCAAAGCGAGATTGGTTCTCGATGGTAGTGTCCTGGCGGAATGGAGCGGCATGACCCCGCTGGGGATTGGTCACCGCATACCCAATGGAATAGCTTACAAAGATGATTAGAAATGATCTCCAAAAAGACATGCCAAAATGTTTTTTACCAATTGAAAAAAGAAACTGAAAAGCATAAAATCGTTCAGCAACCACAATAAATATAAGGTTTATGGGTTGTATTCCCAATGAAAATTGTATTAATATTGGTTTAATTATTGCTTTTCCGTAATGCAGGGTCCGTAAAAGTAAAATAACAGGGAAACCCCTGTAAATGAGGCCCGCATGGGGCTTTCTCCATGAACTATAGTTTTGTAATGTGTAAATATCATTCTACTTTTGAGTTTTACTCAAGGCGACTTCAGCGACAATGAAAAGAGCGTTATTCGGAATCACTAGGTTTGGAAAGTATGCGAAGTACTTTCTGGCCAGTATGGCCTTTATTTTGCAAATGCAAGAGGAGGTTTCGGCACAAGGAAAAGGAAACTGGACCTGGGGGGGAGAAATGGATCCCTTGCAAGAGCAGTTTGAGGTAGTTCATTATTCGCTGGATTTGGAGATCTTGCCCAAGATCAAGGGCATTAACGGCATGATGGAGATGACCTATCGGGCCTTGGGAGCCTTGGATACGCTCCGCTTGGACTTGATATCCAATTATGAAGTCATCAAAGTGGAAAGCAATGGCACGGCCCAACGGTTTGACCACCATGGCGATCTGCTGGACATCTACCCCGATACCGTATCGCAGCAAGTAAAGATTTACTATAGAGGGCGCCCACCCATTGCTGAAAATCCCCCTTGGGCTGGTGGATTCACCTGGTCTGAAGACGGGGAAGGAAATCATTGGGTAGGCTTATCCTGTCAGCACGAAGGTGCCAAAATCTTTATGCCCTGCTTGGATCATCCTTCCAGCAAAGCCGAAAATGGGGTGTCGCTTTATATAAAGGTGCCTTTCCCCTACGGTGTTGCGGCAAATGGCCGGTTATTGAATCAGACGACCAGTTCAGGGTATAATTATTTTCAATGGGCGACGGCTTATCCCATCAGTAATTATAATGTGAATTTTACCATGGGCCGCTTCCATCAAGAGGATAAACGCTACACCTCCATAGACGGTACCGAGGTCCCCATGAAGGTCTTTGTCTTGGCCGAACACAAGGAGCATGCCCAAGGGTTACTGCAGGTTTTGGAAAATAGTGTGCAGACGCAAGAGAAGTATTTTGGTCCTTATCCTTTTCCGAAAGATAAAATCGCCGTGGTGGAGACACCGTATCTGGGTATGGAGCACCAGACGATCAATGCATATGGAAATGGTTTTAAGTACACTAAAGTAGGAGATACCGCTTTTGATTGGCTTCTACACCATGAATTGGGACATGAATGGTGGGGCAATAAGGTTTCTGTGGCCGATTGGAAGGATTTTTGGATTCATGAGGGGATTTGCTCGTATGGAGATATGCTGTATTATGAGGCTAATGAGGGGAAGCAAGCTTATTTGGATCGGGCTGCGGCGGCCAAGAAGCAGATCACGAATGATCAACCACTGGTCATGGCTCCCAATACCAACAGCGCGGCAGCATATCATCCCGATATTTATACCAAAGGAGCTTTTGTGATGCATTCCCTTCGGTTTGTCTTGGGAGATGATCAATTTTTCCCCATGCTCAAGGCATTCTTACAAGAGGATAGATTTACCTATGCCCATCAAGTGAGCACCGAAGATTTTGTGGCCTTTGTGGAAACGTATACAGGTGAGGAGTTGAAGGGCTTCTTTGACATGTATCTTTATTCTACCAAACTGCCCAAGCTGAAAGTCAAGCGGAAGCGTAAGCGGCGTTATGATGTCCGCTTGAGCAATATTGATTTCAGCCTGCCCGTCGAAATTGAGACCTCCGATGGTATTGAGGTGGTAGAGCTTTCCAGGGATGCGGTGAGGGTCAAAAGTGACGAAAAGCCCATCGTAGATCCAAACGGTTGGTACCTCTTTGATGAATAATGCAAGAATCAAGATGATGGATTTCCTCTGATGGGCGTAAATGGGGCTTTAATGCATGGCAGCCGATAAAAGGTAAAAGCAGTCGACGGTTTATCATTGACCGTCGACTGGCTTAAAAATATCAGGAATTTTGTGCTGCGGCTTCCACGGCTCTCCACACGCGAAAGACGTTTTTATAGCAAATTTTTTCAACATCCTCTCTGCTGTATCCTCTTTTCAGCAGTTCGGCAATGAGGTTAGGATACATCGAAACATCCTTAAGGCCATTTGGCAGGGAATCGCCGACCCCGTCAAAATCAGATCCGAAGCCGACATGATCGATTCCGGCAAGCTCCACGACATGATCGATGTGATCTGCCACAAGGCTCACGTCAGGAAAGACATTGTGATCTGCCACGTATTTTTCAATATAGGCTTTGGCGGTAGAATCTGTTCGGCTTAGTTCATTTTCTGCTAGCCAATTGACAATGTGTTCACGGACTTCGGCGGTTCGTTCATTATAGTTCCCATCGATAAAGCTACCACCGAAATTGATCATGATCACCCCATTTTCTTTGCCCAGCAGTTTGATCATTTCATCGTCCATATTCCGTTCAAAACCCGGTGTATATTTCCGGCAAGAACTGTGGGAGGCAATGACCGGTACATCAGTAAGTTCCATGACATCGTAGAAGGTGTCATCGGAAACGTGTGAAATGTCCACCATGATCCCCACGCGGTTCATTTCTTTCACGACTTGCTCTCCAAAAGTAGTCAGGCCGCCATGGGTCCTGCTGGTGTCATAGGAAGAATCGCCGATCAGGTTGTCTTTCCCGTGTGTGAGGGTGATATAGCGAATCCCTTTTTCATGGAAGTAGGCTACATTATTGATGTCGTCTTCAATGCCCGCACCATTTTCCATGCCCATGGGAAGCGAAACTTTTCCCGCTTTGAAATTGGCTTCGATGTCATCGGGGCTATAGGCCATGGCGAATTTTTCCGGCCATGTTTCGGCCAGGCGTTTGGTCATCAGGATCAAGGAGTCCGCCAATGTTTTGGCGCCACCTGTCTGCTGGTATCGGGCAGGGAGATAAATGGACATAAAAGGGGCATCCAATCCGCCTTCCTTTGCCCGGGGAAAGTCAAAGTTGCCCCCGTCTGTGCGTTCAGAAACATCAAGTACCTCACGCTGCAGGGTAAAACCACCTACTTTCATGCGGTAGGGAAGGTCCACGTGACCGTCCACCATTATGGTTTCTTGGGCAATTTTCTTGGCTGCTTCCAGTCTCGCTTCTTCAGAAAGGGCCGTATAGTCCTCTTGGACTGGTTTTTCACTACAGCTCAGGGCTGTCAATAGCAGAAAGATGCCAGCTTTTGGTAGAATTGTTTTTTTCATACGGTTGATTTTTTTTAAATAAGGTACAGCATAACCTTAAGGGTTCCGAAAAGATAATGATTAGCGGCATATTATGGGTTTAAAAATAGAAATTCGCCTATATGCTTCGTATAGAGGAAAACGAAACTTATTAAAAGGTATGGAAATTTGCTAATTTTAGTGAAATATTTTTGAATTTACATTAACCAAAAAAGCACAAGACATGAAAAAACACACCCAATTATTAATGCTATTATCGGCCTCACCCATGCTGTTTTGCCAGTGTGGAGGAGGTGAAAAAAAAGAAGAAGTAGAGGAAGTAGTAGAAGTGGTGGAGGAGAAAGTGGAGCCTTCGTTGACATTGGTATGGGAAACCCCTGCGGAGCTCACGACGTGTGAGTCGGTATTGGTGGATCCAGCCACAGGTACCATTTATGTGGCCAACATCGACGGTGATGCCCGGGATCATGATGGAAAGGGTTTTATATCGATTATTTCTAAGGATGGTGAAATTTTGGAAAAAGAGTGGGTCGCAGGAATGGATGGTCCAAAAGGGATGGGCATTCTTAACGGAAAGCTCTACGTGACCGATATTGACGATGTAGTGGAGATTGATATCGAGAAAGGTGAGATTTTAAACAGGTATGTCGTAGAGGGAGCGAGTTTCTTAAATGACATCGATGTACATGGCAATAAGGTCTACTTCTCGGATATGGAAAAAGGGCTGATCCATGTATTAGAGGATGGAGAGATCAGTACCTTGGCAGATGGCCAAGAGAGCATCAATGGTCTGCGTGTGGATGATGACGGGGTACTCTATGGATTGGATGCAGAAGGTCTGAAGCGATATGGTGAAGATGGTAGTGCAGAGGTAATCAACAGTACCGTTACCGGTGGAGATGGACTTATTATCCTTGGGAATGGAAACTTTCTGGCCAGTAGATGGGTAGGTGAAGTCTGGATCGTACAAGGAGATAGTGAAACGAAGTTGCTTGATACCAAAGATGCGAAATCGAATACGGCAGATATAGGGTATTTAGAGGATGAGAAACTCGTACTAGTACCGACTTTCATGAAGAATAAAGTGGCCGCATATCGGTTAAGTTATTGAGGGAATGGTTGTTGAATTGTAGGTTTTTGTATTTCAGGGGCTCAATCCCTTTAGATATAATTAATTGAATATATAATATTATAAATTTGTTATTGTGAAAAAAATCCTCATTTATGGGCTGTAAAGGCGGCCTGTAGATGAGGATTTTATGGTTACTATCCTCATGATTATTCAGTGTTCTTCAATTTCAGGGTATAATAGCCTTTCATTGGTTAATTTTCATTAAGAATATATACTAAACACTTGTTTAAATAATTAAATAAAGGTATAAATATATGCATACAGTTGTTTTATCTATTAAATATGTTGAAATAAATAAATAATTGTAATAATGG
Organism: Echinicola vietnamensis DSM 17526; assembly: GCF_000325705.1. NCBI lineage: Bacteria > Pseudomonadati > Bacteroidota > Cytophagia > Cytophagales > Cyclobacteriaceae > Echinicola > Echinicola vietnamensis. The sequence goes on along the minus strand of NC_019904.1, from coordinate 900,939 downwards.
GTTTTTAAATTGTAGTCTGGCCTGAAAGGATTAATTGTATGTAAATGGAATTAGATACTATAAAAAACTGAAATTTATATATCTGTTAAATTGTAAAAATTTATAATAGAGGGTTCAAAATATAATGAAATGATTCATAAAAATGCAATAAGTCAAATTATAGGGTTTTAAAAAGTTAATGAGAAAGTTAAATAGTGAATAATGGTTAAATATAGGTTTTTAATTTTAGTGATTTAGGGAAGTGCTAAAATTCTAAATAAATGTTAAAATGAAGAATAAAATTCTGTTTTGAAATATTGTGATTCACTGCTAAATGTAAATACCTAACTTAATAGTTTATGTGTTCGATATTAGTACATGTAACAAACTAAAATTTTGATTAATTATAAATATAAATTCAAATATTCTTAAATATGTTCGATTTCGTACATTAGTTAAATGTTTTTTGCTAAAAGGAAATATTTAATTGAATCTGATATATTTATATAGTCTATAAAAAAAATGAAATTTTTTTAACTGTCTAATAATCAAGTGTTTGATACTTATTTTTAAGGTTTTTTTTTAGCTTTTGAAAAGTTGGCGGTTTGTTTTTTGACTTGGTGCTTCTACTTTACTCCAAAATCAAACGTATCGCATATGAGAAAACATGTACTATTGTTCGCGTTACTGTTGGTATTTTCGCAATTTTCTTTTGCGCAGAATTCTACAGTAAAAGGGACGGTTACCTCAGCCGAAAATGGGGAACCAGTACCCGGAGTTAGTGTATTGGTAAAAGGGACCTCAAAAGGTGCCGTGACCGATTTAGAAGGTCAGTATTCACTGGAGGTCCCCAGTGAAGGGGAGGTGTTGATCTTTTCCTTTATTGGGATGGCTACTGAAGAAGTGAGCATTAAGGGCCGTACGGTCATTGATGTATCCATGAGTTCAGATGTGAAGTCATTGAACGAAGTGGTGGTGACGGCCTTGAACGTGTCGAGAGATGAAAGTTCATTGGGCTATGCCATTCAAAGTGTGGATGGAGATGAATTGTCCAGTGTGCGAGAAGCCAATGTGGTGGGTTCGCTGGCTGGTAAAGTGGCCGGTGTTCAGGTAATCGGATCATCCGGTGCCGCATTGGGAGGATCCCAAAACATCCGACTGAGAGGGATCAATTCCCTGGGAGGCGGTTCTCCGCTTTTTGTGGTGGATGGTACGCCGATTTCCAACAGAAGTTTTTCTCCTGACAATGATTACTCTGGAAGGGATTACGGTAACTTGGCAGCGGATATCAACCCCGATGATATCGAGTCTATTTCCGTTTTGAAGGGCCCTTCAGCTGCGGCACTTTATGGGAACAGGGCTGCCAATGGTGTGATCATCATCACCACCAAAAAAGGTACCAGCAGAAAAGGTATCGGTGTAGAGATCAATCACAGCACCACATTCGAGAAAGTATATATCCTTCCCGATTACCAAAATGAGTATGCGGGGGGCTATAGCCAAGAGTTAGCCACTTTTGACTATAATCCAGAAACCCACCCTGAATCTTGGGCGGCCTTTGACGGGCAACAAGTCATGAACTATTCCGCCGATGAAAGTTGGGGGCCACGTATGGAAGGTCAAATGGTGAGACATTGGGACAGCTGGTATGAAGGAGAAAGTTTCGGTGAACTCCGTCCACTTTTGCCGAATGAAAATAACGTAAGAGACTTCTTCGAAACCGGGGTTACGATGAATACCGGTGTAGCCCTGTCTGGTGGAGATGAGGAGACCTTGTTCAGGCTTTCCTTGAATCACATCGACCAAAAAGGGGTTATTCCAGGTTCCGAATTGCTTAAAAACAACGTTTCCTTTAACGGTAGCACGAAGTTAACGGATAAACTAAAGGCTAGTTTGAACTTCAATTTCACCAGTACCCAAGGACAGGGCCGTCCAGCTTCTGGGTATACCGGTCGAAATCCAGTAAACTCCTTTAACCAATGGTTTCAGCGTCAGCTGGATATGGACAGACTTGAAAACTACAAGAATCCTGATGGTACTTATCGTACTTGGAACATTCGTTCCCCAAGCAATACGAGACCTCTTTATTGGGACAACCCTTACTATGAGGTGTATGAAAATGCGCCAAGAGATAAAAGGGACCGTGTATATGGTAATTTTGGGCTGACGTATGACTTCACCGAAGAATTGAGCGTTTCAGCTTTTGCCCGAACGGACTTTTTTAACCAAAAGATCGAGGAGCGGGTAGCTTCAGGTGGATTGGACTTGGATGAATACTACATAAGTCAACGAATCGGAAGGGAAGATAACTATGAGATTCTTGCCCAGTACGACAAAAACTTTGGAGGGGTATCCCTAGTGGCCAATGCCGGTGGTAACATCAGAAGAAACTTCTACGATACTATGGGTGAACGCACGCAAGGTGGATTATCGGTGCCGGACTTTTATAATATTGATGCATCCATTGATCGCCCGGATGTTTCTAATTACTACAGTGAAAAAACAGTAAGAAGTGTTTATGGTAGTGTTTCCTTAGGATATATGAGCACCATCTTCCTTGACTTGACTGCCCGTAATGATTGGTCTTCAGCACTTCCGAAAGCAAACAACAGTTATTTCTATCCATCGATCTCTACCAGCTTTGTGTTTACCGAGCTGATGGGCAATACCAATTTCTTGAACTTTGGTAAGTTGCGATTAAGCTATGCGCAGGTGGGATCCGATGTTTCGGCTTATGATATCGCACAGGTATACGATGTAGGAACTCCTTATGGGTCCTTGCCTGCATTGACCGTGCCTAACACTTATCCTAATCCTAACCTTCGTCCAGCATTGTCCTCTTCATATGAAGCAGGGGTGGATTTGAGATTCCTTCAGAGACGATTGGGCTTGGATGTGACCTACTATAGAAATGACAATAAGGATCAGATCATTAACCTGACCGTGCCTGGTTCCAGTGGAATTACACAAGCCAAGGTGAATGCTGGAAATATCCGAAGTGAAGGGCTCGAGGTGATGTTGAGCGCTACGCCTATTACCAATCAGGACTTTAACTGGGACATGACCTTGAATTTTGCCAGAAACACCAACCAAGTGGTGGAGCTATACCAAGACCAAGGCAACCGCCAGTTGCAGTCGGCCTATTGGGGCATGACGCTTAATGCCAAAGTGGGAGAGCCATGGGGAACCCTTATTGGTACCGGTTATACCTACGATGAAGAAACCGGCCTGCCGATGATCAACCCTGATGGCAGTTATGTAGAAAACCAAAACCAAGATTTGGGTACGGTATTGCCGGACTTTACAGGAGGATTTAGAAATACCCTTACTTATAAGAACTTTGATCTTACAGCATTTTTGGATTTCCAAAAGGGTGGACAGTTTTATTCTGTAACCAAAATGTTCCTGCCTTACTCAGGTCTTGCTGCAGAAACTGCCGGATTGAACGATTTGGGTAACCCAAAACGTGATCCAGTAGATCAAGGAGGAGGTATTCCCGTGACAGGAGTGGTAGAAGGAGAAGGGGTCCAAACCGTTTATGTAGATCCTTCAGAGCACTACAAAGGACTGTTTGGCGTTCACGAGGAGTACATTTATGATGCTTCATATGTGAAGTTGAGAGAGGTGAGGTTGGGCTACACTTTGCCAAGTAAATTAATGGCAAAGTGGCCCATCCATTCTGCCAATGTAGCCTTTATCGCCAAAAACCTATGGTTGATCCATTCCAATGTGGACGGATTAGATCCATCTGAATTCGCAGCAGGTGGAAATGGATACTCTTATTTTGAAGCCGGCTTGTTGCCAGGCGTGAGATCCTATGGGTTTAACATTCGTGTAGTACTTTAATTTGTAGCAACTATGAGAAGATTAATAAATAAGATAAATACAGGATTGGCAGCTGGGATGTTGGTGATGGCCACGGGCTGTAGTGATTTTGGCGATATGAACGTCAATCCCAATAAGCCATCTACTCCGCTTACATCAAGTTTGCTCACAGATGCACAGCGATCGGTGTCTGATGTAATCGGTAATGAGACCAGTGTACTTTATGTACAGCACATCTCTCAAAAACAATATACCGAGGGATCACGATACCAGACCATTTACTTTAATTTTAATGGCTACTATTCCGGACCAATGTTCGATTTGGAGCGAATCATCGATTTGAATACAGATGAAGCGACCAAAGGAGATATGACGGCAGCGGGAAGTAATGCCAACCAAATAGCAGTGGCGCGGATCTTAAAGGCCTATTTCTATTCAGTCCTTACCGATAGATGGGGCGAACTCCCGTATACCGAAGCGTTGCAGGGCGATGAAGATCTCTCTCCGGCCTATGACACACAGAAGGATATCTATTATTCCTTGTTTACTGAGCTCACGGAGGCCGTAGCCCAGATGGATGGTGGCACACCTGTCGAGGGAGACTTCCTTTTGGAAGGAGATATGGAAGGTTGGGAGCAATTTGCCAACTCCCTTCGATTGACGTTGGCCCTGAGGCTAAGTGATGTCGATCCGGCTAAAGCCGAGGCTGAATTCGTAGCAGCTTATGAAGCAGGTATTTTGGAAACGGACTTGATGTATCCTTACTTGGCGGCCACCAACAACCAGAATCCTTGGTATGCCAGGTTCCTGACGCGGGTAGATCATGTGATCAGTTCTACCATGGTAGACTTTATGAAGCCTTTAGACGATCCTCGCTTAGGTGTATATGCTGACCCAGCTGCCGCTACAGGGACCATTGAAGGGATGCCTTATGGTATCAGTAATGCGGTGGCCGGTGAGATTACCAATGATGAAGTGTCTTACCTGGGTAGTACTGCCCGTCAGCAAGATGCTCCTCTCCCGATCATGACCAGGTCACAGCTGTTATTTTCCTTAGCGGAAGGAGCTGCTCGTGGCTGGATCGATGAGTCTGCGGAAGACCTTTATTATGAAGCCATTCAAGCATCTTTCGAACAGTGGGGTGTATTTGACCAAGCCAGCTATGATACATACATTGCCCAGCCAGAGGTGATGTATGATAGCAGTAATCCTTACATGTCCATCGGCAACCAAAAGTGGGCGGCCTTGTTCTTGCAGGGTTTTGAAGCTTGGGCAGAGTGGAGAAGACTGGATTATCCTGAGCTGACTCCTGCGCCGGATGCCCTGAACGAAAGTGGGCAGATTCCGGTACGCCAAGCTTATCCTACCACAGAGCGGGATTTGAATGAAGCCAATTATGCCGAGGCTGTAGCCCGACAAGGGGAAGATGGCTTGGACACCAAATTATGGTGGGATGTGAATTGATACCTTTATATAATACTTTAGAGATAATGCAAAAGCTACCTGATGTTCGGGTAGCTTTTTGTGGTTTATAGGAGGAATGAAAGATAGCGTTTTACCGGATCAAGTGGAAAAGTTGGGGACTGGTGGTTGATTTAAGGTAAAGCTAAGGGTAATAAAAATGCCATCCCTTCCCAAAGGCACCATGTGGATGTGGTAACCTGGACCTAAAGGATTTTATTATTGCTTTTTGTCTTCGCGTCTTGGTGGCGTTTTATTGTTCCGATAAACAAAGAGACTTATCGCCTATAGGGATATTGCTTGATCCATTTTAGCGGGATAGCGGGGGAAAGGGGTTGTTTTCCATAGGTATGCCGAGAGGCAATTGGGGAAGATTTTATAGGGGTATTTTTAGGATTATTGCTACAAAAATTTTAATCTACTTGGCCTGCATTTTATAAAATGGTTGATGTTTTTTAAAAGAGCTTTATCGCTTTTAGTTCTTTTTTACGGAGAAGCAGGGGGTAAAATGGGGTGGTTTCTTGCATGAGATTATAAAAAGTATAAATGGGCCTACGAAATCACCTGCTTTTGTTTTTTTGTTTTAAACAAAATAATATTTTGAAATAAGCTATGATAAATTCTCAATAAAAAGCATCAATTATAAAGGTGATCTCGTTTAAAATTAAATTTGGAAACTTAAAAATTAAAGACGGGTTTTCTGTGATTTGATAAAATTTTATTACGTTTATTTATGGTAAATGGCTTTTAATTTTTTCGGAAATCGATTTCCGTGCAATTATCGATTGGTAGAATTAGTGATATGTTCTATTGGAAAAGGACAATTTTTTTTAAATAATTTTTTATTCATTAAATTACTGAAAATCAACCGTTTGGTAATGGGTGCAAAAGCGTTATCAAAATGTTAAAAAATCGTAAAATTTTTTTTTAGCATCGAGATTTCTACTTTGCGCTAAAATCAAATCAACCGCATATGAAGAAAAGTGTACAATTAGCCCTCTTGCTATGTATGTTTTTGCAATATTCTTTTGCACAGACTACATCAGTAACAGGGACGGTTACTTCAGCCGAAAGCGAAGAACCGGTCCCAGGCGTCAGCATTCTAGTGAAAGGCACCTCCCGAGGTGCAGTCACTGATTTGGATGGTAAGTACTCCTTAGAAGTACCTGCAGGTGGAGAAGTATTGATCTTCTCTTTTATTGGGATGACCACTCAGGAAGTGCCCATTAACAACAGGACTGTCATTGATGTCGCAATGGCCTCCGATGCAGAAGAATTATCGGAAGTGGTCGTGACTGCCTTGGGGATTGAGAGAAGTAAAAATGAGCTTCCTTATGCCGCCCAATCGGTAGATGGCGAAAAGCTTAATGAAACCCGTGATCCGAATTTTATCAATCAATTGTCCGGACGTGTGGCAGGGTTGAACATCAAGAGTAGTAATAACCTTGGAGGATCTTCTAACGTGGTTATCCGAGGTTCATCCTCTCTTACAGGGAATAACCAAGCCTTATTTGTTATTGATGGGGTGCCAGTGGATAATTCCATCACCAACACCAATAACCAAGCTACTGGTAGAGGTGGTTATGATTATGGTAATGCAGCGTCGGATATTAATCCCGACGATATCGCCAGTGTCAACGTACTGAAAGGTGCGGCTGCTACTGCTCTTTATGGTTCTAGAGCCAGTAATGGTGTAGTAGTGATCACGACCAAAAAGGGAAGCAAAGGCTTTGGGGTAACCGTTAATGCTGGTGTTACCTTTGGTAAGATCGATAAGAGCACATATGCCAAATATCAGAATGAATATGGTGCAGGATATGGTTCCTCTTTTTATAATGCCGATCTAGAAGGATTTGATCCTAATATTCCATTCTATTATTATGGTGATGATGCTTCTTATGGTGAAGCGTTTGATGGTCGAATGGTGTATGATTGGAAATCTGTAAACCCAGCTTCTGAGTTCTATCAGCAAGCCACTCCTTGGCAAGCGGCCCGAAACACTCCCGTGGAATTTTTCGAAAGCCCGGTGTCCACCAGCACCAGTATTTTGCTAAATGGTGGAACAGATAAAGGATACTATAAATTGGGCTATACCAGAAATGATCAGGAAGGTATTTTGCCAAACAGTAGAATGAAGAAAAACATCGTTAACTTCTCTGGAAGTTACGATATCGTAGAGAAGCTTACAGCGACAGCTTCCATCAATTTCTCCATGAATGAAGGACTTGGTCGGTACGGAACAGGTTACAGCGGTCTTAATGTAAACCAATCATTCCGTCAGTGGTGGCCAGTTAACGTGGACATCAAGGAATTGGAGTCAGAGTATTTTGCAACCAATGGAAACGCTACGTGGAACTGGTCAAATGAAACGGCCCAAGTACCCGCATACACCGATAACCCTTACTGGACACGTTACGAAAATTATCAGAATGATGAGCGTATCCGTACCTTAGGGTATATGGCCCTTAACTATGAGGTGACGGACTGGATGGATGTAATGGGTAGAATATCCCTTGATACCTACAGTGAGATTCAGGAAGAAAGAATTGCAGTGGGTAGCTTGGATCCTTCTAACTACAGCCGATTCAATAGAAATTATAAAGAGTTCAACTACGATTTGTTAATGAACTTCAATAAGCAAATCAATGAAGATTTGGACTTTAAAGGACTTTTGGGTGGAAACATTCGTAAGACACAGATCAATTCTATCGATGCCTCTACAAACGGTGGTCTAGTAGTGCCTGGTTTGTATTCCCTATCCAACTCACTGAACCCAATGTCTCCTCCTACCGAAGTGGAGTCTACATTACAAGTGAACGGTGTATTTGCTGGTGCTACATTTACCTACAGAGACTACCTGATTTTGGACGGTACGGTTCGTAGAGACCAAGCGTCTTCTTTGGCACCAGAGAATAACACTTATTATTACCCATCTGTTTCGGGTGGATTTATCTTCTCTGAATTTTTGAACAACAAAGAAGTATTCACCTTTGGTAAACTCCGTGCCAACTATGCAGAAGTAAGTAACACGGCGGCACCTCAGGTATTGCAGGATATTTATTATAAGCCTACTGCTTTTGATGATGTACCATTATTCTCCATGCCAAGTTCAAAAAACAATCCCGATCTCCTTCCTGAGAGAACGAAGAGTTTTGAGATTGGTGCTGAAATGACTTTCATGGATGCCGCATATGGGTTTGATGTTACCTATTATGATACTAGAACAGTGGACCAAATTATTCCTGTGACCACCTCCACCGCTACTGGATTTAGTTCCAGATATGTGAATGCCGGTGAGCTGCAGAATGCTGGTTGGGAAATCAGTGCCTTCGGTACACCTATCCAAAACCAAGACTTTTCTTGGACCATCAATGTGAACTGGACGAAGAACAAGAGTAAGGTACTGTCACTGAATGGTGATAATCAAAACCTGGAATTGGCCTCCTTGCAAGGCGGAGTAACCTTAAATGCTGCGGTGGGCCAACCATACGGTACCATCAGGGGACGAGATTTTGTATATGATACCGAAACGGGACAACGTATGGTGGATGAGGATGGCCGATATATGGTGACGAATGAGTCCAATAGAGTTATTGGTGACATCAATCCTGATTGGTACGGGGGTATTAACAACTCCTTTACATACAAAAACATCAGCTTGGCCTTCTTAATTGATGTTCAGAAAGGCGGAGATGTCTTCTCTTTGGATAGATGGTACGGTGATGCCACAGGGATCTATCCAGAAACAGCCGGACTGAATGATTTGGGCAATCCAAAAAGAGATCCGGTAACCAATGACGCTTCTTCAGGAGGTATCATCCTGCCAGGTGTAGATGCGAATGGCCAACCGAACACCACTAGATTGGATATTTCAAGTTTCGGCGAGTTGGGCTATGCGCCAGGTACAAACCCTAACAGCATGTATGTCTATGACGCCAGCTATGTGAAGCTTAGAAACCTCTCTATCTCTTATTCTTTCCCAAGAGACCTTGTAGACAGAATCAAAGGAGTTCAAGGTATAGACCTTTCCCTTATCGGAAGGAATCTATGGATTATCCACAAAAACATGAAGTACTCTGATCCAGAGGAAAGCTTGGGTGCTGGTAACAACCAAGGTTATCAAAGTGGTGCATACCCGACAACCAAGACTTACGGATTTAATCTTCGTCTGAAATTCTAAGAAAGAGAGCTATGAAAAAGATAATATATATCCTCCTGGGAGCAATGGTTTTTGCTTCTTGCGATGGGCTAACCGATAAGAATGAAATTACGAAGGACGCAGCAGAAGTGCCGGCTATTACGCTTTTCTCTAATGCGCAGAAAGAAATGGCTGAATTTCATGCTGAGCCACAGATCAACAGGTTGTTGTCCCAACAATGGTCTGAAGTGCAGTACATTGACCAAAGTAGGTATGACTTCTACAATGGTGGTACGCCCGCTTGGTGGTGGAGGTCATTTTACCGAGATGTCCTGATTGATTTGGATGAGTTTACAAAACTCGCACTAGAAGATGATAGCTACCTAAGTGAGGCAGTAAGGACCAATCAAATAGCTGCCGGTGAGGTGCTTAAAGTTTACGCTTGGTACACCTTGGTGACTTCTTTTGGAAATATCCCTTATTCTGAAGCATTGGATTTTGAGAATTCATTCCCAAAATACGATGATCAGACAACGATCTATATGGACCTTTTGGCCAGATTAGATGCTGCCATTGCAGATATGGATGTTGATGCTGGATTTGGAAGTCAAGCTTCTGCTGATTTGATCTATGAAGGGGATATGGATGGATGGTTTGCATTTGCCAATTCCCTGAAGTTTAGAATGGGCATGTTGTTGGCCGACGTGGATCCTGCTACTGCAGAAGCCGCTGTCGCCGAAGCTTCTCCAAATGCATTTGCTTCAGCTGATCTGGATGCGACGTTCCAGTTTTTGGGAACTCCTCCAAATACCGATCCGGTTTGGTCGGATTTGGTGCAAAGTGGTAGAAATGACTATGTCGCTTCCAACACTATGGTCGACTTTATGAATGACCTTAATGATCCTCGAATTGGACTGTACTATACCGAGCACGAAGGTGCCTATGTTGGTGGTGAGTATGGGAACTTTAACGTTTATGCAGACTTCTCCCATATCAATCCAAACCAAACAGAGCCGGACTTTACCCATGTTATCCTTGATTACAGTGAAGTGGAGTTTCTTAGAGCAGAGGCCGTTGAAAGAGGATTTTTGGCAGGAAGTGCAGCAGAACATTACGAAAATGCCATTAGAGCTTCCTTCGAGTATTGGTCTGGTGTAAATGAAATCGTAGGTGGAGCGCCGATTGCTGATGCAGCCATTGACGCTTACTTGGCCCAGCCATCCGTAGCATATGCTACTGCAGAGGGCGGTTACCGGCAAAAAATAGGGCTTCAAAAGTACATTGCCCTCTACAATAGAGGTTATGATGCCTGGACCGAGTGGAGACGTCTTGATTACCCTATTCTAAATGTCCCTTATGATATGGACTATGAGGACATTCCTCTCAGGTACCTTTATCCAATTTCCGAGCAAAATGTGAATACAGCTAATTATAATGAAGCTGTATCCGCCATGGGAAGTGATGACGTATCTGTGAGCCTTTTCTGGGACGTAAATTAATACCTTTATATAAATTTAGAAGTTGATAAATGCTACCTGCTCTTGCGGGTAGCATTTTTTCTTTTTACGTATTTATTACCGATATTTGGCGATGAATTTTTGCTTTGAGGCGGGAGCCTTCAGAATTTTTTTACTTTTTTATGTGGCTTGTCTTTAAATACCTAACTTGTGGTGTTTTAGAAAACATGTTGGTCAATCTCTACGTTTTCTATAATACCACGCTTACATAAAGAAGGCCTGAGGTGGTGAAAATAATGAATATGCGTAGAGGATTGCAGGCCCTACTCTTTAAAACGCCCAAATAGAATATATTTAGTATGAAAGGTACGGAAACCATTAATTATGAATTGGAGAAGAATCTCGAAGTAACCAACCAGTTGGATAAAATGGTGGGTGAAACGGTGGATTCGGTGTTGGTAAATCCAGATGAATGCTGGCAGCCTACAGATTTTCTGCCTGATATGAGCGAGCCCGACGCCTTTGACGAGGTGCGAAAGCTCCAAGAAAGGGCTGCTGAAATTCCCGATACGGTGATTACTAGCTTGATTGGGAACATGATTACCGAAGAAGCATTGCCCAGTTATCAGACCTATTTTAACCTCCTGGAAGGAATCAACCCAGAAGGAAGCTTGCTTTCTGATCGGGGATGGGTGAGGTGGTCAAAAGCATGGACCGCAGAAGAAAACAGGCATGGAGACTTACTGAACAAGTACTTGTACCTATCCGGGAGAGCTGATATGAAGGCGGTCGAACAGACCATTCACCGCTTGATCTATAATGGATTTGACCCGAAATCAGAAAAAGATCCTTATCAAGCGATTATTTATACATCCTTTCAGGAAAGGGCCACCAAAGTAAGTCATGTAAACACGGGCAAGCTCGCCGATAAGGCCGGAGATATCTCATTATCCAGAATTTGTAAGACCATTGCTGGGGATGAGGCTCGTCATGAAAAGGCTTATAAATCCTTCATGTCCCGTATTTTCGAGATCGACCCTAATGGGGCTGTCTTGGCATTTGAGAAGATGATGCGGAAGCAAATCGTGATGCCAGCGGTCTTGATGGGCAAAGGAGGCAATAACCCTACACTTTTTGATCAGTTTTCTGCCATCACCCAGAAAATCGGCGTATATACCGGTTGGGATTATGCACGCATTATCGATCATTTGGTGAAGTTATGGAGAATTGAACATCTGACAGGTTTGGAAGGAAGGGCCGCTAAAGCCCAGGAATACCTTTCTGGATTGGCTGATCGCTACATGCGTCTTGCCGACAGGTTGAAAACACCAGATGAAATTAGCCTTGCTTGGTTAAAGTAATTCTAAATACAGTGTTTGATAAAATAAAGAAAGCCGGTATTTGCCGGTTTTTTTATGTCCGAATGTGGGATCACCTGATGCTTTCATGAAGTCCTGAATCAAGCAGAAAAGATGGGGTAGCCTATTTCGATGGGTAAATATATTCTTCGCCACCTTTGGTGGCTATTTGGCCACGAATGAACGCTGAAAAACGCAGATAGGATGCTTAAGGCGTTGCAAATCCGTGGTATGGTGTAAGATGTAACCTCGAAAGTTAGCCCCACAGGGGCGGCACATTCATAACCATGGGTGGAGCCCATGGTAAATAAACCCAACCAACGTTTTCCGTTTTAGCGGCATTGACCGTCCTAGTACCTACAACTTCCCGCTAAAACCCATTCGTGCGGATGGAGGAAAAGCGTCGTTTTAGCGGTGTGAAATTTTCTTTCATAAGAACATGTCGAAAATCATCTCCCAGAAATATTGCTTGATCTTAAGTTCTAGTCGATGAGAGAAGATAAGGGATGGCAAAAAAAATAAGAGGCCGCAAAAAATTAGAATTAAAATGGCCTCTTGATATTTCGTTATTCACTTAAAACAAAGTGGAAAAAGTTGCTTAATCACCCTACTCCAAAGGTAGTCCATAAAGATTTCCCAAAAAATACCCAGTTTGGGGTATTTTTTGGTTTTTATACTTTTCATGTATTGAATTCAGGCGTTGGTAAGAAATGATGTTGTGGTGATGTAAGTGGTTGTATAGTATTGTTTTATGGTGGTATGAGGTGCTTTTCGGTGAATAAAATGGATTATTATATGTCTTTTGCCCTTTTATCTTGCGGGGGGTAAAGCATAAAAAAATTGGGTGTTAATTTTTTTTCAGGAACCTATAAAGGCATCAAGGGTAAAAATTTAAAAAAAATCTTTGGCATGTGTTGGTTACCGAATAGGGGCAAGTGGAACAATTGCGGCTAAAACGGTCTGATGCTATCCAAGGCGCTCAGGACCATAACCTTTCCCAAGGTATCATCCTCGTTAAAGGGATCCTTGGAGAGGAAAAACTGCATGGAACGTTCTACAGGTGAGTCTTTTCCGGTGTGCTAGAGCGCGTCTATTGTTCTTCAGCAATGGCCACTTTTATCTGAAAATAAGAATAGCGCTCTCCAAAATGCTCCTTGATGGGTTTCAGAAAGCTTCCCTCCTGCCGCCTGTAGAACAAACGGATATTCAGCAGGTCGTCTTTTGATAAAAAAGTTTCGGCCTCCAGTTTTTTCAGCTTCACCAATTTGGCAATATGTCCTTCAATGGTCGTAAGGCTCATTTCCCGAGCTTTGGCGATTTCAAAAACGTTCAGCCCGTCTCGTTGGTATTGGAGCGTGACCAATTCTGTTTTGGAAAGCCCTGTGCTGGCTGATTTGGAGGGTTTTCTGGCCGAAAGTTTCTTTTTGGGTTTTAGAAGGTGTTCTGCTGCATAGGATTTGATGACCGGCAGAAAATGGTCTTCATAGTTTTCCGCTTTTCGCTGGCCGACCCCGGATATCTGCAAGAAACTGTCATGGTCATGGGGTAAGTATTGGGCCATTTCCACCAACGTATTGTCTGAAAATATGACGTAGGGGGGGACATTTTCCTTTTGGGCAAGCCCGAAGCGAATACGCTTAAGCTCTTCAAAGAGGCCTTCTTCATATGCAACGGTAGTCGGCTGGTGGTCAAAGCCACCTTCTCCCATCTGGAGAAGGAATTTTTTCTTTCCCTTAAGCTTTTCCCAGGCAATGGTGGTGAGCTTGAGGGTGGGGAATTGCGTTCCTGCTTCCGCAAGGTAACCTTCCTGCTGGAGGTGTTGGCCCAGTTTTTTCCAGAAGTCTTCGGACTTTTCCTTGCCAATGCCATAGACGGTCAGGGCCTTGTGTTCTTCTTGTACCTTGGCCGATTTGGAGCCGCGAAGGACGAGCACACAATACCCCAGTCCGTAATTTTCTTTGAGCCGGACGATGGTGGAAAGCAACATTTGTGCAGGAACCGTCATGTCCTGCTTGTTGTCTTTGCTCAGGCATCGATCGCAATTGCCACAGTCCTTTTGCTCCTCTTCATCAAAATACCCCAGAAGATAGCGTCTGCGGCAGGTGTTGGATTGACAAAACTGCTTCATCTTTTCCAACTTGGCCAGCATGACTTCCGAATAGTCCGGGTTGTCCGGAGTGTCGATCATCCGTTGGAGGGTCATGACGTCTGCATAGCTATAGAAGAGCAGCGCATCACTGGGCAGGCCATCCCTGCCGGCACGCCCCGTTTCCTGGTAATAGCCTTCGATATTTTGGGGCATGTTCATGTGGACAACGAAGCGCACGTTGGACTTGTCGATCCCCATGCCAAAGGCAATGGTGGCCACCATGATCTTCACTTTATCCTTGATGAATTTTTCTTGGTGGCTTGCCCGGGTTTGTCGGTCGAGGCCTGCGTGATAGGGCAAGGCAGAAAGCCCAGCTGCTTGGAGGCGTCCAGCCATATCCTCTACATTTTTACGGGACAGGCAATAAATGATGCCCGAATTTTTTTGGTGATACTCCAAAAAATCGAGGAGTTTCTCAAAAGAATTTCTCTTGGGCACAATGCGGTAGGTAATGTTTGGCCGGTCAAAACTCGAAATAAACCATTTGGGTTTTCTCAGTCCCAGTTTGTCCGCGATATCCGCACGGGTTTGCTTGTCTGCTGTGGCGGTAAGGGCTACAAATGGTACATCAGGGAGTTCCTGTCTCAGGCGGCCGATCATCAGGTAATCTGGCCTGAAATCATGTCCCCATTGGGAGACACAGTGGGCCTCATCTATGGCCACCAGGGAAAGCCGGGAGGTCTTCAGGGTTTCTGTCAATGGAAAAGCACCTCCAAAGAGTCTTTCAGGAGCCACATAGAGCAACTTCAGCTTGCCGGACCGGATTTCTTCGGAGACAAAGCGTTGTTCACTTGCACTCTGGGAAGAATTCAGGTAAGCAGCAGGGATCCCCATACCGTTAAGTGCATCCACTTGGTCCTTCATCAAGGCGATCAACGGGGAGATAACAAGGGTCAGGCCATCATTCACCATGGCGGGAATTTGATAACATACCGACTTGCCTCCGCCGGTGGGCATGAGCACAATGGTGTCCTGTTGTTTTAGAATGCTTTGGATGATGGCTTCCTGCTGGCCGCGAAAACTATCATATCCATAAAAATTCTTAAGTACTTCCTTTGGGGTAATCATTTGCTCCGGTCATCATTCAACAAACCTTAAAGTTAATCAACTTTTTAGGGGAAATAAATTTTCAAAAAGCCATTCTCCTGTACACGGGACTAAATGGTCGCATTTTTTACTTATTGAGAAACTCATGATGTGTGGGGCAAGGGTTTCGATACCTACATCCCAATACTTTCTTGCTAACGATGCAGAATTTTAATGTGTTCTGTACGGTCGTTCCAATTGATTTCCAAGATCAACAGTCCCTTGGGCGCTTTAGCCAATAGCGTATGTAGTGGAATGATCTCATCATGTGGAATGCTTACTGGACCGATATTAGCGGAAGTAGCTGGAGCATAGACGCGAACATTGACTTGGCTGTCTGTGCTGAAGAAATTTTTTGGACTTCGTAAGAAAAGCTGCTCAGCGCTAGGGTTTGGGAAGGCGGTCCACTGATTTGGTGTCCTAAGTGGTAAGTCCACTGTGATGACTTTGGTGTATGAAAATGACTCATCAAAATCAACCTGCTTGATACGGTAATATAATTTATCGGATAGCAGGCGGTCTAGCTTGTCACGATAATGATAGGTCGAAGGTTGGTCTGTCCATCCTGTTGCACGAAGTTGCCCCACTTTTTGGAAGTCCTCATTGGAATCATGCGTCCGTTCGATTTCAAAATGACTGCTTTCCCATTCTTTGGCGGTGGCCCAATCGAGTTTCACATAACCAGTGGAGGGATCAAACTCAGCTGAGAATTCCAGCCAGACGACGGGCACGATACCACATTCCCCTTCAAAAAACTGGCCTTCATGATCGGTGCTTGTAGCGATACCATCAGGGAAGGTGTAGCACGTATAGATGGTCGCATCATCAGCCGTGATGAGTGCACCACTGCCATTGGTATCCATATTCCCTCCTACTTCCACGATGCTGGTGCCGTCGGCGTCCCCGTCCGTATCGTAGTAATCACCTATAAACGTCATGCTTGAATTACCATTCATATCCAATGTGCCTTCCGGCTCTGAAGCGATGACTGTACTGTTTTCGGCCACTTCAAACTCCAGATGTGAATTGCCGCGCACAATGATAGAAGTCGTGTAAAAAGCACCTTCTACAGCTATCAAGGCAAAGAAATCATCTTCATTACTCGGGTTGTGAATATCCAAAACGCCCTCGATATCCACACCGGCATTTTCATCGATGGCTATCGTGCCTGCCCCATCAATCTCTACATCACCAATATGCGCATAATTGGTGATGGGATCGGATGGTAGCCGATCCGGGTCTCCAGAGATGGAGAAAGTGGCTTGGTCACTTACGGTTAGGGTGCTTACAATATTGATGGATGATGACGGTTCTTCGATAAATACATTCAAGGGATGGCCATCGTTTATCGTGAGGTTGTTGCCAAAAGTAAGGGTTGCTCCATTATTGATGTAAATATCCGTACTTCCTGAAATGGTCAGGGAAGTGATGCGGGTGAGATCATCGTTAATGATGATTTCCGTATGACAGCTGCCAGCGCCAGGAGGATAGGCGTTGATGACGGTACAGGTAGGGTCTGGATTGGTTACGTCCCAGCAGTCCCCATCTATCCACTGTCCGTTACAGCCCGGATTATTCGGGACATAAGTGTCTTGCTGCCCAAAGGCCACATGCTGCGGGGAAAAAACCACAAAAAGCACAATCGATAGTAAATAGTGACGCTTATATTTCATTATAATCTAAAAAAGGTACTTTTGATTATAATGTAGCTATTAAAATGCTGTTTGTAAAGCGTATTATGTTTTATTAATTTTCGCGTGCGTCTGGATGGTCCATTGTTACTGGGCGGTGAGTCATGTACGCCTTGATGTGGGTGGCTAAGCCCCTTCTCATGGGTGATATCACTGGGCTTGCTCAGGTTCTAACGGATAAATCCGCCCTTCCGGGCAAGCCGAGGATCCCAAGATTCCACTCCGTACTCAATACCGACTACCTGATACTAGCTACTGACTACTTAATACTACTTATTGCTGTATTCAAAAAGCTTCCTTTTTTCCTCTTTGCTCAGGCTGTCGTAACCTTTGTCGGCGATTTTATCCAAGATCTTATCGATTTCTTCTTGGGTGGTGCCCTCTTTTTTGGAGGTTTTGGTGTCCGTTTCACGAAGGGGCTCGCTCTTGTAAGGAGGATTTTTCTTCCGGTAGGTCACTTTTACATTTGGCCTTCCGGCAAAGACATTTTCGAAGAACCTTCCGACCGCTTGAACAGGGGTGCCCAAATCGGTTCCTTTGCGGAGCATGGTGATGTATAAATATCCTATTGCGGCACCGCCCAGGTGGGCCAGTTCTCCGCCGGCATTGGCACCGGTGCTGTTAGCAAAGGCAATGACCACGTAAAATATAGCGATGTATTTGATCTTGACAGGTCCCAATAAGAGCAAGTGGAATGTGGTGTCAGGTGTCAGGGTAGCGGCTCCCACGACGATGGCATACACCCCGGCACTGGCGCCCAGCATCAGCGCGGCATCTCGTTGTTCTATAAAGTAAGGCGCTACATTGTACATGATGACATAGAGCACTGCCCCGGCGAGTCCTCCCAGGATGTAGAGATTGGCCAGTTTCCTGCTTCCCAGGTATTCTTGTACCAACAATCCAAACCAATATAGAAACAGCATGTTGAACAGGATATGGAAAATCCCTTCATGCATAAACATGTATGTAAAGATGGACCACGGCTGGGTGATGATCCTGCTCACTTCTGCAGGCATCATAAAATAACTCAAAAGCTGCTGATAAAGGGCTCCTTCACCACTGATGGTAAGAAACACCCTAAGCACCAAAAAAACCAAAAAGACTAGCAGGTTGATGGCCAATAATTTGTAAAGGCTATTGTCTTTATGATTGAAAGCGTTTTTTAAATAATACCAGAATCCTCCGTACATGATCAGTAAAAGCTAGTTCTATCCTTTTTCCAGAAAGTTACCAAAATCGCGCCGATAATTAAACCACTAAAATGCGCAAAGTGTGCCACGTTATCCGTGGGGTTGTTGACAATAATATTATATACAGTGTAGAGACCATAGAAAAGCACCAGGTACTTGGCCTTGATGGGCATGGGCGGGAAAAGCAAAAACAATTGGGTGTTCGGAAACAGCATGCCAAAGGCCACCAATACCCCGAATAATGCGCCAGAAGCACCTACCATGGGAATATTGGATTTTTGGTCCCGAATGTTGTTCATAATCGATTTGGCGTTTTGAACATAGGTCTCGTTGCTTGGGTCACGGCTAAATTTGTCAATGAAGTCATAGACGCTATTGTTAAACATATAGCTGTTGTCAGAAACAAATTGATTGAACACCTCAGGATCCGGGTTGTTGTAAAAGGTCTCCACCTTTTGGTTCAGCTGGTTCATTTGGAACGCCGTATAGCCCGAATAGAGCACACCGGCTCCCACCCCGCAGACCATCCATAGGGTAAGCAGTTTTTTGGGCCCTAAAAATTGTTCCAGCAAAGGGCCAAAGATAAATAGCCCGAACATATTGCTGATCAGGTGCCAAAGTCCAGCATGCATAAACATGTACGTCAAAAACTGAAATGGCATGAAATATTTGCTCTCAATATAGTAAAGGGCAAATAACCCATCCAGCTGTGGCAAAAGGAAGCTGGCCACTACATAAAGGCCCACATTGATCAGCAATAGGTTTTTGACGACGGGGGTTAGGGATCTAAACATATATTATTTTTCAAAAAAGCTGCGTATTTTACTTAAATCAAGTTTTACAAAGGTTTTGTTCCCCGAAAGCCCATAATTTGGGTTTTGGCAGGCAAATAACTGCCCGACCAAGGTTTCCATTTCCTGGCTTTTGAGCTTGGTGCCTTTTTTGATCGATGATTTCTTTGCCAAAGACCGCGCCAAGTTTTCCTTGTTGTCAAGGGATAATTCTGATTTGAAATGCTTAAACTGTTCCAGCAGGCCTTCAAACAAGGCTTTTTCATTGTTGATCTGCACATCGGCAGGGACACCCTTGATCAATAACGTGTTTTTGCCGAATTCCTCCAACACAAAGCCGAGACTGTTCAGCTCTTCATGGAGGTCCATGGCCAGGGTATAATCTGCTAGGCTCAGGCTCAGGCTTTGGGGGAATAAGCATTGCTGCGAGGCGCCTCCGGTATTTTTAAGCTGCTTGATATAGCGCTCGTAAAGGATGCGTTCATGACTGGCCTGCTGATCGATCAGCAAGAGCCCCGTGCCGAGCTGGGCGACGATATAGTTTAATTCCACCTGAAAAGTCGTGCCGGCAGTGCGGTCTTCAGACTGGAAGGCCTGTGCCATTGGCGTAGGAGCAGGGATGTGCTCTTCATCTTCGTTGGCACGACTGGAAAATGTCAGCAAGGCTGACGATTCCTCTTCGCTTTCCCGCATGGCCGTTTCCCGCACATTGATGCCTTTTTCTCCTTCAAACAACCGCTCCCATCCAGCAGTATCCTGCTTTTTGATGGTGGGGCTGTTGTATGTTTTATAGCTGTTTTCCCGGCTGACCTCATCCTTCTTGATCTCGTCGTGCTTCCAGGTTTCGGTAAAATTCACATCCAAGCTAAAATCCAACGTGGGGACGACATTGTGGGCTCCAAGGGCCTGCTTTACGCCCGCCCTGACCACCGAGTAGATGGTACGTTCATCATCGAATTTGATTTCCGTTTTGGTAGGATGCACATTGATGTCGATATGTGAGGGATCCAGCTCCAAGAACAGTACATAAAAAGGATGCTGATCAGGAGACATAAGTCCTTCGAAGGCATTGGAAACCGCATGGTTCAGGTAATTGCTTTTGATATAGCGGTTGTTCACAAAGAAATATTGTTCGCCACGGGATTTTTTGGCGTTTTCCGGTTTGCCCACATAGCCCTTGATGGACACATGAGGAGTTTCTTCTTCACAGGATACCAGTTGGCTCTGATAGTTTTTTCCAAATATTCCCACGATCCGTTGGCTGAGCTTTCCGGGACTGAGCTTAAAAAGCTCCATGTCATTATGGATCAAGCTGAAACTTACCGCCGGATTGGCCAAGGCTACCCGCTGAAATTCCTCTACGATATGCTTCATTTCTACAGGGTTGGACTTGAGGAAATTCCTGCGTGCAGGCACATTGAAAAAGAGGTTTTTTACCGCAATGGATGTCCCTTCAGGGCACACGACCGGTTCCTGCTTCTTGACTTCTGAGCCTTCGATACAGATCAGCGTACCCAGTTCTTCCCCTTTTGCCCTGGTCTTGAGCTCTACTTGGGCCACGGCCGCAATGGATGCCATGGCCTCACCCCGGAAGCCAAAAGTCCGAATGGCAAAGAGGTCCTCAGAACTCCTGATCTTGGAAGTGGCATGCCGCTCAAAACACATTCTGGCATCCGTAATGCTCATGCCCTTGCCATTGTCAATGACCTGAATGAGCATTTTGCCTGCCTCTTTGACCAATACTTGAATATCTGTGGCACCTGCATCAACGGCATTTTCCAAAAGTTCCTTTAATGCTGATGAGGGCCTTTGAACTACTTCTCCGGCGGCAATCTGATTGGCGATAGCATCCGGGAGCAGTTGGATAATATCACTCATTTGTTTTGCCTTTCAATCTTATAAGGAACAGCACGACCGCTATTCCGATGCCAATATACAGAAGTGTGTATAATGCCTCTATTCCCCAATACAAATAACCGGTAATGGTTCCTACCAAGACCAACAGGATAATCATCCTGAGCATCCCGGCACTTGAAAAGAGGGCTGAAGGTTTGTTGCGAATGGGGCTTCCCTGCGTAAATGCCCCCCGAATGGAAGACCCTTCGGCGCTTCGATAGGCATCTTCAATAGCTTGGTCTTTTCCATTAGAAAGTAAGCCCTCTGCTTCCAACTCCCGCTTGATCCTTGCCGTACGTTGTTCGATCTCCTCCTTCACAGGATCATAGTGCCTTGGCTTGATGTCAAAGCGCATTGGGCTGGCAGTTCTAAATATTGATGGAAATTTCATGCTGGTAATTGAATTCGTTTACACTATCATAACGTTAAATGTGGTAACGTTGGTTTTGCTTGTCACTATTTATGGTAGATAAAAGCCTGAATATTCGTAAATTTGAGGATTACTTGCTAGAGACTGTCAAAAGTAATCTTTACAAAGTTATTTTAAATTTTAAGCAATAAAAATTAAACAATCGGATGAATCAAAAAGTTTGGCGGGTGCCGTTCGTCTTGATGCTGATCGGAGGGATGGTCTTTTTTCAACTATCTTTTGGGTTTGAGAAGGAAAGTATTGAAAATCCGGGCGATCCGCTTCGCACGCGGGACTATGTGGCCCAAAAGAAATGGGTGGACAGCGTCTTTAACAGCCTGACCTTTGAGGAGCGCCTGGGGCAGCTGTTTATGGTGGCGGCTTATTCCAATCGCGGAGAGGCGCATAAGCAAAGGATTGCCAAGCTCATTCGAGAGGAGCAGCTTGGGGGACTGATATTCTTTCAGGGTGGCCCTGTCAGGCAAGCGCACCTGACCAATTACTACCAATCCATTACCAAAACCCCGTTGCTGATCGCCATGGACGCAGAATGGGGCGTGAGCATGCGGCTGGACAGTGTGATCCAGTTTCCAAAGCAAATGACCTTGGGGGCCATTCGCGATGATGAGTTGATCTATGACATGGGAACCGAAATCGCCCGACAATTCAAGGAGTTGGGCATGCATGTGAATTTTGCCCCAGTGGTGGATGTCAATTCCAATCCAAACAACCCGGTCATTGGCTATCGGGCGTTTGGAGAGCAAAAGGAAAAGGTGGCCAAAAAGGCTGTGGCATATATGAAGGGGCTCCAAGACCATGGTGTGATGGCCAACGCCAAACATTTTCCGGGGCATGGAGACACCGATTCCGATTCCCATTATACCACACCGGTGATCCAAAATTCGAAGGATCAGATCCAGGACATTGACCTTTATCCCTACCGCCAATTGATCAAGGAAAACCTGATGAGTGTGATGGTGGCGCATTTGCACATCCCCAGTTTGGGTACTACCGCCGGCAAACCTACCACCCTTACCCCCGCCGTGGTCAATGACCTGCTCAAAAAAGACATGGGCTTTGAGGGATTGGTGTTTACGGATGCCTTGAACATGAAAGGCGTCAGCAGTCTTCACGAGCCGGGCGAAGTGGATTTGCTGGCATTGCTGGCCGGTAACGATGTGCTCTTGTATGCAGAAGATGTGCCCAAGTCCAAGCGGTTAATCTTGCAGGCAGTCGAAGAAGGCAGGATATCCAAAGCCCAGATCGATGGCCGCGTCCGCAAGATCCTAAAAGCCAAATATTGGGCCGGGCTGAATAGGCCCCAACATGTAAACACCGACCACTTGGTGGAGCGGCTCAGTACCTATGAAACAGCAGCGTTGGTAGAACGCCTCTATGCTGGTTCCATGACCATGGTGTCCAATAAAGGGAATTTCTTGCCCATCCGTAACCAAGACCTGCTGAAAATGGCTTCCATTACCTTGGGGAACGGTGGAGAAACTTTTCAGCACTACCTCGACAAGTTCGGTAAGTTTACACATTATAGACTGCCCCGAAACAGTAATAACCAATCCTATCGGGCCCTTGAGCAAAACCTGAACGACTTTAACACCATTGTAGTGGGCATTACCGATGTCAGTAACAGCCCTAGGAGGAATTTCGGGATCAAAGCGGATGACATGTATTTCATCAAAAACCTGAGTGAAAAATACAACGTCATCACGGTGCTCTTTGGGAATGCCTATGCGGCCAAGTACCTTGAAGGCCTTCCAAACGTGCTGGTGGCCTATGAGGAAAATGAATATACGGAGAAGTTGGCTCCACAAGTGATCTTCGGTGCCCGTGGGGTAAATGGGGCTTTGCCAGCCACGGTAAGTGCAGGATTGCCTGCCGGGATTTCGGTTCCATTCGAATCAAAGGACAGGTTGGGCTATAGTTATCCAGAAAATGAGGGAATGGACAGTCGGACGCTCAATAACATCGATGAGGTGGTGAACCGGGCCATCCGCCGGAAGTCCACGCCGGGTGCCTGTGTATTGGTAGCTAAGGATGGTAAAGTGGTGTTCGAAAGAGGTTACGGTCACTTGGATTACAAAAAAGGCCAGACCGTAACCCCTGAAACGGTTTATGACCTGGCTTCCATCACGAAGGTCATGGCCACCACCCAGACAGTGATGTTTCTGGAGAGCAGAGGGCTACTCGATATGGAGGACCCTGTGTCTAAATACCTTCCAGAGTTAATAGGGACCAATAAAGCTGATCTTAAGCTGAATGACATCATGGCGCATGAGGCAGGATTGGCGCCATGGATACCCCATTATACTAAGACCATCCATTCAGGGAAATGGGATCCCATTTTTTATCATCGGACAAAAGGCAGCGGCTATAGCATTCAAGTCGCCAAAGGCATGTACGGTATGGATGCGCTGCCGGACAGTGTGTGGAAGTGGACAGTGGAGTCTCCGCTTCGGCGAAAATCCTCTAGCAAAGGGTACGATTATAAGTATTCGGACTTGACCATGTACATTATGCAAAAGGTCGTGGAGCGAATATTAAACCAGCCGATGGATGCATTTTTAGAGCAGAATTTTTACCACCCTTTGGGGCTGTACACGCTGACTTACCGGCCCTTGGAGAAGTATGATATGGACAGGATAGCCCCCACCGAAAATGATGTGGTCTTTAGGCATGAGCTGGTCAGAGGCCATGTGCATGATCCCGGAGCGGCCATGTATGGAGGAGTGGCAGGACATGCCGGACTTTTCGGTACCGCCCATGACTTGGCGGTGATGATGCAGATGATGCTACAGCACGGCAAGTACGGAGGGATAAACCTATTGGATGCAAAAACCGTTAAAGAATTTACAAAACGACAGTCTGACCAAAGTCGGAGGGGTTGGGGCTGGGATAAACCCGATCCTGAACCTGGGGAAGGCGGGCCTGCGGGCGAATTGGCTTCCAAGAATAGTTTTGGCCATACAGGCTTTACGGGCACAGCAGTATGGGCAGATCCAGATGAAAACCTCATCTATGTTTTTCTGTCCAATAGGGTCTATCCCAATGCCAGCAACAATTCACTGCTGAGAGATAATGTGCGGACGGATATTCAGGATATCATATACAGGGCTATCCGTAAGTAAAAAAATAGACCTTTGATGAACAAAATCCTGAAAGGAAAGGTTATAGCTTCTAAATTCTTAAAAAAAATCGTTTTTTAACCCTGAAAACATGAAAATCGGAATTGTCTGTTATCCTACCTTCGGTGGGAGTGGTGTAGTGGCCACAGAACTGGGTAAAGCCCTTGCCAAGGAAGGACATGAAGTGCACTTCATTACCTATAAGCAGCCTACCCGGTTGGATTTTTTGAGTGAGAACCTTTTCTATCACGAAGTAGATATCAAAAGTTACCCTTTGTTTGAACATCCACCATACGAACTCGCCTTGGCAAGTAAGATGGTGAACGTGGTAAAATTTGAGAAGCTGGACTTGCTTCATGTGCATTATGCCATTCCGCATGCCTCCGCCGCCTACATGGCCAAACAGATATTGAAGACCCAGGGGATTGAGATTCCTGTGGTCACGACATTGCATGGAACGGACATTACCCTGGTAGGGAAGGATCCCAGCTATGAGCCGGTAGTGACCTTTAGCATTAACCAGTCCGATGGGGTGACGGCGGTTTCGGAAGATTTGAAACAGGCGACCTACGATCATTTTGAAATCAAGAACGGAATTCAGGTTATCCCTAATTTTATCGATCTGGACCGGTTTAAAAAGCAGCGAAAGGAACATTTCAAAAGGGCCATTTGTCCCGATGATGAAAAGCTCCTCGTCCATACATCGAATTTCAGAAAGGTGAAACGGGTTGAGGATGTCATCAGGGTGTTTTATGAAGTGCGGAAAGTGGTTCCTGCCAAGCTGTTGCTGGTGGGAGATGGCCCCGAAAGGGATAAGATGGAAAGGCTCTGTAGGGAGTTGGGAACCTGCGAAGACACGCGTTTTCTGGGGAAATTGGATGCAGTTGAGGAAGTGCTTTCTGTGGCAGACCTGTTTTTAATTCCTTCCGAAAAGGAAAGTTTTGGGTTGGCTGCACTAGAGGCCATGGCCTGCGAAGT
Organism: Echinicola vietnamensis DSM 17526; assembly: GCF_000325705.1. Classification (NCBI taxonomy): domain Bacteria; kingdom Pseudomonadati; phylum Bacteroidota; class Cytophagia; order Cytophagales; family Cyclobacteriaceae; genus Echinicola; species Echinicola vietnamensis. The sequence continues at coordinate 875,394 of NC_019904.1, read as the reverse complement.
GCCGGTATTGTCTTCCAATGCTGGTGGTATCCCAGAGTTAAACATTGATGGAGTGACAGGGTTTGCCTGTGCAGTAGGAGATATCAAAGGAATGACCGAAAAGGCCCTTCATATCCTTTCGGATCAAAATCTGCCTGCGTTTAAGAAAAGGGCCTTGGCCAGGGCAAAGGAGTTTGATGTCTCCAATATTCTACCTCGGTACGAGGAATTTTATAAGAAAACCATTGAAAAAACCCTTACAACGTCCAAATAACTGATTTTAATCATTATTTCCCGAAAAGAATAACTCCTTTTGAATTCTATCCGTTAAATTTGTAGTGAAATTAATGAGGTAGACGTAGTGGGTAAGGGTAAAAGGTTATCTTTCAGCCGCTTGGATGCATTTACGGAAAAAATAGTAAGTTAGGATGAAAAAAATTGGAAGACTGGAGAGGCCGGATAATAATGGATCGGCACAAATGTTCCAGAATCCGGTGCTGGAAAAGATGTCCAGGACACATATTAGTATTCCTATTGTCATGTTTCTGGTGATTGGTGGCGTTTCACTGTTTTATGCGTTGACCACCACAACAATTTCCATAGGAATAGGCTTATTGGTGACTATAGTTGGATTATTGGTATTTACCCTTGTAGAATATTTGATGCATAAATATTTCTTTCATATGGTGCCCGATACGCCTATGAAGGATAAATTACAATATTCTGTACATGGTGTCCATCACGATTATCCGAAGGACAAGGACCGTTTGGCCATGCCACCATTTATCAGTGGTCTGTACGCTTGCATCTTTTATTTTGTATTTACCTTTTTGATGGGTGATTATGCGCTGTACTTCCTTCCGGGATTTTTGATGGGGTATGCATTGTATTTGGGTGTGCATTATATCGTACATGCTTTTCAGCCTCCTAAAAATGCGTTGAAGATCCTTTGGGTAAATCACGCCATTCATCATTATAAGGATCCTGACGTGGCTTTTGGAGTAAGTTCTCCACTATGGGATGTGATTTTGGGAACCATGCCCAAAAAGGATAAATAATTTGAAACCTTCTTTCTTATGAGAGAAGGTTTTTTTATGGGTAAATGGCAAACATGTCTTCTGTTGGTACGTTATTTACCCAAAACCTTTACCATGAAAATAAGCATAATTGGCCTTGGGTGGCTAGGGCTGCCATTGGCAAGACGGCTAGCGCAAAAGGGACATCAGGTACTGGGAAGTACGACTTCCCCTGAGAAGCACCGGCAGTTGTTGGACGAAGGAATCGACAATGTGGTGTTCCGACTGGATCCCCATCCTTCTGGCAATGGTTTTAACCGACTTTTTGATGCTGACTTGGTCGTGGTCAATATTCCCCCAAAACGCCGATCCATGCCGGAGACTTTTCATCCCGAGCAGATAAAGTACCTCAAAACACTTATCAAGCAAGCAGGAGTAGGGAGAGTGATTTACACCAGTTCTACCTCCGTCTATCCCAATACCAACAATGAAGTGACTGAAACCACAAAACTGTGTCTCAATAGTACGGGGCATTCGGCGGTATTTGGGGCGGAGAATATACTGAGGGAGGATGCTGCTTACGACCTGACGGTAATTCGGTTCGGAGGATTACTGGGAATGGACCGGGTGCCGGGCAGCTATTTCTCCGGAAAAGAGAATGTGGCAGGGGATGTTCCGGTGAATTACATTCATCAGGTAGATGCCGTGCGGCTGATCGCGCATGTGATTGAAAAGGAATTATGGGGAGAAACCTATAACGGTGTTTGCCCTATACATCCAAAAAAGCGGGAAGTATATGAAAAGAATGCACAGGAAATGGGCTTTGCTCCACCCAAAAGTTATCGTCAGCAGGACCTTCCCGATTTTAAAGTGGTGAGTGGGGAGAGAATAATGGAAACGGGCTTTGTGTTTGAGATAGAAAATCCACTCAATTTCTATTATATCCCTAAAGTTTCGAAGTGAATTTTAAAAAAAACGAAAGTTTTCTCAGGATAATAAATGGCGGTAAAGTCCCAAATTCCAAACCTCCTTCTAAAAATGATCAAAAACCAAATTTATATTTATAAAACCATAGCGATTTGCAATTATTATTTTGATCCTTAAAACATAAAGTATTGATATTCAGGTTTATTTGTGTATACGGATAAGCGGTTTTATTAAAAATGCATAATGATATATATTTGCAAAGCGAACAACACAAATCATGGACAAATATTCATACATTTCCAATGCCCATGTAGCTTATATCGATGAGTTATATGAGGATTACAAAAAAGACCCAGAATCAATCGAGCCAAGTTGGAAGACATTTTTTGATGGATTTGACTTTGCCATTACCAAGTTTGGAGAAGATGAGGATGGAGGAGCCGTAAGCGGTGGTAGCTCCAATGGGGCAGCCAAAAACGGGGCACTTGCTACAAAAGGCACCATTATGGACATGGAGCAATTGCCAAAGGAAATCAAAGTGAGGGCATTGATTCATGCCTATCGCTCCCGGGCGCACCTTCGCTCCAAAACCAACCCTGTGCGGGAAAGAAGGGACCGAAAGGCATTGATCGACCTGGAGGATTTTGGGTTGAGTGAAGCAGATCTGAATACCGAGTTTCAAGCAGGAAACGAAATCGGAATCGGCGATGCTAAATTGAGCAAAATCCTGGAGTCGCTTAGAAAGATTTATGAAGGGACGATGGGCTTCGAATACCTGTATATCCGGGATCCGGAAATGTTGGATTGGTTCAGGCAGAAAATCGAAAAAGAAGCCTTAGCCTTTAACCCACCCGATGAGGAAAAGAAGCGCATTCTATATAAATTGAATGAGGCTGTTGTATTTGAGAATTTCCTTCATACAAAATATTTAGGACAAAAGCGCTTTTCGTTGGAAGGCGGAGAGAGTACCATCCCGTTCTTGGATGCGGTGATCAACAAATCGGCAGATTTAGGAGCAGAGGAAGTGATGATCGGCATGGCCCACCGTGGCCGCTTGAATGTCTTGGCCAATGTCATGGGGAAAACGTATGAGCAGATTTTCTCTGAATTTGAAGGAACAGCCAAGCCAGACCTCACCATGGGAGACGGCGATGTGAAATACCATATGGGCTTTTCCAGTGAAATCACTACCCCTAGCGATAAAAAAATCAACTTGAAATTGGCCCCGAACCCCTCTCACCTTGAGGCGGTAAATCCTGTAGTCGAAGGATTTGTAAGGGCGAAAATCGATCACCAATATGAAGGTGATAAAGACAAAGTGGTGCCAATCCTCATCCATGGTGATGCGGCAGTGGCCGGACAAGGCATTGTCTATGAGGTCACGCAGATGGCTAACCTGAAAGGCTATAATACGGGAGGGACCATCCACTTTGTGATCAACAACCAAGTGGGCTTTACGACGGACTTTGATGATGCCCGTAGCTCCATCTACTGTACAGATGTAGCAAAGATCATCGATGCGCCGGTGATCCACGTGAATGGAGACGATCCGGAAGCCGTCGTTTTTGCGGCCAAATTGGCGGCTGACTTCAGGCAAAGATACAATCAGGACATCTTCATTGACATGGTTTGCTACCGTCGCCATGGCCATAACGAGTCTGATGAGCCGAAATTTACCCAGCCAAACCTCTACAATATTATCTCCAAGCACCCCAACCCTCGGGAAATCTATAACAAAGAGCTGATGGAGAGGGGCGATGTGGACGCCAAGCTGGCCAAGCAAATGGACAAGGAGTTTAGGAAGCTCCTACAGGATAGGCTAAACATGGTGAAAGAGAAGCCGCTTCCCTACAAGTCCTCGCCTTTTGAGCAGGCTTGGAAGGAGCTGAGAAAATCAGAACCAGCGGATTTTGACAAGTCTCCTGATACCTATATTTCTGAAGAGGCGATCGAAAAAGTGGCCGAAGCCCTTACCTCTTTGCCAAAAGGCTTCAAGCCGATCAAGCAAATCGAAGCCCAGATGAAGCAGCGGAAGGACATGTTCTATAGTTCCAAGTCCCTTAACTGGGCAGCTGCGGAGTTGTTGGCGTATGGTTCATTGTTGCTGGAGGGCAAGACCGTCCGACTGACCGGGCAGGACTGTAGAAGGGGCACTTTTTCCCACCGTCACGCAGTGCTTCATGATGCAAATACCAACAAGTCCTACAATTCCCTGAAGGAAATGAAGGACAATAAAGGTCAATTCCACATTTATAATTCCCTTTTATCCGAGTACGCTGTACTTGGTTTTGAGTATGGATATGCCATGGCCAACCCGAATGCATTGACCATTTGGGAGGCGCAATTTGGGGATTTTGCCAACGGCGCACAGACCATGATAGACCAGTTTATCAGTTCTGGGGAGTCCAAATGGCAAAAGATGAATGGATTGGTAATGCTGTTGCCTCACGGATATGAGGGACAGGGCCCGGAGCACTCCAATGCCCGTCCTGAACGGTTTTTGCAGCTATCCGCCGAGTATAACATGGTGGTGGCAAACATCACAGAACCGTCAAACTTCTTCCACCTGCTCAGAAGACAATTGGCATGGGAGTTTAGAAAGCCATGTATCGTGATGTCTCCTAAATCACTGTTGAGACATCCTAAGGTCGTTTCCCCGATCGATGAGTTCACCAAAGGTGGCTTCAGGGAAGTGCTGAATGATACGACTGTCAAGAAGACAGATGTTACCAGGGTAGTGCTCTGTTCAGGAAAAATCTATTATGATCTTATCGAGGCCAGGGAAAAAGAAAAAGTGAAAGATGTGGCCATCGTCAGGGTGGAGCAGCTTCATCCACTTCCGGAGAAACAGATCGTGGAGGTGGTGAAGTCTTACAGCAAAAACAAGGAAGTAGTTTGGGTGCAAGAGGAGCCGGAAAATATGGGCTACTGGACGTATATGATGCGTGCATTGTTCCGTGACTTCCCTATGGACGTTATTGCTCGAAAAGCCAGTGCCTCCCCTGCTACAGGTTACTTTAAGGTACACCAAGAAGAGCAGGAACACATTATAAACAAAGCCTTAAAAATCAAATAATCCCCCCAGTGCACTGCGAATTGACCTTCGCAGTGCCATTTTTGGGTTTAATTTTACTATTTTAAATCGATCATTAGAAATTAACCTTAGACCTTGCGGTTTGGGGGAAAAATAAAAAGCCATGAGTTTAGAAATCAAAGTCCCCGCTGTGGGCGAATCCATTACTGAGGTTACTATTGGCCAATGGTTTAAAAATAGCGGAGAATACGTCGAAATGGACGAAGTGATCTGCGAATTGGAATCTGACAAGGCCACTTTTGAATTGACCGCGGAAGCTGACGGTATATTGACCGTAAAAGCTGAAGCCGGTGACACCCTTGAAATCGGGGCAGTTATTTGTGAGATCGACACCAAGGCTTCAGCAGATGATGCCGCTCCGGCCAAGGAAGAAAAGAAAGAGGCACCTGCAGACAGCAAGGAGTCCAAAGGTTCTTCTTCGGATAGCAAATCCGGTAAAACAGGTGAAGTTAAGGAAATGGTAGTTCCTACAGTAGGTGAATCCATTACCGAGGTGACGTTAGCTTCTTGGTTGAAGGAAGATGGTGATTTTGTCGAAATGGACGAGATCATCGCCGAGGTAGATTCTGATAAGGCGACGTTTGAGCTGCCTGCCGAGGCACAAGGGATTTTGAAACGGGTAGCGGAAGAAGGGGATACCCTGGAGATCGGAGGCTTGATCTGTAAGATCGAAGTCGTCGAAGGAGACGCTCCCGAAGCGGATGATACTGCAGATACTTCCAAAGAGGAAAGTACCTCGTCAGCATCTTCTAGCGGATCCGGAAGTTATGCAGAAGGTCATGCCTCTCCTGCTGCTGCAAAGATCCTTGCTGAGAAAGGTATCGATGCCAAAGAGGTAAAAGGTACAGGCAAAGATGGAAGAGTCACGAAAGAGGATGCTGAAAAGGCCCAGAAGCAAGCGCCTAAACCAGCTGCATCCAAATCTTCCTCTTCAGCAGCAAAAGAAACGGCACCCGAAGCTCCTAAAGTAGCTGGAGAGCGAAATATGAAGCGGGAGAAAATGTCTTCGCTCCGTAAAACCATCTCCAAGCGATTGGTAGCGGCCAAAAATGAAACGGCCATGCTTACCACCTTCAATGAGGTCAACATGAAGCCAATCATGGACCTCAGGAAGCAGTATAAAGAAATGTTCAAGGAAAAGCACAACGTAAACCTTGGGTTTATGTCGTTCTTTACCAAAGCGGTCTGCGTAGCCCTACAGGAATGGCCGGCCGTAAATGCCCAAATCGATGGCAATGAAATCATTTACCATGATTTCTGCGATGTGTCCATCGCGGTATCAGCCCCTAAAGGATTGGTGGTTCCGGTGATCAGAAATGCCGAATCGCTGTCATTTGATCAGGTGGAGAAAGAGGTGGTTCGCTTGGCGACCAAGGCCCGTGATGGTAAATTAACCATAGAAGAAATGACGGGGGGTACCTTTACCATTACCAATGGGGGAATCTTTGGTTCCATGATGTCCACACCGATCATCAACCAACCTCAATCTGCGATCCTTGGAATGCACAATATCGTGGAACGACCAATGGCGGTAAATGGTGAGGTGAAAATCCTTCCCATGATGTATATCGCCCTGTCATACGATCACAGAATCATCGATGGCCGTGAATCCGTAAGCTTCCTCGTTAGACTGAAGCAATTGCTGGAAGACCCAGCGAGATTGCTGCTTGGGGTCTAAAATAAGTACAAAGTACTAAGTACGGTGTACGAAGTACTTACTGCTATTTTGTTCTACGTTTCGTGTGGAAAATAATTGTTAAATTATAAGATAGGTTTGCTAACTTCCTTATTTCATCATCATTAATTTATCGTAATTATTATGCACAGATACAAAGAACTTCAGGTTTGGAAAAAAGCGATAGATTTAGCTGTTGAAGTTTATAATATAACAGAAGGACTGCCAAAACAAGAAAAATTTGGGTTGATAAGTCAAATTAATAGAGCTGTTGTTTCTATCCCTTCAAATATAGCAGAAGGAGCTGGTAGGAATTCCGATAAGGAATTTGATCAGTTTCTAGGTATTGCACTGGGCTCAGCCTTTGAGTTGGATACGCAATTAGTAATTTCCAATAAACTAGATTATATAGAGGAAAGTGATTTTATGAAAGTGTCAATGGATTTAGAGACCATTCATAATATGATCTTTGGACTTAAGCGGAGCTTTAAAAAATAACACATTCTTCGTACTTGGTACATTGTACCTCGTACTTTGTTCAAAACCAACAAACATGACATACGACTTAATCGTAATCGGATCTGGGCCAGGGGGCTATGTGGCCGCTATCAGAGGTGCCCAACTAGGCATGAAAACAGCCATTGTCGAGAAATATCCCACACTGGGAGGTACTTGTCTGAATGTAGGCTGTATTCCTTCAAAGGCGCTATTGGACTCTTCGGAGCACTATCACAACGCTGCCCATACCTTTAAAACCCATGGCATCGATCTTAAGGACCTGAAGGTAAACCTGAAGCAGATGATTTCTCGCAAGGATGATGTGGTAAAGCAAAACGTGGATGGGATATCTTACCTGATGAAAAAGAACAAGATCGATGTACATCAAGGCGTCGGTTCTTTTGTGGACAAAAATACCGTGAAAGTGACAAAAGACGATGGCAAGTCAACTGAGATCACGGGTGAAAATATCATAATCGCCACGGGGTCCAAGCCCGCTTCCCTACCGTTTATCGAGATCGATAAGAAGCGGGTCATCACCTCTACAGAGGCGTTGAAAATGAAAGAAGTGCCGAAGCGCATGATTGTGATAGGCGGGGGCGTCATCGGAATGGAGCTTGGCTCTGTATATGCGCGGATGGGAGCCAAGGTTTCTGTGGTGGAATTTATGGATTCACTGATTCCTTCCATGGATAAGACCATGGGCAAGGAGCTGCAAAAATCCCTCAAGAAATTGGGCTTTGAGTTTTACTTGAAGCATAAAGTTACCGCTGTCAAGAGCACTGCAAAAGAGGTTACCGTGACTGCTGAAAACAGCAAGGGAGAAGAAGTGCAAGTGAAAGGAGATTATGTATTGGTATCGATAGGCAGAAAGCCGTATACCGAGGGGCTTAATCCTGAAGCTGCTGGCGTGAAGGTGAATGATCGTGGTCAGGTGGAGGTGGATGAGCACCTTAAGACATCGGCCGACAATATTTATGCGATCGGAGATGTGGTGAAGGGAGCCATGCTGGCCCATAAGGCAGAAGAGGAAGGCGTGTTGGTGGCAGAACAGCTTGCTGGCCAAAAGCCTCATATCAACTACAACCTGATTCCAGGCGTGGTGTACACGTGGCCGGAAGTCGCGGCAGTAGGTTATTCCGAGGAGCAGTTGAAGGAAAAAGGCATCAAGTACAAAACCGGAAAATTTCCATTTATGGCGTCAGGGCGTGCCCGGGCATCCATGGACACGGATGGTCTGGTGAAAGTATTGGCAGATGCTGAAACGGACGAGATTTTGGGGGTACACATGATTGGGCCCAGAACGGCAGATATGATCGCAGAGGCAGTCGTGGCCATGGAGTACAGGGCTTCCGCGGAAGACATTGCTCGGATGTCTCATGCCCACCCGACGTATACGGAAGCTTTTAAAGAAGCCTGTTTGGCGGCCACTGAAAACAGGGCCTTGCACGTATAAATCAGCCTTGATGTATACGCGCTCATTTTACGGCAATCAAGTGTCGGTAATGGCGCGGGCATTTATAGGTGAACCTTATTGATTTCTTCTTTAAGGAGGCTACAGACTGAAGTGAATAGAGGTGTCCTCATGATCCTAACAGGTGATTTGGGGACACCTCTTTAGGTTTAATTCCATTAAATGGAAAATTTTCTATGTTTTGGAACGTTTGTTTATAGGTTTTTTGCTTTGATTCATTTGATTTTTAATTTTTTTTAAAAAAATATTTTTCCAGAACTGTTTATGAAAAATGCCGTTAGTTTGATGGTAGCCCCTTATTTGGGGCAGGTTTGTGCGAACGCACTAATTTGTTGCGGCTCAATTGGTTAAGAAATTTTCGGAAAATTGTTTAAAAATTTAGTTTAGTGCTATATTTGCATTCATAAGCTAAAAGTATCAACTTATACACAGAAAAAAGCTATTAATATGAAGAATAGATTACTTATAATGGTCTTGGTGGCCGTTGTAGTGTTTTCTTCCTGTAACAGGGAAGACGGCGTCCCGGGGACTGGAAATGATGCGATTCTCTTGAACAGTGATGCTGAGTCCTTAAGTAAGCGATTTAGCAAAGATAAAACCGGAGTGGTGGGCATTACGTCCGAAACGGCTGCAAATGCACGGATCAATGCCGAGGAAATACCAGCAGGTTCATTGCCGTTGGAGTTGATTGCCCAAGTAGCAGCTCCTACGCATGATGGAAACGTGCTGCAGGCTACCCACGTGGATATCGACGGAAACTATGCCTATGTCACGTACAATACCAAAGGGCCTAAGTACTTGGGAGCTATTGATATATTTGATATCAGTGATGTTCATAACCCGGTGATTAAGAGCCAAGCCATCTTTACCGATGCAGATTTGAATGCAGTGGATTTTGTGGAAGGTAAACTATATATCGCCGCAGCGGTGGATGTGGATGCCGATTACGGCGTAGATGGTCCAGCCAACTTGATCATGGTAAATACCGCAAATGGTAACTTTACTTCTGATTTTACCTTTTCTTCCGTGGAAGGCTATGTAAGTACCGATGTGGCGCACACCGATGGCCATGTGGTCATGGTCAGTGGTACCGAAGGAGCGGTTTCGCTGTTTGATAAAGCCAACGCCACCATGGTGGGCCAAGCGGCATTTCCTGACTTGCGATCTGTCACTTATGGAGGAGGAAAGCTGTTTGTCCTGGATGGTGAAGAAGGGGTGAATTCCCTTGATCCGGTATCTATGACCAAAGGCTTCACCATTTCATTGGGCGAAGATTATTCTGGAGCAAAACGAACGATGGATGTGCATGGGGAGACCCTTGTAGTATCGGAAGGTGCCAATGGAGCAGGGATCTATGACCTGTCCAATGGAGCCGAGCAAATCAAAATCCAAATTCCAGTGGTCTCAGGAGGATTGGTAGAAGAAGAAATCGTGACCAATGCTGTGACCACTAACGAAAAACACTTGTTTATGGCCAATGGGTCGGCGGGTGTTAGTGCGGTAGCGCTTGGCGAGGCAGTAGAAACCCTTGGGGTGTTGGACCTGTTCGGGTCATCAAACTACGTGAGGGCGAATGACGATTACCTGTTTGTAGCTTCCGGCTTGGAAGGGCTTCAGATCCTAAAGATCAACCTGGCTGATGACATCGTGGATGACGTCTGTACTGATTTGCCAGCATATAAAGGCAGCACCTGGATGAATATCAATTCCGGTGAGCCTCAGGGATACTCAGGATCGGTGGTGGCCGATGGATTGAATGTCAATGACGACTTTACCTTCTGCGGATCATTGTCCGTAAAAGGCTGGGCGAATATAAACTCTGGGGGGACTTTTAATATGCGAGGTTCCATGGTCGTGGGTCAGTACGGTCAAGATACTGGACTTCAGATCAACAGCACCATGAAAATAGAAGGAAGTCTGGTGATCTATGGTAACCTGACCATCAACAGTGGGGGCACCCTTGAGTTCTTGGGGGATGATTCTTCCTTGACCGTGTATGGCAATGTATGGAACAACGGCACCGTAACCGGAGAATTTGACGATACAGAAAATAAATTGAACTAATCCTTACCTCTACTGGTAACCCTGAACGGCTGCTTCTAACGAAAAGCAGCCGTTTTTGCGTTTATAGGGTAACTGTACGTTAAAGAATGTTTTTCCGAAATGGATTTTGATAAGTTTTCCAGGAGAAAATCGTTTATACTGTTGTGATGATGGATCAAGCATTTTTATCTATCCGTGGTTTTACCATTTATCAAACTGCTAGTCCCTAACTTTTCCGATTGATCCACCGTTGGTTTCTGTTTGGCCACAGATATACAGGAATAAACACCGATAGGATGCTTCAACCAATGCAAATCTGTGTTCATCCCTTTTAGCCGTGGCTTGCCATGAAGTTAAATTTTACCAATGACTTGCCTTTGGCCATGAAGAGGTTTCCCCGATAAGGCTTGAGGAGTGATAAGTTTCTTTGTTTATCGCCACCAAGGCACTAAGCAATTATATGTTCCTTTTAATGCAGGACCAACATGCACTTGGTGTCTTTGGGACGTTGTAGGAATTCTATTTATCCGTGATGATGTTTTTTTGGACTATCGTTGCGGATTTTTATGCTCCACATTTAGGCTTGGATGCCTCGCCCATTCCGGCCAAGGCAGCAGAAATCTTTGCCGCATACGCATGGGGATGATCATGGCATCATTACCTTACGGGTTTGGTTAAAGTGGTCTTTTGAGCTTGTATGGTGGAATTTTAGTGGGAGAAGTAACGATTTGGCCTTGAATTGTTTTGATCGGACGTGGACAATGGATATAAAATATCCCCCGAAAGGGGAATGTTTTTTACGAGAATCCCTGCTACTTTCAATATTTTACTTAATTTTGCACCAATTTAGCCATAAGTAAAATTCTTATTCCAAACCTCTCTAAGCATGCCTAAAGACAATAGCATTAAACATGTACTGATTATTGGAAGTGGTCCGATCGTAATTGGCCAAGCCTGTGAATTTGATTATTCTGGATCACAGGCCGCGCGATCCCTCCGAGAAGAAGGGATTACCGTCACGCTGATCAACTCCAATCCGGCGACAATCATGACCGATCCGGTTACTGCAGACAATGTTTACCTGCTTCCACTGGAGAAAAAGTCTCTTGTAAAAATTTTAGAAGAGCATCCTGATATTGACTGTGTACTTCCGACCATGGGAGGTCAGACAGCGTTAAACTTGGCCATCGAGGCCGATAAAGCGGGGATCTGGGATAGGTTCAAGGTCAGGATGATCGGTGTGGATATCGATGCCATCGAAACCGCTGAAAACCGTGAGAAATTCAAAGCACTTTTGGAGGAGCTCAATGTCGGGGTTTGTATTGGTAAAACGGCCACATCTTTCCTACAAGGCAAAGAAATCGCCCAAGAAATTGGCTTTCCGTTGGTGATCAGACCATCGTATACGCTTGGTGGTACTGGTGGTGGTTTTGTGGAAAAGGAAGAGGAGTTTGAAAATGCCCTGATGAGCGGGCTGAAAGCTTCTCCGACCCACGAAGTGCTGATTGAGCAAAGTATCCTTGGATGGAAGGAATATGAGTTGGAAGTGTTAAGGGACAGTTTGGGCAATATGGTCGTGATCTGTTCTATTGAGAACTTTGATCCGATGGGTGTCCATACTGGGGATTCCATTACTGTGGCGCCTGCCATGACCCTTCCGGATACAGTTTATCAGGAGATGAGGAATCTTGCCATCAAGATGATGAATGGCATCGGCAATTTTGCAGGTGGTTGTAACGTGCAGTTTTCCGTAAGCCCAGACAATCAGACCATTATTGGTATTGAGATTAACCCACGGGTATCCCGTTCATCGGCCTTGGCATCAAAGGCCACTGGTTACCCGATCGCCAAAGTAGCCGCTAAATTGGCCATTGGCTATAACTTAGATGAGCTTAAAAACTCCATTACCGGCAGTACTTCTGCATTTTTCGAACCGGCCATTGACTATGTGATTGTTAAAATCCCTCGCTGGAATTTTGATAAGTTCAAGGGATCTGACCGTCGTCTAGGGCTTTCCATGAAAGCGGTAGGTGAAGTAATGGGCATTGGAGGGAACTTCCAGGAAGCCCTGCAAAAGGCCTGTCAGTCGCTGGAAATCAAGCGTAACGGCCTTGGCGCTGATGGGAAGGAGCTGAAGAACCAAGAACAAATCCTGTACAGCTTGGAGCACCCAAGTTGGAACAGGCTTTTCCATATCTATGATGCCTTTAAGCTGGGCATTTCCTTTAGGACCATTCACGATCTTACCAAGATCGATAAATGGTTCCTTAAGCAAATCGAGGAACTGGTTCATTTGGACATAACCCTTGACAAATACACCTTGGATACCATTCCAAAGGACTTGATGATGCTGGCCAAACACAAAGGCTATGCAGATCGGCAGATTGCCCACCTGTTGGGCTGCCTCGAAAGCGAGGTTTTCAATAAGCGAAGGGATGAAATGGGAATCAAGCGGGTTTATAAGCTGGTGGATACCTGTGCCGCTGAATTTGAAGCCCAGACCCCTTATTATTATTCTTCTTTTGGGGAAGAAAACGAATCACAGGTGTCTGATCGCAAAAAAGTGATCGTGTTGGGGTCAGGTCCTAACCGGGTAGGCCAAGGGATCGAATTTGACTATTCATGTGTTCATGGCGTCTTGGCTGCTAAGGAGTGTGGCTACGAAACCATCATGATCAACTGTAACCCAGAGACGGTTTCGACGGACTTTGACATCGCGGATAAACTTTATTTTGAGCCGGTATTCTGGGAGCATATCTACGAAATCATTTTGCATGAAAAGCCTGAAGGCGTGATCGTGCAGCTTGGTGGGCAGACGGCACTTAAGCTGGCCGAAAAGCTCGAAAAATATGGCATCAAAATCCTGGGGACCAGCTTTGAGGCCCTTGACCTTGCCGAAGATCGTGGGGAATTTTCCAGCTTGTTAAAGGAAAACGATGTCCCTTACCCTGAGTTCGGAACCATCCACAGCACCGATGAGGCGTTGGAGCTATGCAAGACCATTGGCTTCCCACTGTTGGTAAGACCTTCTTACGTTCTTGGTGGACAAGGGATGAAGATTGTCATCAATGAAAAAGAATTGGAGCAACACGTCGTGGAAGTGTTGAAGGATATTCCTGACAATGAAATTCTGCTGGATCACTTCCTTGAAGGAGCCATTGAGGCAGAGGCAGATGCCATTTGTGATGGAGAAAATGTATACATCATCGGTATCATGCAGCACATTGAGCCGGCAGGGATCCACTCTGGTGACTCTTATGCCGTATTGCCTCCTTACAATTTGGGTGACTTGGTGGTGAGGCAAATTGAAACCTTTACCGAGAAGATTGCCTTGGCGCTTAAGACCAAAGGGCTCATCAATATCCAGTTTGCGGTAAAAGATGACAAAGTGTATGTGATCGAGGCCAACCCTCGGGCTTCAAGGACGGTACCGTTCATTTGTAAGGCATACAAAGAACCTTATGTCAATTATGCCGTAAAAGTGATGTTGGGTGAAAATAAAGTAACCGACTTTGAATTTAAACCTTACAAAAAAGGTTATGCTATCAAAGAGCCGGTTTTCTCTTTCCATAAATTCCCTAACGTGAATAAAGAGTTGGGACCTGAGATGAAATCTACCGGAGAGGCAATTTACTTCATCGACGATTTGATGGATGATTACTTCTTGAAGATTTACTCAGAGAGAAACCTTTATCTTAGTCGATAATTGTCAACAAAAATTACATCGTTTTGATTAAATTTCTTTTAATAGTTCTTGGCGTTGGGTGGTTGCTTGGGCAACTGGTTCGTTATTTCCTAAGGTCTAAATTGGCACGCTTTGCCCAGCAGGTAAACCAAGCTGCCAAAGAGCAGGAGCAAGCGCAACGAAGGGCCAACGACGATGGAGACATACATGTGGACTACGTGCCAAAGTCTTATGATGAAAGAAGAAGTAAGGATATCAAAGGCGGTGAATACGTCGATTATGAAGAGGTGAAAGATTAATGTAGGATTCACCAAATTTCAATATTCAAAAAGGAGCTCATTCTGGGCTCCTTTTTTCGTTTTTATCCTTAATGCTAATGGCAAGAAATTTATTCAGGCAGAAAAGTTGGGGGCTGCCAGTTAATGGTGAATCCACGGGTAAATTAAACATGCCATAACGTCCCAAAGGCACCAAATGCGTGTTGGCTTTGGCGGCGTAACCTTGTTCTGATAACCAAATTCATCATCTACGCATTTGAAATGTGGACTGCAGGGAAAGGCATTTGTAATGTCCTCGTAAAAGTACTTCATTATTATCGCTTGATCCGGGCAATCGGATAGGGGCGTAAGGAGATACAGGCATTTCGAAAAGTTTTACATTATTGCATAGTCAACGGCAATTTTAGGGCGTTATCGACCGCCATTTGCCTTAAGGTCGTTTCGACAGTTTTCGTCCAGCGTAGGAATAGGCTGATTTAAGGTGTTAAAGATGTTGTTGGTTTCCACTGCCCAGTACATAAGGCAATCTTCATTGTCACAGTGCCCGCCATATTCATGGTCTTCGTGATCAGTGGTCATTTCTGTGCCGAGATTGACCAGTCCCAGTAGATGCCCCAGCTCATGCTCCAAAACAGTGATTTCAAGTCGGTCCTTGTCCGGTTTGCCCAAGCGGTTGGAGTTTTCTGCCATCCGCTTGCCCAACAGGACAATTGAAGTATTTCGGTGGGCAAAGCCTAAACTGGCTTCTGTTTCGGTATCTTTTTCGAAGTAGCCGTCTACGATTAGGATGTATAGGCCAAGCTCCTCTCCGGTATTATAGGCCGTTCTGTTTTCATCTTCGATGTCGCGAACGTCTTGAACACTGTATTTTTCTTTCCCTTTTGCGGGGATGGCTTTGGTGACCAGCTGAATGCCCATGGGTTTGTTTACCAAGCCTTCCAGCCAATTGATGACAGTGGAAGCCGTGGATGAACTGAGGGGATATCCCTCCATGTGGTGAATTTCCAGCTTGATACTTTTATACGTTTCGGAAGATAATATTTCATGTGCAGAAACGCCGGGTGGACGTTTTGCTGCCCTGATGCTCTGCACCCGCTCATCCACCTCATTATCCTTAAAACACGAGGTGGTGATCAGTAACATTCCGACAATCAGTAGCCATGCATGTTTTGCCTTTGAATGCTTTTTAATATTTGTAAAATGCATTTGATATATAAATTATTTCACTTAAGATAATAACAATAATTAATGAGCGCAAAATCTGATCCAAAATGCCTTGAATAGCAGGGGTTAATTTTGGGAGGCAGATAAGGGAGCATGCGAAGCCAAACTTTTCTTGGCCAGAATGATCAGTACCACAGAAAGTATGAACAAGCCACCGGCAATGGTGGTCAGGATATAGGCTTTTTCCTGAAAATTTTTCCATGCGAATATCCCCAATGACGTGAGGGTCACGGTAAACATGAAAAACATCGGTATGATGACGAACGTGGCGTTTACGTTCTTTTTGATCAGCCAAACCGCTACCGCAAGCAAGGCGAGGGCAGCAAGTAATTGATTGGCGGAGCCAAATATCGGCCATAGCGTCGTAAATCCTCCAGAGCTTATCAAGAGTATTGAAAGTATCACGACAATGCTCGTGCTGATGTATCTGTTGGAGGCAAATGTTTTTCCAACGGGGCCCTTTGCACCTTCAAAATACTCCTGAAAAGTAAAGCGTGCCAGCCGGGTACAAGTGTCAAGGGTCGTCAGTGCAAAGGCCGACACCGTGAGGGCCACAAAGCTCACCGCCAGCTCCTCAGGAATCCCTAGGCTGGCCATCATCGCTCCCAGGCCATCCGAAAACATTGTGACAGGCCCTTTGGCCGATAAGGCCATGGTATATTCTTCCCGGCTAAGAATGATCACTGCCCCTACTGAAATGATGGCAAGAAATGATTCAATGAGCATTCCTCCGAAGCCCACGATTTTGGCATCTCCTTCTTTGTCGATCTGCTTGGAGGTGGTTCCGGAAGCCACCAAGCTATGGAATCCACTGATCGCCCCACAGGCAATGGTCACAAATAGGACAGGAAATAAATAGCCAAGGTTATCAGAAGCCAGGTGAATCTGATGGTCCATTTTGATGTCTGGGTTGGCATAAAAGATGCCCAGTACGGCAAAAATGATAAGCCCATAGAGGAGAAAGCTATTAAGGTAATCCCGTGGCTGTAGCAATAAGGATACAGGTGTCACAGAAGCGATAAAGGCATAGGCCAAGAGGACGTAAAGCCACACTTTATAGTCCAGCTCAAAGGGCAGCTGCATGCCCAAATAAACGAAGTAATACATCAGTCCTACTCCGACTACCGAGGTCAGTAAAAACAGGCTTTTTCGATGGGCTACCATTTTATTGATCAAGCCGAAAACGATCGCCAATAGGATAAAGAGGATTGATGCAGATGCTACGCCAGGATTATTGATGAAGGTTTTGGCAATGATGTCCGCAAAGACAGCTATCACCAAAATGAGGGTGGAAAAGCTAAATAACATAAAAAGCTGTTTGCCGCTTTGGCCAATATTTTGTTTGATGATGGTGCCAATGGATTTACCTTCGCTGCGTAGGGAGGCCACCATACTGCCCAGATCATGTACTGCACCAAAAAAAATCCCTCCTACCAAAATCCAAATTACCGCTGGAATCCACCCAAAAGTTACGGCAATGATCGGACCC
This sequence comes from Echinicola vietnamensis DSM 17526, assembly GCF_000325705.1. Lineage (NCBI taxonomy): Bacteria > Pseudomonadati > Bacteroidota > Cytophagia > Cytophagales > Cyclobacteriaceae > Echinicola > Echinicola vietnamensis. The sequence continues at coordinate 858,012 of NC_019904.1, read as the reverse complement.
ACAATAGGGCCTGCTCCCGCAATGGAGGCGAAGTGGTGCCCTAACACGACGATGGGTCTGCTTGGCTCATAATCTACTCCATCTTGGTATTTGTGGGAAGGGGTAACATGGCTGTTGCGGATATCAAATTTCTTGAAAACAAACTTCCCGTATATGAAATAAGCGGCAATGAGCGTGATCGCGGCAAGGAGTAAGAGCGGGGCGAGGGACATGTGTGACTTTGGATTTATGGTTGGTTGTCTGTATATTATGTGGTGACAGCGTTGGTTTGCGGTCTATCTTTTCGATATATCATTTAACCGACAAATGTAATTAATCTATTTTGACTTCTGAAGTTTCTGTTAGTCGAATGCGTTGATTAACAGTGTATCCAGCCGGCCTGTGAGGGTCAAACCCAGTAACCTAGCAAATTCATTTCTTACCAAAAATATTCTAAAATGGATGAAAAGCTATATTTTATCCTTCTTGGATTAGCCTTGCTTGTGGGAGCGCACTTATTGCTGTGGTTTGTTTTCAAGCCAGTGGTCAAACTCTTCTACAAGCCGAGTTCCCAGGCTGGAGAGAAAGCCATGGCTCAAATGAGCAATTCTATAAAGTGGGGGTTGTTTTTTGTGCTTTTCCCAGTGCTTGAGCCGTATATTTCACCTGAAGGGTGGGCCTATTTTAGCCAATTTAAGATTTTTCAGATCCTGTTTATCATCAACCTCACTTGGATTTTGACATCCTTGGTCAAGTTGTTGAAGTTCGCTTTTCTGGACAGCCATTCCTACGCAAAGCTGGACAATCTTCGTGAGCGTAGCCTCTACACGCAGGTGACCTTTATCCAAAAAATAATAGTGGCCATCGTTTTCATTGTGGCTTTTTCTGCAATTATGATGCATTTTGATGAGGCCAAGAAGCTTGGGCAAGGGTTGTTGACATCAGCAGGGGTGGCCGGTATCATTATTGGTTTGGCAGCCCAAAAGTCCATTGCCAATTTTTTGGCGGGTTTTCAAATTGCCTTTACCCAGCCTATCCGTATTGATGATGTGGTCGTCGTGGAAGGAGAATGGGGGAAGATTGAAGAGATTAATTTTACCTATGTGGTGGTCTGTGTTTGGGACCAGCGGAGGTTGGTACTGCCGATTAATTATTTTTTGGAGAAGCCCTTTCAGAACTGGACGCGGAATACAGCGGATATCTGGGGGACGGTATTTTTATATGTGGATCATACGATTCCCGTTTCGGACCTAAAGGCAAAACTCAAAGAAATCCTGGATAGTACTGACCTGTGGGACAGAAAGGTACAGGTGCTTCAGGTGACCGATGTGAAGGAAAGTACCGTCGAACTACGCTGTCTCATGAGTGCCAAGGACAGTCCTTCTGCATTTGATTTACGCTGTTTGGTGAGGGAGCAAATGATTACCTATATTCAGGAGAAATATCCTGATTCCTTACCAAAAGCACGGGTTTTAATGCGCCAACCGGAAGAGGTAAAAAATACTTAAATTGAGCCAAGATCAGGAGAATGCTACATTTCGTTTTATTTAATGGATATTACCTATAAATTTGTAGTCCTGAAAAGAAATTTTCAGCCTCAAAACTTCAACATATGGCTTGGTTTAAGAGAAAAGACGCAGGTATTAAGACCTCAACAAAGGAGAAAAAAGATACACCGGATGGACTCTGGTTTAAAACTCCAAAAGGAAACATCATTCACACGCGGGAGCTGAAGAGTAATGCTTATGTATGCCCGGATGATGATTATCATGTGAAAATAGGCTCTAAGGAGTATTTCGAAATATTGTTCGATGGCAATGAATTTCAAGAGCTTGATGAAAACATGATCTCAGGTGACCCCTTGGATTTTGTGGACAGCAAGCCGTACACCTCACGTATCGAGGCGACCATCAATAAGACAGGCCTGAAAGATGCGGTCCGAACGGCCGTTGGAAAGTTGGACGGTCAAGACCTTGTCGTAGCCTGTATGGATTTTGGCTTTATCGGCGGATCAATGGGCTCGGTAGTGGGTGAAAAGATCGCCAGGGCCATAGACCACTCCCTGAAAAACAATATTCCATTTTTGATGATATCAAAGTCTGGTGGAGCCAGAATGATGGAGGCCGGGTTCAGTTTGATGCAGATGGCAAAGACCTCTGCGAAGCTTGCATTATTGGCAGAAGCTAAAATTCCTTATATATCCATGCTCACAGACCCTACTACAGGGGGTGTGACAGCCTCTTATGCGATGCTGGGGGATTTTAACATTGCCGAACCTGGTGCCCTTATTGGTTTTGCAGGTCCACGGGTTATTCGTGAGACCATCGGAAAAGACCTGCCTAAAGGATTCCAGAGTGCTGAGTTTGTACTGGAACATGGGTTCTTGGATTTCATCGTAGACAGACGACAATTGAAGTCCAGATTGTCCACTTTGCTGAGATTATTGAAGAAATAATCGGGCAAGGATTATTCTCTTTAAAAATTATGCATTCAGACGGCAATTTTAGGGAATATTAAATATATTTGTGTGCCCCTTAAAAGGCACATTATATACTGAAAGAGAACTAGAAAAAGCTTTATTAAATGAGTTCAGTAATTATTACGTCAATTGTAGCATTTACTTTGATCATATTGCTACTTGTTTTTATTCTGCTGTTTGCCCAGTCTAAGCTGGTTGCATCAGGAGATGTAAACATTATCATCAATGGAGATGAGTCCAATCCGGTGGTGGCATCTGCTGGATCCACGTTGCTATCTACCTTGGGTGGTCAGAAGATTTTTCTTCCTTCTGCCTGTGGCGGTGGCGGTACCTGTGCCATGTGCAAGTGTACGGTCGAAGAAGGCGGTGGAGAAGTATTGCCTACAGAAGTAGGGCACCTCAGCAGGGCCGAGCAACAAAGTAATGTAAGACTTTCCTGTCAGGTGAAGGTGAAGCAGGATATGAGGATTCGCATCCCCGAAGAGATCTTTGGTATCAAAAAATGGGAGTGTGAAGTGTTGTCTAACTACAACGTGTCCACCTTTATCAAAGAATTCAAGGTGAAACTTCCTGAAGGAGAGACATTGGATTTTGAATCTGGTGGGTATATCCAGATCGACGTTCCTGAAATTACTGTTAACTTCAAGGATATTGACATTACACCACATCCAGAACTGGAGCACCCGGAGGATGTTTATCAGAGTGATTGGGATAAGTTCGGTTTGTGGGATTTGGTGATGAAGAATGATGAGGAGCTTTTCAGAGCTTACTCCATGGCCAATCACCCTGCAGAAGGAAACATCATCATGTTGACCATCCGTATTGCCACCCCACCATGGGATAGGGCCAATAACAAATGGATGGATGTAAATCCAGGGGTTTGTTCATCTTACGTCTTCTCTCGTAAGCCAGGTGATAAGGTGACAATTTCCGGACCATATGGTGAATTCCACATTAATCCTACCGAAAGAGAGATGATTTATATCGGTGGTGGTGCAGGTATGGCCCCATTGAGATCGCACATCTTCCACCTTTTCCATACTGAAAAGACCAATAGGAAAGTGTCTTACTGGTATGGAGGTAGGTCTAAGAAAGAATTGTTCTATGTGCCTCACTTCAGGGATATCGAGAAGGATTTTGATAACTTCCGCTTCTATATTGGACTTTCTGAACCACTTCCTGAAGACAACTGGAAAATAAAGAAGAGCTTGGAGGATAGGGAAGGAGACGGCTATGTAGGGTTCATCCACCAGGTATTATATGATAATTACCTGAAGGATCATCCAGAGCCAGACGAGGTAGAATATTACTTGTGTGGACCTCCATTGATGAACTCAGCAGTCTTAAAGCTGTTGGATGATATGGGTGTTCCCAAAGAAAATATCAGATTTGACGACTTCGGTGGTTAAGTTGAAAAGGCGCTGCATTTGCAGCGCCTTTTTTCATTCCCCCTTGACTTTTTTGATTAATTTTGGAGCGAAGTCCTCGTTTACGAGTAGGGACCGTCCCTGTTTTGTTGGACGATTGCCGTTTTTGCGCTCACCGTACTAAATTATCATTTATGGACCTTAAGTTATTCTTTGACCCGATCCCGGAATCGATTACGCAGCAGCAGTATGCGCATAATTCTTTTTTTAAGCACATCAACTATCATGGTGAACTGTTTCCGGATCTCAATGGGGTTCAGGTGGCCATCATTGGCTTGGAAGAGTCGAGAGGGGCTACTGATCCAATTTCAATCGATACAGCCGTGCAAGAAGTACGCAGGAAGCTGTTTCAGTTGAAGCGTGGCTTGTCCCATTATAAAATTGCCGATTTGGGAAACCTTCGAAATGGCGTGGACCTTAAGGAAACCTATATCCGTATCAAAACCGTAGGTGAGGAGTTGATGCAGCAGCAGATACTGCCCATTTTTATTGGGGGCACACATGATTTGGATGTAGGGCAGTACCTTTCTTATGAGGGTATGAAAAAATTGGTCAGCATGCTGACGGTGGATGCTAAAATTGACATGGATGATGAAGGGGCTCCCTTTGAAGTGCATTCGCAAGATATTATCCTGCATCAGCCGAATTTCCTGTTTAACTATACCCAGTTGGCCTATCAGAGTTTTTTGACTGACCGGGACCTAGTGAATGTCATGGAAAAATTGTATTTTGATCATGTCAGACTGGGACAGCTAAGGGATAATTTTAAGGAAGTAGAGCCACTTATCCGTAATGCTGACCTGCTGAGTTTTGACATTTGTGCCATCCAATCAGCAGATGCCCCCGGCGCCTGTGATGCCCAACCATTTGGCCTGACGGCAGAAGAGGCCTGTCAGATTGCGTGGTTTGCGGGGATGAATGAGAAGCTCAGCTCTATTGGGATTTATGGATACCAACCGTCTTATGACGACAGGCGTTTTAAGACGGCCTCCGTTATCGCGACCATGGTTTGGTATTTTATCGAAGGGTTTTATCACCGTAAGGACAGTCTGTCCTTCAAGAGTAATGATTATACCAAATATACGGTTTCGCTGGATTCCAAGCCATCGACGATTGTGTTTTACAAGAGCAAGTTGAGTGCAAAATGGTGGATGGAGGTGCCCCAGACGAGCAAGGAGAAGTTTGAGCGGGATACCATCATACCTTGCAGCTACCAAGACTATCAAACGGCCCAAAGGGGTGAAGTTCCGGACCGTTGGGTAAATGCCCAGTTAAAGCTTTTTTGAGGCATGAGAACTTATACAAGGCAGCAGCTGGCACTGCGCAATGGCCAGGATCGTCCAGAGATTTGGGTAGCTTTTGAGGGGTATATCTATGATGTTTCCAATTCCAGGCTTTGGAAAAACGGCAAGCATTACGAGCATTGGGCGGGGCAGGACTTGACGGCAGAATTGCAGGATGCACCACATACGGCAAATGTTTTTGATAAATTTGAACCTATTGGTCAATTAGAAGATAGATGATATTAATCGCAGATAGCGGATCGAGTAAAACCGACTGGCGAGGAATCGACCAAGAGGGTAATGTCAGCCAATTTAGGGGGGTGGGGTTTAATCCTTACTATCAGACCCCTGAAGAGATGGCAACAGAGCTTAATGACGAGTTCTTGCTGAACCTTAAGGAAGAGGTGGTGGCCGTCTACTATTATGGAGCAGGCTGCTCTACGCCCGAAAATAAGCAAGGAGTAGCCAAAACCTTGGGCAATTTATTCTCCAAGGCCCATATTGAGATTGAGCATGATTTGCTGGCAGCAGCAAGGGCGACTTGCGGGCATGCGCCAGGCATTTCCTGTATTCTGGGGACAGGCTCCAACAGTTGCGATTATGATGGCAAAACGATCATCGATACGCGTCCTTCACCTGGTTTTTTACTCGGTGATGAAGGGGGCGGTACGTATATCGGGAGGAAGTTTCTTCAGGATTTTATCCATGATGAAATGCCTGTTGCCCTTCGGAAGCAAGTAGAGGAGCGGTTTCAGCTTACAGCGGCGACCATTCAGGATAACGTTTACCGTAAGCCATTCCCCGGGCGGTATATGGCCAGTTTTTGTCGGTTTATTACCGAGCATGTCTCAGAGCCATATTGTTACCTGTTGTACTACAATGCTTTTCAGGACTTTTTCAAAAAGCATGTGGCTCGGTACCAAGGCTATCAGGATAAGCAAGTGAGCTTCGTAGGCTCTGTAGCCTTCTATAACAGTGATATTCTGCGCAAGGCCGCCGCCGACATGCAGATAAACGTGCATTTAATTTTGGAGAGTCCCATTGCGGGACTGACACTATACCATAAGGAAAACCCATGAAAACTACCGAGAGCAGTTCGCATTACGACAATTTGGAAAACATGAGCATAGCTGAGCTCATTTCCAATATGAACAAAGAGGACCAGACCGTTCCTGTGGCCGTAAGTAAAGCCTTACCGGCAATAGAGAAGTTAATCGAGAAGATCGTAGATCGTATGGCTCAGGGAGGTAGGTTGTTCTATATTGGTGCCGGCACAAGTGGCAGGTTGGGGATTTTGGATGCTTCCGAATGCCCGCCGACCTATGGCGTGTCGCATGATATGGTGATTGGCTTGATTGCCGGTGGAGATACAGCCATTAGGAAAGCAGTGGAGCGGGCAGAGGATGATCCTGACCAATCGTGGCAAGATTTAAAGGCCAACGGCATCCAGGAATTGGATACGGTGATTGGGATTGCGGCTTCCGGTACTACACCTTATGTCATCGGCGGGGTCAAGACGGCCCGAGAAAAAGGTCTGCTTACCGGTTGTATTACCTGTAACGAAGGATCGCCACTGGCCAAAGTGGCCGAATACCCAGTGGAAGTGGTCGTGGGACCGGAATTTGTGACCGGAAGTACGCGGATGAAATCCGGGACAGCACAAAAGTTGGTGCTCAATATGATCTCTACTTCTGTTATGATCAAACTCGGTAAAGTGAAGGGCAATAAGATGGTCAATATGCAGCTGTCCAACCAAAAATTAGTAGAACGGGGCACGCGAATGATCATGGAAGCTACGGGCCTAGCGGAAGAGCAGGCCAAAGAAAGGTTGCTGAAGTTCGGTTCGGTAAAGGATGCTTTGGATGATTGGAAACAGGAATAAAAACGAGGCTGTCTCAAAAGTCCTCGCCATTGCGATTCCGATGGATATCGGAAGAAGCAATCTCGTCATACGTGCAATGAAAGCACATCGAGATCACTTCACTCCGTTCGTGATGACGGATTATTTATTTATGAGACAGCCTCGTTTAAAGTTTATTTTAGCAGATTTATTTTACGGCAAGAAATAAACCAGTCCAAAACGGAATACCGCTTGTCCGTCATTTTGGGCCTGATATTTTAACTCCGGATTAAAGGCCAAGTTGTCGGTGAATTTTAATACTCCACCCACGCCAATATTGGCACCGGCCCTGCTTTCTTTTGCCTTTACTCCCATAAATTCTGCTGACCACCAATTGTTTGTAAAGCCGACAAGGCCATACCACTGAAGAATGTCTCTGGTAAAATAGTACCGGGCATCAATGTTCAAGGTGCTGGCATTTCCTCCTTCTGGGAAGTAAATCGTAAAGTTCGGAGCGGCTGAAATTTTATCGGTAATAAGGTATTCTCCTCCAAAGTTGAGACCAAAGAACTCCGTGTCAAATCCATAATCACCGCCAATTTGCAGTCTGATGTCGCCCTCACTTTGGGCTTGTGCGAAAGTGACTGTCATGGCAAACAGTCCTAATAATAATAGTTTTTTCATAGTTGTATAAAAGTTTAGTTTGTGACATCCAAAAACAAGGCCAAACAACACTTATAACGTAAAAATGGTCGAAAAGCCTATCTACTATTTTTCATTGACAAACGACGAAAATTCAGAAATGGTTGTGCTTTTGAACAAATAAGTGTTTAAAATATTATATTTCAGCGACTTCATTTTTGTTGGCCAGTTGACCGCATGCTGCGTCGATGTCCTGTCCCCTTGACTTTCTGACTTTGGCCACGATTCCCCTGCCCTCCAAGATCCGGACATACATGTCCACTGCTTCTTGAGAGGCTTGACGAAATTCCCCTTCGTCGATGGGGTTGTACTGGATGATGTTGACTTTGGAGGGGATGTGTTTGCAGAATTTTGCCAGCGCAAGGGCGTGTTCTTCATCATCGTTGATCCCGTCCCAGATCACATATTCATACGTAACCTTGCGTTGGGTCTTGTGGTACCAGTATTTTAAGGAATCTGCCAACTCTTCCACAGGGCTTTTGTCGTTAATGGGCATCAGGCGGCTTCTGGTGCTGTTGATGGCAGAATGGAGCGAGATGGCCAAGTTGAATTTTACTTCATCGTCTGCCATTTTTTTGATCATTTTGGGAATGCCCACAGTGGATAATGTGATCCTTCTCGCTGCCATGCCCAGTCCTTCGGGGGCGGTGATCTTGTCGATCGCACTGATCACATTGGCATAGTTTAGCAGCGGTTCACCCATGCCCATGAAAACGATATTGGTCAGGGGGCGCTGAAAATACTTTTCAGCTTCATCTTTGATGGCGACCACTTGGTCGTAAATTTCATCGGGATTAAGGTTACGCATCCTTTTTAGTCGGGCGGTGGCGCAGAAGTTGCAGTCAAGGCTGCAACCTACCTGAGAGGACACGCAGGCGGTGATTCGCTTGGAAGTGGGAATAAGCACGGATTCCACGATCTTGTCATCGTAGAGTTTGACGGCATTTTTAATGGTGCCATCAGAAGAATGCTGCATGAGGTCCACTTTGAGGTGGTTGATGGTGAAATTAGCTTTCAGCATTTCTCGGGTGGACAGGGAGATATTGGTCATGTCATCAAAGTTTTTCAATGACTTGTTCCACAGCCAATCGTACACCTGATTGGCCCTAAACTTTTTGTCCCCTTCTGCAAGGAAGAATTCCTGGAGTTCCTCCAAGCTTAATTTCCTAATGTCCTTTTTCTCACCCATTTTCATAATGCAAAGGTAGGGAATTTATATGATTGTAAAACAGTTGAGATGTGTCAAGTCAGGGCAAACATGTTTAGTTTTTTGAAGGGGAACAATTTTCGTGTAGGCATAGCTATCATCCATGCCACTGGCACTCCTTCGGGAGGTTGAGGAGAGCTTGAGCTCCTGCGGATGAATCCGCAGGTTACTAAATATATCGTGCCGCTGGTACTTAGCCGCAGTTTGTACATTAGGAATAGCAGCAGCCTGTCCCGTCAAATACTGAAAGAGCAAGGGCATCAATTGGTCTAAAGGACGAATAATCCACCGCACCTATCTGCCCAAGTGGGGAGAATAATTTAAGAATTTTATATGTATCCGTAACGCAATATTTAGCCGCGGAGAAAGGAAGTATTCGCTTTGAGTCCATTATTCGGCCTTTGGAGCATTCGGTTTTGGGACAGTTGATGGGGGCTTTAAGAAAATGAGTTAGCTCGCGCAGTGGACAAGCGAGATCCACTCGTTTTTAGCCCATAGCAACTGGCACAAAATCAAATTAAGGCAACCGAATTCGTACTCGCAAATCCAACCACTTAATTTGAAGAATGCTCCTTGGCCTAGATTTTTTTCCTACTTTTTCATCAATAGCCTGCCCTGAAAGCTTTCGGGGGGAAAAGTAGGAAAGTCCAATAAAGCATATGAAGTTAAATTCCATAGGAACAGCAGATATATTCAAACTGGGATACTTTTTTAAATGCGTTCGCCCTGTGTGTCAAGCTAGGCCAAAGGCATTTATTAGCCTGAGTTCGATTTACAAATAAACACTGCGAGCCGATTTGTCTTCCAAAGGAATAAGCCATGCGGGTTCTGTTGAGTTAAAAACTATTGGCCCCTAGTTCCGCTGCGCAGCTGTCGGAACAACAGTTTTTTCAACAAATACCTTAGTGTCTTGGTGACTTAGTGGCTTCTATTTTTTAATTCCAAAAAAGGGAGTGTTGCGGAATGGAGGCGGCAAGGAAATTTGGCGAGTGACAAATGACCGGACAGTAATCCTTTGATGATGCAATTTTACTGTCAAAAAGTCCTAAAAATGTGTATTTGTTCAGTTTATTCGGACATTTTTTCCGAAAAATCGGTTTTTTTTGGATTGGTGCTGGATTTGATAAATGTAGGACAGAGCAAGATGCTCATGGAAAATTTGAAAAAAATAAGCAATAGATAAAATGGATTTTAAGCAATTTACAATCAAATCGCAGGAGGCTATACAAAAGGCCGCTGAGCTTTGTATGGCCGAGCAGCAGCAGGCCATAGAGCCGGCTCACGTGCTAAAGGGTATTCTTTCTGAGGATGAAAGTGTGGTTGATTTTGTTTTCAAAAAACTGGGTGTCAACAAGAAGTTGGTTTCCCAGAAATTGGAAGAAATCATCCAATCCTTTCCAAAGGTCAGCGGGCAGCAACCCTATCTTTCCAATGCCGGGAATCAGGCGTTGACCAAGGCTAAAAGTTATTTGAAGACCTTTGGAGATGAGTTTGTGGCGGTCGAACATTTGCTGCTGGGGATACTTTCTGGTAGTGATAAATCTGCCCAACTGCTCAAGGACCAAGGGGTGACGGAGAAAGGGCTGATTGAAGCAATCAAAGAACTAAGACAAGGAAATAAAGTGACCGATCAAAACGCAGAAGCTAAATATAGGTCTTTGGAAAAATACTCCAAAAACCTAAACGAATTGGCCAAAAAGGGCAAAATCGACCCTGTTATCGGCCGTGATGAGGAGATCAGGAGGGTGTTACAGATTTTGGCCAGAAGAACCAAGAACAACCCTATTCTTCTTGGTGAGCCGGGTGTGGGTAAGACGGCTATTGTGGAAGGCCTGGCACAACGCATTGTCAGTGGAGATGTTCCCGAAAACCTTAAATCCAAAACCTTGATCTCGTTGGACATGGGATTGCTGGTGGCAGGTGCCAAATACAAGGGTGAATTTGAAGAGAGGTTAAAAGCAGTGATCAAGGAGGTGACCGATTCGGATGGAGAGATTATCTTATTTATCGATGAGATCCACACCTTGATCGGAGCCGGTGGCGGCGGTGAAGGCGCCATGGATGCTGCTAACTTGCTGAAGCCTGCCTTGGCCAGGGGTGAGCTGCATGCCATTGGAGCGACGACCCTCAAGGAGTACCAAAAGTACGTCGAAAAGGATAAGGCCCTGGAGCGAAGGTTTCAAGCAGTAATGGTGGATGAACCGGATGCTGCCGATGCCATTTCCATCTTAAGGGGTATTAAGGATAAGTACGAGCTTCACCATGGGGTGAGGATCAAGGATGATGCGGTAATTTCCGCAGTAGAGCTTTCGCAACGTTATATTTCTGATCGATTCTTGCCTGACAAGGCCATTGACTTAATGGATGAGGCGGCGGCCAAGTTGCGGATGGAAATTGACTCCCTTCCGCAGGAGCTGGACGAGCTGAACAGGAGGATCATGCAATTGGAGATCGAACGGGAAGCCATCCGTCGAGAGAAAAACAAAGACAAGGAAGCCGTGCTGAGCAAAGAACTTGCAGAATTGTCCGAGAAGCGCCAAGCCGTGAAGGCCAAATGGGAAAGCGAAAAGGCTGTAATTATGGGCATCCAGCGTGAAAAGGAAAATATTGATAAGTTTAAGCTGGAAGCAGAGCAAGCAGAACGAGCAGGAGATTTTGGAAAGGTAGCGGAGATCCGTTATGGAAAAATCAGCGAAAGTGAGCAAAAGCTAGAGTCGTTTAAGCAGCAGCTGCAAGAGATGCAGGAGGGTTCGCCCTTGCTGAAGGAGGAAGTGGATGCTGAAGATGTGGCGGCCGTGGTGGCCAAGTGGACGGGGATTCCTTTGTCCAGAATGCTCGAAAGTGAGCGGGAAAAACTCCTTCACCTGGAGGATGAGCTAGGCAAACGAGTGGCCGGTCAGCAAGAGGCCATTGCAGCGCTTTCCGATGCCGTGCGTAGAAGCCGGGCAGGACTGCAAGATCCTAAACGGCCGATTGGATCCTTTATTTTCATGGGGACCACTGGTGTGGGTAAGACAGAACTGGCCAAGGCCCTGGCAGAATACCTCTTCAATGATGACAATGCCATGGTGAGGATTGACATGTCCGAGTACCAGGAAAGGCATGCGGTCAGCAGGTTGGTCGGAGCGCCTCCCGGTTATGTGGGCTATGATGAAGGTGGGCAGCTGACCGAGGCGGTTAGGAGAAAGCCTTATTCGGTTATTCTTTTGGATGAGATCGAAAAAGCCCATCCCGATGTGTTCAATATCTTGCTGCAAGTGCTGGATGATGGTAGGTTGACAGACAATAAAGGTCGGATGGCCAATTTCAAAAATACCATCATCATCCTGACGACCAATATCGGTTCGCAACTGATCCAAGAGCGGTTTGCAGCAATAGAGGATTGGAACAAGGAGCAGGTGATGGAGGATACCAAAAAAGAAGTGTTTGAGCTGTTGAAGCAGTCTGTTCGTCCGGAGTTCTTGAACAGGATTGATGAGACCATCATGTTTGAGCCACTGAGCAGGGAGATTACCCGAAAAATTGTGGATATCCAATGGAAAGAAATCCAGCACCGTTTGGCAGATTCAGGCATCGAAATCGATGCCACCAAAGAAGTGCTTGATTACCTCGGAGAAGTCGGTTTCGATCCGCAGTTTGGCGCGAGGCCCCTTAAACGAACCATGCAGCGTTTGGTCTTAAATGAACTGTCCAAACAGATCCTCAGCGGATACATCAAGAATGATGCAGCCGTTCTGGTGGACTTGGATGCTGATAAGCAAGTTTACTTTAAGAATGTGGAAGGAGTGGAGGTGTAGTGCCTTTGGATTCTGAATAGGATTAAATGAAAAATCCCCGGTAGTCATACCGGGGATTTTTTTATTTACATTTTTTAAACCGCGCTAAGCTTTCGGAAGGGAGGCATTTTGTTCTTTTTTCAGCCGCAGCATAAAGTCGCTCAGGACATTCATGAAGTTGATAAATGCCTCGTAAGGGCTTTCGTACGGACTAAAATAGGCGTGAATATCACCATCAGAAAAGAATTTGGTACACATATAATAGAAGTGGTCACTGGTCTGAAGGTATTTCCAGTCTTTTTGGATTTGCGGATCTTGAGATTGCCTGACCAAAGGTTCTAATTCATAAAGGCGATCAAAGGCTTCATCCTGAAGGTCGTTGCCCAGCCAAGCGGTAAGGTCACGCTCTTCATCTGCCCAGGAAATGGGAACGGGGACGTGTATTTTGCCGACAGGAGTGGCTTCTGCTACGACCTCTGAAGGGGTGGAAAAGGTGAAGTTGGATTGGTTGAGCACCGCATCGGGTAGATGGCGCATAAACTCAAAAATTCCACTCTCAGCCCACTGGTGCTCCCCAAAGGTTTCATAATCCATAAATAAATTGATGACTTCTTCTTCCTGGGGGATTTGATTGATCCAGTTGACGAACTTGTCTGTAGTAAGCGGCCAGTCGGCCCATGCCTTTTCCCCAAAGCGAAAAGCAATGTCATCACTGAGGCGGAAGTTTTTCAGCAACACCTTTAATTTGGGTTCGATGGCATTGCAATACACATAATTGGGACTTTTCCAGCCCAAGATATGCTTGGCGCCTTCGGTCAGGATGGCTTCATATCCCAGTTCGGCTACCATCTCCCCGATAATATCCGAGTAGATCAACTCGGTATTTCGAAATACTTTGGGAGTATATCCGTTAAAGAGCTTTTTGACTTTTTCCTGCTGAGCACGCACCATGTCATGAAATTCGTCTTTGCTTTTCAGTGCCGAAAGGGCATGGGCATAGGTTTCATTTAGCAGTTCTGCATGCCCGGTGGCCACGAGTTTCTGGAAGCTCTCCAAGACATCAGGTGCATATTCTTCCATTTGATCCATAAATACTCCCGACAGGGAAAAGCTGACCTTAAACTGGCCTTGATACTTTTCTATTAATTCGAGCAGTAGGGCATTCATGGGCAAGTAGCATTTTTCAGCTACTTTCCGCATTATGCTTTTGTTGGCAAAATCGTCCCAATAATGATGGTCTTCGCCAATATCAAAGAATCGATAAGGTTTTAGCCGATACGGCTGGTGGACCTGGAAATAAAAACAAATGGTTCTCATGAATGTGTTACAGTTAAAGTTTTATCATAAAGGGCGAAGATTTTTTCAGCGACATGTTCCCATTTCATCTTTTTGAGCTCTTCGCTTCCGCACTGTCGGAACATGGTGGATATGCCCCCGTAATGAAGCAGGGCAAATATGGCATCCGCCATGGCGTCTATATCCCAAAAATCAATTTTGAGGGCGTTGGTAAGGACTTCTGCCACTCCGGATTGTTTGGAGATGATGACGGGTGTATTGTATCGGACGGCTTCCAATGGAGAGATGCCAAACGGCTCCGATACAGAAGGCATGACATATACGTCACTGATGGCAAACATCTGATCCACATCTCCTCCTCTGAGAAATCCCGTGAAATGGAATTTTGTGGCGATGCGCAGCTCTGCCACACGGTCGATCATCCGGTTCATCAGGTCGCCAGATCCTGCCATTACGAAACGTACATTGTCGTCTTTTTTGAGGACTTTGTTTGCTGCTTCGATAAAGTATTCAGGGCCTTTTTGGAAGGTGATCCTGCCGAGAAAAGTCACTATTTTCTCCGGTACTTTTTTGGTAGCCGTGCTGGTGATGATGCTGGTGTCCAGGACGGCATTGTGGATGACGGTGATCTTTTCCTCAGGAATACCGTAGCGAGAAATGATCGTCTTCTTCGTGAGGTGGCTGACCGCGATGATTTTATCGGCCATTTCCATTCCCGATCGCTCGATATCGTATACGCGCTGGTTTACGTGCTCTCCGGAGCGGTCAAATTCCGTGGCGTGGACATGTACTACCAGTGGTTTGCCGCTTATTTTTTTGGCAGCTATGCCGGCAGGAAAGGACAGCCAATCGTGCGCATGGATGATGTCATGCTCTTTGTTTTTGGCAATTTGCCCCGCCACCAAGGCGTAGCGTGACACTTCCATGATCAGGTCTTTGGTGTATTTTCCGGTGAACGAAAATTTGTTGGCGAAAATGCTTTCGTCCACATCGGTGCGGTCATGCAGGGCTTTATCGGTAAAGCGTGCATATTCTTCCGGTCCCAAATAAGGTATTAAAAAGGAGCTTACTTCCAAGTAAGTAAGGTTTTTCCAAATCTGTTTGAATCGTTGTTCTCTATAATCGATCTCTACGTCACTTGCATTTACAAAATCAGCTAAGGGATCTTCATCTCCATATAGCTTAGGGACGACGAAAATCACTTCATGATCAAAATGTGACATTCCTTTCAGTAGCCCATAACAGGCTGTGCCCAATCCACCGGAAATATGTGGTGGAAATTCCCATCCAAACATTAATACCTTCATAAAAAGTGACGTTTAATAGTGATTAACTAGATGCATGATCCGGAGGAGTTCTCCGACGCTCCATGCTTGTGAAATAGCTCCTTTTGGTCTGTGGGGCGGATCCCCGTCATAAATCTCCGCAATGGAGCCAATCCCATACTGGGACATGGTGTCGTCAAAACCTTTGATCAACTTTTGTATCATGCTTTTGCCGGCTTTGCCGTGAATTTTTAGATAACCTTCCACAAAGTGGCCAAGGAGCCAAGGCCAGGCCGTTCCTTGGTGATAAGCATTGTCCCGCTGGTATTGGTTGCCTTGGTAATAGCCTTTATAAGCAGCATTGCCAGGGGCGAGTGTTCTCAGCCCCCTTGGCGTGAGGAGGTAAGACTTGATGGTTTCCAGGACTTCCGCTTTTTGGATATCATCCAGTGGGCTGTAAGGCAGGGAAGTGGCAAATACCATGTTGGGACGGATGGACCAGTCCTTGTGCCGGCCGTCGACCACATCCGCGAGGTATCCTTTTTCTTTATCCCAAAACGCCTCAATGAAAGCGGCTTTTACTTTTTCGGCTAGCTCTTTGGCAAAGGCTTCTTGGGTAAGCTCGTGATAATAGCAGAGTGCATTGTACCAAAGCGCATTGATCTCTACGGGGCAGCCTATTCTCGGGGTGACCGGGCCATCGCTGGTGACCGCATCCATCCACGTCAGGGCAATGCCTTCTTGGCCGCCGTAAAGCAGACCGTTTTCCTGCATATGGATGTTAAAGTCACTTCCGGCCATGAGGCCATCGATGATGCCTTTTAATTTGGGAAGGTAGTGTTCAGTGACAGTTTTGCGATCCTCCGTGTAGGCTTCGTATTGCTGCCAAGCCCAGAAATACCACAATGGCGCATCCAAGGTGTTCATGTTAAATTGGCCCCCGCTTCCTATGTTGGGAAACATGGCGCCTTTGATGTCTTGGGAAAGGGTGCGCATGACCTCTTTAAAGGTCGTGTAATCGCCTTGTGTCAGGGTGAGCCCGGGTATGGCAATCAAGGTATCCCTTCCCCACCAGCCAAACCACGGGTAGCCGGCAATGACCCTGGTCTCGTCGCCGCGGCGGCTGATAAATTGGCCAGCGGCATTTTTAAGGCAGTTTTCAAAATTGTCCCTTGGGGTTCTTCTTTTCAGTTCCCTGTCAAAGGCTTCTGCCAAGGCCTTCGGATCTGCTTCCTCCAGTCCGGCAGCAAAAATAACCGATTCTCCTTTTTCAATCGGAAATTCAAAATAGCCCGGTACATACAGGTCTTCCAGAAAATCGTAGCCTCGCTCCTTTTCCCTGATGTACTCGATGTCATAATACCAATCGGGAACGGCGATGAAATCGTTCTTCTTGGATAGCTGGAGGGAAAGGGGGGAGTAGGCGTCATAAAGCTTAAATTCCAGTCCGTTTGCCACCTTTTGGTATTTCTTGTTTACGTAAGTATTGGCTTTGGAGAGGGAATGATAGCCCCTAAAGGCCAAAAACGGGCTTAGCCTTAAAGTGGTGGGTGAATGGGCGTCCAGCAGGGTGTACTTGATCATCATCCGGTCTGCAGTGGTGTCGAGGATGATTTCTTTTTGTAAAACTACCCCTCCTACCCGGTAGGTGAGCTTTGGGATCGGCTCGGAACTGTAGTCTTCCAAGTATTTATGGCCTCTCGGAGCGTAAGTGCCGGGGTATTTACAAATGCCCAGGTTAAAGCTGGCGCCACGCTGGATGACCGTTTCGTGAATGGTGGACAATAATACATGGAGCTGCGAGTCGATTTGTGGCTGGGGAGCCACGAGCAGGCCATGGTATTTTCTGGTGTTACATCCTATGATGGTGGTGCTGGTGTAGCATCCCGACCGATTGGAACGAATGGTTTCTTTTTCGAGCGAATAATTAAGGTTGATTAATTCCGTCTTATCAAAATGGATGTAGCTCATTAGTTTTTTGCAGTTAAAAGTGGTTTTAGAGTGTTTACTAAAAATACCTTAATACTGCGAAAAGAAAAATAAAATGTAAAAAAATAAAGGTCACTAAATTGTGACCTTTTTACTATTATCTGGTAATTGATTTAACGTTTTCTTTTTGTACCTCATCGAAGTTTTTCAGCGATTCTTCGAATTTTGCCATATACATTTGAATATCCTTCAAATTTACTGGTTTCGCCTTTGGAAAGGCCGTTCGTTGTTTGAATAATGTAAACATTACTGCACTGTTTTGATGATACATTCTTCCGACAAATAGTATGCCGAAATAGTTCCTTGCCTGGTGTTAAAAAAGAAAAACCCCTCATTATGAGGGGTTTTGGGGTGGAAGATCGGGTTCGAACCGACGACCTCTGGTGCCACAAACCAGCGCTCTAACCAGCTGAGCTACAACCACCATATTTAAGGATGTATTCTGGTCTTTTCCCTGAATGGACTGCAAAGGTAATACACGGTTTTTTTTCAAACAATAGCTAGCGCTAATTATTTTCTGGAAAATTTAAGCCGTTGGCCTTTTTGTGATTCATCGAATGTCTCATTTTCGTACGCAATATGTCCGGAAACGATGGTATGGGTGACTTTTGACTGGAAGACCTGCCCTTCAAAGGGAGACCAACCACATTTGGAGAGGATGTTTTCCTTTTTTACTTCCCAAGGGGAATCCAAATCCACCAGTACCATGTCAGCGTGATAGCCGGGACGGATATAGCCTCTTTTATCAATTTCAAACAGAATAGCGACATTATGACAGGCCTTTTGGACGATTTGCTCCAATGTGATTTTCCCTTGATGGTACATTTCGAGCAGGGCCACCAAGCTGTGCTGCACCAATGGGCCGCCGGACGGTGCTTTGGTGTACGGATTGTCCTTTTCTTCCAAGGTATGTGGCGCATGGTCCGTAGCAATGACATCGATGTGATCGTCCAGCACTCCATTTAGGATTTCTTCACGGTCTTCGGCGGTTTTTACGGCAGGGTTCCACTTGATCAATGTGCCCTTTTTATCGTAATCTTCTTCAGAAAACCACATATGGTGGATACAGGCTTCGGCGGTGATGCGTTTTTCCGCCAATGGAAGGGTGTTGTCAAAAAGCATGACCTCTTTGGCAGTGCTGATGTGGAGGATGTGGAGTTTGGTGCCGTACTTCCTGGCCAGGTCCACTACCCGCTTGGAAGCATCATAGCAAGCTTCTGCTGAACGGATTTTAGGGTGGAATTTTACGGGAATGTCATCTCCGTATTCCCCACGGTATTTTTCCAGGTTTGCCTTGATGATGTCGTCATTTTCACTGTGTGTGGCAATCAGCATCTCACATTTTTCGAAAATGCCCTCCAGCGTTTCTTGGTTGTCCACCAGCATATTTCCCGTGGAAGAGCCTTGGAATACCTTGATGCCACAGATCTTGGAGGGGTCTGCCTTGAGGAGTTCGTCCAAGTTGTCATTGGTGGCGCCGAGGTAAAAAGAGTAATTGGCCAGTGATTTTTCGGCAGCAATCGTATATTTTTCCTCCAGAAGGGCTAAGGTAGTGGCTTGAGGGACCGTATTGGGCATTTCCATGAACGTGGTGACCCCTCCGGCCACAGCGGCCTTGGCTTCTGTGTAGATTTCAGCTTTATGTGTTAGGCCCGGCTCACGGAAGTGCACCTGGTCGTCTATCAAGCCAGGAAGCAGATATTTCCCCGCTGCGTCTATGGTAATGTCGGCTTCTTCCTTAAAATCTTTCAGATTTCCGCCCGCGGCGAAAATCAATCCGTCTTGTATATAGACATCGCCACGGATAATCTTACCTTCATTTACTATATTTGCATCAGTGATCAATATACGCTTCTTCATATCTTAATTATATTGAAATTTGTAGGAGTAGAACTGTCCTAAATCTATTTGAAGCTAAAATTAATAAATCATGTCTGATAGCCCGCAGTCTTTCGAAAATTTTAAATTGAACAAGCAGCTTTTGGAAGCGGTGAAAGAGGCGGGGTATACCAAACCCACCCCCATTCAGGAAAAGACCATTCCGCTGGCGCTGGCCGGACAGGACATCTTGGGAATTGCCCAGACCGGTACAGGAAAGACTGCTGCTTATGTGCTGCCGCTGTTGATGAAGACCAAATATGCACAAGGTGAACATGCCAGGGCCTTGATCTTGGCCCCTACGCGGGAACTGGTGATTCAGATCGAGCAGGCTATTTTGACCTTGGGCAAATATACCGACTTGCGGTATGCCTGCCTTTACGGAGGGGTCGGGCCGACACCACAGATCGAAAAAATTCGTGCAGGGGTGGATATTATCATCGCCACACCGGGTCGGTTTATGGATATTTATAGCAAAGGAGAGCTCTTCGTCCGCAATATCAAAACCATGGTCATGGACGAGGCGGACAAGATGATGGACATGGGATTTATGCCGCAGATCAGGTCTATCTTGGAAGTGATCCCGGTGAAGCGGCAAAACATGCTTTTTTCGGCTACTTTTTCAGAACGGGTAGAACGGATATCGCACGAGTTTTTGGAGTTTCCCGAGCGGATCGAAATAGCGCTCCAAGCGACCACGGCAGATACGGTGGCGCAAACCAAGTATTTTGTCCCCAACCTCAAGACCAAGATCACCCTGCTGGATCACCTGCTGCAGAACGAGGAAATCAACCGGGTGATCGTCTTTACCAAATCCCGCAAAAATGCCGAAGCGGTTTACCAATACCTTGAACGTAGGAAACACGGTGAAATCCGCGTGATCCATGCCAACAAGGGCCAAAATACCCGAATCAATTCAGTGGATGACTTCAAGTCCGGCGATGTGCGGATCCTTGTGGCCACGGACGTAGCGGCCAGAGGGCTGGACATCAGCATGGTCAGCCACGTGGTGAATTTTGATGTGCCGCTGATCTATGAGGACTATGTCCACCGTGTGGGACGTACGGGGCGGGCAGAGCAGGAAGGGGCCGCCTTTACCTTTGTCAACCCGGCAGAGGAATACCATTTTGGGCGGATCGAGGAGATTATCCGCATGGAGGTGCCCGAGGAACCTATTCCCAAGGAGGTGCGCATTGCCGATACGCCTTTTGCTGAAAAACAGGCTTACGACCGGGAAATCGACAAGCAACGGCAAAAAGCTGACCCTACTTTCAAAGGGGCCTTCCACGAGAAAAAGGTCCGTGCCAATACCAATCCGCATTATAATCCTGAAAAGAAAAAAGTCCGCGGCAACAAAAACAGCAAGGCCAAAAGAAACCGTAACCAGATGAAGAAAAAAGGAGGCAAACGGTAGGGGATTTAGTAGTCTTGAGTCATGAGTATTAAGTCTTGAGTCTCTGACTCAGTAGCGAATGTTCCGTTAAAGTTCAAGTTAAAAGTGGATAAAGATAATTAGGGTAATGAGTCTGGATACTCAGCTTTAGCAGTACCGCGTCAGAGACGTCGGGACAGCAGCCTATTCATCAAAAAAATCCGCAGCACGTTAAATGCTGCGGTTTTTTTACTTTTGGCATCAGGCTTTAAATCTTCGCCCTTTATTCCCCGAGTTGTGCTGGGTCTCTGCCCCAGTACAGAGGAGTTTTGAGTCTCTGACTCAGTAGCGTATGTTCCGTTAAATTTCAAGTTAAAAGTGGATAAAGATAATTATGGTGATGAGTCTGAATACTCAGCTTTTGCAGTACCGTGCCAGAGACGTCGGGACAGCAGCCAACTCATCAAAAAAAATCCGCAGCACGTTAAATGCTGCGGATTTTTACTTTTGGCAACAGGCTTTTTGCCTATATCCTTAATGTTATCGCTCTCCGCGGTCGTTGCTGCCGTCCACTGGCGTTCTTTTGTCTCTATTGGCCAAGTCCCAAGCGGTATAGAAAATCAGCTTGACCCTTTTTTCCATCAAGTCAAATTCAATCTTGTCCACGGTGTCTGTAGGCTGGTGATAGTCATCGTGCACCCCATTGAAAAAGAACGCTACTGGGATATTGTGCTTGGCGAAGTTGTAATGATCAGAACGGTAATAGAACCTGTTCGGGTCATCTTCTGCATCATAGCGGTAATCCAAGATCAAATCCGTGTGCGTGATATTATTGTATTCGATGATGGTTTTCAACTGTGAAGCCAGCATCTCCGAACCGATCACGTATACGTAATCCTGGTTATTGGCCTCTTGGTATTCATAATCAATTCTTCCCACCATGTCAATGTTAAGGTTGTTCACGGTGTTTTCCAGTGGGAAAATGGGGTTTTCGGTATAGTATTGAGAGCCTAACAGGCCTTTTTCTTCTCCCGTAACGTTAAGGAACAATACAGACCTTCTGGGACGGTGCCCTTCTTTGGCAGCAGAGGCAAAGGCTTGGGCAATCTCCATAACGGAAACCGTGCCGGAGCCATCATCATCGGCGCCATTGTTGATTTCTCCCTTGCTATTGATGCCAATATGGTCGTAGTGCGAAGAGATCACCAATACCTCCTCCTTCTTATCGGTGCCTTCTAGGTAGCCCATCACATTTTCGGTGCCTACCATTTCTTTGTTCTTTTCGATCTTGAAGCGTACTTTTTGGGATGGAACGCTTGCAGGATCGTCTTTGGCTGCTTCTTTAAGCTCTTCTACCGATTTCTCGAAGAGACTCGCCATTTTATCAGAGCTTACCAAGAACACCGGTTTTTGCTCGGTCGGTTTGTCAAAGCCCAAACGGCCCTTTCCGCTGAGTGACTTGTAGCGGTTGGCCAAGCGGTCAAAGTTGGATTGGCCTTCCATGGTCACCACGATGATGCCCTTGGCTCCGGCTTCCCAAATTTGGTCCATCAGTCCTCCTGCTCGCTGGCCGATGGCCCACAATCCGACGAACTTGTCTTTAACGTCCACTTTTTCGAGGTTTTCTTCATTGGCAAGGCCCAGAAAAACGAGTTCGGACTTTTCCCTTTTGACATCTCCATCACCGATGAAAACAAAGTCCTCGTTGTTGACCAGTTTTTGCTTGCCCACTTTCAGGTCAATGTCTCCATAAGAAACACTTGCCAAGGAAAATGGTTGCGTGTATTTGCCGTTTACTGGCCCTTCAAGGCCAAGGTCCTGATAAAAAGCGGTCAGGTATTCGGCTGCCAGTTTTTGGCCTTTTTCACCTGTTTCTCTTCCTTCCAGTTCGTCCGAAGCCAAATAGGAAAGGTATTCTTCTAGATCTGCATCGCTGATGGTGCTGGCGTACTGATCTGCCAGTGACTGCCCTTGGGCAGTGGCTTGCCAAGAGAGCATTAAGCCCATGGCAGTGGCCAAGATATAATTTCTCTTCATGCCTATATTTGAGTTGTAAGTAAATTTTGCCCCTAAAGCTAGCTATATTTTTCTAAATGTGTCAAACCGCTCGTCGAAATGGCAGGACAAACGCATACAACTTTAGTTGAAGGGGGAGCCATCTTGGGGTAAATTAGCGGTCATTTGTGCCGTTGGGACTGATTTACCTTTTTCGAAAACCAAGCAATATACCTTTCCCCTCCGTTCTTTCCCTTACCAGCGGCCATCTTCCTTAAAATCCCCCTTCCAAGACCGTAGAAAATTTGGAAAAGAAAATCATTATCGGTCAATAATTTATACCTTTGCACATCTGTACGAAAAGAGGAATATTACCCAAGTATATTACGCATTATCTGGACTATGAAAATTGATTTGACCCCCTCCGTAAAGTTTGAAGATCGCCATAATGGCCCCTCCGCCAACGATGTGTCGGAGATGCTCTCAAAAATCGGTGCCTCAAGCATCGATGAGCTGATCGATCAAACCATTCCGAAAGCCATCCAGCTGGACCAGCCCCTCAACCTGCCCGAGGCAAAATCTGAAGCAGCCTTTCTAAAGGATTTCCGTAAAATGGCCGCGAAGAATAAAATCTATAAGTCATTTATTGGATTGGGCTATTATGACACCATCACACCAGGTGTTATTTTGAGAAATGTGCTCGAAAATCCAGGATGGTATACGGCTTATACGCCCTACCAAGCAGAGATTGCACAGGGAAGGCTGGAAGCACTGGTGAATTTCCAAACCATGGTAATGGACCTGACCGGTATGGAATTGGCTAACGCCTCGCTGCTGGATGAAGGTACTGCTGCTGCAGAGGCCATGAACATGCTGTTTGCTACCCGCCCTCGGGACAAGAAAAAGGCGACGAAGTTCTTTGTGGATGAAAAGGTATTTATCCAGACCAAGGAAATCCTGAAAACCCGCGCACTTCCGATTGGCGTGACCTTGGTAGAGGGGTCGTTGAATGAACTAAACCTGGAAGATCCTGAGCTTTATGGCGTGCTGCTCCAGTACCCTAATGCTGAAGGGGAAGCCATTGATTATAAAGCATTGGTAGAAAAAGCCAAGCAACATAATGTCACTACTGCTTTTTCGGCCGACTTACTTGCCCTGACCCTGCTGACACCTCCTGGTGAGATGGGAGCTGATGTGGTGGTGGGGACGACCCAGCGATTTGGGGTGCCTATGGGCTTTGGAGGCCCGCATGCGGCATATTTTGCGACAAAAGATGCTTATAAGCGTCAAGTGCCTGGCCGAATCATTGGTATTTCGGTTGATAAAGACGGAAACAAAGCCTACCGGATGGCCCTCCAAACGCGAGAGCAGCACATCAAACGTGAAAGGGCTACTTCCAACATCTGTACCGCACAGGTATTGTTGGCCGTAATGGCCGGGATGTACGCGGTTTACCATGGCCCAAAAGGGCTAAAGGATATTGCCCTGAAGATTCATGGGCTTGCTAAGCTGACTGCCCAGGGCCTGGCTAAATTAGGTTTTGAGCAGGAAAATGAGCATTACTTCGATACCCTGAAGATCAAAGTAGACGATGTGAAGCAGTCAAAGATCAAGGCGTTTGCATTGTCTCATGAAATGAACTTCCGCTATGAGCCTGGGTATGTGTACTTGGCATTCGATGAAGCCAAGACGATGGAGGACGTTCAGGAAATCATTGAAGTTTTTGCCAGGACCACCCATTCCAGTGCCGATGTGGTAGATTTGGCATCCATGGTGGATCATCTCAGCTTTGAAGTATCTGATGGCCTCAGAAGGACTTCCGACTACATGGACCACATGATTTTTAATGCATTCCACTCTGAACATGAGATGTTGCGTTACATCAAGCGATTGGAAAACCGCGACCTGTCTTTGGTACATTCCATGATCTCGCTGGGATCCTGTACGATGAAGCTAAATGCCACTGCAGAGATGATACCGGTTACTTGGCCAGAGTTTGGTCAACTGCATCCTTTTGTGCCGCAAGATCAGGCTGCAGGGTATTATGCCTTGTTCCAGGATTTGAGAAACTGGCTTTCGGAGATCACCGGTTTTGCCGAAACTTCCCTCCAGCCAAACTCAGGAGCGCAAGGGGAGTTTGCCGGATTGATGGTCATCAGGGCCTACCATGAAAGCAGGGGCGAAAGCCACCGAAATATCGCCTTGATCCCATCTTCTGCCCACGGTACCAATCCTGCATCAGCCGTGATGGCTGGTATGAAAGTGGTGATCGTGAAATGCGATGATAAAGGAAATATCGACTTGGCTGATTTGAAAGAAAAGGCTGAAAAACATAAAGAAAATCTATCCTCCTTCTTGGTGACTTATCCATCTACCCACGGGGTGTTTGAAGAAGCCATTCGGGAAATGTGCCAGATCGTCCATGAAAATGGCGGTCAGGTGTATATGGACGGTGCCAATATGAATGCCCAAGTAGGCTTGACCAGTCCAGGTGTCATTGGCGCTGATGTGTGTCACCTCAATTTACACAAAACCTTCTGCATTCCTCACGGTGGAGGTGGTCCAGGCATGGGGCCAATCTGTGTAGCCAAGCACTTGGAAGAGTTTTTGCCAAGCAGTCCGTTGGTGAAGACGGGAGGCCAACAGCCGATTTCTGCGATTTCGGCAGCTCCATTCGGCAGTGCCAGCATCTTGCCTATTTCCTACGCCTACATCGCCATGATGGGCAGGGAAGGCCTGAAGCATGCTACCCAAACAGCCATCCTTAATGCCAATTACATCAAAGCGCGTCTTGGCGAGTTTTTCCCGACACTTTACACAGGTGCCCAAGGAAGAGCGGCCCACGAGATGATTGTGGATTTCAGGGAATTTAAGGCAGTAGGGGTAGAAGTGGAAGACATCGCCAAGCGATTGATCGATTATGGATTCCATTCACCGACCGTTTCTTTCCCAGTGGCGGGTACGATGATGATCGAGCCGACCGAATCCGAAAGTAAAGCGGAACTGGACAGATTCTGTGATGCCCTGATCGCCATCCGTGGTGAAATCCGTGAGATCGAAGAGGGCAAAGCTGATGCGGAAAATAACGTGTTGAAAAATGCTCCGCACACGGCTGGTATGGTGATGAGTGACGCTTGGGATATGCCGTACAGCAGAGAAAAAGCGGTTTATCCACTGGAATACGTGAAAAATAGCAAGTTCTGGCCAACCGTACGAAGGATCGATTCTGCCTATGGCGATAGAAACTTGGTCTGCAGCTGCATTCCTACAGAAGATTATGCCGAAGAAGCAGCTGGTATTTAGTAGTATCAAGTTGTTCGATAATAGCGCTCTGTGGCTTGCTGCTATGGGGAAGTAATTTTATAAAGGGGCTCCACTTGTTGTGGGGCCTTCTTCTTTTTTGGAGTCTCCCGCTCGGTTTTTCCTACAAGTTATTAATTTAGAGCGTATGCCAAATCATAGGTATATGTAAAACAGAATGTAACCGTTCTCGCCAAGGTTAAGGTTGGGACAAAAGCCTATTTTAAAATTGAACATCGAAAAAATCTTGGACAACATCGGGGCAGCTTATTCCTCGCTATCCCCCGAATGTCAACGGGAATTCATAGCAAATACGACAACCAAGACCTTTAAGAAGGGAACGGTAGTCGTGCGCGAAGGGCAATATTCCAAAAAGGGATACCTGATCGTAAAGGGGTGTTCCAGGGCTTATTATTTGAAAAACGGGAAGGACATATCTGACTGGTTTACCTTCGAAAACCAGTTCATGGCACCTGTGGTAAGTTTTTTTAGTGACAAGCCAAGCCCTCATTATGTGGAGTTTGTCGAAGATTCCACCGTATTGGAGTTTACAAAAGATACTGTGGACAGCCTTTCCGAGAAGTACCATGATTTTGAAAGGCTGATCGGTAAGGTGGTCACGGAGACCATGCTGGGGTTGTGTGAGCGGTTGGATACGATTCAGTTTAGCAGGGCGGATGAGCGATATTACCAACTTTTGCAAATACATCCCGATATTACCCATCGCATTCCTCTTACCCATATCGCTTCCTATCTGGGGATTACCCTGGAGACCTTGAGCAGAATCCGGAGCGCAAAAGTTCGAATTTGATCTATATCAAATGATGGGACTTCCATTAACACGACTTTTGAAAAAAAAGAAGTGAAAATGGAAAGAAACATCGTATCACCTACATCGATATGGGGAAAATGGTGGGAGCCCATAAGAAAATGGTTTTATCCCACTTGGCTAGGTTATGAAACAAGCACACGGTTTTACGACTATGGGCAATCTGTATACAACTATCTTTTAGCCCAGCAAGATCAAGTCGTTCCTGATATAGGAGCCGTAGGCGCTAGAGCCATGGCGCTGTCTTTAAGTGTCGCCACGTTTACTATTTGCTCGGTTTTTTTATCGGTGCCAGCATGTTTTATTTTATACAAGTTCTTTGAGGTGCCCAACTTGACAAGTACTCCAGTGGAAAGCAAATTGAAAACTATTTTTTAAATCGTATGAAAAATATACTGATCATCAACGGACATCCCGACAAGGAGAGTTATAGTGTTGGCTTGTCAGCGGCCTATAAGGCAGGCGCTGAAAAATCAGGAGCGGAAGTCAAGGAAATCCAAATCAGGGAACTGGATTTCAATCCTAATCTACAGTATGGTTATCGACAGCGAACAGCACTTGAACCAGACTTATTGGATGCGCAGGAGAAGCTGAAATGGGCGGATCATTTGGTATTGGTGTATCCCGTTTGGTGGGGATCCGTGCCTGCTATAATGAAAGGGTTCTTGGACCGTATCCTGTTGCCGGGTTTTGCCTTTAAGAAAAGAAAGGATTCCTTACTGTGGGACAAACTACTGACAGGAAAAACAGCAAGAATCATTTGTACAGTGGACCAACCACCTTGGTATTACCGGTTGATCAACGGAAGTCCCAGCCATATTGCCATGAAACGGGGTACATTGAACTTCATAGGCGTGAAGAAGGTAAGGATCACCTGTATTGGCCCCATAAGACTTTCAAAGGATAAGTTTAGAGAAAAATGGTTGGGTAAGGTGGAAAAACTGGGACAAAAGAATATGTAAAAGCAGCCATATTTTGATGAATTGCTCTCAGGGTCGCTAGTGTACATCTTCATACACTAGCGACCCTGAGAGAGATAAAACCTTCAAAGCGCTAACCTGCTTCCTCTTCCAACTACTTAATCTTTTTCGCGACCGCTTCGGCCATCAAGAGGTTTCCTTCTTTGTTGGGGTGGACACCGTCGGCGAACAGATCGCCATGCTTTTTGAGTGGTTTGTACAGGTTGATCATTTTGGCATTGGTAGCCTTGGCGATTTCCTTGAGCATGGGCCGCATTTCATCCACCATTACACTCTCGGTAATGCCGAAATTATCTTTGAATACCGGTACCGGGATGCATACATATACTTCTCCATCATCGGGCATGTTTTCCCTGAAGACATTGATCAGGTCGATGTAGTCCTGGACAAATTCATCTTTATACTTCCAATTTTGGGGCTTGGAGTCGTTGGTGCCCAGTTTGATGACCAGGATGTCTGCAGCAAAGTCTTGTACTTCCTGAAATTGCGGCTCATTCCAATAGGGATAGTCCCCGTTTTTGAGCAGGGTCCTGCCGCTTACGCCAAAGTTTTTGACCAGATAGTCATCTCCCAAAACTTCTTGCATCAGCAGCGGCCAGCTGTCGGGATGGTTTCTGCCGGGACCTTGGGTGATGGAGTTGCCGACACAGGCCACTTTAATAGGGGATTGGGCATGGACATGAAGGGCAATAAAAGTGAGCATTAGGAGACTCAGAAGAATCTTTTTCATTTTAGTGGTTTTTTTGGTGTTCATGTAAAATCAATGGTGTTAAATATAGGGAATCATTCCAAAACTATTCCTTGAGTTGTATATTTATGTTTGTGAAAATACACGGACTCAAGAAATATTATAATTATATCCAATGGCTTTCACTGGATGTGGTGCTTGGGGCTTGTGCGGGCCTCTATTTTTTTCAACACCTCTTGGAGCTAAGCTTTACCCCTGTGGTGTATGCGCTAATGGCCCTGGCTGTATGGGGGATTTATACGTTTGATCACCTGATGGATGCCCGCAATATCCAAGGAAAAGCCAGTTCTGCCAGGCATTTGTTTCATCAAGTCAATTTCAACACGCTATTGATTTGGTTGGTGCTCGTGGTAATCACCGCAGTGATTTTAGCCTTTGATTTTATCAAATTTTCCCACTTGATGACCTTTGGGATGCTGCTGGGGACGGTCATCATTGGTAATATCGTGTTTATGAAATTCTTCGGGAAAAAGGTTTCTATCCTTAAGGAAATAACTACCGCGGCCCTGTATACTGCTGGAATTACCCTTGTGCCGATGATTCGATTTACGAACGAAGGCATCCCGAGGGTGTTTTGGTATTTTGCCTTCGGGTATTTTTTGATGGCCTGGTTTAACTTACTGTTATTGGCCTATATGGATTATGATAGTGACAGTAGGGACAACATGGGCTCCATTGTCAGTGTATTGGGAATTCCCATGACGCATAGCCTTTTGACAGGACTGATGTGGGTGGAACTGGTGTATTTGCTGGGAATGTTTTTTGTATTGGGATCATTCTATTACATCTACTTGATCATCATACTGATCATGTTTTTGATCCATGTCAGTGCGTTTCTTCAGCCCAAGCGCAGCAAAGAAGCCGTAAGGCGCCAAATCGACGCGGCCTATTTACTCCCATTTGTACTCTTCTTAGTCGCCTGAGGGTTAAAGGCTAGGCCCAGAGCAGTTTGTTAGAAGTGGGTAGGAGATGGCAGAACGTAATTGCCTTTTCTTTTTTGAAATCAACAGGTGCTTCTGAAGCTTATTACGGTTACTGGACAAGTCCTAGAACCCATTTTTGAAAAACAAAGGCGTAAAAGAAAAACACAGATATGAAATGGATCGATTATCATATCTGTGTTTATCAGAATCTATCGGTGGTGTAAATCAAGTTACACCGTATTCGAAATATACTAATCCCTAACCTTTTGCGCGGGCCAAAAATTACTACACAAACGCGCTATGACCGGTAATGGCTCTCCCCACGATGAGGGAATTGATTTCTTTGGTTCCTTCATAAGAATAGATGGCCTCGGCATCGGCCACAAAGCGGGCGATGTCATATTCGAGTAGGATACCATTTCCGCCGAAGAGCTCTCGGGAATGATCCACAATCGTCCGCATCCGCAAGGTACAAAACACCTTAGCAAGGGAGGCGTGTTCATCTTTGAGTTCACCAGCATCCTGCATTTTGGAAAGTCTATAGACCATGGTCTGCATGGCGGTGAGGTCGCCCAGCATCGTTACCAGCAAGTCCTGCACCAGCTGAAATCCGGCAATGGGCCTTCCGAACTGCTTTCGTTCATTGGTGTAGCGGAGCGCCGCTTCATAGGCCCCACGACCACAGCCCACCGCTTGCCAGGCGACTCCTGCCCTGGTGAGCCGGAGGATTTCGGAGGTGTCTTTAAAGGAATTGGCATTTTGCAGGCGGTCGCTTTCCGGTACGCGGCAGTCCTTCATGGTGATCAGGGCATTTTGGACGGTGCGCAATGCCATTTTATTTTCGATCTTTTCAGGATGGAATCCCGGGTTGTCTTTGCGGACAATAAATCCCTTGACTTGCTGGTCATCCAAGTCCCTGGCCCAGATGACGGTGATATCGGAAAAGGTGGCGTTGCCAATCCACTTTTTCTGGCCATTGATGACCCATTCGTCTCCTTCGCGCTTACAAGTAGTGGTCAAGCCACCGGCTACGCCCGAACCTACCTTTGGTTCTGTCAGCCCAAAGGCACCGATGACGTCCATTTTTTGCATCTTGGGCAGCCATTCCTGCTTTTGCTCTTCCGAGCCGCAGACGTAGATGGATCCCATGGCCAAGCCGGACTGAACCCCAAAGAAGGTGGAAATAGAGGTGTCTACCCGGGCCATCTCCATGGCCAAGAAGCCTTCCAATAATGCAGAATGGCCGGGGCAGCCATACCCCTTATAGGTTAATCCCGCAATGCCCAATTCGGCCATTTTAGGAATGATATGCATCGGGAAATGTCCCTTGTTCCAGTATTCGTTTGCAATGGGCCGGACTTCTTTTTCCATAAAGTCACGGACTTTTGCCACAATTTCCTGCTCGTGGGGAGGAAGGGTTTTTTCCAAGGAATAAAAATCTCCATTTACCGGAGGTAGTTCCCTTTTTTTGCCACCACCCTTCATCATTTTCATCATCTTGGCCAGGTCTGACTCGCTCATCTGGGAGACGATGCCTACCATTTCATTTAAATCTACTTTTTGGGAAAGCTGGTTGAGCTTGGCAAAATCGATGTTCTTGATCAGTGATTTGATGCTGGAAAAGGACTGCAGTAAATTTTTCATACGGTATCTGGGTTAAAAGTGAATATGGATGGTGTTTACATCCACTATCGTACCAATAATACTAACAATTAAAGAGTTGTCCACAAATTATGCGGATTTTCATCCATTAATTGTGTGACAGTAAATCAAATATCCTACATTTCGTCCATTAGAAAGTCAATGTCCCACTTCTTTACGATGCAAACCTTCCAGCTTTCCAGCTCGGAACCTTACCTTTAAGCATGAAGAAAAACCTGTACGATAAAGTAGCGTTTTTTTATGACCAACTGGCCATGGTTGTGTTGGGGAAAACGCATAGGGAAAGTAAATTCACTTTTCTGGAATACGTCATGGCAGGTGACCGGGTGTTGTATATAGGTGGAGGTACGGGCGAAAACCTATCCCTGCTGGCCGAAAAGGTAGGGGCGGAAGGAAAAGTGTTTTTTGTGGAGGCCTCCCAGAAAATGATGTCAAAAGCAAAGGGTCAACTTACCGCTGCGCAATTGGATCGGGTGGTTTTTTTGCATCAAACAGATTTTGACCTGTTGCCCGCCCAGCAGTTTGATTGGGTTATCACCCAGTACTTGTTGGATGTGTTGGGTGATAGGCAGATTGACGGCTTGTTTAAGGCTATCAATGATAGGATTAAACCTTCTGCTCGATGGATTTTGGTGGATTTTTTTGACCGACCATCCATGCGCTGGCTTCAGTGGATGATGATTTGGTTTTTTAGGTTGGTTACCGCAAACCCACGTAAGAACTTGCCCCGCTATCATCAATTTTTCCAAAAGCACGGTTGGCAGCAAATGGAGGAAATGGTATTTAAAGCGGGGTGGATCAAGGCTGTCGTATTACAGAAGTCAAGCAGGCAGTAAGGCCATTGTGCTTAATTCATGGAGCATTCGGCTGAATGCGGCTGGCCATCAGTTGCTGACATAAGAGGCGTGATCCTTAAAAAACAATCCGGATGCAACAAGCAAACCGTCTACATTCAGCATTTCAAAAAGAAGCAACAATTTGGATCAAGCAATTTTTTGGGGGGATGAATGTTGACATGGTCTTAAGAAATAGAATATCATACCGTAAAGACGATGGACTTCTTACACAGGGCAAACGCCTTTAAAAAAATTGTTCCTATTTGCATTTATATCTGCCGTTCCTACGGAACTTACCCTTTTGTGTGTAATCATTTTTGGTGCAGGTGACAACCTGCACCTTCTATATGGCCCTCCGCCAAGGGCGGATTAGGCAGGATGCTCAGTTGCTAACGAATATATTGAGGGTTTTTTAATCTCAACCAAGCCAACCACTATACATGAGCAGATAGCTGCGACGGCTTGTACGATCCAAATCAACAAATCATTCTTTCAAGCTATTCCGCCATTCGGCACCATAGGCTACTGCGGTTTCCAAGGGATAAATCGGGACAAAGTGCCATCGGCACGATAAATTTTGTAACCTGCGGATTCATCCGCAGGAACTCAAGCGCTCCTTAACCTCGCGAAGGAGTGCCAGCGGCACGGATGATAGCTCCTTTACACGAGATTAGTACTAAATGTTGATAACCATCAGGGAAATCGCTTTTTGCCCCTTGAAGTTCTTTAATTCAAACTGGCACCTCATTACTAATAGTTTAAAAGTGTTTGCCCTGGGGGAAATGGCAGTTTTCAATATGGAGTAAAATGCCCCCAACTTTTCGGCTTGATCCTACAAATTTTAACATATTACACCTCTGTAGGTCGGTTCGTTTTTTGTAAATTGCAGTGAACTAAATACTTATGCAATGAAAGCAACGTGCAAGCTGATCGTGTTTCTCTTGTTTTTGGCGGGAGGGAATTT
This sequence comes from Echinicola vietnamensis DSM 17526, assembly GCF_000325705.1. Classification (NCBI taxonomy): domain Bacteria; kingdom Pseudomonadati; phylum Bacteroidota; class Cytophagia; order Cytophagales; family Cyclobacteriaceae; genus Echinicola; species Echinicola vietnamensis. The sequence goes on along the minus strand of NC_019904.1, from coordinate 825,282 downwards.
ATACGCCCAAGACCAATCAACTTTTGAAAATGTTTTTGCAGCGCCCTTTGATTTGGAGGTAAAGCCACTTAATACGGACAGTCTTAAAGTGGCCGCTGTGAAGGGGTTGGGCTTTGGGGACATATTGTTTGCGGCGAAGCAATATGAAATGGATGATCATGCTGATGTAGTTGACCACAACTTTCCCATTCATCCGCTTCCTTCAAATCAGGATTATAAGCTGAAGAGGAAAGCATTACCAGAGGACTACCCTGCCCGGATGCCAATATTGAAATTCAAGAAGCCAGCAGCGGTGCTGGAAGTTAATCCGCAGCCTGAATAAGCTTGGTGATGATCATGTCATAGTAGGAACCACTGTAGGGGCCAAACCAGTTCATGTCCCTGGCCTCAAAATAGGAACGATGGTAATATTGATCGGGGACAATATACCCCATGTAGCCACCATTAAAAGACGTGATGATCAGGTTTAGGCCTTTTTGATTGGCAAGGGCTTCCCATTTTTTGTAAAACATTCCCGATAATTCTCCACTGGAGGAAATCAGCAAGGTATTGCCCAATTGGACCACGTCAAAATGCGCATTGGTGTCTCCGAAGAGGTTGTTGAACACCCAAGGCCGCAGTCGGATATTGTCTGATATCCGGTAGGTGGCTTCTGGGAGTTGGGGCACAAGGGTGCCTAAGGTTAAACGCTTGGTTTGGACGGTATCCCGCAAAAGTGGAGGCTGTTCCATTAAACTGTCCAATTGATGCGCATAAGCTTTAATGTCTTTGGGCTCCCTTCCAGGTGCCAAAGGTTGATGACTTCCCACAGTTCCGGCGGCAAACATGGAAAAGTCATAATCATTCAGCATATCCTGGGTCAGGTAAAAGGGGTAGTCGCCTGAAAGGCCCATAAACTTGCTGTTGAGGCAGGTGGCATGGGCGGTGTAGGTGAAGAGGGTGCCTTTTGTGCCATCACCTTTGGTGAAGACCAGTTGGCGGATAAATGGATCAATAGGTCCATTGGGGATAAACCTGTTGCCTACGAATTGGGGGGCGCTGTATTTTTGATATGTGACCGCTACCGTATCCTGTGATTTCAGGGCCTTTTCTACTGCTTGGGCCGACTTTTCAGCAAGCAGGTTAACGACCTTCTCGTCATATCCTCCAAAGGCAATTTTCCCCATGATTCCGGGCATATAGCCGCCCATTCCGCTGTGGGTGTGGGTGCCTGTAAAATAGACCAAATCCACCGGAAGCGCAGCATTCTTGATGGTCTTTTCCACGGTTTTGGCCAAGACCGGATGGACGATGAGCAGTTCATAGTTTAAAAAAGCAACTCGCTGATCTCCATTGCCGACTACGATGGCTTTGACGAAGCTACTGTCCAGGACAAAATCATAGGCGCCCCTGGGTTTGTAACCTACCAGGTCCACGGGTTGATCAGGGGTGACATTGACTTGCGCCCATCCCGCTAGCCATGCATCGCCAGCCGAAGGGGTGGGTTGGAGTTCCGAAACAGCCTGCACCGTCTTTTTATAATAATCTTGCTCCTTCGGGTCTGTCCAGTCCACCGTGGTAAGCAGCGTGATGGCCAGCAATAGGAAAAGGCCTGTCGTCCAGGCCAATATTTGAAGGAATTTTCGCATGTCAACGAGGATCAATACTCAAATGTACCGTGTTCACTTTTGATGGTGACTTTTTTGCCATCGTATGGTTCCACACGACCGATGATCTGAGCATCTACTCCGTGAAATTCAGCGATGTCAATGATCTCTTCCGCGTACTTTTCTTCCAGGTAGACCTCCATTCGATGGCCCATGTTAAATACCTTGTACATTTCTTTCCAGTCGGTACCACTTTCCTCTTGAATGATCTTAAACAAAGGAGGAGTCTCGAAAAGATTGTCCTTTACCACGTGTACATTGTCTACGAAGTGGAGCACTTTGGTCTGGGCTCCCCCGCTGCAATGAACCAATCCGTGGATTTGTGGCCGGAGATACTTAAGGGCTTCCACCATGATCGGAGCATAGGTTCGTGTAGGAGAAAGGACCAGTTTACCCACATTTACCGGGGTTTCAGGAGCCGGGTCGGTAAGGTTGTATTTTCCAGTGTACACCAAATCGTCCGGTACCGATGGGTCAAAACTCTCTGGGTATTTGGTCTTCAGGACTTTGTTAAACACATCATGTCGGGCGGAAGTGAGGCCATTGCTGCCCATACCGCCGTTATAGCTGTCTTCGTATTTGGCTTGCCCATAAGAAGCCAAACCAACGATAACGTCGCCCGGTTTGATGTTGTCATTGGAAATTACTTCGTCCCTGCGCATACGGCAAGTGACGGTGCTGTCCACGATAACCGTTCTGACCAAGTCCCCCACATCTGCAGTTTCACCGCCCGTGAGCACGGCATTGACGCCGTTGTCCCGAAGCATTTGGAGAACTTCTTCGGTACCATTGATGATGGCCGAAATCACCTCGCCGGGGATCAGGTTTTTGTTCCTTCCGATGGTGGAGGATACCAAAATGTTATTGACCGCGCCCACACATAGCAGGTCGTCGGTATTCATGATGATGGCATCTTGGGCAATGCCTTTCCAGACACTTAAGTCGCCCGTTTCTTTCCAATAGAGATATGCCAAGGATGACTTGGTGCCAGCGCCGTCAGCATGCATGACGTTACAGTAATTGGGGTCATTGCCAAGGGTGTCTTCCACAATTTTACAAAAAGCCTTCGGATAAAGCCCTTTGTCCAAATTGGATATGGCATTGTGCACGTCTTCCTTGGAGGCGGAAACGCCCCGTTGCATATATCTTTCGTCCATCAGATTAATGACTTGGTTAATGTTGCCGTAAAGTTAAGGATTTTGGCAAGAAATATAGTTGAAAGGATGGAAGGTTTTAAAGGTAAACAAGGTGGCGAAGTCCGGAATCGTATGGAAATGAAGAGAGAAACGTAAGGGAGAAGCGCAAAGATCGGAGAAGACGGTATCCAGCTCTTGTAGGGTGTTAAAACGGCATCCAAGAGCTGGAACCTTTGCCTCTATTATGATCGAAACCATAAGTCCCTAAAAGCAATACCACAATAAACGGCTGAGGAACGATTAAACTTTCAATGTTCAAAAATTTTAACCTTCCCTAGATTATAACTTTTCAACCTCAGAACCGACAACACCAATTATTCTTCGATCTCGATGACTTTAAATTCGGTACGTCGGTTGCGCTGGTGTTCTTCTTCGGTCTGCGCATTTTCGATCACCGGCTGGTCTTCACCATAACCTTTGGCCACCAACCTGTCTTTGGCGATACCTTGTGAAATGATATAATCTACAGCAGATTGGGCCCTGCGCTGCGACAAGTCCCTATTGTATTCATCACTTGCCCGGCTATCGGTATGTGAACTTAACTCAATCCGGATTTCAGGGTTGTCTTGAAGGATTTTGACCAGTTTATCCAGTTCTACAGCAGCATCCGGACGGATGTCGGCCTTGTCCAGGTCATAATAGATGTTTTCGAGGACGATGGCTTTCTCCAGTTCCAGTTGATCCAGGACGATGGTCGTGTCCAAGGTGATATTGGTAACATCTTGGATGAGGTCTTCTTGTGCCGGGGTTTTACCGATGGTGCTGTAGGGCACGCTTTTGGTGAAATAGCCGTTTTTGGAGGCGATCAAGGTGAAATCAGCATTGGGTTCCAGCTGGAACCTTAGGCGACCTTGTTCATTGGAGAAGTCCCCGCCCACTGTTTGCTTGGTGCTGTCGTAGAGGGCCACCCTGGCATTGGGAAGTACCGATTCGCCTTCAACAGTGTTCTGCAAGGTTTTTACGTTCAGGAAAACGTTGACCACTTTTGGTTTGGGGGTGTTGTCCTGAAAATAGTAAATATCGTCATCACCGACTCCGCCCTCTCGATTGGAGCTGAGAAATCCTTCTTTCGGGAAGTTGGTGAAGAAAATACCAAAATCATCACTGACAGAGTTGATGTTTTTGCCAAGGTTGGTAACGGTAGTTTGGCCATCTTTGGCTTCTGCAACAAAAAGGTCCAGTTTGCCAAAACCCGGATGACCGTCAGATGCGAAATATAACTGCTCTCCCATCGGACGTGGGAACATTTCGTTGCCCGGAGTGTTGATGGCGGAGCCCAAGTTTTGAGGATCACCAAAATCTCCATTGGCCATTTTGGTGGCTTTGTACAAGTCAATACCGCCGTAGCCTCCGGGTCTGTTTGACGCAAAATACAGCGTCTCCCCATCCAAGCTGAAGGCAGGGGTGGAGTTCCAATACGTTTGATCTTCATTTACGGGCATCCAGATAGGATCTGTAAAGCCGGCTCCCCTGAAATAGCTGATGAATAGGTTGACCTCTGGAAGGTCTTTTTTACTCAGGCTGTTTCCACGGGCATAAATGATGGTATTGCCGTCCGGGCTGATGGCAATGGCCCCTTGGTTCAGGTTTTCTTCATTCCTGAACTCTGGCAATGCCTGTACATTTTGTACGTCTACTTTTACCCCATTGGCTCGGGTCCGAAAGAGCTTGGTGTAGCCTTGCCCAGTGGCCGGATACACTCCGCTGGCACGCCTGGAACTGGTGAAATACAGGAAATTCTCACTCACCACCGGTGCATAGTCAATGCCAGAGGTGTTGAGCAATTCATAATTCTGAAGTTCATGATAAGGCCAATAATCCGTGATGGACTGGATCTGGGCCATGTTTTCTTCGCCCCACTCGGCCAAAGCCAGTAGGGAATCACTGGAAGTATGTTCTTTGGCTTGGGCGTAAGCTGCCGCTGCCGCTTCATATTCCCCTTGGTCGCGAAGGCTTTTGGCTTTTTTCATGTAATTTTCAAAAGACCCTTCCTCTTCCAGCAACTTATCATAATATGGAAGTGCCGCTTCGATGCGGTTGGACAGCCGGTAACTCTCGGCGACGTAATAGTTTGCATCACTATCGTCGGGATTGTCAGCGAGTACCTTGGAAAAAGTGCCAATGGCCATTTGGTATTCGCCAGCCGCAAACTGTTTCTCTCCTTTTTGCTGGAGACTGGTACATCCTACCAAAAAAAGGAAAATAAAAAGAACACTCAGAAAACAATTTTTCATCATAAAGTCAGGCTGTCATCTATATGTATTTCCTCTAATATATAACTTTTAAAATAATTAGTTGCTAAAATATCTGCCTAACCAACTCTCTCTTGCAGGGATTAGCCATTTGTCTTTGAGGTCCTCTTTCCGTTGGACGGTAGGGTTAAAGACTTGGGTGTTAGAGGTGAGTTGGCCTTCTTGGATGTAGTCTTTGATTTGGCTGAGACTGCTAATGGTGATTTCATCTTGATTGATGAAAGAGATTTTTCCTTGGTCCAAAAGGTTGACGTGCAGAACCTCATCAAGCTCACGCAGTGTTCGCACGGAGCTGTCGATGGAACAACCGCTCGCCCCCAGCTGGGATTCGTCCACAGAGAGGATGATGAATTGATCGTATTTTATATCGAAGGAAGTTGGCATGCGGTTGCCATGGGTGTTCCATTGGTTGCAAAATGCCGTCAGCCGTGAGCCGATAAGTGATTTTTCTTCTTCGGTAAACTTCCTGTTGGCTTGATATATCCATACCCTTGCAGTGTCAGGCATGGTTTCAAATGGCATATACATAATCGTTTGAAGTCTTTTTATTCAATTAATAAATATAAAGCAAAGCATATTGGATGCAAAGCGTCTTTTTACATAGAACGATAAAAAGGCCTGGAAGGATGCTGACATCCACAGGTTTTTAGCATTATGGTGCTCAAGTACCGCGTTTCCACACTTGCGGTTTGGCTCCGCATTCCAGCTGCCATCTACCTTATCCGTTTCATTATGTGCCCTACTCTAGTCCAGCCCTTGGTCCTTGGCGATGAGTTCTGCCAGATCAACGACCTTTACGTCACTTTCTTTTTCCTTATTTTTGACACCATCCGCCATCATGGTTAAGCAGAATGGACAGCCTACGGCAATGGCAGATGCACCAGTACCGAGTGCTTCTTCGGTTCGTTCGACATTGATGTCTTTATTGCCAGGTTCGGGTTCCTTAAACATTTGGGCACCTCCTGCACCGCAGCACAGCCCTTTGGTGCGGCACCGTTTCATTTCTACCAGTTCCACGTCCAATGCCTTGATGATCTCCCGAGGGGCTTCATAGACATTGTTTGCCCTGCCGAGATAGCAGGAATCATGGAAAGTGATTTTTTTGCCTTTAAATTCTCCCCCCCCTTTCATAACGATTTTTCCATCGTTTATCAGGGATTGGAGGAATTGGCTGTGGTGGATGACTTCGTATTCTCCCCCTAGCGCAGGATATTCGTTCTTGATGGTATTAAAACAATGCGGACAGGCGGTGACGACCTTTTTGACGTTGTAGCCGTTCATCACTTGGATGTTTGCGACAGCTTGCATCTGGAAAAGGAACTCATTTCCGGCCCTTCTTGCAGGATCTCCTGTGCAGGTCTCTTCTGGGCCCAACACGGCAAAACTGACCCCGACTTTATTGAGGATCTTTACGAAAGCCTGAGTGACGGCTTTATAGCGATCATCAAATGACCCTGCACAACCTACCCAAAAGAGGATTTCAGGAGATTCGCCTGAGGCGGCCATTTCTGCCATGGTAGGCACTTTGTAATTTGACATATTGTTCGGTTCGTTCTTTTTTTATTTTATTTCTTCGTCCTTTACAGCTTCCGCCCAGTTGAAACGGTCCGTGGGCGCAAATTTCCAAGGGGAGAAGCTGGTTTCCATGTTTTGGAACATGGCATTCCATTGGGCAGGGGAGCCGCTTTCCTCCATGGCCACGTAGCGCCGCATCTGCAGGATGATGGAGAGTGGATCGATGTTTACCGGACAGGCTTCCACACAAGCATTGCAGCTGGTGCAGGCATTGATTTCTTCGGCGGTCGTATAGTCGCCCAGTAAGGTTTTGCCGTCATCCAGCCCTTTGCCGCCTTTGTCCAGACTTTTCCCAACTTCTTCGGCCCTGTCCCTGACGTCCATCATGATTTTCCTTGGGGAAAGTTTCTTGCCCGTGAGATTTGCCGGACATTCGGCAGTACAACGCCCACATTCCGTGCAGGAGTACGCATTCATGACGTTGATCCAGCTGAGGTCATTGATGTCCTTGGCTCCAAAGCGGCCAATTTCGGCAGGCGGTTCATTGCTGCCTTCCGTGGGGATGCCCAGCATCATGTTGACTTCATTGGTAACTTCAGGCATATTGGCCATTTCGCCCTTGGGCTGGAGCTTGGAGTACCAGGTATTGGGGAAAGCCAAGAAAATATGGAGGTGCTTGGAGTACGTGACATAAATGGCAAAACCAAGGATGCCCACAATATGGAACCACCAAGCCGCCCGTTCAGTAAACACTAGAAACGGGGTGCTGAAGCCTTCTAATATCGGTGTTAATAAACTGCTGAAGAAAAGTGTTCCCAGCTGAGTGTAATGTTCCACGCCTCTGGAAGCCAGGATCTGGTCTGCCGCATTCATCTTGAGAATGGCCATCATAAGACAGATTTCGATGATCAAAATCAAGTTGGCATCCATGGCGGGCCATCCCTTGAGTTCCTTCATGGAGAGGCGCGGCACTTTGGTGATGTTCCTTCTGATCAAAAAGACCACACAAGCTACCAACACACCGACTGCTAGAAATTCAAATGCATTCATGGCGAAGGTATAGAAGCCGCCCAGAAATGGTGCAAAGATACGGTGATGGCCCGTAAATCCGTCAATGATGAATTCCGCAACTTCTAAATTGATAATGATAAAGCCCGCGTACACCAGAAAATGGAGAAATGCGGGCAGCCAGCGCTTAAACATCTTTTGTTGGCCAAAGGCGACCAACAGCATGGTCTTCCATCTTTCTGCAGGCTGATCATTCCTTTCTTCCTTTTTGCCCAGCATGATATTTCGCTTCAGAAAGGAAATCCTTCTGTAAAGTATATATCCTGCCACGGCAAAAATCACGAAAAAAATTACCTGGGGTAAAATACTCATAGTGAATAAATTAAAGTTGTTTCGTTAAAATTGTTGTAATTTTTTTGTCTCATGGGTTTGCATCAAAAGAACATTTACCTACCTTTGCATCACTTTACAACGGTGATGTAGCTCAGTTGGTAGAGCATCGGACTGAAAATCCGTGAGTCGGTGGTTCGAGCCCACTCATCACCACAAGCCTTGAAGAAATTCAAGGCTTTTTTTATGCCCTTTGCTGAAGTGATGGTTGCTACTGTTTTTATGGCTGTTTTCATGAGTTTATTGTCTGTTTGCTTCATCTTTTATACAAATTAACCAATTAGTACGCATGCATACCATTTGTAATGATAATTTAAAATTAATCTATTTTGTTTGAAAGCAGCCTATTTTAAGGGGGTGAATTTGGAAAGCTTTCCAAAGGAAGATGGAGGATCAGGGGTCAAGCAGAAAAACTGGGGAAAGGCTGGCCAGATGGAGGTAATGATGAATGATTGACGTTTCTATCCCCAAAGCTCCAAAAAGAAACTTTCGATTGCTCCTTCATCAAGACGTATGGCAGGTGTCACCGGTACTTCCTTGTCCTTTTTTCACCTGCAGGAAAAAAGTGACAACGTCAAAGGAAGAAATTCCCCTAAAGAGGAGTTTTTCTCCACTCCCCAATCCTTAGGACTGGTCGGAAATCCCTCGCCCCCCCAGAAATATGGCTTGATCCAGGATCAGGACTGGTCGGAAAAGTTGAGACTAGGGATCAAGCGGAAAAGTTGGGAACTGCCAGCTTCCATAATGGCAAAACCACGGGTGAAAAAATGCCACAAAGAGGCTGTCTCATAAATAATCCGTCATCACGACCGGAGTGAAGTGATCTCGATGTGCTTTCATTGCACGTATGACGAGATTGCTTCTTCCGATATCCATCGGAATCGCAATGACGAGGACTTTTGACACAGCCTCGACACTTTCTAGCCATGGGGGAAGCCCAGGGTGAATTTGCTCATCCAACGTTTTCTGGTTGAGGTTTTTTTCGGTTATTTTTAAAATATTTTCATCCAACCTGTAACATTTACTATTTAGGATCATTACCTACATAAATGAAGACATTTTTTGAAGCATATATCTGGTCCTTGCGAAGCAAACTTTACCGCATGGCTTATCTCTGGCTCAAAAGCAGGGATGAAGCCGAAGATGCGGTGCAGGAGGCGCTGGAAAAGGCTTGGCACCAACGAGAAGTGCTTCAAAAAATGGAAAATCCAACTGGATGGATGGTCAAGGTGGTCAAAAACCAAAGCTTACAGAAGCTAAGGGAAAGACAAAAGTGGGTGGTGATAGAAGCTGAGGATGAAATTCCTGAGGTTCCTGTAGCCGAAACGGAGGAAGTTTCCCCGGCGGTGAAGCTGGTCTTTAGGTTTCTAAGAGAGCTTCCTGAAAAGCAACAGGAGGTTTTCCAGCTCAGGGAAGTGGAGGGGTTGACTTACGAAGAGATCGCAGAGTATATGGACATTTCCATGGATCAAGTGAAAGTCAATATGTTCAGGGCGAGGAAAAAGCTGCAGTCGTTTTTAACAAATCAGCGGAAATGATGGAAGAACAAATCAAGGCATTATTGGACAGGTATTACGAAGGCAATACCAGTCTTGAAGAAGAGCGGCGTCTCAAGGAGCTTTTGAAGCAATCCTCTGGATTTGAGGAAGAGCGGATGATGATCCTGGGGCTGGAGGAGATGGCGCAAAATGAGCCCTCACCCAAGGCAGCGCCAAGGATGACAAGTGGCTTAGGGGCTTGGCAGAAAGTGGCGGCGATCGTGGTCGTTTTCCTGGCTTTGGGTTGGCTTTTCTTTGAGCAACAGAAAAGGGTGCAGGAGGAAGAGGCATATCACCAAGTCGTGGAGGTCTTGGCCTTGATCCAGCAAAATATGGAGAAGGGGACATCATCGATGAAGCCGTTGGAGGACATCAAACACCTGGGGACGACAAATGAATTATTTAACATCAAAGAAATCAAAGAGGAGGAAAAATGAAAAAGTGGATCAGTTTAATCGTGTTGATGATGATGGCTTCTGTGGCGCAGGCGCAGGATGATGCTATCGTGAAATTTTTCTCCAAGTACATGGAGCAGGATGATTTTTCCAGGGTGTATATCAGCCCAAAGATGATGCAGATGGCAGGTGGTTTTCTGAAATCCTCTGCCCAAGAGGGAGATGACGAGGACGCCAAGGAAATGGGAGAGTTGATTTCAAAGGTGAAAGGAATCCGGATCCTTAGCGGGGAAAAGGTGGACGGTAAAGCGCTCTATAAAGAGGCGATGGGTACCCTGACACGTAATAAGTACGAGGACCTTATGGATGTCCAAGACAAGGAAAGCAGCTTGAAATTTATGGTCAGAGAAGAAGGCGGTAAGGTGGTGGAGCTGCTGATGATTTCAGGCTCTAATAGCGAATTCACTTTGCTGAGCATGCTGGGGAATTTCACCTATCAGGATTTGAATATGTTGGCAGAGAAAACCGATTTGCCAGGGATGAACGAGTACGGTTCAGGAAAGAAAAAAAATAAATAGTCGATTACCTAACATTAAAACAATTAAACTATGAAACGGATTTTGATCATATTGGTATTCATGGGGGTTGGCAGCATGGCCTTTGCCCAGAGTAAAAGTGTAGATGCTCTCTATAAAAAGTACGAGGACAATGAGGAGTTTTTTCATTTGGATATGGCGGGGAGCTTTTTTGATTTTGCCGATGGGCTTGACTTTGATTTTGGCGAAGATGGAATGGCCACCATTGCCAAATCAGTGGACAGGATGAAGTTCTTTAAACTTCCTGTGGGAAGAAATCTCTCGAAGTCCGATTTTATGGACCTTCAAAAAGGTCTTCGTAAGGAAAGATACGATCTGATGATGGAAATGTCCGAGAAAGACAGCCAAGTAATCATTTATAGCAAAGGGAACGATATTTTGAGTGATCTGGTGCTGATGATCGGGGGAGATGACGATGATGATTTTATGGTCATTGAGCTGAAAGGTGAGTTTGAGAGCCAAGCACTGGCAGAGGCGATGCCCTAATGCAGAAAGCGCGATTTGATAGTGGTCATTCCGGAGGGGTTTCCCGGCAATGACCTTTTTTATTCAATTTGCCCCATCAAATTGTTCAGGCTTTCCGCCAACGTTGGATGTGCAATGGGCAAAGTGGCAATCGTATCATAGGTGACTCCTCCTACCATGGCCATCTGTAGGGTGGCCAAGATTTCTCCTCCATCGAGGCTCAGGATGGTGGCTCCAAGGATTTTCTTTGACTCGGGGTCTACCTGGACCTTGAAAAAGCCGCGTGTCTCATCCACCTCTAGTGTCCTGCCAGCATGTTTCATTAGGAATTTACCAGTTTTATAAGGGATGCCCTTGGCTTGGGCTTCCTGCTCATTAAGGCCAATTCTGCCCAGCTGTGGGTCGATAAATACACAATACGGCACAAGCCTCTCGTGTTTCGAAACCGCATTCTCTTTAAAAGCGTGCTGAAAGGCAATGTGTGCATCATGGTAGGCGATATGGGTGAAGGGCGCACTTCCGGCGACATCCCCTAAAGCATAGATGTGCTTTTCGCTTGTTTGGAGAAAGTCATCTGTTTGGATGAATCCTTTATCGGTCAATTTCACCCGGGTGTTCTCCAAGCCTAAATGGGCAGAGGAGGGGATTCTTCCTGTGGCCACCAGCAAGTGAGACCCTTTTATGTCCAACAGTCCTTTTGGCGTCTCGGTGGTCAGCTTAAACCCGTCTTGATAGGAGACTTTTCTGACTTCCGCATTGAAAAGGGTGTCAATTCCCTCTTCCGAAAAGATTTGAGAGATTTCTTTACAGACATCTTCGTCTTCTTTGTGGACGAGTCTTTCTGCTCGGTCGATGATGGTGACTTTGCTGCCAAACCTGCTGAACATCTGGGCAAATTCCAGTCCGATATAGCCCCCTCCCATGATCAAGAGATGTTCGGGCGTCTCTTCCAGCTCCATGATCGTGGTGCTGGTAAGATATGGAGTGTCGGCAAGTCCTTCGATTTCAGGGATTCGGGGTTCAGATCCAGTGTTGATAAATATTTTAGTACCGCTTATGAAAGAAATCTCCCCGGTGTCCGAGGTGATTTGGATGGTGCGGCTGTCCTTAAATGCCGCCGATCCCATAAGGATGTCGATGCTTTCATTTTTACGAAGGCTTTTTTCAGCCCCACCCCTGAACAATTCTACGATATGATCTTTCCTTTTTTTGACGATACGTTGATCAATGCGGTAGTGGGGAAGGATGGTCCCGAAATCGGCAGCTCTGGAGACGATGTGCGCGACACGTGCCGAGCTGACCATGGTCTTGGTGGGGGAACATCCGTCATTGATGCAGGTGCCGCCAATGACCCTTTTCTCAATCAATGCGACCGACAGGCCCAATTTGCTGATTTTCTTTGCTAAGGGCATTCCTGATTGGCCTGCTCCCAAAACGATAGCGTCATAGTTTTCCATGTGGTTTATCTCATGATCTTAACGCCTTTCCAAAAGGCAAAATACCCCTTGATTTTTACGGCAGCTTCTTTGGGTTGGTAATAGTGCCAAGCAGCGTCTTTGTTAATTTCTCCATTGACACAGATGTCAAAGTAACTTGCTTCTCCTTTCCAAGGGCAGGATGAGGTGGTTTCTGAGGGTGTTAAGAATGCTTTTTTGATGGAGGCAGGGGGGAAATAGTGATTGTTTTCGATCATAATCGTCATGTCAGAGTCGGCAATCACTTGGTCGTTCCAGATGGCTCTCATATGTGCGGATGTTAGTGTTCTTTAAGTTAACAAAAACTTTCCTAAAAAAAATAAGGCTGTCTCCGAAATGAAGGCAGCCTTGTTTTACGGTGTCCTTTGGCTGAATTGCTTCAGTCAAGTCCAGTGTAATGCTCTTGATTAAAGTCCGCCCAAAAGGCTAGACAATAGACCAAGAACAACATCAAGTAAGTTTGTGATAAGATCCATGGTTTTTTATGGTTAAAAGATTTTGCCTACTCTAAAAAATGGTTTTCGGCTTCCCCATCTATAAATAATGAACATTGCTAAATGTTCTGATGTGAAGGTAATAAGTAATATTATTTTATCTATAGACGGTAAAAACCATGTTTTTTATTACAAAAATTATATTATAGATGTTGATGATAGATTAATGACGTTTATTGAATGAAAAATGTTTTTCAAAAATAGGGGCTTGCAGAGATGGATATGGGAAGAAATTATTGATGTCATGAAATGACAGTAAAATGTGATGGTAATTTAGGAGAGGAAAGCTGACCAAAATGTGGATAGCAGCATTTTGTAAAACAGGGTTTAAACTGAATGCAAGTTTCTTATCCTTCATGCCAAGACATAAAAAAACTGTACCAAATCAAGGGTCTCCTCTATTGATACAGTTTCCTATAAAGATTGAAGCTTGGCGGCGTTATTTTTTCATGAATTTCAGGTTGATGACCTCTTTTTCGGTCAGGAACCTCCATTTTCCCCTGGAAAGGTCTTTTTTGGTTAGGCCGGCATAGGTCACCCTGTCCAATGCGACAACTTCATAGCCTAAATGAGCGAAAATCCTTCTGACGATCCTGTTTTTGCCGACATGAATCTCCAGTCCTAAAATGGTTCGGTCCTTCGAGAGGATTTGAATATCGTCCACATTGACCAGGCCGTCTTCCAAGGTAAGGCCTTCGGCGATTTCCTCAAAATGGGTTTTGGTAATGGGACTGTCCAGTGTTACTTGGTAGATCTTCCTTACTTTTTCCGCTGGATGGGAAAGTTTCGCCGCCAATTCGCCATCATTGGTGAACAACAAGAGCCCAGTGGTGTTCCTGTCGAGCCTTCCCACAGGAAAGATTCTTTCCTCACATGCCGAAGAAACCAAGTGCATGACCGTTTTACGGTTCATCGGGTCGTCGGTGGTGGTGATGAAATCCTTGGGTTTGTTTAGGAGAACATAAACCGGCTTTTCGGGATTGATAAGTTTTCCTTTATAGACGACCTTATCCGTGAGGAGTACTCTGTAGCCAAGTTCCGTGATGACTTCACCATTTACTTTGACTTCACCCTTTTCGATTAGCTTGTCAGCGTCTCTTCGAGAACAGATGCCAGCATTGGCGATGTATTTGTTTAGTCTGATCTCGCTACTAGTGGGCTTGGCAAGCTGCGGCTTGACCTTTTTCAGATTATACTCTGGCTTTTCTTCTTGTTCAAAACGGTTGTTTTTGATAAAACGGTTTTGTTTGAATTTGCCGCTCTTGAAGCGAGTGTTGGGATCGCTGACCCTTTCGTTTCCAAAGACAGGCTTTTGATCTTTGCCCCGGCCCTTGTAAACGGTCTTGTATGATGTATCGTTTTCCTTGTCGTTTTGTTGAGGGGAAGACGTTTCTTTTCGGTATTTCTTTAAAGGTGAAAAATCAGGATTGGTATTTTTCCCCCTGTCATTGTCGGCATTTCCAAATCTATTATCAGTCCTTCTCGGTTTGCCTTGAGAACGGAAGTTTGAAGACTTTTGGGGACGGGAAGAGGATCCTCCTGTTTGGCGCTTACCGTCGCGATTGTTCCTATTGTGCTTTTTCATAGTGTTGCAGCATCTCTGCTGTATAAGTGTTTATAAATCCTTTAATATGAGCGAATTGCGTCTCATGTTAAACGGGCTGCAAAGATAAGGACTTATTAATGGATTATTGATGAAGTAACGAAATATTTCACCCGACATCCTTCCTGCCCAATGGCAGATGAAGCCTTGGAAGTGCCCCGGATTTTCTCTTTAGGTCGTTAGTATAACGCTGGATTTCTTATTCCTGTTCCTTTCCGATTTGGTTTTCGTCTTGGCTGAAATCCTTTGGTTGGGGGAGGTCTTTGATGCTGTTGATGCCAAAATACTCCATGAACTTGTCACTTGTGCCATAAAGAAGCGGTCTTCCGATGCTGTCGGATTTGCCCTTGATGGTCACCAGTTCTTTCTCCAGGAGCTTTTGGACCGAATAATCACAGTTGACCCCCCGGATTTGCTCAATTTCCGTTTTGGTGACAGGTTGTTTGTAGGCAATGATGGAAAGGGTTTCCATTTGAGCAGTGGACAGCCTTTTGGTGGATTGCTGTTTTAAAAGGATCGAAATGCTGGTTTGATAGGCGGGTTTGGTCAGGAATTGATAGCCATTTCCCAGGTGCTCCAAGGCAAAAGAAAAATCATCCTGCAGGTATTTTTCCTGCAGCTCGCCGATAGCTTCCTCAACATGTTCTTTGGGGACGTCTGATTCAAACATCTCCGAAAGGCATTTACGGATTTCGTCCACGCCCAGCGGAGATGGTGAACAGAATATTAAAGCTTCAATATGTCTGTGTAGAAATTCCACGGATGTCTATTGATGCTAACGGTTATTTTTTGGATAATTTGGCCTCGATAGAGTGCATCGTGTGGGGTACTGCCTTTAATCTTTCCTTGGCGATGAGTTTACCAGTGTCCACACAGACACCATAGGTCCCGTTTTTAATTCGGATCAAGGCTTTTTCCAAGTTAATGATAAACTTCTGCTGACGGGCAGCAAGCTGACTGAGGCTTTCCCTTTCTAGCGTATCAGCACCATCTTCCAGCAATTTGGAGGTGGAGGCCGTAAAATCGGTTCCACTGTCGTTCTTCTTGCTAAGCGTTTCTTTCAACGAGTTTAGCTCTTCTCTTGCCACAGCAAGTTTGTTGTTGATCAATTCCTCAAACTCTTTCAGTTCTTCTCTGGAATATGATGTTTTCTCTTCTTGACTCATAGTTCTCAGGCGTTAAGTGATGATAGCTAAATAACCTTTTTGGATTTCAAAAAGTCCCCTAAAATAAGGTGCACTTTTTAAAATCAAAAATCCACTAGCATATTTCATACAAGCGCAAATGCTTGATAGGGATATACTGCTATCTTTACTATCTTAATACGGTTAATTGTATCCAAATGGTTTAATAAAATTTTATGAGAAGATTAAAAGTTAATGTTTTATTAGGGATTATTCTTTTGTTATGGTCTGCATGTTCGGAGAAAAAGACTGGTGAAAAAACCACTCCATCAACGGATGTTGCAGATGAGCAGCCGATTGCGCTGGTAATTCATGGTGGTGCAGGTACCATCAAGCGAGAAAATATGTCGGAAGAAAGGGAAAAGGCCTATCGGCAAAAGCTAAATGAGGCACTTGAAGCAGGCTATGCACAATTGGAGGCTGGAGAACCTGCCTTAAAAGCGGTGATGGCGGCCATCAAGGTCATGGAGGATTCACCGCTCTTCAATGCAGGGAAAGGTGCCGTGTTTACCCATGATGGCAAAAACGAAATGGACGCTGCCATCATGGACGGAAAGACCCGCAATGCAGGGGCTGTGGCTGGCATCACTACGGTTAAAAACCCCATTACAGCCGCTTATGAAGTAATGGTAAACAGTCCCCACGTTTTTATGGTGGGCAAAGGGGCAGAGCAATTTGCCGCCGAACAGCAATTGGAAATCGTGGATCCAGAATACTTTAGAGACGAGCGCAGGTACAAGCAATTGATGCGGATCATCGATGCCGAAAAGACCCAGCTGGACCATTCTTCCCTCAGGGAGATGGAATTGGAAGATCCCTATTTTAATGACAGAAAATACGGTACAGTAGGGGCCGTAGCCGTGGATCAGGACGGCAACATAGCCGCGGCCACTTCCACTGGAGGAATGACCAACAAGCGCTACGGAAGGGTCGGTGATGTACCGGTGATCGGTGCAGGAACCTATGCTGATAATGCCACTTGCGCCGTTTCCGCTACCGGACATGGGGAGTTTTTCATCAGAGATGTGGTCGCCCATGAAATAGCTTCCATCATGCGCTATACGGATAAGTCACTGGCAGCAGCTGCTGATGAGGTGGTGATGAAGCAATTGGTGGAGATGGAAGGCAGTGGAGGGGTCATTGCCATTGATAGCAAGGGGAACATCGCGATGCCCTTTAACTCCGCCGGAATGTACCGCGGCTACATCAAGGAGAAGGGAAACCCCAACACGTTTATCTATGATGATGAGGACGAAGGCCTTTAGGCAAATTTGGTATCCTGGCGAATGTTTAGCTGGGATGCCCTTTTTCGAAGAATGGCCTCTTCGATGTGCACGTGATATTTTATCCGCAGGTACCGCTGGATGACCCTGATGTTTTTCCTTTTGCCCAAATAGGTCTTCAGCGTGGTGTTGATGAAGTCATTTTCCATATGGAGTAAGGGGTTGATTGTGATAGGAATATACAAATTATTTTAATTTACTGCCTACTACAATGGTCTTTTTAATTTGCTTGATTTGCCCATCGGGATGGACGAGCTCTGCCAGTAAAATATAATAACCGGGCCGTACTTTACGGTTTTTTTCATTGGTGCCGTTCCATGTGTAAAACCCTTTCGTGCCCCAAAGCTCATTTTGACAAATGGCCGTGACCAGCCTTCCGTCGGTAGCGAATATCCTGAGCGTTCCCAAATATCCAGCATCAGGTAGTTGGTACGAAATCGTGGTGAAAGGTTGCTCTCCTGCGGCTGCAGGGATAAAAACCTTAGGCTGAATATTGATGCTGGCAGGGGTGGTTTCCAGTGAGAACTGCTGGGAGTTTTTAAATCCCGGCGTCGCGTATCCTGCAGCTGCAGCAGCTGAATGCCAATTATCAGGGTTATTGCCTTCCCGCTCAGGAGAAAACCGCTCCAGCGAGATGCCTTTTGGGTTTTGGATCAGCGGATGCTGCATTTTTTCGGTGTAATCCAGCCGTTCCACCCATTGCTCATCTGGATCTAAAAGGATGACACTGCCGCCTTTGATCGGGTAGCTGGGCAGTGAACTCAGCTCCACCCATTTCTCTTGGATTCCTTTGGGGTATTGCTGGCTTAGTTCAGCGATATCGGTGGTAATGACCAAATAGTCAAACGGCGCAATGATCTTCGCCACATCGGAAATGGTCCTTCGGTTGTCAATGATGCCGTCATCAATATTGGCCAATTTCCAGCCCATAAGGTCAATATACTTACTGCTATGGTTGTATATTTCCACAAACTTTGGCGTGCCACTGCGAGGGTTGGACAGCAGTTCGTTCAAGATGATTTCTCCTTTGGATGCTGCTGAAGGGAGCTGGAAAGTGATGGTGTTGGCGGCAGGATCTACGCCATTGCCAGCACAATCATACAGGTTCTTGACGGTGACTTCATAGGCGGTTTTTTCTTGCAATTGCCTGTCAAGGCTGAGCAGTACAGCATTGGTGGAGCCAGGAAAGAAACGACGCTGGACGATACGCAATCCACCGTTGATGGCCCAATCTGCCGCTAGTGCTGATGAAGAAAGGGCTTCGTCAAATTCCACCAAAATGCTGAGACTATCTTGGACGGTCGCATTGACCAGCTTTGGTCCCCTCATGTCCGGTGTGGTGTCAAAAACCGAGTTCGCTTTTCCAGGGGTTCCTTTTTGGGGATCCTCAGATGCTTGAAGGAGCAGCGATTGGTCACAGGCCAGAAACGGATTGGACACTTCTAAGCTGTATCCGCTTTTGGCTTTACTGGAGCTGCCATAGCTTTTAGTGCTGTAGGCCAAGCTGTCGATGATCGTTTTACGGTCGTCACAGAGATAGACTTCCCCTTGGCTGTTGGTGTAGCCGGGCCAGCTGGATAATGGAAGTACCTTTCCAAATGACTCAAAGTCTTTTGCATCATCTTCATCCACCAGGATCAGGTATTCCTCTGGGGAAATTTCATAGGCAGGTAACCTTGCCGTTTTTTTGGCGTCTTTCAGGTAGAAACCCTCCAATTCAATTGGCTTATCCGATGCATTGAAAATTTCCACATATTCGGCATACGGCAAGGGGTTGTCTTTTTTTGGGGCCGCCATGACCTCGTTGATGACGAGTGATTTGAAGGCAATGGAGTCGTTATTTGTTCGGTGCGGATTTTGGGTTATGGTTGGTGGCCATTTTCTTTCGAATGGCAGCGCTAACCTTTGACGAGACAGGCGGGATCGGCGGTTTATGTGGCCATTTGAGGATTTCGCTTCATTGATATTCGGGAAGTGCAGTCGTTTGGGGCTTATTGTGGAGTGAATGCGGTATATTTTGGGATTTTCTACTTCGTTAATAAATGATTTTCCGTAACTTGCGGCACCAAAAATAAACGGGGACTTTAACGTATGATTCCCCGGTGTTTTCGGAACGGTGTACACAGTGGCATTTGTTTGTGAAGTCAAGGTGAAAAACATGGCAAAGCACCACAACCCTTGCCAAAAGCAATATGAAATTTTCATAACGTTTGAGGTTTACGGTTACGCATTAAAAAAGCGTAAGATTCATTGGTCTCCCTGGGTAGTGATCAAAAATGAAATTTACTGAAATGGTGTTTTTGACAGAAAGTATGCGAAAAAACAGATATCGCATTTAAAATTGACCTTGTTTACAGTAAGTGATCGTTGGTGTACAGAAAAAGTAATATAAATTTCAACAAATAGAAAGTTTTCAACAATGAAATTAGCTGTTGTGGGAGCCACAGGTCTTGTGGGCTCCGAAATTCTTGAGGTGCTTGCTGAGCACAATTTTCCTTTTGATGAACTGCTGTTAGTGGCCAGTGAAAGGTCCGCAGGGAAGAAGATTGCCTTCAAGGATAAGGAATACACAGTGATAGGTTTGGCCCAAGCGGTTTCCGAAAAGCCAGACATTGCCATTTTCTCTGCAGGAGGAGACACGTCCAAGGAATGGGCACCAAAATTTGCAGAGGCGGGCACTATCGTGGTAGATAATTCTTCTGCTTGGAGAATGGATCCTACCAAGAAACTGGTGGTTCCTGAGATCAACGCTAAGTCACTGAAAATTGACGACAGGATCATCGCCAATCCAAATTGCTCTACCATTCAGATGGTCTTGGCCCTGACCAAACTCCGTGATCGCTATGGCATCAAACGGGTGGTGGTATCTACGTACCAATCTGTCACTGGAAGTGGTCTGAAAGCTGTAAACCAGCTACAGGATGAGCGTGCGGGAAAAGAAGGTGAAAAGGCCTATCCGCATAAAATCGACCTTAATGTGCTGCCCCATATCGATGTATTCCAAGATAACGGCTACACCAAGGAAGAGATGAAAATGATCAATGAGACGAAAAAGATATTTGAAGATCCATCTATCCAAGTGACGGCCACGACCGTAAGGATCCCGGTGATGGGAGGCCACTCAGAATCCGTAAATGTAGAGTTTAAGGAGGATTTTGATTTGGAAGAAGTGAAGGAGCTGTTGGCCGCTACCCCTGGAGTAGTCGTGGAAGACGATGTGGCGAATAACGTGTATCCAATGCCGATGAATGCCCATAAAAAAGACGAGGTATTTGTGGGGAGATTGCGACGTGATGAATCTCAGCCAAATACGCTAAATATGTGGATTGTAGCCGATAATTTGCGGAAAGGTGCCGCTACCAATGCGGTTCAGATTGCCGAATATTTGGTAGAACACAGCCTTGTGTAAGCGTGGAGCTTTCCACCATATATACACCGGAATTATTTCAATTTGTGCAGGATCATCTTCAAGAAGATCCTGCACAATTGCTTTTAAAGCATCGCTCATCCGAGAAGTTTGACCTTAAAGAGGCCGTGGCACAGATCGCCGCCAGGCAAAAAGGACAACGTAAACTGCCGGAGTGGGCCGCCAATGATGCGGTGATTTTTCCACCTGCGGTATCCCTGGAGCAATGTTCTTCCGCCCAAACGGCTGCCTTTAAACAGCAAATCGCTTCAGGGAAATCCTTGGTGGACCTTACGGGCGGTTTTGGTGTAGATGCCTATTACCTCGGGCAGCATTTTGAGGAAGTCGTCTATGTGGAGCGTCAAGAGAAGCTCTCAGCCATTGCTAAGCATAACTTTTCGGTGCTTCCCAATGCAGGGAGCAAATATCGCGTCCATTGTGCAGATGCAATTACATTTTTAAATACGCTTGAAGATAAGGTGGACTGGATGTATCTAGATCCAGCGAGAAGAGGTGGGGGAAATCAGAAGTTGTACCAATTGGCAGACTGCGAACCGAATGTGGTCAGCCATTGGGATGTTTTGGCCATGAAATCCCGCCATATCCTGATCAAAGCCTCACCGATGTTGGATATTAAGGAGGCCATGCGAGAATTGCCGGAGCTCAATGAGGTTCATGTGGTTGCCGTTAAAAATGAAGTAAAGGAATTGTTGTTGGTATGGAAAGAGGAGGGCAAAGGAAAAATGCAAGTCTTTGCATGGAGCCTTCCTTCTCCGGTGCCTTTTTGCTTTGATTTTGATGAAGAAGCGGGGGCTGTGGCTGCCTTTGGTCTACCGGAAAAGTATTTGATCCTGCCCTCAGCGGCCATTTTAAAGGCAGGGGCTTTTAAGGCTTTTGGAAAGCACTATGGGCTCCAAAAGCTTCATCCCCATACCCATCTGTACACCTCGTCAAAGAATCCCGCCCAAAAGCACTTTCAAGGACGGGTTTTCGAAATTATTGAAGAGGTGAGGGTGGACAAAAAGACGATAAAGAAGCAATTTCCTACTGGGAAGGTGAATGTCATCTCCAGAAATCATCCCATGAAGCCTGATGCTCTCAAAAAGAAATTTCGCCTTCGAGATGGGGGCGAGGATTACCTTATCATGTGTACGGTTTCTGATGGTAGCCCGAAGGCATATCACTGTAGGCGCAATTGATCCAGATTTATGGGGTAATTTGTTATTGCTTTTTGAACGGAACACCGTTGATGGACACCAACTTGTCCATGGGGATGGCCAAGCCATTCTCTCCAAATAAATACTCACCATCCTTTACATTGAGTACTCCGACGATTTTGGAGTGAACGGTGAGTTCTTTTCCATCTTTACGGTAAACGATGTCACATGCTGTATCGGCGAATGACCAAGCTTCCAAGCTATCATGATAGCTTGCGCTGATGTGATTATTTTTCATAATTCAATTTTAGAGTAGTAGGTGACCAACTAGTTCATATGAAACAAAAAACACGAGGGCTAATGTTCCATAAAACGTTAAAACACGCAAACGGTTACATTTGTCCATAAACCAAAGCACAAAAACTGGCCGGACGAAGCCCACGACAATGCTTACTAGCGAAGCATAGCAGAACGTCTTTAATAGTAAAACCAGTGCAATCAGCATTTGTTTAAATGTTTTCTTATGTACACTTTGTACGACCATTTGGCTGTATAAGATACCCTGTCGGACCAAAAAGCCAGAAATAGCCGGGCCAGTATCCACCGCTGGGAGGATTTTCTGAACGATATCCCTCATCCGTAACCTTTAAGGCCAGGTTACGGGATCCGCTTGGTGCCTTTGGGACGTTGTGGCATTTTTATTTATTTGTGGTTTTACCATTTAGCAAACTGCACGTCCCCAACTTTTCCGTTACAATCGGACACAGCCTAAAAGTGAAAAGGACAGTTATGATAACTGTCCTTTGACTTAAAGTGTGTGCTTAAGTTGAATTATTTTTTACGTTTCACTTCACGCATTTCGTATCCTTCGATGGTATCTTCAAGTTTGATGTCGTTGTAGCCCTTGATAGAGATACCACATTCGTAACCTGCTTTTACCTCTGACACATCGTCTTTGAAACGTTTAAGTTGATCGATTTCGCCATCGTGAATCACGATACCGTCTCTGATCACCCTGATTTTGTTCTTTCTGGTCACATAACCATCCGTTACATAAGATCCGGCTACCGTGCCGACCTTGGAGATTTTGAAGACTTCCCTTACCTGGATGTTTCCGGTGATCACTTCTTCAAACTCCGGCTCAAGCATTCCTTCGATGGCATCTTTGATTTGGTTGATGGCATCATAGATGATGGAGTAATGCCTGATCTCGATTTCCTCCTGCTCTGCCAGTCGCTTCGCACTGGAAGAAGGTCGCACTTGGAAACCAAGGATAATGGCATCCGATGCAGAGGCCAAGAGCACATCTGATTCGGAAATCTGTCCAACACCTTTGTGGATAATGTTTACACTTACCTCATCTTTGGAGAGTTTCAGCAAGGAATCAGATAGGGCTTCCACGGAGCCGTCCACATCACCTTTGATGATGATGTTCAGTTCCTTAAAGCTTCCGATTGCAAGACGTCTGCCGATTTCATCCAAGGTGATGTGTTTCTTGGTCCGCATGCTTTGCTCACGGTTGATTTGCTCTCTGGAGTTGGCGATTTCCCTAGCTTCCCGCTCAGTGTCGTAAACTTTAAGGATATCGCCCGCTTGAGGAGCACCGCTGAGTCCCAGTACCTGTACAGGGGTAGACGGTTCTGCTTCTTGGACTTTCTGGCCCAAGTGGTCAAACATCGCCTTGACACGGCCGTAATGCTGACCGGCGAGCATGATGTCTCCTATTTTAAGCGTTCCATTTTGGATCATGACCGTGGATACGTAACCACGTCCTTTGTCCAAGGATGCTTCTACCACTGTACCCATGGCTTTTCGGTCAGGATTAGCCTTAAGTTCGAGGATTTCAGCCTCTAGCAATACTTTTTCAAGGAGTTCATCGACACCTTGTCCTGTTTTGGCGGAGATTTCTTGGGATTGGTATTTGCCACCCCAATCTTCCACTAGCAGGTTCATATTGGCCAGCTCTTCCTTGATTTTATTTGGATTGGCGTTTGGCTTGTCAATTTTATTGATCGCAAAGATCATCGGCACACCCGCCACTTGTGCGTGGTTAATGGCCTCTTTGGTTTGTGGCATGATGCTGTCATCAGCCGCGATGACGATAATCGCCACATCGGTGATCTTGGCACCACGGGCACGCATGGCCGTAAAGGCTTCGTGACCTGGCGTATCCAAAAAGGCAATCTTATCGCCATTGTCGGTTCTTACATCATAGGCACCGATGTGCTGCGTAATACCACCGGCTTCACCGCTGGTTACCTTAGAGCTTCTGATATAGTCAAGCAAGGATGTTTTACCGTGATCGACGTGACCCATGATGGTGACGATAGGCGCTCTGTCACCCAAGTCTTCTGGGCTGTCTTCTACTTCTTCTACCTCTTCCTCTTCGTCCGCTTTGGTAAACTCTACCTCGTAGCCAAATTCGTCTGCAATGATGGTAATGGCTTCCGCGTCCAGTCGCTGGTTAATGGAAACAAACATGCCCAGTGACATACATACCGAGATGATTTCATTCACGGAAACATCCAGTAAGGAAGCCAGGTCATTTGCCGAAATAAATTCGGTTACCTTCAGTACTTTGCTTTCCTCGATTCCTTCAGACTGTTGGTCTTTGGCTCTTTCGCGTTGCTTGTCTCTTCTGGTTTTCTTGCCACCGCCGGATTTGCCTCCGCCTTGAAGACGGGCCAGGGTTTGCTTGATTTGGTCTTGGATTTCCTTTTGGGTAGGCTCCGCTTTTTGGAAGCGGTTTCCGCCTTTTCCTCCACCTTTATTATTACCGCCCGGTCTTTTGCGCCCGCCTTGATTACGGTTATCGCCTCTTCCACCTTGAGGACCACCCCCTCGGTTACCACCTTGGGGACCGCCCGTTCCAGGCTTGTCGATGCGCTTGCGAGGACGTTTCTTTTTGTCTTTATTTCGTTCATCAGAAGAAGCCACAGGCTTGGCCTTTTTCTTGGGCCTGTCTTTGGGCAGTTCGATCTTACCAAGTACCGTCAGCCCTTTCAAGGCATCCGCTTTGGCAGAAATCACATTTCCTGAAGCATCTTTTTCCCCTTGTGGAGGGGTTTCTTTGGCTTCTTTTGAATCAGATGAAGCAGGTTTAGCTTGAGGCTTTTTGTCGTCAGAAGGAGGCGTAGCTGGTTTTTCAGCAGGTTGTTGCTTTTGGCCTTTAGATGCGTCGTTTGATTCCTGTGGCTTCCCAGCTTCAGGTGTCGAAGGTTTAGCGTTTTCTTTTTGCTCAGACTTCTCAGCCTTAGGTGATTCATCTTTAGGTTTTTCAACAGCCTTTTCAGGCGCTTTCTCGGCAGGCTTTGCTGCTTTGGGCGCTTCTTCCTGAACAGGCTTTTTCTCCTCTTGCTTCGGAGCAGCTTCTTTTTGCTTTGGCTCCTCTTTTTGAGGGGCTTCTTTTTTGTCCTGTTTTTTGTCGGACAGGTCGATTTTGCCCAATACTTTTATGCCTGGAAGCTTTTCCGCTTCAGAGGTGACTTTGTCCTCTTTTTCAGGCGCTTTTTTGGGCGCTTCTTCTTGTTTGGGAGCGGGCTGGGCCGGCTCTTCTTTTTTTGCTTCTTCAGGCACAGACTCAGATTCGGCTTTGATGGTAAACGTCTCATTGTGCCGTTTACCGATGGACAGGTGGGATGCTTCCTCCTTGTCCTGAGCAGAGGACTTGAATTCCTTGGCCAGCATGCTGAATTGCTCTTGGCTGATCTTGGAATTTGGGTTGCTCTCTACATCAAAGCCTTTCTTAGCCATGGACTCAACTATCGTGGAAATCCCCACGTTGAGCTTTCTGGCTACCTGGCCTAATCGCATCATTTTTTCTTCTGACATACGCTAAAACCTCTTGCTTATTTTTTTGATGTAAATATATACTGCCGTCGACGAAAATTGCGCTCAGGCATGTAATTTACTGTTCAAATTCTTGTTTTAAAATTCTGAAGATTTCTTCTATCGTTTCTTCTTCAAGTTCTGTTCTTCGGGTCAGGTCCTCTTTGGAAAGTGCCAAAACACTCTTGGCGGTGTCCAGACCCGTTTTTTTCAACTCCTCAATTATCCAACCCTCAATTTCATCGGAAAATTCAGACAAATCAACATCTTCTTCCTCTTCATAATCAGAAAGTTCACGGAAGACGTCGATTTCATATCCCACTAGCCTACTGGCCAGTCGGATATTGTATCCTCCCTTTCCTATGGCCAAAGATACTTGATCAGGCTTTAAAAAGACAGAAAGTCGCTTTTCTTCTTCATTGGCCTGGATAGAACTTACTTTGGCTGGGCTAAGTGCCCTGGATACGTATAGTTCCAAATTGTCCGTGTAATTGATCACATCGATGTTCTCGTTTTGGAGCTCACGTACCACTGCGTGGATCCGGCTGCCTTTCATGCCCACACAAGCCCCCACCGGGTCAATGCGGTCATCATAGGATTCTACGGCCACTTTGGCCCTTTCGCCAGGTTCACGGACGATTTTCTTGATCGTGATCAGACCATCGTATACTTCCGGTACTTCGTTCTCAAACAGCCTTTCCAAGAAAATCGGAGAAGTTCGGGAAAGGATGATCCTTGGATTGCCATTGACCATTTCCACCTTATGGACGATGGAACGGATGGTGTCTCCTTTTCGGAACCGGTCTTTGGGGATTTGCTCGCCTTTGGGCAGGATCAGCTCATTGCCTTCTCCGTCCATTAGCAGCATCTCACGGCCCAGGATCTGGTAGACCTCTGCTGTGATGATTTCTCCTACCAGCTCTTCATACTGCTGGAACAGCAAATCTTTCTCCAAATCCTTGATTTTCTGTATCAATGTTTGTCTGGCCATCATTACGGCCCTTCGGCCAAAGTCTTCCAGTTCGATTCTTTCGTAAGTCTCTTCGCCGATTTCGAAGTCAGGTTCGATCTTTTTGGCTTCTGAATGGCTGATCTTATCGTGGTCCCAGATGTCCTCGGAGTTGTCGTCGACGATCTCACGGATCCGCCAGATTTCAAGGTCTCCTTTGTCGGCATTGATGATCACATCAAAATTCTCGTCTGTTTCGTATTTTTTACGAATCATCGCTCTAAACACATCTTCCAGAATGCGGATCATCGTAGGGCGATCCACGTTTTTAGATCTTGCAAATTCTGCAAACGAATCTATAAGAACTTTAGCATCCATTTTTTTTATTTAAAAGAGACTAATACAATTGATTTTTTTATTTGCTCAAAAGCAATCTTTTCTTCTTTTTCGACCGCTTTCTTGCCTTTTTCTTTATGTTTTACCAGCAAAGTGACCTCCGATTGGTCCACCGCGGTAAGCTTGCCCTCTGCAGTATCACCACTTTCCATGGTGACCTTCAGATTTCGGCCAATGTTCTTTTGATATTGCCTTTTTCCCGTTAAAGGGTGATCCAGCCCCGGAGAAGAAACTTCCAGCACATAGGCATTGTCAATGATGTCCTTGGCCTCCAGCTCTTCTCCGACAGCCCGGCTGACGGTAGCACAGGTGTCGATGTTCAGCCCTTCATCCGCATCGATCAGGATACTGATCTTCTGCTTGGGGCCTTTCTCATTTAGGATGACATCTACTACAAAATGAGCATCATCGGGCAAATGCTTGGTGACGATCTCTTCGATGGTCTGTTTCAAACTCATATTACATTTACCTATAATGAAAGAGGGGACGACGTGTCCCCTCTTATAAACGACTAAATACGATACAAATGTAATGAATTTTTTTTCGGAAAAAAAGTAGGTATGTTGAGAATAAATTTTTCAAATGCCCTGAATAAAGCAATTTACCCCGTAAGCAATGGCATCTTGCCTTATCAATTTGAGGGGGATGTGATGGTGTGATTTTTGTTAGAAAGTGATTATCCATAAACCAAATTAAACCTTCTCTATTTTTCCATATGGAATGGGTCCTTTTAGGATGGAAGCACTTCTCTTTATTGGCTAGTGCTCTGCTATGGAGATTGTTACCTCTAATTTCAAATACTCATCGCTTGGTAATTTGCACAAGAAAAACAATTTCCTGAACGGTGATATTTCATTTGGGGATTGTTGTTTCCATGCATTTCTTTTTATCCATTGGTAATCTTTTAGTGCTAGTTGGTTAAGGCTATCGGGAGGTAATGATACGATTTGACAGCCTTTGATCATGAATTCCATACTGGGCACTTCCATCTGAATATTGTCTTTTCCACTTTCATGATCATAAAAATAGGTTCCTTTGCTTTTTTTAGATTTGACTCTTGATTGGTAATCTACATAGGTTTTTTTATCCAAAAGGGATAATTGGTCAAAGTCTATTGATGAATCATCAATACTGAATTTGCCTTTACTCGTCATAATGATATATTCTGAGGAGCTGCTCTCAAATACAAAATAGGCATCTTTCTTTTCTTGGGCATCTGCCTGAATGATAGGAGAACAAATCAATGAGACCATTAGGCCGATAGCAACTATGTGCTATAAGTTTTTCATAGGTCGTCTGTTACATTCTCTAATTGACATAAAAAGGCCATGTGAATGATAGATTTTCTTTTGGTTCTGTCCATAAGAAAGCTCGGTTAATGAGCACTATGGATTCTACTACCTTTAATCAATAAATAGCCCGTTTCATTTTTTAGCACAAAGCAAAGGTCTTCAAAATTATTCAAGACTATCCGGTTACTGGTCTTGGTGCGTTCGTTGTGCTTAATCCATTCAATATCGACAACCTTACCGTGTAAATTTTCAATGTCCCCTCTCTTTTCACAAGCATTAATCTTAATAGTGATGCCATCAAGTTTTGTGTCTTCCTTATTTTTAAAGTTTACAAAGAGTGTTTTAGCGCTACATGTGGCCTGCCCATTAAATTTTTCCCCGTCCAGGTAGAGGCAGAAATTCTCTTCATCCTTTTCTATGACTAGGTATTTAATGTTTTCCTGCGAAAAACTTGGATTGGTCAAGAAAGCCATCATCATCCATAGGGCTATTTGGTCGCATTTACAGAAACGTCCTATTACAAAAATTGGATTATTTGCATTCATTCTTTCTTAGATTTTCAATGTAAACTTCCTCCTAACAGTGTCATGGATCACTTTTAAGAATGCCTAGGTAAAGCTTGAAGGAGTAGCGAAAATAGCAGTATGTGGTTTTTTATATCATTGAAATTGTTTTATGGTGTGATATCCAGCCACTTCACTTTATAAATTACAGCTTTTTTGCTCTCTAAGACTTCCACAAAATGGATATTAAGATTACCGTGTGTTAATGGAGGAGGTGTATGGACTTGACTTTTGGATACAGCTCGCTTATACTCTTCGTATTCTTTGTCCTTTAATTGTTTGATGTTAATAAATTTTAATTTTTCATATTCTTCTAAGCAAACTGTGTCAGGCTTTTCATTTTGGTTTACGAAAATGAAAATTTCCTTCCCAACATTAAATTGCAAATCTCCATTATCTCTTAGGGATAATCTTTCCGTACTATCACTTAATCGTAGATAAACTGATGGTTTTAGGAATTTTTCTCCTCCTTTATATAATTGATAGAATTCTTGGCTAGTTTGGGCATTGACACTGGTGAGTCCTTTCCCTATACTCAAAAGAATTAGAAGAACTAATAAAATTTTTCTCATCAAGCTATTATTTACAATTTGATGTTCCATTGTGAAAGTGGTTTTTGAGGTTCAATAAAATCCTATCTTGGTGGTCACTATCCAATGAGTCCCAAGCAATGGAAGTAACGTTTTCCCCCAATATTCGCAATCCCGCCCATGAAATGTCATCGTATATCTGCTTTCCAAATCTTTTATTGTCAAACTGTTCTGCGATATCACTCAGTGTACTTCGGTAATGTGCTGCCATCATATTATGATCCCAAGTAGGTTTATAACGTTTTAAGTAATAATCATATAGGCCAGGAAAATCGTTTCTAAGATTATTAATAAAATCCAATTGTTCTCCCTTGGACATATTGGATACTACTAAATCGCCCCTTTCAGCAGCAGAGAGCATTTTCCGATATATTTCTGCATGGATTACTTCATGAGCAAACGCAATAGCTCCCCTCAAATCCGATATTTTCTCTAATTGATTGTTACTCATGCTAATAGGTATGGTATAATTATTTGGAGCACCGGTAATTCCATAAATGCCATTTGACAAAGAATTATTGATGTCTAGCCTCAGGTGAGCAACAGGAAACTCCCCATCAAATTTTTGAATGGCACTTTTAAAGCCTCCTTTTAACTTCATAAGTTTATCATATACACAAGCTGCCTTTCCAGTAAGATTATTTATGATTTTATAGTCGTCATCTTTATAAGGAACACACGGCACCACCATTCCCGGAATCGTCGGATGCGGATCATAACAGGCCTCATCGGTCTGTGGAGGGTTGGGGCCATTGCCATTACTGGGGAGTACATATCCTCCTCCGTTAGGGCTAGATTCTTCGGGGACTGGGGCCTCTTCCGTAAACCGGCATTCCAAATACACATCCGAATCGAGGTAATAATCATCCCCGTAAGGATTTACTTGGTACCAGTTGATGATCTCATATTCGCATTCATAGCCAATGAAACCGCCGCCTGCAGATTCTTCTTCAGAATCCTGATCATATCTGAATTCCCCTTCGCCAAAGCGAATAAGTACCGAATCGGCAAAAGCTGACCATTTTACCTCACGTGGACAGGAAGATTGTGTGCACCAAGTGCCATGGGCACGGCATGTTTGGTAACCTGCGGTATTAGCCGCAGGATGCTTCAGGGACCCCAACCGCTTAATGTAGGACAATCCCCTATCACATAGCTCTAGCACCATACTGTGTACTTTACCGCTCCTTGGCTGTATTCCTTGAACGGACTGCCAGTTCCCCTAACTTGATCCAAAAATATATCCAGTAGAAATTTAACCTTAAAACATACATCAAGTAAGGTTAAAATATGACAAAATTATATAAAAATTACCAGTGCTGCCTTGGGCTAAGGTGAGTAAGGCCTTCAGCCGTTGGCTTCTGGGGGTGGTTAGGGATTAAAAAACCAAGTTGAAGAGACCATCAGGCTTAGAAACCAAAATGGGGATGATTTCTTTAAATGCGTTTGCCCTAAGTAGGATGCGGTTCATGTTAGGTGTTTTGAAAAGATAATTTATATTTGAAGGGAATATGGAATTTTTCTTGATGTACGGGAGTTTTATTTCCTGATAAAATGGAATTTGAATTTTATAGAATAGTTTTGTAACCCAAATACCTGCAGATTTCCTATCGGTTTAATTAAATTTGTTTTATGATTTCCAAAGAACTGAAGATTTACAACACGCTGAGTCGTGAAAAAGAACTTTTTGAACCTTTTAAACCGCCCTTTGTCGGCATGTATGTGTGTGGTCCCACGGTTTATGGAGATGCCCATTTGGGACATGCCCGCCCGGCAGTGACGTTTGATACGGTATACAGGTACCTGAAGCATCAGGGATATAAGGTACGTTATGTCCGAAACATTACCGATGTCGGGCACCTGCAAGGGGATGCCGATGATGGCGAGGACAAAATTGCCAAAAAGGCGAAATTAGAGCAGCTGGAGCCAATGGAAGTGGCGCAGCACTACACCGATACCTATCACCGGGACATGGATTTGCTGAACACCTTCAAACCCAATATTGAGCCCCGGGCGACCGGCCACATTCCCGAGCAGATCAAACTCGTACAGGATATCCTGGACGCTGGCTTTGCCTATGAGGTAAACGGCTCGGTGTATTTTGATGTGGTAAAATATAACGAGGAAAAACCCTACGGGAAGCTCTCCGGTAGGGTGGTGGAAGAACTGATGAGCGGCAGCCGTGAGCTGGACGGGCAGGATGAAAAGCGCAATCCGATTGATTTTGCCCTATGGAAAAATGCGGCTCCCGAACACCTGATGAAGTGGGATTCCCCTTGGGGCGTGGGCTTCCCCGGGTGGCACCTGGAGTGTACAGCCATGAGCTCCAAGTACCTCGGCGACCAATTTGATATCCACGGTGGTGGGATGGACTTGATGTTTCCGCACCATGAGTGTGAGATTGCCCAAGGTAATGCCGGCCATGGCCATGATCCGGCCAAGTACTGGATGCACAATAACATGATCACCATCAATGGTCAAAAGATGGGCAAGTCCCTGGGGAATTTCATTACCCTGCAGGAGCTTTTCAATGGTAAACACGACCTGCTCGAACAGGCCTACAGCCCAATGACCATCCGTTATTTTATCCTGACGGCTCATTACCGGTCCACGCTGGATTTCTCCAATGATGCCCTGAAAGCAGCCCAAAAGGGCTATAAAAAGATCATCAATGGCCTCCGCATCGCCAAAGATTTACACTATGTGGACGCAGAAGGAGTGGCGACGGACGAAAAGCAAGTACAGCAGGTGGAAAAAAGCATCGAGAATGCCTATCGCGCCATGAACGATGACTTTAACACCGCCCAGGCGATTGGCCAGCTGTTCAATTTGCTGAAAAAAATCAACAGCATCTTTACGGGGCAGCTCCAAGCAGCGGCTTTGGGGAAAGCAGTGTTCGAAAAATTAATCCAGACCTTCATCGTTTTTGTAGAGGACATCTTAGGCTTGGTAGAAGAAAAGTCAGACAAGCAACAGGCCCTGCTGGAACTGCTGCTGAAACTGTACAAGGAGGCCAAGCTGGCCAAGGATTATGATAAGGTCGATGAGATCCGTGCCGCACTGAAATCCATCGGCATCGTGGTCAAGGACATGAAAGAAAAAGTAGATTGGGCTTATGAAGAATAATTTAATCTGGGCAATGGCCTTTGGGCTTTTGCTCGGGGCATGTGGAGAAGCCAAAAAGGAAACCGTACAGGCGCCAGTAGTGGAGGTCCCTGCAGCGGAGGTTCCTGATTTTAATGCAGACTCTGCCTATCAGTACATCCAAAAACAAGTGGATTTTGGTCCTCGTGTACCCAATACGGAAGGACATAAAGCCACCTCCAAATGGCTGCAGGATACGTTTGCTTCCTTTGGCTTATCCGTACAAGCGCAGGAGTTTACTGCTGAAGCCTATGATGGCAAGCAGCTGGAACTGACCAATATCATTGCTTCCTATAATCCCCATGCCAAAAAGCGGATCCTATTGGGCGCCCACTGGGATACCCGAAGGGTGGCCGATAAGGACACGGAGCGCATTGAAGAACCCATCGATGGTGCCAATGACGGTGCCAGTGGTGTGGGCGTTTTGTTGGAGATTGCCCGAGTGATTACCTCCGCCTCCAAGCAGCCGGACGTCGGCATAGACTTTATCCTCTTTGACGGGGAAGATGACGGCAAACCCGAATCCGCCAAAGCCGGGGCCAATGATGCCAAATGGTGGTGCTTGGGTTCGCAGCACTGGGCCAAGACACCACATGAACGCGGCTATGCTGCTTATTACGGGATCCTACTGGACATGGTGGGCGCCAAGGGAGCGCGCTTTTACAAAGAAGGGGTGTCCATGCAATATGCCAAAGGAATCGTCAACAAGGTCTGGAACTATGCGCATTCGATCGGTCATAGCGACTTTTTCCAAATGCGCAATTCCCACCCCATCACCGATGACCACATTCCGGTCAACGAGGTGGCCAGGATCCCCATGATCGACATCATCGATTATTCTCCTGATTTTGGCTTTGGGCGCTACCACCATAAGCATGCGGACAATATGGACATCATCGATACCAGGACCCTCAAGGCCGTAGGAGAAACGGTGCTGTTTACAATTTACCAAGAATAAGGAAGTAGCGAGTATCAAGTAGGGAGACGTGAGTAGGGGCTATGGAAAGGGCAAACGATGTGGTGCCGGGTGCTGTCCAGGCACTATGCAGCACTGCGCCCTGACTCAGCAAATTTCCGTTGTTTATCCAGGTTTGAAATCGGGATATCAGACTACTCGGATTTGCAAACAGCATGCTCAAAGCCCAACAAGGGATCCTTTACCTTCATTTGGCTGGCGTCATTACGCACATGCTGTGGCACAAAAGTAATCCAACCCAAACCCATTTAGAAAATCCAGTTTACTACCGTCCACGAATCTGACGTGTCCAAGTATGCGTTAATTGGAGCATAAAGGAAATTAGAGGCTGTCTCATAAATAAATAGTCCGTCATCACGAGCGGAGTGAAGTGATCTCGATGTGCTTTCATTGCACGTATGACGAGATTGCTTCTTCCGATATCCATCGGAATCGCAATGAATTGTGTATAATATCAAGTTTTAGTTCAAAATTTTATTTTGCCGCTACTCTTCTAGTAGTGTGGTTCTGGACGTAGTAACTATTTGATTTTACAATAGCAAATGCCTGTTTGATGAGCTTATTGATGACGGCTACCATGGCGACTCTATGGGCTTTTCCCTTTGCTCTTAAGCGTGAATAAAGCTCCATACAAGTCTTATTGTAGGACTTTGCGGATCGGGCAGCCATATACAGACATTTTCTGACTTCGGACATCCCCATTTTGCATATTTTTGCTTTCCCTTTTACCGAGGTACCTGATTCATAAATCCTGGGGGACAGCCCTAAATAGGATATGATCTGTTTATAGTTTTGAAAGTTTTCAAAACCTCTTAAAGCGACTATCAACAATAGACTGGTCTTTGGGCCAATACCTGGAACGGATTCAAGCTGCTCCCTTAACTGGCCGTTTTCCTGGTCTATCAAATGGTTTAATTGTCTGTCCACTTCCTTGATGTTTTCATCAATCCTAAAGAGCTCATTCTCTATTGATTCCCTCAAAAGGTCGTTAAGCGTACCTGTTGATATAAAGGCTTCCAGTTTCATTTGAATGGCATGTTGGTGTTTTAACAGCTGCTTTCTATAGGCATACCATTGTTTGATCTCAAGGTAGCAGGACTTTAACGGTTCCCAGGGGTTTATTTTGAGCAGGTTTCCATATTCAGCGATGCTTTTTGCATCGGCACTGTCAGTCTTGGTTCTGCTAAGCTTCATCTGCGTAAACCTTTTGATTACAAGTGGATTGATCACCGAAACCATGACTCCTTTATCATATAGAAAGCTCGCCAGTTGATAATAATATGGTCCAGATGCTTCCATAACCACCCAGGAATCAGAAGGAAGAAGGTTCAGTAACTCTGAAAAGCCCTCCGAATTATTATCCAGCTTTACCTTGGTTTCCTCTCCATTTCCCAATTTGAAATAGATATCAAACTTTACCTTCGAAATATCAACGCCTATGTATACCTTTTCTGGTTTTTCCATTTTCTTGCTAACTTTACCCTATGTCTTTGGCGGCCGTTGCTATCAGATAAGTCTTTTACCGGATCAATCTATACTTAAAACAGGTTCTTATGACCTTATGAATTGTCCTGATTTCGGTAATAAGAGCAGAAGGGAACAGCATTGCGAACAGTCTTTACGACCAATGACGGATAACGTCCTTATTCCTTCTGCATTTACCTGGTAGCAGCGTCCCGCTTCTCAGGCAAACCAAATAATATTCCGATATTTTTACAACACTTTTTCCGCCACTAACTTAGTATGACGAGGACTTATGAGACTACCTCATTTAATTCAGCCCAATGGAGCCCATTGGGCTAGAATGGTGGGGATAAACACTCCTTACGGCCTGTAAGGCCAATTCAGAATAATGGTCGTTAAAAGTACCTAGTTGAAGCGTTGAGCTGGGCTTTTAGCCTGCGGAGAGAATGGGATTGGGCATATCACACCAAGGCCTTGCTTTGGGCTCATGTGAGTAAGGCTTTCAGCCTTTGCTTCTGGTGGTGCTTAGGGGTGAAAACGAAGCTTGAAGGCACCATCAGGCTTCGAAACCAAAATAGGATGATTTCTTTAAATGCGTTTGCGCTGAATCATGGACTTTCATTTAAGACAATTTCGCCAAAAAACAGTATATTCATTTTTTAAGTGAATGGAAGAAAATGAAAAAAGGACAAGTTACCATCCGGGATATCGCATTGAAATTGAATATTAGCATTTCGACCGTCTCACGGGCATTGCGAAATTCTCCGGAAATCAAGTTGGAAACCCGTAAGAAGGTGTTGGCCATGGCCGAAAAGCTCAATTATTCTCCAAATGTGGTTGCACAGAGTTTGCGGGTCAATAAGACCAAGACCTTGGGCATCGTGGTGCCGGAGCTAGCCTCTCATTTTTTTGCTTCCAATATCAGTGGTATCCAAGATACCGCTTACCGGCGGGGGTACAATGTGATGATCTGCCAGTCCAACGAGAATTTCGAACAGGAAAAATCGGATATCCGTACCTTGGTTTCCAGCCGGGTGGATGGGCTGCTGATTTCCCTTAGCCGTGAGACCGTTTCCTTTGACCACCTCCAAAACCTTATCGATCGGGAAATTCCTTTTGTTCTTTTTGACCGGATTTTGGAAGGCCTGCCGGTATCCACGGTGACGGTGGATGACACCTTGGGGGCGTATAAGGTCACGCGTCATTTGATCGAGCAAGGGTGCAAGCGAATAGCTTTTATTTCTGGGCCGAAAGGGATGTACATCAGCCAGAAGCGCATGGCCGGTTATGAAAAGGCGCTCAAGGAAGAAGGCATCCCGCTGGAGACGGGTTTGGTCAAGCATAGCGATTTGACCGTTGAGGTGACCCAATCCTTGGTGGGAGAATTGCTGGATGGGCCTGAGCGGCCGGATGCCATATTTGCCATCAATGACCCGGTGGCCATTGATGTGATGAAATTTTTGAAGGCAAAGGGCATGCGCATTCCCCAGGACATTGCCTTGGTGGGTTTTACCAATATGCCGGTATCCGATGCCTTGGAACCTGCCTTGTCCACGGTGGATCAGCCTGCCTATGAAATGGGGAGATTGGCGGCCAACAACCTGCTGGATCAGCTGATGGACCCGGATAGCTTTGAGCCAAAAAATATCGTGTTGGATACGGAATTGGTGATTCGAAAGTCCTCAGAAAGATAGATGGTTCATGGAAACGTTTTCGGGAACGTTTTTTTTAAAATTTAGCCCAAAATGCCCTGAATAACATTTTTTAATCCTTTAAATTGGCGGATATATTTGAGAAAATTGTCAGTCAATAAACCTTTTTACCCTTGTCAACAGCACAAACTAACCACAGTAAAACTACCGTTGAGCGGACCGTTTTTGGCCAAACGCCTACCGGCAGTGACATTCATTTATTCACCTTACGAAATGCAAATGGCGCAAAGGCCTGTGTGACCAACTATGGCGCTACCCTCACCCATCTTGAAGTGCCCGACCGGGACGGCCAATTCAGGGATGTGGTGCTCGGTTTTGACAGCTATGAGGACTATACCAGCGAGGCCTATCTGAAAGCGGGAGCCTTTATGGGCTGTACCGTAGGCAGGGTGTGTAACCGTATTGACCACGGGCGGTTTCAGCTGGAAGGGAAGCCTTACCAAATGGCCGTAAATAACGGCGACCACCACCTGCATGGAGGATTGGAAGGGTTCGATAAGAAAATATGGGAGGCTTCGATCATTGAAGATGGCGTGGAATTTACCTATGTCAGTCCTGATGGAGAGGAGAGTTATCCCGGAGAATTGACGGTAACCGTAGCTTTTACCCTTTCCGCAGCCAACGAATTGAAGCTTGCCTACCGGGCCACCACGAATAAAACTACGGTGGTCAACCTGACCAATCATTCCTATTTTAACCTTTCCGGAGACCTTTCTTCCAGCATTCTGGATCATGAGCTGCAAGTCAATGCACCGTTGTATATACCGGTCAAAGAAGGCAGTATTCCCACGGGGGAAATCCTGTCCGTAAAAGGAACCCCGCTGGATTTTCTTCAGCCCAAAAAGGTAAAGAAAGGCGTGATGGCCGACCATCCGCAGACCGTAATTGCCAATGGCCTGGACCAGACCTTGGTATTTGATGCCCATCAACCTGCCGCGGTACTCTCTTCAGCGGCATCAGGAATCCGCATGGAAGTGGCTACTTCAGAACCCGGCATCCAGTTGTATACTGCCAATTATTTTGACGGGACACTCCAGGGAAAGGGGCGGACTTATGGCAAGCATGGCGGAATTGCCTTGGAAACGCAGCATTTTCCGGATTCGCCAAACCATCCCCATTTCCCTACGGTAGTACTCCAGCCGGGAGAAACTTTCCATAGTTTTACGGCTTTTAAATTTTCAGTCATTAAGTAAAGTAAATAGAACATCATGAACCCAGGAATTATCCGGTCAGCATTCGAAGAATTGTTTGACAAAAAACCTATTGTCGTAAAATCTCCCGGCAGGATCAACCTGATCGGGGAGCATACCGATTATAACGAAGGCTTTGTCCTTCCCGCAGCGATCAACAAGGAAATCGTCATTGCCGTCCAAAAGAATGACAGTGATGAATGCCGCTTATTTTCCCAGGATTTTCAGGAATCCCTGACCTTTGACCTTCATGATTTTGAGCGAATGGAAGGTGGTTGGGGCAATTATGTGATGGGCGTCGTGGCCCAGTTGCAGCAGGCAGGCTACCCCATCGAGGGCTTTGACCTGGTGTTTGGGGGAGATGTACCGGTGGGTGCTGGATTGTCTTCCTCTGCAGCAGTGGAAAACGGTGTCTGCCTGGCGTTGTCCGAGCTGTTTGGGCTAGGGCTGGAGCGATTGGACATGCTGAAGTTTGCCCAGAAAGCTGAGCATGAATTTGCCGGTGTCCAGTGCGGGATCATGGACCAGTTTGCCTCCATGATGGGCAAGGATAACCATGCTATTCGCTTGGACTGCCGTTCCCTGGAATACAGCTATTTTCCGATCGACCTAGGAGATTACCAGATCATCCTGTGTGACACGCAAGTGAAACATTCCTTGGCCGATTCAGCCTATAACGACCGCAGAAGGGAGTGCCAAGCAGGTGTAGCCGCTGTTCAGCAGACCAATCAAACCGTCAAGAGTCTCCGTGATGTAACGCTGGAACTACTGGAAGAGACCAAGTCCAAAATCAGCGAAGTGGTCTTCAGGCGATGCAAATTTGTGATTGAGGAAAATGCCCGTTTGCTCAAAGGCTGTGAGTTGTTGGAAAAAGGCGATATCAAAGGATTCGGCCAGCAGATGTACGGCTCCCATGACGGCCTTTCAGGGCTATACGAGGTGAGCTGTAAGGAATTGGATTTTTTGGCTGATTTTGCCAAGTCCCGTGAGACGGTTGCCGGTGCCCGGATGATGGGCGGTGGCTTTGGTGGCTGCACCATTAATCTAGTCGAAAAAGGTGCTAAGGAAACGTTTGAAAAAGAAGTGGCCGCAGCCTATGAAAAAGCCTTCGGAAAATCACTCCAAATCTACGAAGTAGAGGTCACGGATGGCACGAGAGTAGTCGGATAGTTTGAGTAGAGCGTATTAATTTTCAAGATAAAAGTAACGTGGTGTTGGGGCTTCGCTCCTGCACTCCCTGAAATTGAGGCTCTGACTCAACCAAGTGATAATTGTGCCCAAAAACAAAAAAAACCTTTTAAACATTACAACATTTACCCCCTCATGACTGATTTTAATTTCGAAGACCATAGTCATAGAAGATATAATCCATTTACCGGTGACTGGCTGCAGGTATCCCCGCATCGTGGCAAGCGGCCTTGGCAGGGACAAGAAGAAGATACCGCCGAAGCACAAAAGCCTGCCTATGACGAAAAGTGCTACTTGTGTCCCGGTAATACCCGGATAAATGGAGAGAAAAACCCTGATTATACCGGTGCATATGTGTTTCAGAATGATTTTGGGGCATTGACTTCCGATATTCCTCAGGGAGAAATGTCCGAAGGAGAATTCTTCAGGGCCAAAAGTGAACGGGGGATCTGTAAGGTGATCTGCTTTTCGCCCCGCCATGACCTGACCATTCCCGAACTGGACGTACAGGCCATTACGAAGGTGGTGGAGCTATGGAAGAAAGAATACCAGGAATTGGGCGGTAAAGATTTTATCAATCATGTCCAGATATTCGAAAACAAAGGTTCGGTGATGGGCTGCTCCAATCCACATCCCCATGGCCAGATCTGGGCACAGGAATCCATCCCAGTGGAGCCGGCCAAAAAGCAGGTGAAGTTTGGTGAATATTACCAAAAATATGGACGTAGTATGGTGCTGGACTATGTGTACGAGGAGCTCAAGAAAGGAGAACGTATTCTATTCGAAAATGATTATTTCGTGGGCTTGGTACCATTTTGGGCGGTTTGGCCTTTTGAGGCGATGATTGCGCCTAAGACGCATATTGCTTCCCTTTCCGAAATGGACGCTGCACAAATGGAAGCTTTGGCGGATGCCTACCGTCAGCTGGCGATCATGTATGACAATGTCTTCAAGGTGTCTTTTCCGTATTCGGCAGGGATCCATCAAGCTCCCACAGATGGCCAAAACCATCCAGAATGGGACCTGCACATGGTGTTCTATCCGCCACTGTTACGCTCTGCGACCGTGAAGAAATTTATGGTCGGCTACGAGATGCTGGCCAATCCACAACGGGATATCACCGCAGAATCAGCTGTGAAGATCTTGAAGAGCCAGCCAAAGGAGCATTATAAGGTCTAAACGTTAAGAAGTTAAGTTGTTGGAAGGTTGGAAGGTTGGAGAATTGGGAATTGCAACATTAACGGAGCTTGTACTTTATCGCATTTGATACCTTACTTTCAACTTCCTTTCCACTTCCCACTTCTTCGTACTTGGTACCTTGGTTACGCTGCAAGTCTGGAGACTTGTGGAAGTTGAGGTCTCAGTCGGGAGACTAAGACCAGATGGGAAAGTCGGGAGACTTTGATCAGTGCCTACGCTTTCAGTTTTTAATCATGGTGGGGGTGTTCGTCTTAACGGATAAACTGTTTTCGAGTTTTTGGGGCCTTTCAGAAGCGGGAAAAATGCCCGTTATATGTGCGGACAGACCTGTTATCATTTATCCCAAAGTAAAAGTTTTTTATTTCCTGCTTATGCTTTAATTTTACACGCCATTTCTACTTGTAATTAAAAACTCGATATATGCCTTATTTATTTACCTCGGAGTCTGTTTCTGAGGGACATCCTGATAAAATTTCTGATCAGATATCAGATGCATTGATTGATAATTTTTTGGCGTTTGATCCTCAGTCCAAGGTGGCTTGCGAAACCTTGGTGACCACAGGCCAGGTGGTCTTGGCAGGAGAGGTGAAGTCCAATACTTACCTTGATGTCCAGAAAATTGCCCGTGATGTGATCAATAGGATCGGTTATGTGAAGGGAGAGTACATGTTTGACGGGAGCTCTTGTGGTGTGCTTTCAGCTATTCACGACCAGTCTCCTGATATCAACCAAGGTGTGGATCGGACAAGCCCAGAAGAACAAGGCGCTGGTGATCAGGGTATGATGTTCGGATATGCGACGAACGAAACACAGAACTATATGCCATTGGCATTGGATGTTTCCCATAGGTTGTTGAAAGAGTTGGCTAACTTGAGGAGGGAAAATAAGGAAATCACTTATCTCCGTCCAGATGCCAAAGCACAGGTGACGATCGAATACAGCGACGACAATGTGCCACAGCGGATCAAGACCATCGTGATCTCTACCCAGCACGATGAATTTGCGGATGAGCCGGCCATGCTGAAGAAAATCAAGGAGGACCTGATCAGTATTTTGATCCCACGTGTGAAGGCACAGCTGATCCCGGAAATCCAGGCGCTCTTTACCGATGACATCACCTACCATATCAATCCTACAGGTAAATTTGTGATCGGCGGACCCCATGGAGATGCGGGCTTGACAGGCCGTAAAATTATTGTGGATACTTATGGTGGAAAAGGCGCTCATGGAGGAGGGGCATTCTCCGGAAAGGATCCCTCAAAAGTGGATCGCTCTGCAGCTTATGCTACCCGTCATATCGCCAAAAATATGGTGGCAGCGGGAATAGCCGATGAGGTGTTGGTTCAGGTGTCCTATGCCATCGGCGTAGCCGAGCCAATGGGCATATATATCAATACTTACGGCACCAGTAAAGTGGACCTGAAGGACGGGGTAATCGCTGAAAAGATCCAGAAGATTTTTGATATGCGTCCATATGCCATTGAGCAAAGGCTGAAGCTTCGTAATCCTATTTATGAAGAAACGGCTGCCTACGGCCACATGGGAAGAACGAACGAAGTGGTGCAAAAGACCTTTGTTTCTCCGGATGGCACTTCGCTAACCTTGGATGTGGAGTTGTTTACCTGGGAAAAACTGGATTATGTGGACAGGCTGAAAAAGGAGTTTGACCTTTAAGCAGGATCCAATATAAAAATGTCCTGGCGATGACCAGCGAGAAGAAGCAATCTTCTTTTACCTTCCGTCCGATTAAAAGAAAACATCGCTGCCAGGCCTAAAGGGAGATTTGAAGAACATAAAGGAGTGGCAGCTCGGTGCACCGAGCTGCCACTCCTTTTTTTGTCTATACCCTCTTAAAAGGGGTGGCATGAAATCCGTCCTTATTGCTTCCACATTTCCTCAATAATCTCCGTGTAGAATTCTTTGACAGTCTTGCCGATGGCACGTACTTGCTGTGAGATAAGGCTGGTTTCCGTTTGGCCGGGAACCGTATTGATTTCGATAAAGAAGATTTTTCCGGTTTCCTTTTCGAGGAAGTAATCCATACGCACAGCGCCTTTGCAGTTGAGTTTGAGGTAGACCTTTCTGGCCACTTCCCTTACCCTATTGACCTCTTCCTCGGACATCCTTCCGGGGGTGATTTCCTCTGTGACACCCGCAGTATATTTGGCTTCAAAGTCAAAAAACTCTTTGGAGCTGACAATTTCCGTAGCAGGGAGGACGATGACTTCGCCATTTACCATGTACATGCCGATGGAAAATTCCCTGCCGGAAACAAACTCTTCGATCAGCACTTGGTTGTCTTCTGCAAAGGCTTTGTCCAAGGCTTCTTGGACTTCTCCTTCGCTTTTTACCTTACTCATGCCGATACTGCTACCGCCATTATTGGGTTTGACGAAATAAGGAAGGGTAAGCTCATCGATGACGCGCTGGGTGTTTTTGGGGGAGTTTTTGAACAGCTGGAGGGAATTGGCCACTTCCAGTCCTTCGATGTCCTGTACTATGGCCTTGGTGTAGCCTTTGTTCATGGTGATCGCAGAGGTCAGGGCGTCACAAGTAGTGTAAGGGAGGCCTACCATGTCAAAGTATCCAGCAAGTTTGCCATCCTCTCCCGGTGAGCCGTGGAGGATGTTAAAAACACCATCAAAAGTGACCTTTTTACCATCCACCTGAATGGAAAAGTCATTTAAATCGACAAGGGAAGGGGTTCCGTCTTCAGCGGCATAAAACCAATTTTCCTTTTCAATGATGATTTTATAGACATCATAGCGCTCCCTATCGATTTGGGTTTCTACTACCGCGGCACTTTTTAGTGAAACGACCGATTCTCCGGTAAAGCCACCGGTGACCAATGCAATTTTTTTCTTCATAAAGTAAATTTAAATGACTTCCCTATGATTTCGAAGTATTCTTCCGGATTAATGAAAATAATACCACCAAGGTGCCAAGGCACACAGCATTTGCCGTGGTTAATGTCCAAAAATAAAAAGCGGGTCAAGAAATAGGAAGGAGTATGTTTGGGTGGGTGGAATGGGATTGGTCGATCGTTCTTTGGTACATCTACCTTGCAGCTTGGTTCCTTTGTGCCTCAGTACCGTAAAAAAAAGCAGGAAAACAACCTGTTTTCCTGCTTAGTAAAGTCTAGAAAGAATGTGTCGTTAAGCATCTACCGCTAATCCCAAGCTTAGGCCCAATCCTAAAGTAATTCCGCCAACGGCGGCAGCTAAGCTAACTCCTAATCCCGCAGAAGCATCCACAGATGGAAGGGACAAAGATGAGAGCGAAGGAACTGTGATGGAAAGTCCTCCGTTGATTTCATTTTGCTGAAGGTCGGAGATTTCTTCTACGCCCATTTCTTTAAGGTCGAA
The DNA here is from genome assembly GCF_000325705.1 of Echinicola vietnamensis DSM 17526. Taxonomy (NCBI): domain Bacteria; kingdom Pseudomonadati; phylum Bacteroidota; class Cytophagia; order Cytophagales; family Cyclobacteriaceae; genus Echinicola; species Echinicola vietnamensis. The sequence goes on along the minus strand of NC_019904.1, from coordinate 781,822 downwards.
AGATTTTGAATCAAAAGATTTCATAAAAGTACAGTTAGAGATTAAAATAACCCCATCTTAAGGGATGGGACACCTTTGATACTGTCAAATCTAGTTTTTGTCTGTGCATAATAATTGCACAAATGCAGTAAAAACTAAAAAAATATCATTGAAATGAATTGAGAGTAATGAACTCGACGCGGGAGATGGTGACCTTAAAGGTCAATTTCATTATATTTAGCGATCAGAATAAAATCCACAATATAACTATTTATGAACCGAATAAGCATTTTCGCGCTAGCGGCATTAATGATCAGTATGTGTACAGAAATCTACGCACAGCAAAAGGAGGTATCCTTAGCTTCCATTTTCAAAGAAGGAGTGTTTAATCAGAAGTCTGTCAGAGGCATCAATTGGATGAAAGATGGGCAGTACTACAGTTCCTTGAAAAAAGAGGATGGCGTCACTCAGGTGGTAAAGATGAATGTCAGTACGGGTGAGCAGGAGGAAGTCCTGATAGACGGCAATAAGCTGGGCATTGAATTTTCCAGCTATTCTTTTAACAATGACGAGACCAAGGCTTTGGTGGCCACTGAGGTGGAGAGCATTTATAGAAGGTCTTCCAAGGGTGTTTTTTATGTCGTAGACATTGCTTCAGGGGTGTCCCAAAAGCTGATGGATGGAGAAAAAATATCCTATGCTACCCTTTCGCCAGATAATACCAAGGTGGCCTTTGTGAAGGACAATGACCTATACTATATCACTTTAGAGGATAACAAGGTACATCAAGTGACGCACGATGGTGAGTGGAACAAGATTATCAATGGCTCGGCCGACTGGGTATATGAAGAGGAATTTTCCATGGCCCAAGCGTTTGAGTGGTCTCCAGACGGACAGAAAATTGCCTATATCCGCTTTGATGAATCAGCCGTCCCTGAGTATAACATGCAGCTTTGGGGGCCCTTGTATCCACAGGATTATAAGTTTAAATATCCAAAAGCAGGGGAGAAAAATTCAGCCGTGAGCATTCACGTGTACGACCTTGGGGCGGATGAAAGCACCAAGATGGACGCCGGTGAAGAGACAGACATTTACTTGCCCCGAATTTACTGGACTGGCAACAGTGAGACCTTGGCATTTATCCGTCTCAACAGACTTCAAAATCAGCTGGACCTTTTGCATGCCAATACAGCTACAGGAGACAGCAAGGTGATATTGACCGAGAAAGCGACTACTTACGTCGACCTCAACTATAATGATAACCTTCTTTACCTGAAGGATGGTAGTGGTTTTTTGCGAACTTCCGAGCAAGATGGGTTTAAGCATATTTACCATCATGATATGAACGGTGCGTTGATTCAGCAGGTGACCTCAGGAGACTGGGAAGTAACCGAAGTGGTCGGCGTGAATGAAAAGTCCAAGAAGATTTACTTTGTTTCTACTGAGCAGTCTCCCTTGGAGCGAAACCTTTATGTGATCAAGCTGAATGGAAAAGGCAAAAAGGAACTCACTCCTGCCAAAGGAACCCACGGGATCAACATGAGCCGCGATCAAAAGTACTTTATCGATTATTTTTCCACTGCAAACAAACCCCTGCATGTCACCTTAAACAATGCCAAGGGCGAAACCATTAAAGTGCTCGAGGACAATAAGGCCTTAAAAGACCGTTTGGATGGCTATGCACTTAGTGATAAGGAGTTTTTCCAATTTCAAACCGTAGACGGCACACAGCTAAACGGCTATATGATTAAGCCAGCAGATTTTGATGAGACAAAAGAGCATCCTGTATTGATGTATGTTTATGGAGGGCCAGGCTCCGAAAACGTGCGAAATGCTTGGGGAGGTACCCGGGATTTTTGGCATCATCACTTGGCAGCAGAAGGCTATATCGTCGTGTGTGTGGATAACCGTGGAACGGGAGGAAGAGGCCGCGCCTTTAAGCATGCCACCTATGCACAGCTGGGCAATCTGGAGGTCCAAGACCAAATAGCGGGGGCCAAATACTTGGCTTCTTTGCCGTATGTGGATGGCGCGCGTATCGGTATTTGGGGCTGGTCTTATGGAGGTTACATGAGTTCTCTCTCCCTTATGCTGGGCAATGATGTCTTCAAAACGGCCATTGCCGTAGCGCCAGTAACCACCTGGAGATATTATGACACCATTTATACCGAGCGGTATTTGCAGACGCCTCAGCTGAATCCATCTGGATATGATGATTATAGCCCACTTACCCATGTGGACAAGTTGAAGGGAAATTTCCTTTTGATCCATGGTACAGGAGATGACAATGTCCATTTCCAAAACTCAGTGGCTTTGTTGGATGCATTAGTGGCTGCAGACAAGCAGTTTGAAACCTTTTATTATCCAAATAGAAACCATGGAATTTATGGTGGCAATACCACTTGGCACCTCTATAACCTGATGACCAATTTCATCAAGGAAAAGCTGTAATTCGAAATCATCCGCTCTCATGCAGCATTGACTAATGGCTGTATGAGAGCGTTTTCTATTGGGATTTGGGATTGATTTTTAGCAAAAAAGCAGCTATCTTGATCAAAACCCAAGTAACCATGAAAGAAAAATTGAACACTTCCCTGCAGTCGATCAGCTTGATTGCAGTGGCTGGATTAGCAGGATGGTCGGTATTTTACGATCAGATTTCTGCCCTCAAGCTGCTGACTTATTTGATCATTTTTTTGGTTTTGATTGAGATATTGAGTTTGATCTTGATCCGGAAAACCTATCCTGAAAGCCATACTACTTTTAAGCTTGGGATTATTGCCACATTACTTATTCTGTTAGGGATCAAAAGAATGCTTCCTGATTTTTTTGTGCCTTTGGCAGTGACCACCTTCGCCATCAATTACTTGTATAATTTTTATACCAATAATAAGCGCCGTAAAGGGCAGTACAAGCGAAAGAAAACCAATAAATTTCATTTGTAATCTGATGGCTCCCCTTAGAGAAAGTGGCCTCTTCAAATAGGGGATGGCCATCTTTCGGATCAAGCGGAAAAGCTGGGGACTGCCGTTTTACTTAAAGGCAAAATCACGGGTACAAAAAAGCCACAACGTGTCAAAGGCACCAAGTACATGTAGGTCCTGCATAGAAAGGAATGTATAATTGCATTGTGCCTGAGGTCTTGACGGCGTATCAATGTTCCGGTTACTAAATTTATCACCTTACAGAAGTATTGCGTGATCGCATTTTACTCCTAAGTGTAATCTGAGGAGAGCTGAAACACAAGGTATAAGGTGTTTTGTAGCGATCGTTATATATGCTCGAAAGCTAGCCCCAAAGGGGCGATATATTCTTAGCCATGGGTGAAGCTCATGGTAAATTTGCCCATCCAACGTTTCCCGTTTTAGCGGCATGGGCCTAACTATTCCCCATAAATTCCCGCTAAAGCCCATTTGTGCGGATACCTAAAAAACCATCGTTTTAACGGCATGAAATTTTCTTTTATAAGACCATGTCAACATTCGTCCCCCAGAAATATTGCTTGATCCTTTTTCGGTAATATCTAACGGATATGGAGCACAAAAAGGCTATTGGTGTCGATGCCTTAACAGCGAAAGCGTTGGTTTCCATCAAAGCGGTCCTGTGTGGCTTGATGGTTTTTGGCTGGGGGCAAGTGGCACAGAAGTAACCAGCAGTGGCTTTTACTTTTCCTTTTAGCCGCTATCGGCACGTTATTTGATCTTAATAGGCGTAAAAAATACAATTATGTTTAAATATCTACTATTGTTCTGCTTGGCGATCCCCGTGATTTCGCCTGCTCAGGATCGATTGGAAAAGCTTGTGGATGAGCGTCAAGGGCTTCATCGCCAATGGAAGGCCTCAGAAGAGGAGAAATCCGGCATTTTTGGAAACCGCACCAAAAAAGATATGATCAAGACCAATGAATGGATGGAGCGCATTATCCTAAAGGATAATTTGATCATGGATGAGCTGGAAATGCTCAAAAACATCGAAACTACCGAAATCAAATATGAAAAGGACGATTACAAGTATATTGCCCAAAAGCAAGAGCAGGATATTGGAAAGCTGAAAAGGGCTTTAGACGATAAGGATGATGATATCGCAGAAGTGCTGGCCAGTAAAAGAACTTACGAGTGGACTACTTTGATCTTTTTCCTGTCCACCTTGGTATTAGGGTACCTTTTTTACAGGACAAAAAAACATGCTTAAAAGCATCAACGGATCAAGTTTGGGCACATTGATCCGTAAATCTGTAATTTTCTTATTTTTCAATCTTCTTATCTTTCAATCTTAAAAGCTATTTCCCTATTTTTGCGGCTATGGCAAAGACAGAACAAGCAACCGAAAATGCACAATTGAAGGATATTATCTCACATGCCAAGGAATATGGTTTTGTGTATCCTTCATCCGAAATATATGATGGACTTCAGGCCGTTTATGATTATGGTGCCTATGGAGTGGAGCTTAAAAATAACCTAAAGCGCTTGTGGTGGGAGTCCATGACGCGGTTAAATGATAATATAGTTGGGATCGATGCAGCCATTTTTATGCATCCCACTACGTGGAAAGCTTCCGGTCACGTGGACAGCTTTAATGATCCCATGATCGATAATAAAGACAGTAAAAAGCGCTACCGTGCGGATGTGCTGATTGAAGAGAAAGCTGCTACACTGGAAAGGGCCGGGAAAGAGGAAGAAGCTAAGTCCTTACTGGCCGCCATGGGCAAGCTGTTAGAAGCAGAAGACCTTGAAGGTGTCCGTGACCTGATCATAAATGAGGACATCACCTGTCCGATCAGTGGCACGTCCAATTGGACGGATGTGCGTCAATTTAACCTGATGTTTGCCACGCAGGTAGGTTCTGTGGCCGAAGATGCTTCCACCATTTACCTCAGGCCAGAAACGGCTCAAGGGATATTTGTCAATTTCCTGAACGTGCAAAAGACGGCCCGTATGAAAGTGCCTTTTGGCATTGCCCAAATAGGAAAAGCTTTCAGAAATGAAATTGTGGCGCGTCAGTTTATTTTCCGAATGCGGGAATTCGAACAGATGGAAATGCAGTACTTCGTCCGGCCTGGTACGGAGCTGGACTGGTATAAGACGTGGTCCGAAACCCGACTTAAGTGGCACAAAGCACTGGGGGTACCCGAGGAGAAGCTCAGGACACACGATCACGATAAATTGGCGCATTATGCCAATGCTGCGATGGATATTGAGTTTGATTTCCCCTTTGGGTTCAAAGAGGTGGAAGGAATTCATTCCAGGACGGACTTTGACTTGAAAAGCCATCAGGAATACTCCAAAAAGAAACAGCAGTACTTTGATCCAGAGGTAAACCAAAATTATATCCCTTATGTAATCGAGACCTCAATTGGTGCGGACAGGCTTTTCTTGATGACCCTTTGCAATGCATTTGTGGAGGAAGAGCAGGAAGGTAAAAAGCGTACCTACCTTAAATTTCATCCTTCCATTGCCCCTGTTAAGGCGGCCATTCTTCCACTTACGAAAAAGGACGGATTGCCGGATAAGGGAAGGGAAATTTTCGATAAATTGAAGTACGATTTTAACGTGGTCTATGAGGAAGCGGCTTCTATCGGTAAGCGCTATACTCGTCAAGACCTGATAGGTACGCCATTTTGTATAGCGGTGGACCATCAGACCCTTGAAGACAATACCGTGACCATTCGTCATCGTGACACGACCGAGCAGGAGCGTGTGCATATAGACGAGCTACATGGTAAATTAGGGACTGCTACAAGCTTTAAAAATATCTTTGACAAAATTTGATAGATCTCGCGTATGCTGCACAGCCAAATTGAAACGTAGGTTGGCTTAGCATCCGGAAATACCTTAGAAGAAAAGCGATCTTGATGTACTGGTAACGGGTGCAGGACAGGATCGCTTTTTTCGTTTTTGCCATATTCGCTTAGAGGTCCAGTTGCGCTAAAATCCTGAGGTTTTTGTACTGAAAATAGTTGTAAAGGGACGTATGTACTTATCTTCCTTGTATCCAAGGAAAGAAATATATTTTTCGATTATGCCCATGCTTAGCTTTCGACCTGGTAAATCAGGCTAATTTTAACTTTTCTACATTCTCCCAAAAGCTGGATTGCGTTTATTTTTTTGCGAGGGTTTTATCTTCGATTTCACGGGGATAAGGGTCTACCAATATCCTGTAGGACTCATAGATGCTTAGGATGTCCCGCACGTACGCCACCGCGAGGTGCCCTTTAGCATATCCGCTTCTGACCACTGGGTCGCGGTAATATTTCGGTTGGGATTTTCGCTCCAGGTAATAAGCTACATTGCTCCAAGTACGAGTATCCTTTCCGAATTTCAAGGCAAGCCTCCAAGCATCATTTACGTGGCCATGGCCTACATTGTAAGAGGCTAGGATAAACTTAATTCGTTCATTGGTCTCTGGAACTCGCTCGAGCCAGAATTTATCCAAGTACTTGAGGTACTTGACTCCCCCCATCAGGCTTTGGGAAGGATCATTGGGGTTATCGACACCAAACCGCTCTAACGTAACAGGCATCAGCTGTAAAAGCCCTTTGGCCCCGGCATAGCTGGTGGCTTCGGTATTAAACCTGGATTCCTTGTAAACAAGGGAAGCTAACAGCCTCCAGTCCCATCCCAAATAGTCGGCTCCTTCCTTGATTATCTCATCATATTTGGATATTTGATCGCCTGAAATAGAAGAAAAGGGGCTTTTGTTTCGGTAGTAGCTGTTTTTCTTGTTCAGGAAATATTTCCCGTAAAGGATGGCAAAATAAGTGGATTGTGTGCCTTTTTCTATCCAATCGTTCACTGCTGCCAAAAGGTTTGGAGCGTTTTTCCGTACGAGCCAAGCGACCGGGGAAGGTGAGTTGATCTGTAAGTCAATGTTGATTTCACTGTAATAGGTGGAGTTGACCAGTGCTAAATCTTCGTCCACCAAGGTGAAGTCGATATTTTCCCGCACCACTTCGTCCACTAACTCGTCTGAGTTTTTGGGGGCCTCGACGATGTCAATATCTATTTGCAAACTGTCTTCCAATTGCAAGAGTTGGTCCTTATAGACTGCCGATTTCCTTACGTGTACAGTTTTTTGGTCCAGCTGTTGAAGCGAATCCAACACCTCTTTTTTGCGGTTTTGGACGAGAACGGAGGACAGTAAGTTAAGCTTGGAGGTAAAGCTTCCGTATTTTTTTCGATCCTCATTGACGACCAAATTAATGGCCACGATATCTGCCTTTCCTTTGTTGAGCAATTGGTAGGCTTTCTCGATGTCTTCATTGACGATAAGTCTCAGCTGTACATCCAATTGCTTGGCCAAATTGCGAAGGAGTTCGTATTCATAGCCCATCCGTCGACCCCGATAGATATAATAGCTCGTGGAGGAATTGTCCACGACTGCCCTGATGAATCCTCGCTTTTTGATTCCTTCCAGGTCCAATTGTACGGGGCTCTCCCAGTAGGGGGGAGCCTTCTTTTTCTTTTGAATTTCTTCCCCACATCCCAACAAAAAGGCAAGCAAACACATGACTAGCATATTTACTGATCGTTGTTTGCAATTTGCGGTCAAAAAGGGTTGTTGGTGAAGTGGCATAGATCAATAATAATACAATTACACCACATCTACAAAAATACAAAGGGTACCAATTATAGTATTGGTGATTTTGGGAGGCGAATCAAATGATTCTGTGTATAAAACGTTAGAGTGATTTATTCTTGGCGATTGCTTCAAAGAGCGTAATGATCTCCTCTTTCTTTCGCTGACTTATAGGTAGGGATTTTCCATTTTCCATCTGTACTCCTCCTCCATCATGACGAAAATACTTTTTCATATAATTTGGGTTGATCAAATAGGATTGGTGGATTCTAATAAAAAAATACTTTTTCAGCGTTCTTTCTACTTCTTTTAGGGTTTTGCTGAATAGAAGCGTCGTGTTGTCATGTAAATGAAGGATAGTGTAATTGTTTTGACTTTGGGCATAAATGATCTCGTCCACTTTAATAAACTCCAGTCCTTCGCTCACGGGAACGGCAATTTTGGACTTGATGATATTATCTTTTTTCAGCGAGGAAATGAATTCCATCAAATCGACTTCACGCTCTTTTTTGAGGTGTTGGTGGTAGCCCTTGTATTTCTTCAATACTTCGGCAAGCTCATGATGACCAATGGGTTTGAGCAAGTAGTCAAATGCTTTGTATTGAAAGGCTTTTAGGGCGTATTGGCTATAGGCTGTGGTGAATACCACCTCAAAATATACCTCATCGATCATGTCCAAGAGTTCAAAACCGTTGATTCGCGGCATCTCTACATCCAAAAACATCAGGTCGATGGAGGATGTACTTAGGGCTTCCAGTGCCTCTTCTACTTTTGAGGTGGAAAAAACGATTTCTACTTCTTCCTTAAACTGCATTAGTTCAAGTACCAAGCTTTCCACACAGTGGACTTCATCGTCGATTATCCCTACTTTCATTAACGCTATATTTGAGGTCGCCTAAATTATTCCTTATGCTAATATAGGAAACATCTTAGCCTGCTAATTAAGAATAGATGAATTTTTGATCGAAAAAGGAGGATAGCGCATATTAATAATTGAAACCGGTAGACTACTCATTGTTTTGTTCTGTCCACTATTTTACTGTTTCACCGCCCAATAATTTGTGGTAGCTTTCATCATATCATTTTATGACTGACTATTTACATGCTACTTTTTTATGGACAATCAGTAACCAAAAGCTAGCTTCAGGGTTTCCTCCAAGACCCTGGAGCCTGCTTTTATTTAATGGATGGAAATCGTCATGAAAACAATTTTAATGCTTATTTCTATGGTGTTTGCAGGTGCCTTTTGGTATACTGTTGGGGGAAAGGAGGAGCCCGTTGAGCAATATTATTGGCTGATTCCCCAAGCTGGTGGGCAAGGACCTCTTGAAAGTAGGAACAGGAAATATGGAAAGGTGATTTTAGAGCACCAACCCGAGAATCATTTTTTTAAGGCAAAAGTGTTGGTTCATCCTTCTTTAGCCTCCAGTGGCTTCCAGTTGTTTGTGAACGGCGATTCTAATTATAGGATGATGGAGTATGGTAAACAATATTTTTGGGGCGTCAAGCTTACTGATCATCGAGAGATAGTGTTACGGGTGAATATTGGCGAGGGACGTTATCAACGGTTTCAACTGGAAAAAGTGGATGGGAAGGAAGCCTTTATTCCTGAAAGCAAGCTTCGGTTTACTGCTTTTATCAGTTTGCTGCTTTGATTATACCCTTAGGGAAAGCACAGCTTAGGAGGTGGTGTTCAGGGCACTTTCCAGCACAATATGTATGGTAGCGCTAGTACCGGTCACTTCATCTCCATGAGGATTTCTTGGGGCAATAGAAAAGGTGACTTGCCCTTCATGCTGCTGATTAAAAATTACCAGTCGCTCTTCGATGAGCTTTAGCCCAAGATGTGTTCCGTCTGGCCGAGGTTCGATGAAACTTTCCTTGGATTTAGAGAACCCTCTGCCATTATCAAGTACTTCTACCAAGACACCGTCATCGGTTTGATTCACTTTGATGTCGAGGGTTTTTGGGGATTTCCGGCTGGGAAGTAGCCCATGTTTTATGGCATTTTCTACCAAAGGCTGTAGGATTTTGGGCGGCACCTTGACCATTTTAGGGTTTACCTTGGGGGAGATATTGATGTGGTAATTAAACTCGCTGTCAAAACGTAACTGCTCGATCTTTAAATAGAGAGCGGTAGATTGCAACTCTTCATCAAGTGTTATGGACTTTTTGCGGTTATTGGTCAAGCTCATGCGGAGCAGCCGTGCAAAGGTGTCAATATACTCCTTGGCTTCTTCATTTTTGTTCTTCATGACCAACCAGCGGACAGCATTCATGCCGTTAAATAAAAAGTGCGGGTTCATCTGGGATTCCAAGGATTGAATGGCCAACGATTGGATACGGTTTTCAAATTTACTTTCGAGCAGTTTGATCCGCTTTTCTTCCGTGTTCTTTTGCTCTTGGATCAATTCCTCAAATGTCGCTTCCAGCTGTTGGTTGACGTTTTTGATTTCATCCCTTTGCGCCTTGATTTGGTTGTTTTGACGACGAAGGAGCTCATTTGCCCTTTTCTTGGCTTTGATGTTTTTGAATTGCATAAAGGCGATCACCACAATAAAGACCAATAATGTGGCCAATAGGATGAAGATCACCTGATGGCTCTTCAAGGCCGCCCGTTGACTTTCCAGCTCTGAATTTTGCAGTGCTTTGTCTTTTTGCAGCAGTTCGATTTGTGACTCCTTTTTTTCAATGGCATATCGCTTTTCGATGGCAGCAATTTGCGTTTGCTGATCCATCAGCGCCACGCTGTCCTTGTATTGATGTGAAAGGGTAAGGAATTCCAATGCTTTCCTGTATTTGCCTTGCTGCTCATAGATGGCCGATAGCCAATACGAACATTCTTTGATCAGGCCTTTGTTTTTGATTTTTTCGGCAAGCTTCCAAGCGTCATGGTACAGCTGGATGGCTTTGGTCAAATTCCCCAATTTCCGGTAAACATCTCCTTGGCGCTTGGCGATGTCCGCTTGCTTGTGAAGGTCTCCCAAGTGTTCAAAAAAAGCCTTGGACTGGTCAAAGTAGGCTGCCGCTTGCTGCAAGTCCTTTCCTTCTTGAAAATAATTTTGGCCAAAATACTCATAGGTTATGCCCAGCCCAAAGGTGTCCTTCCTGGCCTGATTGATCTCTAGAAGCTTGTTCAAATAGCTTCTGGCCGTGTCGAATTCTCGCTTTTCGGTATAGTAATCGCCAATGGAAAGGTAATTCATGGCGATCCCGAGGGTATTGTTACGTTCTCGCTCTGCCTCCAGCGAGCGTTCGAAGTAGGCCAATGCATCTTCCTCACGTCCGGGAAGGTGGAGCAGGGTATTGCCCAAGCCATTACATGAAATGGCAATGTTTCTAAGGTCGTTTTGGGCTTCAGCCACCTTTAGGGCTTCCAAGTAAAAGTATACCGCTTGGTCAAAATCTTCAGCATAGCGGCTGGCCACTCCGGCGTTATTGGCGAAGATCATTTTTTCCATGTCGCTGGAGTCTTCCTTTGTGATCAGCTCAAGGGCCTTGGCATGCAGTGGGATGGCCTCTTCGTACCGCTGATGATAGCGGTAGATCAAGCCGAGGTTATCCAGTGCCTTTGCATACAGTAGGGTGTCACCGAGCGCTATGGAGAGGCTGATGGCTTTTTCCGCTTCCTGGTATTCGGTGTCTGGCTCATGATTGCTCCGATGAATGTCCCGTGACAGCTGGATGGCATTTACAATGGCCAAAGAATCCCGTGACTTATCTTCCCTTGCATTACTGAAGGGGCCATCTTGTGCGAAGCCGAAGACGGTGGAGGAAGCAGAAACTGAAATGACCAGCAATAAACAACGTAAATAGTGGCGCAGATACTTTTCTACTTTCATATGGATTGCTGTTTATACCGTATGAATATCCACAATAAAAATTATAAATGCATGGAATAACGTGGGTTTCTCATCTTAAGAGCACTTCCATTGGCAGGGGTTCGACGTGTGGAGAAGTTCCCCTTTAGGCGGTTAGCAATGCAATTAAGTCATCAATATGCATGTCAGGCTGAGCGGCGTCGAGGCCATGACTATCTGGCTAACCTTCCCGTAATTTAAGCCCACAGAGGAGACCAGAGAAACGGGGCAGCATGAAATCTTTCATGCACTTCCTCGACATCTGGGAAAATGTCACGATCTCCCCATGACGTTTTGATGTCGGATAAGCTGTCGAACGGAGGTGGTTACCTCAGTATTTCTTCGTCATTGCTTTTGTAATAGATCTTTCCTGCCAATCGCATCAATTCCACTTCTGCCACTTTGGTACTGAAGATCGCATCGATTAGGCGGCTTTCGGCATTGAGCCGGTTTACTTGGGCATCTCTAAACTCCAAGTAGCTTGTCAGTCCGGTTTTAAATCGGTCAAAGGCAATGTCGGTGTTTTCCTCTACTACAAGGTAATTTTGTCGTTCGATCTCCAGGCGTTGCTTGCTGTTTTCATAGACATTAAAAGCCCGATAGATATCCGATTTTAACTGGACTTCATATTGGTCCAGGATGTAGGCTTGGCTTTCTTGCTGTACACGGGCCCGTTGGATTTGGCGGTTCAAGGTAAAGCCACTGAAGAGGTTAATGCCGATGGTAGCCCCAAAGGAGTATCCTTCGCGCTTATTCTGGATGAGGAAGCCAGCGTCGGAATTGGAGACGGACTGGCGGTAATTCCCGTCCAGAGAAAGGTAGGGTAGGCGTTGGGCTTGGATTTCTTTAAGCTGCAGGTAGGCGACATTCTCCTGTCTTCTGTTGATCAGAAGCATTTTGTTCTGATCCATGGCCTGATCTACCAACGGCCCCAATGTGAGGTCCTTGTTGATCAATATGCTGTCCGTAATGACGAAATTTTGGGTGTCATCCAGGGCCATCAGCTCATTCAGATTGATACGGGCAGTCCGGATGACTTGCTCTTGAGAAACGAGCATGGACCTGTCCGTATTATAATCTACTTGGGCAGCAAGGTATTCGGTTTTCGAGCTTCCGCCCAGCTCATATTGGGATTTTGCAATGTCCAACCGCTGCTGGGAGAGCTCAAGGGTCTCTTGGAGTACTTCGTAGCGCTCCAGTTCGGTGGCAAGTCGGTAATAGGCTTCAGAAATGGCCGCCACGGTGTTTTCAATGACCACTTTGGCCTGCAGTTCACCGATTTCATCGAGCTTTCCCAAACGCTTTAAAGCGACTACCGCCTCATATCGAAAACCATAGATGGCATTGATGTTAAAGTTTTCCCCGGTGGATTTTGCCCCATCGATGTTTCGGGGAGTGCTTTCATTGACAAACTGCTGCTCTACGTCCTCGGTACTGGTCGTCCTGCCATAGGTAGCGTCCAAACTGGGCAACAAGGCGCCCACTCCTATTTTCTTGTCGATTTCAGTGACCTTTTTGTCCTGAAGGGCAATTTTTACATCGTAGTTGTTTTCCAAGCCCTTGATAATGGCTTTTTCAAAAGAGAGTTCTTCTTGTCCAAATGCCGAATATATCGCCGCCATCATGCCCAATAAAACCAAACACTGCTTCCTCATATTCTTGCTAATCTTGATGATTTTGATGTCAAATAAGTATAAACGCCCGGGATGACAAATAGCGTCAAAATGGTGGATAATACCAGTCCGCCAATGACCGCTACGCCCATCGGACTTCGGCTTTCTGCTCCTGCGCCCAAAGCCAGGGCAATGGGCAATATTCCCAAAATCGTGGAAAGGCTGGTCATCAAGATCGGACGGAACCGGGCCACAGCTGCGCCAATGATGGCTTCATCCACTTCCAGGCCGTGTGCTTTGCGCTGATTGGCAAATTCCACGATGAGGATCCCGTTTTTCGTCACCAAACCGATGAGCATGATGATGCCGATTTGACTGAAGATGTTCAAGGTATAGCCGCCAAGCCATAAGGACAGTAAGGCACCAAACAGGGCCAAGGGCACCGTGATCATGATGGTCAGCGGATCCGTGAAGCTTTCAAATTGTGCGGAAAGTACCAAGTAAATCAAAATAAGGGCAAACAGGAAGGCGAAAATCAAGCTGTTAGAGCTTTCGCGGAATTCCTTGGATACCCCAGCGACGTCCGTAGTGAAGCTTTCGTCCAATACCTCCGCTGCAATCCGGTCCATTTCATCCAATCCATCACCAATGGTGTATTTGGGGGCCAGTCCCGCCGAAACGGTGGCACTCACAAAACGGTTAAAACGGTAAAGCTGTGGAGGGGTGCTTTTTTCGGTAATGTTTACCAAATTGTCCAGCTGTACCAATTGCCCGTTTTCTGCTCTGACGTACAGCATGCGCAGGTTGATAGGCTCATTTCTGTCTTCCTTCTGCATTTCACCTACGACCTGATACTGCTTGCCGTTCATGATGAAATAATCAAAGCGCTGTCCAGAATAGGAAAGTTGGAGTGTCCTTGCGATTTCTTGCACCGATACTCCGATGTTTCGGGCTTTTTCCCTGTCTATCTCTACTTCGATTTCTGGTTTGGTAAATTTCAAGTTGATATCTGAAAATTGGAAAATAGGGCTTTGGGTTACCTCATCCATAAAAGCGGGGATGACCTCTTTGAGCTTCTCGAGGTTTTGTGCCTGCAAAACGTACTGGATGGGCATGCCGCCTCGACGGTCCCCGATGGATTGGGGCTGGGAGGCAAAAGCTTTGACGTCTGTTTTCTTCCTTAGGATTTCCGCTACGTCTTCGAAGACGGCCTGTTGGCTTACCGTCCGCTGACTCGCGTCGACCAGCCGGACACGGATAAAACCGGAGTTGGTGCTGGCCGTACCAAAACCCGGGGAGGTCACGGAGATAAAGCTGTCCCAAACATCCGATGGTATGGTGGTCATCATTTCGTACAATAGTTCGTCGATGACCCTGTCCATGTACTCGAAAGTAGCCCCCTCAGGGCCACTCATGTTGATGCGCATTTCGCCCCGATCTTCGGTGGGCGCAAGCTCAGATGGAATGGTGTTGAACAGTAGGTAAATGCCTCCGCCCATGGCCAAGATGATGATAAAAGACACCCAGCGGAACTGCATGAACCAGACCAAGGCTGCTTCGTATTTTTTGTTGAGCCACAGGAATCCCGGTTCGGTCACATTGTAAAACCAATTGTGCTTCTCACGCTTTTTGAGCAGCTTGGAGCTTAGCATTGGGGTCATGGTCAAGGCCACAAAGGAGGAGATGATCACCGAACCTGCTACGACGACTCCGAATTCCCTGAAAAGCCTGCCGGTGGTTCCCGTAAGGAAAATTACGGGCAGGAATACCGCTGCCAGAGCGATGGTCGTGGCGATGACGGCAAAGAAGATTTCCTCTGCTCCCTTCTCTGCGGCGGCCTCTGGCTGTTCTCCTTTTTCGATCTTGGAATAGATGTTTTCCAGTACTACAATGGCATCATCCACCACCAAACCGATCGACAGCACGATCCCCAGCAGGGTCAGCACATTGATCGAAAAGTCCATGGTGTACATGATGAAGAATACCCCTACCAGTGATATGGGAATGGTGATGACAGGAATAAAGGTGGTCCTCCAATCCCGTAAAAACAGAAAGATGATGGCCACCACCAGCAAAAATGCCAGGAGGATGGTCTCTTGTACTTCGCTGATCGAGTTACGGATATATTCTGTAGAGTCAAAACCAATGCCCAGCTCTATGTCTTCTGGAAGGTCTTTCTTGATAAACTCTAGTCTGCGGTAAAATTCATCTACAATATCAATACTGTTGGAACCGGGCAATGGCACCAATACCACGCCCACCATGGGGACACCATCCCGTTTCAGTACGGTCCGTTCATTGAGTGGTGCCAATTCGGCATTTCCCACATCCTGAAAGCGCACAATGTTATTTTCGCTCTCTTTGATGATGAGGTTGTTGAATTCATCGGGAGTGGATAATCGGCTTTTGGTACGGACGGATAGTTCAATGGTGCTGCCTTCGATCCGTCCGGAAGGCAATTCGACATTTTCACTTTGCACTTTAGTGAGTACATCCAATGGCGTGACCCCATAGGAGGCCATCCGGATAGGATCCATGCGAAGGCGCATGGCGTATTCTTTTTCGCCCCAAATGCGGACTTCGCTGACCCCGGGGATGGTCTGGAGCCGCTCTTTGAAGATATTATCTGCAATGTCCGACAGCTGGAGCAGGGATTTCTGTTCACTTTTTACATTGAGGAATACGATAGGTTCAGAATCGGCATCGGCTTTGGAGACTACGGGAGGCTCTGCATCTGGAGGAAGATTCCGCTGTGCCCGGGAGACTTTGTCACGGACATCATTGGCGGCAGCCTCCATATCTGCTCCCACATCAAATTCCACGGTGATATTACTCGTCCCGTCATTACTGGTGGAGGTGAGGGATTTAATGCCCGAAATACCGTTAATGGATTCCTCCAAAGGTTCTGTGATTTGGGCTTCGATAACATCGGCATTGGCTCCTACGTAGGTGGTCCGGACATTGATGATCGGAGGGTCCACGCTGGGATATTCCCTGACACCCAAAAAGGTCATTCCGATGATCCCGAAGAGCAAAATGGTCAGCGAGAAAACAATGGCCAGTACCGGCCTTCTAATGCTTACAGTGGATAGGCCTGCCATATCAATTGATTTTGTTGTATTTCACCTTCATGCCTTCTTTGGCCTGGAGTACACCTGTGGTCAGCACCATTTCTCCAGGAGACAGTCCGTCGAGGATCTGCACTTCACTGTCTGTCCTGATGCCGATCTGCACTTGCCTTTCCTGAACGATGCCTTCTTGATTGACCAAAAAGAGCTTGTAACCGTTCAGTTCGGGAATGAGGGACTGAGAAGGCACCAAAAGGGCATCTTCCTCTACTTCAAGGTTAAACCGGATGTTCACAAACATGCCCGGTAGGAATTTCCGGTCTTCATTTGGACTGATGGCCCGAAGGGTCAGGGTCCTGGTATTGGCATCGATTACCGGCTCGTACGCATAGACCTTTCCTTTTTTGAGTCCGTGGGAGGCGTTGTTCGAAAACTCGATCGTGCTGCCCACTTGCACTTGGCTGGCATATCTTTCAGGAATGGAGAATTCGATTTTTATCGGGTCGATATTGACAATATTGGCAATGATGTCCGTGGTGCTGATGACCGACCCGGCTGATATTTGCCGCAGTCCAAGTACTCCGTCAAAAGGTGCCTTGATCACGGTTTTGTCCAGCTGGGCTTTGACCAGTTTGATATCCGAAAGGGTGGTATTGTATTGGTTCAGGATGATGTCATATTCCTCCTGACTGATGGCCTCCCGGGCCAAAAGCTGCTTTTGACGGCTTTCCTGACCTTCATAAAGTTTTTTGGTGTATTCCAACCGATCCAGTTGGGCGGTGAGCTCATCATCATTAAGGTAAACCAAGGGGGTGCCTTTTTTGACAAACTGCCCTTCTTCAAAATTAATGGATTCTACCAGCCCGGTGATTTCAGCACGGAGCGATACGGATTCATTGGAAAGGACATTGCCCGTGACATTCAGGTTGTTTTCCAGCCGTTCGGGCGTTACTTCCACGACATCCACGGGAAGCGCCGTCATCGCTTCGGGAGTGCTTTGGGGACTTTTGCTTGGTTCTTTACTGGTGTCACCACCTTGTAGGCGAGGAAATAGAAAAATGACAGCAATGACCACAACGATGGCCACTATCACTAATATTTTGGTTTGTTTCTTCATTGGGCTAATGAAAATGTCTTACACGTTAAGTTGATTAAGGAATAGATTCCTTTTTTATTCGTCATCTTGCTGGTCCAATGCCCCTGATAATTGCGCAAAGAAACCATTCAGGGTTTCGTGCAGATTCAGGGCATTCTTTGAGAAATGGCCTATGCCGACAAAAAAGCGAATAGTCAGGTTTTCTTTTAAGAAATACCCCAATGGCTATTCCGGACTTTAAAGTAAGTCAATTATAAAAGAACATCCCTCAATTTAAAATACAGGTGGTCAATGAAAACTTTTAATGGTCAATGACTTTGCTGCATAATTTACCCAAAGTTTTGATCCCGCTGCTGATCGTGGGTCGAAATCTTAGTTAAAAATAGCGATAGGGATTGATAGTGTTTAGGATTTTCTTGCCTTTTGGCCCAGGGATAAAGCGGTAAATAATGTTTAGCCGATAGTTTCCCGTCAAAAGGCTGTTGTTGAAATCGTTGTTCTTGGCCAGCCTGACGTTGCTGAAGACGTAATTGGCATTGACCGCCCAGCGTTTTGAATTGTAGCCGGTGCTGGCTTTGAGGAGATAGTTTGCATTGACCGACCAATTGGTCGATTTTTCCAGCCCGTATTGGTTGGTAAACCCCAGACCGAGGTTTCCACTGGCAGCTCCCATTATGAAATAATGTTTGGCAATGACCAAGGTGTAAGCGTATCCAATGTTTGGTCCGAACTCCATGAAAAACAGTTTGTTGAAATCCCTTGAAGGATCTAGCATGGCCTTTTTGGGGATAAAAGAACTGTCCCCTTTTGCCAGTCCCCCGTAGATTTCAGCTCCGACTAAAAAGGTGCCGGCAGATTTTTTTTGCCATTCTGTCTGGAGGAAGGCAGCTTTATAGCTGAATTTTTCCCCGTTAAAAACGTACTTCACCGAAGCACCTACTTCACGGACTTTTATGTCTTGACGGTAATAGTAAGCTTGTGACGCTGGTGCAAATTGACCTTCCGAGGCCAGGTGGTATCCATTATAGATTTGCAGAAAACCGTCAATGGCCCACTTGTCGGGGTATGCGTGGACCTGAGCATCCAGGTATTTGGTATC
This sequence comes from Echinicola vietnamensis DSM 17526, assembly GCF_000325705.1. Taxonomy (NCBI): domain Bacteria; kingdom Pseudomonadati; phylum Bacteroidota; class Cytophagia; order Cytophagales; family Cyclobacteriaceae; genus Echinicola; species Echinicola vietnamensis. Next base: position 763,532 of record NC_019904.1, on the reverse strand, counting down.
ACCTTTTCCTATTTCCGGATTGAGAAAGCCAAATCCCAGGGCTAAGTTCAGGGTGAATACATTGTAGGAGGCACCCACCCCCATGTTTAAGGTGGAATTAGGCCTGTACCGTAAAAGTGGAGTTTCACCTAATCGGTCTTTGATGTTGAGTCCGGTGTATTTTCTGGATAGGTAAAACCTTCCCGTCACCATTTCTGGAAACCGCTCAAAATACGTCGTGTCGTTTTTGAGCTGCCCAAACAAGAGGTCGCTGTACAAGAACATTCCTACCGTCATCAATATAAAGCCCCATTTTCGCATGTTCGTCGTGTAAAGGTGTATTCAGTAAGTATAAAGAAAATATGGGGAATAATTGTAAAAAATTAATGTTTTGAGGAGTAGCTGGTCATTTGCTCCTTCAGTATTTACTTCTGCCAAAAGCTGATCATATCACCTCATATGGACAGGTAGCTTACTCCTTCCAAGTGCCTTTGGCAGGGCGCCCAGGGTGACCTGCTGATTTAGCCGTAGGATGGTGGATCAAGCCATATTTTTGGGGACTAGGATTTATTTTCATGAGGAATCCCCCTGCTCGGAAAACTTCCATGAAGTCAAGGGATTTAGGGATCAAGCGGAAAAGTTGGTGATAGCCAGTTTACTTAAGGGCAAAGCCACGGATAAATAAAAAATGGTTGTTCCGATAATCATCTAGTCTGCATTTGAAATACGGACTTTAGTGAAGAGATTGTCTCATAAGTCCCCGTCATTGCTTCTTCCGATGGATATCGGAAGAAGCAATCTCGTCATACGTGCAATGAAAGCACATCGAGATCACTTCACTCCGCTCGTGATGACGGATTATTTATGAGACAACCTCTTGTATAAGTACTCCATAATTGTCGGTTGATCACATTTTACGCCATCGTGTAATCAGGGGAGAGGTAAAGTACACTAACATTATGTATGATATACGTTCGAAAGCTAGCCCCGGAGGGGCGACACATCCATAGCCATGGGTGAAGCCCATGGTGAATTTGCCCATCCAACATGGTCGGTTTTAGCCGCATAACCCTCCCTATTCCCCATAAATTCCCACTAAAACCCGTTCAGTGCCCATGGCGGAAACCATTATTTGACGGTGTGAAGTATTCCTCCATAAGAACATGTCAACATTCATCCCTTGGAAAAGTGGCTTGATCCCATAGATTACAGATCAAGCAGAATAGTTAGGGGCATTTTACAACATAATGAAAATTGGTAGTTCCCCTAGGGCAACCACTTTTAAACTGTTAGTAAAGAGATGTCAGCCTGAATTAAAGAACTTCAAGGGGCTAAAAGTGATTTCCCTGATGGTTTTCAAGTGGGGCAAACGCATTTAGTACTCATTTTGTGTAGAGGAACTATGATCCGTGCCGCTGGCACTCCTTCGGGAGGTTGAGGAGCGCTTGAGTTCCTGCGGATGAATCCGCAGGTTACAAAATTTATCGTGCCGCTGGCACTTTGCCACGATTTGTACATTGGAAACTGCAGTAGCCTATGGTGCCGAATGGCGGAATAGGCTGAAAGAATGATTAGTTGATTTGGATCATACAAGCCGTCACGGCTATCTGCTCAGGTATAGTGGTTGGCTTGGTTGAGGTTAAACCCTGGGTATACGTTAGCAACTGGGCATCCTGCCTAATCCGCCCTTGGCGGAGGGGCATATAGAAGGTGCAGGTGACCACCTGCATCAAAAATGATTGCACAAAAAAGGGTAAGTTCCATAGGAACGGCAGATATAAATGCAAATAGGAATATTTTTTTTAAAGGCGATTGCCCTGTGGAGGAAGTCCATCGTTTTGAAGTTATGAAATTTTCTTTCATAAGACCATGTCAACATTTGTCCCCCAGAAATATTGCTTGATCCATTATACCTGCGCTTGCCATCTTTGGTTCCTATTTGGCCACGGATGAACGCTGATAAACACAGATAGGATGCTTAAGGCGTTGCAAATCCGTGGTATGGTGTATAATGTAAACTCGAATGCCAGCCCCAGAAGGGCGGCACATTCATAGCCATGGGTGAAGCCCATGGTAAATTAACCCAACCAACGTTTTCCGTTTTAGCCGCATTGACCGCCCTATTCTCCAGAAATTCCCGCTAAAACCCATTCGAGCGGATGGATGAAAAGCATCGTTTTAGCGGTGTGCAATTTTCTTTCATAAGAACATGTCGAAAATCATCCCCTAGAAATATTGATTGATCCAAAGCAAGCAATTATGGCGTCCGCACCCCAAGGCCTTCCTGGGGTAGGGTGATAGAAGACTTTCAGCCTTCAGGTTTTGGGGATAAATATCTGCTTGAAGCCCTCCCTGAGCCTGGAAAAATCCAAGGTTAAGTGGCCGTTTGGAATTTAGCGAACGAAGAGTTGCATAAAGAAAAAAGTCAGGGCACCTGCTACCGTACCTGATACCAAATAGGCTTTCACAAAAAAAGACTTCATTCTACCTGGGTATTTGAAGAATGATAAGGTGGCTAACGCGTACGCGGAAAATAATAGGAATGCACTGGCAATGGTCTGAATCATGGTCTCCTTGCTGTTGGAATGTGTCGCAAGGAAGGTATTTTTGGCCATTTCAGGTGTTTTTTAATTTTAAGTTTATGTTAATATTCAGGAGCTTAGCTACTTGCGTGATTATATGTACGTAAATACTACAATCTTTTGGTTAATGTGACGTGTTATTTTTGTAAGCGTTTGCAAAGGGGAATTGTGGTATATATTACTACTTATAGTTGAATTTTTTAAGAGATTCCATTTGGCTGAGCCCGAGATCTTGCGGCATTTCAAGCGCTATATCAGGAGCTTGAGCAGCTTTTAGGCGGGGTAAAGCGGGAGCTCTTGAGGAGGGAAAATGATCCCTAGATGCCCTTGGTAAACAAAAATGCCACCCTTATTTATAAAAGAGCAGCATTTAAATTTTTATCTAAGAATCTAATAAATGGAGGCTTGTAAAAAGTAATTTTTAAAATAACCTCCAACTCAATTACACACACTAAAAGTCGGTAGTAGAAAAAGTTGCTTAATCACCCGAGACAAATGTAGTAATTTTTTTCAATACAATGCAAAATATCTTTCTATAAAATATCGGGTTTATTACTGGAATAATGACAAAATGAGCTTTTATTAAGTAATTTTTAAATAAAAATAGATGTATAGACCTATAATTAGTAGGTTGTGATTAACGTAAGTTGTTTATGAAAGTTCTGTTGATTTTTGCTAGGTAGGTATAATCTGTTTTGGTGTGGGCTATTTTAATAAAAATGCTTCTTTAAAAGCGATTATAGGTTCATCTCCCGAATCTCAATGTTGTATTATGTTTTTATGATTCAAAAAAATAAATGTGATCTGCATTTAGATAATGTCAATTGACATGGTAAATCATTATGATGAATTTTAAAAGATGGGATGTGCAAACTGCATCAGTAACGTTTCTTTTCAGCTAGGGGTGTCGTAAAAGAAGGGCTTTTTGTTACGAGAACATAATATCTAATGATAAGTCAGGTAATGTAGGTGGAGAATTGAATTAGTTTTTATATTTGATTTTTGAAATGAACTTTGCAAAACCCATTACCAATGCAGCCTTCGGAACAGAAAAATCTGGTAAGTGTAGTCGTTCCATGTTACAATCAAGGAATTTACCTCCGAGAGACGGTTCTTTCAGTGCTTGAATCTACCTACAGACCATTAGAAGTAATTATCGTGAATGATGGATCTAAGGATGATTCCCTTCAGTTGGCAAGGGCGTTAGCGGAAGAGTTTCCTGAGGTTAGGGTGATTGATCAAGATAACGGAGGGGTCTCCAAGGCCAGAAACACAGGAATTGAGGCTTCCAATGGAAGTATTATCCTTCCGCTAGATGGAGATGATCTTATTTCAAGTGATTACATAGCGGCAGCGGTAGAAGTATTGAAGTCCCAGCCTTCGGTAAAAGTGGTGTACAGTAAAGGGGTGAAGTTTGATGATTCTGGGGAAAAAAGCTGGAACCTAAAGCCCTTCAGTAGACATCAATTGGCGTTGGACAATATGATTTTTTGTTCAGCTTTGTTCCGGAAAGTGGATTGGTTAAAGGCTGGTAAGTATTCGGTCGAAATGCGTTACATGGGAAGGGAAGACTGGGAGTTCTGGATCAAAATGTTGAAAGATGGAGGTGAAGTGGTGCAGCTGCCTTTTATCGGGTTTTACTATCGGCTCACACCAAACAGCAAACGGAAAAAGACTTCAAGTGCTGCCATAAAAAGGGAGCGAATTGCTTTTATGAATTCCAAGCATGCAGCATTTTTTGCGCGAGAGCTCAATGGACCATTACGGTTTAGGAGATCTTGGTCAAAACCCTATAACACCATGCTAAAATGGCTGGGCCTATTCTAAATCTTATCCATTCCCTTCCAAAACTTCAGGAAGTAGTATTTTAACGGGTTTTTGTATTTCAGCTGTTTCCAAGGGCGACTGCCGTGGGGCTTGTGGAGGACAGGTGCATCCATCATGACGTAATTTTGATATCCCATCTCGATGGCCTTTTTGGAGATAAAGGTGTCGTACCAGTCTTTTGACTCGTCGAGCTGCATAAAGTCGTATGCGGCCAGAAACGCTGGACTGAACAGGGTGCAGCAAAAGCTCAAACTCCTCTTGGTATCGATGACCGCATCCTTGACGTCCTTGAATTTAAGGTAAGGGAAATTGACTTTCTGGTCATAGCCTACCGTAATGGCACCTACCAAACCTGTGTTTTCATGATCTTGCAGGAACTGCAGCATTTTTTCGATGGTGTCTTTTTCCACCGTTACATCCGATTCTACCACCAGCAGGGGGAGTTGCATTGCTACTGCTTCTTTTTGGGCCATTTGCAGCACCAGCTTGTAATTGGGTGAAGGGGTGTCTGTGATTTCCTCCAAGTGCACCAACTCATAGCCTATCTTGGGAGCATTTTGGTCCAGCAAGGCTTTGGTTTCGGGGCTGCTAAAATCGTTGAAGATCTTATGGGTGACCGGAACAGTAGAAGCCTGGATGGCTGCAGCCGTTTCCAATGTGGTCTCAATCGAGTTTTTGACAGGGGTAATTACAAGTGCTTTGGCCATAATGGCGGCAAGTTACAAAAAATGATGGACTCATACCGGTAAAAAAACGAGGCTGTCTCATAAGTCCTCGTCATGGCGATTCCGATGAATATCGGAAGAATCCTTCCCCGATCGCTATCGGGGAAGGATTGCCTAATTATGAGACAGCCTCGGATTAACTTTTTATTAGCTAAGTTTGGCTACTGCTTCTTTAATGCGCTTCAGGGCTTCCTTGAGTTCCGCTTCAGAGGCGGCGTAAGAAAGCCTTACGCAGTTAGGGGCACCGAACGCTGCGCCGGTCACCACAGAGACGTGGGCAGTGTTCAAGATGTAAAGGCAGAAATCGTCAGCATTGTTGACTTTCACCTCACCGGCAGATTTGCCAAAGAAGGCCGTTACATCCGGGAAGAAGTAGAATGCTCCTTCGGGTACATGGGTTTTGATGCCGGGGATATCCCTGAGCAGTTCCAAGACCAGTTCCCTTCGTTTTTTATAGGCTTTCTCCATTTCCACGGAAGGCGTTTGGTCACCGGTAATGGCAGCCAAAGCCGCTCGCTGAGCGATGCCCGTGCCACCAGAAGTGAACTGTCCCTGGATTTTTTCACAAGCCTTGGCAATAAACAGTGGCGCACAGATATAGCCCACTCTCCAGCCGGTCATGGCATATCCTTTGGAGAAACCATTGACAGTAATGGTCCTGTCAAACATCCCTGGCAGTGCAGCCATGCTGGCATGCTGTCCTGTATAATTGATCAATTCGTAGATTTCATCTGCCACGACATAGATGTCCTGGTGTTTTTTTATTACCTCTGCGATGGCTTCCAGTTCTTCTTTGCTGAATACAGATCCGGTAGGATTGCATGGAGAAGAATAGATCACCGCTTTGGTTTTGGAGGTGATGGCTTCCTCCAATTGGGCTGCAGAAGCTTTGAAGTTGTTTTCAAGGGTGCCTTCGATCAGTACCGGTACACCGCCTGCTAGTTTGATGATTTCAGCATAGCTCACCCAGTATGGAGAGAAGATGACTACTTCGTCCCCTTCATTCAGCAGGCACATGAAGATATTGGCGATGGAATGTTTCGCTCCTGTGGAAAGGACGATGTTCTCTGCCTTGGCTTCATTGATTTTATTTTGTGTCTGCAGCTTCTGGGCAATGGCTTCTCTCAGGTCTTGATAGCCCGCTACAGGAGAATAAGAGAAATACTTTCCCTCGTCAATGGCAGCCTTGGCCGCATCTTGGATGTGCTGAGGCGTCTTGAAATCAGGCTCTCCAAGACTCAAACTGATGATGTCGATTCCCTGGCCTTTCAGCTCTCTTGCTTTTTTGGCCATTGCCAGCGTAGCTGACTCTTCCATATTGTTAATACGGTCTGATAAAATACTGCTCATTTGCTTTATAATTGTTTTTATATGGTCAGTTTATTGTTACCTTTAATTTTATTTTCCGCCCAAGATGAAATCGATACGATTCCCGACGTTTTAATAATTGGGCAAAATTAAGGATTATGCTTGTTAATTCTAAACCTTTCTTTTATTTAGAGCATAGAATCTTCCAATTAGAACGTTACCCATAAAAATAGTGCAGTGTATCGCCTATGCTTGGCATGAAAAAATACCTCATTCTACTTCTTGTACTGGTCAACGTCAGCGTGGCCCAGGCACAGCGTTTTGACTCCTTGTCTTCTGCATCGCCCGAAGCAGATTCTTCAGGGATCGTCGAGGGCACTTTGTTGCCTACCACGGCACCGATCCTTTTATTTGACGATGAAAAGCGAAAGGAAGAAAAAAAGAAGAAACGAAAAAAGCGGAAGAAGAATATCTATTATGGCGAACGGACCCGAAAAGACTTTATCCGGGTGGATGCCAGGGGGAAAACCCAATACCAGCTTTTCCATTATACCGCCCGTAACAGGCAGGTCAACCCGTATGTGCGTGATGTTTACTGGCTGGACACCAAGGACAATGTGATCCGAACCAAAGGCTTTGATCCGGAAAAGGGGTACCTCCTGCATGGACCCTATGAGAGGCGTATTGATGATGCCGTGGTGGAGAAAGGGATGTTTTACTTTGGCACCAAGCATGAACGCTGGATGACCTTTGACCAAAAAAACATTCTGCTAAACAAGGCCAATTACTATGAAGGATGGCCCAAAGATTCCAGGGTGACCTATTACAATAAGGGCGAGCAGCAGATCGAAAAGGTGATTCCGGTAGAGTATGACCTTAAAGAAGGAAACTTTTACCATTTTTATGAAAATGGACAGTTGGCCGTCATGGGAGAATACCATTATGGAGAGAAAGTGGGGCTTTGGACAGAGTATTGGAATACGGATGGTGGCAAGACCATACGAAAGCGGGAAATCCAATATCAGGAAGAGCCTTTCACCAGGAATTTCAGGCCTTATATCAAAGCGGAATGGAATGCGGATGGCCAGCTGATCTATCAGGCTGGACGTTGAGGGGCTTGGGTTTTGTAAGGCAAAGGGTGTCCTAAGTTCCCGATTGCAAATGTTCCTGATTTCAAGCCACGAACAGCTTACGCGCGGGAAAGGGCGTCATGCCGATGGTCCTAATAAAAAGCATCCTCAAAATGCTTAAACCGAATGGTTCCCTCTTTGTCTTTATAGACACCGACAATGTCAAACCGGATGTCTTTATGCCAGTCTTTTTCATGGATATAGTGATCGGCAGCCCTGATGATCAATTGACGTTTTTTATAATCGACAAACTCCTCTGCATAACCAAACCCTGTACCGCTCCTAAACTTCACTTCGACAAAAACCATCAGTCCACGATGCTCCATGATCAGGTCAATTTCAGCGTGCTTATGACGGTAGTTCTTTTCCAGAAGCGTATAATGCTTGGTGGTCAGAAAATCAGCGGCGAATGCTTCTGCATCGCTTCCTAAGGTATTGTGCTGTGCCATGGTATTTTTTATTAATTTTGTCAAACGTTAAGCATTGGCCTCCTGCTCACTAGGGATGGATGGCCAAAAAATAGAACCCATCGTCAAAAAATGGTGTTGATCACCATAAATCATTGGAAGGAATACGTTGTGAATCATTTCATCAATAAAAAAGTAAAATTTATCGACTTAGGCAAAAAGGACTATAAAGAAACCTGGGATTATCAGGAGTCGCTTTTTGCTGATATTGTGGCCACGAAGATCGAAAATCGAAAGAAAGCTCCGTCCGATCAAGTGACCACGACCAATTACCTGCTGTTTGTGGAGCATCCGCATGTGTATACCTTGGGCAAAAGCGGGGAGTTGACGCATTTGCTCCTTGACGAGGCCCAATTGGCCGAAAAGCAGGCGAGATTTTACAAGATCAACAGAGGAGGGGACATTACCTATCATGGGCCGGGGCAGTTGGTCGGCTATCCACTGTTGGATTTGGATAATTTCTTCACCGACATCCACAAATACCTTCGTCTTTTGGAGGAGGCGATTATCCTTACCTTGGCCGATTATGGCGTGGCAGCAGGCAGGATCGAAGGCCTTACCGGAGTATGGCTGGACCATGAAAAGCGTATGAATCCTCGCAAGATCTGTGCGCTGGGCGTAAAATCCAGCAGGTGGGTGACCATGCACGGCTTTGCCTTTAATGTCAATGCCGACCTATCCTATTTTGGTAATATTGTTCCCTGTGGCATCGCGGATAAAGCCGTGACCTCCCTGCATTTGGAGCTGGGAAGGCCGGTGGATGAATTGGAAGTGAAAGAAAAGGTAAAGCAGCACCTGGCCGATTTATTTGAAATGGAGTGGGAAGAGTGAAGGGATGAGACTTTAATAAAGCAGTAAAGTTTTAATGGTTTAGTATTAGTATGAAAAAGGATATAGATTTTCACCCGGTAACGGGCGTAAAGCTGGCCATCGCCAGAGAAAAAGTGAATGGTAATACCGAGTGGGGCGTGTATATCATCAACCACAATATGATCGAGCTCAAAAATCTCATGGTGACCTCCAAAGGATACGGGTTGATCAATGGGGAGGAAACCAAAACCTCAACACTACGGCATATGATCGAAGAGCTGGGATCGGAAAGTATCGCAAAGATCGAACCCATTGATCCTAAATTGTTTGCGCTGAACAATGAATTCTGGGTAAGTTATTATATATTGGATCAGATATTTGATAAGAAATTTGTCTTCGTGGAGGGCAGTATGGACGAGAAGAACGTTCAGCACATTCCAGCCCTTGATCTGGAAGGCGTTTTACATCCCTGATTTGGATTATGGCAGATTTTTTGAGTGATCTCAAGGACATTTTATTTTTGGACATCGAAACAGCTTCTCTCACAGAGCAGCTGGATGCACTGCCATCAAGGGTACAAGAAGAATGGACCAAAAAATCAGGTCAGCTGTCCAATGAAAACAATCGAAGCGCTGAGGAACTATATTTTGAGAAAGCTGGTATATATGCTGAGTTCGGAAAGGTAGTCTGCGTAGGCATTGGTTATTTTCTTTATGATCCCGAACAAGACCAACTGCAGTTTCGGACCAAGGCCATCGCCTGCGATGAGGAGCATGAGACGCTACTGGAACTGAGAGCCATCTTAGAAAAAAAGCACTGGACCCTCTGTGCCCACAACGGCAAAGAGTTTGACTTTCCGTATCTTTGCAGGAGAATGTTGATCAATAGGCTACCTTTGCCGGAGGTACTCCAAATGGCCGGAAAAAAACCTTGGGAGATCAGGCACCTGGATACCTTGGAGTTATGGAAGTTTGGGGATTATAAGCATTACACCAGATTAGAACTGCTGGCCGCTATCTTTGATATTCCAAGCTCGAAGGACAATATAGATGGCAGTGAGGTCAATTCGGTTTTTTACAAAGAGAAAAACCTTGAGGCCATCGCTACTTACTGCCTTAAAGACGTAGAAGTGACGGCGAGGATTTATTTGGCCTATCAGGGACTTCCGGGAGATATGAACATCCAAGTCATCCGCTCTGGAGCATAGGAGTTAGCGGCGTGGGTAATATTGACCTATATTTGCAGATAGCATTCAGATGGCCATAAGTTTTAAAAAAACAATCACCTTAGTTTTAGAGTCATTATAGAGATGGTCAAAAACAACTAACCAAACGGTGCGATAGCAGCACGACATTTGGTACAAAAAGAGATTAAAAGCAGGAAAAATCCTGCCAAAGAAAACAAAAAATTTTTATGAGCAAAAGACCAAGAAAACAACGAAAAGGCAAGGGCAAGGCAGATAAAATCAATAATGCTGCCCAGCTTGCCGAACGGATCCTCCATTTTTTGGATAGCCACTATGGTGAGGAATATTCGCTAAAACAGATTATTAGAAAATTGAACATTCGGGACAAGATCACCAAGGGCAGTGTGGAGCCGGTTTTACATAAACTTGTGGCGGCCGGCAGTGTTTCAAAAAATCCCAGAAATCATTTTTCATCTACCAAAACCCCTGATTTCATTGAAGGGACGGTGGATTTTGTCAATCCGCGATTTGCCTTTATCGTGCCCGATAAAAAAGGAGAAGGAGAAGAGGATATTTTAGTGAAGGCACGCGATTTGAAAAATGCCTTGGACGATGACAAGGTCCGTGTGATGGTCAATCCACCAAAGCATGCTGGCCAAAAGAGAGAGGGCAGGGTGCTGGAAGTCGTCAAGCGTGCGAGAGAGGAGTTTGTTGGCCGTGTAGAGATCTCACCGCGCTTTGCCTTTGTGGTGTCCGATTTCAAAAAGATGCACCATGACATTTTTATCCGCAAATCAGACCTAAACGGCGCGGAGCACAATCAAAAAGTGGTGGTGAAAATTACTGAGTGGAGGGACGAAGACAAGAACCCTACCGGCAAGGTATTACAAGTGCTCGGCGAGGCAGGCGAGCATGAGGTGGAGATTCATTCCATCATGGCCGAGTTTGGGTTGCCTTTCGAATATCCAGATGAAATCGTACAAGAGGCAGAAGCCATTTCCGATAAAATATCCAAATCAGACATCAAGTCCAGAAAAGATTTCAGGGGAGTGACCACGTTTACCATCGACCCGGCGGATGCCAAGGATTTTGATGATGCGATTTCGTACCAGCGCCTTCCCAACGGCAACATCGAAATGGGCGTGCACATTGCCGACGTGACCCATTATGTGAAACCCAATACCCCGCTGGAGAAGGAAGCCTATGACCGGGCCACTTCTGTCTACCTGGTGGATCGGACCATTCCGATGCTGCCCGAGCGACTGAGCAATGGACTTTGCTCGCTTCGGCCCCATGAGGATAAGCTGACGTTTTCCTGTGTGTTTGAGTTGGATGAAGACGGGCAGGTGCTGAAACATTGGATCGGCCGGACGATTATCCATTCGGACAGAAGGTTTGCCTATGAGGAAGCCCAAGAAAATATAGACCAGCAGGAAGGGGACTTCTATTCAGAACTGACCCTGCTGAATAACCTGGCCAAGAAGATCCGCAAGCGCAGGTTCCAGCAGGGAGCCATCAATTTCGAAACGGTGGAGGTGAAGTTTAAGCTGGATGATAAGGGGACACCACTTGGCCTAATGGTAAAAGAGCGGAAGGATATCCATAAGATGATCGAGGAGTTTATGCTTTTGGCCAATAAGGCTGTGGCGGAATTTGTGTTTAATAAAAACAAGGGTGATGATACCTTTGTTTACCGGATACATGACCACCCGGACTTGGAACGGTTGGAGACTTTTGCGAACTTCGCCAAAAAATTTGGCCATGAGGTTTCCATTACCGAGGCCACTAGGGTCTCGGCCACGCTGAACAAGCTCATGGGGGAAATCGAAGGAAAGCCGGAACAAAACCTGCTGGAGCAGCTGGCGATTCGGAGCATGGCCAAGGCACGCTATACCACCGAGCCAAAAGGGCACTTTGGGTTGGCATTTAAGCACTATACGCATTTTACTTCCCCGATCAGGCGGTATCCGGATATGATGGTGCATCGCTTACTGCAGCACTACCTGGATGGCGGGAAATCAGCTGATAAGGAAGCTTGGGAAGATAAATGTATCCACTCCAGCGAACGGGAAAAACGGGCAGCAGATGCCGAAAGGGCCTCCATTAAGTACAAGCAGGTAGAGTATATGGCCTTGGCAGAGGATAAAGCCTATGATGGCATTATCTCAGGAGTGACCGAGTGGGGGATTTTTGTGGAAATCACCGAGACCAAATGCGAGGGAATGATCAGGCTGCAGGATTTGGAGGATGATTATTATGAGTTTGATGAGAAAAACATGCGCCTCATTGGGGCCAAAAATAAAAAAATGATCACCTTGGGCGACCAAGTGAGGGTCCGTGTGGTTAATACGGATATTGACAGAAGAACTATAGATTTGGAATTTGCAGATGACAACGACTAAAACCAACCTCAGCCAAGCGCTGGTGGAACAGCTGGAAAAGCACATTGGGACGTACACTTTTGGGAACGATCCCCAGGAGCTGTATGATCCCATTGCTTATATCATGAGCCTTGGCGGGAAACGCATCCGGCCACTTTTGACCCTGCTGGCTTACTCCCTTTACCGGGATGATTATGAAAAGGTGCTTACCCCAGCGGCTGCGGTGGAGGTCTTTCATAACTTTACCTTGGTCCATGATGATATTATGGATGAGGCACCCTTGCGAAGGGGAAAGACTACCGTGCATAAAAAGTGGGATACCAATACCGCTATTCTTTCGGGTGATGTGATGCTGGTAAAGGTCTACGATATGTTGTTGCATGTTCCAGAGGATAAGTTGGCCGTATGCCTGAGGCTATTTAACCGGACGGCTACTGAAGTGTGTGAAGGACAACAGCACGATATGAATTTTGAGCGTCGTGATCATGTTTCGGAAGCCGAATATTTGGAGATGATCCGGCAGAAAACGGCTGTTTTGCTGGGGTTTGCCTTGCAATATGGCGCCATTCTGGGGGGCGCTTCCCAAGAAGATGCCCAGCACCTGTATGAATTTGGAGTGAACGTGGGCATTGGTTTTCAGCTAAAGGATGATTTGCTGGATGTGTATGCTGATAAGGCTAAATTTGGCAAACAGGTAGGGGGTGATATTCTGGCCAATAAAAAGACGTTTCTGCTGATCAAAGCCCGTGAGCTGGCGACAGGTGAACAACAGGAAGCATTGGAGTCTTGGCTGGCCAAGGAGGATTTTGACAAGGCCACGAAGGTGGAAAAGGTCACTGCTATTTACGACAGTTTGGGTATCAAACAGTTGACAGAGGCCAAGATGGAAAGTTATTTCGATCAGGGCTTTTCACAACTCAGCACTTTAAAAGTCAATAAACCGGAAGTGCTGACAGCCCTTAAGGCATTGACCCAAAACCTGATTGACCGGGAAAAATAGACCCGGTAATTTTATTACTTTCCTGAAAAATCCCCATTGTAAATGCAATTATCCGCCACTGTTCTGATCATTATCATTACCGCTTTAAGCTCCTTTTATGCTTGGAAGCATTATGCATTTCTGTCCAGAAGCATGTTTAATCCCTATCAGGTAAATCAAAAAGGACAGTACGACCGTTTTGTACTTTCGGGCTTTATCCATAAAGACGGGATGCACCTGCTGTTTAACATGATTACGTTTTATTTCTTTGGCAGGCTGGTGGAGCAATATTTGACCTATCGTTTTGGTGGAATGACAGGTGTCGTGGTCTTTGTGCTGTTTTACTTGGCGGCCATTGTGATTGCAGACATCCCGACGTTTCTAAAGCATAAAAATAATCCGCATTATCAGGCCTTAGGAGCCTCTGGCGGCACGGCAGCTGCGGTCTTTGCCAGCATTATCCTGATGCCAATGGCCGATATCTGCTTATTTGGATTGCTTTGTCTTCCAGGGTTTATATTGGGCATTCTGTTCCTAGGTTATTCGGCCGTCAAAAGCAAGCAGGGAAATGACAGCATCAATCACGATGCCCATCTTTATGGCGCTTTATTTGGGATTGTATTTATTTTGGTATTGTCTCCTGAGAGTGCCGTGCACTTTATCGATCAAGTGAAGAATTTTAGCCTTTTCTAAGTGAAAGGAAGGCAAGAGTGGGGAATTAAATGCACAAGTCGGAAGACTTTTGGAAGTGTTGGTAGGAGTCTTCAGACTCCTACCAACTCCTACCAAACCGGATGAAGACTCCTTCCAACAAAAGCGTCTGAAGATTCCTGCCGAAAGCTTTGGAACAGCTTTAGCGAAATGCACTTGATGGCAATCCGCGCTATTTGAAGGCGACAAAAGAGGCAAAGCAAAGGTGCTTGTGCAAAATTTCCACTGATCGAAATCCTACTTTCCTGAGCAGCTCTGTTTGGTAGAGGGTGCTTCTGGGAGAATCTTCCTTTTCAATCATTGGTGTCCGGTAAAAAATAAATGAAAGAGGGCCAGTCCATTGCTGAACCAGCCCATTGTGGCTACTTTTGAGTTACGACACAAAAAAGTTAAGCCATGGGCAAAAGTAGTAATTTTAGCGGACAGCCGATATTCAATCAGTTAATAAAGTTCATTGACAAGGGGGAGGTAAGGGAGATAGCCCGCAGGCATAATGCGGAGCGTTATGTGAAGAAGTTCACGACTTATAACCACTTGATAGTAATGCTGTTTGTAGCATTTGAGGGCTATCATTCCATTCGTGAGACACTTGTCGGTTTGTTGGCCAATGCCCATAGATTGGCCCATTTGGGTCTGAACTATGTGGTAAGGCGGAGTACGTTATCAGAAGCCAACAAACGACGTGTGAGCGATGTGTTCGCCGATATATACATGAGTGTGTACCAAAGGCATGGTGACAGTTTAACGGACAGCCGGTTGAAGGATGCTGATATGAAGAGGCTCTATATTATGGATTCTACCACCATTAGTCTGTTCAAGGATATTCTCAAGGGAGTAGGCAGGAACCCTAAAACGGGCAAAAAGAAAGGAGGTATTAAGGCCCACACCATCATCAGGGCGAGTGACCATGTTCCTTATCTTGTCCGTTACAGTGCGGCTGTCCGACATGACCATACCTTCCTGGATGAGGTTTTCAACCTGCCCGGGGGCTCTATCATCACTTTTGATAAGGGATATGTGGATTATGGAAAATATGAGGTCCTGACCGAAAGCGGGATATGGTATGTGACCAGGTTAAAAGACAATGCTGTCTATCAGGCCCGAAAGGAGTTTAATATTCCTGATCAGGCAGATTCCGGAGTACTCAAGGATGAAGAAATCATCTTACGATATGGCAAGAACAAGCAACAGGAGCACCGTTCCAGGAGAATAGCCTATTGGGACAGCAAAAGTGAACGCCTGTTTGAGTTCATTACCAATAATTTTGAGATGGCAGCAGAGAAGATAGCACTCATCTATAAAAGACGCTGGCAGATAGAGCTATTATTCAAACAGCTTAAGCAGAACTTCCCTTTAAAGTACTTCTTGGGCGACAATGAAAATGCCATAGAAATACAGATATGGTCGGCCATGTTGGCCAATCTCCTTTTGACCTTGATCAAAAGCCAGGTCAAAAGGAAATGGGCTTTCTCCAACTTGGTATCCCTGGTCAGACAGCAATTAATGAATTATATCAGCTTGTATAGGTTCCTGGAGGATCCGGAAGGAAGCTGGAGAGCCATCATACAAGAAGATATTTTGAAAAATCAAAACACACTGTTCCCTGAGATGAGGGGGGCTTGCTCCTGACAAAAACCAAGTAACCGCTTTATAATCAGTAGGTTGAGAATTGAATTTAACTAATATCCGGGTTTACCGGACAACAATGCTTTTCAATATAATCAAACACATGATCGCGGTAATTTTCGTCCTTCAGATGGGTCAAGAACTGTCCGTATTTCTGTCGGTACAGTAAATCCTGGATTTTCGGATCATCATGGGCCACCAAATCAAATACCCATAGGCTGCCCCCTGGTTTCAATAGGCGAAAGAGTTTTTCAAAAGCTGATTTCCAATCTTCGTCATCCCTTAGGTGATGCAATACCGCCGTGGCAATGATGACTTCAAATGATTTTTCCGGTAAGGGGAGGTTCCTGAAATCTCCTTTCACGGTCGTTACTTCGCCCTCCGTGAGGGGTGTAGTTCGCTCTTTTGCCCGATCCAGCATGGGTTGGCTAAGATCTGCCAACGTGACATTGGTGGGGGCAAGGACCTTGGATAGGAGCTTGACCGAGAAATTGCCGGCGCCACAGCCGATGTCCAATAATTGGGTCAAATTAGGATACAGCTGGGCGATGCCGTCTGTGATCAATTCCATGTTGAACAAGGCGTCTACAGTGGAGGATTGTCCGGTTTCTATATTGGAGAAACGGTCCACATCGCTGTCAAACCTTTTTTCAATTTCTGCTATAGTGGATTTTTTGGTCATGGTAATTGGGGGTAAAATGAGGGTGTTTACGGTGGATTGAAGAAAAGGTCTTACTTTTTTTGGCAAGGCCTCTCGCTTTAGGGTGTTTAATGGATAAGAAGTACTTGATGGCGCGAACCAGCCAGGAACTGTATGTATTCAAGCTTTATAACATTCCAGCCTTGAATTCCTCAATAGTTCGTGTCCAGCACAAACACCGTAGGAATTTTGTGGAGGTCTATTTTGACCTTCCTCCATTCTGCTATGGTTTTGGTTTGGATAAACTCGTCCTTGGCGGTTAAGTTTTTGGCGATGCAGAGTTTGGTGTTTGGGTGAAGGTGTGTTTTGAGGTCTTCCAGCAGGTGGTTATTGCGGAAGGGCGTTTCCATAAAAAGCTGCGTCCGGCGAAATTGCGTGGATTCGTTTTCCAAGCTTTTAATGGCTTGAACGCGGCTTTTTTTGTCAATGGGAAGGTAGCCGTGAAAGGCAAACGACTGGCCGTTAAAGCCAGCGCCCATCAGGGCCAAAAACATCGATGAAGGGCCGGAAAGGGGCACCACCTGAATGTTCTTTTGATGGGCAAAAGCCACCGCCACCGCTCCTGGATCTGCAATGCCTGGACACCCTGCTTCCGATATGATGCCCATGTCGTGGCCTTCAAAGATCGGTTTTAGCAGTTCTGGCAGCTGTGCGGCCTTTGTCTTTTTATCCAGCACCTCAAAATGCAATGCTTCGATGGTGAGGCCAAGCCGTAGGCTGGAAATATAGCGGCGGGCCGTCCGGAGATTTTCAGCCAAATAATAGGAGGTTTGGCTGATCACTTCTTTGACTTGTGGGCTGATGATTTCTTGGCCCGTGCCGTCTGCCAATATGTTCGGAATCAAATAGAGCTTTCCTTTTTTCATGATCGATTTTTCACGGTGGTGCTTTCAGGTTAAGGAGCGGTGCTGTCTACTGTTTGAAATAGAGCACTTCAAGATGGTAGGCTGGCCTTGAGTGACCGAAGCCGCGACATGCTAATTTTTTTATGCATTTAGAAAGTTATGGCTTACCCCAAAAAAGCCTTGATCGTCTCTACGACAGCATCAGGCTGTTCGGCATGAAGCCAATGGCCAGCATTTTTGATGGTTATCAGCTTATATTCTGGGAAATATTTTTCTAAGTCTTCCTTGTCCTTTTCTTGGATATAGTCAGAATTGGCCCCCCGCATAAAGAGCGTCGGCCCCGCATAGGATTTGTCGCTCTCGATTTCAGCGCCGACGTTATCAATTTTTTCGGTAATGACGGGGAGGTTGATTTTCCAGACGAATTTTCGGTTTTCATCCCGCCCCAGGCTTTTCATCAGAAATTGCCTTATCCCCATTTCAGGGATATGCTCCGCAAGGGTTTCGTCGGCTTCTTTTCTGGAGGCTAAATGATCCATGTCGATGGCATTCAGTCCGGCAAGGATGTTTTCGTGATGGGGAGGGTAATATCGTGGTGCAATGTCTGCAATGATGAGCTTTTGGACTTTATTGGGGTACTTTAGAGCAAAGTTCATGGCCGTCTTTCCACCCATGGAGTGCCCCATGATATACGCAGCTTCCAAGCCTTGGGAAGTCATAAAAGCTGCCAGGTCATCCACCATGCTTTTATAACTCCACTCTTCACTGTGGGGGGAATCGCCGTGGTTCCGCTGATCCACCAAGTACATGGTGTAATCCTCTTCCAGTTCTTTGGCGATGCTCAGCCAGTTGTCTGCCGAACCAAAAAGTCCATGCAGAATGATCAGTGGTTTGCCTTGGCCTACTTTTTTATAGTTTAGTTTCATGCTGTAGCGTTTTGTTCAATTGTTTTACTGATGAGCGGAAGCCTAAGGTTACGGCGTATCGGGGTACCGCCACGCTTGTTGCTTTTCGCGACTCAATACGAATTATCCTTCATCCATTTCCAACTGCCTTCTATACAGTTGGATGGTGTTCTCCAAACCGTAATAAAGGGCGTCACAGATCAGGGCATGGCCGATGGATACTTCATCCAAGAAGGGAATGTTTTCCTTCAGAAAGCGAAGGTTGTCCAGGTCGAGGTCATGTCCAGCATTTAGGCCAAGGCCCAATGAGCTGGCCATTTTGGCCACTTCCACATACGGTTTGACAGCCTCCTGCTTGTTTTTGTGAAAGTTACTGGCATAGGGTTCGGTATACAATTCCACTCGGTCGGTGCCTGTAAGTTTGGCCGGTTCGAAGTATTTTTTATCCGGATTAATGAATATAGAGGTGCGGGTTCCATATTCATGTAATTCCGCGATGATGTCTTTCAACTCTTCCTGATGGGCAATGGTGTCCCATCCGGTGTTCGAGGTGAGCACATGAGGCGGATCCGGGACGAGGGTCGCCTGTGCGGGCCTGGCCAAGCGAATAATTTCCATGAATCGTTTGTCAGGATAACCTTCTATGTTAAATTCGGTGGTGACCACGTCCTTAAGCTTCATGACATCATCATATCGGATATGTCTCTCGTCCGGGCGAGGATGCACCGTGATGCCTTGAGCGCCGAATTTTTCAGCATCCAAGGCGACCTGGACCACATCTGGATTGTTGCCACCGCGGGCATTCCTGATGGTGGCAATCTTGTTAATATTTACGCTGAGTTTGGTCATTTTATTAAATTATGCTCTAATTTTGTTTCAAAATTACACCTTAAATCACATAAACATAAAGATAATGAGTTTAAAGCAAAGTATAGAAGCTGAGATCAAGAACGCCATGCGCTCCAAGGACAAAGACCGTTTGCGTGCCTTGCGGTCCATCAAGTCTATGATTATGTTGGAAGAGACCAAGGGATCGGAAAAAGGCATGACCGAAGATGAGGAGATCAAGCTACTGACCAAAGCGGCCAAGCAACGAAGGGATTCCCTGGAGATTTATGAGCAGCAGGGTCGGGAAGATCTGGCTGCCACCGAGCAATCTGAACTTGACATTATCAATGAATTTTTACCTAAGCAGCTGAGCGAAGAAGAACTTGAAGGTGAATTAAAAGCCATTATCACTGAAGTAGGCGCCGAAGGGCCAAAAGACATGGGCAAGGTGATGGGCGTGGCGACCAAAAAACTGGCCGGAAAGGCAGACGGGAAAATGATCTCGCAGAAAGTAAAGCAATTGCTTTCTTAATAGGCTGGGCCAAAGCAGCAAGAGGTTTGTGCGGGGTGGTTGCCCTAGCATCGTAAAGGATGGGGATCCTTGGATAGCCTTTGGTGACTTTCCTCAGGCCCCCATAGGTGTTCCCGATTCCTTTACTGAGCATGTCAAAAGGGCAAGTCAGGGGCTTATGAGAAGTGATTGGACGATCCCTGCATCGGGTAAACGGCCGCTGCTGCTTCCAAGAAAGCCAATCATACTGGATCAGGAAGGAATCACGCCTTACCCATAAATAGTTAACCATACCAATAGTTGAACACGATAGACATTGTTATACTGATTTTATTGGCCATAGGGGCTTATAGCGGCTATCGGCAAGGCCTTTTTATTGGCATTTTGTCGATAGTGGCCTTTATCATCGGGCTTGTCTTTGCTTTTAAGTTTATGCACTGGGGGGCAGAACTCTTGGCCACACGGGTGGAGAGCCTGACCTTTATGTTGCCTTTCATCTCCTTTTTGATCATATTTTTGTTGGTGACGATCACGATTCGGATTTTGGCCTTATTGGTGAAGAAAACGTTGGACCTGACCATTTTGGGTACCTTTGATAATTTTGCTGGAGCTATCCTGGGCTTGCTGAAGTGGGGCTTTATGCTCAGCCTGTTGATTTGGGCGGCAAAGTCCTTTGGGATAGAAATGCCCCGTGAAAAGCTGGAGGAAAGTTACCTTTTTACGGTCATCGAACCATTTGCTGCTATTGTCATTGATATGGTCGGGGTCATTACACCAGCCATTCAGGATGCCGTAGGACGAATCAATGAGTTGGTAGAAAAATCTCAGGATGCTGTTGCTAATTGATAATTTTGATTCCTTTTCCCATATCTTGGCGGATTACTTTAGGCAGGCAGGCTTCGACCTGCATATTGTCAGGAACGATACGCCATTGGCGGTTTTGATGGAAGGAAAATATGAGGGACTTGTACTTTCTCCAGGGCCGGAAACTCCTGCAAAGGCGGGAAATCTTCAGGAGATTTTTGAATACTTTCATGACAAGTTGCCCGTACTGGGGGTGTGTCTGGGGCATCAATGCATTGGAACCTTTTTTGGTGCCAAGTTGGTAACGGGAGCACGTCCGGTTCATGGCAAAGTGTACTCCGTGACCAAGCGCTTGGACCACCCCATGCTGAACGGGCTGCCGGAGCGATTTTTGGTGACACGCTACCATTCCCTGGAACTTAAGGATTTGCCGGATTGCCTTCAGCCACTGCTTTATACCGAGCAGGGAGCGTTAATGGCCATGGTACACCAGACACTTCCGATTGTCGGCATCCAATATCACCCCGAAGCGTACCTAAGTGAATATGGCCTGCAGGTAATTCAGAATTGGGGCAAGTGTTATGTGCGGGACGGGCAGTCTCGGAATGAGGGCTGAAGAGTGTGCTACCTATAAATGGGTTTGTTTTTTTGCTTTTAATGTATTTGCCTGTTGGGGACTTCCGGTTTGGTTTATTTTTCCTAGGATAAGTGCTTAAAACGCTGGGATTGGAAAATTGACCTATAAGTCATGAAAAATAAAATTTCCCTCATTGGACGCGGGATGTGCTTTTTGCGTTTTAATAAATGAATACTATTTAATATCTTTAAAATATGCAGGCGTACGAATTCATCAACAACATGATTCCCCCATTAAAACTCACAGACAAGGCAAAGATGGCTTTGTCATGGATGGAAGAAATCCGTACGGATGTATTGCCTGTGGTGGAAGCGGGGATTTTCAGGGGCTTGGTCACAGATGAAATGATCTATAACATCAACAAAGAAGATATTCCCGTGGCAGATGTTCCACTGGAGTCAGAGGGGTGCTTTGTGCTGAAGGACAAGCATATCTATGACGTGCTCCGTGTCGCTTCCGAGTTTCAAAGCAATATGGTGGCCGTAGTAGATCATGAAAATATTTATCATGGTGTGGTCACGCTGGAAGATGCCATAGCAGCTTTTGCCGATACGCTGTCGATCCAAGCCCAGGGAGGGGTGTTGGTGTTGTCGATGTTCATGACAGATTACAGTCTGTACGAAATTGCCCGGGTCATAGAATCAGAAAATGCCAAGGTGTTGAGCAGTTTTTTGACCAGTGACCCTTTGGATGAGAGCAAAATAAAGGTGGTGCTAAAAGTCGATAAAACAGAGCTTCGCCATATCAAGGCCACCTTGGAGCGGTTTGGGTACAAGGTGATCGATCATTATCAGGAAGAAATGGATGAAAACAAAGAACAAGACCGTCTGGATAACCTGATGAGATTTTTAAATATCTAATAGGAAACAAATGAAGATAACCATTCATGGTATAAGTTTTCAAAAGGAATTTGTGCCATATATAGAGAAGTTGATAGCGGTGCTGCATGGTCATGGAACCGATTTATTTCTCACTGAAACCTTTTCAAAATACTTAAAGAAATCCGGGGCAAAAGCTACCGGATTCACTGTGTTGGGCGAAAGGAAGGAGTTGGCAGGGATGGACTTTGTCATTTCGGTAGGCGGTGACGGGACATTGCTGGATACGGTGTCCTTGGTGGGCGAGTATGAAGTGCCCATTGTAGGGATCAATACCGGTAGGATGGGATTTTTGGCGACCATTGCCAAGGAAGATGTGGAGAAAGCGGTGCAGGTACTCTTTGACGGTGATTTTACCATTCAGGACAGGATACTGATAAACCTGGAAGCCGATCAAAAGCTGTTTAATGGGGTGCCCTATGGCCTGAATGAGTTTACCATCCACAAGCGGGATACTTCTTCCATGATCATCGTACACACGTACATCGATGGAGAATACCTGAACAGCTACTGGGCAGACGGCCTGATCGTCGCGACTCCCACCGGTTCTACGGGCTATTCCCTGAGTTGTGGAGGGCCGTTAATATCCCCTTCAGCCAAGAACTTTGTCATTACACCGGTAAGTCCGCACAACCTGAATGTGAGGCCTATGATTGTTTCGGACGAAAGTGAAATAACTTTTTCCATTGAAGGAAGAAGTAAGAAATTTTTGATATCATTGGACTCTCGGTCCACGGCGGTGGATGCCTCGGTAAAGCTAAAGGTCAAGCGAGAGAAATTCGTGGCCAGGTTGGTTAAGTTCCACGATTACAGTTTCTTCGACACCTTGCGTAAGAAGCTGAATTGGGGCTTTGATATGCGAAATTAGTTTTAACATAAATTAACCCCCTGAATACTGAGGAGGGTTTTTTATTCGTTGAGTACTTTATAAATTGCAGCGTCTTGAAAAAAGTCAATTTTCAGTTTTTGTGTTGTTCCCTTCTGATTTTGATGTTAATGTCAATTTCAGTGAGGCGTGGATATGCGCAAAAGACCAGTGAATATGGCATAGGCTTGGGAGTGGCGACGTATTCCGGAGATATTATCCGACGACTGGATCCTTCCCAGATTGGACTTCAAGGCACGTTGTTTGGCAGACGAAAATTTGACAATGTTTGGAGTTTACGGTATGGCATTGCCCTGGCCGGATTAAACGCCGCGGACAGTGTACGACCGTTGGATGCTATGGCTCAAGCTCGAAACGCATATTTCAAGGGCTTGCTGGTGGAAGGACATGTGATGATGGAATACCATTTTCTCGATTACTTGGCACCACATTCTCCTGTGCGATATTCTCCCTACGCGTTCTTTGGGATTGGGTACACGATGTTCTTTGGCGAAGGACAGGCCTATCAAGGGGAAATTCATCCGCAGGATGATGGGGATTATTCCTTGTCCACCCCGGTGATCCCTTTTGGTTTGGGCGTCAAGTACCAACTGAAGGAGCGGTTGTTTCTTTCGGTAGAGTTTGGCTTTAGGCCCACCCTCTCAGACTTTTTGGACAAGATCGAGTCGAGTGAGACCAATTTGCCACGGTTTCCACCTGACCCAAATGCCCCCCTTCCAGATGATCCGGATGCATATCCTTTGCCTTATGGATTGAATTATGGAAACAAGGCGGACAAGGACTGGTATTATTTTTTAGGTGTGACGCTAAGTTACTCCTTCCACAAGATCGAATGCTTTAATTATTAATTAATTGGCATCGGGGATAGAATATTAAAAAAGAAATAGCATTTTTGTACCTCCAAAAAATTTAAGCTCGGACAAAACTGGAATGAAGGAAGCGATAGACAAGGAAAGGATTCCCAAGCACATTGCTGTAATCATGGATGGTAACGGTCGATGGGCGCAGGGCAAAGGAGCCAAGCGTGTCTTTGGCCATAGAAATGCCATTACAGCCGTGCGTGAGACCATTACTGGGGCGAATGATTTGGGCGTAGCGTATTTGACGCTTTATACATTTTCCACGGAAAACTGGTCCAGGCCAAAACTCGAGGTCAAGGCCATTATGGAGCTGCTGGTAAAAACCCTTACCGATCAAGTGCCCAATCTGATGAAGGATAATGTAAAGCTTACCCTGATCGGGGACATGGGCATGTTGCCACCCAGAAGCAGGGCCAAGCTTAGCGAAGCCATCGAGGAAACTTCCCGAAATACCGGACTTACCCTCATCTTGGCCCTGAGCTATAGTGGAAGATGGGAAATTACCAATACCGTAAAAGACATTGCCAAAAAAGTAGCTGACAATGAAATTGATGTAGAAGAGATCACAGAAGATATGATCACCTCTCACCTGCTGACCAAAGATTATCCCGATCCGGAACTCCTGATCAGGACCAGTGGGGAGTTGAGGATCAGTAATTTTCTGCTTTGGCAATTGGCCTATACTGAACTGTATTTTACAGAGGTATTATGGCCGGACTTTAGAAAAGAGCACCTGCTGGAAGCTGTTGCGGATTACCAACGTAGGGAAAGACGCTTTGGCAAAACAGGTGCCCAGATAAAATCATGAGATTAATGAATAGAAGCTTACTTGTAATATGCTTATTCCTCCCGGTGTTTATCGGGATTACCGGTGTCACGCAGGCCCAGATCAGACTGGGGCAAAGTCGTTACTCCCAACAGAAACCGATCGATATTCTGGAGCTGAACTATGCACAGCCAAAGCAATATAAAATAGCAGAAATCAAAGCAGTAGGCCTTTCCACCCTTGATGAAACGGCTATTGTTTCCTTGTCTGGATTAAAGGTCGGTGATGAGATCAGTGTACCGGGAGATGCGATCTCAAATGCACTAAAAAAGCTCTGGCAGCAAGGCATTATCGGAGATGTGAAAATCTTGGTCACCAAGATAGAAGGAGATGAAATTTACCTGTTGATGGACTTGACCGAGCGGCCAAGGTTCAGCATTGTGGAATTTACCGGGGTGACCTCTACCCAAGAAAGCGAACTGCGCGACAAAGTACAGATCCGAGGTCGTGTGGTACGAGAGGATGTATTGAATTCCTCCAAAAGAAAAATCACCAATTATTTTGTAGAAAAAGGTTACCTGAATACCGAGGTAAAAATCATACAGGAAAGGGATACTTCTTTTCCAAACAGTGTAAAGCTGCGTTTTGACGTGGACAAAAAATCCAAGGTCAAAATCAACGAAATTGCCATTACCGGAAACGAGGAAATTGCGGATGGTAAGCTTAAAAAGAAGATGAAGAAAACCAACGAGCATGCGCGTGTGTGGATCTTCAAAGACATCTTCGAGCGGCTAAAAAATGCCGATGCTGAACATATAGGCAATAGCATCGCCCGTCGAAATCCAGTGACCGATGAAGAGGTCAAAACCTATATTAATAAAAATTTCAAGCTGAATTTCTTCAGCAGCTCCAAATTCAATAAGAAGGAATACCGAAACGATAAAGACAATATCATCAACTTCTATCAGACCAAAGGTTTCCGGGATGCGGAAATCTTAGTCGATTCGGTATATAACTTTGATGAGCGTACGGTCAATATCGACATTGACTTGGAAGAAGGAAGAAAATATTATTATAGAGATATATCCTTTACCGGTAACTATATCCATGATGATGCGGAGTTGTTGGCAAAACTGGGGATCAAGTCAGGAGACACCTATAATAAAGAGCTATTGGACAAGCGACTGAACTATGACCCTACCAAGGGAGATGATATCAGTTCATTGTACCAGGATGATGGCTACTTGTTTTTCCAGATTGATCCTGTGGAAGTAAATGTAGCCGCAGATAGCATTGATATCGAAATGCGGATCTTCGAAGGCCCTCAGGTGACCGTGAACAGTGTTTCCATCGAAGGGAACGAGCGGACTTCTGACCACGTGGTCATGCGTGAAATCAGGATCCTTCCCGGACAGAAATTTGATCGGTCTTTATTGGTAAGAACGATTCGGGAACTTTCGCAGATTGGATATTTCGATCCAGAAACAATCAATCCTGACTTAAGACCAAACTTTGAGGACGCTACAGTAGACATTGTCTTCCAGCTGGAAGAGCGGCCAAATGACCAGATCGAGCTTTCTGGTGGTTGGGGTGGTTTCTATGGTTTTGTGGGTACCGTAGGATTGGTGTTTAACAACTTCTCTGTGCGCAATATTGGGGATTTCTCCAAGTGGCGACCACTTCCGGTGGGGGATGGCCAGAAGCTGAGCCTAAGGGTACAGGCCAATGGTAAAAGTTTCCAGAACTATAGCTTTTCCTTTACCGAACCTTGGTTTGGTGGCAAGAAACCCAATGCGCTTAGCGTAAGTCTTAATCACTCTGTTCAGCGGAGAATTGATATCTATAATCAGTCCAATTTTGGTGATGAGCTTGGCTTCTTTAAGATTACTGGGATTACCGTTGGACTGGCGAAGCGGGTAACCTGGCCGGATGATTACTTCAGCATCAGTAACTCCTTGCAGTACCAAGTGTATGAGTTTGACCAATATGGAACCAGCTTTGGGTTGAGCTTCCCTACGGGAAAGCTGAAAAGTTTTGTGTTTAATACCACGGTGTCAAGATCCAATGTGGACAGTCCGATTTATCCAAGAATGGGGTCCAATATTTCCTTGGGCGTAAACTTTACGCCTCCTTATGCCTCATTGAACAAGAATATTACGGAAGATTCCCCTGATCAAGAGAAATATAGATGGCTGGAATATCATAAATGGATGTTTGATGCCAAATTTTATACGCCTATATTTGGCTCCAATAAATTTGTGGTCAGTGCCAGGACGCACATGGGCTTCCTAGGTTCTTATAGCAAGAAAGTTGGGATGATCCCAGTAGAGCGCTTTGTTATGGGGGGTGACGGCATGACCTTTAATAACTTCTCGCTCGGCCAAGATATTATTGGTCTGAGGGGGTATGAAAATCAGGTGTTGACGCCCGGTTATTACTCAAGAGGAACACCAGGGAATGATGAGCCTTTTGGCGGTATCGTCTATAATAAATACGTGATGGAGTTGCGATACTTGGTGTCGCCCAATCCGTCAGCGACCATCTTCCTGTTAGGCTTTGCCGAAGCGGGTAATAACTGGGGTGATTATGCGGAATTTAACCCGTATGATCTGAAGAAATCTGCTGGATTTGGTGCGAGGATCTTTATGCCGGCCTTTGGCCTGCTGGGCATCGATTGGGGGTATGGCTTTGATGCAGCCCCAGGTACTTACCAACCAAGTGGAGGGATGTTCCACTTTACAATTGGTCAACAATTCAGGTAAAACATGTTAAAGTGTCTTAAAATAGTATTTTTTCTGTTGATGCTCGCTTCTGCGGCACAAGCCCAGAAAATAGGGTTTGTGGACTCGGAATACATCCTAAATAAGCATCCGGACTACAAAATCGTCCAGGAAGAGCTTAAGAAGCAGGCAGCAGCATGGAAAAAAGAGGCACAGAATTTGGAGAATAAGATCAAGGAAATGTACAGTGCCCTGAAAGCAGAAGAAGTCTTGCTGACCGAGGACATGTACAAAGAGCGAATGGAGGCTATTCGGCAGAAGGAAAAGGCCGCCAGTAATTATAATACGAGGGTTTTTGGCATAAACGGTGAATACTATCAAAAGCAAGATGAACTGATGAAGCCGCTACAGTCCAAGATCTTTGATGCCATCGACAGGGTGTCCAAAAGGAATGGTATTGCCATTATGTTTGATAAGGCTGCCGATCTGTCCATGATCTATACCGATCCGGTGCATGATTATTCGGATTTTGTGATTGAGGAGCTTGGCATTGATGAAAGTTTGGAAACAGAAGAAGCCAAGCAAGACCAATGAGTCACGGACTGGGATGATGAATCGTTCGAGATTCCATGCCAGCAAGCTGAAATGCTGCACTGTGGCAGGTAGGCATGTGGCCCTTGAAGGAAAAATATAAACACGTGAAAACAAATAACTTAATTAAACAACAGATTATGAAAGTGAGAATTATCTTATCAGCCGTTGCTTTATTTTGTTTGAGCTTTGTGGCAAAAGCCCAGCAAGATATCAAAATTGGCTATACGAATGTGGAGGTACTGATGAGCCTGATGCCGGAGATGCAACAGATCGACGCCGACATGCAGGATTATGGCAAGCAATTGCAAACCAACGTACAGACGAAAACCCAAAACTTCCAAAGGGAGGTACAGTCATATCAGCAAGCGATGCAAACCATGACTGAAGAAGCAAGAGCTACCAAAGAGCAGGAACTCACTAAAATGAGAGACGAAGTAGCCAAATACGAGCAAGATGCGCAAGTGTCTTACCAAAGAAAACTGAGCGAATTGCTAGAGCCGGTACAGACCAAAGTATTCAATGCTATCAACGCAGTAGCTGCTGAGCATAACTATACGCATATCTTCTCGGAGACTGCCGGACAATCTCCCGTATTGCTTTACACCAAAGAAGCAGACAAGTTCACGGAATTGGTAGCCACTAAATTGGGCATCGAGCTTCCTGAGCAAATGCCTGAAAATGCTGACCTTCCTCAGTAAGCAGTAAAGACATTAGAAACAAAGAGCCCGGTTTTTCCGGGCTTTTTTTGTTTAAAGAAAAGAAGGCCACAAAGTCACCAAGTCACGAAGATGTTGTTTTTGGGGCCAAGTGGAAAAGTTGGGGGGAATAGCCTATTTCGATGGGTAAATATGTTCTACGCTACCTTTGGTTGCTATTTGGCCACGGAAGAACACTGATAAACACAGATAGGATGCTTAAGGCGTTGCATATCCGTATTCAAATCTTTTATCAGTAGCTTATTACATGACTTAGCAGTTTACGATGCCCATGCCTTTAGCGATGAAGAGGACTTTTCGGCAAAGGTTGGATTCATCCAATTCATAGATGAAATAGCATCCTTTTAAATAAAGCTGCCCTTAGAAATATTGCTTGATCCTGTTTTTGGCTGAGGTTTTAGGGTTTGGTGTCCAGTAAAAAAAGCTTAGTGCCTTCGGGTCTTAGTGGCAGCAATATTAAGCGACTTGTTAAATTGTAGATTTCATTAAAGATTTTAATTATGGCAAAGAAGAAATTCAAAGATATCATCCAGCAATCCGATGTTCCGGTGTTGGTGGACTTTTATGCCGATTGGTGTGGGCCTTGCCAGACGATGTCGCCTGTACTGGAGGAAGTGGTTAAGGAGTTGGATGGTAAGGTCAAGATGTTGAAAATAAATATCGATAAAAACCAGCAGGCAGCCTACCATTTTGCGGTAAGGTCGATTCCACATTTTATCCTGTTCAAGCGCGGAAAGATTCTCTGGAGAAAGGGTGGTTTGATGACCAAGCGGGAGCTTTTGCAGCAACTTAAGGGGTTCGTTTAAGATCCAGATCACTGTCCTTAGTGTCTTCGCGCCTCCTATGTTTGAATAATCTCCTAAATTTAAAGGAAAAAGTGGTGAGAGATGGGAGCGAATTTGCGCCTAAATAGCCATCACAGGTATATTCTCGCTAAGATATTGCCCCATCTCTTTCTTTCTCTTAGAGTTTAAACAGAATGTAAGGCATATCGTCATTTACCCGATATAGCAACAATAACCAAACTGGAGAAAAGACGGAGAGAGACATCCACTTGTTTAGTGTTAACCTTTTTCTCTTTTAACTATGAATGTACTAAAGCAAGTAATTGGAATTGATGTCGCCATGGGGGAATTGGTCTGCAATTTCAGCCTTCTAACTGATGAGCTCAAAATCAAGCTGAACTCCTGTGAGGTATTTAAAAACAAGCCAACCGGTTTTGTCAAATTACTCAAATGGGCTGAAAAACATAAGACTGCTGAGGGGGAGATCCTTTTTGTAATGGAAGCTACAGGTGTCTACCACGAAAAGCTTGCCCATTGGCTCCATGGCCAATCAAGAAAAGTGGCAATTGTGCTTCCCAATAAAATCAGCAATTATAGCAAGACACTTGATGTCAAGACCGTTACCGATAAAACTGCTGCTGAAGCGATAGCACGTTTTGGCCTGGAAAGACACCTTGAAACCTGGCTGCCCCCCAAACAGCTATTCAGGGAAATCAAACAGCTCACAAGGGAAAGAGAGCAGATCGTCGCCGAAAGGGTGGTGATCAAAAACCAGCTGCACGCAGAGAAGGTCCAGGCATTTCCAAACAAAAACTCGATTAAAAGACTGAATTCCAGGTTGAGATTGCTCAATAAACAGGAAGCCGAGATAAAAACCGAGATCAGACAGCTTATAAATCAAGATCAAAAAGTGAAACAGGATGTGGCCAATATGACCTCGATCCCAGGTGTTGGCGAACTTACCGCTGCCATAGTGTTGGCAGAAACCAACGGCTTTGAGCTGATCAAAAACAAAAGGCAATTAGCAAGTTATGCCGGTTTTGATGTAAAGGAAAAACAGTCTGGAATATCGGTAAAAGGCAAGCCCAAAATATCAAAAAAAGGAAACAGGTATCTCAGAAAAGCCGTGCATCTACCGGCCCTGTCAGCAGTGAAACACTGTGAACAATACAAAAACACCTATGCAAGATTAGTGGGCAGACATGGAATAAAAATGAAAGCTTTGGTTGCTGTCCAGAGAAAAATACTCGAACTAATGTATATCCTTTACAAAACCGAAACAGTTTTTGATCCGGATTATGAAGAAAAAAGAAAGGCCCCGCAAAACATCGCAGGACCTTTTGAATCTAGCTTAAGCTGATTTATATCCAAAGATAAAAAAATAAACTGTTTCTTGACATTTAACACAGAATCTTAGTGGCCAAAAAGTTGGGGTGCCACAAAGTCACCAAGGCACGAAGTTGTTGTTGGCTAAGGTTTGAAGGTTTGGTGTCCATTTAAAAAAGCTTAGCACTTTCGCGTCTTTATGTCAAAACCCTAATGATGAGGTTCTTATTCAGATAAAATGAAAACTTTGTATTATTTTACTTTTTTAGGATAATTTAACATCTCAATTTTCGTTTTTATGGCAAAGGGGAGAAATTTTTGTACCTTAAAACAATGCATAAAATGATAAACCAACCAATTATGATTAATTTGAATGAAATGAAAAAGGTAAGCTTATTTACAGCAATGATGCTACTGTTGGGCTTTGGACTGCATGCACAGCAGATTGCACCACAAGCTCCACAGAATGCTGCAAAGGCATCAGATTTTACCGATGAAGAATATGATAAATTTGTCAATATCAATGCGGAGCTGATACCCGTCCAGCAGGAAGTGCAAGGAAAAATGATGGATGCAATTAAGGCAGAGGGCTTGGATGTGCAACGCTTCCAAGAACTGATGCAGGCTCAGCAAACGGGCAAATTGACAGATGCATCGGATGATCCTGAAGAGATTGGGAAGTTTAATAAAGCCGGCCAAAAGGTGATGGAAATCCAAAAGGAAGTACAGACCAAGGCACAGGGACTCATCAAGGAAAACGAACTATCTGTGCAGAAATTCCAGCAAATGTCCATGGCTTATAACCAAAGCCAGGAAGTTCGCGCCAAAGTGGATACTTTGATCAGCGAAAAAATGGAGCAGCAATAATTCATTACGTGTTTATTTATTATAGATTGATAGAGCATCCGCTTAGCGGGTGCTTTTTTTGTTTCCAAGAAAAGAGTAAGTAACCTGCGCTCGATTTATCATCAATTTAAATGCATCATTGCCCATTTTTTAAGAAAAAGGTGGGGCCATCTGTGGGGGATCAGTCATCCATATCGAATACAGCCTTTGTCCATGACCAAAACGGAAATGATCAACAGCCACCCTTACAGGCTACTTTTAAGCGCATACTTGATCCCGCTGTCTAAGGGCTAGCAGCTGTGGCCTAATATTACCTGTCATTGAGCCCGTCTATGGGCAGTTGGATTTATCCATTGGTATTTTGAAACAATAGGTTGTACTTTTGGTTTGCTTAAATGAGCATTTAATCTGAAGTGGTATTTGGTGATGGATATGGGATGGCGTGCAATCCTTTTCCCTGCCGAAAACCGTATATTCGTGTAAAGAGACAATATCCAATGAGTAAACAGGCAAAAACTGGAGTATTACTGGTAAACTTAGGAACGCCGGACAGCACGGCAGTACCACATGTTAGGAAATATCTACGGGAATTTTTAATGGACGGAAGGGTCATCGATATTCCTTTTTTGTCGCGTTGGCTATTGGTAAACTGCATCATCGCGCCGTTCAGGGCCCCTAAATCAGCAGCAGAATACAGGAAATTATGGACCGATCGGGGTTCTCCCTTGCTGTATCATACCGAGGATTTAAAAGATAAACTTATCGGGAAGTTAGATGGAGAACAGTATCAGGTAGAAATGGCCATGCGGTACCAGTCGCCCAGTATCGAGCAGGGGTTGGCAGCATTGCAGAAAGGCCGCGTCAAAAAGATTATTGTCATTCCTTTATTTCCGCAATATGCTTCCGCCACCAACGGTTCCGTAATCGAAAAAGTCATGGAAGTCGTGAAGGAGTGGCAGGTGATTCCTGCGATCAGTTTTGTGCCTAAATTCGTAGATCATCCGCTCTATTTGCAGGCCTGGAAGGATATAGCAGCAGATTTTATTCAGAAAGAGGAATATGATGCGTACTTGTTTTCTTATCATGGCATTCCAGAAAGACAAATACACAAAGCTTCTTGTGAAGGGTATTGTCAGTTGAATGATAAATGCTGTGCCCGCCAGACACCTTCCAATCAATACTGCTATAGAGCCCAGTGTTTTTACAATACCCGTTTGCTGACAGAAAAACTTGGATTGCCCAGCGATAAAGTCCATACGGCATTTCAGTCCCGGCTTGGCAAAGATCCCTGGATCCAACCGTACACGGAAGACACCATTCGGCAATTGGCCCAAAATGGAGCTAAGAAGGTCTTGGCCTTTTCTCCCGCTTTTGTGGCGGATTGCTTGGAAACCACAGTGGAAGTAGGGGAAGAATATAAAGAAGTCTTTGAGGAAGAAGGAGGTCAGCAATGGGATTTGGTGCCATGCCTGAATGCACATGACACCTGGGTGGAGTGTGTAAAGGCATTGGTGATGGAGCAAGATGGTGCACGGGAGTGAGGTATGTATCCACTGCGGTCGGGCTCAGGTGAATTTCAGGTTTTTTCACGTATTCTAGAGTATAAAGTGAGGCCCGTGATTCATTTTCAACTTTCATGATTGAAAAAAATCTGCTCAGGTAGCATTTTTTTAACCTTCCAATGGTTGTAGGTAGTTCTTAAATGCTGAAATTTGTAGGCCAATGAAAAAGACAGCTCCAACCAAGGGTTTATCTGAAGGATTGCTGATTACTGGAATCATTTTGGTTTCCTTTTGCTTAAGACCTTCGATCACATCTGTAGGACCACTGATCCCCATGATTCGTGAAGACCTCGGTCTTTCCAATGCTTGGGCAGGTTTCCTGACGACATTGCCGCTGCTCTCATTTGCCACATTTTCCTTATTTTCTTCCGCCATCGGGGCACGTCTTGGCAATGTAAGGGCGATTCTGCTCGGGTTGTTCCTCATCGCCTTTGGGATATATATTCGGGTTCAGGGAGGAGCTTTTTTATTGTATTTTGGTACGGCAGTATCCGGGATAGGCATTGTGATTTGCAATGTACTGCTCATCCCATTGATCAAAGTAAAACTTCCGCATAAGATAGGCATTATGACCAGCTCCTACACCACGGGAATGTCGGCTTTTGCGGCAGTAGGCACGGGGCTTAGTGTACCGCTGGCCGTGGGAATGGGGCTGGGCTGGAGAGGTTCCCTGCTTGCTTGGGTGGCACTGGTGGCGTTGGCGATCGTGATCTGGCTGCCTCAAGTTAAGCCCAATAAGGTGAAAGGCCCCGACGAGGGACTCACCGGCGGGAAAAATGTTTGGAAATCGAAGCTTGCTTGGCAAGTCAGCATTTTTATGGGCATACAATCTACCATGTTTTATACCTTGATCGCTTGGTTGCCTGATTTGCTGATCAATAAAGGGTTTTCGGCCGGACAAGCAGGATTAATGATGAGTTTGATGCAGGTGGTCGGCCTTATCGGATCTTTTACGGCACCCTTGGTAGCGGTAAAATATGCCACTCAAGTGAAAATTTCGTTTGGGATGGGCATGATCTATTTTATCGGGTTTATCGGATTGTTTTTTGATCATAGTTGGGTGATTTATATTGCGTTGACATTGATCGGGTTTTGCCTCGGGGCAAGCATCAGTTTGGCGTATACTTTGATAGGTTTACGGACAGAAGGCCCCACGACGGCACGGCTTTCGGGAATGGCACAATCTGCAGGATACTACTTAGCGGCGCTGGGACCCTTATTGATCGGGGCCTTGTTTGATTTGTTCGCTAATTATAACCTGCTGATCATTCTAATGGTGATATGTGCGCTATCCTTTGCCTGGCTGGGAACGAAGGTGGGCAGAAATGTAAAAGTTTAAAATCAATCTTAAAAGCGGTATCATGCAAGAATTCTTTAGCGGAATGGGAATGGACGAGGATATGTTTACTTATGTCGTCATGCCCTTGTTGATTTTCTTGGCCCGGGTAGGAGATGTGACCATCAACACGCTTCGGATCATGTTTGTGTTAAACGGCAAAAAAAATGTTGCTCCCATCTTAGGTTTTTTTGAAGCCTTGATATGGTTATTGGCCATAGGCCAGATCTTTCAAAACATCGATAACCCGATGTCCTATTTGGCGTATGCAGGAGGTTTTGGGGCAGGAACTTACATAGGGATGGTCATTGAAGAGAAACTCGCACTGGGCCGTGTGCTGGTCCGGGTCATCACCAAGGAGCCGATGCCCGAGCTGATAGAATACATGAAGGAAAGGGACTTCCGGTTTACCAATGTCGGAGCTGAAGGAAGATACGGCAAAGTGAACTTACTGTTTACCGTCATGAAAAGAGAGAGCCTGAAAGGGTTTATCGGAAAAATCAAGTCCCTAAATGATAAGGCATTTTATACCATTGAGAGTGTCAAGAGGATCAGTGAGGACGATCTTAATGTCATGGAGGACAGGCCTCGATTTACCACCAGGGTGTTTAACCGGGTTAGAAAATAAGCGTTTATGGATATCAGGGCCGAGCTCAAGCGGGGACATTCGAAGGAAATTGCCAATCGCATCGTTGCTTATATTGGAAATGATGCCGGCCGGTTCCGGGAGCTGATGGAGATATTGACCGCAGGACCTTACCGGATCACCCAACGGGCCTCCTGGCCAATGGCCATAGCCGTGGAACAGTATCCTTCCTTGCTGCTGCCCTATTATAAATCCGTGATTTCCCTTCTGGGCAAGCCTGAAATCCTTCCTGGAATCAAACGGAATATCCTTCGGGTATTGCAGTACCAGGAGATTCCTGAGGAGTTTGAAGGAGAGGTGCTGGACAGGACTTTTGCGCTGCTGGAAGATACGGGGCAGCCAGTGGCCATTAGGGTGTTTTCCATGCAGGTGGTGTACAACCTTTCCACAAAGTATCCTGAAATCAAGCCAGAGCTGAAGACCATCATCGAAGCTTCTTTACCGTATGCGAGTGCGGGCTTTAAGAGCCGGGCGGGTAAAATTCTTCCTGTCCTTTAAAAAGATTTTTACATTAGCTGTTCCCACAGAATGTGATCAGTGTTGAAGCTGCGGAGATTATCTTATTCCGTTTCCAGCGTTTCGCCAAAACGTTGGTTGAAGCCTTGTATGCCCTGAAGGCCTCCCGAATGGATCAGCAGGATATGGCTGCCGGGCGGGAAGAAGCTGGATTTAATATTGTCCATGACGCCATAAAATAGCTTTCCGGTGTACACAGGGTCCAAGGGGATGCCTGTAGCTTGCTTGAATTTTTTTATAAACGCAATCAGCTCAGGTTTGTGTTTTGCATATCCGCCAAAATGATAGGTTGAAAATAGTGCATATTGGTTTTGGGAGGGAATTTCGTGTGCTTGGAGAAGATTTGCGATCTCCTGATGGATAAATTCACCCTTCAAGGCGCTAAAGCCAAGGACCTTTTGATGGGGCATGGCGGACTTGATAAGGCCTGCGATAGTCCCGCCAGTGCCTATGCTGCAGCAGATAAAGTCCATTGTTTGATCTTCGTCGGTTAGGATCTCAGCAGTACCTTTGATGGCAAGAGCATTGGTGCCGCCTTCCGGAATAAGGTAAAAGTTGCCAAATTCCTCTTGCAGGCGATCAATGATCTCCTTTTCGTGTTTTTTTCGGTAAGTGGTCCGGTCCATAAAGGACAAGGTCATCCCATTGGCCCTTGCCTGTTTCAGGGTAGGATTTGGCTCCGCGGGGCATTCCCCACGAATGATGCCGATGCTTTTTAGTCCCGCTGCTTCGGCCGAAGCGGCTGTGGCCAAGATATGGTTTGAAAAGGCTCCTCCAAATGTCAATACCGTGGAGTTTCCGGATTGCTTGGCCGCCTCGAGGTTGTATTTAAGTTTGTAGAACTTGTTGCCACTGGCCAAGGGATGGATTTTGTCCAAGCGTTTGACAAAAAGACGGACGCCCATTTCCTTGATTTCAGGCAAAAAGACTTCTTGGGTGATATGGTTTTTTGTTTCCAGCACAGAGATTAGCATCGAATAGATTCAAAATTATCAAAAACTTTGGCAGTAGACCCTTATTTTTGCAGAATGAATGATGAAATGGACGATGAATTGTTTGATTTTGATGGAGCCGCTGAGGACGATCAAACAGACGGAGCCTCAGGATATGAGCACCTTAGAATAGCAGTGGACAAGGGACAGGCTGCCACGAGGGTGGACAAGTTTCTGACTGACAAGGTGGCCAATGTTACCCGTAACAAGGTGCAGCAGGCCATTGATAATGGGCAAGTTAAAATCAATGGCAGCAATACCAAAGCGAATTATAAGATCAAGCCTGGGGATGTGATCACTGTGGTCCTAGAGATGGAACCGCGGGAAACAGAAGTATTGCCCGAAAAGCTTGATTTGGATATTGTCCATGAAGACGATCACCTTTTGGTCGTCAACAAACCTGCTGGAATGGTCGTCCACCCAGCCTATGGCAATTGGACCGGAACATTGGTGAATGGGTTGGTGTATCATTTTAGCCAACTTCCTGAGATGCCCGGTAACAGTGGAAGGCCGGGGCTGGTCCATAGAATTGATAAGGATACGAGTGGCCTTTTGGTCATTGCCAAATCCGAGCAGGCCATGACAGGACTGGCCAAGCAGTTTTTTGATCACTCCATCGAACGGACCTATATCGCCCTGGTTTGGGGAGAGCCGCAAGAGGACGCCGGGACCATCGATGCCCATGTGGGAAGGAGTGCCCGTGACCGGAAGGTGATGGATGTATTTCCTGAAGGGGACCAAGGTAAAAATGCCGTTACCCATTGGAAAGTGCTCAAACGACTTCGATATGTCTCGTTGGTTCAGTGTAACCTCGAAACGGGAAGAACCCATCAGATTAGGGCGCACATGAAGTACCTTGGCCATCCGTTGTTTAACGATGCCGTGTATGGAGGGGATAAAATCCGGAAGGGTACCCAGTTTTCAAAGTATAAGGCTTTTGTAAATAATTGCTTTAAGTTGCTCCCTCGGCAAGCGTTGCACGCCAAATCTTTGGGTTTTTCACATCCAATCAGCCAAGATTTTTTACAGTTTACCTCCAATTTGCCAGAAGATATGCAAAGTGTTTTGGAGAGATGGGAAAACTATGTAAATTTTGAGGGATAGAAATTTTTATTTAAAAAAATGTTAAAAAATGAACTTTATAATTGCCTATACGTTAACTTTACTACATAACTATTAGAGGGATTTCAAAAGGAAACCCAAAACACATTATCAAGTTTTCAAAAACGAGCACGGTTTAGCCTGTTTTAAGCGTAATATTTTCAAATAGAAAACGTTGTCGTTAAAAAAAATGTAAAAATTTGTTAAACCTTTTTGAAAATTTTTGAGTTTAAGATACGTGATGTATCTTTGTAGTGTAATTAAAGCCAAAGGAAGTTTGGTGATAGTATTGTAAGGCGGATAATCCGCAACGGGGAAGTGGAGACACTTTGAAAGGTTCGAATCCTTTTCTTACAACAGGTTATTTTGGGTTTATTGTTAATTGACTAAAGCTATGAGATTCTATTTCATAGCTTTTTTTTCTGAAAGAGAAAATCTAAAAATAGGCTTGTTCAGTCATTTTTAAAACTGGTAGGGCATAGTTTTGCTATCCTTTGAAAGGTTTTTTAAAGGACTATAAATTAAGTTAGGCCAAGTTAGAGAGTAAAATTTTTTCTACATGCTCGAAG
Organism: Echinicola vietnamensis DSM 17526; assembly: GCF_000325705.1. Classification (NCBI taxonomy): domain Bacteria; kingdom Pseudomonadati; phylum Bacteroidota; class Cytophagia; order Cytophagales; family Cyclobacteriaceae; genus Echinicola; species Echinicola vietnamensis. The sequence continues at coordinate 725,492 of NC_019904.1, read as the reverse complement.
CAATAACCGTTTGTTCTTGGCCTATGAGTTCAGTTTTTATTCCGGGACTTGTAAATCACCAATAAAAGCTCGAACTTTCACTTAATCTTAATTGGGACGGATGTCCACTTGGACTCCGAGCCCGCGCAGGCGCTCTAAGGATTTCTTAATCTGCGCCTGCTTTCTTTTTTCCTGATAGGTTGTATCGTCAGGCTCTAGGTAGGGCTCCTTGTTTTTGAGGATGTAATACAGTCCGGTCAAGATTTTATGAGCTACGGCAATCAGGGCCTTTTTAGATCCGCGGCGAGCAGCTATTGCCCCATATTTGCGGCCCAAATAGGTGTCCTTTGTGTGTGATGCGGCCCAAGCAGCTTCGACCAATGCAGTTTTCAAGTATTTGTTCCCATGTGTGATGCGGGTTGACTTCTTCTTGCCTGCACTTTCGTTGTTGCCCGGGGAGACACCTGCCCATGATGCCAGGTGTTTGTGATCAGGAAAAACCTCCATGTCATTGCCTGACTCGGCCAGGATATTCATGGCGGTTTCTTTACCTATTCCGGGTATGGTCTGGAGTAAATCGACCTCTTGTTGAAGCTCGACTGCATAACGCTCAATTCTAGCCTCGATGTGCCCGATCTGGGCGTTGATCGAATCAATGGAATCACGGAGTGTGGCCAGCATGAACCGGTGATGTTCGGTGAGTCTTCCCTGCAGAGAAAGTTTGAGGTCCGCCATCTTTTTGCGCAAGGAACCTTTGGCAAGGTTGGCCAGGTATTCAGGATCATCCTGTTTCCGGATCAAGGCATCTATGATGAGCGTACCTGTGACCCCAAAGATATCCGAAGCCACTGAGGCCAGTTTGATATTGGCATCTTCCAGGATTTTATGCAACCTGTTGCGTTGGGCGACCCGCTGTGCGATCAGCTTACGTTTATACCTGCAAAGATCACGTAGCTCTCTTATCCACTCGGTAGGGACAAAGCTCCCCTTTAACAGACCGCTTAGAAGCAATTTGGCAATCCATTCACTGTCTTTCTTATCTGTCTTATGACCGGGAACATTCTTGATATGCCGGGCATTTACCAGGATAATCTTAAAATCCTCTTCCAGGATGTTGTAGACAGGTTTCCAATAAACTCCGGTACTTTCCATCGCAATGTGGGTAATGGAAAGGGAATTCAGCCATGTTTTAAGCTCCTCGATCTGAGCAGTAAAGGTCCCGAAGGTACGGGTATCAATCTCAACGTCAATGCCACTGACTGTGGCCACTACCGTCTTTTGGTGAACATCGAGGCCACAGCCCCGCTGGATCACCTGTTCGAATTCAATTTGTGATGACATAACCGATAAGTGAATGTGAATATTCTACTTATACGGATAAACTCCTCTTTCATTCCCGTTTGTGAAGTCCTAATTCATGAATGTTTTTATTTTTAGGGATCAAGCGAAAAGTTGGGGACTGCCAGTTTTACTTAATGGCAAAACCGGATCAAGCGATATTTCTAGGGATACGAATGTTGACATGGTCTTATGAAATAGAATTTCATACCGATAAAACGATGGACTTCCGCCATAGGGCAAACGCTTTAAAACAAATGTTCCTGTTCGCATTTATATTTGCCGTTCCTACGGAACTTCCCCTTTTGTGTGTAATCATTTTTGGTGCAGGTGGTCACCTGCAACTTCTGTATGACCCTCCGCCAAAGGCGGATTAGGCATGATGCTCAGTTGCTAACGCATATCCAGGGTTTGACCTCAACCAAGCCAACCATTATGCATGAACAGATAGCTGCACCGGCCTGTACGATCCAAATCAACAACTCATTCTTTCAGCCTATTCCGCCATTCGGCACCATAGGCTACCGCGGTTTCCCAGGTACAAATCGGGGCAAAGTGCCTGCGGCACGATAAATTTTGTAACCTGCGGATGAATCCGCAGGAACTTAAGCGCTCCTCAACCTCCCGAAGGAGTGCCAGCGGCACGGATGAACACGGATAGACACAGATAGTATGCATAAGGCTTTGCAAATCTGTGTTCATCTTTTTATCGGAACCATCATATGCCATCAAGGCTCAAAGCAATTTTACATTCCTTTCAGTTCAGGTTACAGCATCCACTGGGTCAAGTTGTATTGCTGGGGACCAGGATTCATCCTCATGGAAAAAAAAATCGCCTGTTCAGGAAACTGCCATGATCACTGGGAATCTGGTAGGTAGCACACCCGATGACTGGCCCTGGAGGGGCGATACATCCATAGCCATGGTGAAGCCCATGGTAAATTTGCCCATCCAACGTTTTCCGTTTTAGCCGCATTGACCGCCCTGTTCCCCGCAACTTCCCGCTAAAACCCTTTCATAAACATGTAAACATTCCTCGCCCCGAAAATATGGTTTGATCCATTTTAGTCCTGCGCAGCAAATACTCTTTTTAGAATGCTGCTGGTCCGTTCCAGCGGATTTTCGCGGATCGCCTTTTCCTCTTCAGCGATCAATTTAAACAATCCCTCTATGGCTTTGTCCGTCACATAACTGTTTAAGTCCGGATCCAGCTTCTTTTGGGTCGTGGGGAAAGTGTTGTAGCTGTTGACCAAGTCACCATAGTATCGCGTGGCCCCCACCTTGTCCAACGATTCCTGGACATGTGGCTTGAACAGGGCCGTCAATTGATCCGTAGTGGTTCGCTGTAAATAGCGGGTAGCCGCATCATCTTCTCCTTTAAGGATGGTCCAAGCATCTTGGATGGTCATTTGTTTGATCGCATTGATAAAAATAGGTTTGGCTTCTTTTGCAGCGTCTTCTGCCCCGCGATTGATGGTGGTGATGACCTTGTCCACTTCTCCTCCAAGGCCAATCGTACGCAGTGTGCTTTCCACCTTTTGGACATCTTCCGGTAATCCGATGCGCAGCAGCTCATTTCCCAAATAGCCATCTTGCTTTCCTGCGATGTCGACCCCTTCGGAAATGCCTTTTTGCAGGGCTTCTTTCAGCCCATTGCTGACATCTCCTTCTGAGAGGCTGGCTTCAGTGGCTCCTTGGATAAATTTGTTCACCTCGGCTGTGGTGCAGCTCATCATCAGGCTTAGGATGGCCACGATACCGGCCATTACACATTTTTGCATGTTTATCATTGCTTAAAAACTTACACTAAAATTGATTCAGGTTATTTGATTGACATTACGTATTATTGTAATGGTTTTGTACATGATCAAATTTCCCAACATAAATATCGGAAGAATATTAATCCTGGTGACCGTTCTCACCTGGTTGGGATTGCTTTTTGTAGACTTGCTCCGTCTTTTCGGAACGGTTAATCGTATGAACCTGGGCATTGCCCATGAAATTACATGGACACTGGAAATCATTTTTTTTGTCTTGGTCTATTTGTTCTATTCACGATCCATCGAACGCAGCGAGCAAAATAACTTTATCCAACTCATCTGGCGAGCCGCTTCTACAGGCTTGATTGTCATTGGAGTGGCGTTTTTGATCAGGGTGTTTTATATCCTACTGGACGATACACGCCTTAGTACAGATCCCCTTTTGGGAAATTTCTTTTACCATGTCAACTTCGGGTTGACGACCTTGTTTCTTATTTCGTGTTCTTTGTTGTGGAAAAAGCTCATTTTATACCAAAAGAACAAGAATACCGTCCAACAATGGCAAATATATGAAGTCATGCTCTTAGTGAGTATGTTTTATGTATACTTTAACCAGAATACCTTTGATTTCACCTTCCTTTTTGGCTTGGTGTTCTTGCTGATTTTTGGGGTTATCATATCGGTAAACCTCAAATGGATTCCTTACCTGACCTTTAAGGACAAGTGGAAGTCCATTCTGTTTTTTGTGATTATCCTGATCACGACCTCCTTTCTCTTCATGCAATCCCTGAGCCATCAAAGCCATCATGCAGAAATTAACCTGATGGACAATTTGTTTTTGATGGGGCTTTTTGGGTTTGTGTTTGTTTATTCACTGTTTAGTTTTTTGGTGACGCTCTTTAATCTACCGACCTCGTCGGTTTTTGAACAGAAGCTTACTGAAGCGATCAACTTTCAAAAACTAAGCCAATCGATACAGCCCGGCCAAAGTGAAACCCAAGTGTTGGACATATTGGTGGACAGTTGCATGAGTGCCGCTTATGCCGATGCGGCTTGGCTAGAAATAGTGGACGAAGAAAACCAGCTGCAAATCCTGCACCAGCGGTTTGTGACCAATATGGACCGTAAGGAAATCAAGGCCCTGATGGACAAAAATAAAGTCTTCAGTAGTTTTCTAAGCTTGAGGAAGCCGTCTGCCACAGACCATGTCAATAGCGGTGTGGAGCATGACCTTTACAAGTCGGCTTTGGTGGTGCCGATATGGGTAAATAAAAGCCTCTTGGGATACCTTTTCTTGCTTAAAGAGGTGAAGAACGGCTTTAACAAGGAGATGCTTAATATCGTGACCACTTTTGTGGGACAGGCAAGCATTTCTGTCGAGAACCACCGGTTGCTTAACGAAGCCATCAAGAATGAACGCTATAAAGAGGAGTTGAAAATTGCCCAACGGGTACAGCGCAGCTTGCTGCCGTCTGCGCTACATCATAACAGCCACTTCGATATTTTTGGGTTTTCTGAGGCGGCCGATGAAGTAGGTGGAGACTATTACGAAACGTATCAATTTGATGAAAACCGGTTTGCCCTGATCATCGGAGATGTGTCCGGGAAAGGGCTTTCAGCGGCTTTTAACATGTCACAAATGAAAGGGGTCTTCCACAGCTTGGTACAGCTGGACCTTTCGCCCAAGGAATTCCTCTCAAAGGCCAATAATGCCTTGAGCAGCTGCTTGGCCAAGAACCTGTTTATCACGACTACCTATTATTTGATTGATACGGCAAAGGCCACCATTACCTTTTGCAGGGCTGGACATTGTCCCACGCTTTATTATGACAGTAAGGCAGGCGAGGCCGGTTACATTACCTTGGAGGGCATGGGCTTGGGGATTTTGCGGAGCGATAAATATCCTGAATACTTGCATGAAAAGACCATTCATTATCAGCCTGGAGACATTTTGGTCATGTATACCGATGGAATTATCGAGAGTAAGGATCAAAATGGGGAAGAGTTTGGTTATGAGAGACTAAAAGAAGTACTGAATACTTATAAGGATCAATCACCTGAGAAAATCAAAAATCACCTAATTCAAGCGGTTTATGAATTTGTGGGAGAAGCCGCTTTACCCGACGATGATTATTCCCTCATGGTATTAAAATTCTTAGAACAACATTAGCAAAAACTTAGCGTATAATCAGTTATGTTGACGATTAGTAAGAAGCAAGAAGACAATCATATGCTCCTCCTCCTTGACGGGCAGGTGGATGCCAGTAACTCTGTGGAGCTGGATGAGGCGATACATGAAGTGGTGGGCCAAGGCCACAAAAAAATCTTGGTAGACGGCAGTGAGTTAGCCTATATTTCCTCAGCAGGTTTAGGTGTCTTTATGTCCTATCTGGAGGAGTTTGAAGAGCAGGGGATCCATTTTTTGATTTACGGGCTGTCAGAGAAAGTAGCCAATGTATTCCATATCCTGGGCTTGGACCAGCTGATCACCATCAAATCAAGTAAGGAAGAGGCTTTAGAGACCATCCATGAAGCATGAGCTAAGACTATATTGTGAAAAGACCAAGCTGGCTGATCTAAGGGATTTCTTGGTCAAAGAGCTTTCCCACTCCAACCTTACTGAAGTGCTGAAGAACGAATTGGTGCTGGCCGTGGAAGAGGTGTGTGCCAATCGCATTATCCACACCCATGGCTGCAATCCATCTAACCACCTTCATGTAGGAGTTCAGCAGCATGACGACCGGATCATTTTTGAAATTACAGACAATGGCGAGCCCTTTGATATTTTGGACTATAAGACCCCCGATCTTAAGGAAGTCATCAAGGAAAGGCAAAAAAACAAAGCTGGAGGAGGAGTAGGCATTATGCTGGTAAAACGCATCATGGATACCATTGAAATAGAATCACACCCATCTTGGTACAAGGTAAGACTCATCAAGCAATTGAATTCCAAATAATTGTTAATTCTTGCCACTTATCACCTTTAAATCCACACATTCTACATTAAAATTTGTAACATTGCACAATTGTTTTTGGCATGGTAAATAAGATGAAAACTACATACCAGTGTCTTTGGGTGTTGGGTTTATTGGTGGCTTGTTCCCCAAACTCCAAGGTTTCGCAGAGCACTCCACTATCAGATGAACCGCAGTATCTGCTCACCGTGGGCAATGAAAATGTGTTCGCGGAGGAGTTTATGCACATGCTTTCGAAGAATAGGGCATTTGACAAGGAGGAGGATAAGCTCAGCAAAACCGAGTTTGAAGAGAATTTCGAGCTGTTCCTAAACTATAAGCTCAAGGTGAAAGAGGCGGAAGCGCTGGGCATGGATGAATCTGTGGAGTTTCAGCGAGAGTTTACGGCATTCAAGGAAGATTTAAAGCAGCCGTATATTTTGGAGACTTCCCTGCAGGAAGGGGAGATCAGAAAGGCTTATGCCAGAATGCAGGAAGTCGTTCATGCCCAACATATCTTATTGCGTTTTCCGGCAAATGCGAGCCGTGAGGACTCTGTGGCGGTTTACCGAATGGCGCTGAAAATCAAAGAAAGGGCTTCCGATGGAGAAGCATTTACGGTCTTGGCAATGGAGTATTCACAGGATCCATCGGTCAAAAGCAATAAAGGCGATTTGGGATATTTCACTTCCTTGCAGATGGTGTATCCCTTTGAGGATGCCGTGTATCAGTTGAAACCCGGCCAAATTTCTGATCCGGTGTTGACAGATTTTGGGTATCACGTGATCAAGCTCCTGGACAGGAAGCCCAATCCCGGTCAAGTCAAAGTGTCCCACATTCTGATCCGGACAGATCCTGCCGATCCACTTTCAGAAGACCGGGCACGAAGAAAAATTACGGACATCTATGCCGCCCTCCAAAAGGAAGATACCAGTTGGGAAGAGGTGTGTCAGCTATTTTCAGAAGATACCAATACCAAAGAAAAGGGAGGCGAACTGCCTTGGTTTGGCGTGGGAGCCTTTTTAAAGGAATTTGAGGAGGCGGCTTTTGGGCTGAGCGAAATTGGGGAGATCTCCTCCCCGGTGAAGACTTCCTATGGCTATCACATTATCCGCTTGGAGGATGAAAAGCCCCTGGCTTCATATGAAGAAATGGAGGAAAGCCTTAAATCCAAAATCCTGAGGGACAGTCGGTCAGGACTTATCAACAGCCAAGTGATGGCCATCCAAAAATCGCGGTACCAATTTAGGGAAAATACTCCGGTCATTACTGCGGCAAGGACAGCAATCTCCGAGCAGTCCAAGTCACTTAAGGATCTTCGAAATACCTATACTGCCCAAAACTTGATGGACAGTACGTTGTTTACCATCGAAGAACATGGCAAGACCGTGGCCGATTTTGTGGGTTTTGTAGAGCGGGACGAAGTGGTCGTAAAAGTGGGAAAAAGAACGCCTTTCGATGCGTGGTTTGGGAAATTTGTGGAGACCTCACTGGATCAAGCGGAGGAGGCAGATCTCTTGGCCAATAACGATGATTTCCGATTGCTGGTAAATGAATACCGCGAAGGGATTTTGCTGTTTAATCTCATGAATGAGCGGGTTTGGCAGCGGGCTTTAACAGATACGGCAGGACTGAAGGAGTATTTTGCAAGTCACCGGGATCAATACACGTGGGGAGCCCGTACCGAGGCACTGATCGTGTCGGTATTAGCGCCAGAGGCAGCCGCACCCATAAAGGCATTCTTGACGGATAAGCCTTACCAACCTGGATTAAAAACATCACTGGTGGATCATTTGGACAGTCTTTCGACGTTATCATATCAGGTGGAAGAAGGAGTATTTGAAGTCGAGAATAAGCCTGTCCTGCAAGAAATTGAAATTCAGTCGGGACTTCAGGAAGTTACCGTAAAGAATAAACGTTATATTGTCCTTTTGGGCAAGCAATATCCAGCGGGACCCAAAGCGTTCGAGGAAACCCGCGGAAAGGTAATCCAAGATTATCAAGAACATTTGAACGAAACATTAATCAGCTTACTGAAGCAGAATTTTATCATCCAGGTCAATGAGGATGAAAAAGCGAGAGTCGAAAATATCGTTGTTGGGCAGCACTAGCAGTGTGGTGTTATTCCTGTTCATGGCGGCGGGAGTGGTGTCTAGCTGTGGCTTCTTCAAGGTGAAATCCGAAGAAGATACCGCGGCCAATAGCAGCCCTGCCGTGGCTTCCGTGGATGACATCTATTTACGCCAATCGGATCTGGATTTTGTGACACGGGAAGCGACCAGTGCCAGTGATAGCACGGATTTGGCCAATCGCTATGTCCAGTCATGGGTGAAGAAGCACCTTATGATCAAGGAGGCCAGCCAAAAAGTTTCAGTCAGTAAAGCGGAGCTCGATAAGAAGCTATTGGACTATAAATATGCGTTAATTGTGTATGAGTATGAAAAGGCGTATATCGAGGAAAACCTAAACAGGGAAGTTTCCGATGAAGAGGTCAATGCCTATTACGAAGAAAATATCCATAATTTTACACTCAAGGAAATCATCGTGCGGGCCAATTTCATCAAAATGAACAAATCGCTTCCCCAAAATAACCAAGCGAACCGTCTTTTAAACCAATCCGGTGAAGCCGCCAAACTTGAATTGCGGGAATTGGCGATAAAGTCGGCAGCCAACTATTTTCTGGAAGATTCCACTTGGGTGAAATTTGATGAGATCATCACCAATACGCCTTTGGCAGAAAACCAGAATAAAGTACAGCTGCTTACCAGGGGGAAGCCCCTGATAAAGGTTGAGGATGATCAGTATAACTACTATTTCAAGGTGCTGGAATACAAGCTCCGGGATCAGGTGCCTCCAGTGGAATTTGTCAGGGATGAGATTTCTAAAATCATTGTCAATAAAAGAAAAGTAAACCTAGCAGAAGACCTTCAAAATGAAGTTTATTCGAGGGCAAAAGGTAATAATGAATTTAAAATATATGAATAACCTTACTAAAACGCTGGCCGTTATTTTATGCTTTTTGAGCACTATTACAGTTTATGCTCAGGAGAAAGACAGTACCAGTACGGAAGAAAGCAAGCCATCCGGGCAGATATTGGATAAAATCATTGCCAAAGTAGATAATTATATCATTCTGGAATCAGACCTTCAGAAGTCCTATTTGGAGGCTATTTCCCAGTCCCAGCAGGGCTTTGAAGCTCCTTCCCGATGTGAAGTGTTTGAATCTTTGCTGGTCAATAAATTGATGCTTGCAAAAGCTGAAATAGACTCAGTAATCGTTACCGACGCGGAAGTGGTGATGGATGTGAACCAACGGTTCAATATGGTATTGCAGCAGTTTGGAGGGAATGAGGAAACCTTAGTGGAGGCCTATGGCAAGACGGCAGAGCAGCTAAAATCTGAGATCCATGATATGGTAAAAGAGCAAAAGACCATCGCTAAGATGAGGAGTTCTATTGTCCAAAGCATGTCTGTTTCTCCTGCTGAGGTGAGGGAATTTTACAATAAGATTCCCAAAGATTCACTCCCCTTCTTCTCTGCTGAAGTTTCTGTAGGACAAATCGTCAAAAAGCCAGAGCCAAGCAGGAAAGAAAAAGACCGGGTGATCAAGCAATTGAGCGATATCAAGCAGCGCATCCTCGATGGTGAGGTGGATTTTGCCTCTATGGCCATCAAATATTCCGAAGATCCCGGATCAAAGAACCAAGGAGGGGATTTGGGCTTTTTCCGAAAAGGGGAGTTGGCGCCGGAATATGAGGCGATGGCCCTTAGCCTCCGGGAGGGAGAAATCGGAGATCCTGTGGAATCCCAATTTGGAATCCATTTGATCCAGTTGCTGGAAAGGCGGACCGATTCTTATAATACCCGACATATTCTCATCAAGCCAAGGCCCACCGAGCAGGACATCGCTGCTGCCGAACGGGAGTTGGACAGTCTGAGGCATTTGATCGAATTGGACAGTATGAGCTTTGCCAAGGCAGCAAAGGATTTTTCTGAAGATAGGAATACGTCCGATAATGGTGGGTTCTTCTCTGACCCCACGACAGGAGCAAATAGGCTTTCTGCAAGGACACTTGAGGACCCTATCTTGTATTTTACGATAGATACCATGCAAGTAGGAACCATCAGCCATGCTTTACGCTATGAAGAGCAAAATCAGCGTACTGGTGAGCCAGAAAAGGCCGTTAGGCTGCTTTACTTTAAAAACGAGTATCCTGCTCACCGGGCCAATTTGGAGGATGATTATGAAAAGCTCAAGGCAGCTACCAAAAAGCAGAAAGAATCCGAGGCACTGGAGGATTGGTTTAAAATAGCCAAAGAAGAAGTTTACATCGATATTGATCCAGCCTATGATCGGTGCAATGCCCTTAAAGAGGAGGATTGATGCCTTGGAGCAGTGATATAAAAAGCGAGCACTTGATCTGATCAAGTGCTCGCTTTTTTGTGTCATTTTAGCTTCCTGAAAAATCCGCTAATCTATAATGTGTGTTAAGCCTGAAATAGGCAAGCCATGCTATGGTGGACAATGCTGTTTCCTGACAACATGGTTTCCTTGTGCTTTGAGTATCCTAATACAAACCGGATTAAAGTAAGGGTTTGAACTGTTTCAGGAAACGGATGTCGTTTTCGGTAAATAACCTTAAATCCTTGATTTGGTATTTCAGCATGGCGATCCGTTCGATGCCCATTCCGAAAGCAAATCCCGTATATTTTTCAGGGTCAATGCCACAATTTTTCAGGACATTCGGATCCACCATGCCCGATCCTCCGATTTCTACCCAGCCGGTTCCTTTGCAGACATTACAGCCTTCGCCCCCGCAAAGCAAGCAGGATATGTCGATCTCAGCACTTGGTTCTGTAAAGGGAAAGTACGACGGGCGAAAACGAACTTTGGTTTCTTTGCCAAACATTTCCTTGGCAAAGTGGTAAAGGGTTTGCTTCAAATCTGCAAAACCGACGTTTTCGTCCACATACAGCCCTTCCACTTGATGGAAGATACAATGCGCCCTTGCCGAAATGGCTTCGTTTCGGAAAACCCTTCCCGGGGATAATGTCCGAATGGGAGGTTTTTGGTTTTCCATCACCCTTACCTGAACAGAAGAGGTATGTGTCCGCAAGGCAATGTCTGGATTTTTTTCGATAAAGAAGGTGTCCTGCATCTCCCTCGCTGGATGGTTTTCTGGGAAGTTCAATGCAGTAAAATTGTGCCAATCATCTTCTATTTCTGGCCCTTCGGATAAATTGAATCCTATTCTTTCGAATATTTCAATGATCCGCTGACGGGTAGCGGTTAGCGGGTGGATGCCGCCTACGGGCTGGTTAGTGGCAGGGAGTGTCAAGTCTATAGCAGCGGACTTGGAGGTGCGCTCGCCTTCATTGACCTTGTCGATCAATGCTTTGAACTTTTCCTCAGCAGCTTGTTTTACGCTATTGACCAGTTGGCCATAGGCCTTTTTTTGATCATTGGGCACATTTTTCATTTCAGCAAAAAGTGCTGCTACCACACTTTTTTTACTGATGTACCGCATTCTAAATGCTTCCAGTTCTTCTGGATTGCTGGCTTCTGCCCCGGCAATTTCTATTTTTAATGCTTCAATTTTATCCTGATGCATAGCGCTATTCTTTTTTGGACATGCAAATCTAAAATAATATCATTTAATGACCTCATTTTTCATCAAATGGTTTCCTTGCAATGGTTTTTAAGATAAACCGTTTGTTGATGTGTTCCCTTTATTGTGCGAGCGATATGACTTAGGCACCACTTATCGTGTGGCTATTCTTCCTCATCCTCTTCCTTCTTGGCAGGACCGGCATCGCCAAGCCCCAAGGATCCCTGAAACCCAGAGAGGGATGCTTTCCACCAGTAGTTAAAAATAAATTTACGCTTGTCCCTTTCGAAATAGATGGGTGCGACTTTTTCCGTGCCAAAGATCTTTCGGGGGTTGTTCCCTCGGAGGGCGATGGCGTTGAGGACAAAGTTCAGCATTGCCTTTCTTCCTCTTGCCTTTTTGAGGGTCCTGTCATTCAGTAGTTGGACTTTTAAACTGTTATAATAGAATGTCATGTGCCCCTTGGCGGTTTCATTATCAGCCGTAAAGGACCAAGAAGAAGGCTGGGCAACCCCCTCGCGGATTTTCAGGAAGGCATTTCTGGTCATAATGGAGTTGACGGCCTTAAGGTCAAATTTTCCTGAACGGACCCTAATGTCCATAGGGTAAGGGGCTGAATAATCAAAAAGCCCGGTCATTTGAATGCTGGCTGCACCATTGATCCTAGCGGCAGCTTTTAAATGACTGCTGTCTATCCGGAAGGTGTCCAGGAGTGTTTTGCTCAGGTGAAAAGGGTACATTTTGGCATAAAGGGAGTCGAAAGTAATGCTTCCCGGCACCATTCCCTTTTCGGGGAACTCTTCGTAGGTAATGACTCCATTAATGACATCCAAGGTGTCCAACTCCAGCTTAATACCAGATTTTTTCATTAATTCTTGGGGCATGGGCCGGTAGATGCTGTCATTGAACGGTACTCGCTTATCCCTGAACACATGGATGTTTGGGGTTTGCACTTCCATTTTGTTGGCTTGGATCTCCCGTACTTCCATCAGTTTGTTTAAGTCGATTTTGTCAAATCTGACCGACGGGAAATGCGCTTTGACCACATCGGTTTGGTAGCCTACTTTACGGATGTATTCATACCTGCCATAACGGGGTTTTAGGGTGACGTTTTTAAGGGTCATTTGATCCTTATGAATGGAAACCAGGCCAATGTTCAAAATATTCAGGCTGTCGGGAAGCTTGATTTCATAGTTGGGCAGTTCCACCGAAAAGTCCCTGTCCAAGAAAATGTCCTTATCAAAAGCGGTGGCTTTGGACAGGTCAAAGCTTAAATCGTTGAGGACGATGTTCAGTCCATTAAAGGATTGGATGTTGGCATCGGAGTCTTTTTGCAAGATGTTCAGCTTTCCTCCGGTAAGCTCGAAATTGGTGACTTTTAAATTTTGGATGATATCCTGAACGGCTTCTTTTCCTGATTTTTCACTTGTATTGTCCGCACTTTTTTGGTCGAGGTATAAGCTTATTTCCGGGTTTACCAGTTCGATCCGTTGGAAGTCGATTTCACCTGTTTCTTGGAAGCTTGTAAGCGAGTGGGTTTGTAGGTTTACCTTGGGCACAGCAGCAGCTATGACGGGACTGCCGGGGTTGCCCTTAAGGTTTTTGGGGATGACCTTGAAGTTTTCAAAGACGATCATGTCACTTTTGGTATCCAGCTCTACCTTGCTGAAATTAAGGGTGTGGATACTGTCGTTTAACGCGAGGTTAAAATTATCAATATCCATGGCCATGTTGTCAAAGAATCCCACAATGTCTCCTTTTACCAATTTGCTAGAATCCAAAAGAAAGCCATAAAAGGAAAGGTTTACGCCTGAATTAATGAGGTTTCGTTCATGGCCGTCATCGCTATAGATGGCATTGAAACGGGCGTTTTCAGCTTCAATGGTGTCAATTTGCATAATGTCAAACCTCTTGGGAAGATTCCGCTTCTTTTTGGTGGATTTTTCCTGCTGGTTTTTCTTGGTTCCGTTGCGATCGATGAATAGGTTTACTTCTGCGTCCGAAAGCCGTACCTTAGACATCGCTAAGGTGTTTTCGAAAAAGAATCGGTCCACATCCACGCCTGAAAAGCTGAGATTGGAAATGTCGGCACCGATGGTCACTTTGACCCCCAGGTCTCTCCGTGGACGTAACCGCACATTGGATGTGATGAGCTCGTCTCTGGAAGAATTATAACTTATTTGATCAGCGTGCAAGGAATATCTCCCATCTGCTATGTCGAACACGTAATTGTTCAGGCTAATGTCCAATTCCTCCGCAAAAAATGTTTCTGCATTGCGGGGAGTGACATCTTCATCTAGTTCAAATTTTTTAATCTTGATGGATACATTGTCCTCCGCAAAGGTTTTGATCTTGTTTTGCACATAGTTTTCATAGGCAATGGATCCATCAATGACATTGAGCGAATCGATATTGACATGTGAAAAGTAACTCGTCACCAGCTGGTATAGGTCGTTGATCTGAACCTTTTCCCTGTTTTGGTTCGGGGCAATGTAGCGGCTGAGCTTGATGTCGGGGGAGGGCACTTCTATCATTCCGATTTCTAACATCCCGTCAAAATAGGCCTTCCCTATTTCCACATCGCGTAAATAGAATTCTGGGACCTGTACCTCCAGAACCATTTTCTTGTTTAGCCGACGTAAGTTTTCCATGACCTTGTCAGGTTGGAGCGGCTCAAAACTGAAGCCCTCTATTTTTAGCAGTTTTTCTTTGGTATCCACAAAAATCTTGTCTGCTTTAAATAAGTGCAGATCATCGGTAAGTTTCATGGCATAGTTATCCAACTCCAACTGAAGGTCCTCAGCCAAAAACATCCTGGACGAATCCTGCTCTATGCCTTCGTCCACTGCAAAATTCTCCAACACCATACTGGCCTTTTTGAATGAAATACTGTCCTTGTTTACTTTTAAGGTGTTGTTTATGATCATGTTTCCTTCCACCAGTTCTAACCGGTCAATATAAATGGCACGAAGAAAGTTCTTGGTAAGCTCTTGGATGGTTTGGCCTTTCATGCTACCATCTTTTTTCTGAAGATTGCTGAATTTTACCGTCGGATAGCGGAAAACCATGTCCTTGACATCAAGGATGTTGTGGTTGTAAACTTTTTTGAGGTTGGCGTTTTCAAGGTTGAATTCCGGGATGTCAACTTCAAAGAGCGGAACCTGGGAAGAGACCTCTCGAAAAGGCGCTATCCTGGCTCCTTTTACCCTGACCTCATCTTCTTTTGAAGAGAGGTACACTTCCTTACCGGTGATCCAGTGTACGCCGTCTGCCAGGACCACCTTTACATTGGATAGGGAAAGGGCTGCTTCTTCAGCATAAAAGAATTGGTTTTTGGAGCGCTCTGTGTCGGGGCCAATATAAACCTCCTCCATTTCGAAATTGATCTTATCGGTTTCGATCCGGTTTTTGTATTCGTCCTGGACACCTCTTTGGAGAAATCGGCCTTCTTCAATCTGGAGATGATGAATGTTTATGGAAGAAAGAATGTCTTTTATGAGGGGATATAGACTGTAATCCAATAATGATTTATCCTGCACATCTGGCGAGAGTTCTGAATACACCAAAAACTCTGGATGGCTAAGCTTGAGGTTTCCGACATTGACATCTGTCGTGTAGAACACCTGATTGATGTCTGCGTCGGTTAGCATAAGATTATCGAGTTTCATGCTGTAAAATACCTCTCTTGGCTCCTGTAGGTTGGGGGTCAGCATGACTTCCTTGGCAATAATATGATCATCAAGAGAGGAGATTTCTATTTGTGCCGCCCGCAGTGTATGGACACTGTCCGCCAGGAGCATCTCGAAATTCTCTAAGGTAAGCCCAAACCCTTTGGCATTGAAGGGGGTGGGTTCGGGTCTGGGGTTCAAGAGCCGAACACCTCTTAAGTGAAAATTGGTATTTTCAGCCTTAACTGATTTCCGGCTCACAAAATTTTCTACCAATAGATCCGCTTGGTCGATGTATAAGTCTTGAATGATGATTTCTTCCAGAGGAAGCTGTTCCAGGGATTTTTTGATTTCCAGCTGTAGCTGTTCCAGTTTGGAGTTTGAACTGAGGCTGTCCAAATGCTGCTTGGTCTGAATCATAGGTTCGACAAACCGTAGACTGCCTACCCTTAGGGTTTTATCCGAAAAATGATAACCAATCCCCTTTACGGCAATTTGGGGAACCTGGATTTTATAGACCGGCTTGTCATCTGGTAAGGAGTCAAGCATGGCTTTATTGGGAATCAGGCTGAATCCTTCAAAGTAAAAACCACGCTGGAAAATCGATAAATGGAAGCGGTCAAAGCTGACTTCATATTTTCCTCCGGAAGCTTCGTCCACTTTGGTTTGGACATAACTCCTTAACAAGAGATCAGACCCAAAATAAAGGCCCACCTGAAGAAACACCAAAGAGAAAATAACGATGGCAAAAAACCGGATCAACCGCCTCTGGGATCGTCTCAGCCTTTTTTTATTTTGGTCCTTTTTTACCATAAATTAACCATGTAAAGTAAAATAAACTTTATTCTAAATAAAATAAAGTCGAACATGACAAAGTTTACAAGCTCTCAAAAATAGCGTCTGAAAAACTTAGGTGTTTCCTTTTCCAAGATAATCAAAAGAGATTTTCTCTACAATAGTTCTACCTTTTATGGAAGCCTGTCAAAATTCATGCCTTAAACCTGTCGCGAGGCTTAGGCGATCTATCTATAGTATAGCGATATTTCGGGGAGATGAATTATAACATGTTCTTATGAAAGAAAATTTCACCCCGTTAAAACGATGGTTTTCCTCTATCGGGGCGAATGGGGTTTAGCGGGAAATTGTGGGGGATAGGAAAGGAAATGCGGCTAAAACCGACCAGTTTGAATGGGCTGATTTATAATGGGCTTCACCCATGGCTATGGATGTGTCGCCCTTTTGGGGCCAGCTTTCGAGCATATAAGCTATAACGATAGCTACAAAACACCTTATATCTTGTATTTTACCTCTCCCCAGCTTACACTATGGAGTAAAAATGTGATCAAGCAATAATAATGGAGTGCTTATACAAGAGGTTGTCTCATAAATAAATAAGTCATCACGAGCGGAGTGAAGTGATCTCGATGTGCTTTCATTGCACGTATGACGAGATTGCTTCTTCCGATATCCATCGGAATCGCAATGACGAGGACTTATGAGACAATCTCTTCACTAAAGTCCGTATTTCAAATGCGGACTAGATGATTATCGGAACAACCATTTTTTATTTATCCGTGGTTTTGCCATTAAGTAAAACCGGTAGTCCCCAGCTTTTCCGCTTGATTCTCTTTGAGCCGTTATGCCTTGTCGGATTAGACAAAAAAAAGAGAACGTTTTTATGCTTAATGGTTGCCCATTCTCCTTTGCCATAAAAACATCCTCTGTAAAATAATTTAACACTGTGCTGTAGGAGAAGGACTCGAACCTCCACGGAGAAGTTAGGCAACACAAGAGCTCTATGTGTGCTTTATCCCATAATCTCCACCCCCGAGACAGGAGGGCTTGTCTGCCAATTTCAACATCCTACAGTATAAAAGCCCTTTTGGCTAAATGGTGCGTCAAAGGTAATAAATAGGTTTATATTTTAAAAATTACATAATTAAAACGATTGAAATTTACATTATTTTAAATTTTCGACCTATTTGAGCTGTTGATATGTAATTGAGTATTGGGATTTGCTATAAATTTTAATAAAATGACAATAGGCAGTTTGCGTTAGAGCAATAATGTGTTTATGCGAAAAATTAGTGTGTAAAAAAGGATGTGTTCGAAATAATTGTTGGTTTAAGTATTGATTTGATGGCGAGTGCAATACGATTGTTCATGAAAATCCTTGATCAAATGATAAAGGTTTTGCAAGTGTTTCTACTATAAAAAGGTAATGTCCTCGATGGCGCCTTTCCCAAATTTTTCCTCGATGATATGGATGATCCGGGATTTGTTCATCATCAGTTCTTTTTTTATGGGGCCTGAACTAAGCTTTACAAATAGCTTTTTATCCTTGGCATAAATACTGGAGGTCCGGCTGGCTATCGAATTTCCCATCATTTCTCCCCAAGCACTGACAATCTTCCGCTCATTGAAACGATCTTTGAGTTTGTATGCTTGGAGCAATTCTTCAAAGGCCTCCTTAAGTGGGGTGATCTCTTTTTTGCGCGGGTTGAAGTCTTGATATTTTTTCATGATAGCCAAAGTTAAGAAGTAAACATTACACAAACAGCTTGCCGGCAATATAGTCTGCCAAAAGTTTTCCTTGTTTGGTGAGGCGCAGGTGGCGAGTGTTGGTCTCGATCAGCTTTTCTTGGCTCAGTTGCTGGATCAGGGGAGCGTGGATATGCATGAGGTCTACACCAAACGTTTCTTTTACTTTCTGAAGGTCCACTCCCCAAATGGTTCGCAATGCTGTAAGCAGGTATTCGTTTAAAATATCCTCTTGACTCAGGACGTCTTTCTCGAACGGGACGGTTTCATTATCCAGGGCTTTGATGTATTTCGGATTATTGGCGATGTTGTGCTGCCTGGAGCGGCCATCAAAGGAATGGGCGCTTGGCCCAATGCCCAAGTAGGGAATACCTTTCCAATAATTGCTGTTGTGCACTGCAAAAGCATCGGGTTTGCCAAAATTGGAAATTTCATACTGGACGTATCCTGCGTCTTCCAGCTGGTTTTGCATCACCTCAAATTGCTCGGCGCAGAAATCTTCGGAAGCAGGGTTGAAGGATCCTTTTTGAGCCCATTTACCTAGTGCAGTGTCCGGCTCTATGGTGAGGCAGTAACTGCTGATATGGCCTGGTGCCAGCTGGATGGCCTGTCTGAGGTCATGATTCCAGAGCTGGTGGTCTTTGGCCGGAAAGCCATACATCAGGTCGATGGAAAGCTTATCAAATCCCATTTTGCGCGCTAAGTCAATGCTCTTCAAAGATTCTGTGGCGGTGTGTGCACGATTATAAAATCGCAATACTTCTTCGCTGAAACTCTGGATGCCGATGCTCAGACGGTCAAAGCCTAGTGTTTTTAATGACTGTAGCATTGCCGGGTTGAGGTCATCGGGATTCGTCTCAATGGTCGTTTCTTCCAGCTCAAGCGGGTAGTGAAGCGAAATGGTTTCCAGGATTTCAGCAAGCGCTTCGGCTGATAGCAGTGATGGGGTGCCGCCTCCAAAATAGATGGTTTTGATCGGTGTGCCCCGTCCCAGGTAGTCTTTTTGAAGTTGAAGTTCCCGGCAGATCATGCGGACCATTTTGTCCTTCAGTGCGGTGGAAGTGCTGAAATGAAAGTCACAATAGTGACACGCCTGTCTGCAAAAGGGGATATGGATATATATTCCTGCCAAATTGATTACTTTTATTGGCGCAAAGTTAAATAAAACCACGGGAAGGATTTTTGAAACGCCGATTCATTATAGCATTGTTTTTTGCATTTTGGTTCAGTAGGACTTTACTGGCCCAGCAACCTTATGTCCTTCGCTATGAAATTGGTGGTGGGAAGAGCGAGAAAGGTAAGCGGGAATTGGCCGATTCATTGGCAGTGGAGGCGTTTCTAAAGGCAGAAATTGAGCGGTTGTGGGAAGAAGGGTACTTGATGGCGGCAGTGGAGGAAAAAGTCTTCGCGGATTCTATGGCTACCGCCCGAATAAATCCCCATGGGCAATTTAAATGGGTTTCGCTCAGAAGGGGCAATTTGTCCGATCAAGTGCTCAGGAGGGCGGGGTTTGATTCCTGGCTCTTTGATGGCCAGCCAGTGTCACACAGCAAGGTAGTTCGCTTATTTGACCGTATTTTGACGGTCAAGGAAAATGAAGGATACCCCTTTGCAGCCGTAAGGCTTGATAGCATCCGCCAGACGGACCAGGCTCTCCAAGCGCACATTGATTTGGTAGAGGGACCGCTTATCCTGTTTGACAGTTTGAGCCTACAAGGCAATGCACGTGTGAATGAGCGGTCGCTTGCCCGCAAGCTTGGGATTGTGCCGGGAGAACCGTATTCTCAAAAGAAGGTGGAAGAGGCGCTGAGTATGATCCAGAATTTGCCCTATTATAAGTTAGCGGAACCACCCAAGGTGAGCTTCCAAAACAGTGAGGCCACCGTGTACTTGACCCTAAGGAACAGAAGGATCAACACATTGGATGGTATTATTGGGCTTCTCCCGAATGAGGCGGAGGCCAATAAACTCTTGGTGACCGGGCAGTTTGATCTGGACATTTATAATCCAGCAGGCAAGGGCCGACAGTATGGGCTGCATTGGCAGCGGCTTACCCAGTACAGTCAAAACATGGAAATAACCGCGCTGGAGCCTCAGCTTTTTGGGACAGGAATAGATGTGAACGCTTCCTTTTTTTTGCTCAAGGAGGATACCAGTTTTGTCAATAGGGACTTTAGGCTTGGCTTTGGATACCAGGTGACCCCGCGGATTTACATGGATTTTTTCAGCAGGTGGCAATCCGGAGATTTGCTGTCGGTCTCTGAAGTCAGTGAGGTCGATGAACTTCCTGATGTACTGGATTTTCGCTATCATAGTTACGGACTTCGGTTACATTATCAAAACCTGGACGACGGCTACCTTCCCAAAAGTGGCAGGCGACTGATCGCCGAAGGAGGGGTGGGCAATAAGCGGATTCTTTATAATACTGCCATCGCCGAGGAATTTTACGACGAAGTGGAAAGAGCGTCGATACAGTTTTTCGGAACATTCTCAGCTGAGGAATATTGGCGTGTGGGCAAAAGGTTGGTCGGCTTTTTGCGGTTACGGGGAGGCATGTTGCTCGGGGACAACCTCCTGAAGAACGACATGTACCGCTTGGGAGGGCTGAGGAGCATTAGAGGGTTTAATGAAAATTTCTTTTTCGCAAACCGATATGTTTATGCTAATTTTGAACCTAGGTTTTATGTTGAAGAAAATTCATATTTTCTGCTGTTTGCCGATGTGGGGGCGCTGGAGCAGTCAGGCTGGTCCATTCCAAAAGAGCAGGACGGGGTGCTGTCCTTTGGAGGGGGAATCAATTTGAGTGTGGGGACAGGCGAGTTTCGGTTTTTGTATGGAATGGGTCGGTCAAATGAGCAGAAGATAGGAGTTAATTACGCAAAGATTCACTTTGGATATATTGGGAGATTTTAGTTTTATGAAGAATAGTTTTAAAAAGCTGTCAGTAGCTTTTGTTATGGTGCTTTTTATGGGCACACTGCAGGCCCAAGTGCTGGAAAACTATAATCCGAAAATTGTCATTGAGCATAAATACGAGCTGGTCCCTTCGCCTGTGATGGCCAAGGTTTCGCTAAACCTGAAAGATTATCCCATGGCCTCTTTTCAGCTGGAGTTTCCTGAGCAGGCTGCTGTTTTCCTAGGGGAGAAATTATGGCTTTATGCTTCTTCAGACACGAGTTTTATCATTCCGATAGCGCAGCTAAAAGCCGCCATTGGCGAAAATGCCAAAAGTATTCCGATGAGGGTGTACAAGAAAGGGGTGGCAGATGGAGAAGTGTCCATTAAGAAAGGAGTTTTTACACAGGGTGAGCCTGTGAAAGAAGGAAAAGATGCTGCTGTCGAGCAGTTAAGGGAAAAGGATCCGGTAAAGGATTTTTTGATTTTGGCCTTTGTCGTGGTATTGGCGTTGGTCGCGTTGTTTAAGGTGACTTATCCGATGGTGTTCCAGTCGGCATTGAGGCCTGTGTCCCTGTTTCAAGAGGAGTTTTCCGACAGCAGTGGGGGGATGAAGCTGTTTTCATCCGATGTGATTTTTTACATGTTGGTATTCAGTATGCTCATGTCGTTGTTTGCGTTTTCCTTTTTGCATTTTGCAGGCATTGGTCTATTGTCGGAGTATTTTGGTGAAGGGCTCAATGCCTTGCTATTGATATGGCTCTCAGGCGCCATGATTTTTATGGTGATGTCCTTTTTAAAATATCTTTGGATTAAGATTTTTGCGATGGTTTATCATTTGGATAAAATTGATTTTAGTCAGTTTTTCTATATGGTAAAGAGTTTGATGTTGGTGTTGTTGATTTTGTATGTTGTCATCATGGGATTTTACCTTCAGGGATACACCGCAATGGACGAAATGATGAATTATGCCATTTGTGCTTTTTTGGTGGTTTATTTGGTGGGAATATTTAGACTGTTTTACTTAATGTTAAAAAAAGTCCCTTTTAAAAGTTACCATTTATTTTCTTACCTTTGCAGTTCGGAATTGGTTCCCTTTTTAGTGATCGTTAAATTGATCATTGGCTAAACGGGAAAAATACCAGAGAAAACAAAAGAAGAAAAAGAGCATATGACAAAATCTACCAAGGACAGATTTCGGCCGGTGAAGAGTATTTTGGTTTCTCAGCCTCGACCCTCAGATGCCAAGTCTCCTTATTTTCAGTTGGCCGAGAAATACAATCTGAAAATTGATTTCAGGCCTTTTATACAGGTAGAACCTGTTTCTATCCGAGAGTTTAGAAAGCAAAAAATCGATATTCTTAAGCATACGGCCGTTATTTTTACAAGCCGGAATGCTATCGATCATTTCTTTAAGATTTGCCAGGAACTCAAAATTGAAATGCCTGCTGACATGAAGTACTTTTGTATTTCAGAGCAGACAGCTCATTATCTTCAGAAGTACATCGTGATCAGAAAACGCAAGTTGTTTGTCGGTGTAAGGACAGCGGCGGATTTGTTTGATTACTTCAAGAAGCATAAGGGCGAAAAGTACCTTTTTCCTTGTTCAGATATCCGTAAAAATGATATTCCGGATTACTTGGCCAAGGCCAATATCGAATTTACAGAAGCCGTTATTTACCATACCGTAGCGGCGGATTTGTCGGACCTGAAAGATATCAAGTATGATATCCTGGCTTTTTACAGCCCATCAGGCATCAAATCATTGATACATAATTTTCCGGATTTTGACCAAGGGGCGACAAGGATAGCGGCTTTTGGGCCTACCACTTCCAAGAGTGTAAAGGACCAAAACCTGATTTTGGACATTGAGGCACCCATGCCAAATGCGCCAAGTATGACAGGAGCGCTTGAATTGTACATAAAAAAAGTGAATAACATCTAAAAATTCCCAACATTTATAAGGTAAATTCGATTATAATTGTGTAGACTAGTCATATTGATTCAATATACTTTTGAAGCGCATGAAAAAGAGAATTTACCTTTGTTTTATATTTTTTTCAGGAGTACTCATCGGAGGGATTTGCCCTTCGGTGGTTTATGCACAGCAAGATGCCCAGTTTTCACAGTACATGTACAATGGACTGTTTTATAATCCTGCCTTTTCGGGAAATCATACAGGGTATCGATTTTCTGCCCTGCACAGAAGCCAATGGCTAGGGTACACGACATCATCCGGGAATGGTGGCGCCCCGACGACCCAATTGGTAACGGCCTCTGGAAGGATTCCCGGTACGGCGATCGGCTGGGGAGTATCCTTCACCAATGATGACATTGGGCCTGCTACCAGCCAAGAGGCGAATATATCCTTGGCGTACCATAAAAAAATTAGAAGGGGTGTCCTGAGTTTTGGTGTTTCTGGAGGCATGTTTTCCAATACCATTAAATACGATGAGATCGATGTGGTGAATCCGGACCCGACTATTCCTTCTAGCGGCAATGAAAGTCAGATGAGCGCCAATGTCGGTGCAGGGATTCTTTATGAAGCCCCGAAGTATTACTTGGCCCTCAGCAGCCGGCACATCAATGAGCCGACATTTGATTTTGGAGAAAATTCCTTCGATAACCAACTGGTCAACCACAGTTATTTGATGGTGGGGTATAAGATAAGGACTTTTGCACAAGTGACATTTGACCCAAGTATCTTGTTAAAAAGTGCGGGGTTCAATAATTTTTCCTATGATGTGAGCGTTATAGCGACATATGATGATCGTTTGAGTGGAGGGGTGGCCTACAGAGGGGAAGAGTCTTTATCTGTTTTGATGGGGTATAAATTGTTAAGAGATAAATCCCTAAGAATAGGGTATGCATTTGATTTGGTAATGGGTGGAAACGAAGCGAAAGCTCCGACCTCTCATGAGTTTATGTTAACGTATAATTTACCAGCCGTAACGAAAAAAATAGAAAGTATCATACAACGAACGCCAAGATTTCGGTTTTAAATAACCGTTAATTTTGTCCGATTTTTTGCAATGTTTTGGTATTTTCTCTTAAATTTCGATCTTGGTAAATACACGTTAATCGAAGAATTAAAGAATTGTCAACAAAATTGTCTTATATGTACAAGAAAATGAACTCACGATTTTTGACAGGGGTCGTGATGCTACTTTCCATGGCACTTTTGCAGGGTTGTGGCCTATTTGGTAGCAAGGGTTCTGCTAGCGAAAAGGCCAACAGGTCTGGAGAGGTTACCGGTGTACCTGATCGGTCAGGGTGGCAACAGACCCTTCCCCATGAAATGGTCCCTGTAAAGGCAGGGACATTCTGGATGGGCCAGGCAGATGAAGATATTGCTGTCAGTAAATCCTCCCTGAACAAACAGGTTACGATATCTGAATTTTATATGGACAAGTATGAAGTGTCCAATAACAAATACCGTCAATTTTTGGAGGCCGTCAGAATGGGAGAGTTGGCCCTGTCTACTCCTACCACGCTGAAAGACCCACCGCAATTTAATATTGATGAATTGGTACCGGATACTACTGTATGGTCACAGAGCTTTACCCATCACTATGGTGACCCTTTGATGGAGTACTATTTTGAGCACCCGGCTTTTGACGATTATCCTGTAGTGGGGATCAGCTGGGAGCAGGCCAAAAAATTCTGTGAGTGGAAGACTTATCATATGAATGCCAATGATAAATCTGAATATGACATGCCAAGGTTCCGGTTGCCATCTGAAGCAGAGTGGGAATATGCCGCTAAAGGAGGTAAGGAAATCGCCAAATATCCTTGGGGTGGACCATACTTAAAAAACAGAAGAGGTTGCTTAATGGCAAACTTCAAGCCCGGTAGGGGGAATTACATCGATGATGGTTTTGCGTATACCGCGCCGGTGGATGCTTATGCACCAAATAACTTCGGCATTTATAACATGGCAGGAAATGTGTCCGAGTGGGTGGAAGATGCTTATAACCCAGCAGGAAGTGCCCTGACCTGGGATTTGGATCCAAAATACGAGGATGAAAATGAATCAAGAAAAGTCGTTCGTGGAGGTTCTTGGAAGGATATCGCACACTATTTAGAGACCAGCACCCGTACTTACGAATACCAAGATGTCAAGACAGCCCATATTGGCTTCAGGACGGTAATGACCTTTATCGGTCGTTCAGGATCCATGGATGTCCGGGCCACCAGAAGACGCTAATCAAATAAACACATACACACACACTTAACACATTAATTTAACAAACCATACTTTTACTACCTATGGCTAAACACAAAGAAACTTCTTTTGCCCACAAATTTTATGGATCAATTATGCCAAAAATTTATGGGATCGGTGCCGCTGTCGTGATCTTGGGAGCGATGTTCAAGATTCTGGATTGGGAGGGTGCTTCTCTAATGATCGGCGTGGGATTATCCACGGAAGCTGCAATTTTCTTTCTATCTGCTTTCGAACCAAAAACCGAAGAAGTGGACTGGAGCAGGGTTTATCCTGAACTGGCAGATGAGTCGGCCCCAATAGCACCGCGCAAAGCAAGGGCTGCCGTTCAAACCTCCGGTGACCAGACCGCCCAAAAACTGGATAAAATGTTGGAAGATGCCAATATCGGCCCTGACCTTATCGATAACCTTGGAAAAGGCCTTAAAAACCTCGCAGATTCCACCCAAAAGATGGGAACCGTGGCAGATGCTGCTTTGGCTACCAATGAATATGCGGAGAATGTGAAAGTAGCCTCCAAAACATTGGTCGACATCAACCAGTCTTATAGCAAAACAGCTGCTGCCCTTTCAGAAATGTCCAATGCCTCCCAAGAAGCAAAGGATTACAGGGATCAGGTAGTATCTGTGACACAAAATTTATCCGCACTGAATGCAGTGTACGAGATGGAATTGCAAGATGCAAACAGTCATGTTAAAGTGCTCAATAAATTTTATTCTAACGTTACCGCAGCCATGGAGGGATTGAATGAAGCAGGCAAGGAAACTGAAACATTCAAGGCTGAACTGGCTAAGCTAAACAAAAACGTTAGCTCACTCAACAACATTTATGGTGGTATGCTTACCGCCATGAAAGGGTAATTAAATTTATTGTAGGACTAATAATTTAACTGGATATATATGGCCGGTGGAAAAGAGACGCCAAGGCAGAAGATGATCGGGATGATGTATCTCGTTCTGACCGCTCTTTTGGCGCTACAAGTAAGTAATCAGATATTGCAGAAGTTCATTCTTCTGAATGATGGTTTGGAAAGAACTTCCAAGAACTATATTGAAAAGAACGCGTCGATTGTCAGTAATATCGAAGGAACGGTAGAGCAGCAAGGCAACAATGAAAAGGACCTGCCCAAGGTAGAAGCTGCCAAGCAGATCAGGGAAAAGACTTCTGAAATCTTTTCTTATCTGGAGGGGCTTAAGCAGGAACTGATCACGCAGTCCAATGCAAAGAACGATGAAGGCCAGTATAAAAACAGTGCCTTGAAAAACACGGATATAGCAGGGAATATCTTCAATAATAACAAGAAAGGGTACGAGATGCAGGAGCGTCTTAACCGGTACCCAGAGGAGA
Source organism: Echinicola vietnamensis DSM 17526 (assembly GCF_000325705.1). NCBI lineage: Bacteria > Pseudomonadati > Bacteroidota > Cytophagia > Cytophagales > Cyclobacteriaceae > Echinicola > Echinicola vietnamensis. The sequence goes on along the minus strand of NC_019904.1, from coordinate 699,176 downwards.
TTGGAGCATTATTGAGTGGAGTAGGAATTCCTTTGGAATTTGAAAAAATCGCTAAGGATGCCAACGAAATTGACATGTTTAAAAATGATCCTGATGTAAGGTACAAGGATTTTGTGAACCTGAATTTCGTTAAATCCCCTATTGGAGCGGTTTTGGCCATTATCAGCCAGTACCAAAATGAAGTCCTCAACATCGAGTCAGAATCGCTGGGGGCACTAACCCGTTCTTTGGGATCGTTTTATTATAAAGCGGATATCTTCGAGCCCATGGTCTCTGCCAATTCCAATATCGTGGCAGCCGGTACCAAGTTTGAAGGAAACCTATTTATTGCTTCCGCCTCCTCTTCGGCTCAGCCTAAGATGAGTGTAAACGGAAAAGAGATTCCGGTGGAAAATGGATTTGGTAAAATCAGCTTCCCTGTTGGTCCGGCAGATAGCTATGATGATAGAGGCTTGGCAAAGCGCACCTTGGAAGGTGAAGTAGTGGTGAACATTGATGGCAAGGATAGTCTTTTGAATGTGAACTATGAATACTTCGTGGCCAATCCGACCATCGAGGTGACAGCCGAAGCTATCCAGCAGCTATATGCACAGTGTGCTAACGAACTGAGCATTAAAGTTCCTGCATTGGGCAACAGTTACGCCCCGGAATTCGCGGTGACCAATGGTCAGGCGATCAAGGGCAGTAATCCCGGTGATGTGACCATTATCCCGGCCAATTCAGGAAAAGTCAATATTGGCGTAAGCAGTGGTGGCGCAAAAATCGGCACGGTTACGTATGATATCCGTCCAGTACCGGCACCGACCATTGCGGCATATAATGGAGATAAGGAGATCGATATGAGCGTTCCCTTTCCTGCTCCTGGGCCTTCTCAGCTTAAAATAAAAGCGGTACCGGAACCTACCTTTGGCAGGACCATGCCGAAGGACGCGAGGTTTCAGGTGTCTGGAGGTGTAGTAAAACTTCTGAGAAATGAAGTGCCTCGGGAACAGGTCAACATTAATGGTGAAGATGTAGCGATCAGGCAATTACTTGCCGCTGCCAGAAGCGGTGACAATTTGGTAATTCAAGTGACCGAAGTAACGCGTACAAACTTCCAAGGTCAAAAGATTAAAAGTAATGTGAACCATATTGAACGGATTGCTATCAAGTAATCGGAGTGTGGTTGACGGTATTTTCTTTGAGAAGAAAAACATATGGTTATGAAACGAATTGAAATGAAATACATAGCTCCATTCCTGATGGTGATATTGATGGCTGTCAGCCCTCGGGTTTTTGGCCAAACAGGATCTACAAGTGTGGATCCCTCGGTCACGGGAGATAGACAGTTTGAAGTGGATACCGTTTTTTCTGCCCATCCCATTCGGGAGGATGATAAAATGTATCAGATCGGGGTATGGAGAAGGGTAGACCTTCGTGAAAAGTACAACCACCCGCTGTACGGTACTGGAGATACCAAACGAAATGGCATCATGTACAGTATCTACAAGGCGGTGACAGAGGAAAACGCTTTTGAGTTGTTTGCCGATGAGGAATTTACCGAGCCACTGTCTATTGCAGATTTCCAGAACAACTTCTGGATGTCCGCTAATGGGGACAGTATTTTCGTGAAAAACCTGTATTACTTGGACTTTAAGGAAGACTTCTTGTTTGATAAGCACCATTCGCAGGTGAAATTTGATGTGAAGTACATTCATCTGGTGATGCCTTCTCAGACCAATGCCAATGCAGGCGAGAAGAGCATTGCATACATTCGTTTCAAGGACTTTTACGAATATTTTAAAAATCATCCAGAAGCAAAATGGATCAATTTCCAAAATACTTCTAAGGATTTGTCCTACAGTCAGGCGTTTGACCTAAGGCTGTTTAAGTCCGTGGTCAGGAAGTATTCCAATGCAGACGATGCCTTGATTGCAGACATGGTCAATCCAGAGAATCCCAATCCCGAACTGCAAGCGTATTTGGATGGGCTGAAGTTTGAGTATGATTTGCTGGAATTTGAAAATAGCCTTTGGGAATGGTAAAAGAACCTCAGCGGTTAGCCTAATCGAATGCAGTAAAAAAAAGAAAGCAGGTAATTAACGTTACCTGCTTTCTTGCTTTATAAAGTTGATGATCCGACTTGCTTTATCCTTGCCAATGATCTGAGCAAGGTCTTCTTCTGAAGCTTCCCGGATTTTTTTCAAGGATTTATAATGTTTTAGGAGTTTGTTAGAGGTAGAAGGACCGATTCCTTCGATGGTATCCAAGGCCGTTTTAAAGGAATCCTTACTTCTGATGTCCCTGTGAAAGGTAATGGCAAAACGGTGGGCTTCATCCCGAACCCGCTGAATCAGGCGAAGGGATTCCGATTTTTTATCGATGTGCAGCGGAAAAGAATCTCCAGGGAAATAGATTTCCTCCAGCTTTTTGGCAATGCCAATGATGGGAACCTGACCATAAATATCAAGGCTTTTTAGCGCTTCCACAGCAGCGGAGAGTTGTCCTTTTCCCCCATCAATGACAATCAGCTTGGGGAGTGGTTTGTTTTCCTTAAGGAGCCGTTTGTACCTTCTCCCTACGATCTCCGTCATGCTGGCAAAGTCATCAGGGCCTTCTACTGTTTTGACGTGGAAGTGACGGTATTCCTTTTTGGCTGGTTTCCCATCCATAAAGCAAACCATGCTGGCCACAGGGTAAGCTCCTTGGATATTGGAGTTGTCAAAACACTCGATATGGTCGGGAGCCTCTTTGAGGGATAGGTCCTTTTGGAGCTGAAGAATTACCCGGTTTTTCTTTTCTTTAGCTTTCCCGCTGAGCAATGCTTTTTCCTTTTTATAGTACATGGCATTTTTCAGCGCGAGCTCTACCAGCTTTCGTTTATCGCCGATTTTAGGCACTGTGAGGTGAAGTCCTTCGATGGGATCATCAAGGTCAATATTGCTGAGAATCTCCTTTGCATCACTTTGGAATTGGTCCTTTAGACGGAAGATCGCGGTCAGCAACAGCTCTTGCTCGGTTTCATCCAGCTTTTTCTTTAGCTCTACTGTTTTGGTAATGTTGATCGCTCCATTTTTGATGTTCAGGTAATTGACGAAGGCAAATTTGTCAGCAGAGACAATGGCAAATACGTCCAGATCGGTGACATGAGGATTGGTCACCAGTGACTTGGCCTGGTATTTCTCAAGGAGATCCAGTTTGTCCTTGAACCGTTGTGCCTTTTCAAAAGCAAGGTCTTCAGCAGCTTCTTGCATCTTGCTTTTGAAATAAGCCTTCGGGATGCCGAGATTGCCCTTCAGGATATGCTTTGCCTGATCGATGTCTTTTAGGTAGTCCGGTTCTCCTTGCAGCCCCTCACAGGGACCCAAGCAATTGCCAATGTGATATTCCAAACAAACTTTATATTTCTGCTCCGCAATTTTATAAGGATTGAGGTCCAATTTACAGGTCCTGATCGTAAACAAACTTCTGATCAGTTCCAGTATATTGTTCATGGCTTTTACACTGGCGAAGGGTCCAAAGTAGGTGCCACGGGAAGGAATGAGTTTCCGGGTGGGATATAATTGAGGGAAATGCTCTTTGGTAAGGAGTAAATAGGGATAGGTTTTGTCGTCTTTTAGCAGGATGTTATAGCGCGGTTGGTTTTTTTTGATCAAGTTGTTTTCTAACAGCAGCGCATCAAACTCTGAATTGACAATGGTAAATTCGATTCGCCTGATTTCCTTGACCATCCTACGGGTTTTTAGGTTGAGCCCGGTGCTTTTTACAAAATAGCTGGCCACCCTCTTTTTGAGGCTCTTGGCTTTACCTACATAAATGAGTTTATCTTCCTCATTGTAATATTTGTAGACCCCCGGAACATCAGGGAGTTTTTGGTATTCTTCAGGGCTGTATGAAGGACTTTGCATAAAACAAATATAAAAAAAACAGCTCCCTTGGCGAGCTGTTTTTATAACTTTCAAACGTTGCTTAGGACTGTAGCCCTTTAGAAATCGTTGCTACGTTGATCATAATCAAAGTCCGTATATTCATCGGTCTGGATTTGGTATTCTTCGCAGTCCAATTCCACACTCAGCGGTTGTTCAGGTTTTTCAAAAGTCCCTTTCGTAATACCCAAGGTAGGATCTTCATATACTTTGGTCATGTATTTCACCCAGATCGGCCGAGCAGTTCGTGCACCTTGGCCACTGATCCAGCTTCTGAAGTGGATAGCCCTGTCATCACCGCCTACCCAAACACCGGAAACCAAATCTTTACTGAGTCCAATATACCATCCATCAGAGGCGTTTTGCGTGGTGCCGGTTTTGCCACCAAGTTCATTGCCTTCGCGAAGGTGCATCGGCACGCCTTGGCTGGTCCCGCCCCGTTCTTCGAAACCACCTTGAAGCATGTGCAGCATCAGGTATGCGTCCTCTTCGTTCATGGCGGGGGTTTTTCGAGCAGGGAACTGATGAAGGACATTGCCATTTTTATCTTCTATGCGGTCGATATAATAAGGCTTGATATGTTCTCCTTTGTTGGCAAAGGTACTCATGGCTCCTACCATTTCCAGGATCGATACATCACTCGTCCCTAAGGCCAAAGCAGGCACAGGATCCAAGTCACTGGTGATGCCAAGTCTATGGGCTGTTTCAACGACCACTTCTGGGCTGATCTGTTTCATCATATAGGCCGTGATGGAATTGATGGATTGGGCCATGGCCTGTCGGATCGTCATTTTCTCGTAAGTGAATTTGCCGTCTGCATTATTGGGGCTCCAAGCAGGCTGTCCTGGGATGTTTACTTCCACAGGTTGGTCCACGACGGTGTAGCAAGGGCTATAGCCATTTTCAATAGCTGCAGCGTACACGAAAGGCTTAAAGGTTGAGCCGGGTTGACGCTTACCTTCACGGACATGGTCATACTTGAAGTATTTGTGGTTTAGCCCACCTACCCATGCCTTGATGTGCCCACTATGGGGATCCATGGAGACAAAGCCTGCTTGCAGAAAGGTTTTATAATAGCGAAGGGAGTCCATGGAGCTCATGACCGTGTCGATTTCCCCTTTTTCCCAGGAAAACACTTTCATATTTTTCTTTTCATTCAGTTTGATTTTAACCGAATCGGAATCTGCGCCATATTTATTGACCAATACACGGTAGGCCTCGGTCCTTTTGATCATGGTCTCCAAGAAGTTAGGGATGACTCGGTTGTCGCTGTCCACCCAAGGTTCCCTGCCCCGTAGCTCAGAGACAAATTTAGCTTGTAGTTCCCTCATGTGCTCATCAACAGATTCCTCCGCATATTTCTGCAGTCGGCTGTCAATGGTGGTGTAGATCCGCAGCCCGTCGCCATATAGGTCATAGGGCTTTCCATCTGCTTTTAGGTTTTCCTTGGTCCATTTGAGCAAGTCTGACTTCACAATTTCCCTAAAATAGGTGGCCAGTCCCCTGTTATGGCTCTCCACATTATAATCCAACTCGATAGGCAATTGGGAAATGCTATCGTATTGCGCCTGATTAAGGTAATCGTATTTGCGCATTTGGTTGAGTACGGTATTTCTTCTTCTGGTGGAGTTTTCGGGATTATAGACAGGGCTGTAATAGGTAGGGGCTTTGAAGAGTCCTACCAACACTGCGGACTCCTGAATATTAAGGTCCTTGGGGTCTTTGTTGAAGAAGGTCTTGGCAGCTGTTTTTATGCCGAAAGCATTACTGCCAAACTCTGATGTATTCAGGTACATGGTAAGGATTTCATCCTTAGTATAAGCTTTTTCGAGCTGGGTGGCCACGATCCACTCTTTGGTTTTGATGATGAGCATCCGCAGGCCTGGGACGCTGCTTAACGTGCCTTGAGAGGCTTCTCCCCTGGTTTTAAAGAGGTTTTTGGCGGTTTGCTGGCTGAGTGTACTGCCACCCCCTGCGCTCCTTTGTCCCATCAGTATGGTTTTGAAAAGCACCCTCGCCAAACCTTTTGGATCGATCCCGGAATGGTCTTCAAAGCGAATGTCTTCAGTGGCGACCAATGCATTGATCAGGTTTTTGGAGAGTTCGTTGTAGGAAACAGGAGACCTGTTCTCCCGGTAATATTTCCCCAATAGCACGCCATCGGCAGAATAGAGCTCAGATGCCAATTCATTGTCAGGGTTCTCTAAGGTCTTAAAGTCCGGCAGGTCCCCATAGAGACCTAAAAAGTCCACACTTACGGACCATACAAAGATAGCGAAGCCAAAAAGACCTGCGAAAAGGGCGATCCAAAGAACCTTGATGATCTTGCCTGCTATGGATCGGGATGTTGTGGTGTTTTTTTTATTACTCATGTTCGTATCAATAGGAGGACTTAAAGAAGGCCTCGTATTCAGCAATGTCTTTTCTTTTGTTTAGCTGTTGGAAGTTTTGGATTGAAATTACAAAACTACGCTTTTTTAATTCCTCAGGTAATCCTTGGTACTTAAATTCTGTTAAGAACTTCCTTCTGTAGTCCATGGCTTTTTCGGCATTGGAAAATGGGCTGACCAGCAATATCGATTGATTACGGGTAAAGGAAAGATTCCCTGTCCTTAGTCTTGAATCTTGGAAATTCTTATCGTGAAAGTTCTCTAATTCTGCACTTAAATTTTTGGTTTCGGTGATCACTTCTGGATCTATGGCCAAAATAAATATATGGGTTTGCGCTTTGTTTAACTTATATATTTGTTTTTCAACATCCAAACTATCCGAGGCAACGGCTTCCTTCGTTTTGGTTACACTTAAGGAATCACTGACGGCAGTGGTGTCGGAAGTGGTCATCTGCATTTCGGCTTTCTCCCCAGTCAATGCTTCTAGCATATTTCTTGCCATTTTTGTGAGTTCTGGGTTTTCCGAATTTTCAATATACTCTTCAAGTCGCTCCTGATAGCGCTCAGCAGCTGCCAGTTTTCCTGTCAACATGATGTCCAAGAGCATTAACTTGTCGCTTACAGAGGTTAATGGATAGTTGTCCAGCGTGGTTTGGGTGAGGCTTTTGGCCGTGTTGTAGTCTCCTGACTGGAATGCATGATAGGCCTTTTTATAGTTTGCCTCAGCCGTTTTATTGGCAGCAGTGCCTGAATTTTCACTGAGGGGATTGTTCACTGATTTTGTAAACGGAGAATCAGGGAATTCATTGTTCAGCCTGCTGACATAGTACGCGGTGCTTCCGCCCGTTTCTTTCTCGATTAAGTACAAAGTGTAATAGGCCTCGGATTTTTTCTCAGAATCAGGATGGAATTGGAGCAGGTCGGTAAGGTACTCCCTGGCCAAGTCCGGTTTATCAAGATCGAAAAACAGCACTTTGCCTAATTCAAGTCTGGCTCCTTCCATCTGGTCGTTTAGCTGCGCCAGCTTTTCCTGGTCTTTGGGGATATTGGCCAGTAGGGCTTCTTTATTCGGAAGAATACCTCGAATGCTGTCTTCTTGGCTGATTTGCTTTGTTGCGGTGGTGTCCGTTGTGGTGGGGACGGAGGAGACGGTGTTCCCAAAACTACTGGATTTACGGCGCCAATTGTCTTCCAAGGCTCGATTGCCCCAGTTCCTGAAAAATTCTATTTCCCCTTTTTGCACCGCCGTAGGGTTGTCAAAATAAAAGGTAGAAGCAGCAGTGTTGCCGCCAAAGGCCAAGAGGTTATCAAAAATTCCCGAGTTCTTTTGCTCGGTTTTGGCTTGGGCTTCGGCGATTAAGCGTTCCTCTTCGGCACGAATGTAGTTTTCGGCAACCTCTTCCTGCGCTTCTGGAGACATTTGGCTAAGCCTCAACAAACTGTCATTTTCCGTTAATAATTCATAATTGGCAGTGTACCTGTCCAATATTTCTTTTTTGGAAGACAAGGCCGAATAGCTGGCATCTGTCGGTTTGAAGTGCTGGAGCGCGCTATCCAGATAGTATTTGGAGGCCCGATAATCTTCCCTTTCATCAAAGAATATTTCTGCCAGTTTTTGGTAAATATAGCCTTTTTGTTTTTCGAGTTTCCCAGGCTCTTGGGCTGCCCGATGAAGGAGGTCGATCGCATCTTCCGTCTCGTGTTGTTTGAGTTCAAAAAGAGCTCTTTCATAAAGGACAACGTCCCTCAGGTCTGTGTTTTTACGGTCCTTATACAGGTCGTCGTAGTAGTCCCGCACCTTTTTAAGGTCTTTGCTTTTTTCGAGTTCTGCCACCTGCTGGGCGTATAACTGGCTGAAAAAGGCGAGTTCATAAGGAGGGTTGCCTTCTGAAGCATCGTTATAAAAATCATAGGCCAGTGCATCGAAGCCTGCCCGCTGGTAGAGCTGTCCCAGTATAAAATTGAGCCGGGATTTTTCGTGGTTGTCAGTGGTCAGTTCAATGCACTTTTCCAAGGCAGCAATCACCCCATCTTTTTCATGTCGTGCCTCATAATAGTATGCGAGCGTTTTGTAAAGTGTTTGTTTGTTTTCCTTTGAAATATCCGTTTCCTTGGAGAGAAAATCAATGACATAGGATGCATCGTCAAACTTTCGCTGCTCTACAAAGATCCTCAGCAATTGGATCAAGGCTTGATGGCGGACTTCATCGTCTTTGCTGTTTACATTGAGGTATTTGTAGGTGTTAATGGCGTCATCGGTGTTGGCCTCATAGTAGTCGATCAGCCCCAAGAGGAAGTAGCTGTCATCTACCCATTGGCTGATGCGGTGCCAGTCAATGGCCTTTCCGGCCAGCTCCCTGGCCTCGTTCAGTTTTTCTGCATTGGCATCCACGGCGGCACTATCGATGGGGAAGTACACCGGTAACACTTGGGTATAATCCTCTTGATAGGCGTCCTTAAAGCTTGCTTCCGCCTCCCCTATTTTCTCTTTTGCCAGGAAATAGGCGTTGAACCGGGCGGTGACATTATGGTAAAGCCGATTGGTAAAAGTGTTTCTTTCCGAAGAACACCCCAGCAAAAGGAAGAATAGAAAAATCAGAAAATTTGAGGTCTTTCTCACATCACACTGCTTAAATCGTTTTCGAGTTCCCAAATTAGTGTTTTTGAATCAATAATGTAAACGCTTACGTTTAATCTTGTAATTTTGTAATATTGGGCGATCAGGTAAACTTGACATATTTTGGGATTACAACAACGGATAAAAAACTGGATAGAAAATAAATACCTTTTCGTCATTAGGAGAGAGGAAGATTTCTCTGTCATCACTTCCTTAAGTATTAACAAAATCAAAGTGGGCCTTATTTTAGTGTTTACTTTGTTGGTTTTTTTCATGATTTCACTCATATTATCTCGGACGCTGCTGGCCAGTTGGTTTGACCCTGCTTATCAGGAATCCGAAAACATGAAGAAAATATATTCCCTGTCCCAGACCGTGGACAGTTTGTTGGTGGAAGTAGAAGCAAAAGATCGTTACTTGCATAATATTCAGCAGATAATTTCGGGAGAGGCTGCAACAGATTCTTCCAAGCAAGTCAATCCTGTGGCAGGAGGTGATGATCCAGTACGCATTCCGACGAGTGAAGACTTATACAAAAAGGGCGCCGCTACGCAAGAGATCATCGATGAATTTGAGGCGATGCCACCAGATGAAGGCAGTTTTCAGCAGCTTAACAGCAGTTCGTTTACGGAGACCTTTTTCTTCTCGCCCATAAAAGGTGTGGTATCGGCAAGGTTTGATTTGTCCAAGGACCATTTGGGGGTGGATTTGGTGTCAGCTGAAAACGAACCGGTGAAATCTGTCGCCGATGGATCAGTGATCTTGGCCAGTTGGACCTTGGAGACAGGGTATGTCATAGCAGTGCAGCACTCCAACGAGCTGATTTCTATTTACAAGCATAATTCTGTATTATTGAAATCCGTTGGAGAACCGGTGACTGGTGGCGAAGTCATATCGGTGGTAGGGAATACTGGTGAACAAACCACTGGTCAGCATCTTCACCTCGAATTATGGTATAAAGGGAATCCTCTGGACCCACAAGAATTTATAACCTTCGATTAGGAATTATGTTTAACAAGGGAGAAGAAAAAAAATCAGTAGCGGAGATGGTAAACTCCAGTAATGTCATTGCAAAAGAAACTTCTATCAAGGGTGATATCATCACGCAGGGAAATATCCGGATAGAAGGCAAAGTAGACGGAACCTTAAGTTCCAAGACGAAAATCGTTATCGGTGAGTCAGCAAAGTTGATCGGCAATATTGACACCAAAGAAGCCGAGATCGCTGGTAATGTAGAAGGAGAGGTGAGGTGTTCAGATATTCTTTTTCTCAAAAAGACCGCTGTCATTAACGGCAATATTTTCACCAAAAAGCTGGTGATCGAAAATGGTGCTGTTTTCAATGGAGCATGCAGCATGACCGATCATGCGGCAAAGCAGACTAAAAGTGAATCGAATACGGTCTCTCTAAAAAATGAAAAATCCAAATCCGAAAAAGAAGTCGCCGCAGGGTGAATATCCTGAATATGTAAAATACATAGGCCTGGCTTTTCAGATGTGTGCCATTATCGGGCTGGGAACTTGGCTGGGGTGGATCATCCAGGAAAGCAGCCAGATGAAATTCCCGGTATGGCTGCTTTTATGTTGCTTTGTGTCCATCGGTATTGCCTTTTATAGCTTGTTTGTGTCGATGAAGAAGTAGTTTTTCCCAAAACTTGCCTTCGAAAGTAACATAACAGGGCGTAGTGATCCTTTGGACAAAGATGTTTGTGCTGATTAAATGAGAATTTATACGTAATTTTGCAGCTCATTTTCATCAGAGACTTCATGAAATTTATCAAATCACATATTGGGTCATTGCTTTTGCTTACGGTTTTTGTGGTATTGTTGACGTTAATGGTACAATTCCTCAAGCCTGATTGGGTTCATTCCAGGATATGGCAGATCATCATTTTTTACTTTGGTGTAATGTTGGTAAGCGGACAGCTTATTCAATTTTTATTAAAACAATCGAAAGAAAATTCCGTTGCAATACTTATGGGCGCAACAATCATAAGGTTTTTGGCAAGCCTTATTTTTATTGCTATTTGTTTATTCACTCAAATAGACAATAAGATTTTGTTTTTTGCGGATTTTTTTATCATCTATTTGTTGTACTTGTTGTTTGATATATACAGCTTAATAGCTAACTTGCGCCCTCATTCTAAGTAGGTCTATAATAATTGAGTTGATGCTTCGTAAGATTCTGTGCTTAAGCACCTTGATGTCAGTGTTTTTACTGACGCTCTCGACTACAGCTTTTGCTTCATCTGATGCGGAAGGTGAAAGTGAAAACAAGACGGGATTCATCATGCACCACATAAAGGATTCGCATGAATGGCATTTCGCTACTTTTGGGCATACCCATGTGACCCTTCCGCTGCCGGTAATTATCTATTCCGGTGATAGAGGGTTGGAGTTTTATATGTCCAGCGATTTTCAAGATCACGAGACGCACGCTTTTGGTGTGGAGCACAACGGTTATTACATTAACGAGCACGATAAGCTTCACGCAGTAGATGAGTCCAGGTCATTTGTGGATCTTTCCATCACGAAGAACGTGGCGATGCTGATCCTTGTTTTATTGGTGATCTTTTGGGCAATACTTTCTACGGCCAAAAACTACAAACGAAATCCCCATGGAGCGCCTAAAGGTATCGCATCCATCATCGAGCCGCTGGTGTTGTTTGTGCGGGATGAGGTGGCCAAGCCAAACATTGGCCCGAAATACAGAAAATTTACACCTTATTTATTGACCATATTTTTCTTCATCTTGGTAGGTAACCTGATGGGGCTGGTTCCTGGTGCTGCTAACCTTACCGGTAATATTGCAGTGACGATGACGCTGGCCGTATTTACATGGTTTGCCACCAACCTTAACGGAAACAAAGACTACTGGAAGCACGTGGTGGCTACGCCAGGTGTGCCGCTTCCGTTACTTATTGTTATTGTGCCGGTAGAAATTATCGGTTTGTTTACTAAGCCATTTGCTTTGATGGTGCGACTATTTGTCGCCATTACGGCCGGTCACATTGTAATCCTCAGCTTTATCGGTTTGATTTTCGTATTTGAATCGTATGCTGTAGGGGTAGCCAGTACGGTAATGGTAGTGTTTATCAACTTGATTGAATTGTTGGTGGCTGCCATTCAAGCGTATGTATTTACGTTGTTCTCTGCGATGTACATTGGACAGGCAGTAGCAGAGCACGATCATCACTAGAATTTCTTTGTTCAATTTATAAATTATAACACGTATGTTAACTTCATTATTGTTGTCTGCTGGCCTAGCACTTTTGGGTGCAGGTATCGGTGCTGGTATTGTAGCGATAGGCGCAGGACTTGGTATCGGTAGAATCGGTGGTCAGGCTATGGAAGGTATCGCAAGACAACCTGAAGCAGCTGGTAAAATCCAAACTGCTATGTTGATCATTGCTGCCCTTATTGAAGTGGTATCTCTGTTTGCAGTGGTAGTATGTCTACTTATTGCGCTTAACGAGAACATCACTTTCTAAGAAGTACAAAGAATGGGGGCGGGCGCTAGGCTCGTCCCTACTTTATCATTTGAACAAAACAGTTTAAAATATTATATAGATGGATCTTATAATTCCTGGTTCTGGACTAATCATTTGGCAAATTATCGGTTTTGGGATTTTATTGATTATCCTGGGCAAATTTGCTTGGAAACCCATTCTTTCTGCACTTGACGAGCGTGAAACCGCTATCGAAGGTGCCCTAAAGGCTGCTGAGAATGCAAGAAACGAAATGGCTAACCTCAAGGCAGAAAATGAAAAGCTGCTTCAAGAGGCACGACTTGAGCGTGATCAGATTCTGAAATCAGCCAATGAGACATCAGCAAAGATGATCGAAGAGGCTAAAGCGGAAGCGTCCAAAGCGGGTGCCAAAATGATTGAAGATGCCAAAGCGGTAATTGAAACAGAGAAAAAGGCAGCATTGTCAGAGGTGAAAAACCAAGTGGGAATGCTTGCACTGGAAGTAACAGAGAAATTGTTGCGCAAGAACCTAGAGGGTGACGAAGCGCAGAAAGAATTGGTAGAGGAGTTTGTTAAGGATCTTAAGTTAAATTAATCGTAGCAAATGTCAGTTAAAAGAGTCGCTTCGAGGTATGCCAAGTCTTTAATGGAATTGGCAGATGAAAGAGGTATACTGAAGGAAGTACAGCAGGACATGCAGTCGTTGCTCGAGGTAGCAGGTTCCAATAGGGATTTTGCCTTGATGCTCAGAAGCCCTATTGTAAAGCCTGATGTGAAAGCCAAAGTGATCAAAAAGATATTTTCCGGAACAGCTCAGGAGCTGACCTTGTCTTTCTATGATATCATTTCACGCAAGCATCGGGAAGATATCATTGCTGATATTGCTAAAGCATTTCTAGAGCTTTATAACCAACGCCAAGGCATCCAAGTGGCCCAGGTGACCACTACGTTCCCGATGACTGAGGACCTCAGAAAGGTGTTTGCAGATGTCGTAAAGGATGTTTCTGGAAAACCTAAGGTGGAGTTGGTAGAAAAGGTAGATCAAAACATCATCGGTGGATTCGTCTTGAAAGTGAACGACCGCCAGCTGGACGAGTCGATGAACAGCAAGTTGAAGGCATTGAGATTACAGTTCTCGGATAATCATTACGAGAAACAGATTTAATTAAATACAGGAAAAACTATATAACTATATTCAAGAATGGCAGAAGTAAGACCTGATGAAGTTTCGGCGATCTTGAGAGAGCAGCTCTCAGGCGCTAAGACGGAAGCTGAACTGGAAGAAGTAGGCACCGTCCTACAAGTTGGTGATGGTGTGGCCCGTATCTACGGACTATCCCAAGCTCAATCTGGTGAATTGCTAGAGTTCGAAAACGGACTTAAAGCAATGGTACTTAACCTAGAAGAAGACAATGTAGGTGCGGTACTTTTCGGTGACTCCAAAGAAGTAAAAGAAGGAGACACCGTTAAAAGAACCAAGCAAATTGCGTCTATCAAAGCAGGTGAAGGTATGTTGGGCCGGGTAGTAGATACTCTTGGTCAACCAATTGACGGAAAAGGCCCTATCGAAGGAGACCTTTACGATATGCCATTGGAGCGTAAAGCACCAGGTGTAATCTATCGTCAGCCAGTAAATGAGCCACTTCAGACAGGTATCAAATCTATCGATGCGATGATTCCGATCGGTAGAGGACAGCGGGAATTGATCATTGGTGACCGTCAGACAGGTAAAACTGCCGTGGCCATCGATACCATTCTTAACCAAAAAGAATTTTATGATAAGGGAGAGCCGGTATTCTGTATCTACGTAGCGATTGGCCAGAAGGCCTCTACCGTGGCAGGTGTGGTAGCCGCTTTGGAAAAAGGTGGTGCTCTTCCGTATACCGTGGTGGTGTCTGCTGCCGCTTCAGAACCTGCTCCAATGCAGTTCTTTGCACCATTTACCGGTGCTGCCATTGGTGAGTTTTTCCGTGACACCGGTCGTCCTGCCTTGGTGGTTTATGATGACCTTTCCAAGCAGGCCGTAGCTTACCGTGAAGTATCCCTATTGTTGAGAAGACCTCCAGGACGTGAGGCATACCCAGGGGATGTATTCTATCTTCACTCAAGATTGTTGGAAAGAGCCGCTAAGATCAACTCTTCTGACACCATTGCCAAGGAAATGAATGATCTTCCTGAATCCCTTAAGCCCTTGGTGAAAGGCGGTGGATCCTTGACAGCACTTCCGATTATCGAAACCCAAGCAGGTGACGTATCTGCCTATATTCCTACAAATGTGATCTCCATTACGGATGGTCAGATTTTCTTGGAAACCAACCTCTTTAACTCGGGTATTCGTCCGGCGATTAACGTGGGTATTTCCGTATCAAGGGTAGGAGGTAGTGCCCAGATCAAATCCATGAAAAAGGTTTCCGGTACCTTGAAGCTTGATCAAGCACAGTTCCGTGAACTAGAAGCTTTTGCCAAGTTTGGTTCTGACCTTGATGCGACGACAAAGCGGACCATCGAGAGGGGTAGAAGAAACCAAGAAATCCTTAAGCAAGCACAATATTCTCCTGTAAAGGTAGAATTGCAAGCGGCGATTATCTATGCTTCTACCAAAGGGTTGATGGACAGCGTGCCCGTAGAAAGAGCAAGGGAATTTGAGAAAGAATTCTATACATTGCTTACCTCCCAATACCAAGAGGCCATCACTGCCTTGGCCAAGGGAGATTTGGATACAGCTGGTAAATTACTTGAAAAAGCAGCTAAAGAACTTACACCTAAGTACGCAAAATAATTAATTGCTCCGCCTCCTAATGGCGGAGCCCTTATTCTCTATTTGAAAATATGGCTAACTTAAAGGAAGTAAAAGAAAGGATCAATTCCGTAGTTTCTACACAGCAAATTACCAAGGCCATGAAAATGGTGGCTGCTGCGAAACTTAGGAGAGCTCAGGATAAGATCATCCAAATGCGTCCTTATTCTCAGAAATTAACTGCCATTCTTAACAACGTTTCTGCAGGAATTGAAGGAGGCAGCGATTTGGTATATGCTGAAAAGAGAGAGGTCAATAGCGTATTGATCGTTCCCGTTACTTCAGATAAGGGACTTTGTGGTGCCTTCAATACCAATATCATCAAGGCAGCATCTGCGGCCATCAGTACGGAGTATGCTGGAAAAGACATCACCGTACTTCCTTTGGGCAAAAAGGCATACGATATTTTCAAAAAGAGGGAAGTGAAATTGGTAGACGATTACTATCAAGTGTTTACCGATCTTTCTTTTGACAAAGTAAGAGAGGTGGCAGAATATGCCATGGACGAATTTGAAAAAGGCACTTATGATAAAGTCATTTTGGTGTACAATGAATTCAAAAACGTCGCTACCCAGGTGGTTAGGAACGAGCAGTTCTTGCCGATGGAGCAGGAAGAAACCGAAGCACCTTCTTCTGCTACTAATGTGGATTATATCATGGAGCCTTCCCGAGAGTACATCATGCAGGAATTGGTGCCTACTTCCCTGAAAATCCAGTTTTATAAAGCTGTATTGGAAAGTAACGCGTCTGAGCACGGTGCACGAATGACGGCCATGGATAAAGCCACTGAAAATGCAGGGGAATTGCTGAAGGATCTACGTTTGATGTACAATAGAACTCGTCAAGCTGCCATTACTAATGAAATTCTTGAAATTGTGGCCGGTGCAGAAGCACTTGGAGGCGAATAAGAAGTGATAAAAAGTAAAGCATAAAAAAACTCTTCGCTGAAAAGTGAAGAGTTTTTTATGTCTAAATATTAAGGAAATCGATGCGTTATACGTTTACATGACGTTCGGCATGATAGGAAGACCTTACCAAAGGTCCTGACTCGACATACTTAAGGCCTCTTTTTAATCCTTCTTCACGGTAATGGTCAAAAAGGTCAGGATGGATGAATTCAGCCACCTCGATGTGCATTTTTGTTGGTTGGAGGTATTGTCCAAGCGTCAGGATATCACAGCCATGCTCGACCAGGTCATCCATGGCCTTGTAGACTTGCTCTTTGGTTTCACCAAGACCCAGCATGATGCCTGTTTTGGTTCTTTTACCATATTCTTTTGTAAGCTTGATCTGCTCCAGTGATCGCCAGTATTTGGCTTGGGGGCGAACCCTTCTGTAAAGGCTTTCGACGGTTTCCATATTATGGGAAACCACTTCCTGACCGCCATCAATCATACGGTACAGCGCGTCCCAATTGGATTTTACGTCTGGAATAAGCGTTTCAATGGTCGTTTCTGGTGATAGCTTTTTGGTCTCGATGACCGTTTGGTACCAAATTTCTGCACCCCTATCTTTGAGCTCATCACGGTTGACAGAAGTAAGTACGGCGTGTTTTACCCCCATTAACTTAATGGCCTCTGCTACTCTTCGAGGCTCATCGGTATCGTATTCTGGAGGTCTTCCGGTGGCTACGGCACAGAATGAGCAGGAACGTGTACATACATTGCCTAGGATCATGAAAGTTGCTGTGCCGGCACCCCAGCATTCGCCCATGTTGGGACAGTTGCCGCTTTCACAAATGGTGTGGAGTTTATGTTCGTCGACTAATTTCCTGACTTTGGCATATTCTTTTCCAACGGGGAGCTTTACTCTTAACCAGTCGGGCTTTTTCCGCTTTTTGGATTCTTCGGATATTACGGGTAGTTCTATCATCTCACTATCTTAACTTATCGCAAAATTAAGGTTTTGTTACAGCAAAACCAATTAATGGTTTATTTCCTGAAGCCGTAGAACAGGGTAAAGTAAACCGACTGAAATAGTTGCCGGTTATCTGTTGTAGGCATCAAGGGAATCTCTTTAGTAAAACCTTCCAATTCATATCCTAGTTCCAATCCTGTAACATTAGATTTGAATACCCCAAATTCAAAGGACAAGGCCGCTTTTACATTTGCTCCAATGGCCAGCTGAGAATCTCCCAATCCTTCAAATAGGTGGCCAGGACCTAATATATAGGCGAGTGATTGGTGAACTTCCGGGTCATATTGCACCCGGGTGCTTTCTGAATTGGAAGTTGCATATTCAATATAATAAGGAGCTATGATGCCTAAAGAAGGACCTATGGCTGAAAGTACGGAAACTTGCACGCCTTTCTGGGGTGCTTTTTTGAAAAGAATGAGCTCTCGTCCATATTGCGGTCTGATGCTATAAAGGTAATTTGATTTACCATAAATAAAGCTATTGCCCAGGATGGTGCTATAGCGTGCTTCTTTTGGGTTTTTGACATTGGCCATTTCCAGGGAAAAGAACTGAAAAGTGTTTTCGGTGATCCGAGAGCCTATTTTTAGGTATAATCCTCCGATCAGTCCCCCGTTTGTGTTTTTGTTTACACCGAAGAGGACTTCTTTGTCGTATTCATAATCTCCGGCTTCTCTGCCCTGTGCCATTAAAAAGTGCGGAGCAGTCAGTAACAGTAGGAGGATGAGATATTTTGTTCCTTTTGTCATATGTTCTAAGGAATTATACGCTAATTTTGTTTTATATGTTAGATAACTTCAAATAAAAATAAAGGTTTATGCCTACTATTAAAAGCACCTACCTCGAAAATCTAAGAACCAGCTCCCAGCATTTGCAATCAGGCAAGGAGATCATTACCGATGCCCCGGTGGATAACAAGGGTAAAGGAGAAGCTTTTTCTCCTACTGACTTGGTAGCATCAGCATTGGGAAGCTGCATGGTGACCATTATGGGGATCGTAGCGCACCGTGAGGGGCACGAGCTTACAGGCCTGAACTGGGAAGTGACCAAGGTAATGGACAGTAATCCTAGAAAAATCAAGGAGATCATCATTGATTTTAACTGGGAACATCCATTGGAGGATCCGAAACTACTTCAAAAGTTGAAAAATGCTGCCAGGACCTGCCCTGTGGCCTTGAGCCTTTCCGATGAGGTGGTGCAGTCCGTAACGTTTAATTTTTAGTCAATCCTTTGGGATAAATAGGAACGTCCAATTTGAGGTGAGGAGGATAGGGAATTGCCTATGCTCCATCTTATTGGACGGGCCATTGCCCTCATTTATTCAGGTTTGACGAATAATGCACTTCTTTTAGGGAAGAAAATTAATTTTTTTTAAAGGCATGTGTAGCATTTTTTACCTAGCTGTCGTCTTGTAAATGAACATAGCACATAAAACCCAGTCGATTGGACCAATACCTCATTCAAGAAGCCAAAGATGGTAAGCCCAAAGCCCTGGAAATGCTCTATAAGCATTTTTACGGGTATGCTATGAGCGTTTCGCTGAGGTACTCCAATAGTCGCGAGGAGGCATGTGAAATCGTGAACGATAGCTTTATGAAGGCGTTTGACCGGATACATCAATATTCGGAAAACAGCTCTTTCAAAGCATGGTTCAGAAGGATCGTGATCAATACATCCATTGATTATTACCGGAAACATGTAAAGCACTATGCGGTAATGGAAATTGAAAAGGCATCTGCAAAAACGTATGATGCTTCCATTATCGATGAACTATCCAAAGCCGATATCCTGGATGCCCTGCGGGATTTGCCCGAGGTGATGCGTATCATCTTTAATATGTACGAAATTGAGGGATATAATCACAATGAGATTGGAGAGTCTTTGGATATTCCTGCCAGTACGAGCAGGACATATTTGGCCCGGGCCAAGCAACGATTAAGAGAAAAAATAACAGAGTTAAACCGAATAAAAGATGAAGGAGCAGTTCGATAAGCGGCTTGTGGAGAAGATCAAGAACTCCTTCGATCACCATGAAGAGGACTTTGATCAAGTAGAATGGGAGAAGTTTTCCCATGTCTATTTTAACAAACCAGCAAAGCGCAAAAAGTTGGTTTTGTGGCCATTCTTTTTGTCTGCTGTTGCTGCATCTTTGACCTTGCTGTTTGTGTTTTATCCCTATGAAAAGGAGATTGAGAAAGGGGTGACAGACCTAAAAGGAAGCATCGCAGAGAAAAGCAAAAAGCTGGATGAAATCCTGAAATCAGTCGAGGATTCTACCAATGAGCAAGGTAAGCTCAAGGAACCAACGATTGCTTCTGTACCCCAAACATCAGTGGACAGTCTTAAAGTGGAAACAACGGCCAAGTCAACTGTTCAGCGGGAAACTTCCGAACCGATTGCTATGCTAGGAGGAAGGGATTTCAAACCAGGAGATCCACACCTTCCACTTCCAGCCGGTTTTGCTAGCGGAGGAGGGGCGACAGAGGCTGTGTCTTCCCAAAAGAAGGCATTTAATTCACTCGCCAATACCGACCAAGCTGATCAGTCCAGTACCCCTTCTATGGATGAACAAGTAGCACAGCAGTTGGTAGATGAATGGAAGGAAGGCGATAATAGCGGGGAAGAACCGAAAAACACCCATACGATTATCCAGAACGATAAAGGTCTTGAAAGCCTTTTTAGGCTGGGGATTCAGGCGGGGCCTCAGGCGGCTTCAAATGCCATTTCAGGCATGCAGCTAGGAGCTGGCGTGGTTTCAGAATTTTCCATCAGTGACCGGATCAAGTTGGATGTAGGGGTAAACTATGCTCACCAGCAATTGGAGCCGGAGACGTTGAATAAACTCCCAGAATCCATGCAAATGCGTGCGGTGAGCAGTGCCCCTTCCAGTGATTATTCAAATGCCGTCACGAACGATTATTTAGGCTCAGATTATAGCATGAGTTATTATGGCCTGGATATTCCTATTAACCTTAAGTATAAGGTGATGGACAATGAAAGAGCCAATGTGTTTCTGATCACTGGGTTGTCAAGTATGGTGTATTTTGACCAGAAAGGAGTGGAAACCTTTTCTGTGGCATCCAAGTTTACCGAGGATTTTACAGGAGCATTGCAATTTAGTGAATCCATTCAGGAATACTCGCAGGAATATACCCCCGGTAGCGAGCAGTCAAATGTGGACCTTGGGAAAATGTTAAACCTGTCTTTTGGTTATGAATATAATCTTAACAATGGTACGTTCCTTTCCATAGAACCCTATTATAAACTCCCGCTTGGAAACATGACTTTTACCAATCAACAGTTTTCCATTGGAGGAGTGAATTTGAGGATGAATTTTCAGTTCAAAAAATAAAATTAAACTAACCAACACATGAAGAGAGTTTTCACAACCGCCATAGCGGTTTCTTTAGGAGTCTTGATGACTTCTTGCCTGCAGGACAAGGAATCAGCATATGAAAAGCAAGTCAAAAAGGAGGACCAAGAATTAGCCAATTACATTAGCCAAAATGGTATCGATGCGGAGAAGACCACTGCAGGATATTATTATGACTTGATTGAGGATGTCGAAGATGGGCAGAAGTTCAATGACGAGGACATCATCGGGATCTATTATGAGATGGAAACCCTTGAAGGGGCTTTTGTCGGTTCACATACGGAAGAGGATGGGGCACCGATCATGTTTAAGTATGATGTGGGAGGACAAACGCTGGCTCCTATTGCCATGAATTTGGCCGTGTCCATGGCTGAGGTTGGAGAGACGATGGAGCTTTATGTGCCTTCGTATTTGGCTTATTCGGATTACAATTATGGGCAATTGATCCCGAAATATTCCCATATGAAGATCAGGGTGCACTTTGAGAAAATATTTGCGCCCCAAGAAGTGGCTGTCCTGGAGGATGAGATGATTCAGCAATACCTGACGCAGGAGAATTTGGAGGGTTTTGAGAACGTGGAAGATGGCGTGTATGTGCGTGTGACAGATCCTGGAGACGAAACCTCCGATGCCAGTAAAAATGGCAATACCCTGAGGTTTTCGTTTGAGATGTTTGCCTTGGGTGAAGACGAGGCTTTTTCAAAGGTTACTGATAATACCGTCACCACAAAGCTTGGAGACGATGATAACTACGACTTCCTAAACATTGGGTTCAAGGACCTGCACGAAGAAGCAAAGGTCGAAATCATTTCACCGTCGGCAGCAGCATTTGGAAATACTGCCCAGGTGCTTCCTGATGCCATCAGAGAGGATTATTATGAAAAAGGTTACCTGAGTGTTATTGTAAGGCCATTTACACCGATATTGTTTAAGGCTGAGATAGAGAGCATTGATTAAAAGACTGTTTTAGCCGATATGACATTGGAGCCTCCTGCTGGATAAAGCAGGAGGCTTTTTTGTGGATGTGCAGTGAGCAAAGATTTAACCATTGGAATTTGTTTTGTAGGGAGCAATGTGGAAATTTGAATGTAGAATATAAACCCTAAGAAGATGAGTTATCTGTTTGAGACTTTCCAAGGATGGAAGGAGTACTGTGAAGCAAAAAATGTCCCGCTCTATGCCCCTGTGATGGAGTACGAAAAGGATCAGCGAGGCAAGTCAGAGGAACAAATATGGGAAGGCTTGCGAAGTGCCTATAAGGTAATGAAGGATGCGGTGGAAACAGGCCTTAAAGAAGAAATGGTTTCCCGGTCCGGTATGATCAACAATGGCGCCAAGAAGGTCTATCATCATCCCCTTTCTGTGCTGTCCCCTGAGTTCCAGCGACTGATTTCCAGGGCGCTCGCAGCCAAGGAGGTGAACAGTTGTATGGGACGGGTGGTAGCTGCTCCCACAGCAGGTGCATCAGGAATATTGCCTGGCACATTGTATACGTTACAGGAGATTCATGGATTATCGGACGATAAGGTCCTGGAGGGGCTTTTGATTGGGGCTGGCGTGGCGTTGATCATTGAGCAAAACGCAAGCTTGGCAGGAGCAGTAGGAGGCTGTCAAGCGGAAACTGGGTCTGCTGCGGCGATGGCCTCAGGAGCGATGGTGTACTGCCTGGGTGGAAATACGGATCAGGTCTTCAATGCCGTAGCCATTACCATCCAATGTATGTTAGGCTTGGTCTGTGATCCTGTAGCGGGGCTGGTGGAGATACCTTGCGTGGTAAGGAATGCCAGTGCTGCGGCCATAGCGAACAGTTCTGCCCAAATTGCCCTTGCCGATGTTAGCGGAGTCATCCCCGTGGATGAATGCGTAGAAGCAATGGGAGAGATAGGGGCCAGCATGGAAAATAAGTACAAAGAGACTGCTTTGGGCGGACTGGCGGCGACACTCACAGGAAAAGGAATTGCCAAGAAGGTCCTCATTCAGGATATTGAAATCCTTCCTGATGAAGAATCAACCGATTAGTTGTTTCAAAAAGGGGATTTTCATGAGCTGATTAATGGACATCCCCAAAATAAAGGACCAGCAGATAGCGGATAAGAGCATGTAGGAAAAGATCTTTCTTCTCCTTACCCCAAAAGACGTCAATAGAATGGTGCCTCCAATGGGTGTCAGCACCAACGGGGTGATGGCAGCCACGCCTGCTGCTCCAAATTTTTGCCACACTTGGATGATTTTTCGTGTTTTGGGGGTGAATTTCTTTCTGTTTTTACGGATTTTAATAGTCCAATTGGTCTTGATCCATTCTCCTAGAAAAGTAAACACTACCACACTGGTCATCATGCCCGATACCGTGACCAATATGATTTCGAAAATGCTATAATTAGCGGCATTGCCCAGTAAAGGGCCTCCGATAAATTTGAAAAGGCAAACGGC
Organism: Echinicola vietnamensis DSM 17526; assembly: GCF_000325705.1. Taxonomy (NCBI): domain Bacteria; kingdom Pseudomonadati; phylum Bacteroidota; class Cytophagia; order Cytophagales; family Cyclobacteriaceae; genus Echinicola; species Echinicola vietnamensis. The sequence continues at coordinate 676,281 of NC_019904.1, read as the reverse complement.
ATAGATGGCCAGAAATTGGAGAATATATTCAAGCATTTGGCTCACAGGAGGAATATTAAGTATAATCCGTAAACGACAAGTAGGATACCGCCTTCTAAACGGCTGATTTTATAGCCCGACCGCATAATGGGAAACAGTAATACGGTAAAACCAATCATCCACAGAAAGTCAGTCGATAGAAACAGGTCACTTACTTCAATCGGCTTTATAATAGCAGTAACACCAATTATGGAAAGAATGTTCTGCATGTTGCTGCCTAAAATATTGCCTAAGGCGATATCGGTTTCTTTTTTTCGAGCAGCGATCACCGAGGTGGCCAGTTCGGGCAAGCTGGTGCCAATGGCAATGATGGTAACGCCAATGATGCGCTCGCTGATACCGAACTCCTGAGCCAATGTGACCGCATTATTGACCAGCATTTCCGCTCCAAAATACAGCCCCAAAATGCCCACAAGTATATAGCCTATGGATTTCAAAAGGGGCTCGTTTTTGGCTTTTTCCGCTTCAGTTGTAGAAAATTCCTCGGGAACGTGATCAGATTTTTTGAAATAGTACCAGTTGATGATGATCAGTAAGGCAAAAAGCATGATCCCGTCCCAAATGGAAATCCAATTGTTCAGGGCCAGCAGGTAGAACAAAACAGTGGCAAATAAGGTGAAGGAATAATCAAATTTAAGAATTTGAAAATTGAGCCTTATGGGGTAGATCAATGCAGAAATCCCCAACACCAAGGATATATTGGAAATGTTAGATCCTACGACGTTTCCTATGGCAATATCACTGGTGCCTTTCAAGGCGGCAGTGACGCTGACCAGTAATTCGGGAGCAGAAGTGCCGAAAGCTACTATGGTCATCCCGATCATTCCGGGACTCATGCCGAGTTTGGCGGCGATCGCCGAAGCACCATCCACCAAAGCTTTTCCGCCAGCTAACAGGATAAGAAAGCCAATGACAATTAATACGTAAATCAAGATTTGCTAAAGTTTTGGTCCAAAAGATAGATCGCCCGCGTCTCCAAGTCCAGGGACGATGTAAGCCTTTTCGTTAAGTTTTTCATCCACGGCACCTAGCCATAATTGATAAGGGAAGCCGAGGTGGGTCTTAAGGTATTCCAATCCTTCCGGAGCAGCAATGGCCGCCAAAATGTGGATGTTTTTTGGAGTCCCATTTTTTAAAAGTTGTTGGACACTGGTGACCAATGATTTTCCCGTGGCCAACATGGGATCTACCAAGATGATTTCCTTTCCTTCGATCGCTGGAGCTGCCAAGTAGCTGAAGTCGATTTCCACTTCACTTCCAGGTATTTCTTCTTTTCTAAAGGCTCCTATAAAACCACTATCTGCTTGGTCGAAATAGTTTAGGACACCGTTGTAAAATGGAATGGCAGCCCTGAGGATGGCGATGATCACAGGGGAGGATTTAAGCCTATTCGAAGGGGTGTTAGCTAAGGGAGTGGTGATCGTGTGGGGGCTATACTCCAATGATTTGGAGAGTTCGTACGCTAAAATCTCACCTAGTCTTTCCATATTTCTACGGAATTTTAGGCGGTCACTTTGTTGGGAGATATCCCTAAGGCCTTCCAGGTAATGGTTGGCAATGGAGTTTTGGTTGGTGAGTACAAACATATGCCTCAAAAATAAACAAAAAAAAACCGACCTGAAAAGGCCGGTTTTAAATATTGCTTTAAGCTTTGATTATTGAACTTCGAAAGAAGCTCTTCTTGCAAGCTGACGAGCGTCTGCAGATTGCTTGTCTACACTGGTGTCTTCACCGTATCCTTTGTAGGAGATTCTGGAAGCATCAATGCCAGCAGCTACTAACAGATCGTAAACCGCTTTAGCTCTTTTCTCAGATAATTTCATGTTGTAATCATCAGGACCGATTTCATCAGCATAACCTTTGATGGCTACATTTACACCTGGGTTTCTCTTCAGGAAGTTAGCTACATAGTTAACAGAAGAAGAAGAATAACCTAGTGGCTTAGCGCTGTCGAATGCATAGTAAACGTTTACATAGCCTTCGTTGATCGCTTTCTTGAAGAAATCAGTTTCGTCAACCTCTTCTACAGGACATCCGTTGTTAGATGCTGGACCTGGAACGAAAGCACAGTCGTCAGAGTGATCAGGGATACCGTCACCGTCAGAGTCTAATGTTCTACCGTGAGAATCAACTCTTGCACCGGCAGGAGTGTTAGGCTCTTTGTCAAGGTAATCAGGTACACCATCACCGTCAGAGTCTTTCAACATGTCCTTGATTTCACCGATTTGGCTTTCAAGCTCGTCTTTTGTAGCATACTGAGATTGTCTTACATACCAGTCAGCGTGAACGTCATGTCCACCTAGGTAGAAAGAAAGCCCCAAGGTACCAGTCCAGGATACAGCGTTAGCGCCATAGTAACCAGGATCAGTAGGAAGAACTGAGGTGTGTCCATCAAAAGCAACGTTTTGACGACCTGCCACTAACATGCTGATGTCACCATTAAGGGAAACTCTGTTGCCAAGTCTAACTTGAGGAGTGAAACCAAAGATGAAGTTATAAGTGTCATCTTTAAAATCAGCCCATTCGTTTTCTTGAGGAGTTACTCTACCGAAGCCAGCACCAAAGTGGGTCAATAAACCTACTGTCTTGGTCCAAGTTTCAAAGTTGAAAACTCTACCTAGGTTGGCAACACCTTGAAGGTTAACTCTGTAATAGTTTGTTTCGAAAGATGGCGTTTCATCTGCATTTTGGTATTTACCAAAACCATAATCCACTTTCGCACCGAACTTCTCGTTAAACATGTATCTGACACCTACGTCAGCATGTCCGAGATTCAAGGAGGGAGAATAATAACCAGGTGACATTGGAGCCATTGGCTTATTGAACCCACCATTAACATCGATTGACCACTTATTGAAGTCATTTTGGGCATTAGCTCCAACTGCTAACGCACCAGCCATTAATGTTGATAGTAATAATTTTTTCATGATTTAAAAAAAATTTTTTTTCAAAATTAAGTGTTTAATTAATTTAAATCCAAACTTAGTAACTAATAACTGTAATGCAAATGTAAATTTTTTATTCAATAACTATAAATTTTTCACTATTTGTTTTAGGAGAAATTATCCCAAATTTGCAGAAAATAATCATTCATAAACTATGCCAAACCTGAATTTTCTGTTTGAAATCCTCGAAAAAAGAGCTGTTTCTGGAGATGAACAAGCTTTTTCTACTTTTATAGTGGATTATGTGCTTAAACGTAGAAGTGAGTGGAAGGTTTTACCTGAAGTATATTTCGGAGGAGATTTCCATGATAATATTATTTTAAAATTCGGGAATCCGCGTACGGTCGTCTTTGCGCACATGGATACGATAGGGTTTACCAGTCGGTATGAAAACCAGCTGGTGCCTGTAGGAGGTCCAGATGTGGAGGATGGTGATGCGTTGGTGGGAGAAGATGCCATGGGGCCAATAGCCTGTAAGGTAAAAGTCCAGGACGGAATGCTGACACACGACTTTCCAAGGGGGATAATGCCAGGAACCAATTTGTCCTATGAACAAAACATCACGGTGGAGGATGGCTTTATCCAGGCGGCATATTTAGATAACCGTTTAGGGGTTTATAATGCACTGCGTTTATGTGAGGACTTGGAAGATGGTGTGGTGGTGTTTTCTACATACGAAGAACACGGTGGAGGAAGCGTTCCCTTTTTAATGAAGTATGTGTATGAAAAATGGGGAGTGAAGCAGGCATTGATATCCGATATTACTTGGGTGACAGAAGGTGTTCGGCACCATGAAGGAGTGGCCATTTCGCTCAGAGACAAGTTTATTCCCAGAAAAGTGTTTACCGACAAAATAGTCCGTCTGGCAGAAGAGAGTGGGATCCCGTACCAATTGGAAGTAGAAGGAGCAGGGGGGAGTGATGGTCGAGAGGTGCAGATGAGTCCCTATTTGGTAGATTGGTGTTTTATTGGCGCAGCAGAGGATAATGTCCATACACCATACGAAAAGGTGTCGCTTAAGGACCTGGAAGCCATGATTCAGTTATACAAGTACCTGATGACTCGCTTATAGTTAAGTCTTTGGCTTTCAAATTAGGAAGCACAAATGAAAATTATCTATATTTGTATCGCCCTGGAGTCGGGGCTTTTTTATTGTAATATGTTAAAGGTAAAAGACAAGGAGTTTGAGCTGTACCTGTCAGAGGAGCAGTTAGGTGTGCGGGTAAAGGCACTGGGAAAGGCATTGTCTAAGGATTACGATGGAAAGTGCCCGCTTGTTTTGGGGATTTTGAACGGAGCGTTCATGTTCTTGTCGGACTTGATGAAGGAGGTTTCCGTTCCGCTGGAAGTTTCATTTATAAAGATTGCTTCCTACGAAGCCATGCAGTCTACGGGAAGTATTCAGGAACTGGTTGGACTCAAGGAAGAGGTGAAGGAGCGACATATTATAATTGTAGAAGATATTGTCGACACCGGAAGGAGCATGGGGCATCTGATCGATAAGCTACGGGAGAAGTCACCGGCCAGTATCGCGGTCGCCAGTTTATTGCTGAAGCCGGAAGCCTTACTGACCGAAGTGGAGGTGGATTATGTGGGGTTTGAAATTCCGAATAAATTTGTGGTCGGCTATGGATTGGATTACGATGGCCATGGCCGTAACCTGAGAGAGATATATCAACTAAAATGAAGGGGATACCCTACAACACTGTATTAACCAAACTATAAATCATGCTAAACATCGTGTTATTTGGCCCTCCGGGTGCCGGTAAGGGGACGCAAAGTGAAAAGCTCATTGCAAAATATGAATTAGAGCACATTTCCACGGGAGATTTGTTCAGGAAGCACCTAGGAGAAGGAACAGATTTGGGTAAGCTGGCCAGAAAGTATATGGATGAGGGCCGGTTAGTCCCCGATGAGGTGGTGATAGGCATGGTGGATGATAAGATCAAAACTACCAAAGGCGCCAAGGGTTTTATTTTGGATGGCTTTCCGCGTACGGTGGCACAGGCTGAGGCGCTTGACAAGCTGTTAGAAGAGAAAGATATGCGTATTTCTGGGATGATTGCCCTGGAAGTGCCTGAAGAAGAGTTGAAAGAACGGATCCGGCACAGAGGGAAGACTTCTGGAAGGGTGGATGACCAGGATGAAGAAAAGATCAACACACGAATAAAAGTGTATAAAGAAGAAACGTTACCAGTGGCTTCCTATTATGAGAAGCAAGGGAAGCTTTCTACCGTTCACGGTGTCGGGGGAATCGATGAAATCTTCGGAAAGATCAGTGCTGTAATTGATCAGTATTAAAACCGAAAATAATCGTACCTTTGTGAAAATTTAACAATGGCTAAGAATTTTTCTTAGCCTCTTTTATTTCAGCGGATTAAGCAATACTACAGTGGCAGATTCGAATTTTATAGATTACGTGAAGTTTTGCTCCAGGTCAGGAGCGGGAGGAGCTGGCTCTGCCCACTTCCGAAGGGAAAAGCACGTCCCCAAAGGCGGTCCTGATGGAGGCGATGGGGGGAGAGGCGGTCATATTATCCTCAGGGGAAATGCCCAGCTTTGGACCTTGCTGCACCTAAAATACAGGAAGCACATCATTGCCCAGAACGGTAAAGGTGGCGAAGGGGGGCGTAGGAGTGGAAAGGACGGTGAAGATGTGGTGTTGGAAGTTCCACTGGGGACGGTGGCCAAGGATGCCGAAACCCAGGAGGTGCGATTCGAGATTACAGCCGATGGAGAAGAAGTGATCTTGACCAAAGGAGGTAGAGGCGGTCTGGGAAATGATCATTTTAAGTCTTCCACCAATCAGGCTCCCCACTATGCCCAGCCCGGGGAGGAAGGCATCGAAGAATGGATCATTCTGGAGCTGAAGTTATTGGCAGATGTGGGGCTGGTAGGTTTTCCCAATGCCGGTAAATCTACGTTACTGTCCAGTATTTCTGCTGCAAAGCCGGAGATTGGTGATTATCCCTTTACGACCTTGGTGCCTAACCTCGGAGTGGTGAGTTACCGTGATGACAGGTCATTTGTGATGGCCGATATCCCCGGAATTATTGAGGGGGCTTCTGATGGTAGAGGGCTTGGGCTGAGGTTTCTCCGTCATATTGAGCGGAACTCCATTTTATTGTTTTTGGTTCCTGCAGATGCCGATAGCATTAAAGAACAATATGCCATCCTCCTTCATGAGCTGCAGGAATACAATCCGGAATTATTGGATAAGCGAAGGATCTTGGCGGTCTCCAAGGCAGATATGCTGGATGAGGAGTTAATGGAGGAAATGAAGGACGACCTTCCGGATGGCGTGCCCAGCCTCTTTATTTCTTCCGTAAGCCAATATAACTTGGACAAGTTGAAGGATATGGTTTACGCTGCGATTGTCGAATAATGTCAGTTTGTCATGATGAGGAAAGTGGCAAACTAATTGATATTCGTTCAGGAGTATGAGTGAAATCTATATCATATGTTAGAGCAAGATAGTTATTCAAAAGGAGATATGAATAAGGAAAAATTAGCCGCAGAAGAGCAAGTAGAAGCGCAAAACCAAGAAGTAAAAAACGAAGAAGGTGCTGCGAACAATGAAGAAAAGACTACTGAGCAAGCGACAGAAGAGGAGCCTGCTGAAGAATTGTCAGTTGAAGAGCAACTAAAAGCGGAGAGTCAAGAGCTGAAAGAGAAATATTTAAGGCTTTATTCAGAATTTGAAAATTACAGGAGAAGGACTTCCAAGGAGCGGTTGGAATTGATCAAAACTGCTTCTGAGGATGTGTTAAAGGACTTGATTCCTGTGGTGGATGATTTTGAGCGAGCAATAAAAGCTGAGGAAAAAGATGCTGGTGGCGATCAAACATTGGAAGGAAGCTTATTGATTTATAATAAGTTACTGAAAGTGTTAGAGGCTAAAGGGTTGACCGCGATGGAAGATCTCATCGGAAAACCTTTTGATGCCGATAATCAAGAAGCCATTACCCAGATTCCTGCCCCCTCAGAAGATATGAAGGGTAAAGTAATAGATGTGGTGGAAAAAGGCTACAAGCTTGGCGACAAAGTAGTGAGGTTTGCCAAGGTAGTCATTGGATCTTAAGATATTATGGCAAAGAGAGACTATTATGAAGTATTAGGGCTTTCCAAAGGAGCCGGTGCAGATGAAATCAAAAAGGCCTATCGTAAGATGGCCTTGAAGTATCATCCTGATAAAAATCCCGGAGACCAGGAAGCTGAAGAGAAATTCAAAGAAGCAGCTGAAGCGTATGAAGTGCTCAGTAACCCTGAGAAGAAGCAGCGCTATGACCAATTTGGCCATCAAGGCGTAAGCGGTAACGGCGGCTTTGGCGGCGGTGGAGGTATGAACATGGATGATATCTTCTCGCAGTTCGGAGACATCTTCGGCGGTGGCGGCGGTTTCGAGTCCTTCTTTGGTGGAGGACGCGGTGGAGGCCGTCGTATGCGAAAAGGTACCAATCTCCGCGTCAAGCTGAAAGTCAATCTGAAAGAAGTCGCCAATGGCGTAGAGAAAAAGATCAAGGTCAAGCGTCATATGGTAGCGGATGGTGTGTCTTTTAAAACCTGTTCGACATGCCAAGGTTCTGGCCAAGTAAAAAAGGTCGTCAATACCATGCTCGGCCAGATGGTGTCGGCAAGTGCCTGTCCTAACTGTGGCGGTACTGGCCAAATCATCGACAAGAAACCAGATCATGCGGATGCAAGAGGACTGATCCTTAAAGAGGAAGTCATTCCAATAAACATCCCTGCAGGGGTGGCTGATGGAATGCAGCTGAGCTTGTCCGGTAAGGGAAATGAAATTCCCGGTGGCGTAGCAGGTGATTTACTTATCGTGATCGAAGAAATTGAACATGATATTCTTCAGCGCGATGGAAATAACGTGGTGTATGACCTTTATGTGAATTTCGTGGATGCCGCATTGGGAGCGCACATAGAAGTGCCTACCATCGAAAGCAAGGTGAAAATCAAGCTGGAGCCCGGTACCCAAAGCGGTAAGATCCTCCGCCTGAAAGGCAAAGGAATCAAAGACCTCAACGGTTTTGGGCGTGGAGACGAACTTATTCATGTAAATGTGTGGACGCCGCAGCAACTGACCAAAGAAGAGAAAGAAAAGCTGGAGTCGTTAAGGGAGTCTGAGAACTTTATTCCCGCTCCTGGGAAATCGGAGAAGACATTTTTCGATAAAATGAAAGAGTTCTTTTAGTCCCAGCACATGTAATCATATTTAAAGCCGGGAAAAAATCCGGCTTTTTTTATGCTTAAGCCAACCTTTTTGCCACCACGCCGTAGGTTATTCGTATGTTGAATAGATTGTGCTTAATCATCTTCTTTACATCGATCATCCAAGGTGTAGCGATGGCCCAAATTGTCAAAGAATTTGTGGTAGAGGAGGAAACAGGGTTTGATGCCGTGCAGCTTAATTTCTCCTCCTACAAGGGCGTTTCTGATGTCAACAAAATGTACATCAATGACCCCGTTGTCATCCATTCCCACCTGTCGAAGGTCAATATTCTGCCCGATTTTGCTTATTCCATAAATAATCGGATGCTGACAGTTGATCTTAACCATTCCGATGTGGAGCAGGAGAGTTTTGGCAGAAGCCTCTCTTCAAAGCTTTTTGCGACCAGTGAAGGGGATTTTGATCATACCTGGGAAGTAGGTTTGAGTGATAAATATGCTTATTTTTTAGATTTACATTACGGTATTGGCCTGGCCAATGTAGACCTGAGCAACTTAAAGATCAGGCGGTGTAAAATCACCACTGCTACAGCAGATGTATCCCTGAAATATGCGAAAAATGCGAAGAATTTGGCTGAAATGGATACCATGCAAGTTCGGGTGAATATGGGGACCGTGGATGGCGTGAACATGACCAATGCAAACGCCAGAAATATGATCTTTGAAGTGAATTATGGGAAGGTCAACCTGAATTTCGAAGAACACGTGGAAAATAAAAAACCTTGTCAAATCACGACCACCGTCGGAGCGGGAGCGGTATATATTTTGCTTCCTGCGCCCCAATATCCCTATTTGGTGAAAATTAATTCTACGGCGATGTGCCGAAAAAAACTCCCTAATTACCTTACTGAGCTTAGCGATAAGGTTTATGCCAGCAAGGGATACGATAAGGATGCAAAGAACCTGATGACTTTTGAAATTGATGTATCTGTCGGCTCCTTGATCTTAAAGTAACTGATTGCCTTGGTGATTAAGGATTAGCCCTTATTTTTGTTGTTTATATGATTCTTGGGGTTTAAATCACACACGATTGGATATTCTTAAAATTGACGGGTTAAATAAACGGTATGGCGAGCAGGCAGCCCTTACGGATGTGGATTTGGTCGTGCCCAAAGGAGGCGTTTTTGGGCTTTTGGGGCCTAATGGAGCCGGGAAAACCACCTTAATTCGGATCATTAACCAAATCATTGATGGAGATAGTGGTTCAGTTTTCTTAAAAGGTGAGCCCTTGAGCCCCAAGCATATCAAAAACATTGGCTACCTGCCAGAAGAGCGTGGGCTTTATAAAAGAATGAAGGTGGGAGACCAGCTCATCTATTTTGCCCGGCTAAAAGGGCTTAACGGGCATGATGCGCGGACCAAAGTAGCGGGCTGGCTGAAGAAACTTGATATTCAGGCCTGGTCAGAAAAAAAGATAGAAGACCTTTCGAAAGGCATGGCACAAAAAGTGCAATTCATCGCTACGGTGATCCATGATCCCGAGATCTTGATTTTGGATGAACCATTCTCAGGATTTGACCCTGTCAATGCAGAAGTTATTAAGAATGAAATGCTCGAATTAAAGGAAAAGGGCACTACGGTGATGCTGAGTACACACCGCATGGAGTCCGTAGACCTTCTTTGCGATCATATTGCCATGATCAATAAATCCCGAAAGGTGCTGGACGGGCCCCTTGCCCAGATCAAAGACCAATCCCGGTCAAATATTTATAAGGTAAAGCTTCAAGGAACCGATATTGCCTTGCCAGCCAAGTGTCATCATCCTAAAGAGGAATATGGTGTGACGTCCTTTGAGGTGACGCTGGAAAACGGCACCCCCAATGACTTGTTAAGGGAAGTGATGGGGCTAGGTGAAGTCGTCAGTTTCGAAGAGCGGATTCCCACCATTGAAGAAATTTTTATTCAAAAAGTAAAAGAGCATGCACAATGAGTAAAGTTTTTTTAGTGATCAAACGGGAATATTTGGCCAGGGTCAGAAAGAAATCATTCCTACTGGCTACCCTGATCACGCCGTTGATATTTCCGGCGATATTAGGGGTGTTTTTATGGATTTCATTTAGCAGTGAGGGAGGGGATGCCTTAAAAATCATAGAAGTAGTGGATGAGAGCGACCGCTTTTTCATTGAAAGCAATGGAGAGTATGCCTTCTCGTATTCATCACTTCCACAGGAAGAAGCAAAGAAACTGGTCCAAGATGGAGACCGTTTTGGGTTCCTATATATTCCAAAGGTGGATGTAGATGCTCCTGAGGGGATTCGCTTTTATTCCAAAAAGACCCCAAGTGTCGGATTGGTGGGGGACTTGGAAGAGCGGTTGAGTAATCGTATAGGAGAGATCAGGCTTTATGAGCTCGGGATTGATCCCAAGGTCATCCGAAATATCAAAACACCGGTTTCCATCAGTTCGATCACCTTGGAAGAAGGAGGGGATGAAAAGGTGGCCAATGCTGGGGTGAATTATGGGCTCGGTTTTTTTCTGGGGATTTTGATCTACACCTTCATCTTTGTGTATGGTACCCAGATCATGCAGGGTGTCATTGAAGAAAAGTCCAGTAGGATCATCGAGATTCTCGTTTCTTCGATCAAACCGTTTCAGTTGATGCTGGGAAAAATCATCGGTATCGGAGCGGTGGGACTGACCCAGTTTCTGATATGGATTGTGCTGATTTCAACAGTCTCTTCGGTGGTGATGGGGTATTTTGGCATGCAGATGCCCCAGCAGCAAGCGCTTGAAATGGCCAATCCGGAAGCCGCCCAAACGATGATGCAGTCCAGTGAAATGGCACAGGTGTTTCAAGTGATCCAAGGGATCGACTTTGTGGAGCTAGTGCTGACATTCTTGTTTTACTTTTTGGGTGGATATTTGCTGTATGGTGCTTTCTTCGCAGCCATTGGCGCTGCAGTGGATTCTCCGGGGGATGCACAGCAGTTTATGTTTCCGGTGACCATTCCCTTGATTGCAAGTTATTTTGGGCTGTTTATCTTTGTGCTTGATGACCCGGAAAGCAATGTGAGTTTTTGGTTGTCTGTGATTCCTTTTACTTCACCGATTTCCATGGTGGGCCGGGCTAGCTTTGGCATTCCACTTTTTGATTTAGCGGTGTCGATGATCCTGCTTATTCTTGGTTTTTTGTTTACCACTTGGGTAGCTGCCAAGATATATCGAATCGGTATTTTGGTCCATGGCACCAAGGTGAATTACAAGATGCTCTGGAAGTGGATCAAGCAAAACAATTAAAGTATTGATAGGAAAAGAAATCAAAAAAAAGGCTGCCGATCATTCGGCAGCCTTTTTTGTTACCTAAGGTATGCAGAGAGCATCCAAACCACTTTTTCTTTTGAAGTGATATAATCACTCATGAGGGTGACTGTTCCTTCATCTCCTTGAGCACTGGCGATTTCCAGTGTTTCCCGTTCCAGCGTAAGCAAGGTGTTCAGGTTGTCGCGGACATTTTCCACCATGCTTTTGGGATCGGTTACTTTTTTGGCCTCTTTGATGGCTGCTTCCTCGATGTATTCTGCAAAGGAGCTCAATGGCCTTTCGCCCAGTGTAAGGATTCTTTCGGCCGTTTCATCAATGGCCTCGTTGGCGGCGTTGTACAATTCCTCAAACTTTGCGTGCAGTTCAAAGAAATTCGGGCCAGAGACATTCCAGTGAAAATTCCTGAGGTTTTGGTAATAGATTTCATAGTTTGCCAGCAGTTTGTTGAGTTTGGCTGATAAAACTTTGCTATCTTTTACTTTTAATCCGATTTCGTTAGTTGCCATTGTATAGATGTTTTGTTTATTTAAATATTTATTCGAATTTACGGGAATCATCGATAGCAGTCAAAGTGATAATTACTATTCGCCATAGATAATATCTATACAGCTTGGGCAGTTATAAGTATGAGGGACTACCACTAATCGGAACAGTGACATAAATTAATGAGGAATAAATTTCAAGATCTGGCTACGCTGGACTTATATCAAAATAGGGGCAAGGTAAAATGGATCATCTTTATCGCTTCTTTGATCATTAGTATTGGCTCTATCTACTATACCAATACCTTGGTCAGTGAGCTTAAGGAGCGGGAAAAAAAGCAGATTACACTCTATGCCAATGCCATGGAGTATGTGGCCAATAATTCTGACAACCTTACTTTTATCCATCAAGGCATCATCCAGGAAAACCATAATATTCCCGTAATCGTAGCCGATGCTTTTGGGAAGCCATCAGGGGAGTACAGGAACATTACGTTTAAGAAAAATGCCACGGAAGCCGATATAGAGGAAAAGCTTCGGTCGGAGGTGCTGCGGATGAAGATGGACTATGAGCCTATTCAGATTCTGGACAATCAGTACCTGTATTACACCAATTCGGAATTGCTGACGCGGCTAAAGTACTACCCTTATGTGCAGCTTTCAGTGATTTTGGTCTTTGGCGTATTGGCCTTTGCGGTGTTTAACCAGTCCAAGATTGCCGAGCAAAACCGTGTCTGGGCAGGACTTACCAAGGAAACCGCCCACCAGTTAGGAACCCCCATTGCCTCGTTGATGGCATGGATCGATTATTTGAAAAATTCTCCTGTTTGGGACGAAAACAAAGAAGTCATCGTGGAACTGGATAAAGATGTGTCCAAGCTGCGGATGGTTACCGAGCGGTTTAGCAATATTGGCAGTGCTCCCGTGATCAAGCAGGAAAATGTCTATTCTGTCATTGAAGAGGCAGTGAATTACCTAAGGCCCAGGATATCCAGCAAAGTGAGCATCGACCTGAGCAGCCATGCCGAGGATGTGGATGCGATGATGAACAGGTCGCTTTTCGAATGGGTAGTGGAAAATATATGCAAAAATGCTGTGGATGCGATGAAGGGGCAAGGGCAGATAGCCATTAATATCGTAAAGGAAAGTGAGCAGTTTGTCCATGTGGACATAGCAGACACGGGTAAAGGCATTGACAAAAGTATGTTTAAGCGCGTGTTTAACCCCGGTTTTACCACCAGGCAACGTGGTTGGGGATTGGGATTGACGCTCGCCAAGCGGATCATCGAAGGATATCATAAGGGAAGGATTTTTGTTCATCAATCCGAGCTCGGAAAGGGCACGACTTTTCGGATAGTCCTGAGAGGGGCCAATGAAAGCTCTTCAGAGTTTAAAGTGGACCGTGATCCTTTTCTTGACTGACGTGCTGGGCATGGCGTCTCCAAAGGGTCATAAGCGGAGTGTTCGCTAAATTATCATCTTTCGATATAATCAACTACCTTTGCATCTTGCAATTAAAGGAGCAAGAAGAAAGATGAGTTTGACCAAGGAGATTCAGAGAAGAAAAACATTTGGAATCATTTCCCACCCTGATGCAGGGAAGACTACTTTGACCGAAAAGCTGCTGCTTTTTGGTGGTGCCATCAAGACTGCCGGGGCGGTAAAGTCCAATAAAATCGACACCCATGCCAAATCCGACTGGATGGAAATTGAGAAGCAACGGGGGATATCCGTGGCGACCTCGGTGATGGGGTTTGAATACAAAGGTAATAAGATCAATTTGCTGGATACCCCGGGGCACCAGGACTTTGCGGAAGATACTTACCGAACCTTGACTGCCGTGGACAGTGTGATCATGGTGATTGACTGTGTCAAGGGGGTGGAGATCCAAACAGAAAAGTTGATGGAAGTCTGCCGTATGCGGAATACTCCGGTGATCTGTTTTATAAACAAGCTTGACCGTGAAGGGCGCGACCCGTATGACCTTCTCGATGAAGTGGAGGACAAGCTCAATATTAAAGTTCGACCACTTTCTTGGCCGATCTCCATGGGGAAAACGTTTAAAGGCGTTTATAATCTTTACAATAAATCACTGAATCTTTTTCGTCCTTCCCAGCGGAAACTTGCCGACGATATCATGGCGATCGAAGACCTGTCAGATTCCAAGTTGGAAGACCTTGTTGGGGATAATAATGCCAATCAGCTGCGGGAAGATGTGGAATTGATCGAAGGTGTGTATCCCGAGTTTGATAAGGGTGCTTATCTGCGAGGGGAGATTGCCCCCGTGTTCTTTGGGTCGGCGGTCAATAACTTTGGTGTACAGGAAATGCTGGACACCTTTATTGATATCGCTCCTTCCCCCAAAAGCAGGCATGCAGAAGAGCGTGAGGTGAGCCCGGAGGAGGATAAGTTTAGCGGATTTGTGTTCAAGATCCACGCAAATATGGATCCCAATCACCGTAACAGGATTGCTTTCTTGAGAATCTGTTCCGGGAAGTTTGAACGGAACAAGCCCTATAAGAGTATGCGGGCTCCCAAGCCTTTGCGTTTTTCCAATGTGACCTCGTTTATGGCGCAGGATAAGGAAATCATCGAGGAGGCTTTCCCGGGTGATATCGTGGGCCTCTATGATACGGGTAACCTGAAGATCGGTGATTCCCTTTCTGATGGAGAAAGCCTGACCTTTAGGGGAATTCCCAGTTTTTCGCCGGAGATTTTCAGGGAGGTGATCAATAAGGATGCGATGAAGACCAAGCAGCTGGAGAAAGGCTTGAAGCAATTAATGGAAGAAGGGGTTGCCCAGCTGTTTACCTTTGACATGGGATCCCGAAAGGTCATTGGGACGGTTGGTCAGCTGCAGTTTGAAGTGATCCAGTTCCGCTTAAAAAATGAATACAATGCTACTGTGGAGTTTGCTCCAATGAACCTGTATAAGGCGTGTTGGATCAGCAGCAATGACAAGAAGCAGCTGGATGAGTTTGTCCGGTCTAAAAACCGTCACATTGCCTATGATAAAGAAGGTAAGTTGGTGTTTATGGCGGAGTCCAGGGCTTGGCTACAAATGGTGCAGGACAATTATCCTGACATTGAGTTCCATTTTACTTCTGAATTTTAAGTAAGTAGATTTGCAGCAGGGAATGCTGATCCAAATAGACTGGAAAAAGATTGTCCAGAATCTCAAATCTCAAATCAAACACCCCAAACTATGGCAAAGCAACCGTTCACAGTAGTATATGAAGATAATCACCTTTTGGTGGTGAATAAACATGCCGGTGTCCTCGTGCAGGGAGATCACACGGGAGATAAGACGCTTACGGACTACTGCAAAGCGTATATTGCCGAAAAGTACGATAAGCCTGGAGCAGTTTTTTTGCATCCTGTCCACCGAATAGACCGACCAGTCAGCGGGTTGGTGGTTTTTGCCCGTACCTCAAAGGCACTGGAGCGAATGATGGTGCTTTTTAAAAAGCGGGAGGTTCATAAGGTGTATTGGGCCATCGTGAAAAAGCGTCCGAAAGAAGAAATCGGTAAGCTGACCCATTACCTTAAAAAGGATGAGAGCCGCAATGTGACCACTGCTTATGATAAAGAAGTGGAGGGTTCTAAACGGGCCGAGTTGGATTACAAGCGCCTTGGCAAGTTGAATGACCATTGGCTGGTCGAAGTACGCCCCAAAACCGGTCGTCCGCACCAGATCAGGGTGCAGCTGGCGGCGATGGGCTGCCCTATCCGTGGCGACCTACGGTACGGCTTCTCCAAACCCAATCCAGATGCAAGCATTAATTTACATGCCTTTCACCTGATTTTTGTCCATCCTGTCAAGAAGGAAAAGCTTTACTTAAGGGCTGCTCTGCCGGAAGAGGCATTCTGGGAGCAATACTTGGATTTTGAAAAAGTAAAAGCGCAGGATCAGCACCTTGGAAATACATTTAGTGGGTAAACTTCTCAGCAAAGCTTGAATTCATCCAGTCCATAAATTAAATACATTCTTTTAAGGAAACTGCCTTCAGAAAAATTGTGGATCCCTGGTATTGTGTATGATGAAAACTCGAAAGCCAGCCCCGGAGGGACGGCACATTCTTAGGTTTTGATTTCTATTTGGCCACGGATGAACGCTGATAAACACCGATAGGGTGCTTAAGGCATTGCAAATCCGTGTTCATCTCTTTTATCGTGGGGGTACCATGACTTAAAAATATACGATGCACAGGGCTGTGGCTATTAAGAGGGCTTCTCAGCAAAGCTTGCATTCATCTAGTCCATAAATAAAATGCGTTCTTTTGAGGAAACTGCCCTCAGGAATATTGCGGATCCCTGGTATTGCGTGTGATGTAAATTCAAAAGCCAGCCCCTGAGGGGCGACATATTCTTAGCCATGGGTGAAGCCCATGGTAAATTAGCCCATCCAACGTTGTAGTTTGATCCGTTTTCTAATCGATCTAAAAAAATCGTATACCAACAAAAAAGGCTACCGTTACGGTAGCCTTTTGATTTCTGACAAACTATTTACCCTGTTAGTTTCGCTCCCAGGGTTTTTGATTTTTAGCTTTTGGTCCTTTTGGTCTGGAGATCGGTTGGAGTTCAGTGTTAAGCTCCACTTTTTCCAAATCTCTTTCCCATAACTTTTGGTTTTTTGCTTTAGGGCCTTTGGCTAGTTCACCATTGATGTCCACTACTAAAGTGCCCTTTCTAGCTTGATCTTTCCAGGGTTTGTAGTTTTTTGCTTTTGGCCCTTTCAGTTCTTTTCTTTCTTTTTCCTGCCCTAAAGCCTCTATTGATTCGAATCCAAAGAAACCGGCAGCTACCATAACAGCTAATTTAACCATCGTCGTATAATTTATTGTTGTTGTTTAATTTCTTATACTGTACTAATCGAATTTTAAAGAAAAAGGTTACGGTTAAATCAGTTTTTTATGCAAGTATTTTTTTAAAACCTAAAATTATGTGTTGTAATTATGTTTAATTGTTTATTTATGTTGTGTTTTTTACAGCCTTCCCGTCTTAAAAAAGTGAATTTTAGTGGCTTTGAGGTTTTTTATAGAACCTTAAAAGTGTGTTTTGGCATAGAAACAGAAAAACCACGGCTTTTTACAAAGCGCGTGGTTTTTTTTAGAAAAATTTCAGTTTGTCAGAAAAAAATTAGAAAGAGAATACGGCTGCTAGTAAGAATGAAGACAAGCTTTTAGAACCTGCAAGTTCATTGTTTACAAAGTAGTCTTCTTCTGACATGGAGTCCAGTCTTACTTCTGGAATAAGGGTAAAGTTTTCTACGATTTTATAGTTGCCTGAAAGGGTTACGGCAAAAACGCTGCCGTCTCCATCGGTGTCAACACCGACTACACCGTCCAGGCCATTGTTGAATACATTAAAATATTCACCACGTAGTCCTAGGGAGAATCTATCAGAAGTGGAGGCTTGTACATAGCCGGCAACACCATAGAATCCAGAACCATCACCGTCATCGTCCACGATATCGGTACCGTTAAAGCTTTCTCCGGCGGCAGTAGTGTTATATGTGGCGTTAAGGCCAAGATAAACCATTTCGGAAACGTCATAGCCCGTGGTCAAGTCAATTTGGAACGTGCTTCCTCCTGATGCTTGGCCCATGGTAAGTGGGTAATCTTCATCCAGTTTTCCGTCTTGGTCGCCATAGAGCAAGTTTAACCAAGTACCGCCATTGTCATTTTCATAACCCAACTGAAGGCCTCCAGTGTAAGTGCCTGCCCAGTTGAATTCTGTATAGTCCGTAGGGTTCATTACGGCAGCCATCAGTGACCAGTTATCGCTCAGGGCGATATCTGCTTTCAATCCAGTGTGGGAGAAAGGACCGTAGGAGAACATGTATGAAGTGGAATAGTTGAAGTTAGCTGCAGGTGAAATGACTTCATATCCAAGGAAGGTGTTGAAGTTACCGAAAGTAAAGGTAACGGCATCACTGACATTCCAATACATATACAATTGGTTTACGATATTGGAACTTCCCATGGAATTGAAGACTGCGTCTGTACCCCTAGGTCCGAAAACCAAATCGGCCACAAAACCTATTTTTTCGCCTTCATAAGCAGTGATGACATTGGCCATGCCCAATGCAAACCCAGGTCTATTGGCAAATGAAGTAGCCGGAGCAACAAAGGAGCCGTCAGGTAAAGCTTTGTTTGGGGCGTTGAAATTGGCCCTGTAATAAGCATCTACTGATCCGGAGATGCTGACTTTTGATAGGTCTTGTGCCATTACTGAGGTCAATGAACCTAGGCATAGCAATACAATTAGTAGTTGAAGTTTTTTCATTTTACTTGAAATTAAATTATCTGTTATTTGTTAGGATTGCGGATAAGATACCCTGCCCAAGCAGTTGATTGGCGGAAATGAATGGGCAGGGTAAATGGTTGTATAGTGGTTGGTTGTTTTTTTATTATTCGTCGTACACGATCGTGTAGCCTCTGATACCGTGTTCGTGGGAATCCAGTCCGGTTTTTTCGTGTTCTTCAGATACTCGGATACCAACGGTTACTTTCAGTACATAGAAGATGACAAAGGCACAGATGAAGGCGGTGATGCCGCAAATGATTACGCCGGTGAGCTGTGTCAAGAAGCTGTGGTCAGGGTTGGTGGAGAAGATGCCTACGGCAAGTGTTCCCCAGATACCACAAGTGAGGTGGACAGAAACGGCACCGACCACATCGTCAAGTCGCATTTTGTCAAGGATTACGGCTGACATGACGACGAGTATGCCGGCGATGAATCCTACTATCAAGGCAGGACCTGGGTTGATGACGTCAGCACCAGCTGTAATGCCTACCAGTCCGGCAAGGATACCGTTTAGGACCATGCCCAAATCAAGACGCTTAAATACAAAGTATCCGGCTAGGAATCCACCCAAGCCTCCGGCACACGCCGCCAGAGAAGTGGTTACCAGTACAAAGGAAACCAAAGCAGGGTCGGCAGAAAGTACGGATCCACCGTTAAAGCCAAACCAGCCTAACCAAAGCAAGAAGACACCGATTACGGCCAATGGTACACTGGCGCCAGGCTTGTCTACGGTTTTGCCGTTTACATATTTACCAATACGCGGTCCTACTAGGATAACACCTGCAAGGGCTCCCCAGCCGCCTACAGAGTGCACGAGCGTAGATCCTGCAAAATCGTAGAATCCCCAGCTGTCGAGCATGCCTCCGCCCCATTTCCAGCTACCGATGATAGGATATACGATTCCTACATAGATGACCGTAAAAAGCAGGTAGGCCCATAGTTTTACCCTTTCGGCAATGGCTCCTGATACGATTGTAGCTGCGGTGGCAGCAAACATGGCCTGGAACAGGAAGTCTGTCCAATAAGTATAGCCGCCGTCAGCATATCCGGCAGTAACATCTGCATTTTCAGGTGCAAACCAGAACATGCTCCAGCCGGCACCGTCAAAGCCGAACCATCCCGGAACGTCAAATCCAGGGTACATCAAGAAAAATCCGCAAATCGCGTAACTAACGATCCCGATAATGGGCGTTACTGTATTCTTGAAAAGAATGTTTACCGTGTTTTTGGCTTGTCCAAAACCGGCTTCCACACCTGCAAATCCCAGGTGCATGATAAATACGAGTGCTGTGGATAACATCATCCACACGTTGTTAGTAGTGAGTAAGTTTTGGGTGATGTCAGCTGATAAATCAGCGCCTTGTGCGAGCGCATCGGTACTTACTTGAGCTAGGTCATTAAAACTCCATTTCATACAGTTGAATGTTTAAGTAGACTTATTTTTCGAAATTTTTTATGGGTTAGTGATTATTTGATGGTCTAAAGGTAAATATTTTTTAGGTAAAAAAACAAACCAATAATTAACAAAATATCATGAAAAGTAAGTTTGTGGGGTCTTTTTGTAACCTAAAATACTTAAAAACTTGCAAAAAATGAAAATGAGGGTGTTTTTTATATTTAAATATTAAAATCAAAATATTATCCTATTCATCGTTTATGTTTGATTTATATTTTATGTTTTTCGTGTATAAAGTGTTTTTAAATTTTAAAAAATGAGGATTCAGCAATATTGGTGCGGTGTTTTTATTAAAATATGGAGGTTTCGTGGTTTACCGGAATATGTTTTGGTTTATAGTTTTGTGAGTGGCTGGTTAAAAAATTAACTGTTATTTGTGAAAAGTATGCTTAATATCTGTGGTGTGGGTAAAAAAAGAGGCTGTCTCACTTTTACCTGAGACAGCCTCTTTATATGAGGGGAAGAATGTGTTTAACCCTGCAGCTTGGCAAATTCCTTGGCGAAATAGCTCAGGATAATGTTTGCACCGGCCCTTTTGATGCTCAGTAGGGACTCGAGCATGGCCCTTTCTCCATCAAGCCAGCCTTTTTGGTGGGCGGCTTTGATCATGGAGTATTCGCCACTTACATTATAAGCAGCGATCGGCAGGTTGGTGTTTTCCTTTAGGAGTCTGATTACATCAAGGTAAGCCAGGGCCGGTTTGACCATCAGAAAGTCAGCGCCCTCTGCTTCGTCCAGTTCTGCTTCTATTAAGGCTTCATGGAGGTTTGCAGGATCCATTTGGTAAGTTTTCTTGTCTCCAGCTTTTGGTGCTGAGTCCAAGGCGTCTCGGAAGGGGTTGTAAAAGGCACTGGCGTATTTGGCGGTATAGGACATGATGGAGACTTCTGTATGGCCGACATTGTCCAATGCTTCACGGAGAAAGCCTACGCGACCGTCCATCATGTCGGAAGGTCCCAGGATATCGGCGCCTGCATTTGCTTGTGCGATGGCCATTTTGGCAAGGACCTCCAGGGTTTCGTCGTTTAGGATGTTGCCGTCTTTTACGATGCCGTCATGGCCATCGGAGCTATAGGGGTCCATGGCTACGTCGGTCATGATGCAGGCCTCGGGAAACGTGGTCTTTACTTTGTTGATGGCTTTGAGGTAAAAAGTGTCCGGGTTGTGGCTTTCTGTGGCCATCTTGTCCTTTTTGCTTTCCGGATATGCCGGGAATAGGTCAAAGGCTTTTATGCCAAGTGTTAGGCATTCTTCTACTTCTTTAAGCAAGAGATCGGTAGAATGGCGATAAATACCAGGCATGGAGGCGACTTCTTCCTTTTGGTTGGTTCCCTCGATGACGAAGAGTGGGAAGATGAAATCCTTCGTGGAGAGGCGGGTTTCTTCTATCATTCCTCGTATGACGGCGGACTTCCGGTTTCTGCGGGGTCTTATGTTCATGGGTATATGTTTTTCTTGTTGCTCGGTTGCAAAGTTAATAAAATCCTTGAGGCTCTTTCGGGGTCATGCCATTATATAATGGTGCTGCTAAGGCAGTGACTGACTGGATGGTGGGAGCCAGCAAATACTGGGTGGTCCTATGAAAGCAGTGTGTGATAGCGGTAGAAGATGGGCGCTTTTATTTGTGCAGGTTTATCAAAGTGTATGAAGCGGCTAAATTGTTCATGGAGGTGCTCTGATGGTGTTGGCTTTGCCAAAAAGGGGGGCAAAAAAAGCCCGGAAGATTAACCGGGCTTTAGGTTTGTTACTTTTTAAAGTTTTGAATGGTCTTTTCGATAATGTCGCAGCAGTCGTGCAGCTGTTCTTCGGTAATGACCAGGGGTGGAGCAAAACGGATAATATTGCCATGGGTAGGTTTGGCCAGTAGGCCATTTTCTTTCAGGGCCAGGCAGAGCCTCCAAGCAGTGTCGCTGTCCTCGGTGTCGTTGATGACAATGGCATTCAGCAGTCCCTTGCCGCGCACGAGTTCCACCAAGTCGGACTTGTCCACCAGTTGTTGTATGCGCTCCCGGAAGAGCTTGCCGAGTTTATCGGCATTTTCGGCCAGCTTTTCATCCTTGACCACGTTCAGGGCGGTCATGGCGACCTTGGCACCAAGTGGATTGCCTCCGAAAGTGGAGCCGTGCTGGCCGGGTTGGATAACTTCCATGATATGGTCGTCCGCCAAGACTGCCGAGACGGGATAGAATCCACCGGAGATGGCTTTTCCAAGAATGAGCATGTCTGGCTTCACCCCTTCGTGATCACAGGCGAGTAATTTGCCGGTTCGGGCGATCCCTGTTTGGATTTCGTCTGCCATGAAAAGTACTCCGTGATCTTTACAGACAGCAGCTACTTCCTTAAGGTAGCCTTCTTTGGGGACATATACGCCCGCTTCCCCTTGAATAGGCTCGACCAGATATCCGATGATGTTTTTGGACTGGCTTAGTACATCCTTAAGGGCATCGATGTCGTCGTGGGGAATGGTGACAAACCCTGGCGTGTACGGGCCAAAGTTCTTGCGTGCAGTCTCGTCATTAGAGAAAGAGATGACAGTAGTGGTCCTCCCGTGAAAATTGTTTTTGGCCACGATGATGGTGCCTTCGTTTTCAGGGATTCCCTTTTTTTCATAGCCCCATTTCCGGGCAATTTTGATCGCTGTTTCGACACCTTCTGCCCCGGTGTTCATGGGCAAGACCTTGTCATAGCCAAAATATTCGGTGAGGAATTTCTCGAATGGGCCGAGGACATCGTTATGAAAAGCCCTTGAGGTAAGGGTAAGGGTTCCGGCTTGGTCGATAAGGGTCTGAAGGATCCGCGGATGGCAGTGGCCTTGGTTTACGGCAGAATAAGATGAAAGAAAATCATAATATTTTTCACCTTCCACATCCCACATAAAAACGCCTTCTCCCCTGGACAGGACGACAGGCAGTGGATGATAGTTATGGGCACCATGCTTGTTTTCCAACTCAATGGCTTGTTGACTTGAGGTTATTGGTTGCATCATGAGCTTAGTCTTTTAAATTTTCGTATATTTGGGTTTCATATCTTATAACAAAGATAAAAAAAACACCAGCTTTACCATAAATGCAGCAAATATGTTGCCCGGTAAGCCTGTTTTGAAGAAAAGTTTGTGAGTCGGCATGGTCAGGTGGATGAATCCCAATAGTTTAGCCAATTATTTTTGGTTGCTCTTTTGGTAATTCCCAAAAACTTCCGATATTTGCAAACTCAATTAGAAAAACGTCTTAAAAATTACGATCATATATCATGGCAAAAGTTTGTGACATCACCGGTAAAAGACCTCGAGTAGGTAATAATGTATCGCACGCGAACAACAAGACCAAGCGTAAGTTTTATCCAAACCTGCACAAGAAGAGTTTCTATGTGCCAGAGGAAGATGCTTGGATCACGTTGAAGGTTTCTTCAAAAGCGTTGAGAACAATCAACAAAAAGGGCATCAGTGCTGTTTTGAAAGAGGCTCAAGCAGAAGGACACATTATCATTAAGTAATCATTTCCGAATCCAATAAATAAATAGAGCGATGGCTAAGAAAGGTAACAGAGTTCAAGTGATTTTGGAATGTACAGAGCACAAGAGCAGTGGTGTTCCAGGCACTTCAAGATATATCACGACTAAAAACCGTAAAAATACTACGGAGCGATTGGAGCTTAAAAAGTACAATCCAATCCTTAAGAAAGTAACGGTTCATAAAGAAATTAAATAATTTTAAGGAGCAGACGGTTTGCCACGGCAGGCTGTCATAAAACCTAAAAGATATGGCTAAGAAAGTAGTAGCAACCCTGAAAAAAGAAGGTGGTGTAACTTACGCTAAGGTGATCAAAGCGGTGAAATCCGAAAAGACCGGTGCGTACACTTTCAGAGAAGAAATGGTACCTACCACTGAGGTGAAGGATACCCTTGCAAAATAATTGCCTTGCTTAAATCGTAATGCAAAAAGGATAAATCCCTCTCGATTGGTTTCGGGAGGGATTTTATGATTATATTCGGGTCAAAGATGTGAATGACTATGGGAATTTTTGGATTTTTTTCTAAAGACAAAAAAGAAAGCCTCGACAAAGGGCTTGAAAAAACCAGCGAAAACCTCTTCTCCAAGCTTGGTAAGGCTGTCATTGGCAAGTCCAAGGTGGATGATGAAGTATTGGACGAGCTGGAGGAAATTTTGATTACTTCTGACGTGGGGGTGGACACGACGATCAAAGTGATCCAGCGCATCGAGGAGCGCGTGGCCCGAGATAAATATGTCAATACGACAGAATTGGATAAAATCCTTCGTCAGGAGATCGTCGGGCTCTTGGAAGAGAGCAACGAAGTGGACCTGTCCAATTTTGAGCTGCCCAAGGACAAAAAGCCCTATGTCATCATGGTGGTCGGCGTCAATGGCGTGGGCAAGACCACCACCATTGGTAAACTGGCCCATCAGTTTAAAAATGCCGGCAAATCGGTGGTCCTTGGAGCGGCGGATACTTTTCGAGCTGCTGCAGTGGATCAGCTGATCCTGTGGGGAGAGCGTGTGGACGTACCGGTGGTGTCCCATGGCATGAATGCAGACCCAGCATCTGTGGCCTTTGATACCGTAAAAAAAGGCGTGGACATGGGAGCCGATGTGGTGATCGTGGATACTGCTGGCCGACTGCATACCAAGGTCAACCTGATGAATGAGCTGAGCAAGATCAAGCGGGTGATGCAGAAGTTTATCGACGATGCACCGCATGAGATTTTGCTGGTTTTGGACGGCTCGACTGGCCAAAATGCCTTTATCCAAGCCAAAGAATTTACCAAAGCTACCGAAATCAATGCCTTGGCCATTACCAAACTGGACGGAACAGCAAAAGGTGGTGTGGTCATTGGAATTTCTGATCAGTTTAAGATTCCGGTGAAGTATATTGGCGTCGGCGAAAAAGTAACGGACCTGCAGATTTTTAACAGGACGGAGTTCGTAGATTCGCTGTTTAAGAAGAAGTTGTAGCCTGCAAATCCTTTAACAGGAGAGGCCGGATTTACTGTTTTTACCAGTTCATGAAGGGGTGAGTTTGGTTAGCGTGCTTTATCGTTTATTTGTATTATTACTTCAGATAACTGTTCTTGGCGCAGATACGTTATAGGGGCTTTGATTTTTGCCCTTCTTTTTGTATCATTTGAAAGTTTTTTTAATAATATTATTTGAGATGATAAAAACCAAGTTGCTTATTTTTATAGTACCTGTTTTGTGTTCTTTTTTTGGATGTTCAGGTGGGGATAAGGAAAATAAAGAGATTTCGGACAATCAGGCCTTTCACTTGGAAATTGTCGATTCTATTAGGGTTGACTATTTGGGAGATTTGGAAATCACTGATATTCATCAGGAAACCGGAGAGATTATTGGTTTTAACTTTAAAACCAATGATTTGGTGATTTTTGATCAGACGGGGAAAATCATCGAACAGTTTTCAAGAGGAGGGGATCGCCCCAACCCAATCAATTCGATGGTTTCATTAGGGTTTTATCAAGGAGATAAGCTTTTGGTGGCTAATAATAATGGCAAGCTTGCTGTTTTTAAAAAAAATGGTGAGCATATAGAAGACATTCCACTTCCTTTTCAAATTCAGTACTTTAATTGGTCGCAACGGAAAAAGATTTACAGCCTTTCGGATAGTTTGTTACTGGGACAGCTGGCAAAAATTAAAAATATTGAGGGATATGAAGAATATTACCTCAATTTTATTGATTTAAAAACGGGTAATTTGACTCCTGTGCTATCCATTCCTGATATCAGTAAGTACAGTAGTGGCGATCATTATGGCCCGCTCTACCCCTATATTACCAAATTTGATAATTTTTTATATATGACACTCTCCAACGAACCGTCTCTACACATCTATGAATTGGAAGGTTCGGATTTAAATTACCTTGAAACCGTAGCCTTTGGGAATGCTGATTTTGTAGAGGTGATTCCATCGACAGATCCCGATAGCTTTGACTTTGATAGAAACTATGGTCATATGGATGCTGGTGATGTACAGGGTTTTTTTGATGTTGGGAATTGGTTGGTAGCTTATTACAGGAATGGCATTAATGCGGTTAACTACTCAGCAGATATTTCAGAAGACCCGATATTAAATAGAAAGAAGAACCCTTGTTTTTTGGCTGTTTTTGATCAGAATCATAAATTACTACGTCGGGGAGTAGAGGTTCCCTTGAATGTTGCATCCATTCAAGGGACGATGCCAGACGGGAAGCTATTGGCAAAGAAAAACAAGATGCTGTTTGATAAAGAGGAGGATTTTGAAATATACTACTTGATGGAGCTAGTGCCTAATTGATTATTGACTAATAAACAATCTATATGAAATGCAGAAATGTTTTTTCTTTTGCAATACTAATTTGCTTTTCATCCTGTAGAAAGAAAACAGTTCAAGAGGCTACTGAAACGGGAGGGGAGAAGGCTTTCCTCTTGGGAATAGAGGATTCCGTATGTAAAGACTTTTGGTTTTTTAAGCCGATACTATTTTGTGATCATGAAGAATATACCTATCACGTTAGTAATGCTTCTCATGGGAGTTGGTTTAGGGTGCTCGCCAAAGGAGAATGAAAAGCAAAAATCGAGTAAGCAATCATTTCATTTAGAGGTGGTGGATTCTGTTTTGGTAGAGGATATTATTGCAAGACAGTTGATTTTTCAAACAGCCTCAGAGGAATTTCTTTTTTTTAGAGATGGTGTTCATCCAAGGGTCTTGGCCTTTACCCAAGACGGTGTGCCGGTGCATGACTGGACCAAAGAGGGGGATGATCCTGGAGCATTTATAATCACAACCGATAATTTGATTTGTACCCAAGAAGGAAATGTGGTGACCCATGATAGCATGAATGGGATCAGGGTTTTTCAGCCAAATGGTGATTTGGTTTTTTCAAAGCGATCCGAAGCGGGGATGCCCAGTAGTTTTCATAAATTGTTTAATATCTATCGGGACAATCAGGTCATTGAGAAAGAGGGCGTCGAGTATCTGCTGCATCACCGTGATGTTATGGAGGCTGGTGAGGGGTGGAACCATACCTTTTTTGCGCAACGAAAGAATCTCCTTGTCACGAACTTGGAAAATGGGGAGACCAAAAATATACTGCCTTTTCCTAAGGGGAGTAAGTTTCTCAATGGCAAGGCGTTCGCTTTTGAAGATTTTAGGCCTGTTTTCTATTTTGATGAGGATGCTGAAATACTGTATTTGGCTTTTCAGAATGAAGATATCCTGTACATGTATGATTTTTCCAGTGACCAGCCTGCTTTGGTACGTTCCCTTCCGTTAAATATTCCAGGCTTTGGAGGGAATAAAGGGAGGGCGTTTGAGGAAATTGATTTTGGGGAATTGGTGGTCGATAACTATCCCGCCAGAATCTTGAGCATGGAAATGGTTGATGACAAAATTCTGATCAGCTATACCAGGGCAGCAACCTCCGAGGAGTTGAGAGACCTACAAGGTGTAATGGTTAAGGAAACCCGACGCCATAAAATGAACGAATTGTGGAAAAAATTAAGTTCGGAGGTGATGGTTTTGAGAGATGAAGAAGTAGTCACTTACCAAATGGAAATGCCGGATATGGCCTTCAATAGCTTCAGGGTAATAGGAGAAGATATCTGGTTTATGAAGCCGTTGAGGGAAGAGGTGGAGCAGGAGGATTTTTTGGTATACAAAGCCAGGCTCGTGGAAAAGTGATTGGTGGTTTTTACTTAAATTAACATGTTAGGTTGGTAGAAATGGATTTGTTAGCGTAAGTTGGAATAAATAAACTTCCGCTATTTATGATAAGGTTACTTTTTGGCTTGCTGGTTGTGATGTTTTTAACTGGCTGTAATAACCCTTCCGAGAAGAAGCATTTCCAAAAAAGCTATTCCCTGGACATAGTGGATTCTGTCCGTGTAGATTATTTAGGAAATTTCTATCTGTCCGATTATTCGTCTGAGCGAGATGAATACCTAGCCAAAGGACATGGAGATAGAGAGTTTCTGTTTCTTGATGCTGAAGGGAATATTGTGGATAGCGTTCGCCTCAAAAAAGACGGGCCTGATGCCATTGCTGGGGTCCAGGTTGCTGGGTTCGTAGATGGGCATTTGAGCATCCTTGAAGGGGTGAAGGGGTTGCTGGTTTTGGGGGATGAAGGGAAATTGGACAAACGGCACGAAATTTCAGGTAATTATTATTACCTGAACGGATACAAGGGGAGACCATTTTTCAAGTTGCAAGAGGAGCTGGCCTATTATAGACCGGAAAGAGGTGATTTACCTGGGGAAGGCCTTGGGGAGATCATGAAGTCAGTTTATGAAAAGCCTATTCTTGAAGTGCTCAATCCCAGAACTGGTGATTTTCGGAGTACAATGGCTTTTCCATCGACCAGTAAATTTAAAGACGGAGAATACCATGGTTGGCCGTTCCCTACGGTAATAAAGCAAGGTGATGTTTGGTTATTGTATTTTGCCAGGGAATACCAATTTTACATTTACCGTGAAAAAGAAGGGGATTTGAAACTCCAGCAGACGGTGAAGATGAAAGTTCCTGATGCCATTAGTGCTGAAGGTGTGCCTTTTGACAAGGCTGATCAGTTTGAAAAGTCAATCGGTTTATCAGGAGTGGAGGGCTGAGTGAGGTGCTCTTTTATGGAGATAAAATCTTGGCAGTTTATTCGAAAGGAATGGGGGAAGAAGAAAAGTCACGGTATGATTTTGAAACCCTTGAAGGACGAATGGAAGCTTATAGGGCCACTGAACGGTTTGTTCAGGTGTTTGATTTGAAAGGCAATGTGCTGGCAGATATTCAATGTCCTAAGGGGATGCTTTTAGGGGATGTTGTTAATGGTAATGGTCAATGGGTGATGACAAAAGATCAAGCGTTTTTTGGGCAAGAACAGGATTGGCAAACCATCTATATGTTGGAACTGGTGAGTAAGTAAGGAGAAAGTCAAGGTTGTGTTAGTGGATCAAGCCATATTTCAGGGCATAGCATCCCTAAAAGGAGGGTTTTTCAACTACGGACTGGATGCATTCATGAGTACGGATTTGCCACTTTTTAAGCATCCTATCGGTACTTATCAGCGTTCAGAAAATTTCATGCCGATAAAACGATGGACTTCCTCCACAAGGGCAAACGCCTTTAAAAAAATATTCCAATTTGCATTTATATCTGCCGTTCCTACGGAACTTACCCTTTTGTGTGTTATCATTTTTGGTGCAGGTGGTCACCTGCACCTTCTATATGACCCTCCGCCAAGGGCGGATTAGGTAGGATGCTCAGTTACTAGCGCATATTCAGGGTTTAACCTCAACCAAGCCAACCACTATACCTGAGCAGATAGCTGCGACGGCTTGTACGATCCAAATCAGCAACTCATTCTTTCAGCCTACTCCGCCATTCGGCACCATAGGCTACTGCGGTTTCCAATGTACAAATCGGGGCAAAGTGCCAGCGGCACGATAAATTTTGTAACCTGCGGATTCATCCGCAGGAACTTAAGCGCTCCTCAACCTCCCGAAGGAGTGCCAGCGGCACGGATGATAGCTCCTCTACACGAAATTAGCATTAAATGCGTTTGCCACACTTGAAAACCATCAGGGGAATCGCTTTTAGTCCCTTGAAGTTCTTTAATTCAGGCTGAGATCTCTTTACTAACAGTTTAAAAGTGTTTATTCTGGGGGAACTGCCAATTTTCATTATGGAGTAAAATGCCCCCAACTTTTCGGCTTGATCCATTATTATCCAGAGGGGCTATTCTGGATCAAGCCATATTTCTGGGCATAGCTTCCCTAAAAGGAGGGCTTTTCAACTATGGACTGGATGCATCCAAGGAAATAAGGGATGAGTACGGATTTGCCACTTTTTAAGCATCCTATCGGTGCTTATCAGCCTTCACCTGTGGCCAAATAGCAACCAAAGGTGGCGAAGAATAGGTACAGCAAATAAAAAGACGCCAACTTTCATCAGCGTCTTTTTAAAAAGTAAAGCAAGGAGTTGAAAAAGTTATCGTTTGCTGTACGAGTATCAAAAGTAGTTATTTATTTACCTGCTCATAAGGATGTGTCATTATGAATAGTTTAAATCAAATCTTTACTTTTAATATTTAATTAATATAAAAAAGGAGCTGGCTTGTAGGGGAATTGCTAGTCATATTTATCGATAATATTGGATCGAAATGACCGCCTAGAAGCCAGCTCCAATTTGTTATGAGCAAAAGCTACTACGGATTAGTTATATCCTGGATTTTGCTTGAGCATCGGCTCTCCATCCTTTACGCTCAGGTCAATTTGACGCTGAGGGATAGGGTAGTAATTGTTTTTGGGAGCGCTGAAACTTCCATCTTTTACATCCTGGGTAATGCTTCCTTGGTAATCAAAATAAGCATTTAGCTCTTGCTCCGCGATTTCCCACCTTACCAGGTCAAAGAAGCGGTGACCTTCCATGGCCAGTTCCAGTTTCCGTTCGAAATAGATGGCCTTCAGGGCGTCTTCCTGGCTGCCAAACTGGGCTGCAGTGTACAGTTCGATGGTGTAATTGGCAGCAGGAGTATTGGTGAAGCCATCCATCGGAGCACTTTCATCTATGTACGTTTTGAGGTAGCCGTCAGGGTTCATCGCGCGTTCCCGGATTTGGTTTACCAGGTTCATGGCTTCCATCAAATTTCCAAGGTGGGCCTCTGTCTCGGCACACATCAAGATAATGTCCGCAAAGCGGATGATGTGAACATTAATGGCCGTGCCTGGAGCCCATGAGCTTTGGTCTGCATACAGGTTTTGGGTGGCTTGCCAGTAAATGGTTTTCTTGGGGGCATAGGGGCCGCCGTACGTTTGGTCCCTGACCCAGCTTTGTCCAGGGTGATGTCCCCAGTCATGGTAAGGTACCCCTCTTCTTCCGACAGTCCAGTCTAGCCTGGGATCCAATGATCCGGTATACGGGTCGAATGCCTGTGCGGAGGTGATGCCCATGTCTGATTTGACAGGATTTTGGTTGTAGTTTTCCAGATAAGGCAGTCCTGTGGCAGGATCTGTCTTAAATGAATTCACCAAATCTTGGGTAGGTTGGTAAAAGCCGCAACACCTGAAAGGGCTGTTGTACGGGAAATTGAGCATGTTGCCTGAGTTGGAGTTGGAAATGGTTCCGGTCCCTGAATTGGCTACCATCTGGATGTCAAATACCGTTTCCGCATTATTCTCCTTGGCAGCATCAAAGTTGTCGGAGAAATTATCCAATAATGCATATTTGGTCCCCGCTGGATTCACCCCTGAGGCAATGACCTCCTTGAAGATGGTATTGGCTTCTTGGTATTTTTTCTGGTACAAGTAAGTCTTTCCAAGGTAAGCTGCCGCGGCCCATTTGTTTGCGCGCGCAAACTCGGGCTGTGTAGGAGGCAGGTTTTCGTAGGCAAACTGAAAGTCTGCTTCGATCATTGGCCAGATGTCCTGGTCGTTGGGTTGGTTGGGGTCTTCGGTGGTTTCATCGATCCAAGGGACCATGTTGAACATTTTCTTCAGTTCAAAATAGAAATGGCCGCGAAGAAACCGGGCCTGCCCAGCAATGTCCTGCCGTTCACTGTCGGTGAGTTCAGGTACATTGGGAAGGAGCTTAAGAACATTGTTTGTCCTTTTTATGCCCTCGAAAGTGGCTTTCCATTTGGTGTTGAAGAACCCATTGGAAGGGCTGGAATAGAAGTTGACAATCGGGTCAATGGCGGGCTGGTCACCGGCAAAACTTCCCTTGGAAGCTTCGCCTCCAGCTACGGTTCCATAGATCCAGTTTTCAGGGGCAGCTTCCCAGCCATTTCCCCCGCCCAGCGCATCCGTACCGCCTTCACCCTGTCCGTCGAGGGCGGCGTAAGCACCGATCAGCAGTTTGTTTACCCCGTCTCGGGTGGCCAAGACGTCATCGCCCAATGCTCCCAAGGCCGGTTGGTCCAGGAATTCATCCGAGCATGATGGCAGCGTACCGATGAGTAGCATGCCCAGTATAAAATATTTGATAGTTGCGTATTTCATAACTGATAAAGTTTCAAGTTTTAGAACGTTAAGTTAAGGCCAAAGATAAATTGACGTTGATTGGGGTACTGTCCCTCGTCAATTCCAAAACTAGTGGTGCCACCGGAAATCTCAGGATCCAGTCCGGAGTAATTGGTGATCGTAAACAGGTTGGCTGCCTGTGCATAAAGCCGTAGCCCTCCGATATGGTAACGGTCTAGGAATGATTGGTTAAAGGTGTATCCAATTTGGGTTTGCCTGGCCCGGAGGTAGCTGCCGTTTTCCACGAAATAGGAATTGGGTACGCCAGCGGTACTGAATGAGCCTGTCGTTTCTTGGATAGGTGCCGTTGCGTTCATGTTTTCAGGTGTCCAAGAGTCGTAAAGGGCAGTGTGGCTTTTGGCTCCTTGGAAAGAACTGTAAAAATCCGTCCACCACTTGACGTTGTTCCAGATGTCATTCCCGCTGACACCATAAAGGAACATGCTGAAATCCCAATTGCGATACTCCAAACCAAGGTTTATCCCGTAAGTGAATTTCGGGTTTGGATTGCCCAGTGGAGTTCTGTCGTCCGGTGTGATGACGCCATCACCATTGGTGTCCTGATACTTAAACCTCCCTAAGCCAATGCCGTCTTGATAAACGGCTTCAGCATCACCAGTGGCTTCTGCTGCGGAGGCATTTGCATCGCTGATTTCTTGTTCCGAATTCCAGAATCCGACTACTTGATACCCGAAAAATTCACTCACCGGGTGTCCCACTTGGTTTCGGATGATGTTGCTTCCGTTAAACCTTCTTCCTTCTTGGTCAAAATAAGGAACACCGTCTGCAATTTTCACGATTTCATTGCTGTAGGTAGTAAATGAAAGGGTAGTCGTAAACGTCAGGTCTGGAGCCAAGATAAAGTACGTGCTGGCGTCCATGTCAAACCCTTTGTTGGTCATCTTGGCGATGTTGATGTAAGGAGGTTCAGCAGCACCTTGGGTGCCGATTACTTCTGGGTTGTAGAGCAAATCGTCCACTGTTTTATTATAGTAATCCAAGGTCAGTTGCACTTTGCCCTGCCAGAAGCTGGCGTCTATCCCGATGTTGGAGTTAATGTTTCGTTCCCACTTGGCATCAGGATTCCCGATTCGTTGTTCTTGAAAACCTTCTTGTATCGTCGAGTTGCTACCATCGATAGGATAGTAGGAGGCATTTCGATTGCCTTCATAGGTAGAGTAGGCGTTGCCAGGAGCCACATTTAGCTGATTTCCCATTTGACCATATCCACCGCGTAGTTTGAGATCATCGATCCACCCATTTTCTGGCATAAAGGACTCTTCCGATATTCTCCATCCAGCACTGACGGCTGGAAAGACACCATATTGTTCGTTTAGGAAACGGGAAGACCCGTCCCTTCTGACGGTGGCGCTGAGGATGTATTTATCGTTATAGGTGTAATCCACTCGGCCAAATAGGGAAAATAGGGCGTCTTTATACACAGAACTGGAATGTTGTTGGGTGCCGGAACCATTGGTGAGGGTCACATAATCCGGATCGAAGGAAAAATAACCCTGCGTAAATGCCTCCATGTTGCGGCCATTGTTTCGGTAGGCTTCAGTGCCCAGTAGGACTGTCAAGTCATGCTGCTCGTTGAATTCCCTTTTGTAGGTAAGGGTGTTGGTCCAGGTATAATTAAAGTTGAAATTTGACCCTTCCGTATATTGATTGACATTGAGGTTTTCGGAGTTTTCGTATTCCGGAAATTGGAAGCGGTTGTAGGTATTGCTGTAATACTGGCCACCAAAGCTGGTCCTGGCTGTAAAGTGCTCCAAGAAGTCCACTTCGGCAAATACATTTCCAAAAAGCCTTGAGGCCACACCCCGATTGTTTTTGGTTCTTTCCTGGATGGCTACCGGGTTTTTAGCGTTTCCTAAACCTGATCCGAAGGATCCGGCAAAATTCCCCATGATGTCATAGACAGGGATGATGGGCTGCTGCCTAAAGGCCATGCCGATAGCACTCCCCTCGGTAAGGTTGTCGATAGTGGGGTTTTCGGAAATGGAATAGGTCAGGTTTTCACCAATACGAATATTATCGGTCACATTATAAGAAGTGTTTGACCGAATGGTGTACCGTTTCAGGTAAGTATTGTTGAGCGTTCCTTGCTGATCAAAATAGCTCATGGAGAAGAAATAGTTGGCCCTATCACTTCCGCCGTTCACAGAGAGGTTGTGGCTTTGAATGCGTGCAGGAGAGAAGATTTCTTGAAACCAGTTGGTGCCGGTTTTGTTGGCTTCCACTATTCGGTAGAAATTATCCAGTGCTTGGGGATCCGTGTAATAAGGATTGACATTATACAAGGATTCATCGACCGTTTGTGCACCTACCGGTGCAATATAATTTGGCAGTACCGGATCAGGGCCACTGCCATACTGATCGTCATTGATGGTTCCGCCTGGATTGGTGTTTCTCAGTGCCATGAATTTGAGATCGGCCATTTCCTGTGACGAAAGAATGTCCCATGGATTGCCTCCTTGTACTTGCTGGGAGCCGATGTACATGTTGTAATTGACCTTGACGTCTCCCCTTCCTTTTTTGGTGGTCACGATAATGACTCCATTGGCAGCTCTGGACCCATAAATAGAGGCGGCGCCTGCATCTTTGAGGACTTGCATGGTCTCTACATCATTGGGATTGATGTCGTTGATGTTTGGCGTGGGGACACCATCGACGATAAAAAGCGGCGTATTGTTCCCGAAGGTGTTTACACCCCTGATTTTGATTTCAGGAGCTTGTCCAGGCTGGCCTGAGCCGGTGATGGTTACCCCGGAGACCCTTCCTTGGAGCTGACTGGTAAGCTGAGGGCTGGGCTGTTGGGTCATCTCCTCCATTTTCACAACGGAAACAGCACCGGTAAGGTCCTGCTTTTTTTGCGTTCCATAGCCCACTACGACCACTTCTTCCAATCCTTTGATGTCTGTTTTCATGGAGACGTCTATGGTGGATTGACCACTGACAGGGACTTCTTGTGTGGAGTAGCCAATAAAGGAAAAAACCAAGGTAGCGCCTTCGCTTACTTCAATGGAATAATTGCCATCAAGGTCGGTGATGGTGCCTTTTGTGGTGCCTTTTTGGGAAATACTTGCGCCGGGGATGGATTCCCCGTTGTCGGCATCGGTGACTTTTCCAGTCACTTGTATTGACTGCCCGAAAGCGAATGAAAGGGGAATTAATGTGCTTGCCATAAGGCATAGCAGTGCCACCCCCAATTTAAAATTGGATAATAATTTAGCCATAGGTTTAATGTTAATTATGAATAAATGTTGTGCGGATAATAAGATGAAGCGGGTAGGTTATCCCGAATCGATGTAATTTTCCATAAAAGTTATTTTAACATAGGGTTTTGATTGATCTGACTATTCGTACAAAATGAAAACGTTTGCATTTTAGGAGCGCGCGTTTACCAGCTTGACCTATCAAGCAGCGTTCAATGACTTTTAAAATTTACGTTCTAGTGGATTATGGCTTTTGGAGAAGGCTTAAGCCCTTATTGGCTCCTGTGGTTAAAAAAAGAGGAGACCGTAGGGCGCAAATTTAAAAATACTGAGCCCGGGTATTTGTTCATTAGGGGTTGGCGTTGGCATAGGTTTAGTTTTTTAGGGTTAATATTGTATCATGATTTGTTAAATTATGGAAATATTTTCGTAATGCGAAATTTTACACAAAGGTATTTGCGCATGTTTATTTTTTGCTAAAAGTCTTAAAAGGAAAATTATCCTGAAAGATGGTCGATAATCTGTTCGAATGATAGTGCAACAGAAATAAAAATGCCGTATTTTAGGTTGGTAATTCGATTAAGCAATCAATTCAATAATTTATATAACCCATGGAAAAACCTAAAAAATCCATCGATCAACACTCGAGAAGAAATTTCATTAAGAACGCTGCCTTGGCTTCTTCAGCCCTTATCGTGCCCCGTCACGTGTTAGGAGGTGTGGGCTTTACTGCACCCAGTGACCAGCTGAACATCGCTGCCATTGGTGCTGGAGGAAAAGGAGCCAGCGATATCAAGAATGCGTCTGTCAATGGCCGTGAAAGGGTCGTGGCACTTTGTGATGTAGACTTTTCCGGTTCGGCTTCCCAGTCGGTAAAGAATTTCCCCAATGCCAAGTTGTATGCTGACTTCAGGGAAATGTTGGAAAAGGAAAAGGACATCGATGCCGTCACGATTTCCACACCAGACCACGTACATGGTCCTGCGGCGGCCTTTGCAATGGAGCGGGGCAAGCACGTATATGTCCAAAAGCCCATGACCCACAATATTCGTGAGGCCAGGTTGCTTACCCAAATGGCCCGCGAACAAAAAGTCGTTACCCAAATGGGAAACCAAGGCGGCTCTAACCCGCTATTGAACTTGGTGCAACAATGGATTGACTCCGACAAGCTGGGCAAAATTTCCAAAGTGGAAATCTGGACCAACCGTCCTGTTTGGCCTCAGGGAAATGCTTTTCCTCAGCCAGATCCAAGTAAGAAACCTGATGATCTCGCTTGGGACCTATGGCTCGGACCATCTCCTAAAATACCTTACACGCCAAACTTACATCCCTTCAACTGGCGAGGTTGGTGGGATTACGGTACGGGTGCATTAGGAGATGTAGGATGTCACTTGGTGGACATACCTTACCGTACCTTGGGACTGCATTACCCTAAATCTGCTGAATGTAGCGTAGGAGCGGTGTATACCAAAATGTGGACACCGGATTATCACCCTGAAGGATGTCCTGCTTCCTCTTTTATTTCGTTGAAGTTTGATGCTACAGAGAAGAGTAAATCTCCTATTGAAATGACTTGGAGTGATGGTGGTATTCGTCCTGCACACCCTGATATTATCCCTGCAGACCATGATATCGGAGGAACAGACAGTGCCAATGGCGTTTTGATCATTGGTGAAAAGGGAATCATTTCTACCAATATCAACGATAGTAGTCCGCTAATGCCAAAACTATACCTCAACGACGGCACCACTGAGTTTGGTCCCCAGACGGAGGATTTTCCAGAGCCTGAATATGGCCATCAGCGCAAGTGGGTGGATGCCTGTAAAGCAGGATTCGGAAGCAAAGAGCATAATGAGCTGACATCTTCGTTTGACTATGCTGGCCCGATGACTGAAACGGTCCTAATGGGTAACCTGGCCATTCGAAGCTATATGCTCAGAAGGGAAAATAGTAATGGAGGAATGGAGTATTTTGGCAGAAAGAAACTGCTTTGGGATGGTGACAACATGCAAATCACCAATCTTGAAGAAGCCAACCAGTACGTAGGCCGAACCTATCGAGACGGCTGGAAAGTGTAAGGAAAGTATAGCATGTCCGGGGTCAGGTGAAAACGCCTTTGCCATCCATGACGCAGTCAATTGGCCAAGCGATATCCCTGATGCCGGACATTTTTTTATTTCCATTTCCTGTTTTTATTTCATTCTTTTTGCTGTGAGCTTACCAAGTAGCCTTACTGAAAAATATCCTACCGGCCTTTATATCTGCCCTTTGCTTTTATTTTTGTACTTTTGCAGCAAAGAAGAAATGATTTGAAGGCGAGAACATTAAAAAAAGACAAGGTAAACATTGTCACCATGGGGTGCTCCAAAAATTTGGTGGATTCGGAGGTGATGTTGACCCAGCTGAAAGGGAATGGGATAGAGGTGTCTCATGAATCCTTGCAGCAAGATAATAATGTCATTATCATCAATACCTGCGGGTTTATCGATAATGCCAAGCAGGAGTCCATAGATACGATTTTGCAGTATGTGGATGCCAAGGAGAAGGGCTTGGTGGAGAAGGTGTATGTGACAGGCTGCCTTTCTCAGCGGTACAAGGATGATTTGGAAAAGGAAATTCCGCAGGTGGATGCCTTTTTTGGCACGCGTGACCTGCCGGCGTTATTAAAGAAGTTTAAGGCAGATTATAAGCATGAGCTGGTCGGGGAGCGGTTGTTGACCCATCCTTCCCACTATGCATACATGAAAATCTCAGAAGGCTGTGATCGGCCATGTTCCTTTTGTGCCATTCCATTAATGCGCGGTGGTCATGTTTCTAAGCCCATAGAGGAGTTGGTGAAAGAGGCGGAGCACAAAGCTGCCAATGGCACCAAAGAGCTGTTGTTGATAGCCCAAGATTCCACGTATTATGGATTGGACCTGTATAAAAAGCGGCGGCTGGCAGACCTGATGAAAGCCCTGGCCGATGTGAACGGCATCGATTGGGTGCGGCTTCATTATGCTTACCCTACAGGCTTTCCAATGGATGTGATCGATGTGATGGCGGAGCATCCAAATATCTGTAATTACCTTGATATTCCGCTACAGCATGGCTCTTCCGATGTGCTCAAGGTCATGCGTCGTGGTACCAGCCGTGAGAAGCAAGAAGAACTTATTCATCGCATTCGGGAAAAGATCCCTGGTATTGGCATTAGGACTACATTGATTGCAGGCCATCCAGGGGAGGGAGAGAAGGAATTCCAAGAGATGGTGGATTTTGTGGAGCGGATGAAGTTTGAGCGCCTAGGGGTGTTTACCTATTCGCATGAGGAGGATACACATGCATTTACCATGAACGACGATGTGCCTGACGAGGAGAAACAAGCCCGTGCCAATCACCTGATGGAGGTTCAAGAGCAAATTTCATTTGACCTTAACCAAGAAAAGGTGGGACAGACGTTTAAGGTGCTGGTGGACAAAAAAGAGAATGGTTACTTTGTGGGAAGAACGGAATTTGACTCTGTAGAAGTGGACAATGAAGTGCTGATCGATGCATCAAAGCACTATTGCCGGGTAGGAGACTTTGTCCAAGTGAAGGTCAACGATGCGACAGAGTTTGACCTTTACGGTGATGTGGTAGACTGATTGTTTATTGAAAAATCGTTAATAAGAGACCGGTATTTTTGCCGGTCTTTTGTTTTTTAAGAATAAATATGCGTGTTTTTTGAGGAAAATCCTTATATTGAACGTAGTGTGTAAATGGTTTTTCCGAAATCGGAAGATATTGAAGACCCAAAATCGCCTCGTTTGATTACTTAGTGAGGAAAATAGTTTATCCTAAAAGATAGAGAAATGAGACAGCTGATTGCTTATCATTTGGCGACTATTTTACCCATGATGATTATCATGCAGCTATTTATGTTTGATTATATTGGATGGTATAATTTTACGGGTATGTTCATGCTCTACTTTTTCGTTTACCGCCCTATTATGGACTACAAAAGGTTGAAATCAAAAGGTTTGGTAGACCGCAAAGCATTTTTAAAATCCTGGGGATTTGTCCGCTTTAAGTTTGTCGATGAATTAATGTTCAAGAAATAGCGAAGCAAGCTATACTTTTTGGGAATAAATATTGACCTTTTACGGGGAATGATAATTCATGCCGTAAAGATGATCGGCTTTTACCATGTCCCTAATGCGAAAGGGCGCGATATAAGGTTCTGGCATCTTTTCTATTCCCCGAAAAACTCCCTATTTTTAGCCTTTCAAAATAACAAAGTAGCAGATGAATGTACTGGAAGTAACCAGTTCCGCTGATGCGCGGGAATTTTTGGACATGGCAGTTCGCTTGTACCAAAATGAAGAGCACTGGATCAGGCCGATAGATGAGGATATCGAGGGACTTTTTGATCCAAAGACGAACAAGTTATTTCGAAAAGGGGCCAAAGCCAAGCGCTGGCTGCTCTTGGACGATGCGGGCAAAACCATCGGGAGGATTGCTGCTTTTACCAACCCCAAATGGAAAGACAAACAACCTACTGGTGGGGTGGGTTTTTTTGAATGCATCGATAACCAAGCGGCTGCCTTCAAGCTTTTTGATACTGCCAAGGCTTGGCTCGAAGAACAAGGGATGGAGGCCATGGACGGCCCCGTAAACTTTGGTGAGCGCGATAAGTGGTGGGGGCTACTCGTGGATGGTTTTACACCACCAAACTATAACATGACTTGGAATTTTCCTTACTACCAGGCCTTCTTCGAGCAATATGGCTTCCAAGTTTATTTCAAGCAATACACCTATATGAGGCCCGTAAAAGGGGTGGATTTTGATCCTAAATTCCATAAGAGAGCTGCGATCACCATCGATGATCCGGATTATGAATTCCGTTATTTGAAAGGGAAAGAGCTGTACCAGAAATTTCCTGAATACTTCGTAGAAGTTTACAATAAGGCCTGGGCTCGTCACATGGGCAAAACCATGGCGCTTAAGGAAGCTCAGCTCATGCTGAAAAAACTGAAGCCCGTGGTGGATGAAAAGTTGATCTATTTTGGGTTTTATAAAGGCAAACCCATCAGCTTTTTTATCTCAATTCCAGAGTTGAACCAGATCTTTAAATATGTCGGAGGGAAAATGAACTGGTTAGGGAAGATAAAATTCCTCTACCATAAGTTATTCAATCCTCCCAATAAAATGCTGGGGTTGGTATTTGGCGTGGTGCCAGAGCAGCAAGGCAAGGGCGTGGAGAGCGCTATGGTGAAGAAATTTAACGATATGTCCTCCCAGAAGGCTTTTCCTTATGAGACTATTGAGATGAACTGGATAGGTGATTTTAGCCCGAAAATGATGCGGGTTTGTGAGCAGTTGTATGCAAAAATCTATAAAACCCATCATACCTATCGCTATCTCTTCGATCGGGAAAAGCCATTTGAGAGACATAAAATATTTGAATAAATCAGTCGAAAGTATTGATAACAAAAGCATGAAAAAGAAATATGATGTAGTGGGCATGGGAAATGCCCTTGTGGATATTGAGTTTAAAGTATCGGATCAGTTTTTAGCTGAAAACAACGTTGAGAAAGGCTTGATGACCTTGGTCGACGAAGCCCGCCAAGATGAACTCATGGCCGTGATCAACACCGCAGAAGCCAAAAAGCAATGTGGCGGATCTGCGGCCAATTCGGTGATCGCTGTGAGTCAGTTTGGAGGGAGTGCCTATTACAATTGCAAAGTAGCCAATGACTTGTTAGGGAAGTTTTTTGTAGAAGATCTCAAGGCATCTGGAGTGGCGCACAATCTGCAGGCAGATCAGTTGGAAGACGGTATTACGGGGAAGTGTTTGGTCATGGTGACCGAAGATGCTGAGCGTACCATGAATACTTTTCTTGGCATCACCGAGCGTTTTTCCAGCAAAGATCTTTATGAGGATGTTATCAATGATGCAGAGTACCTCTATATAGAAGGTTATCTGGTTACTTCTCCAAACGGCAAGGCTGCAATGATGCATGCCAAGAAACATGCCGAGGAGCAGGGGACCAATGTGGCCTTGACCTTTTCTGACCCGGCTATGGTAAAGTATTTTAAGGAAGGATTTGAAGAAGTTATCGGCGCAGGGGTAGACCTGTTGTTTGCCAATGAAGAAGAGGCGAGGTTGTTTACAGGGGAAGAGGATCTGAAGAAAGCCCGGGAGGCGTTGAAAAAAGTGGCCAAGCGATTTGTCATCACCATGGGGAAAAATGGTGCCATGATTTATGATGGCGATACCTTTATTGATATTGAGCCATATGAAACAGAGGCCATCGATACCAATGGTGCCGGGGATATGTTTGCAGGGGCTTTTCTTTTCGGAATTACCAATGGCCATTCGTATGCTTCCAGTGGAAAACTGGCCAGCCTGGCTTCTTCAAAAGTGGTGAGCCAGTTTGGGCCAAGGTTGGAATGGCATGAAGCCAAAAAAGTGTTAGAGCACTTGCGTCCGGAGTTGGGGTGAATATGCGTCACCTAAAGGCCACGATATTTCTCCTTCGGAGCGGTCAATATACCC
This sequence comes from Echinicola vietnamensis DSM 17526, assembly GCF_000325705.1. Taxonomy (NCBI): domain Bacteria; kingdom Pseudomonadati; phylum Bacteroidota; class Cytophagia; order Cytophagales; family Cyclobacteriaceae; genus Echinicola; species Echinicola vietnamensis. Next base: position 634,803 of record NC_019904.1, on the reverse strand, counting down.
GTGTACGGGGATTTAACGTAGAGCTGAAATTGCAGGATTAAGCTTGTTCATATTAGCAGAAATATTAGAGGAGGTCCGCTTGGGGTCTCCTCTAATATTTTACGCCAAGTTCAAATGCCAGCTTGATCAGTTCACTGGTTTTATTGCATTTTAATTTTTTGAAGATGTTTTGTTTGTGTTTTTTGACGGTTTCTTCAGAGATAAATAGCCTGGCCCCTATTTCATGTGGGGCGAGTCCTTCGGCTAGTTTCAGGAAGATTTCCATTTCACGCTTCGTCAGTGTTTCCAATAGCCTCATGGGGGCATCTTTACCGGGAGAAAGTTTGCTTTCAGGGATTAGTAAAGATAGGGCGTAATGTGGTCTGCTGGTGTTTGTCCGAGTGATGGTTTTGGTGGTGCCCTTCATGATTTGCCAGTTTCCTTCAGCATCTTTGAGCTTATAGGTAAGGTCTAAGTATTCTTCACTGTCCTCGTTGAAAAAGGTCAGGGAACGAAAGAGTGTGGGGTAATAGGAAGGGTGGATTGTTTTGAGGTAATAGATATAATCCATACCTGAAAGGAAGTTGTTCGTAAAGCCATAAAACTCCTTGCAGGCATTGTTGATATGGACTGGTCGGTAATTGCCAATGTCGTGCAGCGTAATCAGTGATGACTGTTGGTTGACGAATTCATCAAAACGCTCAAGGTCCAGCTGGTGGTCAGAAAGAATTTTTGCCGTGAGCAGTTCAGAAACTAGGGTGTCCAACTTTTGATGCAGCATTGTTTTTACAGAGGAGGTATAGCTTACCTAAATAAAGCATTATCTCCTAAAAATGCAAAAGCAGCCTTTGGCCAATAATGGTCAAAAGCTGTTTTAACATAAACGGCTATACATGTGGCATGGTAGGTTTTCGGTTCCTATTAGGCGTTCTGTTTCAAAATATGATGAATTTACATGAAAGAATGATTTCTGCTAAGCCATCTTCCAGGTATAATTCTAGTGCTAGCAGTAGATTAAACCGTTTGATCTTCATCCATACGTTTTTTCGTAGGAAACTTTTGGTAACCAAATAGCGCATCCTGATTTCATTTTTGAAGACCAAGAATGGACTTATGTTTTTGCTAACGCTTTCATTTGAAGCATCAGGAAGCTGCTCCAGAAGCAAACTGGCGATTTCCAAGTATGTTTTTCTGTTGAAGTTCTTACTTCCATTATCGCTGAATATTGTAGTGTTGGTTAGTTTTCTGAGATCTACCAACTGGGTATTTTCGTTGTTTTCAATAAAATCATCCACCATTTGATTCATGATTTCGTACCGCTGTTCATGGCCAGGTGGAGGGGTTGGAGCATTGATCAGAATCAATTTTTTATATGCAGGAATTAAAGTTCTTATAGTGCATAGGTTTTGGTAGAATTCCTCTGGGGAGATTAACCCGATATGGGTGAAGTTGATCGAAAAATTCACCAATGCTTTTGTCCCGAGATGAGCGGCGCCTCTTTCCTTAAAATAATGAACGAGGGATGGGTGGTTAGCCGCTTCGGTGAGTACTCCTTCCCTTTTTCCCAATGCCAGTTTTATGTCGGAATCCTTGTGCCGATAGAGGTGTTGATGGTAATCTGTTTCCAGTGCCATAACGATATATTCAGCATTGGTTTCCAGGGCAGAAGTATCATAGTAGTGTTTATCAAAAAATGGAATATCCTTAACGGCTAAGATGCGTTTTTTTTGTGCTGTAGTTAACCGAATGGCATCTATTAAAGTGTTTGTATGCGTTGGGTAAGACGGGATGTTTTCAGTGACATAATTCGTCTCCTGCATAATGTCAAAACCCGAGTTTTGGAGGTAGAATAAGGTTTGTTTGTAATCGCATGGCCCTCTAAATAACAATGGCAACTCTTTTTTTGCAGGAGTCTGAGCCGCCGACGGCATGCTTGGGTCTGACACATTGCGTTCATCGATCCAGTCGGGGGTTGATCGGTCCAGTTCTTCGGCGACGTCTGGCACCACTTTTAAGTCTGGAAATCCCAGTTTGGCGTAAATGAATTGGGGTATTCCGAGGTTTAAGATGCGGCAAGAAAAAACGAAATGGTCAAGGCTGTTTTTGATACTGTCCAAGCTGTAAAAGCCAATGATGCCATAGTCTCCAAAGTTATCCTTGACTTTCACCAAGGCGGACTTGTGCATAGGGCTGTTGATTAAGGCCTGTACTTCATCAAGGTCAAGGCGGATTTTGGTAAAGTTAAGCTGATTTGTTCTCTGGAGCAGTTCGTGTATCCTGTCTTTGTGGGATTCTAGCTTATGTATCAGTTCAATTTCGATCCCGGAAGATTTTAAGAAATCCAGATTGTCGTTAAAGCTCTTTTTGGCATCATGTTTTTTTTCCAGGATCTTGTATTGTTTTAGCCGGGAAAGATTGCTGTCAACTTTGCCTGCAAGGGCTTCATTGGCGAGCATCTGTGGGATAAAGTCCGGAAAATGAGCCTTTATTTTGGGATTGTAAAACCTGGCTTCTTCCAAGTTGGAGTGATTGTCATCCAGAAAAAGGACGTTTGGGCTTCTTAGCTGACAATTTTCAATGATATTCCTGATCAAAATGCCTTTTGGACTCCAGTCGATCGCAGGGAAGACGAAGTAGTCCCAAATACCGAGTTCTTGAAGCTTTTCTTTTGCAGTTTCAAAATTATTCTTAGAGACAATGCTGTTAATGATGCCTCTTTCTGACAATTGTTTAACGAGTTCAATGTTTTCTGGGATGGGAATGACACCTTCCTCACTCAGCGTTCCGTGCCAAAATGTTTCATCCAGATCCCAGATGACAAGCTTGATGCTTTCCACCCGTGGAAGTAGTGTTTCCATAGTAAGAGAGAGTAATAGTTTCTTTAATCTTTTCCGGTAATTAATTGCCGCATTAGCAGGTTTTAATCTAGGTAAAACTTACCATAGCTAGACAAGTGAACCTTTTGGGTTTTCATTACCACAAATAATATCGTTTATATCTATAAAAAAGCAAAATAAATACATAAAAATGTTTTAAACATTAATTTTCATGCGTTTTGTAAAAATGAATACTTTGTTGATAAACGGTTAGTGAAGAGTGTCTTCCTTTAAATGAACTGAATGGATTTGGGTATTTTATTAGTGATTCAATAAAATGTATTTTTTGGCCTGATAGATGATAGTGGTGAGGTTTTGAGAAGTTTATGCAGGATTTTAGCGGTGGGGCTTTTTTTGTTGGGTGATAAGACTTTTATAAATAAATCCAGAAATAGGTTCTTTCTGATAGGGTATAAAGTAAAAAACCATCCGCCTTTAGCGGATGGTTTTAACACATACATAAACCAACTAAACACTATACTAATTGTCAAGTTTGATTTCGAAGTATGATTTTTGGCCGTTTGGATAGAAGCCTAAAATCATTACTTCTTCACCTTTATTTCGTTGGAGCTTGTTTTTGAGGTCGTCTGCTCCGCTTACACGGTCTCTTCCCACATGGGTGATCACAAAACCTTCCCTGGCACCTGCCTCTTCCCATTTGTCGTTATCTATCTCATTTATGACAGCTCCGCCCTCGATTTCGAGGTGTTCTTGGAGGGAAACCTCCAAGTCCTTAAAGGTTACGGATTCAAATTCAGTTGCTTTCAGCTCTGCTTTTTTGACTACTTTGGTAGTGCCGGAAATGTTTTTCAAGGTGGCGGTAGTTTCTTGTGCTTTACCGTCTCGAAGGTACTTCAGCGCTACACGGTCTCCAGGTCGTTTTCGTGCTACCATTTCTTGTAACTTGGACACATTGGTGGTTTCGACACCGTCTACTTCGATGATGATATCACCTTTTTGTAGCCCGGCTTCTTCCGCTCCTGAATCTTCATTTACTTGGTCCACATATACACCTTGGTTTGCCTTGGTGTCTAGGTCAAGATATTGTTTGGCTACACTGACGTCTTGGATCTGGATGCCCAGCAGTCCTCGCTGAACGGTGCCGTATTTCAAAAGATCATCCATGACCTTTTTGACAATGGCGCTCGGTACTGCGAAAGCATAACCGCTAAAAGCACCGGTTTGGCTGGCGATGGCCGTATTGATCCCGACAAGTTCTCCCGCCAGGTTAACAAGTGCTCCACCTGAGTTTCCTCTGTTTACCACGGCGTCGGTCTGTAGGAATGATTCGATCTGCAGGTTATTGTTTTCGTTCCTCAGGATGCCGATGTTTCGTGCTTTAGCGCTGATGATACCGGCAGTGACAGTGGAGGTAAGGTCAAATGGATTTCCTACTGCCAATACCCATTCCCCTACTTTTGTTTTGTCTGAATCACCGAATGGTACGAACGGGAGGTCTGAAGCGTCGATCTTTAACAGTGCCAGATCGGTAGTAGGGTCTGTTCCGATTACTTTAGCATCGTAATTGGTGTTGTCATAAAGGGTGATTTGTATTTCCTTGGCATCGTCTATCACGTGATTGTTGGTGACGATGTAGCCATCATCGGATATGATCACTCCAGAGCCTGAGCTCATGCCTTCCCTAGGGGGTTGTTGGCCGCCATCAGGATATCTAAACTCAAAAAACTCTTCCAGTGGATTTCCGCTTCTTCCACGTCGCTGCATGGTGACTTTACTTTTGATGTGGACCACTGCAGGCAATACCTGGTCGGCAGAAGCGACAAAGTTAATGCCATCAGGTACATTGAACTTGTCGTCTTTTAGCCAGTTTACAAAACTGGTATTTTGCTTTTGTTCGAAAGTAGTTACTTTTTCTGATGGAGATAAAAGACCTACTCCTGCCACTGCGATCAATCCTCCTATGATGGAAGCCAGGATGATGCTGAGAAAGAATTGCTTTCTATTCATGTTTTTCTCCTTTTTAGTTTGGTTACTGTAACAAATACACGATTAAGCATAGGGTTTGTTCCCAAATATCGCGTAAAGATCATTATAAAATACCTTATTTAACACCTTTTAACAAAGGAAATTGCAATTTTAGCGAATGGCTGATGGGAGGGGAAAGCCTCTCTTATATTAAACTCAAAAAAAATAAGTGGGTTTCCCCACTTATCAATTATTTTACTTCAATGGATGATTTTAGCACCTTTTTCTCACTCTTAGGTAGCGTTACCTTCAAAATGCCATCTTCATATTTCGCTTCGATTTTGTCTGGAGAGACATCCTCTGGAAGGAAGAATGATCGGCTGAAGGATCCGTATTGCGTTTGGATGGTGTGATAGTTTTTGCCCTCTTGGGTTTCTTTGCTTTTTCGTTCACCAGAGATGGTCAATTTACCATCTACCAAGTCAATGTTGAAATCTTCTTTTTTAACGCCTGGGACAGAAAGTTCTACTTCATAACCCTTGTCATCTTCAGAAATGTCCACCGAAGGGATGAATTTCTGCGTATTGGTGTTGATGGAGTCGTTAAAGAACTTGTCCAATAGACCGCCAAAGGTAGAAGGATAATTTGGCTCTAAGTGATTATATCTTACAAGTTTCATAGTAGTATGATTTTTTAGTTTTTGAATTGTTTTATTTGATTCTGTTCATACTACAGTGAATTTTGTACCAATCGGATTTTTAACCATTTTACCTGACTTTTTGGCTGTTATTTTGTTTTTTCGCTGTGTTTTACTGTCAAAATGGCTTTGTTTGATGGAAAAATGGTCAGATAATGGGTTGGGTAAAGCCACAAAAAAAGAGTTTGCCCGATAGAGGGGCAATCTCTTTTGTGTCAATGGATGTAGAAGAAGGCTTATGGATGTTAGTTGCTTTCGATTACCTGGCCTTTTTCTCTGTAGAGGTCGACTTCTCCGTCCAGCAGTACGGCAATCACCGTAATGTCTTTGTCGTAAACACTTTCAGGAATATCGATGTATTTTAGGCCTGGAACAGCGCTCCAGTATTGCTTGCCCACTTCCCTGTGCTCGAGTTTGGTTCCGTTGCCTACTACCCAAATTCGGTTGATCTTGTTTTTTAGTCCCTTGATGACCAGAGATTCGTTTACCTTGTAATCCAGGTAGATATAAAGGGTTTTTCGGTCTTTGGACAAGGTGGTGGGAGCGTAAACGTGGCCCTCTGGAATTCCTGCTTGGGTGTCATAGATGGCTGCGGCGTGTTTGTCAGTCCATCTTCCGAAGGCTTCTAGGATATTGACCGCTTCACTCGGGATGGTTCCGTCAGGCTTGGGGCCGATGTCCAGCAGCAGATTGCCGCCCATGTGGAGGCAGTCGACAAATATCCTTAAAAGCTCATTAGGGCTTTTGTAATTGTGGTCGTTGTGCTGGAAGCCCCAGCTGTTGTTCATGGTGAGGCAGAGTTCCCAGTAGTTGCTGCTAGGGCGGGTGACTGGGACGCCTTGTTCAGGAGTGGCGTAATCACCGAGATCTCCTCCGATGCGGGAGTTGACGATGACGTTCGGGTTCCATTCGAGCAATTGGTCTTTAAGTTCTTGGCTTCTCCATTCTTCGGCTTTGTGTTCCCAATCACCATCAAACCAGTAAAGGTCGGGGTTAAAATTCAAGGAAAGCTCTTCCAATTGCTGGAAGTTAAAATCAACAAACTTTTGGAACCGCTCAGAATCATTTTTGTAGCGGTATTTCGTGCGGGTTTTTCGGTCATAATCTGGATGAGACCAATCCAAGACCGAATAATAGAGGCCTTTTTTGAGGCCTTCTTTTTCAAGGGCTTCCATGAAAGGTTGGATGAGGTCTCTTTTGGCGGGAGTCTTTTTGACGACCGTCAGATCGCTTGCCTTGCTGTCCCAAAGGGCAACTCCATCATGGTGTTTGGCGGTGATGACGGCATATTTTGCACCTGCGGATTTAATGAGCTTGGCCCATTTTTCAGGGTCATATTTGGCGGCAGTGAAACCATCGAGCTGTTTCATATAGTCATCATACGAAATGTAATCGTTAAAAAACGACCATGATTCATCGATGCCGTTTACGGAATAGATGCCCCAATGGATGAAAATCCCTAGTTTGGCATCTTTGAACCATTGCATTTTTTGGTCTTCTGGCGTTGATTGAGCCAGGAGTTTGCAGGTGGTCAGGCTGCATAGAAAAAGTGTGAATAGCAGTTTGCTCCAGTTTTTCATATCTTATTTGGTCTTGATTAGCGCGGATTGCCTAATGCATCCGTTCAAATTTAATGATATATGAAATATTAATCTAATGGCTGTTAAGTTTATTGAAATTTTAAGTTAATAAAATTTGCTAAAGGAAATTTTGCAGGATAGGATGGCAAGAATTCGTTAAAAGTGGGCAACTTTGCTTATAGGGGATAATTTTGCACTCGAAATTTCTTGTTACTTTTAGTTAAAATTACCTTGTCGATTTTATGAAACCATTTCTTTGTTTTCGCGTGTTTTTGATGTCTTTTTTAGCTTTAGGGCTGGTGTTCGAGGGACAGGCTTTCCAGACGGCAACAGAAATACTCACTAAAGGGGACTCATTGCTTAATTTGACCGAAGATTCGGTGGCCACTGCTGATAATGATACTGTCAAGGAGGAACGGAGCCTTAATTCGGTCATCCATACCATGGAGAAGTATATCGTAGCTACTAACCACATCAATAAAATACTGGGAAGGGTCATCGATACCACGGAAATTAGTACCCATCTACCAGGGGTGGAGGAGAATATCAATAAAGTCCGCGAGCGACTCGAGGTGAAAGACCGGGATATCAATTTACGTTATCTCAATGCACTAAGTAACTTCACCAATTATCAGGATAGGATTCTACAAAGATGGAAGGAAGATTTTGATAGTAGAAATGCCGAGGTGCTGAATGCGTACGACTCCCTCCGTGCCATTAAGAAGGATAAGGTACTGTTAGTAGAAATTGATGATCCAAAAATCCTTCCCGCCTTTCAGAGTCAACTTGAGGAGCTAAAAGGACGCATTAAAACAGGTGACAGCCTATACGTTGAGCGTCAGCTAAATTTAGCAAATTATCAAAGCCGTCTTTCAGGGGCACTGATTTCCCTACGGGATTTTGAAGAAGAGATTAGGGAGCGAGAACGAGTGCTGGAAAGGGCACTTTTTAATAAGGAAATTAACTATATATGGAAGCCTAGTTCGTATCGAAATACCAAGGAGATATCTAGGGTGATTAGGCATTCAGTGATCATCAATAGTATTATCTTTAATGGATATCTTGAGGCGAGTCGTCCCGTGATGCTGTGGATAGCTGTCATGGTGTTGGGTTTTTTCATTTGGTTCAGGTACCTGTTACGGCATATACGGTCAGAGAAGGAATTTGCTGATATCATCCTCCAGCGAACCAAGTTTGTTCCGCGAAATCCATTGTTGTCGGCAATGATCATCGTTTTGCCCTTGGCGACATTCTTTTTTAGGTCTCCACCTGTGGTGCTGATTATGGTAGTCTTATGGTTGCTGATGCTGGTGACTACTGTGCTGATTAAGCCTCATGTGAAGAAGAAGGTTTATGTGTATTGGTGGGTATTTCTGGTTATTTTCATCATTTACAGTGTAAGCAATTTATATATCGAGACGGCTTATGAGGAGCGTTGGGCACTGCTTGTACTCAGCTTGTTAGGGATAGGGCTTAGCTATAATATCATAGGTGCGGTCAAAAAGTCCAATATCACCTATCCCAAGTATATGATTTTGTTGATTCAATTGTTTTTGCTTATTCAGGGGCTTTCCGTAGTGTCCAATATTTTGGGGAGGTATAGCTTGGCGAAGATATTAGGGGTAGCAGCTACGACCAGCTTGATGCAAGCAGTGGGGCTTTATGTTTTTGTTCTGGTGATCATGGAGGCGATTTACCTACAAATCGAAATGAGCAAAAAGAGTTCTACAGAATATACAGCCTATTTTGATTTTCAGGATATTACCAGCAAAGTCCGAAATATTTTTGTGTTTTTGGCTACGGCAATATGGCTTTACTACCTGACTACCAACTTGACTATTTATGATTATTTATACGAAAATATCTCGGCTATTTTGGCCAAAGAAAGGAAAATAGGGGAAAGTGCCTTTACGTTTGGCAGTATATTGACGTTTGTGATCATCATCTGGATTGCAGGGATTATATCTAAGTATATTTCCTATTTTGCCGAAGCGAAAGACCAAAAAATGGCGGCTAACCGTAAACAGCGCCTTGGGTCTTCGATATTGCTGATAAAACTCGGAGTTTTTACGATAGGGTTTTTGCTGGCCATTGCGGCAGCAGGGATTCCATTGGATAATGTAGCTATAGTACTGGGGGCACTATCCGTGGGGATCGGTTTCGGCTTGCAGACAATTATCAACAATCTGGTGTCTGGAATTATCCTTGCCTTTGAGCGGCCTGTGCAAATCGGAGATGTCATTGAGGTAGGAGGAAGAAGTGGCGTGGTGAAGGAAGTAGGGATTCGGGCCAGTAAGATCTTAGGGTATGATGGCTCCGAACTCATCATGCCCAACGGGGACCTTCTCTCCCAGCAGCTGATCAACTGGACATTGTCCAACAAACGGCGGCGTGTGGAATTGTTCATTGGCGTGGCCTATGGCTCTGATTCCGAGCAGGTGGAAGGGGTGCTCAAAGGAGTGCTCGAACGGGAGGGGATTCTTAAAGTCCCAGGGCCAAGTGTTTTTTTACAGAATTTTGCAGATAGTGCGGTGGAGTATCGCTTACTCTTTTGGGTGGCCGATATCGATACCTGGGTGGACATGAGGAATGATGTGATGAAAGATATATACAAGCGCTTCACGGAGGAAGGAATCGAGATTCCATTCCCGCAGCGTGACCTTTATATTAAATCCATGCCTGAGGCTAAATCTCGTGTTCGGAGCAAACCAACGTCAGGTTCAGAAAAAGGTGATTCATCCACTAAAGGTGATGAAAAAGCTCCTCCTAGTGAAGAAACGGGTGAAAAATAAGCTGCTGAAATCGAGGTAGAAATAAATTTTGTTGTACTTTTTTTGATTCGGTGTTTGGAAAAAAACAAACAACCTGCTATGTTTGCATCACGTTAAACGAATGGGTTAACAAAACAACAAAATTCCTCCTTAGCTCAGTTGGTTAGAGCATCTGACTGTTAATCAGAGGGTCCTTGGTTCGAGCCCAAGAGGAGGAGCTGAAAATCAACCACTTACGATCAAAAATTGTAAGTGGTTTTTTTATTTGCATACGATTTGAACACAAAAAGGGGCCGTAAAATATTTTTAAATTTTGTTGAATCCTCTGTCCCGAAAAAGTCGATTCTCATGAATTCTCACTCCTCTTATTTTGGGATTGCTCCATTTTGAAGTAATCCAGTCCAGGATTTCATGGATCAAGCAATATTTCTGGGGGAGGATTTTTGATATGGTCTTATAAAAGAAAATTTCATACCGCTAAAACGATGCTTTTCCTCCATCCGCTAGAATGGGTTTTAGCGGGAAGTTGTGGAGAATAGGGCGGTCTATGCGGCTAAAACGGAAGACGTTGAATGGGTTGATTTACCATGGGCTTCACCCATGGCTATGAATGTGCCGCCCCTTTGGGGCTAACTGTCGAGTTTACATCATACACTATACCACGGATTTGCAACGCCTTATGCATCCTATCTGTGTTTATCAACGTTCAACCGTGGCCAAATAGCAACCAAAGGTGGCGAAGAACATATTTACCCATCGAAATAGGCTACCCCACATCTTTCCTGCTTGACCCTATTTCTGAAGGCAGCCTACTTAAAAGAATGGCATTTTATTTATGGACTAGATGAATTCAAGCTTTGCAGAGAAGCCTCTTGATAGCCAAAGGCATGTGCATAAATTATGTTAAGCCGCGGATAAAAGAGATGAACACGAATTTACAATGCCTAAGCATCCTATCTGTGTTTATCGGCGTTCATCCGTGGCCAAATAGCAACCAAAGGTGGCGTAGAACATATTTACCCGTCTAAATGGACTAGCTCCAACATATTGACCTGTTCCGATTCAAGCATAAAGTTCTCTCATTTCTTTTGGCTACTCCCTTTCTATTCCAGGAATATGACACTTATAATTGATTATCAGGTCACACTCGGGGTGTCTTGCGTTGAAAGATGCGATAGCCTCCTTGTTGATTATATCAGGTGTGATCAGCAGTGTTTTTAAGTGTGTCAGGCTAGATAACTGAGCCGCTCCTTCGCAGCTTATCTGAGTACCTCCCAAATGGAGTAGACGTAAGGTTTTTAAACGATTCAAGTCTGGGATTGCCGCATCACTCAGTGCCACGTCCTTTAATCTCAGTTCTTCTATGTGCGCTATTTGTGAGATGTGTTTGATGCCATCATCATCAATAAGGCAATGATCAAGATCTAACCGATTAACGGTTTTGATACGTCCACACAAAAAAGCTAAGCCCTCATTGTCTAAATCAGTTTCCCTTAAGTTTAAATGGTCATGATGTTCGGGATAATTCTCCAGCCTCATGTTAAACATAATTTTCCAAAATCTTCGCTCTTTTTTAGAAACAGCCATGTGATTATTTCAGTACTTTGATTTTTAAGAAACTGAAAGTTTACGAAAATTCTATAAAAAGGGAACATTGGGTGAAATATTTTAAAAAAATAAATGCTAGTCTTGAGCTTTGATGATAGAAAGTTTTTATTCTTTGGTCCCAGCACGGGATTCGGAGATACATATCACCTTGTAGACTTAATTGTACAGAAAAAGGTCTAAGGTGATTGCTTTTAAGGGTTTTCCTACTATCAATATCAGCGCAAATCTTCATAGCCTGCGTCATCTGATTACTATCCGTACCAACCCCAATCCCTAACTTTCCTATTGATGATATTATTGTTGGATTAACAAATTTCTCTTGGTTATTAACCCCATTTTAACCCGAAAATTAACCACTCTATATTTATTTTTCGCCTTTATCGGATTGCTGAATCGATTATGCATTTAGATCGATAAAAAAAATAAGTTAATTAAATAATAACCCTTAAAATTTAACCAAATGAGTAAAAAACTACGAGCGATTATTTACATCGCCTTGCTAAGTACGGTTTTGCTATCGGTGACCTCCTGTGTCGATGAGGATGAGCCCATGGCAGAACCTAGGGGAACCATCACAGGTACCGTTACGGATGCCGATGGCGAGCCAATTGCAGATGTAAACGTTACCCTAGCCGGAGTAGGGGAAGATGAAATTTCCGTCACCACTGCAAGTGACGGGAAGTATTTTTTTGAGGATGTCACGTTAAAGACACGTGCAGTAAAGTTTTCCAAGTCGGGATGGCTTACGGTCAGCCATACCATAAATCTTGATAAGTTCAATGATGATAACATCGCTACGGCGGATGTATCGTTGGTGTTTGCTTCAGCTAAGATTACCGGAACTATCAAGGACGGGAAAAACGGAGACGAACCACTTGAAGGAGTGACCATCAGTGTGGGGGTGGCCGGAACAACTACTACCGGTAGTGACGGTGTCTATACACTAGAAAACCTGATCGTAGATGAGTACACCATTACGTTCAGCAAAGCAAATTATGAATCCATTACCAAAACCGTTAGTCCGGAAGATTTTTTAGATGGAGAGGCGGGCATTGACATTACGATGGGCAGTAGTGAAATTCTCCGTGGACTTACCTATGCAGATCTCCTGACAGCTGAAAAATGGTATTACAATGAATACCGAGGTGGTCGTAATGCGGATGCCTATCCTCGATGGGACTGGGCTTGTAATTACATGTCGGTGTTGGATTTCCGTGGTGCCTGGCAAGAACAAAATGAAGGTACTACCCTCCAAATCAGAAATAATGAAGACGAGCGTAGTAATCCAGCAGATTTGAATGTGTTTGATTCTTATGTCTATGGTAGTAAGAGGATTACAGAGGATAATAAGATTTTGTCACTTAGGGTCAGCACCCACAATGCAGATGAAGCTAATCCGGCCTACTTTGGCGTACAGGTAGTGGATTTGTCGGCAGCCGAGCCTACTGCAATGAAGATTGGAGAAAACAGGACATATGCTTCTGGAAGCTATGGAGATGTAGCGTTTGATCTTAGTGACTATATAGGTAAGGAAGTAGTCATAGCGGTCGGTTTATATAGGCAATCCACAGGGGATTATTGGAAGCAACTCGTACTGCGGGCCATTCGTTTTGCCGACCGAAAAGTTGAGAATTGGGACTGGTTACCAGGCAACGAGGTGATCGAGGGCTGGAACCTGACTCAAGAAACCATACGCTCCACTATGCCACATACCAAACTGTCCTTTACAGGCATCAGCCCAATAGGTGGTAACCGTGATAATTACGTAGATGCATACCGCGCATGGCGGGAGGTGGATCATGTTGCTGCAAATTGGTTCTTTGTTCCATTGAAAAAAGATCCGGAAGTGTTCCCTTCAGAAGGCTACCTGATCAAAACCCGCAATACACCTGAAGAAAGTTCTACGGTGCCGGAAGCCTATTTATACTCAAAGTTTTCCATTGATGCTGGAAACAACCAGCTGACACTAAGTACACGCAATTTTGGTGATAATTTCACCTATTTCAAGCTTACCGCCATTGAAGACAACGGTACGGTTACCCATTTGGAACCTCAGTCCAATACAGCAGACGAAGCTAGTGCCGCAGCGGATGGCTGCTGGAAATTTAAGCATGGAGATGGAGGGGCCGGAAATCCTGAAGGTTACGCCGCTTTTTCATATGACTTGTCCCAATTTAATGGCAAAGATGTCACCTTGGCTCTAGGGGTATATAATGCTGAAGGCAATACAGGCGAAAATAAACTGGTAATCCACCGCATAGATCTTAACTAATTCAATAAACCTAAACATGATACAAAACCGAATGATGATCACAATTATGAGTTTCGTTATGCTACTATTCGTGGCATGTAGTGAAAGTTCATCTGACCCAGAACCAAATAGCCCTCCCGAGGAGGTTAGCCTTGCGGAACAGAATATCCTCAGGGCAATGGAATTGACCGATAACGCTGTGTCTGCCCATTTTACAGGGACAGGCATGGCCATGGCTAGGTATTATAATCCTTTTACGGGGGTCCGTTCTGATGAAACCGGTAGCGTGTGGATGTACACGGCAGCCATAGAAGCCGTTAATGCTGTCTTGCACGGACTCCAGGCTCATAAAGAACATGGAAATGCGGCACTCTATGACGAGCATTTTGAAAAGTACGCTGAGCTGTTGGGACAACTGTACGAAAACGCAGACTATTACTTGGGAACTTTTGAACTGGTATCCTATACCCAAACCAAAGAATGGTCAGTATATGGTGTAAACCGGGGCAATGCTAAGGGAACAGCCAATGTCGCCGGAATAGAGAATGTGTATGATGACCAGATGTGGCTTGTTCGGGAATTATTGGAATCCTACAAGATCACCGGGGAAGCTGCCTATTTGGAAAAAGCAGAATACCTGACAGCCTATGTTTTGGATGGATGGGACAGTACTCGAAATCCTGATGGAACTGAACGAGGCGGTATCACTTGGGGGCCAGGCTATGTGACCAAGCATGCATGCAGCAATGGTCCTATGGTAAGTCCACTGGTGTGGCTGCATGAAATCTATGAAGGTAAAAGTGATGAGATCACTTACCGGTACATCGATGCTGACGACAAGCAGACCAGGAAGACCATGCAGGTGAACAAAAGTGATTACTATGCAGATTTTGCGCAGAAAGTATACAATTGGCAAAAGGATCGTCTCCTGAGGTCTGATGGCGTCTATGATGATATGAGAGGTGGTTGTTCTCCTGGAAATCCACAAACGGAGACTGTCAACGGCACAGAGTACCGTAAGGGCATCACTTGCCAGGATCGGGTGGGGCCTGCCATTTCCTATAACTCCGGTACCATGCTGTCGGGAGCGGCAGACTTATACAGAACGACAAACGACGAAGTTTATCTTCAGGATGTTAAGGGGCTTTCTGACGATAGTTTCCAATATTTCGCAAAACCTGACCAATCCCATGAAGGGTATTACAGTTACGATATCAGCGGCTTTAATAACTGGTTCAATGGGGTATTGATGCGCGGCTATGTAGATGTTCACCCATTCTATGGAGCTGCCTCGGAGTACATCGGTACTTTCCAGCAAAACTTGGATTATGGCTACGATAATTTTCTCCATGAGGGATTTTTACCGACCAATTTACTGGTAGGCTGGAGCCTGACCGACAATAATAACAGGACAGAGGGGATGTTCAATTTCGCATTTGCAGCAGAATATGCCGTGTTGTCACGCTATGAGCTGACCAAGTGATAAAGATGGAAAGTATCTTTAACGACAATGATAAAAACAAAATAGCCTAAAATTTATGCAAAAGATATATAAGCAATTTTCCACAGGGCTGATGAAGTATTCCTTAATGGGAGCCGCTTTACTGTACTTTGGCAATGCTCCTGTTCATGCTTCAGTATTAGCTTCTGTTCATGCTCTTGTGGATGATCAGAAGGTACAGGAGGAAGATAAAACCGTTTCTGGAACGGTAGTAGCAGAAGACGGTACTCCTATGCCGGGAGTGAATGTATTGCTAAAGGGTACCTTATCAGGAACGACCACGGACCTTGATGGGAACTATACCTTGACTGTGCCTGATGATGATACAGTGTTGACATTTTCATTTATTGGATACGTTACCCAAAATGTCAAAGTGGGAACACGATCAGTGATCGAAGTAAAGATGATGCCGGATACCCAGCAATTGGGAGAGGTCGTCGTCGTGGGATATGGCATGCAGGAGAAAGTGACCATGACAGGCTCTGTGGCCAATATTAAAGGTGACGAAATGCTTCGAACCAAGAATGAAAACCCACAGAATATGCTTACCGGTAGGATAGCTGGGGTACGTGTCTGGCAAAAAAGTGCTGAACCGGGTACGTTTAATGCTTCATTTGATATTCGCGGGTTAGGGGCCCCGTTGATTGTGATCGATGGTATCCAACGAACCATGGCTGATTTTCAGCGTCTCAATCCGACAGATATCGACGAGGTGTCAGTGCTGAAGGATGCTTCGGCAGCCATATATGGTGCACGGGCCGCAAATGGCGTGGTGCTCGTCACCACCAAAAGAGGAAGTGACAGTGGAAAAGCTAAGGTTACCTATAATGGTTCTTATACCTTGCAGAGCCCATCTGGATTCCCCGCGCTTGCGGACCCCTACGAGACCATGACCCTTTACAACGAAATGGCCATGAACAATATCAATGGGGGAAACCTGATTTATCAGGATGATGATTTCGAAGCTTTCCGAACAGGACGCCGGCGCACGACGGATTGGAATGCCTTACTGGTCAGTGATTATGCTCCACAAAGCCAGCATGATATCAGTATCTCAGGAGGAACGGAGAAGACCCAGTACTATATCGCCGGAGGATACATGTATCAAGAGGGAATTTTCAAATCCGGTGATATGAATTACAACAAAATCAACCTTAGGTCTAATATCACTACGGAAATCACCAAGGGGTTGGACTTTAACCTGAACCTCAGCGGAGTCGCCGATCAGCGAAATTCACCGTATTCCAGTGCAGTGGATATCATTCGGAATTACTGGAGACAAGGGGTGCTCTTTCCTGCTTATGCAGATCCAGAAAATACCATGTTGAACTATGAAGGGCTGGACTTAGAGCAGAATACCATTGCCATGATGAGGGCTGATGTCTCCGGACATAGAAAATACAAGCAAAAGTACTTTCAGTCTTCAGCATCACTGGAATTTGATTTTGGTACGGTTTCCAGTGATCTGGAAGGATTGTCCGCAAAAGGACTCGTGAGTTTCGACTATCGTGGAGATGATAATGATATTTATCGGAGGGAATATTATCAGTACATGTATGATCCTGTAGAAGACTCCTATGTGTCAAAGCTCTATAATAATAGTTCCCCTAATCAGATAAGAAGAGAGTTATACAGCAGACAGCAGTTTTTGGGCCAGTTCCTGATCAATTATAAACGAACCTTCGATAAGGTTCATGCCGTTTCGGGACTTTTGGGCTTTGAAACCCAAAATCGGAAAGGAGATAACTTTTATGCCCAACGCGACCTGGCCTTTGCCATGGAATACCTCGTGGGTGGCATGAATGAAAACCAGCAAGGTGGCATGCAGGGCGGTTCCGGTGACCTGTATGAGATCTCTAACTCCGCCATGTTTGGTCGGGTTAATTATGCCTATGGTGAAAGGTACATTGCCGAAGTGCAGTTCCGCTATGATGGATCTTCCAAATTTGTCGAAACCAACCGTTGGGGCTGGTTCCCCTCTGGTTCGATAGGGTGGCGACTATCCGAGGAACCTTTCTTTAAATCCGTTTCAGCATTGTCTTTCGTGGACCAACTTAAATTCAGGGCCAGTTATGGAATGACAGCCGATGATGGTTCCCTTGCCTATGATTGGTATCCCGGATATATCTATCCTGCTACCAGTGGCAATGCCCAACAGGGATATTATAATCAGTATGCTCCTGGCTATATGCTAAACGGAGAGTTTGTGTACGGGGCATCTGTCGTAGTTCCAAATGAGAACATCACCTGGTGGACTGCTAAGACATTTAACGTAGGGGTGGATTTTGAAGCTTGGATGGGCAAATTCGGCTTTTCCCTTGATTATTTTGACCGTCGTAGAGAGGGCTTGTTTTCCACTAGATCGGGTGATGTGCCTTCTGTAGTGGGTACAGGCGCACCTAGGGAAAACACAAATAGTGACCGTCAGTTCGGAATAGACCTCGAACTGTCCCATCGAAATAAGATCGGTGAAGTATCCTATGGAGTGAAAGGAATTGCTACGATTACCCGTAGACAGCACTTGATTGCTGCTGAAAAAGGACCTTACGGAAATTCCTACGACCGTTGGCGAAATGATAACCTGACCAACCGCTATCAAGGTGTGCAGTTTGGCTATGTGTCAGCAGGACGATATACCGACTGGGAGGACATCTGGTCGTATGACATCTATAAGGATAGGGGAGTCTTGCCTGGTGATTACAAGTACGAGGATTGGAATGGCGATGGAGAGATCAATGGCCTAGACCAGCATCCCTTCGCCTATGACCAAACCCCTTGGTTAAATTATAGTTTGGCACTTGACGCTACGTATAAGGATTTTGATATGAGCGTCCTGCTGCAAGGTTCTGCATTGGGCTCTATGCAGTACCAAGAGCCATTGTACTCCATTTGGGGCAGTAATGGTGGGGGTGCTTTGGAGCAGTATCTGGATCGCTGGCATCCCGTGGATCCTTTGGCAGATCCTTACGATCCTGAAACAGAATGGATCAGTGGATATTACGGTTATACAGGAAATTATCCCTTTGGGAATTCTGAATTTAACCGGGTAAGTACAGATTACTTGCGGCTCAAAAGTATCGAGATTGGCTATACCCTAAGGCTAAGGAGGAGTGCTTCTACCAATATCCGATTCTATGCCAATGCCTATAACCTCTTGACATTTACAGGGGTGAAATTTGTGGACCCAGAGCATCCTGGGGATGCGCTGGGAAGATTGTATCCGTTGACTAAAACCTATACACTAGGAGTGACGGCATCATTTTAAAACAGCTAGATGAGATATTGGAACATTAAAATGAATTACATCATGAAATCGAGCATCACAAAGCATGTTAGACACAGCAATGATTATTTATCACGCGAGATTCCATATGGCCACAAGAATAATTATAATCATATGAAAATAAGAATCATATTAATACTGTTCAGCTTATTGTACATTTCTAGCTGTACAGACTTGGATGTGCCTCCTCCCAATGTCATCGGGGACGAGACACTCATGACCAGTGAATCCGGTATGGACGTGTACATCGCCGGAATGTACAGCAAGATGCCCTTTGAGGATTTTAAGTACATGGCTCAGTGGGGTGTAGAATACAACTCATGGCTGGGTTCTTTGGGGATTGAAGGAACAGGCGAAGCATTAAACCGAGACGGAATCTGTTCGGCTTATACGGGTGAAAGAACCCCATATTGGGGAATGGCGTTTGGTCTATTGAGAGAAGCCAATTACCTATTGGAAAAGTTACCAGAATATGCGGATGCCTTTCCAGAGGTAACCTATAACCATTATTTGGGTGAAGCCTATTTCGTCCGGGCCTTTGTGTTTTCGGCTATGGCAAAACGATTCGGCGGAGTGCCTTTGGTGACAGAGGTGTTACGTTATCCAGGTGATGGAGAATCATTGGAAATCCCACGTTCTTCGGAAGAAGAAACATGGGATCAGGTATTGGCAGATTATGACAGGGCCATCGAATTACTACAGCCGGCCAGTCCTAAGCCCGGTTATTCCAATAAATACGTAGCTCTTTCTTTTAAATCCCAGGACATGCTTTATGCAGGCTCTGTGGCAAAATACAATGAAACCGTACCGGGAAGACTTACCGGTACGGGGTTGAAAACAGGGGTCAGGGTTATCGGTTTTTCTGATGAAACCGCTCAAGCAGCATCTGTCAGGTATTTCAGTGAGGCTTATGCTGCCGCTAATGAGGTGATCAATAGTGGCCGTTATTCCCTATACAAAAGAAAATGGGCCGCAGATGATCCTGAGGCACAATACCAAAATATGGTGGACATGTTTAGTGATCCTACTAGCCCAGAGAATATCTATGTAAAAGAATATGATTTTCCTGTGGCGACCCATGGTTATGATGCTTACAGTGCACCTTTTATTTTCAAAGCTCCATTGGCATCAGGTACTTGTCCAACGTTGGATTTTATCGAGTTGTTTGAGGGCTTTGAACGGTATCCCGACGGAACGATCAAGGTGACCACCGGCTCCACCAATACGGAAGGAGATTACTTGATGTATGATTCACCTTTGGATTTCTTTAAAGATGCCGAACCACGTCTTCGTGCCTATGTCATTTTCCCTGGGGATGTTTTCAAAAATCAGGAAATCGAAATTCGGGCAGGAGTATACACAGGTTCTGAACCGGTGAAGCCATTGTTCAGCGATTATTCGTACGCTACAGCAGAAAGCCGCTATCAGCAATTGCCACTTTATACGCAGGCACCAAAAGAACTTTTCCTCAGTGCTAGGGAGGGCGGAAGTCAAGAACTGGTTACTTTTCAGGGGGAACAGATCACTGCAGCTGGTGCCAATGGTCCTTTTTATAACAATGGAGAAAGCTCCTTGACTGGATTATACGGTCGTAAGTGGCTGAATCCAGATCCTTCTTTTGAGGCAGGTGAAGGAAGGTCTGACCAACATTTCGTATTGATGAGGTATGCTGATGTGCTGCTAAATGCGGCGGAAGCGGCCGTGGAGTTGGGGCTTGCCGGGGAAGTATCTCCAGATGGATCGGATATGCTCCAAGTAGCCACTAATGGGATCAATGATATCCGTGAGCGTGCAGGAGCGAGTTTGCTTTCCGGGGTGCTTTCTTCAGATATTTCAAGCCGTAATATTGTCCGAAAAGAGCGCAGAAAGGAGCTTGCCTTGGAGCACAAGACCAAGTGGGACCTACGCCGATGGAGGGTTCAGCATTATGAGCAAAGGGACGGTTTCTGGGGTGAAACTCGCGATAAGGAGGACTTCAGCATGAATTCCCGCTATCGCTTTAGGGGAATCTATCCATTCCTGTCCACTGAGAGTGGCCAATATTTCTTTGACGCCCGTTTCCAGTGGGTGAGTTTGAAGACTTTCGAATACAATATCATCGACTACTATTTTGCGATTCCTGGTGGAGAGGTTTCCAAGAGTCCGGTAATCGATCAACAACCCAATAGATAAATTATTATCAATAACCTAGAATTTTAAACGATGAAAAAAATAGCATACCTAATCCTAGCTGGGCTGTTTTCACTTAGTTCTTGCAGCATGTTTGAGCTGGATAACTATGAACTGCCTGCAGAAACACTTCAGGGAGAAGTGGTGGATATAGAGACTGGAGAGCTAGTGCTAACTGATCAGGGAAGCGAAGGAATACGTGTCAGGCTGACCGAGTTGAGCTGGGGGGATAATGTCTCCCCAAATCCTGATTTCTTTTGCATGCCTGACGGGACATTCCAAAACACAAAGTTGTTTGCAGGGAATTATAATGTGCGCCTTGACGGGCCGTTTATTCCACTTATCCGTGAGGATGAGCGTGGGGTACCGCTTGCAGATGAAACACAGACTGTGGACATTAAGGGTGTAACCAATGTTACCTTTGAAGTACAGCCGTTTCTGAGAGTGGAATGGGTCAGTGAGCCAGAGGTGATCAACGGAAAGGTAAGGGCGCAGGTGCGCGTGACACGTGGAGTGTCTGAGGAAGAGTTTCGTGCTAAAATCGAACCCATGGGTGGATATAGTGCCAGTTTTCAGAATGTGACCGACATCCAGCTGTTTGTAAGCTACTCGTCTACAGTGGGCTACCGAGCCAGAGATGAACGTTGGTCTAGTCAATTGGAATTTTCGGGATCTTCCTTTAACTCCATGCTGGGTGAGACCATCACGATCGAATCAAATGGCACCATTCCCGAGGGCCGAATGGTCTTTGTCAGGGCTGCTGCCAGAATTAACTTTGATACCCCTAGGGGAAGCGGTACCAGACGATGGAACTATAACGAACCGCGCCAAGTGTTGATTTATTGAGTACATTGACTTTATTTATGGGGGCATGATTAGTGTCCCCATTTTTTAGCTTCACTTTAGAAACATTAAACCCATGCAAAAGACTGTTCTAATCTATGCGATACCTTTTCTACTCCTTTTGGCTTGTACCAAGCCTTCCCAAAGGGAGCACATTCAGGAAACACCAAAGGAAAAAACAGCATTTCAAACATCCAACCCTTGGAAGCCAGTGACGGATGTCCGTGCAGATGTGGCGATCGTTTACAGTGTGAAAGACCATCATGGAAAGGCTGATATGACGTTCGAGGAGCGTGTCCAGACTTGGCGGGATAAAGGATACACGACCCATTTTATGACTGGGATCGCTTGGGGCGAATATCAGGACTATTTTACAGGTGAATGGGACGGAGAGTGGCACTTGGATGAAGGGCAAGTCACCGAAAAGGGTGATACACTTTGGCATGGACATATGGTTCCGTACATTGTGCCAACTCAAAATTTTATCAAATATTTGAAGGAAAAGGTAATCAAACGGGTCATTGATGTAGGGATTGATGCCATTTACCTTGAAGAACCTGAGTTTTGGGCCAAGGCTGGTTATAGTGAGGCTTTCAAAAGAGAGTGGGAAGCTTATTACGGCTTTGACTGGAGGCCACAGCATGAATCTGCGGAAAATACCTATTTGGCCAATAAACTAAAATATCACTTGTATTACAGGGCAGTGGAGGAGTGTTTTTCCTTTGCAAAGGAATATGGCAAGAGCAAAGGTATGGAGGTGAGGTGTTACGTACCCACACATTCTTTAGTGAATTATTCCCAATGGATGATTGTCAGTCCTGAGGCTAGTCTCGCATCCTTGCCCAGTGTGGACGGTTATATTGCGCAGGTATGGACGGGCACCTCGCGAGAGCCCAATTATTATAATGGCTTGGCAAAGGAGCGTGTGTTCGAAACGGCTTTTCTGGAGTACGGCTCCATGGAGTCGATGACCGCTCCGACGGACAGGAAAATGTATTTTCTGACCGATCCGATAGAAGATTGGCCTAGGGACTGGGCTGATTATAAGAAAAATTACCAAGCCACTTTTGCGGCACAGTTGCTGTATCCCATGGTCGCAAACTATGAAGTGATGCCCTGGCCTGACCGGATCTATGAAGGACTTTACAGGACGAGTGCAGATAGTGAAGAGAAAGCGCTAATTCCACGTTTTTATTCCACTCAAATGCAGGTGATGGTCAATACACTGAATGATATGCCCCATTCAGACAATAAAGTGAGCGGGTCGCAAGGGATCGGGGTTTTGATGTCCAATTCCCTCATGTTTCAGTGTTTTCCTACTCATCAGGGGTATGATGATCCACAGTTGTCAAATTTTTATGGACAGACCATGCCACTGCTCAAGCGCGGTGTGCCAGTGAAGACCGTTCATATAGAAAATGTGTCCTTTAAGCGAACTTGGAAAGACCTGAAAATCCTTGTCATGTCCTATTCCAATATGAAGCCGATGAGTGAAGATGGCCATGGCCATATCGCCGAATGGGTCAAAAAGGGAGGCGTTTTGGTCTATTGTGGTAGGGATAAAGATGCATTTCAGGGGGTTCGGGAATGGTGGAACACAGATGGTAATACGTTCAACGCTCCCTCAGAGGATCTATTTTTGAAAATGGGACTAAAAGCACCTTTTGAAGCCGGGGAGTTTTCCTTTGGTAAGGGCAAAGTAGTCATCATGCGTACTGATCCGAAGGAATTTGTACTAGAAGAAAACAGCGATTTGGAGTTTGTGAACACCATCAAAACGCTTTATGGAGCAGCTCCCATCTCCGAAAAACTCATATTTAAAAACCACTTTTCCCTTTCAAGAGGGGCATACGAGATCATTTCTGTTGTCGATGAAAATGAAGACACTTCTCCTTATATCGTCAAGGGTAAATTCATTGACCTATTTGATCCAGAGATTCCTGTTTTGAAGGAAAAACGGGTGAAGCCTGGGGAGCAATCCTTCTTGTACAATATCGAAAGTGTCACGAATCCACAAGAGCCACAGGTTTTGGCCACCGCTGCCAGGGTTTATGATGAGGAAGTGACCAAAAACAGTTATTCATTCGTTGCCAAAAGCCCCCTGAACACCACCAATGTGATGAGGGTTCTTCTACCAGAAAAAGCGAATTCCATCGAGATTACGAGAGTAAATGGAGATGCGGTGATGGCAGAGAACTCTTGGGATGAAAGCAGCAAGACCTGTTTCCTGGGTTTTGAAAACAGCCCTGAAGGAGTCCACGTAAAGCTGAATTGGTGATTTAGGCTTTCATGTCACTAGCAACCTCCGTTCGATGAATGGAATTTGATCAATGGTGGGGGATTTTGTCATACAAGCCTAAAGGCGCCCAGCAGACCATATACCTCACCACACTGTTTAGCAGTGATACTTAAAATAGACCGCTGGTTAAGAAATAATGCTTTGATAAGAGCGATGAAAATCCTTGCCGGTGGCATGTTTGTATTCGATGCCAAAGGTCCTGTAAGCAAGTTTGGAGTCTTCTATCATATTGAGTTTCTGCATGGCCTTAAGTTGGTAAGCCAATGCTGTTTCATTTAAAGGGTCGATATTGAAAAGGGCTTCTGCCAGTGAAATCGTAGTAGTAAACGATTCGTGGGTGAAGCTCTTTTCCATTTCTAATATCAAGGCCGGCTCTAGTTTTGTCTCCGCTTCTTCTTTGAATAAGTCGAACAAGGGGTCATCCAAGAGATATAGGAATTTTCCCCTCGATACGATTCTGGCAAACTCATCTCTATGTTCATCCATTTTATGAGTAGCGATAAGTTGAAGACACCTTGCATAGTCACAATAAGCCTTTTCATGGAGGATAATTTTGTAGTGTCCCTTTTCATGGACCAATTCAATTCCATTCAGCTCGCCCAAGGTTTTGCGTAGGTTATTGATTGTTACACCACGAGAATTTTTGACCTTGTCCGCAGGTTTATCTGGCCAAAGTAAATTGCTGAGGTGCTGCGAAGTAATCCCGTCTTCCGATAGACTGTATTGGAGGATAAGACAAAACACCTGTTTAAGCTGTGTGCTGAACATGTAAGTGATGTCCTTTCCATTGACATCTCGCACCATAAAGTTGCCGAATAAGTGGATGGAATTGGGCGGTTCGGATTGGGGAGTCCTTGGAGTATGGATTATTTCCACTTCTTCCTTAGGACTTTTAATGGCATCCGTAGATTTTGATTTTAGCTTTTTGTACATCCACCATCCTAAGCAAATTGCTCCGATTCCAAATAGCAATATCCATAGAGGAATTTTGCCCTGTTGTTTTGTTGGGAAATCTGATAACTCCTCCCTAGTAATAGCAGGGAAAGCTAAGGAATATATTTTTAGATCTGAGGATATATCATCTTCAAATTCCTGCACTACGGCATATAGGTTATTGAGTCCTTTATCGAAATAGAGGTTAGCGTTGGTTGTGATTTTGTCAGATCGGATAGGGATGGAATCCCCAAGTATTTCAAAGCTGCCATCCTTTAGGGAGAAGCGATATAGGTGAAGAAAAGAATCGGAGAAATGTTCAGGGTAGCAAAGTGTGTAAAGACTGGAGTCGTTTAAAATTACCATGCCCCGTACAGGAACAACGTTGTCGTTTTTCCATGGTATTTCCCAAAGTTTGGTAACGTGCTTGGTATCCATGTCCACCTGATAGAGGTCATAGTAGTATTTTCTTCCCACGGATTGGTCCCCAGACTCGTTTCCCATGCCACCAAGAATATATAAATTATTTTTTTCAGGTTGGTATCCGACAGAAGAAAAGTAGCGCGGGGTGATGACATCTCCCGTAAACCCCTCATTAAGCTCCCATTCTTTTTTTTTCAAATCAAAGGAAAAGAAATTTTTACTGTACTTCATATTCCCAAAGCCTCCAAAGATGCTGTATCGGGAGGAATCGATAAACGATCCATGGTGATGGAGTTGGGTAGGGAGTTGTTGGTGGCTTTCTTCGGTCCATTGATAGGTGTCTAAGTTAAGACTGGCCACAGTAGGGCCTTGGTATGCGAAGTCATAATACACTTCGTAGGTGTATAATTTGTTTTGGACACTATCGATAAAATTAGTGCCCAAGATGAGTTCTACAGGACATTTTTGATCGAAAATTACGGTTCTTGTGCTACCTGAACGAACATTGTAGGTCCAGAGTGAATCTCGGTTGTAATAGTAAATTTCCTCCTTTTGGGGATTGTAATTTGCTCCGGCTACAGATGCTGATTTAAACGAAGTCAGATGTTTCCAATAATAGGCATAGTTTTTTAGCCAATCTGGATTGATTACGTTGCCATAAGGGGTCCCGTTGATATCGTGGACGATATTACCTTTGTTTTCATATAGTGGAAAATGATATGTTTCCTTTCCGATAATAGATAGGTTTTTGATTGAGAATGCAGGGACATCGATGATGTGATCACTTTTACCGAAAAGAATCTTGGGATGGTAGCTATCTTGAAGTTGTAGGTTTTTGGCGGTAAAAGTTTCATTACCAATGGTAAGCGTGATGGAATCACCGATGAGGTCAAACGAGACTTTCATGTCAAACCATTGCTGGTTAAACAATTGAGCCTTGTCCATTCTGGCTACGATAAGGTTGGTTTTTCCCTCTTCATTGAATTTAAAAACGATATGGTTCCCCTGATTGTCGTAAAATATATTGAATATCCGATTGTTCACTCCGGTTTTGATCCTGAGAATATACCCGATTTCTTCGACGGGACTTAGTGATAAACTGAAGTCGATGTCAAATTGATTTGAAAATTTCGTGTCATGCTCTCCAAAAACAGTATAGGATGTGCGCTGGTTTATTGCTTGTTCGTTTCCATGGAATTTAAGTCCTCCGTTAAATAAAGACTGTAGGAGAATAAAACCAGAAATCAAAGAAGCTAATAAGTACATTTTTGTAAATGCGAACATCGTGGTTTTTTATGGATCAATTGCTTTTAGGGGTAATGGACATAATGATACTAATTGAGCTGTTGCGGAGGTACCGGTGGGTTTCAATATCTTAATACAGTAGCGATTCGAACCTAAATTCAACCTACACCATTATGCTTATCAAAAGTAGAATTTTCGAAAATTTGATACAAATGCTTTACCAATTATGTTCTTTTTTATCCATGGCTCCTTCTTTGTAAGATGATTGAACGATAGTTTTTTTTAAAAATTTCTTATAAGGTTTTTGAATTATTTCAAGAGAAAGGAGGTTGTAAAGACAATCTCTTGCCAACCCCTATGTATTCATTTACGAGGGTAAAGTATGAATTTATTTGTCCGAGAGTGTGAGGTGAGAATGTTGGATACCATACTTTGATTACGCATTCTTCAAAAAGATTTAATACCTCTTCTCTTGACAAGGAGGATTCCTTTGTTTACTTTTGGCTCCAATCATGAAAATGTTGATCAGACTGATATTATCCTTTAGTATTCTGCTTTCGAGTGGGATTGCTCCGCTGTTTTCCACACAGCAGCAGGAGAAGTTTTCTGAGCCAACACCCTATCTTTCAAAAGCTGAAAGCCATTCATCCCTTCATTTGGAGGATATTGTTTTCAAGTCTTCTTTTTCAGGTTTTAAAAAAGGAACCTTTCCCGCGGAAGGAGAAAATATAGAGGAAGAGAGCGAAAGCGCTTCATCTAAAAAGCAAATTGAAAGCGGGAATACCCTAGCGGTACTCTTTTTTGACTATTTACTCGGTGAATCTTCTAGCACCAGCCTTAAAGGCTTTCCTTTTTGTAAGCACTTTTCCCATATTCTATCGAATCGTTGGCACCTATTTATTCAGGTGTTCTTGATATAATACCATACTTTTTATCCATTCGGTATGGCAATAGTCCTATTGCCTGAGATCCCATTTATTACCCTTAATTGCTAAGTACACAATTGCCCAAAATCCTCAGGCATTCTGGGATTCATACGTTCCAGAGTGTTTAGGCGTGACTGCTATTGTCACGCTAAGAACCAAGAAACCAAAACATTTAAAAAAGAAATTATGAGAACGAGTATCCTCATGTTAATGGGCTTGTGTGCGTTGCTTTTGCATACAAGCTGCAACTCCCATGGAGAGGAAAAAGAAGCCCATGTTTATGAGCTACAGGTCACTAGCCCCGTTCGGATGGACACCACCATCATGGAGGACTATGTCTGTCAAATCCACTCCATCAGCCACATTGAAGTACGTGCCCAAGAGCGTGGCTATTTGGAAAAAATCTATGTGGATGAAGGCCAGTTCGTAAAGAAGGGCCAATTATTATTCAAGATCATGCCCAAGCTGTACCAAGCCGAATTTCAACGGGCAAAAGCTGAAGTGAGTTTTGCAGAAATAGAATATCAAAACACCAAATCCCTGGCCGATAGGGATGTCGTTGCCCCTAATGAGCTGGCCATGGCCAAAGCTAAACTGGACAAGGCCAATGCGGAGCTTGCCTTGGCACAAACTCACCTTGATTTTACGGAAATTCGCGCGCCTTTTAATGGGATTATTGATCGGTTCCATGTTAGGGTTGGTAGTTTGATTGATGAGGGAGAATTGTTGACCAATTTATCTGATAACAGTCATATGTGGGTATACTACAATGTGCCGGAAGCGGAGTATTTGGACTATATGTCAAATCTAAAGAAAGACAGTTCGGCCACCATGGTAAACCTGCTGATGGCCAATAATAAAGTGTTTGGCCATCCTGGTAAAGTGGAGACTATCGAAGCGGATTTTAATCACGAGACGGGAAATATTCCTTTTAGGGCAACTTTTCCTAATCCTAACGGGCTGCTGAGACATGGCGAAACGGGCAATATCCAAATGTCCGTGCCCTTTAAAAACGCCATGATCATTCCTCAGAAGACCACCTTTGAGGTATTGGACAAACGTTATGTTTACGTGTTGGACGAAGATCATAAACTGCACGCTAGAGAGATTACGGTAGCGGCAGAAATGCCTCATCTATATGTGATTCAAGATGGATTGGAAGAGAATGATAAGGTGCTGCTGGAGGGCTTGCGACTCGTAAGGGAAAACGATGAAATCCATCCGGAATTCATCGCTCCTGAGGAAGCAATGTCTCAGCTTGGCCTTTACGCGGAATAATTGAGTCTCATCAAAAAAGAGCAGTAATGTTTCAAAAATTCATTCATAGGCCGGTATTCGCTATCGTGATTTCGGTCATCATCGTCTTTGTAGGGACATTGGCAATTAAGAAATTACCGATTTCTCAATTTCCCCAAATTGCACCTACTACCGTAAACGTATTTATCGCTTATCCAGGTGCCAGTGCAGACGTATTGGTAAAGTCAACCCTGATTACACTGGAAAACTCCATCAATGGTGCCCAAGGGATGCGCTATATGGCCACGGATGCTACCAGTGCCGGAGAGGCTACTCTCCGTGTGATCTTTGAGCCAGGCACTGATCCTAACCAGGCCGTAATTCGTGTGAAGACGCGTGTAGACCGCGTCATGCCGCTCTTGCCAGAGCTGGTGCAGCGGGAGGGGGTGATCATCACGCCCATCCAGCCCAGTATGTTGATGTATGTCAACTTATATGGTACGGGCAAGAACATGGACGAAAAATTCCTTTATAATTACGCCAATGTCCACATGATTCCGGAGATCAACAGGATCAAAGGGGTGGCAAAAGCTCAGATTCTGGGTAGCCGGCGGTATGCCATGCGGATATGGCTTAATCCTGACCGTATGAGGGCCTATGACATTTCCGTGGAAGAAGTGATGGAGGCGCTACAAGAGCAAAGTATTGTGGGACGTCCAGGTAGATTGGGACGTAGTTCTGGAATTGAGGCCCAATCGCTGGAATATGTATTGACCTATAAGGGCAGGTATAATGAGCCCGAACAATATGAAAATGTCATCATTCGAGCCAATGCTGAAGGGGAGAGCATCCACTTGAAGGATATTGGTAAGGTAGAGTTGGGTAGTGAGTTTTTTGATATTTATTCCAACTTGGACGGTCATCCTTCTGCGGCGATTGTGCTGAAACAAAACTACGGTAGTAACGCCAGTGACGTGATCGAGACGGTAAAGGAAAAGCTAACCGAGATGAAGGAAACGTTTCCCCCCGGGGTGGATTACAAAATCAGTTATGACGTTTCCAACTTCTTGGACGCTTCCATCGAGCAGGTGATCCATACCTTAAGGGATGCCTTTATTTTGGTGGCTTTGGTGGTGTTTATTTTCTTGGGCGATTGGCGATCGACCTTAATTCCTATTTTGGCGGTGCCGGTTTCATTGATCGGAGCCTTCTTTGTGATCCAGTTCTTTGGACTTTCGATTAACCTGGTGACACTCTTTGCGCTTGTTCTGGCCATTGGTATTGTGGTGGATGATGCCATCGTGGTGGTAGAAGCCGTGCACGCCAAGATGGAGGAGTTCCCCCGTCTCACTCCTTATCAGGCCGTGAAAAGAGTGCTAGGAGAAATCAGTGGAGCCATCATTGCCATTACCATGGTGATGGTGTCAGTATTCTTGCCGATTTCCTTTATGAGTGGGCCTGTCGGGACGTTCTATAGACAGTTTTCCATTACGATGGCCAGTTCCATTGTGATTTCTGCCCTGATTGCATTGACCCTTACACCGGTACTCTGTGCGATGCTGCTGAAAAATCACCATGGCAAAGCGAAAAAGGGCAACCTCCTCACCAAATCACTAGATAAGTTCAACAGTGGTTTTGATAAACTGACCGGGAGGTACGTGGTCTTGCTGAAGCGAATGGTGAGCAGAAGATGGTTGACCTTCGGGATTTTGATTGCGTTTTGTGCGGGGATTTATTTGGAAAATCAAGTGTTACCATCCGGCTTTATTCCTAGCGAAGACCAAGGCACTATTTACGCCATCATCCAGACACCTCCTGGTGCCACACTTGAGCGAACCAACAAGGTCTCCCAAGAGCTACAAAAGATCTGTGAGGAAATTGAAGGAGTGGAATCGGTGTCCTCCTTGGCAGGGTATGAGATCATGACAGAAGGCCGGGGGTCCAATGCCGGTACTTGTCTGATCAACCTGAAAAAATGGTCAGATAGGAAGCATACGGTGAAGGAGATCATGGAAGAACTGGAGGAAGAGTCTAAGGGGCTCGGAGCGGTAATCGAGTTTTTTGAGCCACCTGCAATACCAGGGTTTGGCTCATCGGGCGGTTTCTCCATGAGGCTATTGGACAAGACCACCGATACGGATTATCAGGATTTTGATAAAATCAACAAGCAGTTTATGGATGACCTTAGCAAGCGGAAAGAACTTACCGGGTTGTTTACCTTCTTTGCTGCCAATTACCCCCAATATGAATTGGTAATAGACAATGAGCTGGCGATGCAGAAAGGTGTTTCCATCGGGAAAGCCATGGAAAATCTCAATATTATGATTGGTAGTACTTATGAGCAAGGGTTTATCAAGTTTGGACGATTCTTTAAGGTATATGTCCAGTCCGATCCCAAGTTCAGAAGATTGCCTTCCGATGTATTGAACCTGTATGTGAAAAATGATGAAGGGGAAATGGTGCCTTATTCTGCCTTTATGACCTTGAAGAAAACACAAGGCCCGAATGAGGTGACCCGTTTCAATATGTACAATTCTGCGGCCATCAGGGGACTCCCGGCCAAAGGCTACACTACCGCAGACGCCATCGCTGCGATCAGGGAGGTGGCTGCCCAGACCTTACCTCAGGGATATGATATTGCGTGGGAAGGACTTTCTTATGATGAGTCCAACCGCGGAAATGAGTCCTTATATGTCTTCTTGGTGGTGCTGGTGTTCGTGTATTTTGTACTTGCCGCCCAATACGAGAGCTTTATCATTCCATTGGCTGTCGTGACGTCCCTTCCGGTAGGAGTGTTTGGTTCATTCCTGTTGCTGAAAATGATGGGCTTGGACAATGATATTTATGCCCAGATCGGTCTGATTATGTTGATCGGGCTGTTGGGTAAAAATGCGGTGTTGATTGTGGAGTTTGCCGTTCAGAAACGGCAACAAGGAGCGACGATCCTGGATGCGGCCATTGAAGGGGCTAAAGTCCGGTTCCGTCCGATTCTGATGACTTCCTTTGCCTTTATTGCTGGCTTGATTCCGCTGATCATAGCTACAGGCGCAGGTGCCATCGGTAACCGTACCATTGGTGCTTCTGCCTTGGGCGGGATGTTGTTCGGGACTGTTTTCGGTGTGATCATCGTGCCCGGACTGTATTACATATTCGGCAAACTGGCCGATGGGCGTCACCTGATCAAAGATGAAGACGAAGTTCCATTAACCGAAGAATACGATTATAATGATTAAGAGAATAATATATATATCGCTGGGAGCGGTCTTTATGACATTGGCCATTACGTCCTGTAAAACTCCCTCAGTAGTGGAAAAAACGCCCGATACAGCTGTTCCGGAGCACTTTGATAGTGCTTCGGATACAGCCAATACGGCTCGCGTAAAATGGCAGGATTTCTTTACAGACCCCTACTTGAGTGCCTTGATAGATACGGCGCTGAACAATAATCAGGAACTTAACATTATCCTGCAGGAAATTGCCGTGTCCAAAAATGAAATTCAGGCCAAAAAAGGAGAATACCTACCTTCTGTGGATATCAGGGCCGGCGCTGGTCTGGACAAGGTGGGGCGCTATACCAGTCGCGGTGCCAGTGAAGCCACTACAGATATCGAGCCCGGGAGAGAAATGCCTGAACCATTGCCTGATTTTATGGTGGGTGCTTTTGCTTCTTGGGAAGCGGATATTTGGGGCAAGCTGCACAATGCCAAACGGGCAGCAGTGGCACGGTATCTCTCTTCTGTGGAAGGAAAAAATTTCATGGTGACCAATCTGATTGCTGAAATTGCCAATGCTTATTATGAATTACTGGCATTGGACAATCAGCTGGCCATTGTGAAGAGGAATATCAAAATCCAGCACGATGCTTTGGAAATCGTCAAGCTTCAGAAAAGTGCTGCCAAGGCAACAGAGCTGGCGGTGAAGAAGTTTGAAGCAGAGGTATTCCATACCAAAAGCCTGCAATACGATATTCAGCAGAAGATTACGGAAACCGAGAATAAGATCAATTTTCTGGTGGGGAGATTTCCGCAGCCGGTGATTCGGGATTCTGAGGCTTTTATAGACTTGGTGCCGAAGCAGGTGCAAGCAGGACTTCCCGCTCAGCTGCTGGATAATAGGCCGGATATCCGCCAGGCAGAAATGGAGCTGGCAGCGGCTAAATTGGACGTGAAAGTAGCCAAAGCAAGGTTTTACCCTTCATTGGGCATTTCTGCCGGGATAGGTTTCCAAGCATTTAATCCCTCTTACCTGATCAAGACGCCAGAGTCGTTATTATATTCTCTGGCAGGGGACTTGGCTGCACCTTTGATCAATAGAAAAGAAATCAAAGCAACCTACAAAAGTGCCAATTCCAAGCAGATTCAAGCGGTTTACAATTATGAGAAGACCATTTTGAATGCCTATGTGGAGGTAGCCAACCAGCTGGCAAAAATCAAAAACCTGGAAAAGAGCTATGGGCTAAAAGCAAAGGAAGTGGAAGCCTTGACGACCTCCATTAACATCTCGGGAGATCTCTTCAAATCAGCAAGGGCAGATTATATGGAAGTGCTGATGACCCAGCGTGATGCTTTGGAGTCCAAGTTTGATCTGGTGGAAACCAAAATGCAACAAATGAACGCTTTTGTGAATATGTACCAAGCCCTCGGTGGAGGGTGGAATTAATGCATCATTATTGACCTACTAAAATCGGACAGGAGACGCCTGCCGTACACGAAAAACCTTCAGAGCGATGAACTTTGAAGGTTTTTTTATTTCGCTGCTTTGCGGGGGGTAATGGTAACATCGACACCTATTCGGAGTTACATCCTACAAAATACCCTCTCCCAGTGACGGTTTTACCATCAACCACAAGTTTCTGATCTGAAAAGCAGAAAATGAGAGCTAAAGTACATACTCCTTGAATAGGCGCGCTAAAGTATCGTCCAAGTTATGGCTAAATCCGCTATGGGGCCGGGAAGTCTGGATGACCGAGCTTCGTACGGCCGTGAGCCATCGAAAGCGTGAAGCCTTGTCCATAGTAGCGATAGGCCCTTTGGAGCCCTGGCATATTTTTTCAAAGGATGCCAGGTTTTCCTTGATCATGGATACATCTGCTTCTGGGTCTAAAGTTAGGAGCTTTGATTCATTTAAATGCAGCTTGGCCTGTAAGTAGCCGCTTTTTGTACCGCAGATGATTACGCCTACGTTGATGAATTCCTCTCGCTCTACCCTGGGTACGACCCGGATGATGGCGTAGTCATATAACAGCTGTCCTTGCATCTTTTGCTTCTTTGGTGAAATAATCTGCATGGGCATGCCTTAGGTTCAGAAATGATGAATAAACTCCTGCCAGTTCTTCGGCATCTTCGCTTTCCCCGCCTGCGAGCAACCAAGATTTGGGGATCAGGGATACGATTTGTTTGATCTTGTCAGGAGTTAATAGCGGCTTTAAAATTTCATTTGCCTCATCCAGCATGCTTGCTTCAGGCAAAAGTACGTGGTTTTGGATGATAGGGAAGGTGCCTTGGGCATTTCTTTCCCAATTGTTCCAACTGTGATGGAAAAGAAATGCCGCTCCATGGTCGATCAGCCAAAGTTCCCTGTTCCACATCAGCATATTGGTGTTGCGAAAAGTCCT
This sequence comes from Echinicola vietnamensis DSM 17526, assembly GCF_000325705.1. Taxonomy (NCBI): domain Bacteria; kingdom Pseudomonadati; phylum Bacteroidota; class Cytophagia; order Cytophagales; family Cyclobacteriaceae; genus Echinicola; species Echinicola vietnamensis. Next base: position 600,643 of record NC_019904.1, on the reverse strand, counting down.
GTCCACATTGGTGATCAGCATGTCCAGCCAAACGATTTTGGACGCCAGAAGAGGGTCTACTTTCATGGCCAGTGGATCGAAGTTGATCGCTTGGGATAAAAAGTGCAGGGCCAGGTTGAGTCCTTGGCTGCCTTTTAGCAGGTCCTGGATTTCTTCATCCCCCTCTGATCGCCCAAAGGCCACGTCCAATTCCGCAAATACCAGTTCGGGAACTTTAAAGCCCAGCAGTCTCGCGATCTCTCCCCCTAAGAGTTCCGCAATCAGGGCCTTTTCCCGCTGGCCTGCTCCCCTGAATTTCAGGGCGTACTTAAAGCCATCGTCCGCTTCGGCGAGGGCCGGTAGAGAGCCGCCTTCCCGGAGGGGCAAAATGTACCGCGTTACCGTAACGGTGCGGAGTGATGGAAGCGTTTTCATATACGGCTTATCTAAACTGAAAATAGGTTAACGGCACTATGAAAGATATATTCTTTTGCCAAGGATATTCCTGTATTCAGGCCTTCAACAAATATATGGCTTTAAGGAAAAATCAACTAATGGTCACGACTTCTTCTAATGCGGGGACTGGGATTATTTTCGATGAACAGGAGCTCATCCATGAAGTGTTGAAATATACGCTCGTGATTTCCGTATTTTCTTTCCATATTGGCCCACGAAGTATTAGTGAATACAAGCTTGTTTTCCCGACTATCCTCATAAATCCATCGGTCAAAAATATCCTTTTGCAAGGAAGCTTTTTGGCTGTTCGATTCATAGATAAGCCCGCCGTCTTTTTCTCTCGTAATGGCAATGCGATGTCCGTTAATGGATTCTTCGTGGGTGATGTTGCCGAAGATGTCTTCGCCTACTTCGAGTTTATAGCTTCTGTTGTCTTCGATGACCAAATTGTTAAAGATATCAATCTCATAGGTGGCTTTGTAGTGGGATTCCCGTCGGTATTGACGAACTAAGTCCATGAGGAACATGTGTTCTTCTCGTTCGTTTTTCAACAAATCGCCATACTCCCAATGAAGGTATTTTTCCTCAAAAGTGATTTTGTTATGCATGTTGTCGCTGAACACTAGATCGTTAAAGACGTTTTTTTCCAAAGTAGCTTTATATTCACCATTTCTGGAGTGGTATTCCAAGTCTCCAAAGAAGTTGCGTTCGATCAGTTGGCCAAAAGCCAATTGTTGCAGCAAGAAAGCGGTAAGTAGTAGGAGGTATCTTTTCATTTTTTGGGGAGTTAAAAATGGATCAATGTGATGCCTGTGTCAAATGTTGTGCCAATGGAACAGGGGGTTTTTCTTGTTCAGTTTTCCACAGCAAATAAGACCGTAAGCTGTGGACCGTCTATGATGTTGGTGCTTGCGTTATTTTCTATCGAAAAGTCTAAGTCCACCATTGAAATGTAATTTCCCGGAGGAATGACCGGGTTAGAGTCCGCTTTGCATAGTGGGTAGGTAGGCGTTATTTCGTCGTCCCAAAACCACGGTGCCCTCAGTGTAATGGATGTACCTTTAGCCAAGACCAATTCTTGTGGGTTTAAGCTAAATTGACACCAAACTCCAGTGATGGGAGTCCCGATACCAAAAATATCGTTTTGGCTGCGAACCGCAAAAGGGTGGTTGTGGAGAAAGGCTGGCTTGATAGTCAGCTGGTCCGAGGTGAGATTGTGAAGTGTCAAAGCAAAGATAATGTTTTCTCCTTGGCGGAAGGAGGTGGCAGGGACAGAATCAATCGAAAGCAGACAGAAATCAACGGCTAATTCATCAAAGGAAGTATTAGCGCAATTTTGAGTGGAAACATTGCTCTGTTCATTGTCCTTAAGGCAGGATGTAAATACCAGCAAAAAAGTGAAAAGGTAAACATAAGGTTTCATGGTAAGCGCGGTTGGTTATTTATCTATACGGTATATGGAGTTGGTTTGCTACATTTGGGGTTGGTGAGGAGGTGGAACTTGGCTATCATCACTCATTTTGAACGGATAAATTTATTTGATAAATGCATAAATAGAGAGGCTTCTTTAATTTCTTCAAATAATTAAATAACTTCTCATCCCATTTGCCAAAATTGGGCTTACAGATAAACACAAATTAGCTAAAACAAAAGGATCATGGCAGGCACATTTGACACAAAAACACTTCTTCAAGACCTCGGGCTGAACGAGGTAAATAAGGGAACTTGGACAGGGGTGGAGTTTATAGATATCAAAGGAGAATGGCTTAGCAGTTACTCTCCGGTGGACGGAAAGGAATTAGGGAAAGTTCAGATGACCACGCGAGAGTCCTATGAGAAAGTCTTGGATCAGGCAGAAAAGGCCTTTAAAGCTTGGCGGAAAGTTCCTGCTCCTCAGCGTGGGGAAGTAGTGCGCCAAATTGGGATTGAGCTCAGGAACAAAAAGTCCCTCCTTGGAAAGCTAGTGTCCTATGAGATGGGGAAATCCTATCAAGAGGGACTGGGTGAGGTACAGGAGATGATTGATATCTGTGATTTTGCCGTAGGCCTTTCCCGGCAGTTGTATGGGCTTACTATGCATTCAGAACGCCCGAGCCATCGTATGTATGAACAGTGGCATCCATTGGGGATTGTAGGAGTGATTTCAGCCTTTAACTTCCCGGTAGCTGTCTGGTCCTGGAACACGATGATCGCGTGGGTGTGTGGAGATGTTTGTGTGTGGAAGCCATCTGAAAAGACTCCTTTGACCTCTGTGGCGTGTCAACTAATCGCTGCTGATGTCTTTAATAGAAACGGTTTTCCTGAAGGGATCACTTCCCTGCTTATTGGGGGTGCCAATGTCGGGGCATTTCTTACCCAAGATCCTAGAGTAGCGCTCATTTCGGCTACCGGCTCTACCCAAATGGGGAAATCTGTTGGGGAGACGGTCGGAGGAAGATTAGGAAAAGTGCTTTTGGAGCTTGGCGGGAACAATGCTATTATCATTACTGAGCATGCTGATTTAGATATTGCTATCCGGGGGGCACTTTTCGGGGCAGTGGGAACCGCTGGCCAACGATGTACCAGTACCCGGAGATTGATCATTCATGAATCAGTGTTTGAAGAAGTAAAAGAAAGGATGGTTGCTGCGTATTCCAAGCTTACCATTGGGAATCCCCTCGATGAGGATAACATTGTCGGCCCGCTCATAGATAAAGATGCAGTGCAGAATTACCTTACCGCTATCGAAAGGGTCAAAGCGGAAGGCGGAAAGGAGGTAGTGGCCGGAGGACTTTTGGAAGGAGAGGAGTATGTTTCGGGTTGCTATGTGAGACCAAGTGTATTTGAAGCAGAAAATCATTTCCAGATCGTCCAGAAAGAGACGTTTGGGCCTATCTTGTATCTTATGAAATATAGTGAATTCGATGAGGCGATTGCCATGCAGAATAATGTGCCGCAAGGGTTGTCTTCTGCTATCATGACCACCAATATGCGGGAAGCAGAGCGCTACCTCTCCAGTGAAGGTTCTGACTGCGGTATTAGCAATGTTAACATTGGTACCTCGGGAGCTGAAATTGGCGGGGCCTTTGGTGGTGAGAAAGAAACTGGAGGTGGTAGAGAGTCTGGTTCGGATGCCTGGAAGGCTTATATGAGAAGACAAACCAACACCATTAACTATAGTACTGATCTTCCACTGGCACAAGGAATTAAATTTGATATTTAACCTGTTATTTCTAGTTAACTTTTTATTCAGAATATCAGCTAGTTACCATATAGCTGATATTTTTTTTATTATATTATTTGCTGCAATAAAAAAAACACCTACCTTTGCAATCCAATTCAACAACAAATGGTTGACGAGTAATGGGAATTTAGCTCAGTTGGTTCAGAGCATCCCGATTTATATCGGGAGCAGTCGGGGTGTCGAATCCCTCAATTCCCACAACGTTTCTTGGAAATGACCAGAAACAAAAAGTGGTTTAAAATATTCTTGGGAATTTAGCTCAGTTGGTTCAGAGCATCTGCCTTACAAGCAGAGGGTCGGGGGTTCGAATCCCTCAATTCCCACAACGTTTCTTGGAAATGACCAGAAACAAAAAGGTGGTTTAAAATATTCTTGGGAATTTAGCTCAGTTGGTTCAGAGCATCTGCCTTACAAGCAGAGGGTCGGGGGTTCGAATCCCTCAATTCCCACAGGAAATCCTTGGTATGTGCCAAGGATTTTTTTATTTTAAATCGATGGTATATTATTTTTATATCCTTTATTCCAGAGAGCTGGACAAGTATTACATAGGCCACACATCATGCCGCCTTGAGGAAAGGCTTCGGCGGCACAATACCAATCACAAAGGATTTACAGGTAGGGTCAATGACTGGCTGGTTCACTATTGTGAAACCAATCAATCAAAAACCGAAGCAGTGGAGCGGGAGCTACAGGTGAAATCCTGGAAGAGTAGGACAAAGCTGGTACAGCTCATCGAGCGCACGGGATAGTGTTGCGCTGGGGTTTAGCTCAGTTGGTTCAGAGCATCCCGATTCACATCGGGAGTGGTCGGGGGTTCGAATCCCTCAATTCCCACAGGAAATCCTTGGTATGTGCCAAGGATTTTTTTATTTTAAATCGATGGTATATTATTTTTATATCCTTTATTCCAGAGAGCTGGACAAGTATTACATAGGCCACACATCATGCCGCCTTGAGGAAAGGCTTCGGCGGCACAATACCAATCACAAAGGATTTACAGGTAGGGTCAATGACTGGCTGGTTCACTATTGTGAAACCAATCAATCAAAAACCGAAGCAGTGGAGCGGGAGCTACAGGTGAAATCCTGGAAGAGTAGGACAAAGCTGGTACAGCTCATCGAGCGCACGGGATAGTGTTGCGCTGGGGTTTAGCTCAGTTGGTTCAGAGCATCCCGATTCACATCGGGAGTGTTCGGGGGTTCGAATCCCTCAATTCCCACAGGAAATCCTTGGTATGTGCCAAGGATTTTTTTTATTTTAAATCGATGGTATATTATTTTTATATACTTTATTCCAGAGAGCTGGACAAGTATTACATAGGCCACACATCATGCCGCCTTGAGGAAAGGCTAAGAAGGCACAATACTAACCACAGCGGATTTACTGGCAGGGCTAATGATTGGGCCATTAGCTACCATGAGATTTATCTGTCAAAATCAGCAGTGAAAGAGCGCGAGTCACAGGTAAAATCATGGAAAAGCAGGAAAAAACTTCTCGAACTTATTAACGGTTAGTTCTAATGCATGTCGGTGGGAGGCGTCCTGAAAATGGTTTATACTTTTAAGTGCGGTATCCGCAATGCGGTTGACACCTAGTTTGGTATATTCTTACATACGGATAACCTCACGAACCGCTCGGATTAATTTTAGTTTTGTGTGTTTCTTGTTTCGGGATTCCCCTTCAGGGATTTTTCGGGTCATAAGTGTTGTAGTTTAGTGGATTAGCTAAAATACTGTTGTTAAATTTAACTATATACCTAAGTGGTGATAAGTTTTTGCGTATGTCATCGCTTAGGGATATTATAATAATTAAGTTTGGGAAGAATAAGAAAATAGGGTTTTGATATAATGGAAATGAAGAATTCAGCTACTTATCTAAATGCTTGGGTGTTTTTATGCCTAATGGTGGTTCTATGTTCTTGTGATAAGGAGGAGGAAGTTCCGGATTATCCGGTTACCATGACTTTTGACACAATTGCTGCGACATCTGACATGCGTGTATATGCAGGAGTGAAATTGCTGGACACTAGGACAGACAGTGCTGTTATTGCTGAGTTTTTGGATCGATATTATAGCATTGGTTCCACTTTTTATAATTCAAGGTTTGAAGAGCCTGGGATGAATTATGGAGCGGGTGCTCAAATTACATTTTTCGCTGATGGTAGGATAAGGTATGCCACAGAGATAACAGAGATGAAAAGGGAGTATGATGCCATTATCATGAAATCCACCGTAACCAATGAAGTGGAGGATTCACCACTGGTAGCAACTGAGTTTTATAAATTCCCCTATGATATCAGTAAAAATGGGCGCTATGATGTGCACCATATCATGTATGGGGATGAACGGTCCGCCTTGGATGTGACGCTGCTATATTATAAGCTCGTGCGTTATAATAAGGATAATAAATTGATGTCTGTTGACTTTGGGACAAGTCATAACGAGTTCAATGAGGATTTTTTGGATACCTTAACGGATCGGGATACCCTTGCTCTTAAATCCTACCGCCTAAAATATTCTGTAAAATAGGTAGTGGTTTTACTGCTGGTTTTCGAAGTTGCCAAGCAAATTAGAGAAGGGCGTTGGTTATGTTTCTGACCGTTGATTTTTTAATTCTTTAACCATTAAAATAAATACATTTTCTGTTCGTCAATCTTTATGTAAATTTGGCGAAATATTATAATCAACTCAAGATATGAAATATACTTTAGAGAAACTCTCATTCTTGTTTTTATGCTTGTTTGTAGTGCAGGTTACGGTAGCACAGCAAGTGGAAGAGAACAACCAAAGTGAATTTGGCGATTTTATTTACCGTAAAGGAAACATGTATCGATCTGCTTCCGGAAAGCCGGGGCCGATGTATTGGCAAAACCGGGCTGATTATGAAATCGATGTGACGTTGGACGATGAAGCGCATACCATTACCGGCAGCGTGACCATTCATTACACCAATAACAGCCCAGAGCCCTTGGATTTTGTATGGCTTTATCTGGAGCAAAACAGGTTTACCGAAGATTCTAGGGGAACCTTGACCACGCCAATCCAAGGAAACCGGTACAATGGCGATGTTGACGGAGGTTATCAGTTGTCCAATGTATCTGCAAAGGTCGGCAAAAGAGGTGATGCTTCTGACAAATATTTGGTGACTGACACAAGGATGCAGGTGTTTTTTGATGAGGCGATTCCCGCAAAAGGTGGGAAGGCAACTATTTCCATGGACTTTTCTTACAAAATTCCAGAAAAGGGAATGGATCGAATGGGCCGTCTAGAGGTAGAGGAAGGTACCATCTATGCCCTTGCGCAGTGGTATCCTCGTACAGCGGTTTTTGATGATGTGAAAGGTTGGAACACCGAACCTTATCTTGGTGCCGGTGAGTTTTATTTGGAGTACGGTGATTTTGAATATTCCGTGACGGCTCCATCTGACCATATTGTGGTAGGCTCCGGTAAATTGCTAAATCCTGGAGACGTGATGACCAGCACCATGCAGGACAGAATGGACAAGGCCATGAAAAGTGATAGCACGGTCTATATCCTTACTCCTGATGAAGTAGCTGATCCAGCCACCAGGTTAAAACAAGAAGGGAACTTGACCTGGAAGTTCAAAATCGAAAATTCTAGGGACATAGCCTTTGCTTCTTCACAGGCGTTTATTTGGGATGCCGCCAAAATAGACTTGCCTAGCGGTAAAACCATCTTGGCCCAATCTGTTTATCCTAAAGAAAGTGATGGACAGGAAGCTTGGTCCCGATCTACAGAGTACAGTAAGGCCTCTATCGAGCATTACTCAGAGAAGTGGTTTGAATTCCCTTATCCTACAGCTACGAACGTTGCCGCTGACATTGGGGGAATGGAATATCCTGGGCTTAACTTCTGCGGTTATGAGAGCAAAGGTGAATCACTTTGGGGGGTTACCGATCATGAGTTTGGTCACAACTGGTTCCCAATGATTGTGGGCAGTAACGAGCGGCTTTATCCTTGGATGGATGAAGGCTTCAATACTTTTATCAACCACTACAGCACCTTGGCCTTCAATGATGGTGAGTACCCTGCTGATCTAGACCATACCAGAAAATATGTTTCTTGGTTTAACAGGGAAACGCGTGAGGGAATTGATACTTATCCAGATGTGGTGAATACCAGCAATCTAGGAATGACAGCCTACATGAAGCCAGGTATGGGATTGATTATGCTGCGCGAATATATCCTGGACCATGAGCGGTTTGACAATGCTTTTACATCTTATATTGAAACATGGGCATTTAAACACCCGCAGCCTACGGACTTCTTCAATCATATCGAGAATGTAGCCGGTGAAAATTTGAATTGGTTCTGGCAGAACTGGTTCTATGGAACGGAAAATATCGACCTGTCCTTAGATGGTGTTTATCCATATGGCGGTAATTATGTATTGGCACTTTCGAACAGAGGTGGTGTGCCGATGCCAGTACTGGTAGAGGTTACCTTCAAGGACGGAACATCCGAGCGATTTAAATTACCGGTGGAAATCTGGCAACGAGGTGATCAGTGGAACCATCTTTATAAGACCGATAAGGAGGTAAAAAGTATAGAGATCGATCCGGATAAGGTGTTACCTGATGTTAATATAGGCAATGACAAGTGGCCTTCTGCGATTTATGAGGAGGAATAGTAGACCATTCTATTCATTGAGGATAAAATTGAGTAAAAAAGGCGGGGCTTCCCGCCTTTTTTTATGCAATCTTATTTCATGTATTATTGGTATTCATGATGACTCATATGAATGGGTTGCAGTTGATGTTGTTTTATCAATATGATTTTGAAGTAAGAAAATTTTTTCAATAAAATTATTTTTCCACTATTTGTAAACCAAGTCCTGTTTCGTTATTGATAATTGTGTAAAAAACACTTTTTTATTCTAAATCATTAAAATTTCTCAACTCAAACCCTTTTTATAAAATTCACCAGAGCCAGTTTCTGTAATTTATTAGTGTTAAAATCACATTTAATTTTTGCGAAAGCGTAGAATATTCTCTAATATTCGAAATAATTAATAAGTGGCTTTGGTACACTTATTTTTAATCTAGCTTGCTGAGCATGATGTGATTGCTCAAGGTACTCGCTGTTCGTGAGTTATTAAATGATTAATGAGTTTCTAATTTTCAATAAACCCCATTAATATGAAATGTAAAGCTTTACGTAAGCATTTTATGGTGGCGACTTTGCTAGGAGCATTTCTTTTACAGCAAGTCCCTCCACTTGGAGCCGCGCCGCTCTCTCACCCCCCTCTTTTAATATCGAATTTTCCTAAAAGTCAAACCATGGAAATCACTGTTTCAGGAACAGTGGTTGATGGAGAGGGAATACCCATTCCCGGTGTTTCCGTGTTGGTCAAGGGAACGAGCATCGGTGTAGCCACTGATTTGGATGGAAAGTATACGTTGGACGTGCCATCAGCAGAAAGCGTTTTGGTATTTTCTTATCTTGGCTATGAATCACAAGAAGTCACGGTCGGTAACCAGACCAACATAGACATCACCCTAGGTGAAAACCTAAGTGACTTGGGTGAAGTAGTCGTAGTAGGTTATGGTGTTCAGAAAAAAGGAACCATTACCGGCGCCGTAGGCGAAGTAGATTCGAATGACTTGATCAAAACCCCTTCCGTGACTACCTCAGAAGCACTCGTAGGAAAGATTCAAGGAGTAACCGCACGGCAGACCGATGCTCGACCAGGTTCCAGTGCATCCATTCAAATTAGAAACATGGGTACACCGCTGTATGTAATCGATGGAATCCCTTCTGATGCAGCCCAGTTTAACAACCTTGGTCAGAATGACATTGAGAGCATCTCGGTGCTGAAGGATGCATCCGCTGCGATTTACGGTATGCGTGCAGCAAACGGTGTGGTATTAGTTACTACCAAAAAAGGTAAGGCCAATCAGCCCGCAGAGATCAGTCTGAACGGTTATTATGGTTTGCAGAACTTTACCCGCTACCCTCAACCGGCCAATGCCTATCAATATGTGAGGGCGAATGCAGAGTCCAATGTTAATGCTGGTAGGGCTCCGGGAATATCCCCGGAAGAATTGGCCAAGTGGCAGCAAGGTACCGAAAAGGGCTATGTAAGCACAGATTATTACGATTTCGTGATTAAACCTAATGTGCCGCAATATTCCATTAATGGTAGTGCCGTGGGAGGATCTGAAAACACTAAGTATTATATCTCTTTGGGGCACCTTAAACAAGATGCTACCATTGAAGATTACCTTTTCGAAAGGACCAATTTCCAGTCAAATGTCGATGTTACCTTGGCAGATGGCTTTAAAGTAGGTATGCAGCTTAGTGGCCGTATCGAAAACAGGGAACAAGTAGGGGTACCAGGTTTGGACGATTACTTTAACCCATTCCTGAGTATCTTTACCATGTGGCCTACAGAGCGACCTTATGCCAATGACAATCCCAATTATGTCAATGGAGAGGTACACAATATCAACGTCAATCCTGCTACATATACCAAGGAGATCACAGGATATATCGAAGAAGTGCAGCGTGCGATTAAGGGGAATTTCTTTGCGCAATACGACTTCGATTTTGGCCTGTCCATGAAAGGTACATATTCCTACAATTATACCAATCTTGATTTTAATGGGTTTGAGTATACTTATGATGGCTATGGCTATGATGAAGCAACGGATACGTACTTCACCAACGATAATATGGGTAACCAAAACCCATGGAGAGAAAGAAGAAAAAGAAATACAGTAGACCGTGTGGGGCAGTTTCAACTCAATTATGCCAAGAATTTCGGGGTACATAACCTGTCTGCCATCTTAGGATACGAGCGATGGGATCAACAATCCCACTACATGGTCGTGCATACCGTACCACCGAATAATTATATCCCGTTGATGTCATTTGCCGATCAGGATTTGCTGATTGATGAAATCTATCAGGAAGCAAGGGACGGTTATTTGGGTAAAATCAACTATGACTATAAAGAAAAATACCTACTTGAATTTATTGCCAGATATGATGGCTCCTTCCTTTTCCCAAAAGAAGATCGATATGGATTCTTTCCTGGGATTTCAGCGGGTTGGAAAATCACGGACGAGTCCTTTATGGATAATATCAAGGGCAATGTACTTTCGGACATGAAAATCAGGGCTTCCTGGGGCCAAACCGGTAACGATAGATGGATCGGAAGCAATGAATTCATCGTGGCGCCATTTAGCTACTATGCTGGCTACGACTTCATCCCTAGCGCAGGAGGAAGTGCTGTATTGGACGGTGGTTTTGTGCCAGGCGTAGATCCTAGGGGACTGCCGGTGACCAACTTATCCTGGATTACCAATACAAATGTGAATATCGGTATAGATACTTATCTGTTCAACAGTAAGTTGTTTGTTCAAGCCGATGTGTTTCAGCGCAAGAGAACAGGGATTCCTGCAGGAAGGTATGACGTTTTGCTTCCGCTAGAGGTAGGCTATGGCCTACCGTCCGAAAACCTCGAGTCTGATGTCCATAGAGGCGTGGAAGGTATGGTGACCTATACAGGCAAGACAGGGGAAGTGGACTTTTCCATCAGTGCCAATGCTACAGTTTCAAGGCAAGAAGTACTGGAACGGTATAAGCCTCGCTTTGGTAATTCCTGGAATCAATACCGTTCGATGGAAGACGGTAGGTGGTCCAATATCAACTGGGGCTATAACGTGGTTGGTAGATTTGAAAGTGAGGAGCAAATCGAGAACTATCCAGTGGATATCGATGGAAACGGTAACCGAAATGTGCTACCGGGAGATTTTATCTACGAAGATGTCAATGGGGACGGTTTAATCAACAACCTCGATGAACGCCCTATTGGATATGCAGAAGGGGCCAATCCCTATATGAGTTTTGGCTTAAATGGATCAGCTAGTTATAAGGGATTTGAACTGTACTTCAGTTTTGCGGGGGCATCTATGCAGACCTTTACCAGAAATTGGGAACTTCGATATCCCTTCCAGAACAATGGAAACTCGCCTGATTTTATGTTTGAAGACAGGTGGCACCGCGAGGACTTATTTAACGCAGACAGTGAATGGGTACCAGGTACTTACCCAGCCATCAGAAGGGCGGGAGCCGATCACCTTTACAGACACAGTAATTTCTGGCTGACCAATGTGCGCTACCTAAGATTGAGAAACCTTGAGCTGGGCTATCGAGTGCCAAAAGCCTTCTTGGAAAAATATGGCATCGGTTCACTAAGGCTGTATGCCAACGGTACCAACTTGGTCTCTTTTGACAATGTGAAGAGCTTTGGTATCGACCCGGAAATTGGTTCTGCTAATGGCTTGGTGTATCCACAGCAGCGACTGTTCAATTTTGGATTTAGCCTAACCTTTTAAACCCCAAAATGATGAAATTATCAAAATTAACGATAACGCTTGCGGTAGTTGCAGGGCTGTTGATGAGCTCTTGTGAGTCTGATTGGCTAGACCGTGAGCCACCGAATATATTACTTGATGACCAAGTATGGAATGACGCTGGATCCATTACTGGCGTATTGTCCAATTTCTATGACCGTCTACCGGCGCACACCTCCCTCCAAGCAGGATGGGTGGACTTTGCCGCCTATGATGAAGCCACTTGGTCAGGATATACAGGAAATGATTACCTGAATAATCTCCTCACTTATGATTATGGAAGATGGGGGCTTTGGGATTATAATTTGATCCGGGACATTAACTTATCGATCGATAAATTAAATACGTTTTCCTCCTTGCCAGAGGATCAGCGAACGCAGTTTATCAGTGAGTTGCGGTTTATCAGAGCCTTCGTGTATTTTGAGCATGTGAAGCGAATGGGAGGGGTCCCGATCATCACGGAAGAATTAATTTATGACTTCAGTGGCGATCCTACGTACCTGCAGTATCCACGAAATACGGAGCAAGAGGTTTATGACTTTGTAATCAGTGAAATGGAGGCAATCATGCCTACACTGGGCAACGGAGAAAGCATCACCAGGGCCAATCGTTTTGTTGCATTGGCAGTGGTCAGTAGGGCTGCGCTTTATGCCGGTTCCATTGCCAAGTACAATAACCTGATGCCATCACCGATTTCTTTGCCTGGTGGAGAAGTGGGCATCCCTGCTTCCGCAGCGGATGGGTATTTTACCAAATCGTTGGAAGCTTCTCGAACCATTCTTCAGGAAGGTGGATATGCGTTATATAACAACAATCCGGACTTGGGAGAGAACTTCTACGAGGCGATCGTTTCCAAGTCCAGCAACACCGAAGTGATTTGGGTACAAGATTACTTGGCCTCGGCCGATAAGCGCCATTGGTTTACCTATGATAATGTGGCTCGATCTGCCCGTGAAGATAATCTGGCTTCTTCTGCCTTGACGCCGATTTTGAATTTGGTGGAAGATTATGAGTACTTGGATGGTAGCTCAGGGGAATTGAGAACCCGCACTGCCGATGGTTCAGATTACATTTATTATGACAATGTGGAGGATATCTTTGCCAATAAGGATGCGCGTCTATATGGTACGATTATCTATCCTGGAGCGCCATTTAGAGGACAGGAGATATTTATGCAAGCTGGCGTAATGGAATGGAATGGATCAGGTTATGATATGATCGAATTTGCTGATCAGCAGCCCGACCTTGGCTCGGTTTACACCGATGGGAGCATATTAAAATCAGAAGCTGGTCCGCACAGAAGCTTGCAAGATGTAAGTAACACAGGTTTTTACCTGCGTAAGTATGTAGACGATACCCCAGGATCCAGTACCAGAGGTAACCTTAGTGAAGTATGGTGGGTGAGGTTCCGCCTTGGAGAGATTTACCTGAATGCCGCCGAAGCTGCTTTCGAGCTTGGTGAATCAGGAGAAGCCCTTGGCTATGTGAATACCCTCAGAGAAAGAGCAGGTTTCGGAGCCAACAGTCTTTCTAGCGTGACATTAGAGCAGATTCGTCATGAAAGAAGAGTGGAACTGGCGTTTGAAGACCATGTGGTATGGGATTATAAGCGCTGGAGGGTAGCTCACCTGAAATGGTCAGGTAGTACGGATAATCCGGAAAGTATGGCCTATAGCCTGTATCCTTACAGGGTGATCAGGCCGGGTGATCCTAGAGATGGTAAGTATGTGTTCGTCAAAGAAGTGGTGCCACGCTTTAGGGCTCCCCGCTTCTTCAGGTTGGGGAACTACTATTCCCGTATCGGGCAGAATATCATCGATGCCAATCCGAAAATTGTAAGAAATCCATTCCACTAAAAGATGCCAATTATGAAACTAAATATCATTCAATCGTGCCTTTTGCTGGTGCTGGGTTTTATGGTGGCCAGCTGCGAGTACGATAATTTTGAAGAGCCAAAATCCACCTTGACCGGTAGGATTGTGTATGAAGGGGAACCGCTTGGGGTAAGAAACCAAGGGGTCCAACTGGAACTTTGGCAGCATGGCTATGACCTGTTCCAAAAGATTCCCGTTTATGTTTCGCAGGACGGAACCTTTTCTGCCAAATTATTTGACGGTGATTACAAGCTCACTTTGATCCGCGGCAATGGTCCGTGGATGGATCAGACGGATTCCTTGGACATTGCATTGAATGGCTCCCAAGAGATCAACGTTGAAGTGAATCCTTATTTCACACTCGATGAGCCTAGTTATGAGATCGTCAATGATACTATTGTCAGGGCAAGCTTTACGGTGAATCAGATTAATGCTGCCAGTACCTTGGAATTTACGGACGTGTACATGGGGAGAACCTCCCTCACGGACATCGTACGAAATGAAGGACTGGGAAGGTTCTTTGACGGACAGGTGACCCCGGGGACGCCTGCTACCGTGGACGTGACCGTTCCCAATCACTTAAGAGGCAGAAGTGACTTATTCGTTAGGGTAGGTGTAAAAACACTTGGTGTGGAAGAGTTGCTTTATTCCCAAGTGGACAACGTGTCCATCAATTAAGTCACCACTATTAACGCCTATTTAACTGTAGAATATTCAGCCATCTGAAGGGGTGGCTGAATTTCTCATTTATGAGAATAGCCATGAAAAAAACACTGATTACCTTATTTCTGATGTTGACATGCATTTTTTCAGGAATGGCTCAGACCATTTCGGTGCATGATCCTGTGATGATCAAGGAAAACGACACCTATTACCTGTTTTGTACGGGTAGGGGAATTGCGGTGTGGTCTTCTCCAGACATGGAAAATTGGGAGCGTGAAGCGCCGGTTTTTGCAGAGGCGCCCGCTTGGGCCAAAGAGGTTGTTCCTGAATTTGCTAACCACATTTGGGCACCAGATATTTTTTTCCATAACGGTCAGTATTACCTGTATTATTCTATCTCCACATTTGCCAAAAACACGTCTGCCATTGGCGTAGCCACCACTAAAACACTCGATTCTACTTCCCCTGATTTTGGCTGGACCGATCACGGGATCGTAATCGAAAGCGTGCCGGGCAGGGATATGTGGAATGCCATTGATCCCAATATCATTACTGACGATGAGGGAACTCATTGGATGTCTTTCGGCTCCTTTTGGGGTGGATTGAAGTTGGTGAAGCTGTCAGAGGATATGTTATCAGTAGAGAATGGGCCAGAAGACTGGTATACCTTGGTGAGAAGGAAACGCACCTTCGAACTGGATGAAAGGGATCCAGGAGATGCAGCTGTGGAGGCTCCGTTTATCTTTAAGAAAGATGGTTATTATTATCTTTTTGTGTCATTTGACCTTTGCTGTAGAGGGGAGCGTAGCACCTATAAAATGATGGTGGGCCGGTCTAAGCACCTTAAGGGCCCCTATGTAGACCGAGAAGGAAAGAGTATGTACAATGGCGGTGGTACCTTGGTGCTGGAGGGTGATGAAAACTGGTATGGAGTAGGACATAATTCCACTTATACATTTGACGGAAAAGATTATTTGATTTTTCATGGTTATGATGCACAAGAAAATGGTAGACCAAGGCTGTTTATAAGAGAAATTAGCTGGGATAATAAAGGCTGGCCACAGGTGAGCATAGAAGAGTAAATGAACCTTCCCCGATTATACCGAGCAGTTTGCCAGTTATTGGTGCTTGCTATGGGGTTAGCAGCGTGTGCTGTGGATCCGGAAGCTCCAGCTAACACTGGACAGCCCAAAGCGGAAGAGGCTTTCCAGTTGACCGATATCATGGATACTTATGGTGCTATTTCCTCTTTTGGCAATAGCGCCCAGTGGGGACCCTATAATGTCCACGATCCTTCCATAGTAAAAGTGGGGGAGTGGTTTTACAGTTATAGCACAGACGTGGCTTATGGTCATCCGATGCTTAAGGTGGGCGTTCAGATCCGTAAGTCCAAGGATTTGGTTCAATGGCAGTTTGTGGGATGGGCTTATGATGGTTTGCCGCCACAAGCGACAGGGTATATTTCTGCTCATGGCGGAGAGCCTTTCGAAAACACATGGGCTCCGTATATTTTGGCGACCGATGACGAGTTTAGGTTATATTACTCCCTGTCATCGGGGGTCCATAAGCTCAGTGCCATTGGCTTATTGACATCGGATACTCCCGAGGGGCCTTGGCAGCAGGCCGGTTTGGCGGTCACTTCAAATACGGATATTCCCATGACCAATGCCATCGATCCTTCCGTGATCATAGATGAGGATGGCAGGCATTGGATGTATTATGGCTCGGCTTACGATGGTATATATGTGCTGGAGCTGGATCCGGCCACAGGGCTGGCGAAAACACCGGATGACAAAGGAAAGCGGGTAGCCCAAAGAGGCTTTACCAATGGGATCATCAATGGCAACATCGAAGGGCCGGAGGTGATCTTTAACGGCTCCACGGGTTATTATTACCTTTTTTTATCGTATGATTGGCTGGAAAGCAAGTATAATATTCGCGTAGGGAGGTCGAAAAGCCCTGAAGGCCCATTTTTGGATTTCCACGGAAATGATATGAACAGGGAAGCGGATAACGGTCCCATGATCGTTGCCCCTTATCGTTTTGAGGGACATGCTGGATGGCAAGGCACTGCGCATAATGCGGCTTTTGAAGAAGATGGACGCTTTTTTATCGCCCATCAGGGAAGGCCGGTCGTGGATCGTTTTTATATGATCATGCATGTCCGGGAGCTCTTCTGGACAGACGAGGGATGGCCCGTCGCTTCTCCGCAGCGATTTGCGAACCTCGAAAGGACGACAGTGACGCGTGATGCCCTGGTGGGATCTTGGGAGCAAATAGTGTTGGGCTATCAGGTGGTTCCGGGTTTTGCAGCCGAACAAACTGACCCTAATTTGCAGGTATCGTATGAAATTCGACTTCACGCAGATGGCACCATCGGTGGGGAGTCAGCGAACAAGTGGTCTTATGATGCCCCGTGGCTGACATTAAACTATGGAAATGGTATATTTATAGACCAGGTCATCGTGCACAATGGATATGACTGGGAAAATCATCAAGAAACATTGTTGTTTACAGGGTTAAACAACGAAGGAACGGCCATTTGGGGCAAAAAAGAATTAGCGGATTAAGCAATGGAAAAACACATGAAAAAGATCATTTTCGGTTTATGGTTACTTTTGGGAGTCCAAGCAGCCATGGCCCAAACACCAGAAGTAGCCCTTTTTAGACTTGATCAAGTAAGATTGTCTCCAAGTCCATTTTTAAATGCCCAGCAAGTGGACATGACCTATATGAAGGCCATGGAAGTTGACCGACTATTGGCACCATACATGTTGGAAGCGGGGGTAGACTGGGCTGCTGATCGATACCCGAATTGGGAGAATACGGGCTTGGATGGACACATTGGCGGTCATTACCTCTCTGCCTTGGCCATGATGTATGCCAGTACAGGTGATGCAGAAATGAAGCGAAGGATGGATTATATGGTGGAGCAGTTGGCAATGGCCCAAGCCAAAAATGGAAATGGATACGTCGGTGGAATTCCTGGCGGTATGGCCATGTGGGAAGAAATTGGTCAGGGCGAAATCGATGCCGGTGGCTTTTCCCTAAACCAAAAATGGGTACCGCTTTATAATATCCATAAAATCTATGCAGGCCTTCGCGATGCATACCTGATCGGTGGGAATGCCCAGGCAAAGGAAGTATTGTTGGATTTGACCGATTGGTTTTACGAGTTGACCAAGGGGCTTACCGATGAGCAGTTCCAGCAAATGCTCGTCAGTGAGCATGGCGGGTTGAATGAAGTGTTTGCAGATGTCGCAGCGATCACGGGTGAGGCTAAATATTTGGAATTGGCCAAGAAAATGTCCCATGAATGGTTACTTGAACCGCTGGAGGAGCAAGAAGATAAGCTTACCGGAATGCATGCCAATACCCAAATTCCCAAGGTGATCGGATTTCAGCGGGTCGCCCAAGAGGGGGATTTAGCAGAATGGCAAGAGGCTGCAGATTTCTTCTGGCATACCGTTGTGGAAAACAGGACCGTGGCCATTGGCGGAAACAGTGTAAGGGAGCATTTTCACCCTGAAGATGATTTTTCCCCAATGGTCTCCTCCAATCAAGGTCCCGAAACCTGCAATACCTACAACATGCTCCGCCTAAGCGAGCAGCTCTTTATGTCTAATCCCCAAGCGGAATATGTGGACTTTTTCGAAAGAGGATTGTATAACCATATCCTTTCCAGCCAGCATCCGGAGAAAGGCGGTTTTGTTTATTTTACGCCCATGCGTCCCGAGCATTATCGGGTATATTCCCAGCCACAGCAGGGTTTTTGGTGCTGCGTAGGTTCCGGCCTGGAAAATCACGCGAAATATGGAGAATTTATCTATGCCCATTCCGAGGAGGAATTGTACATTAACTTGTTTATTCCATCGGAATTGAATTGGGAAGAAAAGGGAATGGTGCTTACCCAGACGAACAATTTCCCCGAGGAGCCGCAGAGTGTATTTACTTTTGAGATGGATAAGGCACGTAAAATGCCCGTTAAGTTGCGCTATCCCTCTTGGGTGGCAGAAGGCGCCCTACAGGTTTCGGTGAATGGTCGTCCCTTCGAGGTGAACGCATCACCTTCCTCATACATCACCATCAACCGTAAATGGAAAGATGGTGATCGGCTGGAGGTAAAGCTGCCCATGGAGATGCAGTGGGAGCAGCTGCCGGATGGGTCGGACTGGGGAGCATTTGTCTATGGGCCGATCGTGTTGGCCGCTATGGAGGGGAGCGATGATATGCCCGGGTTATTTGCGGATGACAGTAGAATGGGCCATGTGGCATCAGGGAGGATGATCCCGCTTTCCGAAACGCCTGTTTTACTCGCAGAAGGTACGCGGCCAGCGGATCTTGCGGTGCCCTCGTCCCATCCTTTGCAATTTGAGTTGGCAGCCGTAGATGCTAGGGAAAACAGCTTCACGCTAAGACCCTTCTATCAGGTACATGATGCACGCTATCAGATTTACTGGCCTGTGAGCAAGCCAGACCAAGTGGCCGCCAGAAGAAAGGCCATTGGAGCAAAAGATGAAGTGATGCTGGCCTTGGAAAGGGCTACGGTAGACCAGGTGGCCACGGGCGAACAGCAGCCAGAGTCGGACCACTTCTTCAAGGGGCAGCATACGCTGTCCGGGAATACGGACGGATATTTTTGGCGAAGTACCAGCGATTGGTTCAGCTATGAGCTGAAGAATCCAAATGGAGAAGGTAAAAAGTTAAGATTGGTCTTCCCTGCCCGTGTGGAAGGAAATCCTTTCGAAATTTTAATCAATGGCGCATTGTTTCAGGAAGTTGTCTTGAAGGATCAGGAAGGGGTCAGCCAGGAGGTGGATTATGTCCTGCCTGAAGCCCTGCAGGATGAGGAGAAGTTAGTGGTCGAATTCAGGGCAAAAGAAGGCCAATCTACAGAGCGGATTTATGACGTGCGCTTGATGAAGTAAAATAGCAGGAAACTGGTCGCTTGCCAGATTGATAATCCCCTTTACCGAGAATGTTAAAGAAATTTTAATTAAAGGCGTTAAACCCAAAAACCATAACAAATGACAAAAATAACCCTAACCATTTTCTTGCTTATAGGCTGCTGGGCCTGTTCACAGTCCCAAGAAGACATGACCTTGTCTTCCCCTGATGGGCAGTTGATGCTTGATGTGAAGGTGGAGGAAGGAAAGGTTCGTTACCACCTTAATCGCAATGAAAAGGAAGTCCTAGAGTGGTCCCAGCTTGGTGTGGTGATGGACCAAGCAGATTTATTTGAAGGGCTGACCTTGGAGGAAGTGACGGCAGTGGCGGCAGTGAGTGATCAATACACCCTTTTGCACGGCAAAAAGAAAGAAGTCACCTATCAGGGAAATGAAAAGCAATACCAGTTCTCCAATGCAGAAGGTGAAAAGCTAACCATCATTTTCAGGTTGTCCAATGATGGCTTGGCTTTCCAATACGAGTTTGACGGGGAAGGCGATGCAGTATATACGATTGAGGAGGAAAAAACGACGTTTAACTTTCCCGAAACCGCCAAAGCATGGATGCAGCCCATCGCCGAGGTAAATACGGGGTGGGAAAGCAGCAATCCTTCCTATGAAGAGGAGTATCAAATGGGGGTTTCCGTAGGGACAGCTTCTCCCATTCCTTCGGGCTGGGTCTATCCGGCACTTTTTCTGAGCAATGATACCTGGGTGCTGGTTTCGGAAGCTGGCTTGGGCGACGATTATTGTGCCACGAGGTTGGATGCGGAGTCTCCGGGAGGGGAATATGCGGTGGCCTTTCCAAGTGATGAAGAAGCGTTCCCGGGAGGTCCTGCCAAGCCGACCAGCAGCTTGCCATGGAAGTCTCCATGGAGAATTTTGGCTGTTGGTGATTTGGGTACGGTCGTGGAGTCCACACTGGGCACAGACATGGCCAAACCCCAAATTGACATGTCGGCTGATTTTGTTGCGCCAGGCCAAGCGGCTTGGAGCTGGGCACTGGGAAAAGACGAATCCATTACCTATGATATCCAGAAGGCCCATATTGACTTTGCTGCCAAGATGGATTACGAACATTGCTTGATCGATGTCAATTGGGATACGACCATCGGCTATGACAAGATAGCTGAACTCGTGGCCTATGCGGCTGAAAAGGGCGTGAACGTGCACCTTTGGTACAACTCCGCAGGGAGCTGGAACACGACTCCATATCACCCCCGAAACATGCTGGTGGCAGACGAGGACAGGATGAACGAGTTTATGCGGATCAAAGAAATGGGAGTGGCCGGTGTGAAAATCGACTTTTTTGGCGGTGACGGGCAATCCATGATTGGGTATTACCATGCTATATTGAAAGATGCTGCTGAAGTGGGGCTGATGGTGAATTTTCACGGCACCACCTTACCAAGAGGCTGGCAACGGACTTACCCTCACTTGATGACCATGGAGTCTGTAAAAGGCTTTGAAATGATCACGTTTGAGCAGGCATTTGCAGATCGGGTGCCGGCACATTGTGCGGTATTGCCCTTTACGCGAAATGTGTTTGACCCGATGGATTTTACGCCGATGTCCTTGGACGAAATTCCAAATATCGACAGAAGGACCAGCAAGGCCTTTGAACTGGCATTGACAGTAGTATATGAATCTGGTGTCCAGCACTTAGCCGAATCGCCAGCGGGAACCGCCAAACAGCCACAGGAAATCATCCAGTACCTTCAGGACCTACCAAAGACATGGTCAGATACCAAGTTTGTAGCGGGTTTTCCGGGTGAATTTGCCGTATTGGCCAGAAAAGGGGACGGAAGATGGTATGTCGGTGGCATCAATGGGGCCGATGAAAACAAGTCGATCCCGCTGGATCTGTCCTTTGCGAAAGGCGATAATAAGTGGCTGCTCATCAAGGATTCAGGTGATAAAGCTAGTTTTGATGTTGTGGAAGTGGCTGGTAATGGGGTTGGTAACATAGATTTGTTGCCAAATACGGGTTTTGTGCTTTTCCAATTGAAATAAAAAATGTAATTTAGACACTTAATAACGAATAAACCTAATTAAAATGATGAAAAAGACCTTACTTGGTGGCCTGATGATGGCAATAGCAATGCTGTCCGGAGTTACGGCCATGGCCCAAAACAAACTGGTCATCAATGCAGACCAGGGGAAGACCCAAATTAGCCGACATATTTATGGGCATTTTAGCGAACACCTTGGACGCTGTATATATGGCGGGATCTGGGTAGGCCCTGATTCAGAAATTGAAAATATCAATGGCTACAGGACTGATGTTTTTGAAGCCTTGAAAGCCTTGGATATTCCAAACCTCCGATGGCCAGGTGGTTGTTTTGCTGATGAATACCACTGGACAGATGGAATTGGTCCCAGAAGCGAACGTCCAAAGATGATCAACACTCACTGGGGTGGCGTGACGGAAGACAATTCCTTTGGCACACACGAATTTTTTGGATTCGTAGAGATGCTGGGTACAGAACCTTATATTACAGGCAATGTGGGCAGTGGTTCAGTAGAGGAAATGTCCAAGTGGGTAGAGTATATCAACTTTGATGGCGTAAGTCCTATGGCCGATCTGCGTAAGAAAAACGGCAGAGAGGAGCCATGGCAGATCAAATACTGGGGCGTAGGAAACGAAAGCTGGGGCTGTGGAGGAAACATGACTCCAGAATACTATGCCAACGAATACAGAAGGTATGCTACGTTTGCAAGGGATTATCCTGGAGCAAAACTGTATAAAATTGCCGGTGGTGCCAATTCTACCGATTACAATTGGACAGAAGTGTTGATGCAGAAGATACCGCTTCACATGATGGATGCGATGTCACTGCACTATTATACCATTCCAGGCAGCTGGGGCAACAAGGGATCTTCCACAGACTTTGACAAAGAGGAATACTTGACCACTTTACAGAAAGCGGCCTTTATGGACCAATTGCTGACCAACCATGAAACCAGAATGGACAAGTACGATCCCAACAAAAGGGTGAAGCTTATCGTGGACGAGTGGGGAACATGGTATGACGTGGAGCCAAATACCAACCCAGGTTTCTTGTACCAGCAAAACACCTTGAGGGATGCTTTTGTGGCGGCCATTACGTTAAACATCTTTAACCAACACGCCGACCGTGTGCACATGGCCAACTTGGCGCAGACGGTAAATGTGCTTCAGGCATTGATCCTGACCGAGGAGGATAAAATGCTTTTGACGCCTACATACCACGTGTTTGACCTTTACAAACCGCACATGGACGCGACATTGCTGCCGTCTTACTTGACCTCTGAGAAGGTAAAGGCGGGAGATGTGGAAATGGATGCCCTGAACGTATCGTCATCTCTTTCTGAAGATGGAACCGTCAATATCAGTATTGCGAACGTGGATCCGGATATGGCCATCGACTTGGAGGTATTCCTACACGGTACAGAAGCAAATGAGGTTTCAGGAAGGTACCTTACGGCTCCTGCGCTAAACAGCCACAATTCCTTTGAGGAAAATGATGTGGTAAGCATCGAGGCGTTTGATGATTTCAAGTGGAACAAAGAGGTGCTAAATGTAAAAGTACCAGCAAAGTCCGTGATAGTACTGCGCGTAAAGTAAGGTAGTTTTGTAGTGGTGAGGAGTGAGCTATGTGTATTGAGACATTGACCAAAGCAGCAGATTGTCCTTTGTGACCTGCCTCAATACTACTCAACTCGGCAAAAATTAACGAACAATCAACAACTAGAAAATGAACGACAAATTTGTCATCGGCTTAGATTACGGTTCTGACTCTGTCAGGGCTGTAATCGTCAATACGGGCAATGGAGAGGTAAAAGGCAGCCATGTCTTTTGGTACCCCAGATGGAAAGCGGGTAAGTACTGTGATCCCGTAAACAATCAATTTAGGCAACATCCATTGGATCATTTGGAAGGACTGGAGGAGACCATCCGGGAAGTGATCAAGGAGTCTGGGGTTCCTGCTGATCAGATCAAGGGAATCTGTGTCGATACGACGGGTTCTTCCCCTATGGCGGTGGACCAGCAAGGCAAGCCCTTGGCCCTGTCTCCCGAATTTGCCGAAAACCCAAATGCCATGATGGTGCTCTGGAAGGACCATACGGCAATCAAAGAAGCCGATGAGATCAATGAGTTGGCCAGAACTTGGGGAGGAGAAGATTATACCAAATATGAAGGTGGCATCTATTCTTCAGAGTGGTTTTGGGCAAAAATCTTACACGTGATCCGTGAAGATGATGCTGTCGCTCAAGCGGCGTATTCCTGGATGGAACATTGTGACGTGATTACCGCTGAATTGATCGGAGCAGACAACCCGCTGGACGTCAAGCGGAGCAGATGTGCAGCAGGCCATAAGGCGCTGTGGCATGAGAGTTGGGACGGTCTACCCCCGAAGGAATTCCTTTCTAAGCTGGATCCAAGATTGGCTGATTTGAGAGACAGGTTGTATACCGAAACCTTTACCTCTGATTTGCCAGCCGGCAATTTAAGTGCCGAATGGGCCAAAAAATTAGGGCTCAGTACGGATACGGTTATCGCCGTAGGAACTTTTGATGCCCATGCCGGAGCAGTAGGGGGAGAGGTTACTGAAAACACCTTGGTAAAGGTAATGGGGACATCCACCTGCGACATCATGGTGGCGACACATGAGGCGATCGGAGACAATTTGGTAAAGGGAATTTGTGGTCAAGTGGATGGCTCTGTCATTCCAGGGACAGTAGGCTTGGAAGCAGGCCAGTCTGGTTTTGGTGATGTATTGGCCTGGTTTAAGCACCTGGTGGTCAAGCCGACTGCAGCACTTATCCGAGCCAGCAATGTGCTGGATGAAGAAAAGAAAGAAGCCCTGATCCACGAAATCGACAGCCAGTTGCTGATCAAACTGTCAGAGGAGGCGATCCAAATCCCACTGTCAGAAACTGCGCCGGTAGCCCTCGATTGGGTAAACGGACGAAGAACTCCTGACGCCAATCAAGCGCTGAAAGGAGCGGTGATGGGACTCAACATGGGCACCGATGCCGCAAGGGTGTTCAAGGCCTTGGTGGAGTCCATTTGTTTTGGGTCCAAAAAGATAGTGGACCGCTTCAGGGAAGAAGGCGTAGCCATCGATACCGTGATTGGTATGGGGGGGGTTGCGAAGAAGTCCAAATTGGTCATGCAGACCATGGCGGATGTGTTGAACATGCCGATCAAAATTGCCACTTCTGACCAAGCACCTGCTTTGGGGGCGGCAATGTATGCATCCGTTGCAGCGGGCATTCATCCGACCACAGAAGCGGCCATAGCCGCAATGACGAATGGATTTGACAAAGTCTATGAGCCAATCCCGGAAAATGTGGAGGTTTATAAGGCTTTATATGCTAAATACGCTGAGTTTGGCGCCTTCGTGGAAGGGCAAACATCTCCGGTTTTAGCAGATCAATAAGATTTTACCACTAACAACCGTGGCCCTCTTGGGGTTCTTTGTCAATAGCAAAGGACGCTTTGAGGGCTTTTTTTATGCCTTAAGATGTCAGCAATTGCTCCAATACATCACCCACATAATAGGCTACTACCGCTGCGAAAGCACCCAGCAGCAGGGTTTCCAGGGCGCCTTTCCATATTTTGGTTTCCGTGACGTACGTCTTTAAGATCCCAATGATGATAAACCCCAATCCCGTGAGTATAGAAGTGGTCAGGAAGATATTGCCACTAATCGGATAAAAATAGTCCCAGACATAGGTCATGAGTGGAATTAAGCCAATGGATATGAAAGAGAGGTAGGTGAAGAGACCGATGAGCAGGGGCTTCTTCTTGTCCTTGATCATTTCCAGTTCCTCTTTCATCATCACGTCTACCCAACGATCCCGATCACTGATGATGGTTTGCACTACCTGCTCCAATAAGGTGCCTTCAAATCCCTTGGCCCGATAAATGGTCCTGATTTCCTCTTCTTCCTCGTGAGGAAGATGCTTGATTTCCCAATACTCACGATTCCGATGTTTGTAATAATTGTCCTTTTCGGATTTTGCAGATAAGTAGGCTCCTATGGACATGGAGAAGCCATCGGCCAATAAATTGGCAAAGCCCAAAATGATAATGATCGATGCATCCAGCCCGGCTCCCACAGATCCCGCGACTACCGCAAAAGTGGTGACACAGCCATCAATGCCACCATAAACAAATTCCCCAATGTATTTTTCAAATTTTCCTAATGGTAGCCCCTTAAAAAGGTTGTTCATAATGCTTTTCTTTTTGTCCAAGCGGTGACTTGACAACACGGATGATGGTGGTTTCTCATTGGCCATTCGGCGATTGCAATTTCACTGGAAGGTCCTTTTGGCTGCTGTAGAGTTTCAGCTCCACTATATCACTTGGCATGGAGAAGCCATTGGCCTCCAAGGCTTCTTTGACTTGCTTGATGACCTCTCCTTTGACCATGACTGCTTCCCGCCGAAATTCATAGGTGTCCACCCAGAAGAATACTTTCAGGTTTACCGTGCTGGTGGCCAGCTGATCCTCGGCAACATAGTTTTCGTGGACCGCATCTTGGATAATGGACGGATGACTGTTTACGGTCTCCAAGATTACTTTTTTGGCCTGCTCGATATTGTCCTCATAGGCAATGCCTACAATAAAGTCCCAGCGGAAAAAACCATCTTCGGTATAGTTTATCACCGGTTTTTTCAGGACATCACTGTTGGGGATATAGACATCCTTGCCATCAAAAGTCTTGAGCTTGGTGTAGCGAAACTCCAAGGATTTGATCTTGCCAAACAGGTCTCCTACTTCTACGGTGTCATTGACATTAAAGGGACGGTTAAAGGCCAAGATGATGCCACTGATAAAGTTCTCCCCAATGTCCTTAAACGCAAAACCAATGATGATGGCAGAAGCACCTATTGAACTGAGTAAGAAGGTCGTGATTTCCCCCAGTCCGGCGATGTTCATGGCGTAGATAATGGTCAGAAGGAAAAAGCAGATTTTTACGGTGTTCCCCAGAAACCGGCTCATGAGGGGATCACTGGACCGGTTTCTGATCTTAGATCGGGTGATTTCTCCAATCCGCCTGGCTATGATATAGCCGATGGTAATGACAAGGATCCCAAGGATAATACTGGGGACGCTTTCAAGAAAATTTTGCCATGATTCCCTGAGTGAGCTTAAGATGGTTTGGAGGTGGCCTTGTTCCATATTGTTTGTCGATGCTTTATCCAAAATACTGATTTTTTACATAAAATCCGTAAGGGATATGGCGGTAATATGCCACGGGCTTACATTTCTGGTTTGATCGGGGAAGTTTTGAGGGAGGAACTGGCCTCTTCTTCATGTATTTCTTTTTGCAGTAAGAAGACGATGATTTTCTCTTTCATGTCAATGGCCTTTTGTTCGTCTTTAATGGATTCACTCAGGTTGATGGCCAGCATCGTATTCTGCTTGATAATCAGCTGCTCGTAAAATCGGTTGAGCTGGGAGAGACTTTTCTTGTACATCACGAAGTACGCACCGCCAATAAACTGGACGATAATTCCCGATATTGAGCTGATCGCCGCAAGGGTGATGTTGTCATTGCCCACGTAAAAAAACATGATCCCTGCGATCAACACGGCAAGCCCGAGAATGATCGCGAGCAGGCTAAAGGTGAAACTATGACGGGCTTGATTGGTGTTTATGGTGTAGTATTCTTCCAGCTTGTTGAGGCTGAGTCGGATAGAATCGAATACGTCGATGTGGTTTTTGCCTTTGATTTCCCCTTCGATTGCCCGGCGTTCCAGCTGCAAGGTTTGGAGTTCTTCTTTGTTCCTTTTGCCTGACCGAGCCAGTTGGATATAGAACAGCCCTCCTGGAATCATCAATAAAATAAATCCCAGAATTTTGAAAAGAGTGGTGAGGTTATTCCCTTCTATCGCTTCAATGATGTACTTTGAAAGCAACCAGGCTCCTGCAATGAGGACTACGATCAGCCCTAAGCCAATAAGCATATGGATGGTGGTTGTCCGGTCGGATTTCTTGGGAGTGGGGTTGCCAAAGGATACACTTTTTTGTGCTTCCTTGGGAGGTGTTTGGGTTTCGATAACTGACATGTGTGGTAAACTATGGGTGAAAAATTAGCGCGTGTGTGAATCATCCTCTTACGGAGGGCCGGAATGCTACCATGATTGGTGAAATGGTAGAAAAATAGTGGCTGGAGGAAGTTGTCCTCCGGAATTGTCTAGTAAAATTTACTAAAAATTATTGAAAAATGAAAAAGCAGGTGTCAAGATGGTGCCGGAATCCGTGAAACGTGTTTGTTTCATATTGGGAAATAAAAAAAACACCTGACAGTCATCTTATCATTGATAACTGCCAGGTGAAAAGTGCAATGAAAGTGCGGCTGGAAACTTGCTGAGCCCACCCATTGCTTATGGATTACCTTCTGCCAGCGCCTCCTCGGTTCTTTTTGCGGTTAGCAAAAAACTCCTGTTTGCGCCGTTGTTTTTCCTTGTTAAATTCCTTTTTCTCCTGAGCCGTCATAGGCTTGTCCGTTTGGGGAAAGGGATGGTCGCTGATGACCGTGATGTTTTTATTGGCCAGTTTTTCGATGGCCTTGACATCTGCATTTTCCTCTGGCTCACAAAGGGAAATGGCGGTTCCTTCTTCTCCAGCCCTTCCCGACCGGCCAATCCGGTGGATATAGGTTTCAGGGGTGTCCGGAATGTCAAAGTTGATGACATATTTTAATTTGTCAATATCAATGCCTCGGGCAGCAATATCCGTTGCGACCAATACCCGCAATTTGTTGTCCTTAAAATCGCTAAGTACCCGTTGACGTTGGTTTTGGGCTTTGTCCCCGTGGATGGCTGCGGCTTTGATGTGTTTTTTCTTGAGGTCACGAACGATCCTGTCCGCCCCGTGTTTGGTGCGGGAAAACAGCAGCACCTGATCCATGCCCTCTTTTTCCAGAATATGGATCAAAAGGGACTTTTTACTGCTCTTATTGGTGTAGTAGATGTACTGCTGAATGGTCTCAGCGGTTGAAGATACCGGGGTGACCTCTACTTTTTGGGGATTGTCCAGGATCTCCTTGGAAAGTTGCAGGATATTGTCCGGCATGGTGGCCGAAAAGAAAAGCGACTGCCGTTTTTTCGGTAGGATCTTAAGGAGCTTTTTGATGTCATTGATAAAGCCCATGTCCAACATGCGGTCTGCCTCATCCAGCACAAACAGGTCGATGGCCTTAAGGCTGATATGGCCCTGGTCGATCAGGTCCAGCAATCGCCCCGGTGTGGCCACCAAGATGTGTACCCCTTTTTTAAGTTGGGCCACTTGGGCACCTTGCTTGACGCCACCAAAAATCACCGTATGGCTGACATTGGTGTTTTTGGCATACTCGTCGATGTTTTCCCCGATCTGAATGGCCAATTCCCGGGTAGGGGTAACGATCAGGGATCGAATCTTGGCCCAAGGTTCATTGGCATAGGGAGCCTCATGGATATGTTGGATGATTGGAATGGCAAATGCAGCCGTTTTTCCCGTGCCGGTCTGGGCACAGCCTAAGACATCTCTGCCTTCGAGAATGTGGGGGATAGCTTGCGCTTGGATAGAAGTGGGCTCATCATAACCCTTGTCTTCTAAGGCTTTTAATATTGGAGGAATGATCCTCAGGTCTTTAAATTTCATGTTGTTTTGATAAAGAATATCGCCGGGTAGGTTAACGATCGAGTGCGAGATACAGGTGCAAAAGATAAGTTCTGCAGCATTTATCAACAAAATCTCCGGGTATGGATGGTCATTACATTTAGCATTTCCGGCCGGTTGCACTCTGCCGGATGTCACTTGGTGAACAAAGGTACTAAAAAAAGCGCAAAGACCATGTAGCTTATTTTTTCGACCGCGAAGAGGATGCCCTGATGTACAGGGCGGTGTTCAGCACGATCTTTTTTTGGATGGCCTTTTCCTCCTTTATTTGCTCTAAGATCAACTTCGCAGCATTGCGGCCGATTTCATGGGTGGGGTGGGCGACTGAGGTGAGGTTGGGCTCCACCACGGTGGCATGAAATTCATCTGAAAAGCCGGCCAGCAAGATGTCATGGGGGATCTTAAGGCCAGCGGCCTTAATGGCTTTCATGGTGGCGAAAATGACGGTGTCGTTGACGCCAAGGATGGCGTCGGGACGCTGGGGAAGTTGAAGGAGCTTTTTGATCGCTTTTTCAGTGGATTGATGCGATAGATCGGTATGGGCCAGATATTTTTTTTCAAATGGCAAACCTACTTCCTGCAAGCCTTTGAGGTAGCCTTCAGCCCTTTCTTGCACGATATTCAAGTGCTTTGGTCCGGTGATATGGGCAATCCTGCGTGCTCCATTTTCGTAGAAATGAGTGGTAATGTCCTTGGCCATGGAGACATTGTCCACCACCACGGTGGATACTTCCTTTTCCAGGCACACCCGGTCAAAGAACACCAAGGGTACATCATGGTCAAGGACTTTTTTAAAGTGGTCGGTTTGATGGCTGTTTTGGGCCAAGCAAACAATCAGGCCATCGATTCTTAAGTTTAGCAAATTATGGACGCATTCGATTTCCTTTTCAAGCGACTCTTTTGATGAAGATATGACGATGTAATATCCGGCTTGTTGGAGTTCGTCCTCTATTCCGGAGATGATGGAGGAGAAAAAGTAAGTCACCAAATCAGGGACGATGACACCGATTACCCGGGTCTGCTGACGGAGCAGTCCCATGGCCAATGGGTTGGGAATATAGTTCCAGCGTTGGGCCAAGGCCTTGATTTTTTTGGTGAGGCCTTTGTCGATGTCAGGATGATCCTTTAGGGCCCTGCTGACCGTGGAAATGGATATGCCCAGCTCACTGGCGATGTCCTTTAGGGTAACTCTTTTTTTCTTCATCTGATAAAAAAAGTAAATTAATTTCAACCTGCAAAGGTTTTCGCAAAGCTTTGCAGGTTGAAATGTGTTTAGACTTGTGTAAAAAGGGCTTTTTTAGTTTGTTTTTATCCCTATCTTGGGATGTTTTTCCCAAAATGACAAAGGAATAAATATGAAGTTGAGACCTTTAGGTAACACTGGGATCAAAGTCCCACCAATTGTTTTTGGTACCAGCGCGCTGGGCAACCTGTTCACAGCGCTTGATCCCAAAGTAAAAGAAGCACTCGTCAAAGAGAGCATTCACTACACCCAACCCCAGACCTTCTTCGATTCTGCAGGAAAATACGGTGCCGGCTTGGCACTGGAATCCTTAGGCAATGCGTTGAATGCCCTCAATGTGCCCAAAGACGAAGTGGTCGTTAGCAACAAGCTGGGCTGGGTAAGAAGCCCCCTTGTCGGTAAGGAACCCCAATTTGAGAAAGGGGTTTGGCGGGACCTCAAGCACGATGCCGTCCAGAAAATCAGTTATGACGGTATCTTGGAGTGTTTTGAAGAAGGCAATGAATTGCTGCAAGGCTATTCCACCCAATTGGCATCCGTGCATGATCCGGATGAATACTTGGCCAAAGCTGCCAATCCCGCAGAGGAAGAGGCGCTGTTTGAAGATGTGCTGGAGGCTTACCGTGCCTTGGAAGACCTGAAGCGAAAAGGCCTGGTCAAAGGGATCGGCGTCGGGGCAAAAGATTGGAAAATCATTCCCCGTATCTATGAACACATCAAGTTGGACTGGGTGATGTTTGCGAACAGCATGACCATCATTTCCCACCCCAAGGAGCTGTTGGCTTTTATGCAGCAATTGAGTGATGATGGGGTGGGTATTTTAAATTCAGCCGTTTTCCAATCCGGTTTTTTAGTGGGTGGAGAATATTATGATTACCAACTGATCAAGCCCGATACCCCTGAAAACAAGGCCCGCTTTGAGTGGAGGTCAACGTTCTTTGCCGTTTGCAAGGCGTTTGGGGTAACACCTGCCCATGCGTGTGTGCAATTCGGATTGGCCGCTCCAGGGGTGGCCAGTGTCGCCTTGAGTACGTCGGAGCCCGAAAAGGTAAAAAGGAACGTTGCTGCCACGGAGGAGCGTTTGCCCGCAGAATTTTGGGCAGAAATGCACGAACGGGGATTGCTGCATGCGCATAGCCCGCTGTGATGGGGACGTTAGGAAATTACCATGTCAAAATGGTTTTGCTTTGATAGAAGCAACGTAAATTATCCCCGTTACCCAAAAACAACATTACGAAGAACCAAATAACCAATCCATGAATAATCCATCTAAATCGGCCTTGGTATCAAAAGCTACCCTTTGGCCATTTATACTCCTTACCAGCCTCTTCTTGCTTTGGGGACTGGCCAACAACATGACAGATACTTTGTTGGCAGCTTTCAAGAAAATCCTCAGCATGACCGATACACAGACCAGCTTTATCCAGCTGGCCTTTTACGGGGCTTATTTCTGTTTGGCTTTGCCGGCAGCCATTTACATCAAGAAATATACTTATAAATCCGGGGTGTTGCTCGGCTTGGGGCTGTTTGCAGTAGGGGGATTGTTGTTTTACCCAGCCAGCATCACGATGTCCTATGGCTTTTTCCTCTTTGCCCTGTATGTGCTTGCCGGAGGACTGTCCATTTTGGAGACATCTGCCAATCCATACATCATGGTGATGGGGCCAGAAGCCTCCGCTACCAGACGGCTAAACCTCGCCCAATCCTTCAACCCGGTAGGGTCGATCATCGGTGTGGTGCTGAGTAAGTTCTTTATCCTGTCCAAGCTGAATGTGGCCGAGGCAGATGAGCGAAGCCGCATGACGGCCGAACAGCTTCAGCAGGTACGACAAGAAGAATTGGACGCTGTGATGGGGACCTATGTCGGAGTGGCCCTGTTCTTGGTGGTCATGTGGGTGCTGATCAAATTTACCAAAATGCCCACTGCCTCGGAAGGAGGACTCCAAGATTCCTTGGGCAACGGCCTTAAGCGCCTTTTGGGCAATAAAAATTACGTTTTTGGTGTCTTGGCCCAGTTTTTCTATGTAGGAGCACAGATCGGAATATGGTCTTATACGATTCGTTATGTGATGATGGAGCTGGACATGAATGAAAGTGATGCCTCCAATTACTACCTGGCAGCGATCGTACTCTTTACGGTAAGCCGGTTTTTGTTTACGGCATTGATGAAGTTTGTGCGGCCTAGTCTGCTGATGGCCATTTCGGCGATTGGGGCCATTGGACTGACGATGGTGGTGATCTTTGGCCATGGTATGGTGGGCTCAATTGCCTTGGTTTGTATTTCTGGCTGTATGTCGCTTATGTTTCCGACCATTTATGGTCTGGCAGCCGAAGGGCTTGGCGATGATACTAAATTAGGCGGATCGGGCTTGATCATGGCGATATTGGGCGGTGCGATTTTCCCGTTTATCCAAGGGCTGGTGTCGGATAGCTTGGACAGTATCCACCTTTCGTTTTTCGTGCCGGCGGCGTGTTACTTGGTGGTCGTGGCCTATGGACTTTTCCATTACAAGCACAAAAAAGAAATTCCTGCCATGGCAGCAGGTGAATAAAGTAGACGTTGGGCAAGGCCATTTGGGAAGAGCACAGCATGTTTTTCCCAAATGGTTTAATGTGGCGTGTTGTCTTTTGTGGACTGATGTTTTTGATAGTCTAATCAATTTAAACATTGTCAATCCCCATAAGCCTGAAAGAGCAGGATGGCTGTTCATAAGGATTTAATGACCTTTGGGTATACTCTTGGCTTGGTCACGGCTAGGGACAGGTCAAACAAAGGCAGGTGCAAACGTTTTGTGTCTGCCATGAGGCTTCACCAGCTACCTTAATTTTCCAACTATCTAATTTTCCAACACAACTCATGAAAATATTAACCTGTACAGAACCTGGTAATTTTGAATATAGTGAAGGCGAAAAACCTACGCTGAGCCCAGGAAGGGCAATTATAAAGATCAAGCGTATTGGGATTTGTGGCACGGACCTTCATGCTTACGAGGGGACACAGCCCTTTTTTAACTATCCGCGCGTGTTAGGACATGAGCTATCCGGTGAACTGGTGGAGGTAGATGGAGCGGAGGGCTTTGTTCCGGGCGACCTGGTGACCATCATCCCGTATTTTAACTGCGGTGAATGTGTGGCTTGCAAGGCTGGAAAGCCCAATTGCTGTGCTACCATCAGCGTATTCGGCGTGCATGAGGATGGAGGGATGAAAGAATTCATCTCGGTGCCTTCCTCATCTTTGGTCAAGCAGGAAGGCCTGAGTTTAGAGCAGTTAGCCCTTGCCGAGCCCTTGGCGATCGGTGCACACGGGGTGAGAAGAGCAGGGGTGCAACCGGGAGAATTTGTGGTGGTGATGGGCGCTGGCCCGATAGGACTGGGAGTGATGGAATTTGCCCGCATCGCAGGAGGCAAGGTCATCGCCATGGACATCAATGAGGATCGTTTAGCCTTTTGTCGAGAGACCTTGGGCGTGGAATATACCGTCAATGCAAAGGGGGATTTCAAAGCAGCCATAGCGGACATTACCGGTGGAAGTTTTGCTGAATCCGTCATTGATGCCACGGGCAGTTCAGTGGCCATTCACCATGGTTTTGGGCTGATGGCGCATGGCGGAAGGTATGTGCTGGTAGGGCTTCAAAAAGGCCCGATTGAATTTAACCATCCGGAATTTCACAAGCGGGAGTCCACGCTCATGAGCAGCCGAAATGCCACTCGTGAGGATTTTGACACGGTGCTGAAAGCCCTGAAGGAGCAAAAGGTGAAAGCAGCCTCTTATATCACCCATGAGGTGGCCTTTGACCAGGTGAAAGCTGATTTCGCCTCTTGGCTGGACCCTGCCAACAAGGTGATTAAAGCCATGGTCCGGCTGCAGTAATAGCGTACAAGTCGCTGGTATCAAGTATCGAGAACAAAAGCATCGAGAATCAGGATAATAGTTCTTGCGCTAAAACCTCAGTTTGATGATAAAACCGCCATCGGTAGGTTTAGGGGAGATGGGAGGGTGTGGAAGCCGTGGCAGCTCGTCGCGGCTTCCCCCCCCCTTTTCCTACCCACATCCTCCTATAAAGGGTTCGCAATGACGTTTTTAATACTAAAACAAATCTAGTTCAGGTTAGATAGGTAAGCGAGTGGTGTTTTATGGGAAAGTTTGTTTTCTTTGTTACCATGACATTAAAGCTAATTGAAACAACATTCCGAATACCACGACTAGCTGTTGTGTTCGGAATGTTTTTGATCTTGGTTCTTCCGTCTTTTGGACAAGATCAGGTAAAGGTGATTACGGAAGAGTTTGTTTTTGACAATGCCCCATTCCGGGAGTGCCACGCTTCTACATTGGTAGGCCTGAAAGACGGCAGCATCATGGCCGCTTGGTTTGGTGGAGAATACGAGCGCCATCCCAACGTGGGCATTTGGATTGCTCGAAAGACCGGAACTGGATGGAGCCAACCACAAAAAGTCGCCGATGGACAAGTAAACGACACCCTGAGCTATCCCACTTGGAACCCTGTTCTTTTTAACATGACGCCTGATTCATTGGTGCTGTTTTATAAAGAAGGTCCTTCTCCTCAGGAGTGGTGGGGAATGTACAAGGTCAGCGTAGACGAGGGGAAAACCTGGTCTTCTGCCCAGAAATTACCGGAAGGTATCCTAGGTCCTATCAAAAACAAGCCGATAACCCTCCGGAATGGAGCGGTACTGGCTCCATCCAGCGTGGAGGACGAGGATGGCTGGCGGGCGCACGTAGAGATCACTGAGGACCATGGAAAAACCTGGAAAAAAGTGGCCATCGATCATGAAGGGGAATATGATGTGATCCAGCCCAGTATATTGCAGCACGCGGACGGACGGTTACAGGTGCTCTGCCGTAGCCAGCAAAACCGCATCATCACTGCTTGGTCGGAAGATCAGGGACGTAGCTGGGGACAGTTGTCGGCCACAGAAGTGTTAAACCCCAATAGCGGGACGGATGCCGTGACTTTGGCTGATGGGCGGTTTTTATTGGTCTATAATCCGGAAGTGAGCGGGAAGGACTGGTCCGATGGGCGTAACGAGCTGAGACTGGCGGTTTCTACTGATGGGGTGAGCTGGAATGATGTGATGACCTTGGAACATGAGCCATCAGGTGAATTCAGCTATCCGGCCATCATCCAGACCACCGATGGGAAAGTACATATCAGCTATACGTGGAAAAGAAAAAAGATCAAGTATGTGGTCCTTGAAATAGTAGGTCATGAATAGAGCAGCTTGATTACCTCTGAAGTATTGTTACAGCCGGTTTTGGCCAAGATGTTATTGCGGTGTTTGGCTGCAGTGGTAGGGCTGATGTAAAGTCGATCGGCAATTTCCGAGCTGGTTTTTCCTTCAGCGATCAGCGCGATGATTTCCCGTTCCCGCTGGGTAAGCTTTTGGTAGGTTTCATTTTCTTCCAGTTGGAGGCTGTTTTTGCTGAAATTGGCAACGGCCAGGTCAATGGCGATTTGAACGCTCCGCTCGTTATAGGGTTTGGTGAGAAAGGAGGAAGGGGAAGTGGCAATTGCCCGCTGGACTGTTTTTTGGTCAGAAAAAGCAGAAATGTAAATGATGGGCGTTTTTTTATATTGAAGGAGGACTTGGACGGTTTCGATGCCATCTTTATCCCCGTTGATATTGATGTCACACAGGACCAGGTCCACCTGATGGTTACAAAAAAGTTCAAGGGCCTTTTCACTGTTGTTGGCAATGCCTATGTGCCGGTATCCCATGTCTTCCAATAGGAAGGCCAGGTCTTCGGCAATCAGTATCTCGTCTTCTATGATCAATACGTTTTTGGTGTTTTCCATATCTTTATTTCTTAAAAATAAGCAGTATTTTGGTGTTTTGGCTCTCTTTTATATCCAGTTTCCCGTGCAGCTGTAAGACCAATGATCGGATCATGCTCCAGCCAAAAGAGTTGGATTCCCTAATGGTGTGGGAGGTGAGTCCGTCCCCATTGTCCCAAAAGGTAAAGTGAACCAATTGTTCTTCTAACTTCAGGGAAAGGTGAATTTCAATTTTTTCATCTTGTACGTGCTTAAATGAGTTGGTGATGAGCTCGTTTAAGATCAGTCCCAGAGGGATGGCTTTGTCCAGTCCCAGAGAAAAGTCATCTCCCTCAAAATTATACTGTAACGTTTTATAGCGGCTTTTGAATGCCGCCTCTATCTGGTCAAAAAGGTCGCTGATATAGGTTTTACAATTGACTTGGGAATCATTGTCACTGACATAGAGCTTTTGGTGGAGCAGGGAAAGTGCTTGCATCCGCATTCTGCCATCGATAAGGGCTACTTTGGCGTTTTTATCTTTGACGCTCCTGCTTTGGAGGTTGAGGATACTGGAGACCAGTTGGAGGTTGTTTTTTACGCGATGGTTCAGCTCTCGGAGGAGGCTTTCGATCCGCTGGTTTTTTTCTTGCAGACTGTCATGCTGTGTTTCGATCTGTTCCTTTTGCTGCTGGATTTCGGCCGTTCGCTGGACCACGAGGTTTTCCAGCCGTTCTTTGTTTTTTTCAATTCGCTGGTACTGATACAGAATTGTGCCCAGCAGGGCAATCGTGAAGAGCGTCTTGAACCACCACGTCAGGTACCAAGGTGGCAGGATGGTAAGGCCAATGCTGGCATGCTGTGTGGACCAAAAGCCATCGTTGTTGCAGGCTTTGACTTGGAAGGTATAGTGGCCTGGGGGCAGGTTGGTGTAGGTGGTGCTTCGCTGTGTGGTCAGCGGTCTCCAAGACTTATCATAGCCTTTTAGTTGGTACTGAAATTTATTTTTATGGCCATTGATCAGGTTAAGGGCAGTGAAATGGAAGGAGATGACAGACTGCTCGTGCGTGAGACTGATTTCATCCGTGTAGGGGATCGCCCTGTCCAATATTCCTGACGAATCTCCGGGGGTGATGCGGGTGTTAAACAAGTCGATGCCCGTGATTTGGACGCTTGGCGGCTTGGTATTTTCAGGGATTTTCAGCGGATCAAAGTACTCCAGCCCACTTGAAGAGCCAAAAAACAAATTTCCTTGAGAATCCTTATAAGCTGCCCGAAAAATGAAATAGTTGTCCATCAGGCCATCTTGCTGATTGTAATTTCTGAAATTGCCCTCTCGATCCAACACGGAAAGTCCCTCTGCTGTGGCGACCCAAATGTTGTGCCGGGCATCCTCCAGCGTGGAGCTGATGACGTTACTAGGGAGCCCATCATGCGTGTAAAAGTTGGTGAAACTACTGTCGGTAGGGTTGAATTTGCTTAAGCCCAACTCCGTGCTCACCCAGAGGTTTCCGGCATGATCTTCAGAAATGTGATTGACTTTGTTGTTACTAAGGCTGTTGGCATCACCATCTTTATGTGCAAATTTGGTAAAGGAATGGTCCGTTTCATTAAGCAGGTTCAATCCTCCCTGGCTACCTACCCACAAGCGTTGCTGACTGTCCTCAAAAATATAGGAAATGAATTCGTCGTGATTGTCCCCTTGGATGAGGGTGTCGCCGATAGGAAAGGGATCGGCCGTTTGGGTGGTGGGATTCCAGATAAATAGCCCCTTTTCCGAATTGCCTATCCAAGTCCGCTCTTGGCTGTCGTGTAAAATGGGAAGGTTAAACTCCGGAAGAAAATGGCCTTCAGGCGTTTGGTGGGAGAGGGGACGGAGGGATTTGGTTTGATGGTTCCATTCGTACACAAAATGTGCCCATGTCGAAATCCAGTAAATGTCTGGGGTGATTCTGGTGATCATGGCCAGCCTGTTTACACTGCTTTGATCGCCGGTAGAGATGGTGTATTTTGCTGTCTTTCCCGTTTTGATGTTTTGGACGAAAAGTCCTGAATAGGTAGTGAACAGGTATTCGTCTTCATCGTGTTGGATCATGCTGGAGACGCGTGAGTAATACTTGTCGGTAGCATCGGTGACCAAGTCCACGGAATTAAACTTATGGTAATGGGGATGGTACTGGAAAATACCTTCATTATAGACCGCGACCCATAAGCTCCCATCCCTGCCGGCGCTGACCTTGTAGATATTGTCTCCTTGCAGTTTATGAGGGTTTGCCTGGTCCGAGTGGATACGGCTGAAGGTATCCTTCCTCAGGTGCAAGACATTTAACCCGTCCAATGTCCCTACGAATAGCTTATCGGGATGATCTGGGTGATGTGCAATAGAGAAGATGACATCATGGCTGAGGGTAGTCGGATCTGCATCGGATTGGTAGTGGGTAATGTGGCCTGTTTTGAGGTTGAGTTTGTCCAGCCCACCGCCTGTTCCGACCCACAGGATGCCTTTGGGGTATTCGAGAATGTCGTAAATGTAAAAATGACTAAGACTTTGGGGTTGGTCGGGAAGGTGTTTGATGCCTGAAAACTCCATAGTGGCCAAGTTCAGGATGTTGAGCCCGTTTCCGGTAGCGATAAACAAACGGGAATGGTCAGCGGAAAGCTTTATTTGCCGAATGGTTTTGCTCAGCAGCCCATCTGCTGTGGTGTAGCGGGTGAAGTCGCCGGTGTCGGGGTTGAGTTGGCATAGCCCGTTGCTGGTGCCCAGCCAGATATTGCCTTTGGGATCTTCCGCAATTCCCCTTACTTGGTCGTCACTGAGGCTGTTAAGGTTGTTTTTTTGATAGGAATAGTTGGTGAACCGATCTGTTCTGGGATCGTACTTGCTGACCCCGCCACCATAGGTCCCCGCCCAGATATTATTTTTACTGTCTTCAAAAAGCACCCACACAAAATCAAATGCCAACGAGGTGCTGTCTTTCACTTCATGGGCATAGTGCTGAAAATCTTGCCCGTCAAATTTCCAGAGCCCATTTTCCCCGGCCACCCATACATAGCCACTTTGGCTGTGGAGAATGTCATAGGGGAAGGGTTGGTTGATCCCCTGGGCTGCACCATATTCCCTGAACACAGGCAATAGCTCCTGAGCGCGCACACCTTGGACTGAAAATAACAGGATAATGGAACAGTAAAAGAGGATGATTTTTTGCATGGGTAAAATTTGCAAACTGTAGCTTCTTAATCAATACTTAATTTAGTGTATTTATGGATGAAATTGGAGCGTTTGTTTCTTTTTGTATTGGATTTTTAACCAATTTATAGTTATATCCCATCAAAACTAGTGAGGTTTTAGGAATGTAAATTTAAGATAGACTTATGGCTGAGATTCACTTTCCGAACCAAACGATTATTTACCAAAACTCGAATGAGTCACTTCAGATATGATTTTAATAAGTGTAATAAATACAAATATTATTTATAACTTGTGCGCTATATAACAAAGAGACATTCATAACCCATAAATACTTAACCCATGAGTAAATTTCTTGAACTAAAGCGGGAATGTTACGAAGCAAATATGCAGCTTCCAGCACTTGATTTGGTCGTGTACACTTTTGGCAATGTCAGTGCCGTAGATCGAAAAGAAGGTGTCTTTGCCATCAAGCCAAGTGGTGTGGCTTATGAGGCATTAACGCCGGAAGATATCGTGATTTGTGATTTTGATGCCAAGATCGTCGAGGGCGAGATGCGTCCTTCTTCTGACACCAAAACCCACGCTTATTTGTACAAAGAGTGGGAAAATATCGGGGGGATTGTCCATACCCATTCCCTTTATGGAGTTTCTTGGGCCCAGGCCCAAATGGACGTTCCGATTTTTGGGACGACCCATGCCGATCACCTGACCAAAGATATTCCTTGTGCACCGCCGATGGCCGATGAACTGATCGAAGGCGATTATGAACACATGACCGGTAAGCAGATTTTGGATTGCTTTGCGGAGAAAGGCCTTGATTACGAAGAGGTAGAGATGATCTTGGTGGGTAGTCACGGACCATTCACTTGGGGGAAAACTGCGGCCAAGGCAGTTTATAATAGCAAAGTCTTGGAGGAAGTAGCAAAAATGGCTTATCTTACCCTTCAAATTAACCCCAATGCTCCCCGTCTAAAAGATGCATTGATCAAAAAGCACTATGAGCGGAAGCATGGGAAAGACGCTTACTATGGGCAAGGTTGCTAAGAAGTACGAGGTGTTCAGTGCCGAGTAGCAAGACCATAGATAAAAAATATTGACTAGTGATATAATCCAAATAACTAAATAAAATCTATGAACCTATTAAAGTTGAATGCTATTGGTGCCGTTGTGCTTGCGGGTGCCCTATCTTTTTACGCTTGTAACCCAAAATCCTCTGAGAAGTCATCCGAGGAAGCTGTAGCGCAGCCTGCAGATACGGGCCTGAGTATTTCCACGGCCACTGCTACGGTAGAAGGCAAAGAAGCCCAGGTCTATACCTTGAAAAATGCCAATGGTGTGGAGGTGGATATCTCTAACTATGGAGGGG
Organism: Echinicola vietnamensis DSM 17526; assembly: GCF_000325705.1. NCBI lineage: Bacteria > Pseudomonadati > Bacteroidota > Cytophagia > Cytophagales > Cyclobacteriaceae > Echinicola > Echinicola vietnamensis. The sequence goes on along the minus strand of NC_019904.1, from coordinate 559,891 downwards.
TAATCACCAGACTGGTGGTGCCGGATAAAGCAGGAAAGCTGGAAAATGTGGTGCTGCATTACCAAGATCTGGAAGGCTACAGCACCAGTACCAACTACTTTGGCTCCACTGTAGGCCGATATGCTAATCGTATAGCCAAAGGGAAATTTGAATTGGACGGTGAGGCTTATACCTTGGCCACCAATGATGGCCCTAACCACCTGCATGGCGGGGATAAAGGCTTCAACAAGGTTTTCTGGGAAGCCAAAACCATCGAAAGTACCGATAAAGTGGGCCTTTCCCTTACCTATGTTAGTGCTGATGGGGAAGAAGGCTATCCAGGTGAACTGACCACGATCGTTACCTTTGGTTTGGATAATGATAACAACCTGAGTGTGGATTTTGAAGCGGTGACGGACAAGTCCACCATCGTAAACCTTACCCATCACGGATACTTTAACCTCAGTGGATTGAAGGAAACTATTCTTGGCCATGAGCTGACACTGTTTGCAGATCATTACACCCCGGTGGATGAAACCCTGATTCCTACGGGAGAAGTTTTGGCGGTGGAAGGTACACCGTTTGATTTTACGACACCGCACAAGATCGGGGAGCGCATCGATCAGGTAAAAGGCGGCTATGACCATAACTATGTCGTAAAGGCTGAAGCCGATGGCAAGATGACCAAGATGGCGGAGCTATATCATGAAGCTTCGGGCCGAGTGATGGAGCTTTACGCTGATTCACCTGCGGTTCAGTTTTATTCTGGCAATTTCTTGGATGGTAGCATTACGGTCGATGGCGTTACGTATGACCAGTATTATGGCCTTTGCTTGGAGCCGCAGACCTTCCCGAATTCTCCCAATGAAGAGAGCTTTCCTTCGGCAAGGCTAAATCCCGGAGAGACCTACAAGCATTCCATCAAGTACCACTTTGACGTGAAGTGATCCTAAGCCACTTGGCAGCGGTAAAAAATACCGTTGGTCAAGTAAGAACGATATACCCCCCAGCGAACGCTATCCAGTTTGCTGGGGGGTATTGTTTTAGGGGCCTTGAAGGCTAAAGTGGTTTGGTGAAGAAGGTGGATGGTTAAGGAGACAGCGTTTTTGATTGGAAGCAATGCTTCCAGCTGATCAGTGGATGGTGACTGCTGCCATGGGAAAAGGCCGAAGAATTCCTTAATGGCGATGGATCAGTATCAATCAGTGTTTAACTTTTTGCCCGTAATAAATCATTATCCTTAGCTTTGTAGAAAACCACTCAACATGCATTCAATCTATCCAGAACCAACCGTAGGAGCGATCATTTTTAATCCAAGAGGCGAAGTATTGCTCTGCAAATCGGCTAAGTGGAATGACCAATACGTCATTCCCGGTGGGCATATCGAAAAAGGAGAGCAGATGGAAACGGCGCTGGTCAGGGAGGTGAAGGAAGAGACCGGACTGGATGTTTATGACCTACAGCTGGTGAGTGTTCAGGAAAGTGTAAACAGTGACCATTTTAGCGAAAAGCGGCATTTTATTTTTATTGATTTCACCTGCCGGACAGATCAATACGATGTGGTGCTCAATGATGAGGCCGATGAATACGCTTGGGTGAAGCCTTCTGCAATTTTGGATTATGACCTCGGCGGGTTTTGCAGGTATTTTTTTGAAGAATGGCTTAAGGAAGCTTCGGATTATAAACGAGGCGTGTTTTATGGGTATGTAAAAAAATAAGTCTTCTGCTGTGTAGCACAACAGAAGACTGTATTTGACTTGGTCACATTGGACGTGCGATCATATCATTTCTTATTCTGCAGGATCGATACCTTCGGAAGTCATGATGATTTTTTTGATGGTACCATCCGGGTTGTAATAAAGGTAATCGATGCAGACGGATCTCCTGAAACTTCCACCGTGGGTAGGGATGCTACCATTGTGGTAGATGAAGTAGTCTTTGCCTTTGTATTCGATGATGGCTTGGTGGTTGGTGTTGCTGTTTCCGGCCACTTCATTTAGAATTCCCTGGTATTTCCAAGGCCCATCAATGCTTTCGCTCATGGCGTAGGCAGTCTTTTCAGGGAATTTATAGGCATATGACAGGTAATAGAAATCGCCTTTTTTGTGTATCCAAGGAGCCTCCGTGAAGTTAGGCAGATCGATGTACTGAATTTCGCTGTCCAGTTCGAGCATATTATCCTTTAACTTGGCATAATAACAAATGGTATTGCCCCAAAAAAGGTGGGCAGAGCCATCGTCATCGATAAAGACCGTCGGGTCAATATCGTCCCAGCTGATTTTGGTATCCGTGGTCATGTCGTTGGTGATCAAGGCATGGCCAAGGGCGTCTTTCCACGGACCTACAGGACTATCGGAAACCGCTATGCCAATGGCTTTTCCGTGGATTTCCTTGTGGCTGACGGTGACAAACCAGTAGAATTTACCATCTTTTTCAATTACCTCCGCTGCCCAGGCATCGCCTGCTGCCCAGTCAAAGGTCTCTTTGACATTGACGGCTGCTCTTTCTTCCCAGTTGACCATGTCCGTAGAGGAATAGATGAGCCATTCATGCATCTCATAAAAGTCCTTTTTAGGAGGAGCTTGGTCATGACCTACGTACAGGAAAACGGTGTCTTCGTGGACAATGGCTGCAGGGTCGGCCGTGTATTTTTCCGTAATCACGGGGTTACCTGGCGTGATGGGTGTTTTTTCAGTAATGGCTTGCTGGGAGTACCCAGGGATCGCTACAGTTAAAAGGGCTACAGCACATGAAAATGTTTTGATGTTCATTGGAGGGTCTATTTTGGTTAATGGATGCTAGATCTTAAATCCTTTCAAAAATAGCACAGCTTTGCTAGATATAAAATTTAAGTGTAAATAAAACACTAATTTTCATTTGGCTCAGCAGACAAACTATCTGTGCTGACGTGGATAAGAGAAGGAGAGTTTTCGTTCAATCAGCCCTCTGGCAGCTGTGTTTAACATTGGGGCACCCCCTTCTGGTTTCATGTAAAGAAAGTGCCCCTAAGTGACCAGAAGCCACGTTTAAGGCCCTTCAGGTAAGAGGATAGGTTATTGTTCGAAGGCTTCTTTAAGCGCCTTAAATTCCTCTTGGCTAACTTTAAAGGCCGTCCCATGGCGTGTCCCGGCTGGAAAGCTGATTTCATCAGAAATGTCTTCCCAATTTTCAAAATCGGTAGAGGCTACGGCCCCCATTTGGTGATTGATGTATTTATCAAAATAAAGGATACAGCGTCCATCCACCATTAACGGAGTGGGGCCTTCCGCCCAATAGTCACCTGTGATGGGAGTCCCTGCGACAGGATAGCCTTTGGTGAGCTTTCGGCTTTTGGTAACCCGGATGTTTTTGGCCGGTGGTGTCCGGGTCTCGTCCTTTACGAAAAGAACATATTCTCCATCATGGGGTATGATCGTGCCGTCGATGACATTAAAGCAAGGTTCGTAAAACAGTTTGGTCTTGGAGAATTTTTTAAAATCCTTGGTCGTCGTATAGTACATCCTATGGTTATAGGCACTCTCCAGCGTGTCTTGGGTTTCGGGGTAGCGTCCTTTGATAGTAGTGGACCAAAAAAGCATATAACGATCTTTTTTATCATCATAGAACACTTCCGGAGCCCAAGTGTTGCGAGCGCCTTCTTCATGGGCCATGACCGGAATGAACTGCTGCTCAGACCAGTGGATGAGGTCTTCGGAGGAGGCATATCCCAGGCCTTTTTCGTTCCAACTGACCGTCCATACCATGTGGAATTTACCGTCTCCACCACGAATGATACAGGGATCCCGCATCAATTTGTCGCCCCCAGCAGTGGGTGTGAGGATACTTTTATTGTCATTCAGGGCTTTCCAATGCAGGCCATCCTTGCTGTAGGCCAAGTGCAATCCGTCTTCTCCATTCCCCATAAAATAGGAGAACAGATAAACCTCCCCGCTCTGGGCAAAACCCAATGTGAAAAGTCCGAGTAGCAAGCAAAAGGTCAAAAGCGAATGTTTCATAGGTAAGGGATTTTATATTGATGCGCATCTAAAATAGTAGGTGCAGCAACATAAAACAAAGAACAATACAGTACAGCTGGCAATAAAATCTTTTTAATCAAGAAGGGTAAGGTTCCTTTTTCTACATGAACGGTTGTTAAATATGATTTTTAAATGTTAAATTGACAATTAATTTAAAACTCAAAATTTCCATGAATATCTCCCTAATGCGCCTTTTTTGGTTAGTGTGGTGTGTCATTACCTTATTCGGTACTTTTTCATGTTCTACTAAAGAGCAGGCGGGCCATGTAGTGAATTTGAAGTATTCCCCACGAGAGGCGGAGATGAAAGCTTACCTGATGGTTTATTTTAAAGATGACGACCACAGCCTGCACATGGCCCTCAGCAATGATGGTTATCGCTTCACGGATGTCAATGGAGGCACTGCGGTGATTGCGGGGGATACCATTGCAGAGCAAAAGGGGATCAGGGATCCTCATATTTATCGGGGGCCAGATGGGACCTTTTACTTGGCCATGACCGATTTACACATTTTTGCGAAGAGAGATGGATGGCGAGATACCGAATGGCAGCGGCCCGGAGAGGAATTCGGCTGGGGAAATAACCGTGGGTTTGTACTGATGAAATCTTCCGATCTTATTCATTGGGACAAAGCACAGGTACGATTGCCGGATGCATTTAGTGGCTATGATTCCATAGGATGCGCATGGGCACCAGAAACGACCTATGACAAAGAGGAGGAGAAGCTCATGCTTTACTATACCATGCGTTGGGGGAATGGCCAAAACAAGATGTATTATTCCTATGTCAATGATGGATATGACAGCTTGCTGACACCACCTAAGCCGCTATTCGAATACCCCAAGGAAGTTTCCTTTATCGATGCGGACATTACCAAGGTGGGCGATCAGTATCACATGTTTTACACGCCCCATGATGGAATTCCCGGAATCAAGCAGGCCGTCTCCCATGCCATTAACAAAGATTATCAATATGATTCCACTTGGTACGATTCCGAGCCTGAGGCCAGTGAAGCCCCCAACGTTTGGAAACGCATTGGCGAGGAAAGGTGGGTGCTGATGTACGATATTTATGGGATCCAGCCGCATAACTTTGGCTTTCGGGAGACAAGTGACTTTATACACTTTGATGATTTGGGACATTTTAATGATGGCATAATGAAAGCCACAAACTTTTCCTCTCCCAAGCACGGTGCAGTGGTGCATCTCACCGGTCCAGAGGCAGAAAATTTAGCCGCACACTGGGGATTGGAAATGGATTTTGATTGAAGAAATTTTATAATGCGGCTATACGCTTGAAACACGAAACTAAGATGTGGTATAAAAAGAAATTTCATATGGACCATTTATATAGCTCCATGAATAATAAGGCAATGGTGATCATCATGGCTTTAGTGGCCATTGTCGCCTGTACACCGAATGTTGAACCTTACGAAGGATACCTCTTTGCTTATTTTGAGGGGGGTGGAGAGGCCGATCAGCAGGAACAGATCCGTTTTGCAGTCAGTGCGGATGCGGTGAATTGGCAGGCGTTAAATGGCAATCAACCTGTTCTTGCTTCCTCAGCAATATCCCAAACTGGTGGCGTCCGCGATCCCCACATCCTCAGAGGCACTGATGACGGGAAATTTTACATGGTGGGAACAGACATGTTTACCAAAAAAGATGGCTGGGATCATAATCCAGGCATCGTCCTGTTGCATTCACCGGACTTGATCGATTGGGAGCATGCTTGGGTAGATTTGGAAGCTAGCTATCCGGAGCAGTTTAAGGATGTCAAATGGGTGTGGGCGCCCCAGGTGATTTTTGATAAGGCCGTCGGCAAATATTTGGTTTATTTTACAGTTCGTTTTTATTACGATGATCGCTTGGATTTTTATAGTGCCTATGCCAACGAGGATTTTACGGGCTTTGAGGCGGTGCCCCAGCTGATGTTCAAGACAAAGTATGGTGCGATTGACGGGGACATTGTGGAAAAAGACGGTGTTTATCATTTGTTTTACAAAGGGCATACCCGAAATAAGGAAGGGGAAGAAATAAAAAATGGCATCCAGCAAGCCACTAGCACCTCGCTCCAAGGGCCATGGAAAGAAGATTTTAAGTATTTGGATATTTATGCAGGAAAGCCCACAAGGGTGGAAGGATCCTCTGTGTTTAAGTTAAATGGAAAGGAATTGTATTTTCTCATGTATGATTTGTATTCGGACCATCGATATGAGTATCAGCGTAGTACTGACCTGAACCATTTTTCCGATACGACGGGGGGTTTTACCAAGGATTTCTATCCCCGACATGGTAGTGTGATCAGCATTACCAAAGCGGAAGCCCGGCGTCTACATGACAAATGGGGAGGAGTACCACCTGAATTGCTGGAAAAGTAGATGCGATGCACATTTCCTGTTTGATCTGTGGACACCGTGACAACAGAAGTATCTGACTCGAATGAGCTTTTCTGAGGCTTGTCCTAAGCGTGTCAAGTTGCTATTCAGGAGGTGATTGGTACTACTGCTTCCAACTTAAAAGGGATTTCACCCATGATGGAAACTTATAATATCCACCTGAAAGGGGCTTAAACAGTTATGAAAATAAACCTAAAAGACCGTATGAATTTATCCAAACGCCTATTGCTTAATTTACTGCTTCTATTTTTGGGAAGTGCTCTTTATGCCCAAGAAGGCGATTACTATCATCATCTGACCGCTAAGGGCAATCCCCTTTTTACGCACAAATACACGGCAGATCCAGCGGCATTGGTGGTGGGGGACACCCTGTGGCTCTACATCGGTCATGACTTTGAAGGAGGCCAAAAAGGCTATAAATTGAAGGACTGGCTGGTGTTTTCGACCAATGATATGGCGAATTGGACTGAGCATCCAGTGCCACTTAAAATCGAGGATTTTGCTTGGGCCAAAAGTGGGGATGCCTATGCAGGGCATGTCGCCGAGCGCAATGGTAAGTACTATTGGTATATCAGTACCAATTGGACGGGCATTGGCGTGGCGGTAGCCGATAATCCTGCGGGACCGTTTAAGGACGCATTGGGGAAGCCTTTGTTGACGAATGAGGATTGTTTTGCCTCGGATCATTCTTGGGCTTGCATTGACCCGGCCATCTTCACGGATGACGATGGGCAGCCCTGGATCTTTTGGGGCAACGGGGAGTGCTATTATGCCAAGCTTAAGGACAATATGGTGGAGATTGACGGGGAAATCAAACAAGTGAATTTTGATGGTTTTGTTTTTGAGGAGGCTCCGTGGATTCATAAAAAAGACGGGATATATTATTTAACCTACGCGTCTGGTTTTCCAGAAAAAATTGCCTACGCTACTGCGTCGACCATCGAAGGACCTTGGGAGTATCAGGGCATCCTAAACGAAATCGCTGGAAACAGCAATACCAATCACCAGTCCATTGTAGCATTTAAAGACCACTGGTATTTCATTTACCATAATGGCGGCATGCAGCGTGGAGGCACCAGCTTCAGTCGGTCGGTATGCATTGACCCGTTGTACTACAATTTTGACGGTACCCTTAAGCGAGTGCAGATGACGACTGAAGGAATAAAACCATTATACTGATCCATTAACTTTTGTAACATGATGAATCCAAATTTTCTAAAAGGAGTGGTCTTGGGGTTGTTCATGGTCATGGGCTGTAGTCAGGCGGCTAAGGCCCAATGGAAAGTCCGTGAGAATATCCCACTGGATTCCATTCGACTAAGCGATCCGTGTATACTGGCAGATCAAAAAACGAACATGTACTATATGACCGGTACGGGCGGGTGGCTTTGGAAGAGCGAAGACCTCAAGCGGTGGACTGGTCCTTTCCGAGTGGCAGAAGCCAGTGAAATTCCGTGGGCAGGAGAGCGCCCGGCCATCTGGGCAGCGGAGTTGCATGCTTATAAAGGGAAGTACTATTATTTTGCCACATTTACCAATCAAGAAACCATCATTGATACGGTGGATGGTACAGAAGTGCCTCGGCGAGCCAGTCATGTATTGGTTAGTGATCAGCCGGATGGACCCTATGAGCCGGTTGGAGAAGAAGATTACCTGCCTGAGGATTGGGCCACGCTGGACGGGACGTTTTGGGAGGAAGACGGGATTCCGTATATGGTCTTTTGTCACGAATGGCTCCAAGCGGGCGATGGGACGATGGAGATGATCCAGCTCAAGCCTGACCTGAGCGGATCGATCGGCGAGAGCAAATTATTATTCCTGGCCAGTGAATCCCCGTGGAGTCGCCGGCGTGTGGATGGAAAGGTGCTGCCCAATCAAGTGACCGATGGCCCTTACCTTTTCCGGACAGCGACTGGCCGACTGGGCATGATCTGGACAAGCTGGGTGTTTGAAGCGTATACTCAAGGAGTGGCCTATTCGGAAAGTGGCAAGCTGGAAGGACCGTGGGTTCAGGAAGAAGAACCGATTACTCCCCCTAATTTTGGCCATGGCATGTTGTTTCAGACTTTTGAAGGAAACTGGCTTATGGTAGCCCACAGTCATCGGGAAGAAAATGGCCGCTATATCCGAATCCCTAATTTGTTTGAAATAGACTTGAGTGGAGGTGAATTGGAGGTTTTAGGGCCGTATAGATAATATCATTGCTTTCTTCATTGCATAATGAACCCGAGTTCTCGGCTATATGCCCCTGCCACTGAAACGTTAAGTTTACTCCTCCAATATATCCCAAAGCAGCAGCTCTAACTCCATGCTGGTTCTGTCCTTGCCTTTGGCGAGAAAAATGGCTGTAAAGTGCTGGGAATCATTGAACAGTTTCTTAAAGTCGCTTTTTAGCCAAGCGGCATCCGTGAATTTTTCGGTAGTAGCCTTCACGCCAATATCATGATCGGAGAAAAAGACAAACTGTTCCGTCTCATTAGGGCCTTTGTACCGGGAAACCACGGCATGTTCATATATTTGGCCATCATCCACACTCAAGTTGATCAACGTGTCGATATTTCTGTCCGGATCTTGAAAGTCAAGAATGCCGCTATTGATGGAGACATGCGGATTGGCTTCATTAAAGAAGTCAATAAAAGCATTGCCATTTTTGATTGGGCCGATGTAGATGGAATTGTTTTCGGTAATATCCTTGATGGTTGTCTGAGAGCTAAAAAGGATATTGAAATCCCTGTCTTGCCGGTGAAAGAGCCTAGAAATGTTCATGGTGCCATTGGCGGCCATACCGGTGACATAAGGATAATTGGCAGGGTTTATTTCCCCCTTTTTTTCTGGGTGCTCTTCTAAGTACCGGTAATAATCTTCGATATTGTTGATATTGTAATCTCTGTTCCAGCCGTGCTCTCCTGTAGCAGTAGTGCCCATGATGCCAAAAAAATCACCAATGAAAAGCGTGGTTTCTTTTCCGTTTTCAAAATATGCCTGCCAAAGTGGTGTATAGGGCTTACTGCTGAACAGCCAAAAGCCAACAGCAAGCAATAGAATAAATCCAGCCAAAGCGATGCCGTATTTTGTCCTGTTCGTTGCGGGTTCATCTTCCCTGCTTTTGATAAAATCCACTTGATATTGGCCCTTCTTTATCTGGACTTGCCACTGGTCATCCGCACCTTCTCCCTGATAGTATTTTTCAAGCTTTTTTCTAAGGTGATAGACATTGACACGGATGTGGGCTGCACTCTTTTCGTCCTCGTAAGATTTACCATAAAGCTCCATCCCGATGGTCGTTTCTTTAAGGTCGCGACCAGCAGCTGTAGCCTCCGCCAGAAACCGTAAAAGGACACAACTCGAGGGGGCACGGCTGAAGGTTTTACTATCGGTGATTTGTGCGATGATCTCATCTTTTTCACGCTTGTCCATTGGGAGGGAAATGATCTAGGATTTAATAAAAGACTTCTGAATACTGTTATAAGTCGTTTTTGGATGATTGTTTAACGGTTAAGAATACCGTTAAATGAGTGTTAAATTTACATTTTTTGTTTCAAATTTCCATATTTCGAAACATTCATCGATACAAAAAGGTGGTTTAATGAACAATTTGTTCTTGACCCCAAAGGCTAGGAGCTTGTATTTCGATTAAGTAAATATTAACAGTTAACCTAAAAAAACTATGAAGCACATTTTATTAAAATTGGCGGGGACCTTGACGGTATTCTGCCTATGCATCAGTTTTTCATTTGCCCAATCAGGTGGCAAGACGGTGACGGGTGTCGTCACCAATGAAGAGACCGGAGAACCCATCCCCGGGGCAACGGTTTTGGAAAAAGGAACTTCCAATGGTACAGCAACAGACTTGGACGGAAATTTCAAACTTAACCTTACGACAGAGAGTCCCGTTTTGACGGTTTCATTTATCGGTTACAGCAGTAAAGAGGTGTCCGTAGGCAATGCTTCTGAACTGTCCGTTAGCCTTAGTGAGGACATGGGACAGTTGGAAGAGGTAGTCGTAGTAGGTTACGGTACCCAAAAGCGCTCGGATATAACCGGGTCGGTAGCATCCGTGCCCAAAGAGAGGCTTTCCAATTTGCCGGTGACAAACCTTACCCAAGCGATCCAAGGAACCACGGCAGGACTTACCGTTAATCAAGGTTCTTCCGTGCCGGGTAGTACAGGTGGAATGCAGATCAGGGGGGTGAATTCCATCAATGCCAATACCAGTCCTTTTATCGTGGTGGACGGATCACCATATTTCGGTACGCTCAATGATTTGAATGCAAATGACATCGAGTCCATTGAGATTTTGAAGGATGCTTCTGCGGTCGCCATTTACGGTACACGAGGTGCTAACGGTGTTATCCTGGTGACCACCAAAAGAGGAGATCAGACGGATGGTACACCAAAGATCAACTACAGCGGCTACATGGGTTTTGAAAGCATGTCGCATGTATTGGAGCCTATGGGACCGGACGCTTATGTTCAGAAATACGCGGATTACTTGACGGCAAATAACCAGCCGCAGACAAATATCCTTCCCAATGCTTCTGAAGTAGAAAATTACGAAGCAGGTATCACTACCGATTGGTTGGATCAAGCCACCCAGCCTGGTAGGATTTCGGAGCACAACCTCAGCATTTCAGGAGGTACCGAGAAAATTCAGTATTATGTATCGGGTAGCCACTTGAAACAAAAAGGGGTGGTTAAAGGCTATCAATATGCCCGGACAAACTTTAGAACCAATATCGATGCGACCATCACAAATTGGCTGAAAGTCGGAACATCTTCTTTCTTTACCGATAACAACTATGATGGTGGAAGGGTAAACTGGCTAGAAGCTACTGCGATGAGCCCTTATTCGGTTCCTTACGACGAAAATGGCGAATACATTACTTTCCCTATGGATCCTGAGCAATTGTTTAAAAACCCTCTTTTGGGCTTGACCACTGATCGCGTGGATCGAAGAAGGACCCTTTCTGGCTCTGGTTATGCAGACATTACCCCAGGGTTTATAGAGGGATTGAAATACCGGTTTAATGCCACCTATGTGTATAACTTTGACCGATTTGCAGGATATACAGGTAGACCGATTTATGATCTGAACGGAACGGCAGATGTACGCAATACTGAAAGGGCCAACTGGGTGATCGAAAATATCCTGACCTACTCCAAGGACATTGACAAGCACCATTTTGACATTACGGCACTGTACAGTGCGCAGAGTGTGGATTACTTTTATTCCAGTGGACAATCCCGAGGGTTTATTAATGACGCATTGTCTTTCAATGGTATGGAAGCAGGTACCACGCAGGCCACTTGGTCAGATGCAAATAATTACACCTTGCTCTCCCAGATGGGAAGGCTGAACTATGCCTATGACAGCAGGTACTTGGTGACCTTGACGGCGCGTCGAGATGGTTATTCCGCTTTTGGTGCCAACACCAATAAATACGGACTGTTCCCTTCCATGGCCTTGGGCTGGAATATCCACAACGAAGAATTTATGCAAGACCATGCTGGACTTGGGGAGCTAAAGCTGCGATTCTCTTACGGCCAGTCTGGTAACCAAGCTATATCGCCAAATCAGACGGTTTCAACCGCCAATACAGTGCTTCAGCCTTTTGGAGGTGCTGCGCAAGTGGGCGTACTTTACAATACCTTGGGGAATGCGGATTTGACTTGGGAGACGACGACTTCCGCTAACTTGGCATTGGACTTTGGTTTTGTGCAAAATAGGATCCGCGGTACCGTGGAAGTCTATAAGACCAAAACAGAAGATATTCTCTTGCGAAGAAATTTACCAACCATTACAGGGTACAATAGCGTATGGGCAAACCTTGGTGAGATGCAGAACAAAGGTTTCGAACTGACCTTGAATACCGTGAACATTGAAAAATCAGATTTCAGCTGGGAAACTTCCTTGAACTTTTCCACTTATAAGAATGAAATACTTGATCTCTACGGTGATGGCCGGGATGATATTGGTAACCGATGGTTTATCGGACAGCCTTTGCGGGTGATTTTTGATTATGAGAAGCTCGGTATCTGGCAGGAAGGTGAAGACATCGCCTCAGTGGATCCGGTATCCCAGCCTGGAGATCTTAAATTTAGGGATCAAAACGGTGACGGTCAGATTACGGCCGAAGATCGCGTGGTGTTGGGCCAAAGAGATCCCAAGTGGGTCGGTGGTTTGACCAATACCTTCCGCTACAAAAACTGGAACCTGAGTATTTTTCTCCAGACTTCACAAGGAGGATTGAAAAGCAACAGGGATTTGACTTATGCAGATGAAGCTTGGAGAAGAAACCTTCCGGCAGACTACGGCTATTGGACACCCGATAATCCGAGCGATTACTGGCCATCATTGGCGGCATACAATCGCTACAGGGGCTTCCAATTTGCTGAAGATTATAGTTATGTGCGGATCAAGGACGTGCGGTTAAGCTATGTGGTGCCGCCATCCTTCTTGGAGAGGTACAATATCGGAGGCCTCACGCTTTATGCAGCGGGAAGAAACCTGCACACCTTTACCAATTGGTTTGGCTGGGATCCGGAAAACACCCAAGTATCGCGTGGGTCTGACGGTTGGGAAAATAACTATCCTTTGGTCAGAACGATTTCCTTTGGTCTTAATCTAACCCTTTAATAACCCGTAGAATTATGAATATACCGATGAAAAAACATATAAAATTATTCTTCAGTGGCCTGTGTATGATGGGCGTCTTGTCCGGATGTGGGGAAGATTTTCTGGATGAAGAAGTACTGGACAGCTATGCTCCTGAGGTGCTTAAAGACGAACTTGGTTTTGAAGCGGCCATTATTGGCTTGCATTACCAATATGGTACCATGTTTACCACGACGGATGACCAGACAATCCGTGGAGTTTGGCAGTTGGGGACGGATATCGCTTGGGCACCTGCCGGTCGTTCCAACGGCGATGCAAGGCCACATTTTGATTATGCTGTCCTGAATTCAACCGATGGTGCCGCACGTAAGATATGGGGTTCTTATTACCGGCTGATCAATAACGCCAACATCCTTATCCAGAGTACTTCTGGAGGACCTGTAGCCGGCGTTACGGAAGAAGAAATGGCTGTTTTCAGAGCTGAAGGAAAATTTTTCCGAGCGATAGCCTACCATAATCTGGTTACGCACTTTGGCGATGTGCCCTTATTAACAGAACCGTTATCAGCTCCCAAAACTGACTTTGTTCGTACGCCAGTGGCTGAAGTGGACAATATCATCGAGGAGGACTTGCTGGAAGCAGTGGAGTTTTTGCCCAATATCGGTGATGCCCCAGCAGATGGCCGCGCCAACAAAGAAATGGCCCGGCAGCTGTTGGCAGAAGTATACCTGAGGATGGGAGAAGATGCCAAGGCAGAAGCCCAATGTACTGAAATCATTAACGGTGGCCGGCTGAGCTTGGTAAGAGAGCGATACGGTGTCCGTGCCAATGATCCCGGAGATGCTTTTTCGGATATGTTCCTGTATGGTAACCAACGCAGGAGCCAAGGCAACACCGAGGGCATCTGGGTATTGGAAGCAGAAAACCCTGCCGATGTAACGGGCGGAAGCTCAGGTGCTCCTCAGCAACGTCGGGTTTGGGTGGCGTCTTACCATGATCTGCCGGGAATGCATCCTTCTGACTCTACTGGGGGACGGGGAATTGCCCGAATGAGGCTTAATAACTGGGTGGTTTATGACCTCTATGAAGAGAGTGATATGCGAAATTCCAAATTCAGCCTTAAGCGTACCTTGTATTTTAACCATCCGGATGAGAGGTATGATGCCATTCGTGGCCAAGCAGTGCCTTATGGGGAAGATGCGGAATTTACACTGAGCGATGGCTCTTCCGTCAAAATATTTGCAGCGGATACCATATACAAATACGTGCCTTATACCCTCAAGTGGGGACAATATGATCCACGTGACAATTTTGGCTGGGGAATGTGGAAGGATTTTATCCTGATGCGTCTCGGTGAAACATACCTCCTGCGGGCAGAAGCGAGAATGAAGCAAGGCAACCTGGACGGTGCTGCAGCCGATATCAATGTGTTGCGGGACAGGGCCCATGCCAGCATGGTCAGTGCATCGGACATCGATCTTGATTTTATTTTGGACGAAAGGGTCAGAGAGCTTTTGGCGGAGGAAAACCGACGAAAGACACTCGTGCGTACCGGTACATTGGTGGAGCGGGCCAAAAGGCTTACCGGTGACCAGCCGCTCGCAGGTGGAGCATTGGAAACTACAAATGGACTTAATGGAGACCATCTGCTGATGCCGATCCCACAGACAGAAATCGATTTGAACAAGGATGCTGTGCTGACTCAAAACGAAGGTTACTAAAAATTTTGGGGTTTAAGTTGGTCGCTTGGGGTTAATTTTGACCGATAACCAAGCGGCCAATTTTTCTATTAACTCGTAATGGCCTATTTTAGACGGGATAACAAAACCGGAAACTCATGAAATCTAGCGTTTTGGCAGTGGTTACTGCCATTTTGATCTGCGGGATGGCCTGCTCTTCGTCCAAAGAAAAATCAGACAAAACAGCCGCCCCAGAGTGGCAGTCCCTTTTTAACGGGCAAAACCTTGACGGTTGGGTTCCCAAAATCCATCACCATGAAACCGGAGAAAATTATCGAAACACCTTCCGGGTGCAGGATGAAACCATATTGGTCAGTTATGATGGCTATGATGAGGGCTTTGATGAACGATATGGACACCTTTTTTACGAGAAATCCTTTTCCACTTTTCACTTAAAATGGGAATACCGCTTTACGGATGAGTGGTTGGAAGATGCGCCGAGTTATACGTATAGAAATAGCGGGATCATGTTTCATTCCCAATCACCCGAAAGCATTTTAAAAGAACAGGACTGGCCCATTTCGGTGGAGTATCAAATGCTGGCTGAAGCCGAAGCTGGTGTGGAAAGGCCCACCGGCAATATGTGCTCTCCCGGCACGGAGGTGTTTTTTGAGGGGGAAATGGATCCCCGGCATTGTATCAATTCCACCTCGGCCACTTATCTATGGGATGAATGGGTAAAGGCAGACTTGATCGTTTTTGAGGATTCGTTGGTGATCCACATGGTCAATGGCGATACCGTGCTGCGCTATACCAAACCCCAAATTGGAGGAGAGGTGGCTCATGGTTTTGACCCTGCGGTCAAAGTCGACGGGAAGCTATTGAAGGAGGGGTACATTGGTTTGCAGTCTGAAGGACAGGGGGTACTGTTCAGAAATATCCAAATCAAGGATTTGTCAGCGGACTAATGGGGGTTAGCTATCTCCAAAACCAATGTAAAGGCAACGGAACTCTGAAAGTAAACATGGATGGGCGATCATCATGTAGCAACCATCCTAAAAAGAAAAAGAAATGAAGCAAGATATATTCCTTTTAGCAGGGCTGTTTTTCATCGTCTTGAGCTGTATTGTGACCGTATCAAGTGCGCAGGATGTAGCGTGGGAAATTGCCAATAAATATCCCGGTTATACCTTGGTGTGGAGTGAGGAATTTAATGCGGAAGGGAAGGTGAATGAAGCTTTTTGGTCCTTTGAGCAAGGATTTGTCCGCAATCATGAAAAACAATATTATCAAAAAGCCAATGCTTCTGTAAAGCATGGACGCTTGGTCATCGAGGGAAGACGGGAGGAAATGCCGAATGAGCGGTATGAGGAAGGCAGTGGGGATTGGAGGCGGAGCCAAAAGGTGGCCGAATACACTTCTGCCAGCATCAATACCCGTGGCAAGAAAGCTTTTCAGTATGGCATCATTGAAGTCAAGGCCAAGATAGATACCGCCAAAGGGATGTGGCCAGCGATATGGACCTTGGGCACCGACCAGCCTTGGCCCTCTTGTGGAGAAGTAGATATTATGGAATTTTATCGGGTGGACGATCAGCCTACCATTTTGGCCAATGCCGCATGGAAAAGGGAAGGAGGCCAGTGGGAAGCCCAGTGGGATGAGCAAAAGGTGCCTTTTTCCGACTTCACCGCACAGCAGGCCTCTTGGCCGGACCAGTTTCATGTATGGAAAATGGAATGGACCGATGAGCACATCAAGCTCTACCTGGACGAGCAGCTTCTGAATGAAATTGATCTTGCCAAAACCACAAATCCAGACGGTTTCAACCCCTTCCATCAGCCCCATTATATTCTGTTGAATTTGGCGATAGGGGCTAATGGCGGAGATCCTTCTGGTACAGCTTTCCCGAGATCATATGAGGTGGATTATGTACGGGTATATCAGGAAAAGTGACCGCTGTTGGACTTCTAGCTATTAGCATCAGGAGGCAAGCGTAAAGAACAAAGAAAGGTATGGCGGAGAACCGAAGGGGCACGCAGTGAGAAAATGAAAAAAGTGTGTCAAGTAATTTGAGCGCCTGTCCCGATGCCTATCGGGGACGTGACTAAATGAAATGTGAATTTGAATTGATAAAAAAATGAAGTTTACTAACAAAATTGGTGTAGGGATATTGACGTTTATGCTACTTGCTTCCCAGGTTGCCTCCGCGCAAGGAAGTCATGAAGAGGTAACCGGGAAGGAGTCCCGGGCCTATTACGTAGAAGTATTGACCAAAATTGCCGATCCGGTATTGGTCGCCTTGAGCGAGAATAAGCTGAAGGCCACGATGCCTGTAGAAAAGACCACCGATGCCTATGGCGGCAGGGAAGAAGTAACTTATCTGGAAGCTTTTGGCCGGTTGCTTTCTGGCATGGCGCCATGGTTGGAGCTGGGGCCTGACGAGACTGCCGAGGGGCAGCTGCGTGAAAAGTATATCCTTTTGGCCAGAAAGGCGATCCATAACGCCACGGATCCGGAGAGTCCGGATTTTATGAATTTCACCCAGCACGGGCAGCCATTGGTGGATGCAGCGTTTTTTGCCCAAGGGCTTCTCAGGGCTCCAGAGCAGCTGTGGGAGCCTCTTTCAGCAGAGACCAAAGCCAATGTCATCGCCGCCTTGAAGTCCTCAAGGGTGATCTCACCCTATTACAGCAATTGGTTGTTGTTTACGGGCATGGTAGAAGCCGCCTTGCTGAAATTTGATGGCGAAGCCGATATGGTTCGCCTTGCTTATCCGCTGAATAAGCACAAGGAATGGTACTTGGGCGATGGCATGTATGGCGACGGTCCGGAATTCCACTTTGATTATTACAACAGCTTTGTGATTCAGCCGATGTTATTGGATATCACCAAAGTGCTCAAGGAGAAAGAAACTTTTATGGGCCGTGATTTTGACCTGTTCTTGAAAAGGGCCCAGCGATATGCGGCCATCCAAGAAAGGCTGATCGGACCGGAAGGTACCTACCCGATTATCGGAAGATCCATGGCGTATCGATTTGGAGCATTCCAAGCGCTCAGCCAGATCGCCCTTTGGCAAGCGCTTCCTGAGAAGGTAAATCCATCCCAAGTGAGAGGGGCTTTGGAAGCGGTGATCCGCAAGCACCTGGAAGCCGACGATATGTTTGACGAAAATGGGTGGTTGACATTGGGTTTTTATGGTCGCCAGCCGGAGGTAGCGGAACCTTATATTTCCACGGGAAGCCTTTACCTCTGTGCCGAAGTATTTCTTGTGCTAGGACTTCCCGAGGAAGCACCATTCTGGTCGGATGCCGCAGCACCGTGGACACAAAAGCGCATTTGGAGTGGCGGTGATGCTACCAGAGATAAGGCCGAGAAGTAATCTTGCGGATCAAGACTTGGGGTATGGAAATTACCCCAAGAAGTAAGGGCATGGCGGGACAAATGGTGGTTTGCCTTAGAGGCGTTTTGAATTCGCTCGGAAACCGAGCGTGGGCAGAGGCAAGCAATACAACTGTTAGTCCGGGCAGTCTTGGATATGCCATCCAGATAAGGATGGGTGAAATCCAATGAACAAAATTAATGAAACGACTAATTGTATATTAATATGAGGCTATCGAAAACCCTGATTGGGTTGCTTATGGGGGTGCTTTTCGCGGGTTGTGCAGGAACCAAACCGCTTGGCGAATCGGTCACGGTAAGCGAAGTGGGCGAAGGCTGGGCCAATAATTCCGTGAATGCCGTGATTTTCAGGCGAAATTCCGTAACCACCTTTAAGGATACCCAGTTTACGGCCTACTATGATCCCGAGAGCCGTTTGGTTTTGGCCAAGCGGAAATTGGGCGAGCAAGATTGGGAGGTTTACCAAACTCGCTATACCGGCAATACAGCAGATGCCCACAACACCATCAGTATCGCAGTGGATGGGGAAGGGTATCTTCATGTGAGTTGGGACCATCACAATAATCCACTTCGCTATGCCAAAAGTAAAGCGCCACTGGGACTGGAGCTGGGAGAGATGCAGCCCATGACAGGGCAATTGGAGCAGGATGTCACCTATCCGGAATTCCATAATTTGCCGAATGGCGATTTACTCTTTTTATACCGCTCTGGAGTGTCTGGCAGGGGAAACCTGGTCCTTAACCGCTATGATGCCAAGACTGGCAAATGGCAGCAAGTGCACCGCAATTTGATTGATGGAGAAGGAGCGCGGAATGCCTATTGGCAGGCGTGTGTAGACGCAAAAGGCACCGTGCATTTGTCCTGGGTATGGCGGGAGACCTATGATGTCAGCACCAATCATGACATGGCCTATGCCCGGTCCACTGATGGAGGAAAAACTTGGGAGAAATCCACAGGGGAAGCCTATACCCTTCCCATTAATTTGGCACGTGCAGAGTATGCCTGGAAAATCCCCCAAAACAGCAGCTTGATCAATCAAACGGCCATCACGGCCGATGAAAATGGCCTTCCCTATATTGCTACTTATTGGAATGACGGTGGAGTGACCCAATATCAGATCGTTTATCGAGCGAATGGAGCATGGAAGAAAAGCACGCCCGGTTTTCGAGAAAGTGCATTTGTACTGGGCGGTGGCGGAACGAAGCGAATCCCCATATCCCGACCACAGGTTCTGGTAAATGCAAAGGGAGGCAAAACAGCCCTTTACCTTATTTTTAACGACGAAGAACGCGACCATAAGGCTTCCATGGCCTATACACCTGATCTTGGCAACCAGCCTTGGGAGATCCAGGACCTGACCCAGCAAAGTGTAGGGCAGTGGGAACCGAGTTATGATATTGAACTATGGAAGGCCCAGCGGAAATTCCATTTGTTTGTCCAAAAAGTAGAACAAATCGACGGGGAAGGCCTGGCAGAGGGCAAGACCAGTCCGGTGAAGATTTTGGAAGTAAAGTAGTATTTAGTAGCAAGTAGTTAGTATCAAGATTAGCGTATAGCGCCAAGAATAAAGTGAAAAGATGTCGCTGTTCCGGATGTAAAATTAGGAACTAGAGATAAGTAGATTTTATAATTCCTCTGGAAAAATGACTGCTTGTGATGGGAGTATGCTGATTTGGACATTGAAGCAGCCATAACGCTTCCTTTGCCAAATTGGCCGTTTTAACTAATTGGAAAGAAATAAACATTAACCTATTAAACAGAACAAAATGAAAAAGCGATGGTATTTTCTTGCCTTGATGGCTGGATTAATGGCAACTGGCTGCGGTAATGGAAAAGCTGAAAATGAAGAGGCAAAAACGGCTGCCCCTGCAGAAAATGGTTTGGCTAAGCAAATCAGCAGTACCTTGGATCGGGCTGCCGAGCAGTATAAGTATATGATGACCCGATTACCAGAGGGCGAATTTCCAAAGACCTATCATCCGGACACGGATACCTTTGAAGGCAGCGGATCCGGGTGGTGGTGCAGCGGTTTTTACCCCGGAACATTACTTTACCTGGATGAATATCACCCTGACGAAACCCTGCACAACGAGGCCATGAGGTCGTTGGAATTGCTCAAAAAAGAGCAGCACAACACTTCGACGCACGATTTGGGTTTTATGATGTATTGTAGTTTTGGCAATGCCTTCCGAATGGACCCTGAGCCGGAATACAAAGAGGTGCTGATCCAAAGTGCCAAATCCCTGTCCACAAGGTTTAGTGAAAAAGTCGGAGCCATTAAATCCTGGGATTCCAGAAAAGGGGATTTTTTGGTGATCATTGACAATATGATGAATTTAGAATTGCTTTTTTGGGCCACTGCAGCCACAGGCGATTCCACTTACTATGACATCGCGATCAAGCATGCCGATACGACCATCGCCAATCACTTTCGGGAAGACAACAGCTCCTATCACGTCATCAACTATCACCCTGAGACCGGAGAAGTCCAGCGGAAACGTACCGCACAAGGCTATGCAGATGAGTCCGCTTGGGCTAGAGGACAAGCTTGGGGGCTTTATGGCTATACCGTCATGTACCGCGTGACCAAGGATCAGAAATACCTTGACCAAGCGGTTGCGATAGCGGAATTTGTGCTCAATCATCCGAATCTTCCTGAAGATAAAATCCCATATTGGGACTTTGATGCTCCCAATATCCCGAATGAGTTGAGGGATTCCTCCGCCGGAGCAATTATGGCTTCCGCACTTTTGGAGCTTTCGCAGTATGTGGATGCAGAAAAAGGAAAAAGCTATTATGAAGATGCAGCGACCATGTTGAAAACATTGACAACAGATGAATACATTGCTGAGAAGGGCACCAATGGTGGGTTCCTGCTCAAACATGGCGTCGGTCATATTCCTGAAAATTCTGAAGTAGATGTGCCGTTGACCTATGGTGATTATTATCTGGTTGAGGCGATGTTACGGTATCTGGACTGATAGCAGAGCTATTTGCCCGGATTTAGGAACTTTGCGCTTGCAGCTCGATTATTGAGCTGCAAGCAATTTTTCCTGAATATTGACGATAAATGGCAGGTAGCCTGTCCAAGTACGTGGTGACCATTCAATAAATTATAAGTGTTAAAAATACTTTTATATTTTTGTATGACCATATGGTTTTATTTACCTAAAAAACGACAATGAAATTCTTAAGTAACCTAACCAGTCTCATACTTAGTGTTGGGCTCCTCGCCGCTTGTGGCGGGCCTTCGCAAGTCCCTGAAGCCTATTTGTTTGCCTATTTTACCGGGAATGGTCCCGGTCAGGAAGCTGTTCATTTTGCCTTGAGCAAAGACGGCTTTGATTATCGCGCCTTGAACAATAACCGACCTGTTATCAGTGCAGATTCGATCAGTAAACGGGGCGGAGTAAGGGATCCACACATCCTTCGGGGAGAGGATGGGACTTTTTACATGGTACTCACTGACCTGTATGTGCCAGAAGACGGCTGGACCAATCAGGGAATGGTGTTTTTGAAATCCGATGATTTGGTCCACTGGACGCACCAAACGGTATTTATCCCTGAGCTATTTCCGGAAGAGTTTGGCGATGTGACCAGGGTGTGGGCGCCGCAGACTATCTATGATGCGGAGAAGGAAAAATACATGGTTTATTTCTCCATGAAGCAAGGCGATGCGCCAGACATTATTTATTATGCTTATGCCAATGATGATTTTACCAGTTTGGAAACCCTTCCACAGCAGCTTTTCTTCCATCCGGAAAACAAATCATGTATTGACGGGGACATTGTGGAAAAAGACGGTCAGTACCATTTGTTTTTCAAAACAGAAGGTCACGGCAATGGTCTTAAAAAGGCAGTAGCGAGCAGCCTGACCGGTGATTATGTGATGCAGGATGAGTACCTGCAACAAACCAAAGAAGCTGTAGAAGGCTCCGGCATCTTTAAGCTGAACGAAAGCGATAAGTACATCTTGATGTATGATGTTTATATGAAGGGTTCCTATCAGTTCACTGAAAGTACCGATCTGGAGCATTTTGAGGTGATTGATGACCAAGTGAACATGAACTTTCATCCCCGCCATGGTGTGGTCCTGCCCATTACCCTGGAAGAGGCCAAGCGGTTGGAAAATGCCTTTGGCCTGGATGAGCAAAACTGGATTGTCGGGACGAATGACGAGCAGGTTTATGCCCATAACGTGATGGTGGACGAACAAAAAGGGACCATCTACCTGCCGGTCAAAAAAGCAACAGACCTGAATGCATTGGATCCTGAGTTTTCACTGATGGTGGGGTATTCCCTTTCTCCTTCAGGAATGCAGGATTTTAGCCAAGGCCCGGTGACCTACACCCTTTCCAAACCTGATGGAAGCACCCAGGAATTTCAGGTGGAAGCCAGAAAGGACAATAATCCTGCACTGAAAGGATACTATGCCGATCCAGAAATTATCTATTCCCAACAAACAGGGAAGTTTCACCTTTATCCCACCAGTGATGGTTTTGATTCCTGGTCGGGAACTTATTTTAAATCTTTTTCTTCCGAAAACCTGACCGACTGGCAGGATGATGGGGTGATCCTTGACCTGCACAAGGACGTGGAATGGGCCAATCGCAACGCTTGGGCACCTTGTGCCATCGAGAAGAAAATTGATGGAAAATACCAATATTTCTACTACTTCACCGCGGCGCAAAAAATAGGAGTGGCCGTGGCAGATCATCCCGCGGGTCCTTTTAAGGATTCCGGAAAGGCCCTGGTGGATTTCAAGCCATCAGGAACCAATAGAGGGCAGGAAATCGATCCTGACGTCTTCCATGATCCTGTCAGCGGCAAGGATTTCTTTTATTGGGGAAATGGCTATCTGGCTGCGGTGCCCTTAAATGAGGATATGGTCAGCTTTGACCAGCGAAAGGTCAAGTTGCTGACACCTGAAGATGGTACCTTCCGCGAAGGCACAGAGGTTTTCTTTCGGGATGGTAAATACTATTTTCTATGGTCGGAAAATGATACGCGTGACGAGGACTATCGTGTAAGGTATGCCTTTGCCGATTCCCCCATGGGGCCATTGACCATTCCGGAGGATAATTTGGTGATTGCCAAGGCTCCCGAAAAGGGGATTTATGGGACAGGCCATAATTCCATCATTCAAATTCCCGGTAAAGATGAATGGTACATCGTGTATCACCGGTTTACGCGACCTCATGGCATCGCCATGGGAAGAGCGGCGGGCTTCCACAGGGAAGTTTGTATTGATCCTTTGACCTTTGATGAGGAAGGAAATATCATTCGTGTGGAGCCTACAGTGGAGGGGATCCAGGCTAGTGAGTAAGGAGTAGGGAGACATGAGATGTGAGTAGAGGGATGAGCTACTCTCCGTTAGATATTTCTACCATTTAAACACTTTAGCAATAATAAAAATATATGCAATTCAAAAAGCTATGGATGACTGGTGCTTTGGTGGCTGCCTTGGGAGGCTTGCTGCATGCCCAGTCCCAAAACGAATGGGAAGACCCTACGGCCGTTGACCGAAATAAGGAAGCTGCGAGGGCATATTTTATCACGTATCCTTCAGAGGAAAAAGCCCTCCTAGGAAATAGGACGACGAACGAATCTTTCAAGACCTTGGATGGTCTGTGGAAGTTTTCGTTGGTCAAGCGGCCACAGGATCGCCCAACGGACTTCTTTGAGCCGACTTTCAAGGATGAGGATTGGGATGATATCACGGTGCCCTCCAATTGGGAACTGGAAGGGTACGATATGCCCGTCTATACCAATGTGGCCTATCCTTTCCCCGCCGATCCTCCTTTAGTGGATAATCAGTACAATCCCGTAGGCACCTACAGAAGAACCTTTTCCATTCCTTCTCAATGGGATAATCAGGAGGTGATTTTGCACTTTGGATCCATTTCGGGCTATGCCACCGTTTATGTCAATGGGGAGGAAGTCGGAATGACCAAAGCCGCCAAAACTCCCGCGGAATTCGTCATTACGGACTATTTAAAGACCGGAGAAAATACGTTGGCGGTACAGGTTTTTCGTTGGCATGATGGGAGCTACCTGGAGGATCAGGATTTTTGGCGCTTGAGCGGTATTGAGCGGAGTGTGTTTTTGCAGGCCGTGCCGAAATTGACCATTTGGGATTTCTTTGTAAAAAGTGGTTTGGATGACAGGTATAAAAATGGCGTGCTGGAAGCAGCCATTCAGTTGAGGGCCTTTGAGGGAAGTGATGTGCAGGGAGGAGAGCTGTCTTTCGAGCTACAGGACGAGGATGGAAAGCAAGTGTACAGTGATACCAAGGCCGTCAGCAATGGTGATCAGGAAGTGAAGTTTTCCAAAACTATTGGAAACGTAAATAAGTGGAGCGCCGAGGAGCCATATCTTTACCAATATACCATCAGCCTAAAGGACTCAAGAGGCAGGACGTTGGCAGCGGTCAGTAAGAAAACCGGTTTCCGCAAGGTAGAAATCAAAGATGCCCAGCTCATGGTCAATGGCCAATCGGTTTTGGTAAAGGGCGTCAACCGCCACGAGCATCATGGGGTGAAAGGCCACGTGCCCGACGAGGAGATCATGCTCAGGGACATCCAGCTGATGAAGCAAAACAACATTAATGCCGTGCGGATGAGCCACTACCCTCATTCCCCACGATGGTATGAACTCTGTGATGAATATGGTCTTTATGTGGTGGATGAAGCCAATATTGAAACCCATGGGATGGGGGCCGAATGGCAAGGAAGGTTTAAAAAAGACCGGCATCCAGCGTACCTTGAAGCGTGGGCTCCTGCGCATTTGGATCGGATCCATCGGTTGGTGGAGCGCGATAAAAACCACCCGTCTATCATCATTTGGTCGATGGGGAACGAATGCGGTAACGGACCGGTATTCTACGAGGCGTACAATTGGATGAAGGAGCGTGATGATTCTCGTTTGGTGCAGTTTGAGCAGGCAGGAGAAAATGAAGACACGGATATCGTCTGCCCGATGTATCCTAGTATCAGACACATGCAGGAATACGCAGATGCCACGGACAAGACCCGTCCTTTTATCATGTGTGAGTATGCACATTCCATGGGCAATAGCACTGGGAATTTCCAAGAATACTGGGACATCATCTTGGACAGTCCTCACATGCAGGGAGGTTTTATCTGGGATTGGGTCGACCAAGGCCTGCTGGCCAAGGATGATAATGGAAAGGAATTTTGGGCTTACGGGGGAGACCTTGGCGGATATTTCTTCCAAAATGATGAAAACTTCTGTGCCAATGGGCTGGTGACCGCTGATCGGAAACCACACCCGGCGTTGCACGAAGTGAAAAAAGTATACCAAGATATCCTATTCGATTATTCTCCCGAGAAGGGATTGCACGTGCAAAACCTGTTTGACTTTACCAATTTGGATCAATATGCTTTCAAGTGGGAATGGGTCGAAGAGGGCGAAGTGGTCAAGACGGGAGATTTCGATGTCGATTTGTCGGCCGATGAAGAAAAATATGTGCAATTGAACTTGCCTTCAGTGGGAGATGCAGAAACCTTTTTAAATGTTTATGCCTACACCAAAAACACCGAAGCATTGGTGCCTGCTGGCCATGAGGTAGCCAGAGAGCAGTTTGCGTTGAATGAGGGCTACTATTTTGACCATTTGGAAGCGGTCACCGGAAACCTTCAGGTGGAGCAAACGGAAGATTTGCTGACGTTTGCTACGGACAAAGTAACCGGAGCATTTGATCTAAAACGGGGCAATTTTAGAAAATACACCTTAAAGGATGGAGAACCTTGGATGGTACGTTCATTGCCCTCTCCTTACTTTTGGAGAGCGCCGATCGACAATGATTTTGGTAACCATATGCCATCCCGGTTAGGGGTATGGCGTTCCGCACATTTAGGGCAGAAAGTGTTGGATGTGCAAGTGGGAGAAAAGAGCGATGAGGGCATACAGATTACGGTAAATTACGAATTGACCAATATCAACGTTCCGTACACTGTCACCTACCAGATCCAGTCTGATGGCGCTGTGAAAGTAACGGCAGCCATGGACTTGGAAGGCAGGGATTTACCTGAGCTTCCCCGCTACGGCATGCGCATGGAGTTGCCGGGGCAATATGGAAATCTTGCCTATTATGGCAGGGGACCTTGGGAAAATTACAGCGACAGAAAGCATTCTTCCTTTATCGGGCAGTACAACGACCAAGTGGAAAATCAATTTTACTGGGATTATGTCCGGCCACAGGAGTCCGGAAACAAAACCGATGTAAGGTGGCTTACGCTGCGAAACGATAAGGGCCAAGGTATCCAAATTCAGGGAATACAGCCCTTGAGCTTCAGTGCGCTGGATGTGTCGGTAGAGGACCTTGATCCGGGCTTGACCAAAAAGCAGCAGCATCCTACAGACATTAAGCCTAAAAACACCGTTTACCTCCATATCGATTGGAAGCAACGTGGATTAGGAGGCGATACAAGCTGGGGTGCTTATCCGCACAAGCCGTATCGATTGGAAGATGATCATTACGAATACAGTTATGTGATCCGGTTGGTGGAATAACGGAAATACTGATAGCATTTTAGAACAAAGACAGGTCCAAAAGACCTGTCTTTGTTGTTTAATGAGTAGCTGCTTCTGGGTCCTGTTTATAGCATGAAGGTTTATGTTTTTATTTGCGAATTAAATTGTTAATTATGCAATAACCTCAGTTCGATTTTAAAACCGTCCCTGCGAGGCTTAGGGGTGGGAGCCGTGGAAGCCTTAGTATTTGGGGATTGCCACACCCTTTTTCAGCTCGCATCCTCCTAATATGGGTCCGCAATGACGTTTTTAGTACTGAAAATAGGTTGAGATCAGGTTGGTGAAGTGGTGAATGTCAGGGTTTCCGTGTGTGGGGAGAGACCGCTTTGAAAATACATCGTACAGGGCTTTACAAACGGAATGCTTCTCATGTGGCATTTTTCGACATCTTCTTTTTTAATACGATATCGTCATGAGATTGTGGGTTTTGAATTATAATGTTATGAACAGCATTGGAAAGAAAATTGGTTTTTTAGGTGTTTTGGTTTTTCATGTCCTTCACTTTGCTGCAGCACAAGAAAAGAGCCGTATTTGGGATAATTTCACCTTCTCGGGCTACACTGAAGTGTATTATGCATCCTATTCCGATTCTTTGGAGGCAAATGCCCTCCAAAAATTTGCCACGACTGTACCGCGAAGCAAGCGGTTTGGCCTAAACATCGTCCAAATTGGAGTCCACTATCAGGACGAACGGCTGCGCGGTAATCTCACGTTACACTACGGGGACATTTCCAAGGCTATCTGGGATCCTGAATTTCCCGTGCTACAAGAGGCAAATGTAGGGGTGGAGGTCGTCAAGGATTGATGGGGGGATGCAGGTTTCTTCCGTACCCACATCGGTACCGAAAGTTTTCTGCCCAAGGACAATTTCACGACGACCACAACAGTGGCCAGCTATAATGAGCCATTTTACCAAAGTGGCGTGCGGGCTTCCTACGAGGGAAGTGATAGGCTTGACTTCCAGTTTTGGGTGGTGAATGGCTACAATTTCTTCCTGGACGCCAACAGTGCCAAGTCGGTGGGGATGTTGTTTTCTTATTCCCTCCGAGAGGATTTACAACTCACCTATACCAATCTTTTCGGTCGTGAATCGCTGGATGGTTCCTTTCCGAAGCAGTATCGAACGTACCATAATCTGTACGTTAACTATAATCCCACTCCAAAAATTCACCTTACCGTGGGCGGAGATGTAGGCACCCAAAGCCATTCGCAACTGGACCATCCCGAAAAAACGGCCATCATGTACAATGCCCTGACGACGATACGGTACCAGTTTACGGATGAGTACTCCGTTACAGGAAGAGTGGAAACATTTCAGGATCCTGATGGATTTATTTCCGGAACTTATGAAAATGATATGGGGGATTTAGCCGGAGTCCAGCTTATGGGATACACCTTGAGTACCGAATACAAGCCTAATGCTATCAGTTTTGTGCGTTTGGAAGGCAGGTGGATAAGCGCTAAGAAAGACCTTCCTATTTTTTACCAAAATGAGCCTACCAATGAAAGGATCGAAGGATCGCTAAGCATGGGAATTGTGTTTTGAGGACAGCTATTTTTATGAGAAGTGAGACCAAGTCCAATAGATGCAGGGGGAAATTAGAGCTGGCTTAATATAGATATTATACATCTTCCCCGTTTCTCACAGGCTCCAGATCGGCCAGTTCATCTTCTGTCAGCAATCTGCTGCGGATCAAGAAGCGTTTGCCATAGGGAATTTCCAATGAAAAGCTGGCTCCTCGGCCATCGGTGACATCCAGTGTCAGGTGGGTATGTTTCCAATATTCAAACTGGTCCTTGGACATGTAAAAGTCACAATCGTGGATTTGCCCCATCCAGACATCCGATGCACCCGTGCGGAATTCGCCTTTGGAATAGCACATGGGGCTGGAGCCGTCACAGCAGCCACCGCTTTGATGAAACATCAGCGGGCCGTGTTGGTCTCGGAGCTTGTCGATCAGGGCTTCGGCCTCTTTGGTTATGTCGATTCGTTTGTACGCCATGTCAATAGATTTTTTGTTAAAAGAGGAGCTATTTGGTTTAGCTCCTCTTTTCATGGTAATGGATTTATTAAAAGAACAGGGAAATTACTTTTAGACTATCAGCTAAGCGATGTCAGCCTGAGCCCTTCACTTCGACAAGCTCAGTACAGGCTAGCTCAGGATAAACTAAAGTCGAAGGCTAGACAATGGGACTGGACTCCCTGCCTGCCGGTCAGGCAAGCGCTCGGCCTGACACTATAATTACTTGAAATAAATAACATTATTGGTTAAGCTGATTAAAAGAACCCTAATTTGTTTTTGTCATAAGAGATCAGCATGTTTTTGTTTTGGCGGTAATGGTTGAGCATCATCAGGTGGGTTTCCCTGCCAAAGCCTGATTTTTTGTATCCCCCAAATGGTGCATGGGCCGGGTAGGCGTGGTAGCAGTTTACCCAGACACGACCTGCCTTGATGGCACGGGGCACTTGGTAGGCTTCATGGGCATCTCTGGTCCATACGCCTGCTCCTAGGCCGTACAAGGTGTCGTTGGAAATGGAAATGGCTTCTTCCACGTCCTTGAAAGTGGCCACCGAGCATACCGGTCCGAAGATCTCTTCTTGGAATACGCGCATTTTGTTATGGCCTTTCAGCAAAGTAGGCTTCACATAATAGCCATTTTCCAAACCGCTGTTGAGTTTGGCGACTTCTCCGCCTGTCAGGACTTCTGCTCCTTCTTGTTTTCCGATGTCGATATAGCTAAGGATTTTTTCAAATTGATCTTTGGAAGCTTGGGCGCCCATCATGGTGGTTTTGTCCAGCGGGTGCCCCATTTGGATGGCCTCCGCCCTAGCGATTACTTTTTCCATAAAGGCATCGTAGATTTTTTCATGGACCAAAATCCGGCTTGGGCAGGTGCAGACTTCACCTTGGTTAAGCGCAAACATCACTGCTCCTTCCAGGCATTTGTCCAAGAACTCATCGTCTGCATCCATGACGGATGGAAAAAAGACATTAGGAGACTTGCCGCCGAGTTCCATGGTGACGGGGTTGAGGTTTTCGGAGGCATACTGCATGATGAGGCGGCCAGTGGTGGTTTCACCGGTGAAGGCGACCTTGTCCAGCCTTGGAGATTGGGCGAGTGGTTTTCCCGCTTCTGGCCCAAAGCCGTTGACGACGTTGAGGACCCCGGCAGGGAGGAGGTCACCGATGACTTCCATCAGGATCATGATGGAGGCAGGGGTCTGTTCGGCAGGCTTGACGATGGTACAGCAGCCTGCAGCCAATGCGGGGGCCATTTTCCAAGTGGCCATGAGCATGGGGAAATTCCAGGGGATAATTTGGCCCACGATTCCGATGGGTTCTTTGACGTTCACGGAAACGGTATGTTGGTCGAGTTCAGCGATGCTGCCTTCTTCTGCCCTGATCACCCCAGCGAAGTACCTGAAATGATCGACCACCAATGCCAAGTCAGCATTGATGGTCTCTCTTACTGGTTTACCATTATCAATGGTTTCTACGGCTGCTAGGTATTCCAGTTTGTTTTCTATACGATCGGCGATTTTCAGCAGGATATTGCTTCTTTCGGTGGCGGAAGTCCGGCTCCAGGCGGGAAATGCCTTATGGGCTGCATCCAACGCCAGTTCGATGTCGGCAGCTTTTCCACGGGCCACTTTGGTAAATACTTGGCCATCCACCGGGCTGATGACATCGAAGTATTCTCCATCCACAGGAGGAACAAATTTCCCACCAATGAAATTGTCATAATGCGGTTTGAAATCTGGGCGATCCAGCATTGTCGCCGGTTTCTCTTGGGCTATTGTACTCATGTTATTTGGTTATTTTTGGTTGAGGGATGAAGGTGGTGATTTATGAGTCAATTTCTTTTCAGGATAATTTCATCCATTAGCACAATAGTCGCATTTTTCACTAAGCTTTGGACGCCAGTTGCTTTTTCGTTAATTTATATCGATGAATGATGATAAACCTGACCAATAGACCTGAACTTACCCATGCTGGATGCAATCAATATAAAGGAGAAATACAAGATTTTCAGTGCGCCAACAACAGAGGTGGAGCATCGAACGGCCCATCAGGCTGATCACGCCGTTTTAAACCTTTATGAGACCAGTAGGTATACCCGTCATTTTGACCTTCGCTTTGACAATCCCGTCATCGTGAGCATGATTCAGGGGAAAAAAATCATGCATTTGCCCTCCCAGCAACCGTTCGATTTTTTGCCAGGCCAATCCATCGTGATGCCCGCCTCGGAGCTCATGTATATCGATTTTCCGGATGCTAGCCAAGAGGTGCCTACGCAGTGTTTGGCGTTGGAAATCAGTGAGGGGTTTGTTCGGGAAACCATGGTCTGGCTGAATGAGTATTTTCCCAAGTCCGGTGACACGCATTGGGAGTGGTCCAAGGACAATTTTACCTTGCTGAACAATAAGCTGGTGCAGCAGAACCTGAATTCCCTGATCCGGGTGATGGTGGACAACGATTTTGGCAAACAGATGAAAGCATCCAATACCACCCGGGAATTGATTGCCAGCCTGATGCAGACCCAGGCGCGCCATTATTTGTTAAAGCACCTTGATCAGCTCAGCACGCGGAACAGGCTAGCCCATGTGATAAAATACATCCGCCAAAACCTCCACCTTCCCTTAGCAATAGACCAACTGGCTAACCAGGCCTGCTTGTCCAGGGCCCAATTTTTCAGGGCTTTTCAGCGGGAATTGGGAGAAACTCCCGTCCGTTTTATAAACAGAGAGCGACTGGAAAGGGCCAAAAAAGAATTGTTGTGGAAAGGGAGCAACATTACCCAGGCCTGTTATGAAACAGGCTTCAGCAGTGTCAATTATTTTTCAAGGGTCTTCCGACAGTTTGAAGGCATGTCTCCTACCGCTTGGATAGAGCAGGAGCAAAGTCGATGGATGGGGTGAGTTCCTACATTCCTTCGCCTCCGCTCCCTTCCGCAATGTTCCCTGAGCGGAGCCGAAGGGAACATTGCGAAAGGGGTTATTGAATCTCCACCATTTCACCAGTTTTGACGGATTCGTCGCAGGCAAAGGCCACTTTTAGGCTGTTGATGGCATCTTCCAGGTGCTGGCTAAGGTCAAGGTCACGATGGATGGCTTCCAGGAAATAGGCCTGTTCCCGCTGACAAAGTGCATTGTGATCGGGCTCATCTGCCGTTTCCACCCATTCATCGGGTTTGGTAAATTCATTTTGGCCGTTGATATCGGCATGGTGGATTTTGATGGATTCTGTTTTGGTATGGTCGTCGACGGAGTCCGACTTTCCGCTGCCCCCAGCCTCTTTGGCGACGATGGAAGCGGATCCTTTCGGTCCGAAGACATCTTTTACAAAGAAAGCAGTTTCACTGACCATAGGCCCCCATCCTGCTTCGTACCAGCCCACCGATCCGTCTTCAAAAGTGATTTGAAGCTGGCCATAATTATAGTTGTCCTGCGGGATATCATCTGTGAGCCGGACACCGATGGCACTTACCTTTTTGGGTTTGGACTGGGTCATTTGGCACATGACATCGATGTAGTGGACGCCACAATCGACGATGGGGCTGAGGCTTTTCATAAGGTTTCGGTGGACATCCCACATGCGTCCATGGCTTTGTTGGTTGAGGTTCATGCGCATGACCAGAGGTTTGCCCAAGCCTTGGGCGATTTCCGTAAACTTGATCCATGAAGGATGGTGTCGGAGGATATAGCCGACCACCACTTTTTTATGGAGTTTTTGGGCCGCTTGAGCGATACGTTCGGATCCTGCTATCGTATCTGCCAAGGGCTTTTCGATGAACACATGGCAGCCTGCATGAAGGGCCATCAGGGCATATTCCTCATGAGTGTCGGGATAGGTAGAAATGCAGACCGCATCTGGCTGGGTTTGGGCCAACGCTTCCTTATAATCCGAAAAAAGAGGATAATCGGCGCCCAGCTTTTGGTTCAATATTTCTTTGCTGTCACCACGAGCGACGAGGCCGCAGATTTGGAATCCGGCCATTTGGTGATAGGCCAGTGCGTGGGAAGCACCCATATTGCCACAGCCGACTACTAAAATTTTCAGGGGAGAGGTCATCATGAGGTTCTTTTTAGTGAAGTTCAAATATACTAAATCGATAAAGTTTTTTAGTTTTGATGCTCTGCAATCTGATGCTTGCTCGTTTTTTGGGAAGGATGATACGCCTAGAGGTGCTGTACCTAATGGCGAAAACCAGTTTGTGGGGGAGTGGAAGGCCAAGAGGGTGTTCACTGTAAATCCTATGCCATCCATTATTCGTAGGAGAATGGATCGAAATATGTTCAGGCTCTAAAAGAATGTCCAAAAGCTTCAACTTTAAAGTGACTTTGGTGCTACTATTTTTCAAATTATTCCATAAATTAAAGCATGATTATTTTATTGATGGGGGTTTCCGGAAGCGGAAAAACGACAATCGGCAGGATGCTCAGTGGCAAAGTGGGGCTTCCCTTTTACGATGCCGATGACTTTCATCCCAAAAACAATGTGGAAAAAATGAAGGCGGGCATTCCGCTCAATGATCAGGATCGGGTGCCTTGGCTGGAAACCCTTTCTGAGAAAATGGTCGCATGGGAAGAGAATGGCGGGGCGATATTGGCCTGCTCGGCACTGAAGGCGTCCTATCGCAAAATGCTTCGCAGCCATGCCGTGCAGATGCGTTGGTTTTTTTTGAAAGGAGATGAGGCGTTGATAGCCAAGCGTATGAAAGCCAGGGAGGGACATTATATGCCTGCATCCCTGCTAAGTTCGCAGTTGGAAACCCTGGAGCCCCCAAAGCATGCCACTATCATATCGATAGACCAAACACCTGAAAATATACTAGAAGACATTATGAGCGACCTTAAAAACAACAAAGCAGTATCATCCTTTGGAATCATCGGAATGGGCGTCATGGGCAGCAGTCTGGCGCTAAACTTGGCCGAAAAGGACGTAAAGATAAGCGTTTATAACCGCACGCTGCAAGGCGTAGAGGAGGATGTGGCCCAAAAGCTGGTGGATGCCCATCCAGAGGTCAAGGGGATATTGCCTTTTGATAAGTTGGATGAATTTGTGGAATCCCTGGAGCAGCCCAGAAAGATTTTGATGATGATCCCTGCAGGCCAGATTGTGGACCAGCAGATCGCCCGGCTATTGACCTTTGTGGACAAGGGCGATGTGATCATAGACGGCGGTAATTCCTTTTTTGAAGACAGTGCAAAGCGCCAGCAATACTTGCAAGGGTATGGGATTCATTTTGTCGGAATGGGGATTTCCGGAGGTCGTGACGGAGCCCTAAAAGGTCCGTCACTGATGCCTGGGGGCAGCGAGGAAGGGTTTGAGTTGATCAAGCCGTACTTGGAAAAGATTGCTGGAAAAGATAAGGGCGGTAAGCCCTGTATGCACTATGTGGGGCCTGATGGGGCGGGTCATTTTATCAAAATGGTCCATAACAGCATAGAATATGGTGAGATACAGGTGCTGGCAGAATTGTACGGTTTTATGCGAAAGGGGCTTGGCATGTCCATAGAGGAAATGGTGAAAACTTTCAAAACATGGAGCAAAGAAGGCGCTGACAGCTACCTGATGGATGCGACGCTGGCCATTTTGTCCCATGAAAAGGATGGAAAGCTGCTGCTGGACGGGATCTTGGATGTGGCTGGTCAAACCGGCACAGGAGGCTGGGCGGTAAGTACGGCTGCAAAATACGGCGTTCCCTATGCGCCCTTGACCGCAGCAGTGACGGCTCGATTGGTGTCTACCCATAAAGAGGCTCGCGTGTCCTTTGCCCAAACTTATCCCCGAAAGACAGATGAGATCGACCAGAAGGAGATCATCGATGCCTTAAAAGGTGCGTATGACATGGCCAGATTGGTCAACCACGAAATTGGTTTCAGCTTGATCAAGAAGGTCGGCGAGGCCGAAAAGTGGGGCCTCAATATGAGTGAAATAGCCCGCTGCTGGACCAATGGTTCCATTATCCAATCCAGTTTGATGGAAAAATTGGCCGGTGTATTCAAATCCACCGATTGCTTGATGGCCTCCGCAGCCTTGAAAGCGTCCTTTGAAAATGGCGCGAAGACACTGGCAGAGGTAGTTGGAGCTGGCTTGAAGGCAGGAATTGCGATGCCTGTCATGTCTGCCGCAATCAATTTCTTCTACGGCATGAGCTCAGGACAGTCCTCAGCCAATCTTGTACAAGCCTTGAGGGATTGCTTTGGGGAGCATGGGTACCGATTAGTAGACGACGTTTCCGGGAAGATTCACCGAAATAAATGGAGAAAAAGTAAGGAAGAAGCATGATGGCCGCCCGGTGCATTTTAGCTTCCTTCTTTAGGTAGGCATCCTGATTAATAATTATTAAGATTTTAAGCGTTTAATAACCCAAAACCTATAAATTCCCTATGAATTTAGCAGCCATAGATATCGGTACCAATTCCATTCACCTGGTCATTGCAGAAGTAACCAAAAGCCAAACCATTAAAGTACTTATCGATGAGAAGGAAATGGTCAAGTTGGGAGTGGGGGTCTTTTCGACCAATCGGCTTTCCAAGGAAGCCTATGATCGGGGAATAGAGGTGATCAAGCGGTATGTACAACTAGCTGACCAATATGGGGTGGAAGAGATCATTACGGCTGCCACCAGTGCCACCCGTGAAGCCAAGAATGGCGGAGAATTTCTTGGTAAGGTGGCGGAGGAAACAGGCCTGACGCCCAAGGTGATTTCTGGGAAAGAGGAAGCCAGGTTGATTTTTTTGGCCGTGAGAAGGGCGATCGCCTTTGGAGAGGAGAAAGTGCTGGTGCTTGATATCGGGGGAGGATCCACAGAAGCAACGGTGGGTGACCAAGAGGAAATCTTTTTCAAAAAAAGCATCAAATTGGGCGTGCTTCGACTACTGGACATGGCGGGAGGCCAAGAGGTTTTAGAGGAAAAGGACATTACTGCACTCGAAAAGCATATCAACTTGGCAGCGGAGGAAGTGATGAAAAAGGCCGTGGAGGCAGGATTTAGCAAGGTGATCGGTACGTCTGGGACGATCAGGACATTGGGAGAGGCGGCGCATCTGGCCGGGAATGGTGGCTCGATCACCACCGTAAATGCAGAAGTGGTCAGCACCAAGGAGTTGGAGAAGTTATCGAAAAAACTGCTGGGCATGTCTCCTGAAAAGCGGGAGAAAGTTCCGGGGATCAGTGCCAATAGGGTCGATGCCATTCACTTGGGCAGCTTGTTGTTGGTGCGCCTGCTGCAGATGGCCAATGCCAAAGAAATCATCCTATGTGATGCTTCCCTGCGAGAAGGATTGATATTGGGGTACCTGGACAGTATGGGGAAAAAGCAAACCGTTCTCTATCCCGAAGAAGATTTACGGTTTAGAAGTGTGATGAACTTGGCCGTAAAGTATAAAAGTGATGTAGAGCAGAAAAAGCACATTTCATCATTGGCACTTAGCCTGTTTGATCAGTTGAAACCACTGCATGGATTGGATGATTATGCACGTGATCTGTTGGATTTTTCAAGCTTTGTGTTTGAAGTGGGGCATTTTATCGGCTATCCAAAATACCACAAACATTCTCGCTACATCATCGAGCACAGTAGGCTGAGGGGATTCACCAATGAAGAGATTACCTTGCTCGGCGTCATTGTCCGGTATCATCGAAAATCCGGTCCACGGAAGCGGCACAAGCGATACAAGAAACTTTCCAAAAAGCAACGCAAGATGATCCATGTGGTTGCGGGAATTCTCCGCATTGCCATAGGCCTGGACAAGACCAAAAACCAATGGGTGGAGCGTTTGGACTGTGAGCTTGATGATGCGGAGGTGATCATCAAGGTGTATGGGGAGGAGAATCCCGATTTGGAGATATGGGATGCCATGCGCAACTGTTTTGTGCTGGAAGATGCGCTGGACCGGAAAATTACCATTACTGCGGCAAGTCCCGTTCATCTGTAGGGATGTTGATTTCTTCCAGAAAAAGGCCGTTTTCCTGTAATTTAAGGCCCGTCAGGCAAATGCCGCGATAAGCCCCGGTGTCTATGTTCCAGTGCTGGCTGGCAGTGGTGAAATTGGCACGGCCGTTTTGCTGCGGAGTGTGGCCGATCACTTGGATTTTGGGAAGCTTCTTGAGCCTTCCCCTGTTCCAAAGGATTCCGTCTTGGGCATGGAGGTCATAGGGATTCAGGGTCTTTTTGCCAATACCGGCGTGTGAAACCAGGAGGCTGGGGCTTTCCCATTTCAACGCGGTATTTCGAAGCCAGTGGAGCATGCTTTCTACAGGGATGTTCTTTTCTTTAAACTGTTGAAGGGTGTATTCTCCTCCATTGAAAAGCCAGCTACCACCGATTTTGCCATTCTCAAGGTGGTCGATCATCATTTGTTCGTGGTTTCCTCTCAGAAAAACGGCATCTCCGTGATATTTTTCACTCAAGCATTTTGCTTGCTGAAGTACTTCTACCGAATAATTGCCCCGGTCGATCAGGTCACCGACCTGGATCAGCCTTTCCTTTGATGGATCCCAATGTTCCAGCATTTGCTGGAATGTGTGGTAGCATCCATGAACGTCTCCTATGATAAAGAGCTGCATAATGAATAATTTAGTG
The DNA here is from genome assembly GCF_000325705.1 of Echinicola vietnamensis DSM 17526. NCBI lineage: Bacteria > Pseudomonadati > Bacteroidota > Cytophagia > Cytophagales > Cyclobacteriaceae > Echinicola > Echinicola vietnamensis. Next base: position 522,658 of record NC_019904.1, on the reverse strand, counting down.
CAAAAGTTGGTGTGAAGTAAGTTGAGGACAATAGCTTTTGCCCGTACAGTGCTTCTAAAACCTTAATTTAAGCAATTCGTCATAGGTTAAAATGATCTTAGGAAAATTATTTTTGGTAAACAAAACTTTTCAATGGTAAATAAGTCCATGTTTAGGGATTATTGGTTTATTCCCGGTGACCAATCACGACATTCCAAGGACGAATATCGTAGGAAGAAATAAGTTGATTTTGTACATAAGGGTCGCCATTTACAAACTCCCTGATCGGTGCTTCATCCGGACAATTAAAAATAATTACCGCCTTATCGGCCGGAGCATCCAAAGCTCCGGCCATGACGATCATTCCTTTTTGGTAATAGGCTTTCACATGGTTTAGGTGATCCTCCCGATAGGGGAGGCGAAGTTCCGTATAATCGTCAACCGTGTAATACGTAAGGATAAAATACATAGGGATTGGTGGTGTTGGGATGTGTTAGCAAACTAGGTTATTGTCGGATCATGGGCAAGTATTTGTGCCAATTTTCGGCAATGGCCCAGCCATCAATGGCCAATACGATCAGCGCGATGATCATGCCTTCTGGTGCATACATGGCATGATGGAGGTTGATGCCAAGGACAATGGGGAAGAGCATGATGGCTCCCAAGGCCCGGAATTTTGGTATAGCAAACAGAATTCCACCAAGGATTTCACCGATGGCAATCAACGGGAATAACCAGCCAATCTGCATAAAAGCCTCCATGACCCTAAGGATTTCTTCGGGCATTTCCTCCGGCATAGGAATGTAATTGAACAATTTGTTCAGGCCGGAATGGACCATTAGCAACGCGAATAAAACGGAGATGACGTTCAGGATTTTAGTTTTCATAGTGGTATTTGGGTTAATGGTTTTTTGGTAATGCGCGTTTAATTTTTTGGTTTGCGGTATTCGCTTTGTCGCTCGACCATCCAGCCGGGATAGCGGGATGATACGGGGCTGATGGTTTCAATGCTTGCCAAGTCCTCCTTGGTCAATGTAAAATTGGTAGATTCAATATTGGAAGCCAGTTGGGCCGGGTTTTTGGCACCGATGATGGTACTTGTGATGCCGGGTTGCTGGCGTACCCAGGCCAGTGCGACTTGCGCGATGCTGGCACCATGGGATTTTCCGATTTCTTTCATGGCATCCACTAGGTCATAGGCTTTTTCCTTGTCGATGGGCGGGAAATCAAAATCCGCTCTTCTGGCATCATCCGTGGAGTGGCCTTGACGGGTGAATTTTCCCGTAAGAAAACCACCGGAAAGCGGGCTCCAAGGGAATATCGCCAATTGATGGGCCTTTGCCATGGGTACCAATTCATGTTCAATGTCGCGGGTCGCAGCGGAGTAGTGGTATTGCAGGCCGATAAATTTATGCCACCCATTATACCGGGCAATGGCCTGTGCCTGGGCTACCATCCAAGCGGGCCAGTTACAAATGGCGATATAGCGGACCTTTCCGCTCTCTACAATGTCGTTTAGCGAACGGACGATTTCCTCTACGTCGGTCACAGGATCTACACCATGGACGTAAAGAATATCCACATGGTCCAGCTGCAAACGTTTCAAGCTGGCATTTACCGAATTGAAAATATGGTACCGAGAGAGCCCTACGTCGTTAGGGTGCTCGCTCATTACGCCCATCACTTTGGTAGCGATGACCACTTCGTCTCGTGGAATACCCAGGTCTTTTAGTCCCTGTCCCAGGAGTTGTTCTGACTGGCCAAAAGAGTAAACATTGGCGGTATCGATAAAGTTGATGCCGCCTTCAATGGCTCCCTTGAGCAGGTTGTTGACTTCTTTTTGCTGTAGCTGACCGATTTTGGACCACATTCCCGCATCCTGACCACCAAAGGTCATGGTGCCAAAGCATAGTTCTGAAACCATCAAGCCGGTGTTGCCCACATAATTGTATTGCATGTTGTTTAGGAATTTTAAAAGTGATGGAATGAATTTATTTCGGAGTAAAAGCATCCTGTCCACATAAAACAATCCCTTGAAGGCAGGCGTTCCAAGAAGCCCTGGTTAAATGGGAGTTTTTAAGCGGGTTCTTTTTCTCGGAGGTTGAACATCCATTGTACGCCGAATTTGTCAAAACAACTTCCGAAATGTAAAACAGTAAGGCTGCCTCGTTTTTTCTGTTATAGTTTAAGTAAGTGCTTACTGCTGCCATAGTGATGTTCGTTTTTTGTTAAATATAGCTGGTTTTAACCCGAAATATGCAATAGAAAATCTATTACGGCCTGAAACTACTTTAAAATCATTTGCTTCGCTTCTGTTTTGACTCCACCATAGCGGTGCTATGCCTCAGTCTCCAAACAGCCTGATTTTCTTGCAGTTTCAGTCCTCACTACAAATCCTATTACATAATCCGGGTTTAAGGGTGAAGAAGCGGTGCTATTGCGACGTTTTATGGGAGGTGTGCCTGGGTTGGATGAGATGGGACATGTATAAATAATGTGTTTTTATTTGCCTATCTATTAGTAGGTAGGTATATTTATATTATGCATACCAAGGATAAGATCGTACAACTAGCGGATGTGCTCATCAGGACGAAGGGGTGTAATGCCTTTAGTTTTGGGGATATTTCGAAGGCCCTACAGATCAAGAATGCCTCGATACATTATCATTTTTCTACCAAGACTGCTTTGGTGAGGGCCGTGATTCAGCAGCACGGAGCCCTTCTTTTGAAGTTCAAGGGAAGGGTGGCAGAGAAAGGACCCCTTGAGAAAGTAAAGCTATTTTTAAGTACTTATACGATGGCAAGGTCTGGAGGGAAGATCAGTATCTTAGGGGCTTTGGCCAGTGATTATTTGACCTTTGATGAAGCCATCCAGCTGGAATTGCGGATGTTGACGGATGGAACATTGCTTTGGCTGATGGAAACCTTACAAGAAGGCAAAGACGAGGGGGAGTTTAATTTCACCTCAGATGCCAAAACCAAAGCACAAATGGTCATCACCAACATCCTCGGAGCCGAGCAGCTTTCGAGGGTTACGGGCCAAGGTGATTTTAAAAAAGCCCAAGCGGCAATTATACGGGATTTAATCAATAGAAGCATATGAGAAGAGTAGTCATTACCGGAATGGGTGCCTTGACGCCCATCGGGAACAATGTAGAGGACTTCTGGGGATCCCTAAAGGAAGGGAAAAGTGGAGCAGCTCCCATCACCAAGTTCGACGCCACAAAATTTAAAACCAAGTTTGCTTGTGAGCTAAAAGATTTTGATCCACTTCAGCATATCCCAAGGGCAGAAGCAAGAAAATACGATTTGTTTACCCAGTATGCCTTGGTGGCAGTAGCCGAAGCGATTACCCACGGAAAGGTTGATTTTGATCAACTGGACAAGAACCGCATAGGCGTGATTTGGGGTTCGGGGAATGGCGGTTTGGCTACCTTTCACCAACAGGTGGCCGAATATGTCCAAGGGGATGGTACTCCCCGGTTCAATCCGTATTTTATCCCAAAGATGATCGTGGATATTGCCGCAGGGGTAATTTCTATCAAATATGGTTTGAGGGGAGTGAATTTTGCTCCGGTATCGGCTTGTGCAACCTCCAATACTGCCATCATCGATGCCTTTAACCATATCAAATGGAACAAGGCCGAGATGATCATTACGGGCGGCTCAGAGGCGGCCATTACCGAGAGTTCCATTGGGGGATTTGGTGCTGCAAAGGCCTTGTCGACGAACAATGAGCATCCCGAGACGGCCTCCAGGCCTTTCGATGTCACACGAGACGGTTTTGTGATGGGAGAAGGAGCCGGGGCATTGGTGTTGGAGGAACTGGAACACGCCAAGAGACGGGGAGCTCCGATCATTGCCGAGGTAGTGGGCGGTGGAATGGCTGCCGATGCGTATCATTTGACCGGAACCCATCCAGAGGGCGAGGGTGCTTACTTGGGCATGCTGGCGGCCATGGAAGAGGCCGGCATTGGTCCCGAAAGCCTTGATTATATCAATATGCATGCTACTTCCACTCCTTTGGGGGATGTCAGTGAGCTGAAAGCCATTGAACGTATTTTTGGTCGTGACAGTAAGTTGAGCATCAGCGCGACCAAGTCCATGACCGGCCATCTGCTGGGTGCAGCAGGAGCGATAGAGGCAATTGCAAGTATTAAAGCAATTCAGCATGGGATTGTTCCGCCAACCATTAATTGTACGGAAGTGGAGCCGGCCTATAAAGGAGTGTTTGACCTGACATTGGGCAAGGCCCAAGAACGACCAGTACGCTATGCGATGAGCAATACATTTGGCTTTGGCGGACATATTGCTACCGCCATTTTTAAGGCGTATGAAGGATAAGGTTTTTAAGTAGGCTGCGAAGAGAGGACTTTTCTTTGCGGGTTTGACCAACTTGTACCAATATGAGGGGCATTATTTTCCAAAATGATGTCCCTCTTTTTTATGGGCGATACCGGGATTTAGCATGTCAGGAAAGGAGACCTTACTTGGTTCGAGAATAGGTGAGCGATCCCTATTTTTTTAGATGCCGAAGGGGCGGTTTGTGGGTGGTTTTTGATGGGGGAAATTTTTAAGGTAGAATCAAAAAGGAGTAATAAATCGATTTTGCATGTAAATTAAGTTTGTATGACCAATTACTGGTGAAGAAGTTTTTCAAGGTGATGATAATTAATACAAGGCTAAAATATACTTAACAGCTGAGGGGTATATATCCTGTACTTTTGAAGGCAACTAAGAGGGGCAGCAAATAGCCGCTCGAGAACATTTTAATTTATCCAACACTTTAAACTTTATGCATTCAAATTTACGTTTTTCTAAGGCCATGTATGCCACGGCAGGTATGGTTTTTTTGGCGGGGATAGGGACTGCCTTTCACCCGTTAACAGCGAAAGGCATAGGGAATGATGTTGTTATGGAGAGAAATACTCCGCTGATGGACGTCATTGCCCAGGCTAAAAAAATCACTGGTAAGGTTACCGATGATCAAGGTGAGCCACTACCAGGGGCGACTGTGCGGGTCAAAGGGACGACCAACGGTACCGTAACCGACATAGATGGCAATTTTTCCATTGAAGTGGAAGAGGGAGCTGTGCTTCAGGTTTCCTTTGTTGGTTTTGTTGCACAAGAGGTTCCAATAGGGAATCAGGCTTCCTTAAGTATCCAATTGGTTTCAGATGCCACACAGCTGGATGAAATGGTGGTTGTGGGATATGGTACCCAAAAGCGCTCGGACATTACTGGAGCCATTGGTTCGGTAAAGGAAGGGGATTTTAACAAAGGGGTGATCTCTAATCCTGTGGACTTGCTACAGGGGAAGATGGCCGGGGTAAACATTACCTCCACCAGCGGGGAGCCCGGAGCTGCCCAAAATGTCATTATCCGCGGTGTGGGAAGTTTGCGTTCCGGGACACAACCGTTATATGTACTGGACGGTTTCTTGTTGGACAATGCGGATACTGGGATTGCTTCCAACCCACTTAACTTTCTGAATCCTGGTGATATCGAAAGTATCGAGGTGCTGAAGGATGCCAGTGCTACTGCGCTTTACGGATCCAGGGCCTCCAACGGGGTGGTCGTGATCACCACCAAAAAAGGTAAATCTGGCGCTACCCAAATGAACCTTTCTGCTTCTACTGCGTGGTCTTCCATGGCCAATAAAATAGATGTGTTCAGTGCAGATGAGTTCCGCGAGCAAGTGGTGGCTGTTGGGGGAGATTTGGAAGACTTTGGTGGAAATACTGATTGGCAGGATGAACTGACACAAGTGGGGCTTTCCAAGAATATCAACTTCTCCATGAGCGGTTCCAATACCAGTAATTTTTCCTACTTCGCTTCCTTAGGCTATCAAGATCAAGAAGGAATCTTGAAAAACAGTGAGCTGGAGCGTTTTTCCGGGAAATTGAACATGAACCAGAAGGCCTTTGACGGCAGGCTGAATGTCGATTATAACTTAACGGCCTCACATACCAAAAACCTGCGGCCAAGCATTGGCTCTACCATCAGTGACATGCTGAGCCTGAACCCTACGGTGCCGACGTATACAGACGGAGAGCCAACGCTTCTAAATACCAATGCGCTGAATCCATTAAAGCGGTATGAGCTCTACAGCGATGATGCTGCCAATAACCGGATTTTAGCGACCATATCTCCTTCTTTTGAGATTGTGGACGGGCTTACGTATAAGTTGAACTTGGGCGTAGATTATTCCAGCACCAACCGATATCAGCAGTACAGACCATACTCTGGCGTGATCAATGAATCCAATATTTCCGATGGAACCTTGGATGAAGGGATCAGCGAAAACACCAATAAGCTGGTGGAGAATACCCTTACCTACAACTGGCATAATTACCAGCATAACTTGACGGTACTGGCCGGGCATTCCTACCAGACCTTTCTGGATGAGTACAGGTTGACATCTGCTAGGGGATTTGCCGATAACAATATTGAGCCACGGTACCAAGACCACAACAGTACCAGCGAATACCCGACTACGGTCAGCTCTTCTGCCGTAAAGAATGAGTTGCAGTCGTTTTTTGCCCGGGTGAACTACACCTTTGACGAAAAGTATTTGTTTACCGGTACTTTCCGAGCTGATGGTTCCTCCAAGTTTGGAGAGAACAATAAATACGGCTATTTCCCTTCCTTTGCATTGGGCTGGAACATTACCAAGGAAGACTTCATGAGCAATTCCTTTTTTGATAACCTGAAGCTTCGTGCCAGCTGGGGACAGACGGGTAATCAGGAAATTCCTTCCAAAATCACCAAGGCAAGTTATTCGGAAGACCGGTTGTCTGAAGGCAATGGTAGTTTGAATACCTATCCGATTGACACTGATGCCACTACATTGGATGGCTATCCTTACGGAATTGTCTTTACCCGATTGGCCAATCCAGACCTGCAGTGGGAGGTGTCTACCCAAATTGATTTCGGGATTGACTTTGCCTTCTTTAACCACCGACTGACCGGTACCTTGGACTATTTTAACAAAGTGTCATCCAATATTCTATTGGAAGTGGTGCCTGCAGATCCCGTGGAACCGACCCCGACTTACTGGGACAATATCGAGAACATGAAGATCCACAACAGCGGGATTGAATTGGCTTTGGATTACGCGAGCGAGCAGCGAGGAGACTTTTCCTATGCCATTGGCGGTAACGTGACCTTTATAAATAATGAAGTAAAGGATTCTCCATATTCCGTATTGACCACCGGTGCTGCACAAGGTGCGGGCCAAACGGGCGCAACGATCAATGGCTACATTAACGGTGAGCCGATAGGGGCATTTTATATGCTGCAGTTTGATGGTATTTCTGAAGATGGCGTAAATCGCTTCAAGGATGTCAACGGGGACGGTGAGGTGCTGGATAATGACCGTGCTGTGGTCGGAAGTGCCATTCCAAAAGTGATCTATGGAGCCCATATGAACTTTAACTACAAGGCATTTGACTTGGGGCTAAACTTCAACGGTTCTGCTGGAAGTAAGGTGTACAACCACACTACCATGTCCCTTTTCACCAAAGCACAATTGTCCAGGTCCAATAACACGACGGACTTTGCCACACAATATCCAGAGGAGTCCTTTAACAATTCCAATACAGTGTCTACTCGCTTCCTGGAGAATGGTTCCTATTTCAGGCTGAACAATGCTACACTGGGCTATAACCTGAATTCGGCCTTGATTGGGTTGGGCGATGCCTTCCAAAACATTCGCATATCGGTAACAGGCCAGAACTTGTTTGTGATCACGGATTACTCCGGCTTCGACCCTGAAGTGAACACAGGTTCCACTTCCGGGGGGATCCAGACCTTCGGAATCGACCGCTTCACTTATCCTAGGGCCAGGACTTATTCCATCAACCTTAACTTGACATTTTAATCCAGGCAATAGGTGATAGGGGTTTGCCCGCGCTTTTGAAAAAGGTGGAGGGTAAAATCGATTTTCAATATTCGAAAGCAAATTGATGATTATCAAATCATAGAAAACATTAATGAAATGAAAAATATAACGTTTAACAAGACGCTTCTGGTCGCTGCAGGGATGATTGCATTCTCTAGTTGTACGACCTTGGAAGAAGAAGTGCTGGATGAGTCGTTGACCGGTACCGGTCAAGCAGAGGTAATCAGTGGTTCGATTGCCCCTGTTTATGGAAACCTCCGATATGTATGGAGGCATACCAATAACTTTGGACTGCAGGAAGTGGCCTCCGATGAAGGCATTCTTCCTTACCGTGGAGGAACAGACTGGTTTGATGGCGGGAAGTTTATCGCCGTTCACCAACACCTGATGACGCCTGGTAACGGCTTGGTGGGTGATACCTGGTCCAATATCACGCAGACATTGTCAAGAGCGATCTTGGCAGAGGAAAGGTTGCAGCTGGAGGTGGACAATGGCAATGCTGCCGCACAGGATCCCCTGTACGAAATGATTGCCATGAAAGCTTACCTCAACATGCTTGCGCTGGACAACTGGGGGCTGGTATTCAAGAAGGAAAGCTCAGATGATTTCTCTGAAATTCTCCGTGGTGAAGCGGCCGTAGACTATGTGGAAGGCGAGCTGTTGTCGGTAGTGGATGTGATTAACAGCGACAAAGGCCCCGGTAGGCTGAATAAGTATGCTGTGGAGGCATTGTTGGCGAGATTGTACCTGAATGCAGCGGTATACCGTGATCCTTATGGTACACCAGACTTCCGTCAGGAGGATATGGACAAGGTAATCCAATATACCAACAATATTATTGACGGGCCTTATGAGTTGTCCGCGGAGTATTTTGACTTGTTCAGTGATGACAATCACAACAATCCGGAAATCATTTTTTCGCTGGACCAACGGGGTGTGCTGCAGACAGAGCACAGTCGGTGGGCTTACTGGTCCATGTCCGGTGACCAAGTGCCCAGACCGGAATTTCCAAGCACGCGGGGTACCGATGCTGTTGCGGCCACGCCTGATTTTTATCAGTCTTGGGTGGATGCTTATGGGGAAGTAGATCCTGCAGACGCTGATGCTCGATTCTTCAAGGAGAATACGGTGATCCCCGAGGACCTGCGTGACCTGACCGGGGTCAATCCAAATAACGATGCAGACCATTACTACTGCGTGGAAGCCACGGAATTCGAGGTGGATCGAGGAATTCTTCGAAACATCATTTGGGGGCCTCGAAAGGATGAGAGTGGTAATATCATGACCTGCGATGATGGCAGCGTGCGGATCTATCCTGTGATCAATAGACGAAGCAGCGGTGCCGACCTGCGCTACGTGGACCATACGTTAAAGGTAGATTTCACCACTGAGGGCAGCTTGCACAATGCCGGTTACCGGTTTTCCAAGTACCAGTTCAGCCACACGGCGCCCAACTGCTGCTACTACAGTAGTGTGGATTTGGTCTTGATCCGTCTGGGCGAGATCTACCTGATGCGTGCTGAGGCCAAGCTTCGCAATGGAGACAATGCAGGTGCCCTAGCCGATGTGAATACCTTGAGGACCTCCAGGGATGCCCGTCCTGCGCAAACTCCTGCTCCTTTGGATGCCGTTGATCTGGATGTTTTGTTTAGGGAATCTGGCTTTGAGCTGTACTGGGAAGGCCACAGGAGAACCTACCAGATCCGCTACGGCAAATATGAGGACAGCTGGACCGAAAAGACCGATGCTGATGTAAACAAGCGACTGTTCCCGATTCCGCAACGGGCGATGGACGGTGCTTCCAGCCAGCCGGGCTTCTTGGAGCAAAATGCAGGGTACTAAAAACTACCAAACCTTTTAATGCAGTAAAGCCGATGGGGAAGACTCATCGGCTTTTTTTGTGGTCATCAGGAGGCCATCAACCTTATTTCTTTTTAACAGCCAATAGGGTGCTGCCGTTTTGTGGGTGATTTTTAATTGGCTAAAGACCGTTAGGTATTTATCCTAATTTGGCGAACGTGTGTATAGCAGGTGTAGGTAGAGGGCCCGTACCTTTAAGCTGTCATGCGTAAAGTGATGCCCTAGAGGAACGAACAATATAAAAACTGACCGTGTTTCTATCTGCGTTTGCTAAGGGGTATTCCCCTGAATTTTAACTAAAATGTAATTAGCGCTAATGGAAAAAAAGCGCATCACTTTGAATGGGGTGAATTGTCATTTCTGAAAAATTGGGCAACCAATTGTTGCTTAGGCCTGTTCTGGATTCTGGGGAGGTAGAGAGGATTCCTAAAAAGAAAAAGCGGAAAAATGGTAGGAGTATTTAGCCTAGTTTCGCTTTCTCAGCCACATTTTTTGAGTTCAAATAGTTTTTCTTACCTATTGCAGCTTTTTCAATAGTTATTCTTTGACGATCTCTTTCTTCATTAAATAAATAGGGAAGAATTGATTCTTTCAATGCCTTTGTCAAATGCCCTTGCTTCCTACTTTGAGGAACAATATACCAGTGAAGGTCACTATACATATCAAATACAGCTCCGACATATTGGTTTAGTTCATTTTTTATAAAGAAAAATCTATAAGAAGAAAAATTCACAATAATATTATCAGTCATTTTGGGTTGTTGGGGCCAAACTTTTGCGACATTAACGGTCTTACTAATCTGCCTGGTGAAAATCGATTCACACGCATTACCATTGTTAAGACGGTTAATATATTTTCTGATTTCTTTTTCTGTCATTTAACTTTCTTGTTGTTTTTTAAGATGTTAAATGAGTTTTGGTGCTTTTACCTATATAATTATTGAAAAAAACGTTTCATCCGATCTCTTTCACTGATATAGTTTGTCTATCTTAAATATGTTTTCTTAGCTCTTCTACGAGTTTAAAAATGGTAGTGCAGGATTCTGCCATTGCCGGATTGCCCGGATCATGATTATCCAGATTGCGTGTTGCTCTGGCAATTGCAATTTCGGCTCTATCCTTATTAACCTTTTCATCGATACCATCCAAAATTTCAAATATCTCCTCCGTTATGATCTTTGATCCTTTCCCATCATAGGATACACCAAATGGTTTAAGCAGTGCATTGATTTTTTCATCATAATCATCGCGGTGCATTCCTCCGCCCTGATGATCTTCCAAGTGAAGGATGATCCAATATTCAAATGCCTGATTGGAGTAAGCAACTTTAAAATTTTGAGCCTCTGCAATAGCAATGGCATTATTAAAGTCCGAAACGGGAAAATCATCCTTGTCAAATACACACCATATCTGATCGTAGTCTTTATTTTGGGCAAGTTGCCCCGCTCTTTCTACTAATGAGATCGTATTGTATCCTTCCCCGATCGCTTCAACAGTAATGGTTGATAACTTAAACTTCCGAAAATAGGAAGGCTCTGTATTTTTCCCTTCACAAACTATTAGTATTGTAGGTTTTTTATCTTTTTGAGGTTCCGGTCTTTCAAGTGTAGGTTCTTTCCGTCTATTCTTCTTCAGTTGTTCCCGATGCTTTTCCTTCGCTGCAATTTGTTCAGCTTTTTTATTCTTCATTTTCATCTTGCATCAATATTTTTTTAAAAGTAAGACTGTCAAAAAAACCAAGGTATGGAACAGAACCATACTTTCCTCTGATATAGTTTTCCTCGAAGGCTTCGTTTTTTCGTACACTATCTGTTTTAAAGTCTGCTAAAGAATATAGGCTTGCAGAACCAAATTTGTTCTTTTCTGTAAACCAGATTTGGTCTCTTCTAAAAAGCCCCGAACCTAATAGATTAGTATCGTGTGTATTAAAAATCAATTGGGCATTTCTAGGATTCAAGTCCTTGGAGTTAAACAAAGAAATCAATTTGCATACGAGATTGGGATGCAGTTTTGAATCCAATTCATCTACAACCAGGATATAGCCATTTTCAAGAACATCCAAGACCGGGCCGGTAAGTGCAAAGAACTTTCTGGTTCCCGAGGATTCATCGATATCCATGGAAAAATGAATATCATCAATATATTTGTTGTTCGAGTCATATTGTCTATGTGAGGTCAACACATCCGAAACAATTTCTGAATTTTCTTCTTTGGATTCCCTTATTAACCTTTCTCTGATCTCCTTTGGTAGATCTTTAGGCAACTTTTCAATATCCAGTAATTCCAATCTGATGTCTTGAATTCCTAGATCCGCCGCTTTCAATAATTCCAAAATTCTCAATTTTGTTTTAGGTTCCTTGGTTCTACTTATCGTATAACCATGGTAACCTTCTTCCCTTAAACCGGAAAAGGTTTTCAACGACTTGAACCAATTGATGACATTGATTGCGATACTATCGTTAAGTTGCGCCGTCAATGATAGTAGTAGGGCATTATCTCTTACCAGACCTTCTTTGACGGCAAGTGCCCCTTTTTTAAAAGTTTTTTGATGAATCTCAAAGCTTTGGAGATCCCTATAGAATAATTCGATCTCTTTCGTTTTAGGCTTTTGATACAACCATTCAGCAACAACCTTTTCTTTATTTACCTCAAAGCCATATCTATATTGAATGTCTTCATGAAGAAAAATCACTTCAAATTCACTGGGTGAACTAACAGACTCTGAATTTAACCTAAATGGTTCAATATCAATTTCATCACCTTGTTGACTGTCTTTTGAAGAATTAATGGCAAAATGTTTCATGAACATTAGTGCCTCCATGAATTTACTTTTACCACTTGCATTAGCACCGTATATGACCGCACTTTTTAGCGTTCTGAAATTGTATTTTGTATTGAAAATGATATTATCTGTTTCTCTTGTTTCCCTGTCATAATTAGAGGCAACCATATTCAATGTAACTCTGTCCTTAAATGTCCTGAAATTACCGACTGAAAATTGAATAATCATTTTGATTCTTATTTTTGCGAGTATTCTGCAATTATAACTTTTATTATTCAATTATTGTTCAAATATATTGTTTTTCTGTTTTATGTAAGGGCAAGCTTTAGCATTTGCTTAGGATCGGATCTTTAAGGTGAAAAGAGTCTCTTGGTAAATCTTGGTGATTTGTTTAAGCTTTGGGGAATAAGAATCCTAGGGTGTATTTGGAAAAGTTTGGACTTCATCTAAGAATTGGTTTTAATGAAGCCAATGATTTGTATTGGAGATTTTAAAACCTCTTTTATCATATTAACTTACAAATCTTAACTATAACTATTTCTAATTGTTATTAATAATATCATGTTTAACCAAGAAGTTATTTATACTCACCTGAAAAAAGAAGAATGGGATGAGCTTGTTAAGATATTTTACTATAAACAAGACCTTATCAGCAATGACCCGCTTTTAAAACAATCCTTAAGCGTTACATTGGAAGCTATTATCATAAAAGTTAAAGAAGGTAATGGACAGGATAATTTTGTTGAGGCCTTGGAAAGTTTCTTTCAGATAAAAGAAAAACTGGGGTTGACTGAAGAACAGGAGGTGCTTTTTGTTGAGGCAATTGTAAAAAGTAAAAAAGATAATCTTCCAGCGGCATATAATTATGCTCAATATTACCCGACGAATAAAGTATGTCAAGAGGTGGTTTTACTTTATAAAAAAGACATGCCTCAAGAAGTTAGTCATTCTCAAGGGCATTCCATTGGAGTGACAGAGAATGAGGTGCCTATAGAATATCCAAATTTAAGCAAACCACTTTTTAACTCGGTTCAAGAGGTGGACTTCTTTCTTGCATTAAAAAGGGTATTTGACACCTACCAGGTCTATCCCAATGTCGCATTGAGTAGTATTATCGATTTTGAGTCTATTTCGCCTAAGCTAGAAGGCAACGAAAAGTCTTTTTTCCTGAAAGCAACGGTAGACTTTGTTGTGTTCGAGCCATTCAGAAATTACTTTCCAATATGTTTTTTTGAAATTGATAGTATTTACCACGATACAGACCGGCAGCAAGTAAAAGACAAAATGAAGGATAGGATATTTTCGTTGGCAGGTTTAAAATTGATGAGGATACGTAAGGTCAATAATAACATTAATGAAGAAGGGTTTGAGCAATTGCTGAGGGAGATACGTAAACAGCTTGCAGGTAATTTGAATTAATGGGGGAATATTATAGCCAATATTCCCCCATAGGTTAAAGGTTACCTTTCTATTCTTAGTTTTTTCCTGATAATCCCGTTTTTGTGAATGATATGTACATAGTAAAACCCATTCCCCAGATTGCTGACATCAATGGTCGTCCTTGATTCATTTACGGTCTTGCTCATCAGTTCAGTTCCGGAGGGATCGAATAATTTGATGTTTACCTTCTCCTTATCGGAAACAGATTGTTTTATCAGGTCTTGATCCAGTTCGATATTTATACTTTCTGATGCAGGGTTGGGGTAAACCTTATAATTTAGCGCTGTACCATAGCAATCTTCTGATCTGAAAGCATAATCCTGATAGGAAGTGCCGCAATCGTTCTGCATGCTGACTCTAAAAATGACTTCCTGACCGTATTCCCAAAACTCAAAGTTAATGGACATGCTTTCAGCCCCTCCTGATCCCCAATAGGTAATGTTCGGGTCGGAAGTATAGATCATGGATACATTGGAGATCTCAGAACCTAATAATGGTACATCCAAGGTTACCGGGTATAACAGATCGCATACAATATTATTGATAACTGAGATATAAGGGTTGGCAGTTTGATTGGAACCATTGTAGGAATAGGTTGCATTGCCCTCATCAGGAGAACCTGCATGTACGTAAATTGCCTTTTGAATTTCCGTTTCACACGTGCCATTTCCCACAGTATACGTAATGGTTGCCTGACCTGAGCTGTAGGATGCAGCAGGTGTCAAATTGGCCGTTGCCCCTGAGCCGGAAGATGAGGTTACCAAATTGGAAGGACTGACTGACCAACTGATATTGGTGCCTGATGGTATATTACTTAAAGAAAATGAGGTGTTGGAACAGACAATATCTTCTCCGCTTATATTCATAATTCCACCACTAAAGGCACCTCCAACACCTACAGCGTACCATGCGTCGGTGACAGCGCGTACTTCAGGGGAGTTTTCACAATAAATATCTTCAGCAGCATTGATAGCGGCTATTCTGGCATCCGCATATTCGGAAGAACTGGTTAGGTAAATAAGTTCCATTCTGTAGGCTATCAGGGCAGCCTTTTCAAGCCCTATTCCATCGACAGTGTAGCTGTCATTATTATCATTGGTACCACTTCCGCCTTGAGACAATAAATAAAACCAGTGGCTCAAGACCGTTGAATTGAAATGAGGCTCTTCCTGAGCATGCCAATAATCTCCCTGGTATGTGTCTGGGTGTTGGCCTTCTGCCGTATTTGTACTTTTGGGGTTTTGCAAGTTTCTTAGACCATTAAATCCTCCGGAGAACACTTCTTCGCCCATTATCCATGTTGCCTTGTTTGAAGTCGCCCAGTCTTCTATGCATGCCGCCCATATGTCACTGAAACCTTCATTTAAGGCACCGGTCTCATGCCAGCCCGGGGTTAGGTTGGCTGTAAATTCATTAATGCCGTGTCCAAATTCGTGGGCACAGATATCCAAAGACGTCAATGGGTTCGGCTGACCTGAATCTCCATCTCCGTATAACATATATCTGGCATTAATACCCCCTTGCCAAAATGCATTGTTGATAGGGCTTCCGTCAAAATTAGGAGTATAATGGACATAACTTAATATCCTGATACCACTGTCATCTATGCTATTCCTTTGGTGTACTGTTTGCCAATAATCTGCGACCATTTCAGCTCCCCAATGAACGTCCAGGGCTTGTTGATCCTGATTGATCCCTGCCCAGTTCCCGCTTGTCCAATTGGTACCTGTATTGGAGAAATCAGCTGCTGTGCCGATATTATCGGAATTATTGAGATTTAAGGTAATGATGTCTACACCATCTCTTTCTTCCCTTAAACGAAATCCTCCCGCGAACGAATCACTGGTGATCGATAAGTTCCCGCTGTACATGGTTTCGGCCAAAGAAGGAGTGTTTACTTCCTCGATATTTCTCCCGGTTTCCAACCTTATTTCACAGGTTAAAGAATATGCCCTTACAATATCACCTGATCCTGCATCCACAAAAATCACCTGTTCATCATTAGGGACCATGGATGAGATGAGGAATTTCCATGCTAAAATCATTTCTTCTTCTTTCCCTTCTTTCATTTCATTTTTGGTAATGACCAGCTCGCCTTCAGGGTAATAGCTGGAAGTAGGGTCGCCCGAGTGTTCTCTAAGAAAGGATTGCATGCCCTCATCTTCCCATTTATAGATTTCTGCATCAATAAAACCCAAAGCGTTGGATAGAGCTGCATCTTCGGTTATTTGGGGCTGTACCGAACCGATATCTATAGTTCTAAAGTGTCCATTGAACTTGGTGATTTTACCGTTTTTTCCATGAACCCAATATTCTGAATTCTCGACTTTTATTCCTTTATAGTATTGTTGGAACTTTAAATGACTCATTCCAAATTTGTCATTGATTTCCTTAACCGGTTTAAAATCATCGTGTTCTCCGGCAAGAAGTAAAGCCAGGAGAGCCTTGGCATTTTCCATTTTTTGATTGGATTGGGCTTTGACTCTGACAAAGGATATATTTCCCGATCTATCATATTGTACATCTGCCGTATCACGGACTTGGGCATTGGAAAAAGTGGTACTTAAACAAAATAATACCACTACAAGTAACTTGGTAATAGTTCTCATGGTAAAGTAGTTATGGTTAAACAATTGTCTATGGTCTGAACTAAAATGGCCAATTACCAATGGTGCCTAAAACCAGTTCCTAGTCTCTGGAGTAGATTATAGAAGGTTTGATTTATTGCTGAAAATTGGTATTGACCGGTATTATAAAACTTATCGTCTCCGTTTTCTTTATGGCTTGATGGTGTAATAAAATGATAGATATCAATAGCCAATAAAAATTTTCCTTATTGTGGATCATCAGATACTTTTGTCAACCGATAAAAAACTGCATCTGAGGCATTGGTATGGATAATAAGGGTGTCACTATAAATTCCCTCTACCATAAAATCATTGGGATACCCCAGACTATCAAAGTATTTCATGACATAAGCAGAATCAGCATCAGGATACCCCCATTTGTCCTTATACCATATAAGAGTGGTATCCAGCTTTAATTCAGTACCGGAATAACTTCTGATCCTTTCATTATTGGTGAATTCCAAAAATTGGTTTCCATACTCATGATAACATGTTGCACAGATTCCACCTATTCCATAATGAAGCTCCCATTTACCCTCAAGGGTATCCTGTATGACAGATAAGGGTTGATTGTATAAAGTGATCGTTGATCGGGGCTTTTCTTTTTCTCCGCAATTACTAAATATAACTGTGAGTAGTACGAAAAAAAAATAACGTGGGACCGATAGTGGGAGTTTTCATAGTTATCGATGTTTGTGGCTGTTGGTATATTAAACTAGAGCAGTCTAAAAAACTGATTTTATTCGATACTAGGTTGCTAATATAGCTTAAACCCAATGCCCTTACATCACTGGTTTCAGTGATTTTTAGATTTAGGTAAAACTACCTGTTTTGGAGTACCGCCCGAACCTCTTTAAAGTAGGGATATGGTATTGGAGGGTAATGGTCGCCGTCTCCTGTGGACCGGGCTGTTTATTGCGATCTTTTCCGTGAAAAGGATCTCCATGTCCATCCCTGACGAGTTTGTTCAAGACTGTTTAAAAGAGACATTTTAAGGCGTTTTTCAATAGAAACGGAACAAAAGGCAGCTAATGTAGTGCGCCTCCTTCCGCATGATAAGTGCCCATACCGGGCGAAAAACTTTTGTGACATTGTCTTTGGCCAAAGGGATTCCGGCCGAAGTTGTGATGAAAATTACCGGGCATTCTGATTATAAGAGTTTTAAACGTTATATTGAAGTGGATGAACAGCGCAAAAGAGATGAAATGACGAAAGCTTGGAGCTAACTAATGTTTTTGATATGCATAATTTTAATAAAGGGATTGGGCTTAAAGGATACATTTTTGGAGAGTTATTTTTACATTATGATGGCCGACCCGGGGTGGAAAGAATTTGGATTTACAGATTTGGGTTTGATATCTTCCAAAAAGAGGATGTTCTACGATCCTGGTACCCAAAGTTGTGTGGATTTAGGCTGGTTTTTTTACCACTTCTTATTTTTTCCTTGCTTATAGGGGCTTTTGGATTGGTGTTTTATGCGTTGGCTCAATTGGATATACCAGCATGGTCCTATCTTTTTGTTTTCCTTGGTGTGTTTATATGCCCGGTAGCATTTTTAATGGTTTTAATGTTTGGAAGGTCTGCAAAGAATTTGGTAGAGACAGTCTCGTTTTTCAAGTATCTAAGAGCTGGAAATAACCTAAGTAGATTCTTGTTACTGGATTTAGACGATATGGAAGGATTTGAGGAGTTCTATGGTGAATTTTTGAGCCCCGTTTATAGGGGCGATTTCAAGAGGGATAAAGCAAATGAGAATACGCTTAGACAGAAATTAGTATACCTTTATTTGTTGACCTATGAATTCAATAATCTTCATGGTTTGGTTCAATATGTAGCAGACCACAGTGAGAATAAATGGGGTACCGAAAAAATATATCGAGTGTTGCAGGAGATACTGGGTGCCAATAAGGACAATATCAGAAAGGCCCAAGGAAGGATCCATCAGCACCTTGATGACTTTGGTGAGGGCGTTTTTAACAAAGATGGAGAGAAAACTAGAGAATGCCTGGAAATTGCTAAAGCCTTCTTCTCATGCACGGATAAAAATTATGCCAATGGTGTTAATATGCCTCTGATAATTGAAAGAATTGACAATATGCTGGAAAAATATGGAAATGAGTTATGAGTGAATATCTTATGCTGGGAAAGAATAGTTTAGAACTGTGTATTGGCCGAAAATCACGTTCTAAATTTTTCTTAAACATTACCTAAACAATTAAATGGAAAAGCAAATAGAAATTTATCAAGGAATCGACGGGGAAACTCAGATTGAAGTTAATTTTCAGGATGACACGGTGTGGTTAAACCAAAAACAAATGGGAGAGTTATTTGCCAAAGATACAGATACCATTGGTTTACATTTAAAAAATATTTTTAGTGAGAAGGAACTTGATGAAAACTCAACTACCGAGGATTTCTCGGTAGTTCGTCAAGAGGGAAAACGCAATGTAAGAAGAACCATAAAATTTTATAATCTTGATGCAATAATCTCTGTAGGATATAGGGTCAACTCCAAAAGAGGCGTCCAGTTTCGGCAATGGGCTACCACCAGATTGAAGGACTATCTAATTAAAGGGTATGCCATTAATGAAAAAAGACTAGCACAAAAGCAACAAGAGGTTCAGACCTTGAAAAATGGGATTCGGATATTAAGCAGGGCAATTGAAGAAAAAATAGATGATACCAACTTCCAATGGCTAGGCCAGTTTGCGAAAGGATTGGAGTTATTGGATGATTATGACCACGAGAATCTTGATCAAAAGGGGATAAGCAATGTTCAAGCTATTTATCCAACAATGTCCGAGTACCAAGAGGTTATTGAAATGATGAAAGCAGATTTTGATTCATCTGTTTTTGGAAAGGAAAAGGATGCTTCTTTCCAAAGTGCCGTTGCCCAGATTGCAAAAGGATTTGGAGATGAAGACTTCTATCCGACGCTAGAGGAAAAGGCTTCCACATTGTTATACTTGATTGTTAAAAATCATGGGTTTGTTGATGGGAATAAGAGAATTGCAGCAGCGTGTTTTTTACTGTTCTTGGAGAAAAATGGACTTCTACAAAACGAACAAGGACAATTAATCATCAGTAATGAAGCGATGGCCAGTTTGACTTTATTTATTGCGTCCAGTAAGCCAGAAGAGGTTGATGTAGTGAAAAGGCTTGTGGTGAGCGTATTAAATAGAAGTAGGTAGGGATGAGGTGTACTTAACTATAAAATTAAATGATTTAAACCTCCTTTTGGTTGATTGATGATTTGACGATTGAGCTTTTACTCAAAAATGCCAGTAAACAAGTTTTTCTGGCAAAAATGAGTGTTTTTAAAAAATGCCATTATATTTGCTTTATTGGCAAAATTGAGTAATTCAAAAAAATGCCAATAAATTTAAATACTGACAAATCTGAGCTATGTCTAAAATCATTGACCGTCAAATATTGAAGCAATTTAAAAGTAAAGGAAGTTTCGACCGAGATACCCTCAGTTCCTTTTTGACTGATTTGGATCCGGAAATCACCGAAAGTGCTTTAACCTGGAGAATACATGATTTGGTAAAACGAAAAGTAATTAATCAAGTGAAATTGGGGGTTTATGTCATTTCCGACAAAGAAATCTACAGGCCATTTGTATCTGATAAACTGGCTCGTCTATCCAAGATTGTAGCCAAGGAGTTTGATGATCTGGAGTATTGCCTTTGGAGTACCGAGTGGCTCAATGATTTTACCAGACACCAATTGGGAACCTTCTTTTACATACTGGAGGTGGAGAAGGATTTTGTAGAGGAAGTATTCAATGCCTATTCAGAATCTAGGCAATACAGAGTGTACTTGGATCCCAAAGAAGACATCATGGAACGCTATGTGGAAAGTGAAGTTTCCATCGTTATAAAGCCGCTTATAAGTCGTTCACCAAAGCAGAGAGTTGCTGTAAAGGAGAAGTCAAAGGATAAAATCTATGTACCCACCTTGGAGAAGATATTGATTGACGTGTATAGCGATGCAGTAACCTTTTATGCTATACAAGGAAGTGAAATGGACACGCTGTTTGAAACTGCTTTAAAACACTATCAGATAAACTTTACCAAGTTAATTACCTACGCTGGAAGAAGAAATAAAGAGAAACAAATTAAAAGCTACTTAGAGAACAACTTTAGTGACTTTGTAAAAGACATTTTAGAATGATAAAAGCACATTGTTTTACAAAAGAATGGATCAACAGCTTTAAGCAGCAAAAGCATTTAAAGCGAATCAATCCTCCGATAATGGAGAAAATGATACAAGCCCTTTCTTTGTTGCAGCAACTCAAAGCCCATGGTCTAGAGTTCACATTTAAAGGTGGTACAAGCCTTGTTTTGTTACTTGCCAAATCAAGACGGTTTTCGGTGGATATTGACATCATTACCACCCAAAGTGGTGAAGAAGTAGAAGCTATCCTGGACAAAGTGGTAGCAAACTCACATTTCAATAGTTGGGACTTACAGGATAGAAGGAGCTATAAAGAAGGTGTTCCCAAAGCTCATTACAAATTTGATTATGAATCCAGTCTCAACCAAAGTGCTCATTTTGTGTTGTTGGATATTTTGTTTGAGAAAACCGATTACCCAAAGCTGTTATCGGTCCCTATTCAGTCGGAATGGATAGAATCAGAGGAAGTATTGGAAGTGGCTGTGCCTTCCATTGAATCCATTTTAGGAGATAAACTAACGGCATTTGCACCGAATACGGTCGGGATATTGTACGGCAAGGATAAAGAGCAGGAAATCATCAAACAGCTTTTTGATATAGGTTGTCTGTTTGATGAAGCAGAAAACGTAGATGAAATAGCTTTGAGCTTTGAGAAAATTGGAACCAAGGAGATCAACTACCGTGAACTTGAAATTGGTTTAACGGATATTCTGGATGATATTTTTACCACTTCCTTACTCATCGCCAAGCGAACTAAAAATACCGTAGAACTAGACAAAACCCGATTTACTGAACTCACCACAGGTATACGGAGGTTTGAAGGCTTTTTGATAGCTGAAAACTTTAAAATTGAAGATGCCATACTAGCTGCAGGTAAAACAGCTTACCTAGCTAAACAATTAAAGAACAAAGACTATTCTGCCTTTGAAAAATTTAACGGTCAGGACATCAGTAAACTAGAAATCACCGGCGAGCTGAACTTCCTGAATAAGCTTAAAAAGTCGAGAGATAAGGCAGCATTTTTCTATTGGTACAAGGCGTTGAATTAAAATGAAAACCGGATTAAAAAATACTATCCTAGTTTGATTAATGGAAGGATGACCATATTGGTATTGTCCACAATCAAGCATTAGAAAACAGTTAGGGGCGAAAATTAAAATGAGCGATAGACCATGAGACCTTTTAACCAATGTTTGGGTAGCATGCTTTGTTGTCTGGATTACAAAAAATTCTATCTCTGGCCCAAGATTTTGCAATAAGAACGAAATGAGTATTTTTGACTTAAAATTGGAGCGTTTTAACATAGCTCTTTTAGGTGGTGAAATTAAAAATGACTGGATTTTTGAATATAAAAGTACTTTTTTATGCTATTATCATGTAAAAACTTATACCCTCTCATGCTACTTTTGTGTGTTCCAATCTATGGGGAGGCATGGGCACAGGAAACGGACGAATCGCAATATAACGAAATAACCCTGTCCGATACTTCCAATACTGTTGATTCATACAAGTCGGAAATATTAGATCGTATTGACAGCCTACGGAGCTATTATACAAAGGAGCATCCTCAGTACGATAGTTTGCTTTTTTCTATTTATGATGGGTATAAACAGCAATACGTTGACCTGGAATACCAAAATGATACAAAGAAGGCTCTCCAAATAGCACTGGCATGTGAAGCCATTTTTATTGGAGAGCTAGAGGATAAGGAACAGGCCGATCTTATTTACAATATTGCACACATTTACGATAAGGATGAACAATACCTGAAAGCCCTAAATTATTACCGTCGCTCCATTGAGCGCTATGAAGCCATACATGATGTCGAACGGCTGGACTTACGTAATGATTTGGCACTGGCTTATAACAATATCGGTGTGATACATGCCCATACGGGCTTTTTTACCAAGCGAAAGGAATGCTACTTAAAGGCCAAAGCGCTTTGGGAGTCCATGGACGAGGTGGACAAAAGTAACCTGATTTCGTTATATGGCAACTTGTTGGGGTTATATGCCAAATATGGGGATAGAGAGGCTTCCGAAGAGCTGATAACGATGATAAATGACAAATTTGACCAATGGATGGCTGAAGATTCATTTGGCAAGGGAAGGAAGGAGTTGCAGGCTGAACACCCTCCGCAGATTTATCAGGTACAAAAACACAGGTTAAACCTTCAATATTTGGGGTTTACAAACGATAGAACCAGTGGTTTGGCGCATTGGGACAGCCTTAGTACATATTTCCATAGCATGAGCCTAAAAGACCAGCAACGTTATTCCGAGTACCTCTTAAATGGCGTTTATCGTGTTGCCACCTTGATGGTAGATCAGGATAATGTCAGTGAGAGAGCGGAGGAAAGGAAGTTTATTGATCTTGGAATGAAGGAAAGCAATAAATTGGGAGATCGGTATTATGAAATGATTTTCCATACCCGGCTGGTGACCTTTTATGAATATGCTACTGAGGATTTCGCCAATGCACTCATCCATCTAGATAGCGCACTACAGATCGGAAAGGAAATGGATATCCGCGAGTTCAATTTGCTCAATATTTATCTCAAGAGAGGAGATATGCTACAAAAATTGGGACGTTTTGAAGAAGCGGAGGAAATGGCGTATCATGGTTTTTCCCTGTTGTTGGAGGAGCCTGTGAGTGATTTGTTTACAATACAACGAGAAGATTTTGCCCAACGCAATGATATATATTACGTCGATGCACTTCGGGAGGTGGCCAAAATTTACAAAAACCAGTTTCGTAAAGGCGGAAATACTGCACATGCCCAATTGGCCTATCACTTTTACACCATAGCCGCAGACCTTTTTCATGTTTATTACCAAAAGGGTGTTTACAATCCTTGGCTGGACATGACCAATAAGGATATCACCGAAGGGGTGTTGTCCATGCATCTCGCACTTGGGATCACCGATCATGACAAGCTGGTAAATACCTTGGAAAGAAACATGTCCCAACATCTATGGAAGGAGTTTGAGGCCAAATACCAGCAATTCTTATCCGTGCCTGACAGTTTGCTTATAAAACACAATATGCTTAAGGCCAGTCTGGCCAGGGCAAAAAATGATACGATTGTTTTGGCCGAGGAACTGGAAAGGTTGGATAGGGAGCTCTTGGCAAATGAAGCTGCCATCTCATCCTATGATAAGAAATATTTTTCCTTCTTTTCCGGACAATTGGATATTAATGAATTACGGACGCGTCTCTCCGGGGAGCAGGCGATCATTAGGTATATTGCAACGGATAAAAAGCTTTTTGCTATTGTGGTGAACTCTTCAAATGTCAGTGTAGTGGAAATTGGGGAAAAGAAGCCTGTTTTTGAGTTGGTCGAAAGCTATCATGATCAAGTACAATCCATACGGGATCAGGCTGTAGGATTGTCAAGAGAATTGTATGATCGGTTGATAAGGCCGTTAGGTCTGAACGAACAGACTATTAGGCACTTGGTCATTGTTCCGCAAAGTAATCTTAATTTACTGGCTTTTGAGAGTTTGGAGAATTCCAAAACTGGTCGTTTGATGGTGGAGGATTATGAACTAAGTTATGCGTATTCATTAAAGCTTTGGGAATTGCAACAAAATGCGGGAGCATATTCTTCCCATAAAAATAGTATCGCAGCTTTTGTGCCTGAATACCCCAAGTCCTATCTGGCCGCTATGGAAGAGGACCATGTAACCCGTGGCCGGTTGACGTATTTGGAAGGGGCTTTATCGGAAGCCCAATATATTGTAGATAAACTGGGAGGAGATGTTTTCCATAAAGATGCTGCCAATAAAAATCGTTTTATAGCTTCCATAGGTCATTACCAAATTTACCATTTTGCTACCCACGCCATGGTAGATCATACCAATTATGAAAAATCGGGTATTTATTTTCAGGATGGAGAGACCCTTTCCTATTCCGAATTATATCAAATGCGTTTCCCGGCTGAAATGGTGGTACTAAGTGCCTGCAACACGGGAATAGGTGAACTCCATGAAGGGGAAGGCTTGATGAGTCTTTCCCGTGCACTTACTTATGCCGGGGTAAGAACTTCTGTATATAGCTTATGGCAGGTTCCTGATGAAGAAACTTCCATATTGATGAAGTCTTTCTATAAGTATTTGGTAGAAGGATACGGTAAAGAAGAAGCTCTTGCTATGGCCAAAAGGACTTTTTTGGATGATTTTCCCATGAAACGGCATCCGTTTTATTGGGCGGGATTCGTTCTAAACGGGAATTTGGAAGCCCTATCACTTGAGGACCGTTCGGGAAAATTCTGGAAGTGGGGCGGTTATCTGATCATTTTGCTGCTTCTATTGGGGGTAATAGTTTATACTTATCGCAAGAAGAAAGGAACAAGGACAGGAAACTAAACCTACCGGAGACTTTTCAAGAGCTGGGCAGCTGGGTTGGCCAAGGGGTGACTGGTTTGTTCGACTTTTTGCAAATAGATTTTTGCCTTTGGTATTTGTTGATTGTCCAGGAAGGCGAGGGCCAAGTACCAATGGGCTACTTCGGTATAGCGCCCCTCTAGGGTCCAGTCTTGCTGTTCCAACAATGGAATGGCTTCTTGGGTCCTGTTGGAAGCCATCAGGGAAAGGGCTTGGTACAAAAGGGCATATTCTTTACCGCCATCCCGATACAACTGCTCAAATACAGGAACTGCTTTTTCGTATCGACCTTGGTCATATAGGTGAAATGCGTGTGATTTTAAGTCATTCTCTACATTGTCATCTCCACGGACTACAGGGGCCACCACATTAGGATAAGGCTCAAAATAGGTCGTATAAAGCTGGTTTGGTTGGGAATTGATTATAGTACTGGCCAACCAGGTCAGGCCAATCAATAATACCACCCCTGCAGCAACATACCACCAACGGAGACTGTAAGTCTTTGTGGGATTGTCCAGTGACTGTAAATCTGCCTTCAAATTGGCCCTTTCTTCACGGATAATGGCAGCTTTTAGCTGTTTTTGGAATTCAACCTCTGATGAAAACTCCTTGTCGATAGCCATCAGTTCCTCAAATTCGTGCAGTTGATGGGGGCTGAGACTGTTTTCAAAATATTTTTCGATCAATTCGTTTCTACTGCTTTTCATAAGCTCCCACAATCTCTTTTAATTGTTTTAAACACCTTGATTTTTGACTTTTTACCGTATCCTTTGAATCATAGCGGAGGGTTTGTTGGATTTCATCCAGTTTTTTGCCCTCGTAATAGAATAGGCGTAAAACCTCTCTGCACTTCTGGCCAAGTTTTCGATATGCTGTTTGAAGTAGGATTGCCTTTTCATCCTCCAAGTCCATTCCATACGGATCAATTTCCTCAAATAGGTTGATTTCCTCTATTGGAATGTTTACGTGAGGAGCCTTCCCCTTTTTTCTCGAATATTCCATGAGTTTATGCTTCCCAATAGCGAAAAGGTAGGTTTTGAGACTGCTTTGCAATGTTGCCAATTTTCCACTTAGGATATTTTCGTACAGTATTATGACACTGTCCTGGTAAATGTCCAGGATCATATCCTCTTCCTTAGTGTACTTTTTGGCAAAATCAACAAATTGGGGCTTGTGTATTGTATAAACCTTCCCCAGGTCCTTTTTATTACCGTTACGTATACGTTGAATGAGTCGCTCCTCTTTATTCATTTATGGTAAAATCAGGTAAAAAGTAAACACTTGGTGGCCAAAACTACAATTTTTTTTCATGTACATGTTTACTTTTTCCAACATTTCACATGAAGTATATAAAGGTTCATGTCGCAATCCCTTGAGCTTTAAAAATGTTTGAAGAGAATCAAGCATGGGCCGATCAATCAAGTTCTTTTTAAAGTAAATCACTTTTGTTATGAAAAAATTAATGATCATTTGCGTGTTTTTGAGCGCCTTTACCTTTAACGCCAATGCCCAAAAGGGAGACCTGGGCCTAAATACAGCGGCTATGGCAGGTTTGCCCACTGGTGATTTTGGCGATGCTTATGGTATGGGCTGGGGGGTATCCCTTAAAGGGCTGTACCGTTTGAATTCAGTCGGTCAAGTAACCCTTTCCACCGGCTATTCCCAGTTTGGGCTGAAAGATACCTACGACGAAAACCTAAAAGGATCTTTGGGTATTATACCCGTATTTGCAGGGTATCGCCATCAGCTGGGGGAACTGTACCTCGAGCCCCAATTGGGACTTTCTGTAAACCGCAGTAACCTGAAAGCAGACTTTGGAGATGCCGGGAACTTGTCAGGAAGCGCTTCGGATACTTCTTTCGGCTATGCCGCCTCCATTGGTTATCTATTGGGTGACGTGGATCTTTCACTGAGCTATCAGGGCTTTTCCCTTTCCAGTCAAGGGCTTGGATTCATTGGGTTCCGAGTCGGGTATCAATTTAAACTTAACTAAACCGTATTATGATGAAAATGCAGTATTTATCGGAGGCAAAAATTATTTGCGCCCTTGTGATGGGTTTGTTTTTAGTCCTGACCGCTTGTAGTGACAGCGAGGATGAACAACCTCAGGAGGAAATTCTACCCCCCATTGTGCTGGCCTGTGATTATTTTAATGAAGACCGGGTCTTGGAAAATGATCCTCGAAGACCAGTTGATTATGTCATTGAATGCTGGGCTAACGTTCAGGGAGCCCTTAGAATTAACCCAGGGGTAGTGGTTGCTTTTGAAAAGGACGCAGGGCTATATGTAAACCTTGACAATAATTTGTTCGAAGTAGTGGGGAGACAGGAAGAGCCGGTGGTTTTCACGGGTACGGTCCAACAGAAAGGGCATTGGAGAGGCCTGTTTTTTACCGAAGCCCACAATCTTAACAATACCATAGAGCACACCGTGATCGAATACGCTGGATCACAAAACCTCACGTCCTCTTCTCCGGTTTACGAAGGTTCCCTGGCCTTAAGGGGCGTTTCAGGCACCCCTCCGCAAGCCCTTTCCTTAAGCCATGTAGAAATCCGCAACGGGGGAAGCGTTGGTTTGGACTTTCACGGTGTCAAGACAAATGCCACTGTTTCAGCTTCCAATCTTGTCATTACTGGAAATGAGGGCGTACCCGTGAAGGTGTCCGCAGAGATGGCGCATATATTTGATAATACGTCGTCCTATGCAGGAAATGCATCAGACTTTCTGAACATTACCTCATCCAATTACGAGATTGAAGAAAAGACGGTCACTTGGCAACAATTGGATGTGCCGTACTTGGTGGACAGTAGGGTACAAATTACTACCAATGGCCACTTGACCATAGAGGCAGGAACGGAATTGCAGTTTAGAAGTGAGGCATACCTACAGGTTTCATCTGGCTGGGCAACCGACGCCCCGAGCCTGAAAATCCAGGGTACGGAAAGCGATCCTGTTCATTTGAAGGCCCATAATGGTACCGACTGGGGAGGGATTTACTATGGCTTTACCGAGGAGGACAATGTAATCGAACATGCCGTTATCGAACATGCCAAAGGAGACTTCCCTGTGGGCAATATCCAGAATACTGGAGCGGTCTATATGCATGCCGATCCCATGCTTACCGTTACCAATACCACATTCCAGGACTTGCCCAACTATGCTTTTTTTGCTTATACGGGAGCAAGTTCCTCGCAACCGGAGCTTCCTAACCTTAACAGATCCAGTAACACTTATATCAACGTGGCCAAAGGAGAAGCTGGTTTAGGTTACTTGGGCTGGAACAATAAACCATAATAATTCCAGAAAAAAAGACAAGATTTCTGCCCAATACGATATCTCAAGTATTGGGCAGATCTCTGGTTGCCAGGGATGAAAATATATTCTTCCATATTGATTTAAATAATTATGAAGTTCATGAAACAAAATTATGTAAAAGCAATTTTCCTGCTTGGACTGGGGTTGGCAATGGCCTGTTCAAATGATGATGTCGAGCCTGAAAAGCAAAATGCTTTGGAGGTGGGTGGTTCGATCAGTGGAGTGGTAAATGGAAAAGAGGTGAATTATCCTGAGGTAAAAGTGGTGCTCTATGGTGGCTCCAACACAGTTGGAATCATTGGGAGCGATCAGGTTCACGAAGATACTACCAATCAGGTACGGGTGGTTGTGCCCTTGGAGCCAACTACAGGAACATTTGACCACAGTGATAATGGATTTGATGTGAATTATGAAGTGATCACATTCAATAATGAAAACGGGTATGGATTTAACAGGGAGAAGACCTCCCAAATAAGGGTCACCGATTATAAAGAAATAGGGACCAAACTGGATACCACTTTTTATAGGGTAAAAGGCACTTTTGAGCGTTATGGCATGCGCAACATGAACAGCGAAACCATCAATATCCAAAATGGTGAATTTGACTTCGTCTATGGAATTTGGTTTTAATGTCTCATTTAAAATTGTACGGAAAGAACTTGTTAACCATAACAAAAATGATAAAAACGAAACAACTCATAATATGTCTGATGCTATTGGCCCTTTCCCCGCTGCACTTACTTGCTTGTGGTTATAGTAAGGAGCGGAACAAAACCGATAGCTTGGATACAGAGGAAGCGGTTGAAGAAATGATGGAGGGTTTATCGAGGATGGAGGATTTTGAACCCTCGAAAATTTCCGATATCGAAACCGAAGCACTGGCGCAGGGTATCGATATTGGCATTAAGTCCATTACGATACCCGAGTACCCACGTGGCGATTATATTCCCTTCTCCAATTGCCCACAAGATCAGGTTACGAAATTTGAATTTCGTGTGGAAAACAGGGGGGCAGATTTCGACAAAAAAGGCAAGGGCATCTTCGGAGCCGTCCAGGTCAAAAGACTGGAAGATGGAGCGGTTTTGCTCCAAGAAGAAGCAGTACTTGAATTCAGGGCTTTCACCCCCGGTTGGGTACGTTTTCGCTTTGACCCGATAGACCTGTCCCAACCAGGACTGTATGAAGTCACCGTCGAGTCTTACCTCATTGATCTGTCAGCTTATATCAAAGACAAGTCTTTGAAACCATTGGACACGGACGTGTCGGATAATAAAGTGGTGTACCTGAGCAAGGTCATTGCCCCCGCATCATTGTCGGAAAATTCCTTGCAGGTGTTTGATTTTGAAGGGGCGCAAAGCGGGGTGGATTTGGCAGCACAGGGCTGGAACTACAGCTATTTGCCTGATTCACTGCTAATTTCAAACAAAGGCCTCGGAGGTTCCAAAGCAATTGAAATGCATCTACATCAAGGCGACAAAAACAAGCGAAAACTATTTACGCCCTCGATGGCGATGCCCGAAGCTACGTACCTGGACTTTCAGTTTAAGCTACTGGATGCCCAGTCAGGGAAAAACGTGACTGAAGAATTAATGTCCTCGGAAGCCTTTCAGGCGGAGATTTCACTCCAGAAAATCTGTGCAACAGGAGTAGAGGTGACCGTTAAACACAAGGTCTCCGATGCCCTGGCCACCGCAGACGGCTTTTTTAAATTCCCCAAAGTGCCTGTTCATCGGGACCCGGGAAATTACAGGGAGCAAATAGCCTTCACGAACCTATCCGATTATCCGGAAATTCTATTGGTCATCGACGAGGTGCGCGTACAGCAATGAAAATAAAATGTAGGGATTATGCCTTGTACTTCCCTAAGTAGAAACAAAGACAAAGGATAGAAAAGCGAGATTCCCTACGGACTTTAAAAAAATAATTTATAAACACATGAAAAAGACAATGATTCAAACCCTAATTGGCATGATGGCTCTATGCCTGATGTCCGCCTGCTCGGGCAATGATGAGGACGGTGTCGACCCCATCAATAGCAATGGCGCGCACACTTATGACATTACCTTGGAAGGCGGGGGCAAATTCTCCGGAGAAGTACCCAAGGAAGTGATGGGGACTTATAATCCGGTGATGTTTGTCGAATTCAACGAGGAGGCCAATGGAGAGCTGCTGACGGGAATTCTGGTGGACGCGGGGAAGTTTCAGTTTGGGGCAGGACTTCTCCTGGATGGCAACAAGCGGCCCAGTATAGTGGGTACTGGTCCCGGCCTTGTTTTTGGCGAATGGGGTTCCGAGGACAAATATCGTCCCGTGGGGCCAATAAGTATCAGCCTGAAAGACTACGAGGAGCACCATGTTTCCGCATATGGAAGTGAGGCAACGGCAGCCTCGTACACTTTGACATTTCAGGGGGATTTTAAACTCGGAGATGACGGAGAGGAAGTATTTGTTACAGGAGAGGTTGTCATAGCCGCACCTTAGATTAAACTGTTGAAATGAAAAAGCTAATCGCAAATACATTACTGCTTACGGTTGTCTGGTTTTGTGCGTGTTCCGAAGAACAGAAGCCAGCTCCGCCAGTCGAGGAGGAAGATTTGACCTTGCAGCTTAGTGCCAGTGAAACAACTGTAATGGCATCATCAACGGTTACTTTTAAGGTGATTGCCATGGAAACACAGCAAACGGTCTCAGGAGCTGATATCTATATCGATGGAAATAAGATAAATGGATATCAGCATGTTTTTGATGAAGTGGGTACCCAATCAGTCGTAGCAAAGATACAGGGGTATAGGGATAGTGAGCCGGTGACTATCACGGTTCTGGACCAAATGGCCGAGGTGGATGTTTATGTGCTCGGGGGTGGATATGACGAAGGTTCAGGTGGTAGTAGACCTTTGTATTGGAAAAATGGCGAACCTGCTATTTATAGTCATGAGTCATCTGAAAACATGATTTACAACAAGATGGTGGTGGCAGATAATCAGGTGTATATCGCTGGTGAAAGACAATTTACAAGGGCTATCGCTTCAGCTTTCTATTGGGAAAACGATACCTATGTGGAGTTGTCAGATCCAAATGATTCCGATGATTATGCCATAGCTTACGATATCTGTGTCTCAGAAGGGGATGTGTATGTGGCGGGAATAAAAGCTAAGACAAACAATATGATGGATATTGTGTATTGGGAAAATAGTGGAGAGTCGCCTGTTCATGTAGCGAGTGGTACCTTAGGTCAAACAGGAAATAGTGTGGTTACGGTGTCCGGCGATGATGTGTACGTAGCAGGTGTATTGAATGCTGCGCCCACCTACTGGAAAAACGGTGAAGCGGTTTCACTGGAAGGAACAGGAACGGTGACCGATATTGCAGTGTCTGACCAAGGCGATGTGTATATTTCAGGTCATGGTTCGAATGGAAATGTAACCGTTGCCAAATATTGGAAAAATGGACAAGAGGTTATTTTGGGGACAGGCGAGGGAGATTCGGAAGCTCGTGCTGTTTTTGTGGAAAATGGCGATGTGTACGTGGCGGGGTATGAAAAGGTATTGCATAAGTCGGGTACGGGTACCGTAAATGTGGCAAGGTACTGGAAAAATGGGGAGGCGGTAGATTTGACAGATCGATTATACCGTGCAGAAGCAAACGCCATCTTTGTACTGGATGGAAAGGTATATGTTGCCGGTATTGATTTTGGGAGTTCCGGAAAACCTGTCGCTGCGATGTATTGGGAAAATGGGAAGGCAATACAGTTGTCGCATGACGACCACCGAGGGCATGCAGCGGATATCTTTGTGGTAAAGAGAACACAGGACTGATGATGGCTTGATAAACAAATTATAAGTACATGAAAACGAAATATTATAGTTTGCTTGGAGCATTGTGTCTCATGATAGTTGTTTCTTCCTGTATAGAGGGTGAACAGGGACCGGAAGGGCCGCAGGGTGAAAAAGGTGAACAGGGCGAGCAGGGTATTCCGGGTGTCGATGGGAATAGTTTGCTTTATGGAAATCAGCCACCGGAACCATCTGACGGAAAGGAAGGTGATTTTTATATCGATACCCATAATAGTGAACTGTACGGCCCGAAAACCGCTTTCGGTTGGGGTGATCCCACGGGGTTGCAGGGAGAGCCAGGGAAGGATGGTGAGGATGGTTCCAGGATTTATAGTGGTTCCATGTCACCTTCTCAGAACATCGGGGAATTGGGAGATTTTTACTTCCAAACCACAATAGGTGTACTTTATGGTCCCAAGAGAAGTACAGGATGGGGAAGTGGGGTCAGTCTGAAGGGGCCGCAGGGTGAGCCTGGAACTGCGAATGTGATAGCTTCCAATTGGACGGCCTATAATGTCGACCGCTTATCACCTACTAAGGCGGTGGTGTATGCGTACCTGCCCTCAGCGACCAGAACCCATTTGATAGGCGTCACCGGAGCGAGTTCTTTGTATGACTTTGTTAACAATGAGAATGGTACATTGCTTGTATATCATCGAAATCCAGTGGACGGTCTTTTCTCGTTGCCAAGTTTTCGCCCTATTGGGACATGGGATATAAAATCCAGTCTTTACTGGACCCTAGATGGAACTCAAGGTTGGCAAAACCGCATAATAATTGAGGTCGATAATATGTCCGAAGGGGCATATACCTTCGCCAGCAAAAACTTGGTTTTTGGTACCGATAAACCGGAATTCCGATTTATAATGATTCCCAAAGGGGCAGTAAGCACAGCATTACGTGACAGAAATGTTAGTGGTCTGTCCGAGCTTCCCTATAAAGACGTTAGAAAGCTATTTGGTTTGGGTGATTAATCCTTAATGGTTTTCTGCTAATTAAATAGTAGGCATTGCTCATTTTACCCTCATTGAGTATGGTCTCATTTTTTTTGAATTGGACTTCTTTATGAGCATTAATAATGCTTTCATAGTCTACTTTTTTAAACTGGGGTGGTTGTATATATTTTCAAAAAAGGATGCTTCCATCGTTTTAATTTTGTTTAAAAATAAGAAAAAAATATTCCTGTTGCTCCCTAGGTTTTGAGTAACCACAACCAGGTCAACTCCTGTCCCATTTGAGCCTACAATTACAAAATGTCTGGAGCTTCATAGAACATCGAGGATTTCAAGTTGTTTTGAAACAACTTTGTCAGTCTTCACTTTAACTGCCTTATGAATATGAATAACCATTCAGGGGGAGGTTGATATTCATGGCATTAAATAGGAAGAACAAAGTTAGTTATCAAGGTGCTAAAATGTAATAACGGTGTTCGGTAAATACCAGAGGCTTTTCAAGTCAGATTGTTTTTCAGCAAACAAGGATAAAACATCTCTTTAATTGAATAATCTATTCTTCTCCCGGATAGGATAGAAATCCATCCATTTCTTCCTTGCTGGTAAAACAGCGGGTTTATGGAGAAACACAGTACTTATAAAATCACAAAGGATGACCTTGTCGAAATTCAGCAAAATGTTGAGGCAAAGGCTCTTTTTTGGGTGGAACCAATCCCCTTTGAAGGGAAGACATTTCCGCCTCTTCTATTGGTAGCACTTCCCAATGGAGGAACGTTGTCCATCAAAAGGGCAAGGGAAAAAATCACTGCTACAGATTGTTTTCCTAAGAGGCTGGCCAACCTTGGTTTTTGCCATTTCCAGGGCATGAAGGCAGGAATGAAAAGAGGCGGCCTTTTTCATCTGCTTCACTTTTCCAAAAAGAGACTGGTATCTCCTGGTATTTCCCTTCCTTTTCAAGAAGTTTCCAAATCCCTCTTGGAAAATAAATATGCGGAGTTCTTACTGCCGTTCGATGTATTTGCCCATAAAGCCATAGCCTTCCAGCAAGGAGCCCTTGACTGTTGGGAAAAAAGGGATTTCACCACTGCTGCTTTTATGTTTCACCAAGCAATTGAACTGGGGTTCCACGCATCCGAGGTGTTTGCTTTGGGAAAGGCGAAACAAAGCCATAAGCTCTACAGCCATATCCTCTCTGCTGAGTATTATGCACCTGCCATTGCGGATATTTTTCTGGAGGTAAACCACCAAACCGTTTCTCCCATACCACTTTTGGAAAAAGCCTATCTGGGGGCCAGGTACCGCACCAATTTCAATATTTCCGAAGAAGATATTGCCGACTTACCGGACCTTGTAGAGGAGTTTCTCAGCCGGTTATTTCAGCTTCCCGATTCCTATAAAACTGCTATAACCGCTTTTACTCCTCAACCAGTCCAGTCTCCAACCAAAAAATCAACCGTTATGGAAAGTATCCAAAAGAATACAAGTACCCTGATCAAGTCAGGGCTCAATGAAAACCTTCAATCATTTTTGAAACATCTGGCCAGTAAATTTGACATCGAATATGTCTATTGTTTTGGTATTCAGGCCCGTGAAGCCCAAGGCTTCAGTCCCTTTATGTTTTTCAACTCTTCAGCGGAACCAAGATATGACCTTCTCATTATTTCAGCGGAACCTGACACTTCTCCCATCCAGGAATTCTGTATGGATGCACAGGCATCGGGGATAGGTGTCTTTGCCATTGTTCACCATAAAAAGGAAGTGGACGATGGCCTGAAAAAAGAATCCAGGTTCTTCAATACCATCGTCCAAAATGGGCAATTGTTTTACGGAAATCCTGATGGGTTGGATTTCAAAGTTATCACACCGGATTACAAGTACATCATTCAGGGCATCAGAACCCATTGGGATACAAGAAACAAGAGGGCCTCTCAATACTTTTATGCAGCAGAATGTTCGAAAAACGGATGCCCGGAAGTGGTCATGTTTCTTATCCACCTCGGTCTCGAACAGCTGGCTCTGGGCATCATTTACACTTACATGGGCTATATTCCAAAATTCAGATCGCTTTCCTACCTTTTTTCCCTATGTGGGAATTTTACATCTGGTTTTTCAGATCTTTTTCAAAGTAAAGAATTCCTCGAGAAAGAACTCCTGAAATCCCTGTGTTCCAGCTTCTCCGGTGCCCGGTTCAGATCAGGATACAGGGTTGATCCTTCACATGTTTCGGCAATTTTTGATCGGATCCCCAAACTGAACGATAGGCTTCGAAACCTGCATGAAGAAAAAATCAAACAGTTAGAATTAAATGGAGAAAAGGCAAATTCTGTATAACCAAATCACACCGAAAACCATCTTTCTCTCAATAATAACAAATGCTATGGACAAGGAACTTAAAAAAAGTAATCGCCACTTTGCAATTCCTCTGAAAAGGAAGAACCTGGATGTCGATCTAACAAAATTATTTGAAAAGGTATCCCGGAAAGAAAATATCCACAAAAGTGATATTTGGATCAAATTGGAAACAACCTTGGGTAAGGAAGGACTTTTGCTTAGGGCCGAAATCCATTACAAACAGGAGGCCTTCCTGGTGAAATTTATAGTTTACCCCGACCAACTGGTTATCCTCAGAAACCCAAGATCGGAAACCAAAGGCAACAAAAAGCTGTCCCTCATGGAATATTATGCCATTGAAAGGATTGTAACGGTCAACTATCTTGCTGACATCACCAAGTATTTTAAACATGAACTTTATGAGTTCATGATGAATTTCCCCAAGGACTACAGGATATCTTACGGAGATATTACTCCGACCAGTTATCTTGGTCACATTTATATGCCGAAAACCGGAGCGCATTTAAATGAGGCTATCCATAAAATGGATACCTGGGCAAGACGGGAATCCGATCTCATCATGGGTTTCTGCATCCCTACTTTTTGGTGGAACGAGGGGATACCCTTGCTCTTTCCTTTTCTTGGAAAGACTACCAAGGACAAGGCCAGTATAAAATCGTTCATTTCCATCGACCCGGAAAGACTTGCCCTCTATACCCACTTGCTATCGGAAAGGCAACTGGCACTTTTTGAAATCGCCAACCAACTGAGAAAACTGTCGGATGAGAGCAAGGGAGCCAGGCAGGGGATCTTTAAAATTCCCAATTGCGAGGACGAGCCCTTAATGTTGAAACTCTGGAAAAGGGCTTTTCCGCTTTTGAAAGATGAACCGTTCCTGTACATGTTCAGTAAATCCAAAATGCCAAAGGATAATATAAAACCCGGAAGGAGGGAAATGCATAAGGTCAGTTTCGATGAAACCCCGGTCCGAATTGCATTTCTATTGGAGGAGGAGGAAGACCGGTGGGTATTGAGCCGTAGGGGATATGAAAATGGGAAAATTACCAAGGCCAATGTCTCATTTCCCCGGTTTTGTCCTCTTTTTACCATGGACGATCCACGGGAACCAAAAACCATTAAGGCCATGGGAACTCTTAAGGACATAAGGGTAGGGACATTGCTTTCAAAAGAGCTGCAAATGACCATATACAAACATCCGAAATCCCAAGATTCCTTTTTGGAAAGGTTCCTGCCAACCTTGTGTACCTATTTTCCTGTAGAGGTCAAGATCCCCAAAAAGCTGGGACTGGAGGTGAAAATTGAAATGCTGACAGTAGAAAGTAGGTGGATGGAATTGTCCCAACACCACAGCAAGATCATGTTTGTTCCTTACCTAAAGTACCGTGAAGTGGAAGAGCCGGTGGATGCCCTTCAAGACGGAACCTTGTGGGCCAGGTTTGAAGGGGACGAACGGACTTTACAGATCAGGGACAATAAAGCGGAAAGGAAGCTTCAGGAGCTGTTGCTCGGTCTACATCCATCGTTCAAAGGACATTTCCTTAATGACCATCCAGAGCTGGATATGTCAGTATTTATGGAAGGTTATTGGTTCTTGGATGCATTTTCTAAGTTGAAGGAAGCCGGAGTGGAAATAAAGGGGCTGGAAAAACTCGATGGATTTGATTACCACCCTTACCGTCCGGATATCCAAATGGATGTGAGGGCTGAAAAAGGGTGGTTTGATATTGGTTTGCAGGTCAGGTTTGGAGACAAGCTGTTGGACATGGAACAATTGAGAAATGCGGTCGTCAAACAGGGCGGGAAGGTCAAGTTAAAGGATGGCAAGAAAGGGGTGATCCCAATGGACTGGCAGGACATGTTGAGCGGAATGCTGTCCATGGGACAGGAGAAGAATGGCAAGTTGAGCCTTTCAAAGGTCCATTTTCCCATGGTAGCAAAACTGTACGGAAAGAATGCCCCCAAGGATATCACTGAATGGGTCAAAACAAAAAGAAAGCGATTGGAAAAGCCTGCTGCCAAGGGAAATGTGAAACTTCCGTTGGTTAAGGCAACACTAAGGCCCTATCAGAAAGCCGGGTTTTATTGGATGAAAGCCCTTCAGGAGGAAGAATGGGGCGGGATACTGGCCGATGACATGGGGCTGGGTAAGACCTTACAGGTATTGACCTTGCTGCTCCATACCAAAGAAACGGGAGGAAAGCAGCCCAATTTGATAGTGGCTACTAAAACTTTGCTCTATAACTGGGAGGAACAGACGGCTAAATTCACCCCAAACTTGACCATTTGCAAGTACTATGGGCAATCAAGGAAAAAACTGCAGAAAGAACTGCGCCACCATGACCTGATTATCACTACTTACGATACAGTAAAATCCGATATCCGTTTCTTTGGTAATATGGAATTCCAATACCTCATCACCGATGAAGCCCAGGCCATTAAGAACACAGGCACCGACCGTTATAAAGCCATAAGCTTGCTTAATGCCCAATTCCGGCTGGCCCTTTCAGGTACTCCTATTGAAAACAGTGTAATGGATTTATATGCCCTGATGAATTTTGTCAATCCAGGGTTCTTCGGTACCGAGGCGAATTTCAGAAATATCTTTCTGGAGAAAGGAAGGGTGGACAAATCACCAAGAATGGAAGCATTACAAACGGCCATCAAGCCTTTTATCCTAAGAAGGACCAAGGAAAAAGTGGCCAAGGACCTGCCGAAAAAGACCGAAATGGTCCTGTACTGTGAAATGGAGCCAGAGCAGCGTAAGGCTTATGAAAGTTTACGGAACTATTTCAAGGGAGAACTGGAAGACAAAATCTCCAAAGAAGGACTTAACAAATCCAATCTTAAGGTCTTGGAAGGCCTGATGCGGTTAAGACAGGTTTGTGACCATCCCGTTTTGGTACCGGATCATTATAACTATAAGGGAAATTCGGCCAAGATGGATGCTTTGATGGAACAGATTCTGGAAAAGACCGGAAATCATAAACTGTTGGTTTTTTCCCAGTTTACGGGCATGTTGAAGCTTATCGCAAAGGCACTTGAAAAAGAAGGCATCCAGTATTCTTACCTCGACGGGCAGACCTCCGAGATTTCCAGAAGGAAAGCCGTACAGGATTTCCAGGAAGATGAGTCGGTCAGGGTCTTTCTCTTAAGCCTTAAGGCAGGCGGTTCCGGCTTGAACCTTACCGCTGGGGATTATGTGTTTTTGGTAGACCCCTGGTGGAACCCTGCTGTGGAATCACAGGCCATCGACCGCTGCTACCGCATTGGCCAGGACAAAAAAGTGATGGCCTACCGCATGATCTGCAAAGATACCGTTGAGGAAAAGATCTTGCAGATGCAGGTTGAGAAGAAAGAATTGGCCGCTGGGCTGATTCAAGCTGAGAAAGGATTATTCAAGTCACTGGATACTAGGGGGCTGTTAGAATTGTTTGGATGAGAAATCCAACTATAAATTTGATGAAATATCCATTTAATGGGTGGATTTGTAAAAGGAGGGAATGGATGGTGAGCTTTTGGCTTTTAGTACCAAACCTATTATTCCTTTATAGAAATAAAACACATGGGTCATCTTTAGGTGTCATTATTGTGGTGCGTATTTTTGCTCTTGTTACACTCACTCTTAAATTATATTTATATTTTGTCATATCAGAACTCTTCTTATTTCCAATTACTATTCTGTCTGGATTACTAACGATTTCACGACGCACCCATTTTGGCCAACCCTCAAAAACGATTACTTCATCAAATTGCTTTCCCTTTGCTTTATGCATATTCATTACTATTACACCTTTTTCTGGACTTTGAGATATTGAAAAATGTTCAGCTATAAAAGCTTGCCTCACTATATCAAGGGCATTCCTGTAAAAGCCACTATCCCTCCAATTTTGAGATAACGCTTCCCTGAGTTGTGTTCCTCTATTCAATAATCTAAGATTCTTTGCTTCTAAAGCAATACTTTTAAGTCTTTTACAGTTTGAAGATTCTAAAGTATCTCTAACAGTTAGCCAGTCTTCGTATGGATTACCTGTGAATTTTAATTTTCTGCAATTTTCATATCCTTCAACAATAGCGTTAATAATACTGTTCTTTGGGGTTTTTTCTTTTGCCTTGATTTTAGCATATAATTTGTCAAATGATTTCTGAATTGACGATGCTTCAGCAATATCAGTTTTGGTCGGTAAATCCCCCCCTTTACCATAAAAAAAATTACATATTAACTGAACAAACTGCTCTAAATCATTATCATTACACTTTGGTTGAATTAAAAAAGCTATGACATCAGCAGCTAAAATTGCTCCATGCATATCAATAACAGCATGATGATGAATTGCAGGTAATTTTTGAGTTTTTTGATTAAAAAAGTCTGATACTTGTCGCATTAATTTTTTAGTAGGTACAAGGATAGCCAAAGTCCAGTCCTTTACATCTTTTTCGATTAATCTTTTACGTGCTTTAATTGTTCGTATCTTAAGTTCTGAAAAGGCCTGATTATTATTTGATGGGAAAGTAAATAGTTTTATTCCTTTATAATCGTCTTGAAAATTGCCTTTCAAAATATCATTACCAAATTTAGTAATATCCGTACCCCTACTTCGATGGTTTTCATTTCTTAAATCAAATTCTTTTGGTGAAAAGTGCTTTTTAAAATGATTAATTCTTTGTGGGTCAGCTCCTATGAAATCAAAAATCCTTTGTTCTGAATCTGCCAAGGCAATAATGATACTTCTATTGCCTAAGGATTGTATTACTTTCCATTGTTCGAAGTTTGTATCTTGAAACTCATCCAATATTATTACAGGGTATGAATTAGCTAATAGGTTAAGTATTTTATTACAGTTGTCTAAAAGTGAAAAGGTTAGTTCTGCAAAAAGGCCGAAAGCAATTTCTCCTTTTTCAAATGCAAGTTTCCTAATAGCATCTTTTTCATCCTGTTTCTTCTCTTCTTTTTGTCTATCGCTTAAATTTTTTACTTTGCCATATGCATTTCTAATACTGGATAAGGTAATTGCTTCATTTGAAGGCGTTAAGATGGATACTTTTCTTGGTAGACCCAATAAATATCCATGTGTTTTGATAATTTTCCAAAAATAAGCGTGATAAGTATCAACATTAATTCTCTTCTTTATTTCTTTTGACAATAATGATTGCTCATCAATAGCCT
Organism: Echinicola vietnamensis DSM 17526; assembly: GCF_000325705.1. Taxonomy (NCBI): domain Bacteria; kingdom Pseudomonadati; phylum Bacteroidota; class Cytophagia; order Cytophagales; family Cyclobacteriaceae; genus Echinicola; species Echinicola vietnamensis. Next base: position 481,888 of record NC_019904.1, on the reverse strand, counting down.
CAATAACTCTTGAAACTGTAGCTCGTGCAAAACTTAAAAAAAGTACATTTTGGTTTTCTTTTAATTTTTCAACCCATTGCCCCGCTTTTAATATAGAAATAGTGGTTTTACCAGAACCAGGGCCACCAATGATAAGCTGATTATGGAAATCCTTAAGAATTCTGTGTTGCTCTTTTGTCAATATAAATTTTTCACTTGACATGGCTTTCTAAAATTCAGGTGATAATTCATACAAATCTTTAATTTCTATACAAACATCACAGAGCCAATCAGGTATTTCAGATTCCTTACATTGAGAAAGGAAATCAGCTATTCCCCAGTTACCCTTTGCCCATAAAAAATATTTCAATAAAGCATGTTCAATATCGTTCTTTGGTTCGGGGTGTTTTTCTATTATATGAGAAGGCCAATCAATTAATTCACAAAATCTTTCCATTGCTTCGATGGTTGTATTCTTTAAAACAAGATTCTCAAAACCCTTTTCCGAATGCATAAATAATTTCTCTACATTGTCTTCAATTAATTTCTTTGCTTCATTACTTTGTTTATCACATAGTGCAAAAACTCTTTTACCAAGACTTCCATACAATTTTGCCAAGGCCGTGATTTTAGACTCGCTACCAGCATCAATTATGCATACTCCCAATGCCTCGAGAGATGAATATTTATCTGGATTTAACTCTGATAGTCTGCGAGCAACTGCTGGTAACGAAGCAGTCTCTGTATGACCTTCTGCAATTATAATTCTTCGTGCTAAAAGTCCTTCACTAAATTTTTGACGGAATTCTTGTCTATACGTTTTTAATTTTATTCCATCTGGCAATTTTACTTCTGATTGCTTTAATATACCTCTATCATCCCTTGAAAGAATAATAGTTTGAGATAAGTGAAATTCCTCAATAACATATGGTGAATGAGTGGAGAATAAAGATTGTGATGAGAGTTTTTTTATTTCATGAATGATATGTTTCTGTGTATAAGGAGGAATTGCAATCTCAGGTTCTTCCATAGCAAATATTACATTTTGCTTTTCTTCTGCTATTTGAGACAACATTGCTAAAACGAGAATATTAATCGTACCTGTACCTTGTCTATAAAAAGGAGCTGCATGCTCTCCTGAACCTGTAGCAATAAATGCTGTAATTATCTTCCTGATATGTTCTCTTGTTAAATTTGATACTTTTAGATGTGGAGTAATGCCCCATTCCTTTGGTACAAATTTTTTAATTGCTGTTTCTATACTCTCTAAAATCCCTGAAATACCTAATTCAGGGTCTGTAGCAACATTAAACTCATTAAGTTCAGTAATTGTGTTTTCCCACATTTGTGGGCGTAAATCTTTTAATCTTAAAATAATATCTAATAGACTTCCCTTTTCTAAACTTAAAGCTCGGGAACCAGTTCTTAAAGTCCTTAGATAAAGAAAACCACATCTTTGTTTATCCTTTTTGGTGAAAGATAGAGGTCTATCATTTTCAGCAATTGTTCTTGAAAAGTAAGTTGAACCTATAAAATCATCTTCTTCCTCTTCATATTGTCCAACAAAAGATACTCTAAGCGCAGCAATAATATTTTCATTATCAATTGATTTTGGAGGTGGTGAAGTGTGTAATTTTTTTTCTTCAATATTCCACCATTCTACATAGTCTTTAAAATGGCTTTGTTGGTCTAAAGATAAATTGGTTATTAAGGATTCTATTTCTATCACTGGATTATCAGTTTCATCATCTGTAAGATATAAACCATTATAAAAATCATGTTCATCAACAACTGGTTTACGGTTCACTCTATCAGGTCCTAAAGTCAAATCAAGCGCTTCAAATATTGTTGACTTTCCAGTATTATTATCACCTATTAATACTACGTGGTCGGAAAAATAAATTTCTGCTGAACTTACTCCTCTGAAATTTTTAATGTTTAATTTTGCAACTCTCATAACAGGCTTACTTTATATGTTACATTTTTAAGTTGTTTCTCGATTGGGCTGGAAAAGAATGCAAGTGTGGAATCGAAGGAATGGTTGTGGGATGGAACTGGACCACTCTTGCTTTTTGTGTTGGCAATCAATATTTATTAGAGCATAGGCAAAACAAAAATCCCCTCAATTTATCGACATCGTTTTGGCTCTGACAGCTTTGTGCTTAATAAATGTATATCTGCAACTCTTTTACGTCTTTATCCATTTACAAACGACTATAAACGTAAGCCATTCCCACTTTTCAAAAAAGAACCTAACCAAGGTATTTTTCGGAATGTGAATGGGTATAAAATGGTGATTGAACTATGGAATAGACGAGGACTATCTGATCAGATAAATGGTTTGGATACTCCATGGCCATGGTGCGGTTAGTGTGTGGTTGCATCGTGAGTAGTAGTGTTATTTGTTAAAAAAACGGCTATTGCCAAATCAAATATATTGATTTTTGCCGTTAAGGGAAATTTAGATTGATGTTTATTGATTAGAAATAGGAAATAAATTACTGTTTTTTGGTGGTAAATAAAATCAATAGCTTTTAAAATAATTTCATAATTGTTCAGTCTTAATTTTATTCATTAATCAGATACAAAGTTAGCTTTCGGGCTGCTGTAGCGTGCCAAGAGCGTTCGGCATAAACACTGGGCTGCCCGCTAGGCCTTCATTTATTCCGTTGCCACTTGGCCTTGATTGCCCTCAAGCTGGGATGGTATCCAAATTAATTTCTAACCTTAAAATGAAATGTTATGGATACCCAAAGCAAAAACATCGTTTCCAACAAAGTAGCCGAAATCGTCCTTAGTTACCGGCCCAAAGTCAAGCTCTCCCAAGTCCCTAAAATCACCTCTTCCAAAGAAGCCTATGATGTCCTTTTGGAAAACTGGGATAAGTCAAAACTGCAGTTCGTAGAACAGTTTAAAGTGATGTTGCTTAATCGTTCCAATAGGGTTCTTGGAGTCGTTGATGTCTCGACGGGCGGAACCTCTGGAACTGTTGCTGATCCAAAAATCATCTTTGCAGCTGGGGTAAAATCGAATAGCTCAGGAATGATTTTGGTCCACAACCATCCTTCTGGAAATAGATTCCCAAGTAATGCCGATAACAATTTGACTGAAAGAATGGTCAACCTAGGTAAATTGATGGAATTGCCGGTTCTGGATCATATTATTGTTACCAGTGAATCCTATTATTCTTATGCTGATGAAGGAGGGCTTTAATGGCCCTTTTTTTGGTCGTGTTAAGAATTTCCTTTCCAAAATTTTAATACCATCTGTTCAAAAAACTTAAAGGGAACTTTCAAAGGATGATTAAGCATGAAATAGGGATTTAGGTAGAAGCCTAACTTTTTTTTTGAAAACTTGGGTATACCCGGATTAACTACCCAAAAGATAGTTTTGGCAAGTTTGGAGTGTAATCAAACAGTTATGCCATGAACGATGTAATCTTAACACAAATTGAAAAGGAGATATTGGTAGATGAAATCGCCGATGCGGTTGCCTCTCGGCTTTCGGAAGTTTTACCTGCCCAAGAGCAGGATGATGAATTGATCCAAATCCCTGAAGTTATGAAGCTTTTGGGTAGGTCCCGGACGACGATCAATAATTGGCGAAAGGAAGGGTTTTTAAAGGAGCATGTCTTTAATACCAGGGTTTATTTCAAAAAGTCGGAGGTCATGAATGCGGGCAGGCAAAAGAACGGATTTAAAAAATAGAAATTCAGGGTACTTCCTACTGCGAAGATTAAAGCTATTAGATAGGATGAGCAATTGAAAAGAAAATTAATAAAGCCTACCACTCCCGCACTAGTAGTACCCGTAGTAATCATGTTTTTACATTTTCACCATTTAACAACCTTACCATGAACATCAAACAAGCCAATGAGCTTTCCATTATTGGTTTTCTGGGAAAGCTTGGCATCAAACCATCAAAGATTTCAGGGGACAGTTACTTCTATCATTCCCCGTATAGAAAAGAAAATACACCTTCCTTTAAGGTCAGTGCCTCCAAGAACCTATGGGTTGATTTTGGAGATGACAATTATGGGGGAAAGGTGCTTGATCTGGTCATGAAATTGAAACCAGGGTTGTCCGTTTCCGATGCCATTCATTACATCGAAGATATTACTGGTAACTCTTTTTCTTTTCACCCACAGGTATCCATGGAAAAGGAGCAGGAACCAAAAATAACTATCCGATCGGTAAAAGCCATTGGAAGCAATCCGGCCTTAATGGATTACCTTCTCCATCGGAAGGTCAGCGCCGAGACGGCATCCAGGTTTTGCATGGAAGTGTATTACTCCATTGGGGACAAAAAGTATTTCGGGATCGGAAACAAGAATGAGAATGGCTGGGCCATTAGGAATGCCTATTGGAAAGGCAGCAGTGCCCAGGGTATCAGCTACTATCCTGGGGAAGGGGAAATACTGCATATGTTCGAAGGGATTTTTGACCTGCTTAGCTTCTATGATCGAAACAAAAAAGAGGTCGAATCCGATGACTTTCTGGTGCTGAACTCCCTGTCCAACATGGATGCGGCAAGAAAGATTATAGTAGATTTTCCACGGGTAAACCTTTACCTGGACAATGATATACAGGGCAAGGCGTGGACAAAAAGATTGCTTAAAGACTTCAGCCAATGCACCGATCAATCAGGCAAGTATTTGGGGTATAAAGATCTAAACGATTACCATCGAAAGTCAAAAAGCATTGGCATGCGAAGGTAGCAACGTTTTATAAGTCGTAGCGAAGCAAGCCATGTTTTGGTCAGACCAAAACGGCTTGCTTCGCTACGCTCAGGTTGAAACTCACTCCGTTCATTTCACTTATGGGAAGACCAAAGAAACCCGACAATCAGAAGAGAAATATAAAGTTTACTTTCCGGATGACCGAAGAAGAGGTCAGGGTACTGGGAAGTTTATGCGAGGTGGCATCGATGCCTGCCGCTGACGTGGTCAGGGCCTGCGTGTTCAAAAACAGGTTGCCCAAGGGCAAGGTTGCAAAACTGGATAGGCAGACCTATGTGGAGCTCAAAAGAATTGGTAATAATATCAACCAGATAGCCAAGCAACTCAATTCAAAATTTGAGGTGCCATCTGGCAGGATGAAAGCAATTGATGCTCTTTCCGAAAAACTGAATCAGATCATCATACTGCTACTCCATGATCGCTAAACAGTCCATCGGCAAAAACTTTATAGGAGCACTGGATTATAATCTTAAAAAATTGGTGGTCAAAGATGAAGGGAGACGTGCTGAAGTATTGGAAACCAACTTCACCAGTTTGGACAGGGAAATAATACAGAAAGAAGTAGAGCTGATGAAGAGTATGAATCCAAGACTCAAGCGGAATACCTACCACGTTAGTTTAAGTTTTCCTAAGGAGGAAAAAATACCAAATGAAAAAATGTTGTCCATTGCGGGTGAGTACCTGAAAGGCATGGGCTTCGATGACAATGCCTATTTCATTTTCAGACATCATGATGCTGACCATCCCCATTGCCATTTGTTGACACTGAGAAACCGGTTTGATGGAACCGTGGTCTCGGACAGCAACAATTACAGAAAAAGTGAAAGTCTGGTGCGCAAACTGGAAAAGAAATACGGCCTCCAGCAAGTGAAAAGCAGCAAGGAGGCCAAAGTCAAGGCGCCTAATAAGGATGAAATCGAAATGGTGATTAGAACCGGTAAACCCTCAAAGAAAATGGTGCTACAGCAAATAGTAGGAGAGGCCTTAAAGCAGACCAATACCATTGAGGATTTTATCCATCAAGTAGAGGCTTCAGGAGCCAACCTGTTGTTCAACCAGGCCAGTACCGGCAGGGTATCAGGAGTAGCCTATTGTTATGATGGTTTTAAGGCCAAAGGACAATCCCTGGGCAACCAATTCAAATGGAAGAACATCGCAAATACCTTACACTATGAGCAAACTAGAGATTGCCAAGCAATTGGCCAGGCAAACGCAAGAACAACATCAAAATACCCAGGAGGGCTATCAGGAAATGATAAAAAAACAACTCGAGTTCATGGGGTACATTCCCAAGATGCAGGACAGTCTGCTGTACATCAGCAGAAAACTGGACAGACAGAACGATCAGATCGAGACCAATTATCAGTGTTGGGTAAAAATGAATTCCAAAATGGAAGTGGTAAAAACGGAGCTTCAACAGCAGCAAGAACAGCAACAAAAGATCGAAAAGAAATTGACCTTAATCATAAAATTGTTAGTGGCACCATTGATATTCTTGATTTTCTGCTTAGGCCTGTTCCTGATTCTGGGGAGTTAGGAGAAGTTCCAAGGAAGAAAAGGAAGAAGCGTAAGAGGAGATTGGGGAATATTTAAATGAGGTGTAGATAATTCATGATTTAATTTGAATTATCTACCGTGATTAAATTTTCTTTTTCTTCTTCCGTTAAATCACTTTCACTCAGCTCGGTTTTATTAAAATATCTAAAATTTATATTGATAATTTCGGAACTAGGTATTACTAGATACCTGCTTTCAATAGAGTAATATTTGTTTTTATCATTAGCATCATTTTCTAAATATCTTCTTATTGGATATTTTAAATGTACTGCCTCAAGATCTCCATGATTGTCAATGTAATAATTAAAATATTCACCTGTATACAGTATGGTCTTCTCATTTACTTTACATAGAACATTTATTATTTTATCTGTTATTTCTTCGTAATCATCCGGTACATCGGGAAAGTCTAAGCATTCACCAGTAAAGATATAATGCCATTTATTTGAGAATCTTAAGTAGCGTAGCCTTCTATCGAATCCATATTTTCGAATAACCTTTTGCAATGAGTACCCCATTAAAATCGATGAAGAAAAAACTGAGAGATTGTAAAAAAATATAGGGTATAGGTATTGCTTTAATTGCCCAAAGTTCTTATTAATTGCATTTTTATCAGTAACGCCTAAAATTAGGTGTCCTAATTGATTAAAGTCGATCTCATAATTAGTGAAAAACTCTATTAAAGTAATTGCGATTATATGTATGGTCAAAGAAGGGATAATTGACCAAGTAAGTTCATTAATTAAGTTTTTATTACGGTCTCTTATACTAACCTTTGAGGAGAAGAAAGCAATTCTTGCTAAGAAACCTGGGGCTAAAAGTAAAAAAATCAGAATGGTGGTAAATGCTATATTCATTTATTACCCCAGTTCTTTAATTCTATAATACTTATCACCTATTTTAACTACTTGGCTTCCAGATCTTTTAGAAGAAAGTTTATGCGCGATTTTAACGATAGCACTACCTAATTCGGGTGAATTAGTCTTTTTAGACTTCTTCTTTTTAATAATTTTAGGGATTAATAAAGACATATTGCTAAAATGTTAACTGCTCAAATTTATAACAAATATAATTCCATGTCAAGGTATTAGTTTTCCTTCGTTAAACTACTATATGAATTTACGTTATGAATTGTAATAGGTTGTTAGCTAGATTAAAGCTCAGAGTCTTAAAGAGTTTCAATATTGATTTAATTAAATAGTTAAGTTTAAAGCCTCACATAAATCAAATGGCAAGCATCCAAAACCAGATGAAATACCATATCATAAAAATAATGATCGCTTTTGAGTTCATAAGAAGGCTTTAAATCCCCTAATGTGCAAAGACTCCAATCGTTCAAAACAGACAACAGCTTTTTAGGTTTGGGGTCGATAAAAAGCATCTTTAGGTTAAGGAGTGGATCCAAGGAATCTTTCGGGTCAGTAGAATAAGGCAAATAGGGCAGGATATGTGAAAGATTTCTGCTCTTTTCTAAAACTGCTTTGGGGACAAGGTTGGATTTCGAGATGGTTTTTACCTTCAAGTGTGGGTGGTTTTCCTGTGAAATCAAAAAGGCAGCCTCAATCAGCTTGGCGAAATCCTGCTTAAAAGTAAATGCATGGCTTACAGATTCCCAATAAGTAACCAGACCACCATGAATAATTTTGATGGATAAGGCACCCAAAGCGGCCCTGGCTTCTGGTAAGGTATATTGCTGTGTGAAAAAATGGGTAAAAAAGGCCGGCAAATCTTCTTTCTCGGATTTGGAGAGGAGCGAGGGGATATAAGTCTCCTCATCTGAGACAAAAACCTGATCCGCAATAATGGTCCGGCTATTATTTCCTGTATTAAAATTATTGATCATTAGCATAGCTTAAAAGTTTAGATGAAACATGGGGATAATTTCATCTATTTCAATAGGCTAGAAAATTCGCCAGAAGAATATTTTATGACATACCAATGGGATAGCGAAATTTTTTATGCGTATCCGTAATGTTGTGCGTAACCAAACAATTTAAGGTTATAGTTCTCTGTTCTTTTCCATTGATGAAAAGAACCAAAAATCTAGGCTATGGAGCATTCTTCAAATTGAGTGAATTCGTTTGGAACAACAATCAGTTTGTCTCAATTTGATTTTGTGCCATTTGCCGTAGGCTAAAAATGAGTGGATCTCGCTCGTCCACTTCGCGAGCTAACTCATTTTCTATACGCCTCCATCAACTGTCTCAAAACCGAATGCTCCAAAGGCCGAATAACCGGATTTCGATGGATATTTCGTGTCCCTACGGTTATGGAATGATATTTAAGAATCCATCGAGGATTGACGTTCTCTTATTTTATTAAATGATTTTGACATCCAACCCATGAGGGTTTTCATTTGGACAAAATCTATAAAAACCTCATCTAAATTTACCCTTTCTCCATATCGGAATGTTGTGCCTCCGGGATCAAATTTGTTGAAAGTATCGACTACATTACTGAACCAGTCAGGGCATGTTGTTCCATAATCTTCACTTAAAATTACTTTGAACTTTTCAAATAGTGGCTTAAGGTCGTGCGGGTTTCTTTTATTGTTATTTTCCTTATTAAAGTTTGTTATATCCTTTAAATACAATTCAGTAGCATGACGATAATTGTATATAGCGGGAGAAAAAAGATCCCATGACTCTTCGTTTTGAAGAGCTGTCTCAATTAATCTATCTCCCGCTAATTTGTAAGAATTGGCGAGATAAAATCTGTCTCCAATTTCCCCCAAACCACCAAATAGAACTCCATGTTTCCAGGTCTCATCCATTTTATCATTGGGTTCTATGACAAATGGGCTAATTTGCAATATTAGGTTGTCAATTAGCTCGTTATCATAATGGCTATTGGAGTTCAAGCCCATCTTGATATATTCAATATCAGGTTCATCCTCCCAGTAGGAAAATATATGAGCTAAAACCCGAATATCTTCTATTTCGAATGTCCTCTCGGTTCCTTTAGGAGGAACTGCACTAGAACTTAAATACTCATGAAAAATTTTAATCCACTTTTTAACAGTATCCGAACTGACTTCGAATATTTTTGCGACAGATGAAACAATTAACTTTTTATTAAAGTCAGACATTAGAATTCTTTATTAAGAACTGACAAACTTTAATTATTTAGAAATCAACCTCTCCAACCTCGCCATCATCTCATCCTTTTCCTTCAGCATCCTTTCATAAAGGGCTATTTTCTCTTCATGAATTTGCATGATTTTTTCAACAGGATCAAAGACTGGGTGAAAATTCATGACAGAAGCATTTCCTTTAAAATCAGTACATGTAAACGTATTCGAAATAACATTTACCGCCTGTTCCTCGTCAAAATTCTGGATGGCCTCTACCGGAATATGAAGAATTTCTGCGACCTGTTTTAGGATATTTTCCTCGATGCTTTCTCTTTGTTCTAGCAAGCTAATTTTCTTTTGGGACCAGTCTTCTCCCAGTTCGTGGGCCAAGGCATCTTGCTTGATGCCCAGCATTTCCCTAAAGCGTTTGATATTTCGTCCCTGATGGATATTTCGTGCAGCTGAATTGGTCATAAGTCTTGGCTATTAAAAAACTAAAAGACAAGTTAAGGAAATTGGAGGAATTTGGGAAATGTGTTTTTAAAAATGGTGATTAGGTGAATCAAGGAATAGTTTAGAAATGTGAGGGTGAGGAAATTGTATTTGTAGCAATGATCCTTTCCTAAATAATGTAGATATGAGTGATCCAAACCAATTTAAAGAAGCACTCCTTGATAATCAATCAACAGGACATAATATGATGACCTTTAGAAATCTGAGGAATCTTAAGGCCATGGAGCTCGCTTTTCAATTAGGAATCAGCGAGGCCGCTTATACCAAGTATGAACGTGGAGAAACCAAAATCACCGTGGAGTTGATTAAAAGATATGCTGATTATGTGTAGGTTGATCCCATTCATATTTTGACCATAAGGCCAGGGCAACTGATTGAGTATTTTGATGAACTCGAAAAAAGAAAATTTCAAATGGATAGCAAGCAGTTTGCTTTCTTACTCGAAATACTCCGGGAACTCAAAGGCAGTAATGAGACCTTAGAAAGCCTGATAAAGGAGGCTATTGTTTAAACTTAACTAGAGCATTATGATCAATATTCAAAAAGACGAGCTTATCATAGAATTGATCCGTCAAGATCTAAAGCATAACCAGCTGATAAAAGGCTTGGATATTTTAGACTTGGATGCTGGCCATCGCCATCATCTAGGGATTATGGATTTGGTTAAGCGGCTAATGGAAGTACCAGCGATTTTGGAGAATGATTTTTTAGATACCTATATGGGCTATATGGATAGATGTCTAGAATATCCTATTTCCAGTTTAGGCGAAGAGTTAAGTAAGTTGGCGGAGGAGTGTTTTAATGATGTGAATAAAATTGGGGTTGACCAAAAAAAATAGCAATTTTTTATTTCTATTTTGTATGTAAAATATCACCATCAAGTTCACAATTTAAGTTATTAAAATCGACCTTGATTTTTATGTTAGGGTCGAACTTACTTGTGTTGGTATGTTTTATTATGATTTGATCAGTTGGGTTCATTTTGGTTTTATATGGGTTATGCCTATATTTTCTTTCAGGGTTTGGGACCAGCTCTAAAAAACTGAGTTCTTTCCAAAACAATAATTTTAGTTTGTCTCCAATTATCATATCAAGCGCCCTGTCCCCAATAAATCTTGGGCTAATCTTTTTTTGATAAATGTATGGTCGAATTACCTCGATTAATTTCTTCAGTTTACTCACATTGTTTACTTCACCTAGTTGGTAAAGTTTTGAAAAGATTATTCTTGTGTCATTATTCATTTTTTTTATGTTTTTTTAATTCTTACGTAAAAATTGCGAATCTGTTAAGGTTGTGTTTAAAAAACACTCATTTTTCCGTAGTTTTAAGCTTTTCAAAAGACGACTCACCATGGCACTTCTTATAGGGTGGCAAAGGAGTATATAAAAACATTTTATTACCTATTTAGATTAATGATCACTGGAGAATTAAAATCACAAGTAGATAAAATTTGGAATTCCTTCTGGACGGGAGGGGTGGCTAATCCACTGACTGTCATAGAACAATTGACTTACCTCATCTTTATCCGTAGGCTGGATGAGATGGAGACATTGGAAGAAAAAAAGGCCAATCAAATGGGGATTGATAAGCAGTTGGAGTTTTTCAATGCTGATCAGCAAAAATTCCGATGGAGTCATTTCAAAGATAAGGATCCAGAAACGATGTTCAATCTGTTCACTCGACCTGATTCCAATGGTCTGACAGTTTTTGAGCATATGAAGCAAATGGATAAGAAAGCGGGTGCTTTTGCGGAATTTATGAAGGGGGCCACTTTCATGATTCCTACTCCCAGATTGCTTGACCAGGTGGTGCAGATGATTGATAAAATCAATATGCAGGATCGGGATACAAAAGGAGATCTCTATGAATATTTATTATCCAAAATTGCCACTGCTGGTACCAATGGGCAATTCCGAACACCACGTCATATTATCCGCATGATGGTGGACATGATGCAGCCTCAACAAGAAGATACCATTTGTGATCCTTCTGCAGGATCGGCTGGTTTTCTCGTTTCTGCAGCCGAATACATGTATCAAAATCACCAAGATTGGTTTTTGGATGCAAAATTCAGAAAGCACTTTCACAACCAAATGTTTACTGGGGTGGAATTTGATGCGACCATGCTTCGAATAGGAGCAATGAATTTGCAACTTCATGGGATAGAAAGCCCCAGGCTGATCGGGAAGGATGCGCTGAGTGAAGCCAATGAGGATCAAACTAATTTATATTCGCTTATCCTGGCCAATCCTCCTTTCAAGGGAAGTTTGGATTATGATGTGGTGGAAAGTTCCTTGCTGAGCGTGACCAAAACCAAAAAGACCGAGCTGCTTTTCATCTCTCTGATTTTACGCATGCTAAAAGTTGGAGGAAGGGCAGCTGTGATTGTTCCCGATGGGGTGCTCTTTGGTTCTTCCAAAGCGCATAAAGAACTTCGGAGAACCTTGGTAGAGGAACAGAAGCTCGATGCCGTTATTTCCATGCCTTCGGGAGTATTCAAACCCTATGCAGGGGTGAGTACGGCGGTACTGATCTTCACTAAAACCAATAGTGGTGGCACCGATCAGGTTTGGTTTTACGATATGCAGGCAGATGGTTTTAGTCTGGATGATAAGCGTACGCCCCTATTGAGTAAAAATGAAACGGTAGAGGAGGAGATAGAGAATGCCCTGGGGCATGGTATCGCTGCTGAGGAAAGTGCACCTTATGGGCAAAAGTCAACTGAGGAAGCACATGCCAACAACAATATTCCGGATATTCAGAATCGCTGGCAAAATAGAGATCAGGAAGCTGGTCGTGCCCGTACCGATCAAAGCTTTTTAGTTACTAGATCAGAAATTGCTGAAAATGACTATGATCTAAGCATTAACCGCTACAAAGAGATTGTTTATGAAGAGGTTGAATATGAGAAGCCGGAAGCGATTATTGAAAGTATCAACTCTTTAGATGAGGAAAGAAAGTCATTATTACAGGAATTGAAAACACTTCTAAAAAGTTAATATGAAATCTGTTGAACTAGGTGAAATTTTTGATATTACCTCTAGTAAGAGAGTTTTTCAAAGTGAATGGAAAGATAAAGGAATCCCATTTTTTCGAGCAAGAGAGATTGTGAAAATTTCTAAATATGGTTTCGTAGATAATGAATTATTCATCTCAGAGGAGATGTATGAAGATTATAAATCTAAATATGGTGTTCCAAAAGAGGATGATATTTTAATTACTGGTGTGGGAACTCTTGGAATCACATATAAAGTAAAAAAAGGTGATAAATTTTATTTCAAAGATGGGAACATTATTTGGTTTAAAAAGAAGTCTGATGTTGATAGTAAATTTGTTCAGTACTGTTTTCAGTCTCAAGAAGTTTTGCGACAGGTTCAAAGCGGTGCAAATGGAGCTACGGTTGGTACTTTTACAATAGAGAAAGCCAAAAAGACTAAGATCCCCCTCCCTCCGTTAGCCACGCAAAAGAAGATCGCAGCCATCTTGGATGCAGCGGATGCCCACCGCCAAAAAACCAAGCAGCTTCTCGCCAAATACGATGAATTGGCTCAAAGTATTTTCTTGGATATGTTTGGGGATCCGGTGACCAATCCGAAGGGGTGGAAAAAAAGGACCTTAGATAAACTGCTAACTCGGAAAACTCAAAATGGTCATTATGCTCCAAAAGATGTTTATTCAGAAGAAGGAGTTCAGATGGTGCATATGTCAGATGCTTTTTATCAGATTTTAGAACCTGGAGAGTTTAAGAGAGTATTGGTTTCTGATGGACTCAGGAAAAAATATGAAATAAATGACTCTGATATTTTAGTTGCTAGAAGATCCTTGAATTATGAAGGAGCCGCAAAACCATGTATGGTGCCAAAATATTCTGAACCTCTAATTTATGAGTCTTCATTGATTAGGTTGACTCCTGATCAAAAAGTATTAACTCCAATTTATTTGTTTTATTTCTTGAATAATGATCGAGCAAGAGGGGCATATGTATTAAAGCATGTAACCAAGTCAACAATTTCTGGAATTAATAATAAAGGTCTTAATGCAGTGGAAATTGTTTTGCCCCCAATAGAATTGCAGAAACAATTTTTAAATATTGTAAAGGTTATTGAAATGGAAAAAGTAATAGCAAAGCAAAGTCTTGAAAAAGCAGAAGAGCTTTTCCAAGGTCTATTACAAAAAGCCTTTAAAGGAGAGTTGGTGGAATAAAAAATGAGCAACTTCCAGTTTATATCGACCGAATTCCCCGAGATAGCCAATCGGGCCATCAAGGCAGAGCAGTTTGCCTTGACCAGTCCCGTGGAATCGTGCTTCAATGCCCGTGCCGCATTGGAATTGGGCGTGAACTGGATGTTTGAAAATGATGCTGACCTCGAGTGGCCGTTTGATAAGAAGTTGGCAAGTCTCATGCATGAACCTGGTTTTAAAGAAATCTTTGATTCCTATGGTGACCTGTATAGAGAACTGCATCTTATTCGAAGAATCGGAAATAATGCCGTCCACAATCAGCGGATCAAACAGGAGGATTCGATTCATTTGTTAAAGTGCCTATTCCGCTTCGGTGTCTTCTTGATGGCTGCTTATGGGGAGGAAGAAGTACGGGTTCCGGATTTTAATGATTCACTGATTCCTACCGGTGATGAACTTAAAAAGTCCAGAAAGGAGATTGATCTGCTGCGGGAAAAGTTGGCGCAACTTGAGCAGGAAAATGAGAAAAAGCGTGCTGAATTAGCAGAAAAAGAGGCCGCTAATGATTTGTTGCGAATTACCCACGAGAAACAACATGAGCAACTAAAAGAACAGCGGAAGGCCCGGGAGGCAGAAGCCATACCCAAGGCTTTACCTAGACCTCCATCTGAAGCATTTACGCGCAAATTATACATTGATTCCGCATTGAAGGATGCCGGCTGGACTAGACTTCGGGAAGGATATGAGTTGGAGTTTGAAGTAAGCGGCATGCCTTTATCCACCAACCCTTCAGGAGTAGGTTTCGTGGATTATGTGCTCTGGAGTGACAATGGGTTGCCATTGGCCGTTGTAGAGGCGAAAAAGACAACCGCAAATTCTAGCAAAGGAAGACACCAGGCTTCGCTCTATGCAGATTGTCTAGAAAAGAAATTCAAGCAACGTCCATTGATCTACTATACCAATGGATTTGACTTTTACCTTTGGGATGACCTGTTTGCTCCTGATCGAAAGGTGAGCGGATTCATGACCAAAGACCAGCTGGAACTTGCGATTCGAAGGAGAAAAGAGCGAAAAGATTTAAGGGATTTCAAAGTGAATCTTGCCATCACCGGTCGGCCATATCAGACAGAAGCGATCCAGCGAGTTGCTGAAAACCTATCGGTGATCAAAGATGGGAAGATCAAACAACGTCATCGAAAGAGTTTGTTGATCATGGCCACAGGTAGTGGAAAGACCAGAACTTCAGCTTCGATAGTTGACATGATGGTGAAGTGCAACTGGGCAAAGCGAATCCTTTTTTTAGCAGATCGAAATGCCTTGGTGACTCAGGCAAAAAATGCGTTTACGGAACACCTTCCAGACCTGACCAGTATTGATTTGACCAAAGAAAAGGAAAATGATTCCACCCGATTGGTTTTTTCAACCTATCCTACCATGATGAATCAAATCGACCAAGCTAGAGATGGGGAAGGTCGATTTTATGGTGTTGGACATTTTGATTTAATCATTATTGACGAGGCTCACCGATCTGTCTATCAAAAGTACAGGGCAATTTTCCAGTATTTTGATGCTTTTATTTTAGGATTGACTGCTACTCCAAAGAAAGATGTGGATCATAATACCTATGAGCTATTTGAAATCGAAGACGATAATCCCACGTTTGCCTATGAATTGGATCAGGCCGTAAATGATAGTTTCCTGGTGCCACCTCGGGCGATCAGCGTTCCGTTGAAATTCATGCGAGAAGGCATTAAATATTCGGAATTGTCTGAGAAAGAGAAGTTAGAATATGAGGAGAAGTTCGGGGATCCCAGTAATGAGGAAGCAGAAGACGGCATTGATAAAAGCCAATTGTACAAATGGCTATTCAACTCCAATACCGTAGATCAGGTATTGAATCATTTGATGACTTCGGGAATCAAAGTGGATGGAGGAGACAAAATTGGGAAGACCATCATTTTTGCCAAGAACCATAAGCATGCCGTTTATATCGAAGAGCGGTTCAATAAAAACTATCCAGAGTATTCAGGGAAGTTTTGCAGGGTCATTGACAATCAGACCGAGAAAGCCCAGGATATTCTAGAGCGCTTTGTTTTGGACAAAGAAGAAAAGGAGCCACAAATAGCCATTTCAGTGGACATGATGGATACCGGAGTGGATGCGCCAAGAGTAGTGAACTTGGTTTTCTTCAAGCCTGTTAGATCAGTCGCGAAATTTTGGCAAATGATTGGCCGGGGGACTCGATTAAGGCCAAATTTATTTGGTCCCGGCCAGCATAAAGACAGTTTTTTGATTTTTGACTACTGCGAAAACTTTGAGTTTTTCGAAGTCAATCCAGAAGAGAGCAAGGGTAGCTTAGGGCTATCCTTGACACAGCAAGCATTCCAATTGAGACTAGACTTGGCATTAGCTCTGAGAGAATCCAATAGCAAAGAGGAAAATGAATTTGCAGAGGAGTTGATAAGTTTACTTCATTCTCAAGTTGCAGCACTTAATCAGGAACGATTTGTAGTCCGACATCACTTGGAATTTGCAGTAAAGTTCAAGCAAAAAGATCAATGGGCAGATCTAGGCCCTTCGAAACTGCAGGAAATCGGAACTCATATTGTCCCGCTCATTTTGTCGGAGGACGATGATGATGTGTCTGCTAGAAGATTTGATGTGCTGATGCTGAATTTCCAACTGGCATTGAAAGGGGGAAGAATGACGAGTAGGTATCAGAACAAAATTAGTGGAGCTTGTAAAGTGCTGGAGCGAAAAGGTAATATACCTGTGGTAAGTGCAGGAATGCCTATGATCAAGAAAGTGCTTGGAGGCTTCCTACAACATGCCAATGTAGTTGACTTGGAAGATGTACGAGAATCACTTCGGGAATTGATGCAGTTTCTTGATGCGGTAGATCAGCCTTTAGTTGAAACGCATTTCCAGGATTATCTGGATCTTACAAAAATAGAAGAAAAGAGCTTGGTGAAAGAAGCCCCTTTGGAGCCCTATAGAAGACGAGTGGAGCGGTATATAAATGACCATAAGGATCATTTGGTCATTAGCAAAATCAAAACCAACCAACCTATTACGGAAGCCGAACTAGCACAATTGCAAGAGATTTTCTTTAATGCGGATGAGGTAGGTTCGAAAGAGGAATTTGAAAAAGAAGGTAAGGGTAAACCCTTAGGTCTATTTATACGGGAATTGGTTGGTTTGGAAAAAGAAGCTGTTCAATCAGCTTTTGCGGAGTTTATCCAAGCTCAAAACCTAAACGCGGAGCAGATCAAGTTTGTGGATTTGATCATTGGTTACCTGACTCAAAATGGAGTGATAGACAAAAGAGCCTTGTTTGAATCACCGTTTAAAGATATCAATGATAGCGGACCTTTTGGGCTATTTGATGACGCACAGGTTACCAAGATCATTAGCATTTTGGATAGGATTAATGGGGGTGTTGATGTGGGGTGACTTCTGTTTAATTGAAACTAGAATGGAATACTTACATTTTTAAAAGATGAAGAGAAAAGCGATATCGCAACCTGTACAAAAAAAACTATTTGCGCTTTCAGGAAATGAATGCAGTTTTCCAGGTTGTAACGAACGTCTTTTTAATCTAGAGGAGAAAGTATTTCTCGGAGAAATGTGCCATATCAGAGCAGTAAGTGCTACTGGTCCTCGGTATGATTCGAACTATCCTAAGAATGATGTGGACTCATTTGAAAATTTGCTTGTAATGTGTCCAAATCATCATACGACAATTGACGAAAATATCGAAAAATATACCGTAGAAGTTCTGCTTAACATGAAATCGGAGCATGAAAGAAAAAACTATGAGTTAGTAGGGGAACATATTGGGGGAAATCAAATAGGTGAGATTAATTCTAAAATTCTAGAAATGTTTGAGGCAATTGATAAATTTAAATTATCAAATGATCAAACTATTGATCAAACCGACCAACTGCCTAAAAAGATTACTTACCCAGCTCCTCAAAATTATATTCATCGATATGTTCGCCCCACTCGTGGTGATATTTTAGAGTTTGGGGTTGAATCTAAATCACTTCCAAATCTAATTCTTGAGGAAAAGAGGCTGACAATTTTAGGTGTGGGTGGTTCAGGAAAAAGTATTGAATTGGATCAGTTGGCATATCTACATTCTAATCAGGAATCTGATCTTTTTCCAGTAAAGATTAGGTTAAATATTCTTTCTACCCAAGATCTTGAGGAACTTTTGAGGCTTGAGTTTCCTGAAATTGATCAAGTACCGCAATCCCGCCTTTTAATCCTTTTGGATGCATTGGATGAGGTCCATTCTTCATACATAGATGTAGCTTCCACTAAAATTGAAATATTAAGTAAAAAGTACCGGGATTCTAAAATTGTGGTGTCATGTAGAAATAATTTCTATATCATTGAATCCAATAAAAGAAAGGCTAAACTTGATGGATTTAGCTCCTATTTAATTCAGCCATTAGACTTCTCCTCTATTTATTATTATTTACAGAATAAGATAGATGTTCCAACTGAGAAGTTTATTTTCAATATTAGAAAGAGGAAGTTTTATGACTTGCTTTATTCTCCATTCTTTTTGGTGTATATAGTCGAAATTTTCGAAACAAAAAAAGAATACCCTTCATCAATAAAGTCTGTTTTTGAATATTTGATACAACAGCGAATTGAAAAAGATTACGAAAAATATGCTAATTCTGGGATAAACATCGAAGATTATTCTTACCGCATAAGCCAGGAAATAAAGGGATTAGCAATAATTGCCGAATGTCTTGGAAGAAACTATTTAGATGATAAAACTGAAGTTCAAAGACTCATTAGAGACCATGATTTTTTGGAGGTCATTAAGCGAACCTTTCTATTTAATAAATCTAATGAAGGGTTGCGTTGGGAATTTGAGCATAATAACTTTCAGGAGTTTTTAGCAGCACAATTTTTATCCGAACTAAGCTTCGAAGAAATTCAGGGATTTATATCCTTTAGACCTGATTTTAATAAAGTTAAACCGGCTTGGTTAAATACTCTTTCTTTTCTTTTTAGCCTTATAGATCCGGAAGATGAAAAACACGATAAATTAGTTGACTGGATTATTAAAGTTGAGCCAGATGTTTTGGTTCGATTCGAAAAGGATAAACTTGAATTAGGGTTAAGAGAAAGGCTATTTCGAGAAATTTATGAGGACTTTGAGTCCAAACAAATCATCATCCGAAATGAGAAATTTGAATCTGATGATTTAGCGAACTTTGTTTCCGATAGTAAGAAAATCGTTGAATTCCTTATTCAGAAAATCAAGCAATCCAATGATAGACTTGTGATTACTGAGGCAGTTCGAATTTTACATTATTTTGAGCAAATTGGGGAATATTTAATAGAAATCCGTGAAGAAATAAAAAGAATTATTATTAGTACTGATTTTTCAGAAGAAATTAAATATGAATGTTTTAATGCCCTATCCAAACTTAAAATCAATGATGATCTATTAACAGATTTAATCCTTGAAAATAATGACCTGGAATCTAGTCAGTACATTAGAGCGGGTTTTTATAGGTATTTGGAGACTTCAAGTCAACCTGAAAGATATATCAAAATAATCCTGCGGGGTATTGAAATTTTAGAGAATATAGGAGTTACAGTTAATGGTATTCCGAATAGAGGTAAGCCTTTTCTATCAGACGAAAAATATATTCTAAAAAGGCTTTTTGATAGAATTAACACGAGTGAAAATGTTATCCCCATCATAAAATGGGCATATGAATTAGATTCGCCTACTTCCTTACATTCTGAGTTTTTTGAGTTCGTAAAAGATTTATTGGCTAAAGCGGCTGAGGATTACAAAAACAATCATGAAATTTTTGATCATGTTTTGGAATTACTAAGATCATTCTCACACCGCTATTATAAGGAGGTGGGAGGTTATTTTCGTAAATTCTTTAATGATACCGACACCACCGCTAAAGCATTTAAGTGCCTTTATACAGATTGGTTGATTGAGGAGGATAGAGGTTTTGATTTGACTTATGGAATGGCTATTGTTTGCGATGAGGTATGTTTAAATTTTATAGTTGGTGAAATAAATTCTGGAAATTTTAAGGATCCAAAAACTTGGCAATTCAGAAATATACTTGGAGTGGATGGTAGCAGAGAAGTGTATGATCTGTATCAAGAAGAATTGTTGAAAATTGATCCCGAAAAGTATGCAATTAAAGTAATAGACTATCAAGCAAAGAGACAGTCTAGGCGAAAAAGAGATGTAGAATTGTTGTTCTCTAAAAAAGAATTCCTTTCAGAGGTGACCAATATTTTTAAGGAAGAAGGTGAGATCAAGTTTATAAAAGATGATTTATATGATTGGAAAAGAAGGAATTTCAATGATGAAGAAATGACAAACAATATTGTTGTTGAAACTTTAAGGGATTTTGCCAGAAATAAAGAATTCGTTAAATTAACTGAAATAGAAGATTTGGTTAATAATAGTTTCAGATGGCGATGGTTCCAAATTCATAATATAGTACAGTATGATAAGGGGATAGAAAAATTTGAATTTACTCCTGATGTCACCAGATTTATTTTCACATGGGTGGAAGATGAGTTAAAGACTGCGAACTTTAAAACCGCAATAGAGCACAGAAATAATAACTCTTATAGTTACCGGTATGTAGAACTATATATATCCTATTTAATTCAACGCTTTGATATTGAAGTGTCTCCGCCAATCTTGTTAGACTTACTCAATTTAGAATGTTTTTTGTTGCCAGGTAAAATCAACAAGGTAAACTTAAAAGGAGATGAGAGGGAGCCAGATACTTTTGATTATGTTGTTGAAAAATTGGGGTTTGAAAAAGTTAGTGAAAGAGCCCTAAATAATTTAAGGAATAGCGTTATGGTTCCTGTTGTCAGACAAAGCCATATTAAATTTTGTCATGATTTTAAAGTTCGAGAAGCTGCCCCAATGATTCTAGATGAAATTCTGAATGATAATTGGGAAGGTTATTATCAGCGTGAATTTATAACTAAGTATATAGAACTGAGCTCAGATTTAGACTTGCTTCTTGACATTTTTGAGGTATTACCTCAGGAGTCGCAAATTCATGCTTCGAGGTTGATGGCGGAAGCAGGATATTTGGAATTAAAAGAAACTTTGGAAAGGGAAATCTTAAATGGAGATGATGAAGAAGCGAAACTGATGTTTATACAGAATCTCGAGATTCTAAATGAAAGTGTTGCGTTTGAATATGAAAAAGAATGGATATTAAGAAATAAAAGAATTCCTGACAGACATGGGAAATCAATCAATTTGAAGTCAGCTCCAATAGATGGTTTAATTGAAATTTTAGAAGATTCGATCAAGTTTAATTATGGCTCAGGAATGTGGTCTAGCCGAAATGATTATTTAAGCGCACTGATAGAAAAAGGAGCGCAGCATGAGGTAAGTTATTTGATGGTCCGAGATAAGATAAAGAAATGGCTTCAGGAATATGACAACGTGAAATTCCTTCATTATCAACTTCAAAACCTTGAACAAAAATACTATTCAAATATTCCCCAAACTTTGACCTTTGAAGAGGCGGTCCAACTAGTTCGTCAATATCAGTCTCCAAAGTTGTAGTAGGAAGCTAACTGATGGAGCTGAGGGCGGTACCAGAGAAGATTATATCGGGGAATATAGAGATTAACCTTTGGGCAAGTTTATTCGAAGCATTAAAGCCTTGGATACCCAGGCTGCCCAAAAGGCCTTTAGCGAATTCATCCAGTCAGGCAATCATAAGGTCGACCAGATCATCTTTATCAATAATATCACCAAGTTCGTCACCATACCAACGGAATAATCGATAAAAAGATGCTCTTTTGAGCCACCCTTTATCGACCTAAACGAACAGGGGGTATTATGTGTATTTGATGGTGCTGATGCTTATAAAATCATTGATGAGGAGGATTATATCCACAAGAAAATGATATTTGAAATCGATAAAAAATATTAATGCTTTTAGGAGCTCATATATGTGTGGAAAATAGTAAGGCCAACTTGTGAAAGTCAGCCTTTTATCTATTTAATCTAAAAAGATTTTTTTGAAAGTATTGCTTCTAAATAGTCTTTTCCTAATTCCTTTTCCCTGTAAGAGTGTAAAGAAACTACCTTTGTGCATTTTTCTTTCTTTTCTTTAATGTCAAATTCAATTAACATTTGAGAATTTGTACAATTAGTTATGTTATTCTTCTTTTTCATTATTTTCAAAGAATTTCAAATCATTGAGTACATGAGTCGTTTGATGCTCTAAAACATCTAAGGCCTGCAAAGTTAATCTATTTTTTGGTTTTAATGTGTTTAATTTTGGCTTGATTAAATCTCCATTAGAATTTTTTCTCTCAAGCTTTTTAGTGAAAAATTCTAAAAATCTTCTTGGAGCTACTCCATCATATATTAGAATTCTAACTTTTTTATCATCCTTTTCATCCTCAGTTATTGCATCTTCATGGAGTTTGGTACATAAACTTTTTATATATGGTTCAATATAATAAACTTCTTTTATTCCGGCAACAATAATATGTCTTGCACAATTGTGACATGGATAAGTAGTACAGAAAAGCTTGCCATTAACCATCCTATTACTACTTATTTGAGATCCTGAAATAATTGCATGCATTTCCGCATGAACAGATCTTGAAAATTCTAATAAATCTTTAATTTTAGATTTACGGATTACATTTTCAAGATTGTTTTGTTGTTTAGCTGAAAGATCTAATCCCGATCTGTTAAGCTCATCTGCAATGGCTTTTGCTAATTGATCTTTTTCTTTATCATTACTGCAAACTCCTGAAAGGAAACATCTATGGTCGATAGAACTCCCCTCGTTATACAATCCTCCTCCATATTTTGGAACATCATTCCATCCTTTAGCAATTATTTCACCTTTTTCATCGGTGATACTTGCTCCTACTTGACGAGATAAGCATGAGGAATTCCCTGCAACTGATTTAGCTATATACATAGCTTGTTCGTGTGGCAATGGAGTTACTACTTTGCTGTTAAAAATCAAGTGCAAATATCTTTCTATTTTTTCTTTAATTTCTTCTTTATTAGCGGAAGATACTCTAAAGAAAAAGTCTGACTCAATAAAAGTTTCTCTTACATTTTGACCATTTTGTCTATTTTCGAACTCATCTTTGTCGATAAGTTCTATAGCTTCGTTGTGGGAAAGCTCATTTCCCTTTAGTTTCTCAATTCTTTCTTCCCTGGAGGAAAAGATGCTAAAAGAGTAAAAAATACTTCTGTAAATTTTTCTAAACAAATATAGTTCTTCTAAATTTTTAAGAGAATCAATTACATAACAGACTCTATTGCCTTTAAGTTTTTCCGAATAATTTCCATTCTTTACTTCACTGGGGGATATGTTACATCTTTCATACCTGTCACGGTTTATTTCTTGTATTGCTAGATCCGCAAGTATGGATCTAGTGTATTCTTCTCTTAGTCTATTTCCCTCATTTATTTTGTGTAATAAATCTGAATATTTTTGAGTTTTACCAGTAAGGCTTTTACTTGGTCCAAATTGGTGTTTTATTATTAAATCGCTTAATTTAATTGTTTTTACTTCATACCCATATACATATGATAATGTGTTTTTTAATTCTTCAATAACTTCAATTTTAAGAGAACCAATTGGGGAACAAACTCCAAGAACGATTTCTTCGGTTTCAGTATTCTCCACCTTTTCTCTAGAGGTAATACCTTTTTGTTTATCTTTATTTTCTTCTAAATCATCTTGAATCTTCAGAGCAGGTTGTCCCATAATATTAATTTAGATTGTTACAATCTTTAAAAATAGCTGAATTATTGAAATAATTTTGCGATAAACTAAGAAAAAAAGACCTGTTAGAACAGAATGGGATGTTTTAAAAATAAAAACATCCATTGATGCTTAAGTTGTTTTTTGATAAATCAATGTTAAGTAGACTATTATAGATCAAGCGGAAAAGTTGGGGGGTATTTGAATACCGATTACTTTTGAGGAAAAAGAAAGACAGTGAACAAGGACTTTTTAGGTTTGTTTTTGCCAGCAGGCATACTGGAATATTTTGAGATCAGTTCGATAGATAATAGGCAGGATGCCTATTACATCGGTCTGGATGAAAATAATATCTTTCCGGAAGAGTATTCATCCCATAATCTGGAGTCAAAAGGGTTTTATGAAGCTTCAACGGTACAGGATTTTCCCATCCGTGGAAAGGCCTGCTACCTGAAGGTCAGGCGCCGCAGGTGGAAGGCAGTGGCCAGATAGTTTCCCGTAACTGGGGACTAGTGGCAAAGGGAACGCGAATGACCAGGGAATTCGCGTCTTTTTTAAAAGCACTGCATAGATTCCAGGCCGGTAAGCTGTAAAGGCCTCGGGGAATATTATCGCCTGAACGGCAAACTCCTGGAAGAACTATATGTGAGCCATTTGAGCGATTATACCAGCTGGGACCAACTTGACCATGCCGAAGACCATATCGTATTCCCCGACAACATCGGAACAAATATCAGTATAGATGAGACCTCCCTTTCGCAGGGAGAACTCTACACGGTGGTCACCAACAAAGCCGGTAAGGGCCGGAAAGGAACTTTGATAGCCATGATCAAAGGTACTGACAGTGAAACGGTCAAGAAGGTGCTTCGCCGCAAAATCCCGTTCCAAAAACGCAGAATGGTAAAAGAGGTGACCCTGGACATGGCTGCCAGTATGGGGCAGATTGTCCGCGGGACCTTTACGGCAGCTACCCTGGTGACCGACCGCTTCCATGTACAGCAACTCGCCTACGATGCGGTACAGGAAATGCGGATCGCCTACCGTTGGGAGGCCCTGGGCCGTGAAAATACCGAAATGGAATTGGCCAAGAAAGTGGGACGGCCCTTTGTTCCCGATCGTTTGGAAAACGGGGACACCCACAAACAGCTCCTGGCCAGGAGCCGTTACCTGTTGTTCAAAAACAAGGGCAAATGGACTCCTTCCCAAATCTGGAGGGCTGAACTGCTTTTCCGCTACTATCCTTCATTAAAGCAGGCTTATGAACTGGCACAAAGCTCGGGGCATATCTACCATACCGTCAAGGACAAGGGAGCGGGCTTTACAAGACTTGCCAAATGGTACAATGAAATTGAAAAGGCAGGATTTAATAGTTTCAATACCGTCTCCAGGACTGTCCAGCAACATTACCAGACCATCCTCAACTATTTTGAAAGCAGAAGCACCAATGCTTCAGCAGAATCCTTTAATGCAAAGATCAAGGCATTTAGAAGCCAGTTCAGAGGCGTTAGAAACGTAGCCTTCTTCCTGTACAGACTATCTAAAATCTATGCTTGAATTCCAAGCCCCCCAGAAATATTGCTTGATCCACTATTATTAATTTATCGCTACTAAAATCGCTACTAAATTAAAAACAAAAACCCTAACTCACTACTTTTAAGCGAGTTAGGGTTTGTTTGTGCAGAGGAGGAGGAAAATGAACCTACTATTTAGTGTTTTGCACTAATTGATGTAAGTTGCATTAAATCAGTTGTTTGTGTATGTTTGGTGTGAATATTTGACAAGCTGTGATAGTCTAAATTTGGCTTTCGGGACCCTGAAAAGGACCCTGAAAAGGACCCTGAAAAAGACCCTGACTTTTCGACTAACTCCTTGATATGAAAAACTATACCAAATGGAAGCATCATTAAGATTTACGCTTAGGAAGGACTTGATCAACAAAAGAGGTGAAATGCCGATTTCCCTTATAATTGCATTGAATGGCCAGAAAAGAAAGATATCTACTGGTATATCAATAATTCCTGAATTGTGGTCTGAGGCGGCTAGAAATATTATGCCCCTGACTTTAAAGCAAAGGAATCAATTAGAAAAGACCCACGGAGATTTAGTCCCTCCGAAAGCAGTACTTATCAAGTACGAGTCTGAACTAAACGAGCTTAAATTCAAGATTCAAAAAATTGAGGAAGAATTTAGATTCTCTGGGGTTCCCTATAGTGCATCAAAAATAGTAGATAGTTACAAGGAGTCCAATGAAGAGAAGGTGGAGAAACCTGAGCCGGAGGGTTTGGTTTATGATTTTATTGATCAATATATCCAGGATAATGAATTGATCAGGGCTAAAGGCAGTTTGGTGGTGTATAAATCCCTGCGAAAGCACCTAAAAAATTTCCAGAAGAAATCCAGAAAGAAAATCCGGTTCGAGAACATGGATTATATTTTCATGCAAGCCTTTCAAAATTACTTGGTAGGATGGAAAGAAGTGAATAATAAAACGGGAAGGGTGACCACTCTTAACAATGTTTCCATTGGTAAACAACTAAGTACCCTAAAGACCTTTTTAAGTTATGCCAGGAGAAGGGGTATCAAAGTACATGATGGCTACAAAGAGTTTACCATTAAGAAAGAAAGGCTTGAAGTAATTGCCCTTAACCAAAGGGAGTTTGATGCACTGTATAATTTGGACTTGGGAAAGCATAAACGACTACAGCAGGTGAAGGATATTTTCATTTTTAGCTGTGCCACGGGTTACCGATATTCTGATTTGAGGCAGTTGAGAAGAGAGCATATCAAGGGAGATGAGATACGCCTGACCATTACCAAAACCAAAGAACCTTCAGTAGTGCCTCTGAATAGGTATTCTAGGGAAATCTTAGCTAAATATGAGGAACGCGTAGAACCGTTACCCATCATATCCAACCAAAAGTTCAATAACTATGTAAAGGAGCTATGTAAGCTTGCTGGCATTGACGAGCCTGTAGAAATCATCAGGTACAGGGGAGCAAAAAGAGATGCGAAAGTGTTCCCCAAGTATGAATTGATAAGTGCCCATACCGGGCGAAAAACTTTTGTGACATTGTCTTTGGCCAAAGGGATTCCGGCCGAAGTTGTGATGAAAATTACCGGGCATTCTGATTATAAGAGTTTTAAACGTTATATTGAAGTGGATGAACAGCGCAAAAGAGATGAAATGACGAAAGCTTGGAGCTAACTAATGTTTTTGATATGCATAATTTTAATAAAGGGATTGGGCTTAAAGGATACATTTTTGGAGAGTTATTTTTACATTATGATGGCCGACCCGGGGTGGAAAGAATTTGGATTTACAGATTTGGGTTTGATATCTTCCAAAAAGAGGATGTTCTACGATCCTGGTACCCAAAGTTGTGTGGATTTAGGCTGGTTTTTTTACCACTTCTTATTTTTTCCTTGCTTATAGGGGCTTTTGGATTGGTGTTTTATGCGTTGGCTCAATTGGATATACCAGCATGGTCCTATCTTTTTGTGTTCCTTGGTGTATTCATATGTCCGGTAGCATTTTTAATGGTTTTAATGTTTGGAAAGTCTGCAAAGAATTTGGTAGAGACGGTCTCGTTTTTCAAGTATCTAAGAGCTGGAAATAACCTAAGTAGATTCTTGTTACTGGATTTAGACGATATGGAAGGATTTGAGGAATTATATGGTGAATTTTTGAGCCCCGTTTATAGGGGCGATTTCAAGAGGGATAAAGCAAATGAGAATACGCTTAGACAGAAATTAGTATACCTTCATTTGTTGACCTATGAATTCAATAATCTTCATGGTTTGGTTCAATATGTAGCAGACCACAGTGAGAATAAATGGGGTACCGAAAAAATATATCGAGTGTTGCAGGAGATACTGGGTGCCAATAAGGACAATATCAGAAAGGCCCAAGGAAGGATCCATCAGCACCTTGATGAATTTGGTGAGGGTGTTTATAACAAGGATGGAGAGAAAACTAGAGAATGCCTGGAAATTGCTAAAGCCTTCTTCTCATGCACGGATAAAAATTATGCTAATGGTGTTAATATGCCTCTGATAATTGAAAGAATTGACAATATGCTGGAAAAATATGGAAATGAGTTATGAGTGAATATCTTATGCTGGGGAAGAATAGTTTAGAACTGTGTATTGGCCGAAAATCACGTTCTAAATTTTTCTTAAACATTACCTAAACAATTAAATGGAAAAGCAAATAGAAATTTATCAAGGAATCGACGGGGAAACTCAGATTGAAGTTAATTTTCAGGATGACACGGTGTGGTTAAACCAAAAACAAATGGGAGAGTTATTTGCCAAAGATACAGATACCATTGGTTTACATTTAAAAAATATTTTTAGTGAGAAGGAACTTGATGAAAACTCAACTACCGAGGATTTCTCGGTAGTTCGTCAAGAGGGAAAACGCAATGTAAGAAGAACCATAAAATTTTATAATCTTGATGCAATAATCTCTGTAGGATATAGGGTCAACTCCAAAAGAGGCGTCCAGTTTCGGCAATGGGCTACCACCAGATTGAAGGACTATCTAATTAAAGGGTATGCCATTAATGAAAAAAGACTAGCACAAAAGCAACAAGAGGTTCAGACCTTGAAAAATGGGATTCGGATATTAAGCAGGGCAATTGAAGAAAAAATAGATGATACCAACTTCCAATGGCTAGGCCAGTTTGCGAAAGGATTGGAGTTATTGGATGATTATGACCACGAGAATCTTGATCAAAAGGGGGTAAGCAATATTCAAGCTATTTATCCAACAATGTCCGAGTACCAAGAGGTTATTGAAATGATGAAAGCAGATTTTGATTCATCCGTTTTTGGAAAGGAAAAGGATGCTTCTTTCCAAAGTGCCGTTGCCCAGATTGCAAAAGGATTTGGAGATGAAGACTTCTATCCGACGCTAGAGGAAAAGGCTTCCACATTGTTATACTTGATTGTTAAAAATCATGGGTTTGTTGATGGGAATAAGAGAATTGCAGCAGCGTGTTTTTTACTGTTCTTGGAGAAAAATGGACTTCTACAAAACGAACAAGGACAATTAATCATCAGTAATGAAGCGATGGCCAGTTTGACTTTATTTATTGCGTCCAGTAAGCCGGAAGAGGTTGATGTAGTGAAAAGGCTTGTGGTGAGTGTATTAAATAGAAATGGGGAGAGGGATCGCTAATCTAAAGGTATTATTATCATAATTGTAGTAATAATCCAACCCCTAAAAAGTTGTATGGAGGGGGCTTAAGCATTTCATTACTTATATTAAATAAAATGGCTGAGACGGCATAAAACTTACATTTAATCTCTTAGGGTCAAATTCCCCGAGGCTTGCCTCGTTTTACTATCTTGTGACTCGATGTTTCAAGATAGTAAGTATATCCATAAGAGTCATAATGTTTCAGTTTTGCTGTATCAAGTGGTTTGCGCAGCAAAATATAGACATATAGTGTTCAACAATGAGGTTGATAAAATTCTGTCATCGACCTGTGAACAGATAGAACTAAGATATGAGATTAAATTTCTAGAAATCGGTACAGATGCTGACCATGTACACTTTCTGATCCAATCGGTTCCAACGTATAGTATAACCAAGATAGTGAGAACGATAAAGAGTTTAGTGGCTCGAGAGGTGTTTAAAGAATGCCCTGAGGTGAAAAAGCAGCTCTGGGGTGGGGATTTTTGGGGAAAGCATATTTTGTCAATACGATAGGCCAACATGGAACTGAGTAAAAGATCGATAATTACGTAAAGAATCAAGGGCTGCAAAAAAGAACACAAAAAACTGAAGACCAATTATCAACTAAAAATATTCGACTGACCAACAATGCCTCGTGGGCTTTCCCCGAGGATTATTTACTTGATGTTGTATCAGACTAGACTTTTGATTAGTTCTCGTGATTCAATCATGACGGCGATAATCGCTGTTATATTTATTGGTAGCAAACTGAGTATTTCAAGCTATATTATGGCGGTGCTCTGAGGTAAAGTATGTCTCGTTTTGAAATAATGACAGGATTTCAAATAACACCTAAATTCTTTTATGATTTGTGGATTTGATCTATCTAATGCATTTAGATGCTTCGGAAATAAGCATGGTCTAAGGGATAGAACTCTGAAAGTTTGAGGCTATTATCCTAATTTGAATTATATACAACATCCTATTTTGATTCATTGTTGTCCGGTAAACCCGGATATTAGTTAAATTCAATTTTCAACCTCTTGATTACAAAGTGGTTATTTATTTTTCGTCAGGGGCAAGCCCCCCTCATCTCAGGGAACAGTGTGTTTTGATTTTTCAAAATATCTTCTTGTATGATGGCTCTCCAGCTTCCTTCCGGATCCTCCAGGAACCTATACAAGCTGATATAATTCATTAATTGCTGTCTGACCAGGGATACCAAGTTGGAGAAAGCCCATTTCCTTTTGACCTGGCTTTTGATCAAGGTCAAAAGGAGATTGGCCAACATGGCCGACCATATCTGTATTTCTATGGCATTTTCATTGTCGCCCAAGAAGTACTTTAAAGGGAAGTTCTGCTTAAGCTGTTTGAATAATAGCTCTATCTGCCAGCGTCTTTTATAGATGAGTGCTATCTTCTCTGCTGCCATCTCAAAATTATTGGTAATGAACTCAAACAGGCGTTCACTTTTGCTGTCCCAATAGGCTATTCTCCTGGAACGGTGCTCCTGTTGCTTGTTCTTGCCATATCGTAAGATGATTTCTTCATCCTTGAGTACTCCGGAATCTGCCTGATCAGGAATATTAAACTCCTTTCGGGCCTGATAGACAGCATTGTCTTTTAACCTGGTCACATACCATATCCCGCTTTCGGTCAGGACCTCATATTTTCCATAATCCACATATCCCTTATCAAAAGTGATGATAGAGCCCCCGGGCAGGTTGAAAACCTCATTCAGGAAGGTATGGTCATGTCGGACAGCCGCACTGTAACGGACAAGATAAGGAACATGGTCACTCGCCCTGATGATGGTGTGGGCCTTAATACCTCCTTTCTTTTTGCCCGTTTTCGGGTTCCTGCCTACTCCCTTGAGAATATCCTTGAACAGACTAATGGTGGTAGAATCCATAATATAGAGCCTCTTCATATCAGCATCCTTCAACCGGCTGTCCGTTAAACTGTCACCATGCCTTTGGTACACACTCATGTATATATCGGCGAACACATCGCTCACACGTCGTTTGTTGGCTTCTGATAACGTACTCCGCCTTACCACATAGTTCAGACCCAAATGGGCCAATCTATGGGCATTGGCCAACAAACCGACAAGTGTCTCACGAATGGAATGATAGCCCTCAAATGCTACAAACAGCATTACTATCAAGTGGTTATAAGTCGTGAACTTCTTCACATAACGCTCCGCATTATGCCTGCGGGCTATCTCCCTTACCTCCCCCTTGTCAATGAACTTTATTAACTGATTGAATATCGGCTGTCCGCTAAAATTACTACTTTTGCCCATGGCTTAACTTTTTTGTGTCGTAACTCAAAAGTAGCCACAATGGGCTGGTTCAGCAATGGACTGGCCCTCTTTCATTTATTTTTTACCGGACACCAATGATTTTGATTATATTCTTTACTTTCGTAGTCAGGCAATCCGAAAAAAAATGTTAAGTTAGTGCGGTAGCATTTTGAAAATATCGATAACATGAAACCAAAATTCATATCTATAAGTGAAGATATCATTGAGAAAATAAAATCTGGAGAATTACAACCAGGAGATAGGGTGCCCTCTGAGAATGAACTGATAAAACAATATGAAGTAAGCAACACTACTGCCCGCAAAAGTCTTCTGGAAATTGAATCTAGAGGTTGGGCCCAGCGAATAAAAGGAAAGGGGACTTTTGTTTTGAACAGGACCGAAGATCATCATATCCTTCGCACCCTAGGTTCTATTGATTCTACTCGGCGGGGCTTCAATGAAAGTTTGAAGGCAGAAGGATTTAATCCGAAAAACATCGTATTAGAAAAAACAATATTACAGCACGGTGTATCCTCTGAAATAAGTGGAAAGCATTATATCATGGAAGGCCCTATCCTCAAAATACATCAAGTGCGCTACGCCGACGATATTATACTTAAAGATGAAATTAAATACATCTCTCTCAAGCTTTGTCCTAAGATCAATATGATGTCTACCGAGATTTCATATTTCAAGATTTACGAAGACAAATACAATCTTAAGATCTCAGATATTAAACAAAACCTTAGCACAATGATCCTTATGCCGCAAGCCGAGGAAAATAATTTTGAAGTATCGGATCCTTTGCCGGCATTTGTGCTTGACAGTGTAGTTTTGTGTTGTTCTGATACAGTTGTTGAAATCGAAAAATCCTACTATCGTGGAGACAAGTATAAATTTGCCATTGTCGCCAATCCCGAATATTATGGAAATTCAGTTAATACTGAAAGAAAAATATAAAGGTAAAGAATAAATAATTTATTTTTTAATAGATTTTCTTAGTGCGTTAAGTTTGGTTTTTTTCTATACTCGATTTGAGTATTGGACCATATCAGGATAATAAATATCCCATGTTTACAACTTTATAGTTGGCTGTTTCTCTTTCACGAAAAAATATGTTAAAATATTTGCTTTTATTAAACTATACTTCTATTATTGAGCAATATACTTAGTGCGTTAAGATTATGAAGGGAAAAATTAGATGGTTTATTCTGGCCTTGGTATTTGTGGCTACAGGTCTTAGTTTCCTCGACAGACAAGTATTGTCAATGACCATTATTAAGATACAGGAAGAACTGAACATTACTGATGTACAATACGGAGTGATCAACACGGGTTTCCTTATTAGTTACGCTTTGATGTTTACCATCGCGGGCCGATTGATTGATAAAATTGGGGCAAAGCTTGGTCTTACACTTTCTGTAGCAATATGGTCAATAGCTAGTGTGCTGCATGGGGTAATGAGTGGCTTTTATCACTTACTCATGTTCAGGTTTTTGCTTGGAGTGGGAGAAGGAGGGTGTTTTCCAGGAGCGGCAAAAACTGTTTATGAATGGTTCGGAAAAAGAGAGCGCGCACTGGCGAATGGGATTGCCATTGGTGGTTCTGCAATCGGCGCAGTAGTGGCTCCGCCACTTACCATTATTATTTCCGGTAACTATGGTTGGCGATGGGCTTTTATTATTCCAGGAGTGTTCGGCGTTCTGTGGGTGTTGGTATGGGGGACAATTTCATGGAGAAAAAAGCGAGCCGACAAACAGCAGCGAGAGGTAAATGTTCCACTCAAACGGGCAGAAGGAATATCATTTCTTGAGATCATCAAAAACAGATCGGCACGAGTCTTTGTTTTAATGCGTCTATTATTGGATCCAGTATTCTATTTTCTCATGTTCTGGGTGCCCAAGTATTTGAGTGAGGAACGTGGACTGTCCTTTGATAGGATCGGGGAGCTTTTCTGGATACCATTCATGGCTCTGGGCATTTCTAATATCATAGGGGGGTGGATATCCGATACATTGATTGCGAAGAACCTTTCGGTAAATGCTGCCCGTAAATGGGTGATGGGAATTGCTGCCCTGCTCACGCTGATTGCACCTTTTATTACCCGAGTGTCGTCGGTGGAACTGGCTGTTGGGTTCATGGCAATTATGATGCTTGCCCATGGTTTCTGGATCACCAACTATGTCACAGCTATCTCTGATATATTTGGAAAATATGCGACCTCAACGGTAGTGGGACTGTCTGGAACTGCCGGAGCAATAGCTGGAATGCTGGTAAATCCAATAATCGGAATGGTCGTGCAAAAGTATTCCTATGCCCCTCTGTGGTGGGTTGCAGGGATCATGTACCCGCTTGCTTTTATCATTATGGTCATGTTTATTCCTAACTTGAATCCGATAACAGTCCGGCATTCTATTAAAGTAAAAGCATAAGAAGTTTTGTAATATTTAACTTAGTGCGTTAACATTGAATTTTATTATTGAAGCTATGAAACATTTCTACAAACTATTCTTTCTGATGCTGTTCTTCATATGGGCATCAGACGGATTTGCCCAGGAAATTATCCTGAAGGGTACAGTCGCCGACGGTGAAAGCGAAGAAGGCCTTCCTGGCGTAAGTATTTTGTTAAAAGGAACCACTATCGGTACTGTAACGGATGCCATGGGGAACTACAATATAAAAGTACCTGATAGTACCGGGACACTTATATTTTCATTTATAGGGTACCGTACACAGGAAATACCCATCGACGGCCGGGCAGTCATGGATATAGTCATGGAGCTGGATGTTGCCTCTCTTAGTGAGGTAGTAGTGGTAGGCTACGGGACAACAACCAAAAAAGACCTGACAGGCTCCATTGAAACCGTTGAGATTGAAGACGTACAAAAAGCACCTGTCAAGTCTTTTGATGAGGCACTGGCCGGAAGGGTAGCAGGGGTGATGGTTTCAGGTAATGACGGTCAGCCTGGCTCAAATAATAATATAATCATCCGGGGTGTCGGTTCCATCACCGGTTCTACCGCACCACTATATGTAGTTGACGGTTTTCCTATGGAAGATTCCTATGCTAATACGTTGAATATAAATGATATAGAGTCAATGACGGTGCTCAAGGATGCCTCTGCAACAGCAATTTACGGTGCACGTGGAGCCAACGGTGTTATCATTATTACCACCAAGAGAGGAAAGCAGGGAGCTCCGGAGATTTCATACAATATGTACTACGGGATTTCACAAAACCCAAAGCCCATCAAGCTGATGGATGCTTACCAATTCGTAAAGTACCAAAGCGAGTTGAATCCTGAAGTTGCCGACAAAATTTATTTCACGAATGGAAAATCGCTAGAAGACTATCGCAACGTCGAAAGTATCGATCTGCAGGATCAGATTTACCAAAATGCTCCCATCCTTAATCATGACATTTCCATTCGGGGTGGAAACGGCAAAACGAACTATTCTCTTTCCGGAAATATACTCAACCAAGATGGTATAGCTGTCAATTCAGGCTTCAGACGTTACTCAGGAAGGATTACCTTAGATCAGGAGGTCAACAAAAAAATTAACGTTGGAGCAGATATAGTCTACAGCAGCGAGAAGACACACGGAGCTATCATGACCCAGTCTTCTTCCAATTCCCTAACTTACGGAAATTTGAGCCTGATGGCTGCGGTATGGGGATTCCGTCCGGTGGCCGGAGAAAATGAAAATGTAATGGATGAACTATTTGATCCTACCATTCCTTCTACGGATTTCAGGGTAAACCCGATATTATCGGCAAAGAACGAACATCGCATAACGGCAGTTAATAGCTTTAGAGCCAACGGGTTCCTTGAATATGCGATTGTTCCTGAACTTACCCTAAAATTGGCCGGTGGAATTAATAATATTATGGTTAGAAGGGAGGGGTTTTTCAACTCGTTAACAACTGCCGGAAACGATAGAAGAGATCAGAAGCAAAACGGATTCATTTATTTCCGACCGGTAAGCAACTGGAACAATACCAACACCCTTACTTTCAAGAAAACCTACAACAATATTCATAGCCTCAATGCAGTGGTCGGAACGGTGGTACAAAAGCAGGGGGATGGGAATTACGGATTTTCGGCCATTCAAGTCTTAAATGAAGGTACGGCAATAGATGGCCTAGATGAAGCTGCTGAGAATTTTGGGACTTCGGGCAGTTCGAGCTGGGGGCTAGCATCTTTTCTTGGTCGGTTGAATTATAGCTATAAATCGAAATACATGCTTACTTCATCGGTGAGGTATGATGGATCATCAAAGTTTGCACCTGGAAACCGTTGGGGATTTTTCCCTTCTGCAGCTCTGGCATGGCGTATGTCGGAGGAGAATTTGCTTAAGGGGATCAGCTTTATCTCAGATGCCAAATTGAGGTTGAGCCATGGTGCTACTGGGAACAACCGGGTATCAGATTTTGCCTATTTGTCCACGCTTTCCATTCCAAGATCGGGTGGATACTCATTTAACAATGGAAAACCGACTAGGGGAGCTTTGCTTGAAAATTATGGCAATCCAAATCTTAAATGGGAAACTACCGTGCAAACGGACATAGGGTATGACCTAGAAGTATTGGAAGGCAGGGTGGAGATTACCTTGGATGTTTACCGTAAAATGACCAAAAATGTCCTGCTGAATGCCGATCTGCCTTATTCTACGGGTTTAACGAATATTTATAATTCGGCTTCAGCGTATAAGAATATAGGTAAGATCAGGAACGAGGGGCTGGAGTTTACACTGAATACAATCAACATTCATAAAGATGATTTCGAGTGGAGAACTAATTTCAACATCAGCTTCAACCAAAATGAAGTGATGGAGCTGAACGAAGGGCAGACGTCGCTGCTCGAAAACGTAAGGTTCGATCAGTATTTCAGTAACACACATCCTTACATTGCGCAGGTAGGGCAGCCCATCGGGCAAATGTATGGCCTCATATGGGACGGCGTGTACCAGTATGAAGATTTTGACCAGGTGTTGGGGGAATACGTGCTGAAGGATAATATTCCTTCCAACGGTCAACCCCGCACAAATATTCAGCCGGGCGACATCAAATACCGCGACATCAACGGAGATCTTGTAGTAAATGAAATGGATTTCGCGGTGATAGGAAGAGGAAATCCTATACACACGGGCGGTTTCAACAACAATTTCAATTACAAAGGTTTTGATTTGAATATTTTCTTCCAGTGGTCGTATGGCAATGACATTATCAACGCCAACCGGTTATTTTTTGAAGGAAACGCAAGAAACCTGATCTCGCTGAATCAGTATGCGACCTATGAAGACCGTTGGACTCCGGAAAACCCGACTAATGAGCATTTCAGAACGGCAGGAAAAAAAGATACCTGGTATACTAGCAGGGTTGTAGAAGATGGTTCGTTCCTGAGACTGAAAACAGTTTCTTTGGGATATAACTTCAACGACAGGGTGCTGAACAAGATCAGGTTAAAAAGCCTGAGACTTTATGCATCAGCGCAAAACTTGTATACTTGGACCAACTACTCAGGTTCAAATCCGGATGTTTCCACCAGACATTCAGCGCTAACGCCCGGATTTGACTTCGCCTCTTATCCACTGGCAAGAACACTTACCGTCGGACTATCCACTACATTCTAATTTTTAAATAGAAAAGTCATGAGCTATAAATCATATATTTTCATTTTCCTCCTAGGGATACTTGGCACGTCGTGCGAAGATTTCCTCAGCACGGAGCCTACCAATTTTATTGCGCCCGAATACTCCACTATAGCGGAGCTCGAAACCGGTCTGGCGGGTGTGTACGATGTACTGGGGAGCCAAGCTACCTATGGCGATGTAATTCCCTACTGGCTAAATGTGAGCACTGATATTGGGTACACTAACACCGGTCAGCTCAATACCACGGCGTACATTTATACCGCTACAGATGCGCAGATCACCAATCTTTGGAAAACCCTTTACCAGGGCATTTACAGGGCAAACCTGGTGCTGGCCAAGGTAGACAATCCTGAGCTGGATGAGGAAGCCAGAAATAGGATCAAAGGCCAAGCTCTGTTCCTTAGGGGTTATTATTATTTTTTGCTGGTAAAAAACTATGGCAGCGTACCTATGCTGCTTACAGACAAGCCAGACATCAGTAATGTAAACATTCCAAGATCACCGGTGGAGGATGTTTACACACAAATACTGCAGGATATGAAGGAGGCAGAGAGTCTGGTGGAGGAGGCGGAGCACTTGAGCGGAGGAGGGAGAATTTCCCGCTCGACTGTCCAAGGTATCCTTGCTCGCGTGTGTTTAACGATGGCCGGCCATCCGCTGAAAGACGAATCTAGGTATGCCGAAGCACTTGAGTGGGCCCAGAAAGTGCAGAAATCGAAAATGCATGAGCTGAACCCAGACTATTCGAATGTTTTCATCAGGTACGCCAGAGATGAGTATGACATCAAGGAAAGCATTTGGGAGGTTGAGTTCTATGGACTGTTGTCTTCGGGTTCCCAGGAGTATACCTACTATATCGGAGCACGGGGAGGTATAAGAAGCGGCGACGAGCAAATCGGATACAGTGGTGGTGCCGTGCTGGCTACCAAATGGCTGTTTGATTTGTATGAAATCGATGAAGGAAGTACCGAAACGCCGAAAGAATCTCCTGATTTGCGTAGAGACTGGAACATAGCTCCTTTTACTTATGTAGGCGTGCCCGGTGTACAGACCTACAATCCGGATTTGTGGAGAAGAACCATGGGTAAATGGAGGAGAGAATATGAGACGCTCACACCAAAAGACAGAGTGGTTTCCGCACAGAATTTCCCGATACTCCGGTATTCAGATGTGCTGTTGATGATCGCTGAGGCTGAAAATGAAGTAAACGGTCCTACAGATGTAGCTTATGAGGCCATCAACCAGGTGAGAAGAAGAGCTTACGGCCTGCTGCTTCCGGCTCCTCCCAATCCTGATGTGAATGCGGATCTGCCTCCAGGCCTGAGCAAGGAAGAGTTTTTTCAGGCGATTGTAGACGAGCGCGCAAGGGAGTTTTGTTTCGAAGCTTCCAGAAGGTCCGATTATATCCGTTGGGGTACTTTTGTCGATCGGATGAAGGAATACAAGGACTGGGCTCTGGCCAACGGCGCCGTTCAGGGGCACGTACTGGCCCAAACCAATATTTCCGAACGGAATTATCTACTGCCCATTCCTACAGCAGAAATGGCTTTAAACAAAGCACTTACTCAAAATCCAGGTTATTAAAAGATTATAGTTATGAAGTTTGTATATTTAATAGTACCGTTGATTTCCATCTTATCATCCTGTGAAAGCCTAATAGAAGTGGATACTCCCGACTTTGACGTAATGCTGGAGAAAGGACTTACTTATAATGTGGGCGATACGGTAAAATTCGCATTTACAGGATATGCTGGAAATATTACTTTTTACTCCGGTTTGCCGGGATCTGATTACGAATTCCGTGAGAGAAAAGAAATTGATGGTGGTGTTCCGCAGATTGAGCTCGTAACACAGTACGGTGGCGGCGGTACACAAATCAATTCCCTGAGACTGATGGTAACGACAGATCTGATGTCAATGGATTCCGCCGGAGTGGTCAATGCTAATTGGACGGACATTTCCGATAAAGCGGACATTGCTCCCAACACCACGATAACTCCTTCCGGTGTATTGGATCTCAGTGAATATGTTGAGTCCGGGAAGCCGTTGTTTTTTGGGTTTAAATTCGTGGGAGAAACTAGCGCTACACATTTACCCGGCAACTGGATCATCCACGATTTTGTGGCAAATACGGTTATGGACGATGGGAGTGCGTTGCCGGTAGTGACGATGCCTACAGCAAGCTGGTCTACGTTTAGCATTCTCAACGATGCCTCTAAATGGATCTTCAGAAACAACAATACCCAAGCCTACATTATCGGTGGTGGGTACAACGCGCCGCCAAGCGAAGACTGGATGATCACCAAAGGACTGAACTTCACCAAGGTTCCACCGGATACTGGCCTGCCTATTCAGAATATAGGCTCGAATGCGCTGAAAGGGTATGAATTTGTATATAATACTCCGGGTACATACACAGTGACATTCATCGGATCAAACTACACAGTAGATGACCATAAAGAGGTGATCAGGCAGTTTACGATCGCGGTCGAAGAGGAATAATGCAAGGGTACTATATGGTAAAGTTCATCCAGGTCGCTTTTTTTCGCTTGCAGGAAAGTCATCTAAAAAAAACAAACTGGGTGTTTTAAAAAATACCATAACTAATATGGAATGAAATAGGAATGTAGAATAAGACTTAGTGCGTTAACAATATAAAAATATCTTAAACAAAGAATTATGAATGAACTACTAAAAAGGGAACAGGTTGTCATGAACGGACAGGTGGTAAGAAGGGAGGAAACTGTTCCCAGAATAGGTGTTTTTGGGGTCGGATACTTCAAATACTGGGAGCAATTCGACGGTCTTTTAGAAGATTTGCTGGAAAAGCAAAACGTATTTGTAGAGAAATTAAAGAGAAATAAAGTAGATACAATAGAATTTGGGTTGGTCGACGACGCAAAAAGCGCTTATGACCTGGTGCCAAAGCTTAAAGCTGCCAATCTGGATCTTATCTTTTGCGACATGCTTACTTATGCCACGTCCAGTACATTTGGTGTCATCATCAAAAATCTCGATGTACCTATCGTATTGGTGGCCTTGCAGCCGGATAAAGCGATGGACTATTCAAAGGCTTCAACCTACATGCAGCTTTACAACGACGATGTTTGCTCGCTGCCGGAGTTTACTGGTGTTGCAGTAAGAATGGGGAAAAAAATTCCTGATGTCATCATTGGTACCCTGCACGATGATCCTCAGTCGGAACAGGAGATCAGAGAATACTGCAACATTGCGAGGGTTTTACATGGATTGAAAACAACACGCATCGGTCATATAGGACATCCTATTGAAGCTATGCTCGATATGCACTCTGATTCCACTATGCTCACAGCGCATTTTGGGGTGCACGTTGTGCAATGCGAGCCCCACGAGATCGTTTCCAAATACCAGAAAGAGGTAAATGAACGGGAAATAAAGAGTGAAGAACAGCGCATCCTCGCATTTTTTGACACGCCCGATCCGGTTTCCGATCCGATTTCCGAAAAACTTAAACCGGAAGACCTTGAGGTTGCGGCAAGGGTATCGGTAGCGTTGAAAAAATTTGTGGAAGAAAAGGAACTGGATGGACTTGCCTATTATTACAATGGAGAGGAAAACAGCGACACCCAACTGGTAATGTCCAACCTTATCGTTGGCAACTCCTTGCTGACGAGTGCCGGCTTCCCCATGTGTGGTGAATCTGACCTGAAATGCTGCCTGGCCATGTTCATTATGGACAGGCTCGGCATCGGCGGAAGCTTCGCGGAATTTCACCCGGTAGATTTTAAGGAGAACTTCATATTGGTAGGGCACGACGGCCCGCATAATATTTCCATTGCAGAAGGTAAACCAGTGTTAAGAAGTTTGAAGAAATACCATGGCAAGCCGGGCTTTGGTGCCGGAGTGGAGTTTAAGATCAAAGAAGGCCCTATTACCATGCTGAGTATCACTTCCACGTATGAGGGAAAGTTCAAGTTTGTGATAGCTGAAGGAGAATCGGTGGAAGGCCCTATCCCGCCCACCGGAAACACGAACACCCGGGGTTACTTCAAGCCGGATGTAAGGACGTTTCTCACGAAGTGGGTGAAGGAAGGGCCCACCCATCATTTCGCTTTGGGAGTTGGTCACCATGCGCAGACGATCCGGAAGATCGGCGAGTATTTAAACATTGAAGCGGTAATAGTTGAATAGCATATTGTGAAGACGAAAGCAGTTCTTAAGGCTGAACCGACCTCATCTTTAAGGCAGGCTTTCCTTCCTACATCAAATTACTTAAACATGAACACAGTTCGCATCTTTATTTTCCTTGTCCTTACCATATTTGCCGGCAATTTAGTCGCAGGCCATGGCGATGCGGAAAAACCCTTGCAAAAGCTGTTTTTCCTCGATTTTGAAAAAGGCTTTTCGCCCAATGCAATGGGAGAAAACAACCCCTTGAACAAAAATTTTCCCGAACTGATCTCAGGAGTCGGCGGCAGTGCAGCCTTTTTTGAAGGCGGAAAAGTGTTACAATATCCTTCACCCAAAAACCTGAATAAAGAAGAAGGTACGATCAGCTTCTGGCTGAAGCCCGGAGACGAAATGCCGAAGCAGGGGCCGCTGACGCTATTTGCGGAAAACGGGCCGAAAGATGCAGGCGAAAACAGTTTCCGGATCGAGCTCTTTCCAAACCGTTTTATCCGTTTCAGCCTGAAGGACTCCAGGGATTCCTACATTTATTATCACAAGATTGGCGCCTGGAAAAGAAATGAATGGCATCACCTGGCCATCACCTGGAATGTGAAGAAAGGTGCTTTTATCTACGTAGACGGAAAAGCCGTGTCTACCGGGTGGATGCCCCAATGGGAAGCCAAAGTTTACGACAGTTTCTTTATCGGTGCAGGTAACGCCAACGGAGAAGAGGCATCACAGGTTGCCATCGACGAGTTTACCATTTACAATCGCGAACTTACAGAAGAGGAGGCAGGAAAAGAATTTCTTAAATATGGCCATTTCTCTGCCCAAATTTTGTTTAAAGATCCTTTTATTCAGGCAGGAAAAGAGAATATATTAATCGCAGAACTGGTCAACCCCACGGATCATCCGGTTGTGCTGAAGAACATCGTATGCATGCTCACCGATAACAAGGGCAACGAACTATTTAACGCTGGCCTGGGAGAGCAGTCGCTGGAGAAATTGAGTCACAAAACCCTACAGATCCCGATGAAAACAGATAAAAGCGGTACTTTCTCTTTTTCCCTCACATACCTTGAGAATAACGAAAGGAAGCGAGCCGTTACACCTCTTCATGTCTATGAAAGTAGAGAAAAGGCTGTAACGCAGGATTGGAGTGTTCAAATGGTATCTCACATAAAAGCAGCTGAAAAAGAACCCATAGCGGAAACCGGCGGAACCCTTGTTTGCGAAGCATCTTTTGGCAAATACCGGGAGGCGGGAAGCCACTTCAACGACCGGTTTGCGATGGATTT
This sequence comes from Echinicola vietnamensis DSM 17526, assembly GCF_000325705.1. Taxonomy (NCBI): domain Bacteria; kingdom Pseudomonadati; phylum Bacteroidota; class Cytophagia; order Cytophagales; family Cyclobacteriaceae; genus Echinicola; species Echinicola vietnamensis. The sequence goes on along the minus strand of NC_019904.1, from coordinate 439,477 downwards.
TGAAGTGGAGGCAGTGGGAGAGCCTCACCTGGCAATCGTGACTTATCCGGATGATAAACCGCGAACCATGGAAATTATGCTGCAACATTTCAATGGCGCCATAGACTTTCAATCGCATACCGGCGTCTTAACCGGTGAAGAATATCCGGTTACGAATGCTACTAAAGAATTTGAGATCGTGTTTTGGCCTCGTTCCAAAAAACAGGCATTTGTCTTTATGACTGCGGAAAAGAAGTATCCGGCGGCAGTGAAAGACATCAAAATTTATAAGATTGATAAATTTAAAGTCGCATCGGCTGAGAGCAATTTCCGTGGGAGCGTACCTTTCCGCAGTAGCGGATTGTATTATGAAGACCCTGTGTTGTTTCACAACTTCGGAACGGGAAGAGACCTTCAGGGATTCGTTACCGCTACCGATCGCCTGGTGCAATACCTGAATTCTCTGGGGCAGACGGAGTTTGAGTATCCACTGGGGTGGTATGCAGGGCCGTTATATGGAACGTCGGTCGAACCTTTCCAGCCAGACATCGATGGCGCACAAGGCGGTCAACGTCCTCATCCCGATGGCTACCCCGCATATCTGATAAATCGCCTGGGCGAGCAAAACATAAAATTTACGGCAGGTTTGCACATCCATACCCTGCCCAGCTTAAATAAATATGCATTGGCAGACTGGGAGAGAATCGACCACGGGGAAGAAACAGTTATCAACATCAACAAAGACGGAAAACTGTGGTACGGATACTGGCATGGCAACGACCCCAACTTCAATGCTGCAGATCCACGGGTCATGCATGCCGTAGATACCATTGTCATGGAAATCGCGGAGCGCTACGCGAAGGAACCTGCTTTTGATGGAATTTCCCTTGTTATGGCTAAACCAAAGCTTTTCACCTTTGGTTCGCTGGCTTCTGGTTATAACGATTCCAACCTGCAGCGCTTTCAAAAAGCTTCCGGTATTAAAATTCCCGGTTACGTTCCCGGCGATTCCAGCCGGTTCCGGAAAAGCTATGAATGGCTGATGGAAAATGCTGAAGCTAAAAAAGCCTGGATCGACTGGCGGTGCCAAATCTTATATGAACATTATGCTGCCATGGGCAGAAAATTGGCAGTTTATCGTCCGGATTTAAAGCTCAAGCTCAATATATTTGTCCACTTGATGCATAACCAGCGACTGGCAGACTACCTCAATGAACCGCCGGTAGAAGTTATGCGTGAAATGGGCATTGATCCTGCGCGGTATAAAAACGAAAAGAACATTGTCATTAATCATACGCTGGTGCCGGCAGATCTTAGGTGGAAGCGTTCTCATTATCCTCCCGCCATCCCCAATATAGACCGCACGATAATGACCGCTCCGGAGATGGTGACTTCCATGCAGGGCCTGGAAAACGTCCGCGTTACGATCCACGATCGTTATTGGGAAGACGCGGTAGGGCGGGAAAAACCAATGGAAGGCCTCACCGCAATGGGGGTAAGTGAAATGGTTTGGAGGGCATCAACCTTAAATGCCACCGGCTTTCACAGTCTGGAGCCGTATGTAATTGCGCTCAATCACCTCGATGCTGCGAGCATTGTGAAAGGAGGCTACGTGGTAGGTACTTTCGGCATGGAAAAAGAGCTGTCGGAATTTTCGAAAGCCCTTCAGGCTTTGCCGGCAACAAAATTTGAAGATATTCCAAGTCTTGCCGATCCGGTTCGGGTGAGGAAAAAGGTAGTGGACGGGAAGCTGTATCTCTATGTGCTGAATACTATTCCCGCTCCCGCAGAGATCAGCCTGAAATTAAAAGAACCGGGAGAACTACGGGAACCCGCGACAAATGAGGTTTATGCAAAGTCAAAAACATTAAACCTGAAGTTGAAACCCTACGACCTGCGGGTATTCGTCAGCTCGTCGGCCACCCAGGATATTGCCGGTGGTAAAGTAAAAGTGGATAAAGAGTGGCTGACCAGTCTTGAAAAGTCACTGACAGATATGGAAAACCAGGCAGAAAAACAGGAGAAGCTCTTCCGGAAGCACAAGCCTTATCTCGAGCTGGCAAGGGAACACTGGAGCAAAAAACATTTCTCGCGCGTGTACTTCCTATTGCAGGAGGGTTGGGGAGAACAAGAGGCTACAGCGGAGAAATAAGCGCATTTTCGAAGAATCATGAATCAATTAAGTTAATTAGAAGAAGGCAAAGACCACAGGACTAATGGCAGGGAAATGACGAGAAATGGTCGTTCTTCTCCAGATGATTTAGTATTTAGTTCCAACCCAAAATAACCTAATGTATGTTTAGAAAATCAGCTTTACTCATCAGTTTGGCACTGCTGACGGTCTTTTACGTTTGCAGGGCCCAAAGCACAAGCGATGTGGTCCTTAAGGACGGAGATAAAGTCAACTTTATCGGTAACAGCATCACCCATGCAGGTGAATTTCACAACTTCATCCTGCTTTATTATGCTACTCGTTTCCCGGAGGCGAATGTTACCTTTTACAACTCCGGCATCTGGGGCGACAATGCCAACAGTTTTCTTCGCCGAATGGATGAAGACATTCTTAACAAACCCGCCCATTATTCGGTGGTAATGGCCGGTATGAACGACGTAAACCGGGCGCTGTATGCGGCCGCAAACCAGGGAGATCCCGAAATTGAAGCAAAAAAGCAACGGGCTCTCAGCGACTATCGCGGCTACATGGAGCTCGTGATCCAGCGTCTCCAGGAGGCAAAAACGGAAGTAATTTTACAAAAGCCATCCATCTACGACCAAACGGGCGATTTGCCCGCTGAAAACATGTATGGGGTAAACGATGCATTACAGCAATGTGCCGTGATCGTTGACGAACTGGCCGCGGAATACAACCTGATGGTGGTAGATTACTGGACCATACTTAATACCCTGAATCAGCAGGTGCAGGCAAGCGATCCAAAAGCTACATTGATCAGCAACGACAGGATACACCCCGACACCCCCGGAAATTTCATTATGGCCTACCAGTTTCTGAAGGATACCGGGGTGCCGCGCACTGTGGCCGGCATTAACATCAGCGACGGAAAACTCAAACAGTCCAAGAACTGCAAGATCGACGACTTTCAGGCTTCAGATAGTTTAATTACCTTTTCTTATCTGGCCAACAGTCTTCCATTTCCGGTCGCTCCGGAGGCAGAGCCGGCCCTGGAATTGGTCCCTTTCATGCAGGAGCTCAATGCGGAAACCCTGAGGGTAAAAAAATTGCCCATTGGTGATTATGCATTGACGATCGACGACGTCTTCGTTGCTAACTATTCCAGTGAGGAGCTGGCGGCCGGAGTGAATCTGGCCCTTGAAAAAAATATGCCTCAATATAAACAGGCAGAGCAGGTAAGGGTACAAACGGTTCTCTACCGTTCGCTTCAGCGAAAGCTGCGCGACATTAAAAGAGTAGAGATCAACTACCTCCCCGATTCTATAAAAAATGGCACTTTTGAAGACATTAAAAACTATATAGAAACCCTAAAGAACGCGAATGATCCAAAATATACGCACAACAAAAATCTTTTTGACAATTATCTGATCAACAAGCCTGAGGAAAATGATATTGAGCAACAACTGCTCGCTGTAAACAACCAGATATATTCCATCAATAAGCCTGTCACACGGAAATTCCGCCTCAGCGCCGGTGCAATGACCGATCCTGACGCAGATATTACCCATGTCTGGGAATTTGAGGAGCCGGTGGTGAGCAACAAAGTAGAAGGGTGGACCATTGTCAACTATGGCAGCCCTGGCACCAGCAATGGAATTCTCAATCTTACAGGCATTCAGACCTACAACCACATCCGATACGATGTTCCTGCCGGTAATGCCATCGATCCTACTCAAAGCAAAACGGCCATTATCCGGTTGAAAAACGGTACGGAAGACACCAAAGCGCGATTTTATTGGTGGGGAAGCCAAGCTACCGCCGCATTTATTGAGTTCGATATTTCCGCCAATGATACTGAATTCAAAGAATACAAAATAGATTTAAGCAGGGATTCTCGATGGGATGGAACTATCAGCATTATCCGTTTTGATGTGCCTAGTCCGTTGCGTTCTTCCTCTTTCAGCAAGACCATCGACATTGATTATGTGAAAATGTCGGAAGAAGTTCTGGCGGAACCCGAACCCGAGCCGGTACAACCTATGGCGCCCCTGATCCCGTCGCCCTTTGGAGTAAATCTGGCCGGAGCGGAGTTTGGAAAAAACATGCCGGGTGTATATGGATCGGACTATACCTATCCTACAAGCGAAGAGCTCGATTATTTCAAATCCAAAGGTTTGAACCTGATAAGACTACCCTTTAAGTGGGAGCGAATTCAACATCAGCTCAACGGAACGCTTAATGTTGAGGAGTTGAACAGAATTAAAACCTTTGTAACTGCTGCTCGGGCCAGGGGAATGTGGGTATTGCTGGATATGCACAATTATGGCCGTAGGAAAATTGATACCACGGAGTATATCATCGGCGATCCGATTTTACCGGTTTCAGCAGCTGCGGATGTCTGGCGAAAACTTGCTGACGAATTTAAAACGAGTGAAAACATCTGGGGCTATGGCATCATGAATGAACCCCACGACATGTTGCCCAGTACCCCCTGGACTGAAATTGCCCAGGCGATCATTACGGAGATCAGAAGCGTGGATTCCACCACCACAATTGTGGTGGCCGGAGATAGCTGGAGTTCTGCGGAAAGGTGGCCTTCGGCGAGCGATAATCTGAAAAACCTCGAGGATCCTTCCGACAATCTGATCTTTGAAGGGCATGTCTATTTTGATGACGACGCTTCAGGAAAATATGATCAGAGTTATGACGATGAAGGGGCAGATCCAAACATAGGCATTACCCGGACAGCCCCATTCGTCAACTGGGTGAAACAAAACGGTTTCAGAGGGTTTATTGGAGAATATGGTGTGCCTGACGACGATCCACGGTGGTTGGTTACGCTCGACAACATGCTGGCATATCTAAAGGAAAATTGTGTCAACGGCACCTACTGGGCAGCGGGTCCTTGGTGGGGAAGCTACCGGCTGGCAGTAGAGCCTATAGGCGGCTCCGAACGGCCGCAGATGGCGGTACTGGAGCAATACAAAACAGCCAACTCGGAATGTGTGGCAGAGACAGACCCGCAAACGCACATTTGGGAGTTTAACGGAACGGTAGAAAACAACCGGATCGATGGCTGGACGATCGTTAATTACACGAACGCCAATTCCGCAGACGGAATTTTAAACCTGACGGTCTCGCAAACCTACCAGCATATCAAATACGATGTTCCTGCCAGCAACGCAATAGATCCCACCCACAGTAGGTATGCGGTAATTCGGTTAAAGAACGAGACCCCTGAAACCAAAGCCAGGTTTTACTGGTGGGGGCCGGTTGGCGACAATGTAGCCAATTTTATCGAATTCGACATTTCGGCTAATGACGCCGATTATAAAGAATACGTAGTCGATCTGAGCCAAAATACGGCCTGGACCGGCAAGAGCAATATCCGTATCATCCGTTTCGATGTTCCGGCTTTGGCGGGCGCCGCCTCTTTAGGTGAAAATGTACGCATAGACCAGGTGAAATTGCTTTCCTCGCTTCCGCAAATTCAGACTTATACCTGGCATTTTGACGAACCGGTGGTAAACAACAAGGTAGAGGGCTGGAATATTGTGAATTATACGAATGCCAGCACCTCCAACAGTGTACTTTCGCTCACAACTGCGCAAACCTACAACAACATCCGGTTTGATGTGCCGGTTGCGGAACCGATAGATCCTAGTGTTTACAAATATGCCACCATTAAAATGAAAAACGGAACTGGTGATTCGAAAGCCAGATTTTATTGGTGGGGGCCAGTAGGTGACAATGTTGCCCATTTTGTTGAGTTCGATATTTTAGCAAACGATACAGATTATAAGGAATATACCGTGGACCTGAGCCAGGAAGCGTCATGGACGGGAAACAGCCATATTAGGATTATCCGGTTCGATGTGCCCAGCCCGGTGAGTCAGGCTTCTTTTGGTAATGTGGTAGAGATAGATTGTATCACCCTGTCACCGGACAACCCGAAGATCGCTCAGGACAGTGTGCTTTTGAATCCTGTGATTACGGCGATGTTCGATGACAGCACGGAAAGCAAACTGACAGTTTACAAAAATGAAGGAAGAAACATGTCCATGGCCGTAGAGGTTCCGGAAGATACCCAGGGTAGGATTACGGTTACTGATATGTTTGGTAAAAAGCTTGCGGACGAATCTCGCTCTTTTACAAAAGGGCAACAAGCTGTTGAAATAGGGATAGAAGGTAGTCTTCCCGGATTTTATATTGTCACCTTTTATAACAACAAGAGAAAAGAAAAGGTTAGTAAAAAGTTCATGATACGATTACAATAAAGTTATGTTATCAATAAAGAATAGAAAAAAAATCTTAGGATGGGGTTGGATAACTCTTTGCTTTGCGGTATTGTCACATCAGCTCGCCGCGCAACCTACTGTCCGCGGCAGGGTAACCGACGCTATTGAAGGAGAGCCGCTCATTGGGGCCACCATAGTGCAGAAAGGAACCACGAATGGCACGGTCTCAGATGATTCAGGAGAATTCAGCATCTCCGTTCCCGCGAATGCCACTCTGATCTTTTCGTATATCGGATACCTTAGCAAGGAGGTACAGATCGGGAACCAGACTACCGTGGATGTTGCGTTGGAGGAAGATCTTAAGAGCCTGGAAGGAGTGGTGGTGGTTGGGTATGGAACGCAGAAAAAAAGCGATCTTACCGGTGCCGTAGGTACCATTTCCGGAAAGGAGCTTTTATCCATACCTTCTCCAAGTTTCGATCAGATGATGCAGGGAAAAATTGCGGGAACACAGATCACCCAAACAACAGGAGCTCCTGGCGGTAATGTAAACATTGTCATCAGGGGTGTTAGCTCGATTACCGGTGGCAACCAACCGCTGTATGTGATTGACGGTTTTGCCATGGGCGCAGGCGGATCAGGTTCGGATGTCAGCAGTTTCAATGGGAATTCATTTTCCTCCGGGGGGATGGCACAAAACACGGCCAGCAAGATAAATCCCCTGACCAATATAAACCCTGCGGATATCGAATCCATAGAGATACTGAAAGATGCTTCAGCAACAGCCATTTACGGATCCAGGGGGGCAAATGGAGTGGTCATTATTACCACGAAGAGAGGAAAGCAGGGACAATCTAAAATTAACTTCGATGCTAGCAATGGCGTACAAATGATAGCCAATAAGCTGGACATGCTAAATGCCCGCCAATTTGCTGAATTTGTGGCTGATGGAAGGGATAATGCCTGGGTGCTTTCGGGTGGCAACGCTTCAGATCCCAATGAAGTAAGATCTGCCGGTACAAGAGTAAAACCTGAATTCCGAAACCCGGAAGCCATCACCGTAAACACCAACTGGCAGGATGTTATTTTCCGTCCGTCGGTTGTCCAAAGTTACCAGCTTTCGGCTAGTGGAGGTAAGGAAGGGGTTGACTATTATGTTTCCGGTGGATACTTTAATCAGGAGGGAATCATTAAAGGATCGGATTTTAAGAAATTCAACCTGCGATCCAATATTGACGCTTACCTTACCAAAAGGCTCAAGCTGGGGATTTCTATAGCTGGATCGCATTCCTGGGGTAAGTTTGCCAGAGCGGAGGGGCATCTGGGCCAGCGCGGACTAATATCGGCAGCATTGGCCAGCTCCCCAGCGCTTTCGGTTTATGATAAAAACGGAAACTATACTTCAGAGCTGCTGGACCCGTTGGGCGTGCCGGTGGAAAATCCACTGTTGATCATTGATGAGTTTAGTGACACGCGCAGTTCTACCAATGTATTTACCAACAACTATCTGGAATATGAAATTGTCGAAGGCTTAACGCTTAAATCTTCCATAGGGATAAACTACATAGCCGACCATACCAGGCTATGGAAATCTTCTGAAATTGGTGAATGGGGTGCCAAGACCAGTTTGGCCACAGCGGGTGTTCACCAAAGAACAAATCTGAATTGGTTAAACGAAAATGTGCTTAACTACCGTCGATCGATCAATGGAGTTCACGATGTGGATGCCATTGTCGGTTTCACTGCGCAAAAAGACAAAACGGATTGGTTACAGGCAGGCGCCACTGATTTTCCCACCGACCATATCGAATACCTCGCAGGAGGAAACGTAAACGCCGGAACCAACTATGTTTCGGAATGGTCCATGCTTTCTTTGTTGGCCAGGGTAAACTATACTTACAAAGGGAAATACCTGGTTACCGGTACCGTGCGCCGCGACGGAAGCTCGAGGTTTGGCCCCAATAACCGATGGGGTACATTCCCTTCATTTTCGGTGGGGTACCGGATATCTGAAGAGCCTTTTATGCAATCTGTCACCTTTATCGATAATCTGAAAATAAGGGCCAGCTACGGAGTTTCTGGAAATAACCTTATCGGAAATTATGCGCACATCGGGTTGTTGGGCACTACGCGGTATGTTTCAAGCAACCAGGCAGCCCTAGGGATCATTCCCCAAAGCCTGGCAAATGAAAACCTCACCTGGGAAAGATCGCTGCAAACCAACATCGGGCTGGATGTCGCTTTGTTCGACAATCGCCTCACACTTTCTGTTGATGCCTATAAAAATCATAAAAAAGATCTGCTGCTTAACGCCTCTTTGCCAGCGATTTCAGGGTTTTCAGCGTCCACCCAAAACATTGGCGAGCTGGAAAACAAAGGGTTGGAATTCACATTGGATGCCGTTGTCGTCAACACAGGGAATTTCTCTTGGAACTCCAATTTCAATATCGGGGTAAACAAAAATAAAGTGTTGGTACTCAATTCAGATAATGCCAGAATTGAAAATTCTGCCTACCAGTTTACAGAAGTAGGAAGGCCGATTTCCAGCTTTTACATGCTGCATGCTATTGGTGTATTTCAGGATTGGGACGATGTGGATGCCCATCCGAAACAACATCCCGACGTGCAACCGGGAGACCTGAAGTTTGAAGACGTCAACGGTGATGGGGTGATCACCAACGACGACAAAACCTTTGTAGGCGATCCCTGGCCCGACTATACCTTTGGGTTCAATAACCGGTTGGAGTATGACAATTTCGCACTCAGCATAAGTGTGACGGGGTCTCAGGGCAATGACGTGTACTTCCAGGGCGGCGAGATCATCCTCAATGCGGCAGGCGTACAAAATCAATTGGCCGTTACCGATGAGCGTTGGAAATCTTTGGACGACCCCGGCAACGGTTTCACGCCCCGTGCCATCAGGAGTGATTACGCGAAAGGGATAAGCTCCAATTCGCGGTATTTGTTTGACGGATCTTATGTCAGGATCAAGAACATTAATCTTTCCTATACATTTCAGCGGCAAACATTGGAAAAAATTAACCTCTCCGGACTGTCTGTGTACGGAGATATCTCCAATGTCTATACCTTCACAGACTATCCCGGCTATGACCCGGAGGCCAGCTCTACCGGCGACAACATTGCAGCCAGCGGTATAGATTATTTCTCCTATCCCATACCGAGGATATTCACTTTAGGACTGAGGGTGTCATTTTAACCACAAAATATTAAGATCATGAAGAATTACATATTCATACTGCTCCTCTTGCTTGCCTTCACTTCCTGCGCAGATTTCCTGGAGCTGGAGCCGGAAAACCAGATCAATGACAAGAATTATTACCTTACGGAAAATGATTTTGAAACCTCGATGTTGGGAATATACGCCTCTTTCAAAGGCCTGTATACGTCCGAGATGTTTTATATCGGTGAGCTGACGTCAGACAATGCGGAGATTTCCATTTCTTCATCGTCTGCAGCCGAAGTGGAATTTGACGAAATGATCATCACTTCCGAAAACCCGATCATTGAAAATGCGTGGAACAAGGCGCTTTATACAGTTGCCCGGTGCAATGTGATCATCAACCGGCTGAATACGGCTAACATTGATCAGGAAGTAAACGACCGGATAATGGGCGAGGCGAGGTTCATCAGGGCTTTCTGCTATTTCTTCCTCGTGCAGACTTTTGGGAAAGCTCCCGTTGCCGACGTGGAATTTCGTAGTCCGGAAGAAATTTATGCCTCTGATCTTTCGCTGAAATCCAAGGAGGAGGTCTACACGATGATCGAAATCGACTTGAAGGATGCGGAATCGTTGTTGCCGGAAGCCATGAATCCCGACAAAGGATACGTCTCGGTCGGTACGGTGAAAACGCTCCTGGGAAAAGTTTATCTTACCCAAAAGAAGTACGATCTGGCCGCACCAAAGCTTAAGGAAGTGATCGATTCCAAGGATTATTCTCTGGTAGACGATTACAAAAGCCTGTTTTCCGCGGGCAACGAAAATCTTTCTGAATCAATTTTTGAACTGAAATTTATATCCGGAGATAACCTGGGCAATCAATATTCAGTGTTGTTTACACCGGCCACGGTAGGCTTGTTGGCCAACAACCAGCAGGGCTCCGGCAGGATCAATCCGACACTCGATCTGATGAATGCCTATGAAGAAGGAGAGAGAAAAAGAGCATCCGTAGGCGATACGATCGCCCCGGCTTCAGAAGAGAAATTTTACGCTCGTCACGGGTTGAAATTTGTGGACCTGAACTTGGAAAATCCCCGGGATGGTTCTATCAATTTTACGGTTTTGAGGTATGCCGATGTTTTGCTGATGTACGCCGAAGCGCTCAATGAGCAGGGCAAGCCGGAAGATGCCGAAGAATATATAAATGCGGTGAGGGACAGGGTTGATTTATCACCGCACCTTGGGCTTAGCCAGGAAGACATGCGGGAAGCGATAGCACACGAACGAAGGGTGGAGCTGGCTTTTGAGGCCCACCGCTGGTTTGACCTGGTGCGGACAGCGCGCGCGCAGGAAGAGATCGACGACTACTTTAAAAATAAAGGTGTAAATTTCTCAGTAAAAGATCACGAGTTGATAATGCCAATCCCGCAAAGGGAAATTGAGATCAATCCTGAAATGAAACAGAACCCCGGATATTAATCAGTTAATGATATGTTCCTCACCGGGATCAAATCCCGATGAGGAAGATTTTTAGAGAGCAGATAAATTTAAGATTACATATGTTTAAAAGTAAAATTTTAGTGTTGATTTCGCTGCTGCTGGTACTGGAGGGATGCAGCGGCATTTCTAATAAAACACCCGGGCAGGATCCTCGTCCGTTGGTGGAAACATCATTAAAAGGAAAACCGTTCCACAACATTACACTGGAAGCCTCTTTGAAGCCTTTCAAGCAAAACGATGAAGCCTACTTTAAAAAAGTAGCGTCGGAAATGTTTACCCAGTGGCATTCTTTGCTCAGGCACGCCGATACCGTTTCGGTGATGCTCTGGACGGCAGATGGCTCGGAAATACTCGATTATTCGGGAGATCTCAACCAGCCGCTGGAATGGTCCAAATATATCGGAAATCCAAACACAGAACATGAAGTGGGCTCCGGTCCTAAAGAGCTGTCGCTTCACGAGCGGGCCTATTTGTACATGGAAAATCCGCCGGATTTTACCTACAAAGATCTTAAACTTATTGTCAATACACTGAAAGAAACAGGAGAGGCGATTACCGGAAAGCCAGTGAGGATCGGGGCTACTTTCGATCCCGGGCCTGAATTTGCCAAATCGCCTTTCAAGTATGAAAAGCATCCGGAAATACTGGAAGGCAGTGCTATGGGGCACAAATCATTTGTGTTTAGCTATGCTACGCTGAATGCCGATGACGCTGCATACGCTGGGTTTCCGAACGGTATCCCCGGGGGTACGCCTTTTGGCACTTTCTTTGGCCGCCAGAGCCAGCATTTCCTGTCAGACCTGGATTTTGATTATATCTGGTTCAGCAATGGATTCGGGTTTGGCATGGAGCCCTGGGCGTCTACAGGAACTATTTTCACCGGTACTGGTTTCAATGCGGATAAGCTGGAAGATACCCGCAAAAAGATCATCGACTTCTGGAGCCTGTTTCGCAAGGAATGTTCTGGTTTCAGGATTGAAACCCGCGGCACAAACCTCTCCACAGGGGTCGACCTGGCCAAGGACGGCGTTGACCTAAAGGCCATTTATGAAGGTGATTTCAACATACTGCCGCCGCCCAATTCTCCCTGGGCGGCGCTCGACGGCGATTTCGGACTGGAGCTGGTCGGATACCTGTCGCGAATGGCAGAGCTGCCCGATGACCGTTATATTTTCCGGTACTATACACACGATCCCTGGTGGCTCAACAGCCCATGGCTTGATCGCTATGGCCGTGAGCCTCACGATATTTACCTGCCCATGTCGGTGGCCCGCATCAACGGGAAGGGAGAAGTGGCGCTACCCACACATTTGAACTTTTTAACGATAGATGATTCTTATGGGAATATGCCCACCCAGGTTCCGGACGAGGTAATACCGCATATCCTGAAAGCCAGGTACGATGCCCCCACGGCTCCGGGTCCCCTGGTCTGGGTATATCCCTTTGAAGAATACCATCAGTGGGCACGTATGCAGCCAGATCGCCTGTCAGAAATTTACTATGGCGATTGGTTTATCCGCCAGGCCATCAACAATGGGTTGCCACTGAATACAGTGATCTCCACCGGAAATTTTAAGTCTGCTTTACAAAATCAGCCGGATCTATTCGACGAATCGGTGCTGATGACCATTGTTCCCGATGCCGGATCGGAGTATGAAAAACAATTGATGGAATTTGTGAAAAGTGGTGGAAAAGTGATCATCTATGGGCCGTCGGATCGTGCAGGCGAGGAGTTTCTTTCGCTAGTTAATCTCAGGAATGATGACCCGCTGGAGGGAGAGTTTAGCATTACAGGGAATTATGAAAACGATATTTTGAAAAAGAAATATCCGAAAACGATCCGGCACGACGCCTTGTTTTCAGGCGGCGGTTTGAGAAGCCAGGTAAAAGACCGGAAGGATCCTTACACGCGTGTTTTGGTAAAAATGTCGCAGGGAAATCATTCGCGCGATGCGCTCTGGGTGAGGCAGCATCCCGGTTGGAAAGACGGGAAGGTCATTTATTTGCGCGGCACAAATTCCAGCCATTTTGAAGGGGAGCGGTTGCTGGAGCCCGACGATCCCGCAAAATATTTCACCGGGCCTTCTTATTTGCGCTATGCGCTCAAAGAGTGCGGGTTGGAATATGCCGTGGACAAACGCGATCCTGCGGTAAAAAGTCCGGTGCTGAGCATTTCGCGCAGCAACAATGGGTTTTTCTTTGCCGGATACGTGCCGAACACTACGGTGGATCACCGGTTTAAATTTGGTCAGGGAGCGCCAGTGTTGTTGGGCTACGACACGGAATTGCAAGACGGTTTTGCGACCTATTCTTTTCCTACGGCCTGGAATCGCGAGTGTCGCGTATTTGTGGAACAGCAAAATGGAATAGTATCCTGTAAAGAAATGCATTCGGGCGAACTGGGAATTACCCGGAGGTTGCAGGTTTCGGGACTTGAAAATGCGACTGTAAGGATATATCCCGACGAAGGAATTTCAGAAGATGAGATCAATTTCTACCTGAATAGCGGATATCCCTGGAAAACAGGAAAGATATCTTCTAAAAAAGGAGAAAAAGAGTTTGGTAACAGTTATGTAGTGGAAGGAGTGACCGGCGAGCTGGTGGTATCCTGGTAAATAATTTTAAAATGAGAGTTATAATTTTTGCATTTTCGATTTTCATGATGTCCACATGTTCCGTGGCGCAGAACCAGAAAGTGGCAGATACCGCCACCTATCTTTCAGACCTTAAAAAAGAGCTGACCACCCGCTGGCCCAATAACAGAACGATCAACCTGGTCTTTCACGGGCATTCTGTGCCGGCGGGTTATTGGCACAATTCTGAAGTGCACACCCTTGATTCTTACCCTAATATTGTACTTGCTAAAGTAAAACAAATGTATCCGCATGCCGTGGTGAATGTCATCGTGACGGCCATTGGCGGGGAGTATTCCGAAAAAGGGCAGCCGCGGGTCACCACTGATGTGCTGCCTCATAAACCCGATGTGCTGTTTATCGATTACGCGCTGAACGATCTGGGCATTGGTCTGGAAAGGGCCGGAGTGGCCTGGGAAAAGATGATCGGGGAAGCATTGGAAGCAAACTTAAAGGTGATCCTCGTTACGCCGTCTCCCGACCAGCGGCACGATATGCTGGCGCCGGGCAATCAGCTGGAGCAGCATGCGGAGCAGATCAGAAAACTGGCGGCCAAATATGGCGTCGGCCTGGCAGATCCGTTTGCGGAGTTTCAAAAGAAGGCTCGTGAAGAAGGAGATATTAAGGCCTATATGTCGCATGTAAATCATCCCAATCGCCGGGGGCACGAACTGATCGCCAGTGAAATTGTAAAATGGTTTTGAATGTGTCGGGAGCAGCAAAATTGGCTTCAAAATTTGCTGCTTCTGTCACCATCAACAAGAAATACCAACATGTAGTTTTCGAAGGATGGACTAACGCCATGTATTCCGGCCTTGAATCGAATACGTTCAAATGTTAGCATTTTAATTCACAGACTTGATCTTTCCAGAGGGATCCCTTCGGGGTTTGTTCCTTTTTTATCGAGAAAAAAGGAAAGCCTGTCGGGTTTGCGGACAAACGATAAATAGCAACTTACATCTTCTCTTAATCAGTAGATTCTAAATATTAAAAAATGAAATTTTCTAATCATATTAAATACTCAACCCTTTTACTTCTCTCTTCTTTCCTCACTATAAATCTATCCTGTACAACAGATAAACACCCCAGGCTGGGCGAAAGCCCGGTACAGGAAGTTATAGATGCTATGACCATAGAAGAAAAATCGCTGATGGTGACCGGCGCCAAAAGGAGGGAGGTAGTGCCAGTGCCCCTGCCGGGAAGAAAACAGAAAAATATAACAGCAGTGGGCGGTTACACCTATCCGTTTGTTCATTTGGGCATCCCTTCCATTATGCTGTCGGATGGCCCTGCAGGACTGCGCATAGCCCCACGCCGGCCGAACGATCCGGAAACCTACTATTGCACGGCATTTCCCGTGGGGACCTTGGTAGCGTCCAGCTGGGATCCGCAGTTGGTGGAAAAAGTGGGGAACGCTATGGGCCATGAAGCGCTGGAATACGGCGTGGATATTTTGCTGTCGCCAGCCATGAACATTCACCGCGACCCGCTGGGAGGGCGAAGTTTTGAATACTATT
Organism: Echinicola vietnamensis DSM 17526; assembly: GCF_000325705.1. NCBI lineage: Bacteria > Pseudomonadati > Bacteroidota > Cytophagia > Cytophagales > Cyclobacteriaceae > Echinicola > Echinicola vietnamensis. The sequence goes on along the minus strand of NC_019904.1, from coordinate 424,301 downwards.
CCGAAGACCCGCTGATTTCCGGAAAAATGGGAGCCGCGTTGGTACGGGGTATACAATCGCAGGGAATTGGCACGGCCATCAAACATTTTGTAGCGAATAACCAGGAAACAAACAGGAGAACCATAGATGCGGTTGTAAGCGAAAGGGCGCTGCGGGAAATTTATCTGCGGGGTTTTGAAATAGCCGTGAAAGAAGGTGATCCCTGGACGGTAATGTCGTCCTATAATAAAGTCAACGGCACCTATACGCCGCAGAGCGAAGAATTGCTGGAAATCATTTTGCGAAAAGAATGGGGATTTGATGGATTTGTACTTACCGATTGGTACGGCGGTGATGATCCGGTGGAGCAAATGAAAGCCGGCAACGACCTGCTGATGCCGGGGTTGCAGGACTGGTCAGATGCCATCGCCGAAGCGCTGGAAAACGGCAGTCTTGAGAAGGAGTTGGTGGACCGGAATATCGCTCGGATTTTGGATGTAATCACCCGAACTTCTACTTATAAAGATTATCCTTACTCTAATAAACCAAATTTTAAAGAAAGTATAAAAATTGCCCGTGAAGCTGCAGGAGAATCCATGGTGTTGTTAAAAAATGATGCTGACATCCTGCCATTAAAGCCGGATATTAAAAAGGTGGCACCTTTCGGAAATTATTCCTACAAACTGACCGTAGGGGGCACGGGCAGCGGAATGGTCAACAACGAGTACAGCATATCCTTAGCTCAGGGACTGGAAAATGCGGGTTACGAAATTGATGCAGCGCTTCACGAAAAATACACCGATTACCTGAAAAAAGGAAAACCACAAAACCTTGAAGCGGATAGTTTGATCACCGCCATGCCAAAACCCGACAGCATTCTGGGCGAATTGCCGCTGGATGCGAGCCTGATCCGGCAGAATGCGGAGGAATCCGATATCGCCATGGTGAGCATAATGCGGGTATTTGGCGAAGGAGGAGACCGGAAGCTGGAAACTTTTTACCTGACGGAAGAGGAAAAGAACCTGCTGAAGAACGTATCTGAAGCATTTAGAGCAAAAGGAAAGAAAGTGGTGGTAGTGCTGAATATTGGCGGAGTAATTGAGACTGCAAGTTGGAGAGAACTGGCGGATGCGATATTGCTGGCCTGGCAACCGGGGCAGGAGGGTGGCAATGCTATGGCGGATATCCTCACCGGGAAAGTAAATCCTTCCGGAAAATTAGCGACAACTTTTCCCCTGGATTACCCTGACGTTCCCACTACGAAGAATTTTCCCGGCACACCTGCCGAAAATCCGGAGAAGGTGGTGCACGAGGAGGGGATTTACGTAGGCTATCGCTATTACGATTCGTTTGCGGTTAATCCCGCTTATGAATTTGGGTTTGGATTGTCTTACACCGATTTTTCTTACGACAACCTGAAACTGGGTTCAGAAACTTTTGAAAATGAAATTGAAGTAACGGCAGATATCAAAAACACAGGCAACAAGGCGGGACGGGAAGTGGTGCAGTTGTATCTGGCTGCCCCCGGCAAAGCTATGGACAAGCCAGTGAAAGAATTGAAGAATTTTGCAAAAACGAAATTATTGGCGCCCGGCGAATCGCAAACCATTACTTTCGTGCTGGATGCACGCTCGCTTGCTTCTTTCGTTTCGGAACGAAGTGCCTGGATAGCAGAAGCCGGAAAATATACCGTCCATGTGGGGGCTTCTTCCAGAGATATCAGGAAATCTGCCGGTTTCGATCTTGAAAAAGAACTGACGGTGGAAAAAGTGCACAAAGTGCTTGTTCCGCAGGAAAAAATATCGGAGTTCAAAAGGAAATAAAGAAAATTTGTAAGCAATCATTGATGATCAACAGGTTTATGAAAACGTTATTTTTCACCTTTTCGGCCCTTCTTCTTTCTCTTTGCAGTCTCGCCCAATCGGACCTGAGGGTGAGCGACAATGGCCGCTTTCTTGTCTACCAGGATGGGACACCTTTTTTCTATCTTGGCGACACGGCCTGGGAACTTTTCCACCGGCTGAACAGGGGAGAGGCTTACCTGTACCTGAAAGACCGAGCTGGCAAAGGATTTACGGTAATTCAGGCGGTAGTGCTTGCCGAGCATAACGGACTGGAAGAACCAAACGCCTACGGAGAGCTTCCTTTGACTGACAATGATCCCGCAAAGCCCAACGAAGCGTATTTCAAGCACGTGGATTTTGTCATTGAAAAGGCGGCTGAGCTGAATTTGCACATTGCGCTGTTGCCCACCTGGGGAGATAAAGTCTTCAAAAACAAGTGGGGTGTAGGTCCTGAAATTTTTAATCCGGAAAATGCTTATAAATATGGCAGGTTCATCGGCAACCGGTACAAGCACAATCGCAATATCATTTGGGTAATAGGCGGGGATAGAAATCCCAGAGAAGACAGCGACGATGTAGAGATCTGGCGGGCGATGGCCAGAGGGATTGTGGAAACTGTGGGCGGAAATGACAAGGCATTAATGACATTTCACCCGCAGACCGCGTCGTCGACCTGGTTTCATGAAGACGAATGGCTGGACTTTAATATGCTCCAGACCAGCCATTGTGCCGACACAAAAGTATGGGAAAAGATAAGCCACGACTACAACCTGAAGCCAGTAAAACCTACGATGGATGGAGAACCGATGTATGAAGAGATCCCTGTCTGCTTTGATCTGGAAAAAAATGGTTACTCCGATCCGAACGATGTAAGAAGAAAGGCTTATCTCAGCTTATTCGCAGGAGCACACGGTCATACTTATGGGTGCAACAACGTCTGGCAAATGTATGCCCCAGAGCGCAAACGCCACATTTCCGCTACCAGACCCTGGTATGAATCGCTGGATCTGCCTGGTGCCAGTTCTATGACTTTTGTAAGAAAGCTGATGGAGTCGCGCCCGATGCTGGACCGCATACCTGATCCATCTATGATCGTGAGCAGTTCTGATCATTACCGGGAGCGCGTTATGGCTACACGAGGAAACGACTACGCCTTTATCTATTCCTCTTCAGGACATCCCTTTGAAGTTGTCATGGGCAGAATATCGGGAAAAAGAGTAAAGGCCAGTTGGTACAACCCCAGAACCGGCGAAACAACCATCGCCGGAGTTTACAAAAACAAAGGCGTTAGAAAATTCACTCCACCTTCTCAGGGCAACGAGCACGATTGGGTGCTGATCATGGACGATGTAAAAAGGGCTTATTAAAAAAGTCAAATTCGACCCGTACTCACAGGATAAGAACTTAAGGTGGCTATTATTCGTTGGGGCAGAGTTTCTCTACTCGTGACCTTTCATTCGGTCCGTGGTAAGGTGCAGTGAAAACACGGGTCAAGGTTTGAAAATGATCAAATAATAAATTTTGTTTATATTAATTAATGGAAAATAGAGGACTTTATGAAGAACTTTGATATCAAAATCGATGAAGGTTCAAGAGTTCCTAAATATCAACAAGTAGCCAATAGAATTTATTCTCTTATTTACATTGAAGAAATATCCAATGGGGATAAACTTCCTTCAATAAACGAGTTGAGTGAGCGGTTATATCTATCAAGGGACACAATTGAGAAGGCCTATAATTGGCTCCGGAAGAAAGGCGTAGTGATGGCTGAACCTTCAAAAGGTTACTATGTGAATAAAAAGAAAGTCCTACATCAAGTGGGGAAAATACTCTATTTAGTCAATAAAGTAAGTCCTTATAAATTAGAGGTTTTTAAAACAATGCAGGAAGCTCTAAATAAAGATTATGATATTGAATTTCGTCTCTTTTTTAATGATGTCCATATATTTATGGACCAATTAGGAACTTCATTCGAAAACTATGATTATGTAGTGGTTATACCATTATTTCATGTTCCTAAGAAAGAACATTATGGGCTACCTAAACAAATCCTTGAACGTATAGAAAATATCCCAAGGGAAAAGTTGATTGTTTTAGAAAAGAAAATTCCTGATCTAAAAGAAAATTATAGTTGCATCTATCAGGATTTTGAAAAGGATATCAATTTGGCCCTTACTCAAGCGATTAATGAAATCAAGCGATATGGAAAGATCAATCTTATATACCCAAAAAGCTATTTTCATAGCTATCCCATAGAAGTGAAACAAGGCTTTATCACTTTTTGTAAAAAAAATGATTTGGCTTTCGAAGTGTTTGATGTCTCATCTCTGGATAGTTGTTTTAGTGCTGGCCAGGCTTATGTCGTGATTAGTGAAAATGATTTTTTAGAAGTTATGATTCGAGTAAAATCAAAAAAATATGCCTTGGGGCTAGACATAGGTGTAATCAGTTATAATGATACTCCAATTAAAAAATTGTTTAATGTTTCGGTATTGTCAACAGACTTTAAAAAAATGGGAGAGTTAGCAGCAAGATGTGTTTCTGAAAGAAAAATTATTCAATATAAAAATGACTTTTCTTTTATAAAGAGGAGCTCTATATGAAGATTGATTTAGTTTTCCCTTCATTATTTGGTCCAAAAGTTTAATTTATAAAGGCATTTTAGGAAGCCCTACTTTTTGTTGTGGGCATGGCTTCGTTTACAAATGCACTAATAGGTAAAAAAGTTTAGAATTCAATGTTAAGAGTAGATACTTATAGGACAATTTCAAAAGATTAGGGGCATAATTTATTCATTAATCAGATACAAAGTTAGCTTTCGGGCTGCTGTAGCGTGCCAAGAGCGTTCGGCATAAACACTGGGCTGCCCGCTAGGCCTTCATTTATTCCGTTGCCACTTGGCCTTGATTGCCCTCAAGCTGGGATGGTATCCAAATTAATTTCTAACCTTAAATTGAAATGTTATGGATACCCAAAGCAAAAACATCGTTTCCAACAAAGTAGCCGAAATCGTCCTTTGTTACCGGCCCAAAGTCAAGCTCTCCCAAGTCCCTAAAATCACCTCTTCCAAAGAAGCCTATGATGTCCTTTTGGAAAACTGGGATAAGTCAAAACTGCAGTTCGTAGAACAGTTTAAAGTGATGTTGCTTAATCGTTCCAACAGGGTTCTTGGAGTCGTTGATGTCTCGACGGGCGGAACCTCTGGAACTGTTGCTGATCCAAAAATCATTTTTGCAGCTGCGGTAAAATCGAATAGCTCAGGAATGATTTTGGTCCACAACCATCCTTCTGGAAATAGATTCCCAAGTAATGCCGATAACAATTTGACTGAACGAATGGTCAAACTGGGTAAATTGATGGAATTGCCGGTTCTGGATCATATAATTGTTACCAGTGAATCCTATTATTCCTATGCTGATGAAGGAGGGCTTTAATGGCCCTTTTTTTTCGTGTCATGAATTCTCTTTCCAAAATTTTAATACCATCTGTTCAAAAAACTTAAAGGGAACTTTCAAAAGAGGATCAAGCATGAGATAGGGATCTAGGTAGAAACCTAACTTTTTTGAAAACTTGGGTATACCCGGATTAACTACCCAAAAGATAGTTTTGGCAAGTTTGGAGTGTAATCAAACAGTTATGCCATGAACGATGTAATCTTAACACAAATTGAAAAGGAGGTATTGGTAGATGAAATCGCCGATGCGGTTGCCTCTCGGCTTTCGGACGTTTTACCTGCTCAAGAGCCGGATGATGAATTGATCCAAATCCCTGAAGTTATGAAGCTTTTGGGTAGGTCCCGAACGACGATCAATAATTGGCGAAAGGAAGGGTTTTTAAAGGAGCATGTCTTTAATACCAGGGTTTATTTCAAAAAGTCGGAGGTCATGAATGCGGGCAGGCAAAAGAACGGCTTTAAAAAATAGAAATTCAGGGTACTTCCTACTTCAAAGATTATAGCTATTAGATAGGATGGGCAACTAATAAGAAAATTAATAAAGCCTACCACACCCGCACTGGTAGTATCCGTAGTAATCATGTTTTACATTTTCACCATTTAACAACCTTACCATGAACATCAAACAAGCAAGTGAGCTTTCCATTATTGGTTTTCTGGAAAAGCTTGGCATCAAACCATCAAAGATTTCAGGGGACAGTTATTTCTATCATTCCCCATACAGGAAAGAAAACACACCTTCCTTTAAGGTCAGTGCCTCCAAGAATCTATGGATTGATTTTGGGGACAATAATTATGGCGGAAAGGTCCTTGATCTGGTCATGAAATTGAAACCGGGCATTTCGGTTTCCGATGCCCTTCATTACATCGAAGATATTACTGGTAACTCTTTTTCTTTTCACCCACAGGAACCCATGGAAAAGGAACAGGATCCAAAATGACCATCCGGTCGGTAAAAGCCATTGGAAGCAATCCGACCTTAACGGACTACCTTCTTCACCGGAAGGTAAGTGTCGAGACCGCATCCAGATTCTGTATGGAAGTGTATTATTCCATAGGGGACAAAAAGTATTTCGGGATCGGAAATAGGAACGAGAACGGCTGGGCCATTCGGAATGCCTATTGGAAAGGAAGCAGTGCCCAGGGTATTAGCTACTATCCAGGAGAAGGCAACAACCTTCATATGTTCGAAGGAATTTTTGACCTGCTCAGTTTCTACGAGCGCAACCAAAAAGAAGTGAAGCCAGATGACTTCTTAGTTCTCAATTCCCTGTCTAATATGGATGCGGCAAAGAAGATTTTGGCAGGATTTCCACGGGTCAACCTTTACCTTGACAACGATATACAAGGCAAGGCCTGGACAAAAAGATTGTTGAAAGACTTCAGCCAATGCACTGACCAATCGGGCAACTATTTGGGGCATAAGGATCTAAACGATTACCATCGAAAGTCAAAAAGCGTTGGCATGCGAAGGTAGGAACGTTTTACAAGTCGGAGCGAAGCAAGCCATGTTTTGGTCAGACCAAAACGGCTTGCTTCGCTCCGCTCAGGCTGAAATTCACTCCGTTCATTTCACTCATGGGAAGACCAAAGAAACCCGCAGACCAGAAGAGAAATATAAAGTTTACTTTCCGGATGACCGAAGAAGAGGTCCGGCTGCTGGGGAGTTTATGCGAGGTGGCAGCGATGCCGGCCGCTGACGTGGTCAGGGCTTGCGTGTTCAAAAACAGGTTGCCCAAGGCGAAGGTCCCCAAACTGGACAAACAGACTTATGTGGAGCTCAAAAGAATTGGTAATAATATCAACCAGATAGCCAAACAACTCAATTCAAAATTTGAGGTGCCAGCGGACAGGATGAAGGCAATTGACGCCATCTCTACAAAACTGGACCAGGTCATCAAACTGCTGCTTCATGATCGCTAAACAGTCCATCGGCAAAAACTTTATGGGAGCACTGGATTATAATCTCAAAAAGATGCTGACCAGTGATGAAAGCAAACGGGCGGAAGTACTGGAAACCAACTTCACCAGTTTGGACAGGGAAATGGTAAAGAAAGAAGTAGAGCTGATGAAGAGTATGAATCCCAGGCTAAAACGGAACACTTATCATGTCAGTCTAAGCTTTGGCAAGGAGGAAAAAATATCAAATGATAAAATGTTGGCCATAGGCAATGAATACCTGAAAGGCATGGGATTCGATGACAATGCCTATTTTATTTTCAGACATCATGATGCCGACCATCCCCATTGCCATTTGTTGGCACTGAGAAACCGATTTGATGGAACCGTGGTCTCAGATAGCAACAATTATAGAAGAAGTGAAAGCCTGGTGCGAAAACTGGAAAAGAAATATGGATTGCAGCAAGTAAAGAGCAGCAAGGAGGCCAAAGTCAAGGCGCCCAATAAGGATGAAATCGAAATGGTAATGAGAACCGGTAAACCCTCAAAGAAAATGGTGCTACAGCAAATAATATCAGAGGCCTTAAAGCGGACCAATACCATTGAGGATTTTATCCATCAAGTAGAGGCTTCAGGAGCCAACCTGTTGTTCAACCAGGCCAGTACCGGCAGGGTATCAGGAGTAGCCTATTGCTATGATGGTTTCAAGGCCAAAGGACAATCCTTGGGTAACCAATTCAAATGGAAGAACATCGCAAATACCTTACACTATGAGCAAACTAGAGATCGCCAAGCAATTGGCCAGGCAAACGCAAGAACAACATCAAAATACCCAAGAGGGCTATCAGGAAATGATGAAAAAACAACTCGAGTTCATGGGGTACATTCCCAAGATGCAGGACAGTCTCCTGCACATCAGCAGAAAGCAGGACAGACTGAACGATCAGATCGAGACCAATTATCAGTGCGGGATCAAAATGAATTCCAAACTCGAGGTGATAAAGATGGAGCTTCAATACCAGCACGAACAGCAACAAAAGATCGAAAAGAAATTTACCTTAGTCATCAAATTGTTGGTGGTACCATTGATATTCTTGATCTGCTGCTTAGGCCTGTTCCTGATACTGGGGAGGTAGGTCAAATTCCTAAGAAGAAAAAAAAGAGACGGAAAAAGGGTAGAAGTATTTAAATTAGTAATTTTAGGTAATGGTTTACATAATTAACGAGGGTAAATTAGATCATTTTTTTACCCTTGTTTTAATAACCAGTGTAAACTCAACCTTCGTTTAAGCTCCCTAATAAGACCATATAACTCCCGCATAAAACCTAACAATCCGCTTGATGTTGGCAAAAGTTCAGACCATGCATTGTAGCCTAGAATTTCTCCAAAACGGAAAAATCCTCCTTCCTCGTGTTTTTCTCAAACCACCTTTTATACCAGAATTCTAGATACATATGCTTATTTTTCCAGAATAGCTCTTGGTCTTCTTCATTCATTTTATCGGTGGTGTTAATGAGTGTTCTGACAGCTTTTAATTCCTTAAACATCTTTTTGATTTCTTTTTTAGAATAAGAGGGTTGACCAAACTGAGCCGTCAGAAAGTATTTCTGAGCAGATTTGGCTTGCTTGTTGGTAGCATCCTTATTTCCATAACATACCATCCACATAAAATCCATTAAGATGTCTTCTGGCTTTACTTTTAGAATGGCACATAGTAACCGGAAGTTACTGGGGATAAATAGGTCCAACTTTCTCCAGCGGGAAGAATACATGTTTCCTATCTCAGTGTATTTTTTGTATTTGTCAACTACAATCACTTTAGATTTTTTCTTTTTCATGGCAGTACATTTTATGTTACGCCATTTAAGGTCGGGTCTGATGATGGGATGAAGTATTCTTGAGGGGGATATTTTAGAATTGGAAAAGTAGAGATTACTTAGGGGCTAAATAAAATCATTTACCTCCAATCAAACGTTCTAACCTAGCCATCATTTCATCTTTTTCCTTCAACATCCTCTCGTATAGCGCAATTTTTTCTTCATGAAGTTGAAGCAATTTGTCAATTGGGTTAACATTAAATGTAGGGGTGTGCCCAGTATTTAAAAATGATCCTTCATTAAAAGTGTTCGAAATAATATTCACCGCTTGCTCCTCATCAAAATTTTGGATGGCCTCAACAGGAATATGAAGGATTTCTGCTACCTCCTTTAGAATATTTTCCTCTATGCTCTCTTTTTGCTCTAGTAGGCTGATTTTCTTTTGGGACCAGTCTTCTCCCAGTTCGTGGGCCAAGGCGTCTTGCTTGATGCCCAGCATTTCCCTAAAGCGTTTGATGTTGCGTCCCTGATGGATATTTCGTGCAGCTGAATTGGTCATAACTCTTGGCTATTAAAAAACTAAAAGACAAGTTAAGGAAATTGGTGGAATTTGGGAAATGGTTTTTATAAATGGTGGTTAGGTGAATCAAGGAATATTTTATTCCTGTAGGAATAGTTTAGAATTGGGAGGGTGGATAAATTGTATTATTGCAGTTCTTAATTTTGAGGATGATACCTTTAAAATAGGTTCGCCTTAGTTTAGAAAGAATAACTTGGGCCTATTATTAATTTGGTAAAACAAACAAATATGCTGGTCCGCCTTGCAGATATTGGGTGTTAAGAAATTAAAGAAGAGGGTAAGCAGAAAGGCAGGCATGCCTGTCTGCCGCCAAAGGTAGATTTGACGAATTGCCGATTAAAAAGTTGGCTGGCAGTTTTACAGGAGGAGTTTGCCTGCATGAGGGAAGGCTTTAATTTTAACCCAATAGATGTATAGCGGCGGGGTTTTTTGGTTACTTTTTTTACCTGAAGAAAAAAAGTAACAAAGAATGCATTGATTATAACAGAGTAATTATGCTATCACAAATAAAGTCAACTAGGATAAAGCGTCATTTAGAACTACTTAATATTTAGATATGAGTGATCCAAGCCAGTTTAAAGAAGCGCTCCTTGATAATCAATCAATAGGACATAATATGATGACCTTTAGAAAACTGAGGAGTCTTAAGGCCATGGAGCTGGCTTTTCATTTAGGAATCAGCGAGGCCGCCTATACCAAATATGAACGTGGAGAAACCAAAATCACGGTGGACCTGATTAAAAAATATGCCGATTATGTGCAGGTTGATCCCATTCATATTTTGACCATAAGGCCAGGGCAACTGATTGAGTATTTTGATGAACTCGAAAAAAGGAAAGTTCTCATGGATGGTAGCCAGTTTGATACCTTAATCGAGATACTCCGAGAACTCAAAGACAGCAATGATACTTTAAAAAGCCTGATAAAGGAGGCTATTGTTTAAACTTAATAAGAACATTATGATCAATATTCAAAATGACGAGCTTATCAGAGAATTGATCCGTCAAGATCTCAAGCATAACCAGCTGGTTAAGGGCTTGGATAATTTGGACTTGGATGCCGGCCATCGACATCATCTGGGTATTATGGATTTGGTCAAGCGGCTGATGGAAGTACCAGAGCATTTGGAGAATGATTTTTTAGATACTTATATGGGCTATATGGATAGATGCCTGGATTATCCTATTTCCAGTTTAGGTGAAGAGTTGAGGGTGTTGGCGGAGGAGGGTTATGAGGGGTTGAACAAGCTGTTTTATTTGAAAAGTCAAAGTGAAAATGACCAGTAAATATAATTCAAATAACTTTTTACCTACCAAATTTTGTGAGAAGTTGAGGTGGATTTAAAAGGCTTCATCTTCGCTGATAGAAATTCCTTTGTAGTACAAAAACTATTTACTGTTTTATTAAGATCCCAGATAAATGATGGGTTTTGTTATTTCTCTTTAAGTTTGATTGAAAGCGGAAGAACCATCAATTAAAAATTCATATAACAAATACAGTTTTCGTTTATTCTGTTGAATCAGTCAATTATTTATTAAGCGTTAAAAAAGCTTGAAATATGAAAAAGGCCAATGTGACACGTTTAATTTTCATGGTATTTTTTATATTTGACTAATTCTGACAAGTCTCAGAAATAATAATAGATTTGTAAAGGATTTTAGAACCTAAATCTGTATCCTATGACCTATTTGGGAAGAAGAATTCGTGAGCTAAGAGAAGCTAAAGGTTTTCTACTTAGACAAGTAGCGGCCTATATTGAAGCGGATACAGCTTTGGTCAGTAAACTGGAGCGAGGGGAGAGAAAGGCTCAAAAGAATCAGCTAAAAAAAATCGCAGCTTTTTTGGAGGTAGATGAAAAAGAACTGGAACTGCTTTGGTTGGCTGATAAGATTATAGATGATATTGACCAAGAGCCACAAGGTTTGAATGCCTTAAATTTTGTACAAGGGGAATTGGCCAAGTAATTATTTTCCTTGTTTGACTTGACCTTTTTGATTGCGTGATTATGATTGACAAGAAAACCCTTTCTGAACGTGATATTTGTACCAAATTCATCACACCTGCCATAGAAAAGGCGGGTTGGGACAAGACCACTCAGTTACTTGAAGAAGTATCATTTACAGATGGTAAAATCTATGTTAGGGGAAGGCTTACCGCAAGGGGAAAAAGAAAAAGAGCAGATTATATCCTATACTACAAACCCAATATCCCTATTGCAATTGTTGAGGCCAAGGACAATAGACATTCAGTAAGGGCAGGACTGCAACAAGCTTTGGACTATGCCGAAATCCTGGATATACCATGTGTTTTTAGTAGCAATGGTGACGGGTTTGTTTTCCATGACCGGACGGCCACTGACGGAAATATTGAGACAGAACTTGATATTGATAGCTTTCCAAGTCCTGAAGAACTTTTAAAAAAGTACAAACAATACAAAGGAATCCATACAAGCGAGGCTCAAGAAGTAGCATTACAGGATTACTATTTTGACGGAAGTGGTAGGTCACCTAGATATTATCAACAAATTGCTGTAAACCGAACGGTAGAGGCGGTTGCAAATGGACAAGGAAGGATTTTACTGGTCATGGCAACCGGAACGGGAAAGACTTACACGGCTTTTCAGATCATCCACCGACTTTGGAAAAGTAGGGCAAAGAAGAGAATTCTGTTTTTAGCAGACAGAACAGCCCTAATAGATCAAACCAGAAGGGGGGATTTCAAACATTTCAAAGACAAGATGACCATCATCAAAAAAAAGGTGGTGAGCAGGGCAGATGGAAAGGAAGAGCTTGTAAGTAATAATAAGAGGGGAATAGATACAGAGGATAAGGCCTATGAAGTGTTCCTGGGCCTTTATCAGGGATTGACAAATGCCAGCGATATAGAAGATGCGTATAAGGATTTTTCACCTGAATTCTTCGATCTCATAGTCATAGATGAGTGCCATAGAGGAAGTGCCAAAGAGGACAGTGCCTGGCGGGAGATACTTCGCTATTTCAATAAAGCGACCCATATTGGTTTGACAGCTACTCCCAAAGAAACCAAAGAGGTATCCAATATTGAATATTTTGGAGATCCGATTTATACCTATTCCCTTAAACAAGGGATTGATGATGGTTTTTTGGCTCCTTATCGGGTGGTTCGGGTCAACCTGAACGTTGATGCTGAAGGCTGGCGGCCGGAGCAAGGGAAAAAGGATAAGGATGGCAAGGAAGTGGAAGACCGTGTATATAACCGGAAGGACTTTGATAAAACACTGGTCATCGATGAGCGAACCCAAACAGTGGCTAGAAAGCTTACTGAGTTTTTGAAAGGTTATGACCGATTTGCCAAGACCATTGTTTTTTGTTCGGACATTGATCATGCTGAGCGGATGCGATTTGCCCTATCCAATCTGAATGCTGATTTAGTGGCCAAGAACCACAAGTATATCATGCAGATTACGGGAGACAATGATGAAGGGAAAAGAGAGCTTGACAACTTTATCAATCCAGAAGAAACATATCCCGTGATAGCCACTACATCCGAATTAATGACCACCGGAGTGGATGCCCAAACTTGTAGGGTTATCGTATTGGATGCGGAAATCAAATCCATGACCAAGTTTAAGCAAATAGTAGGAAGAGGAACCAGGATCAATGAGGAATTTGGCAAAATGTTTTTTACTATTCTGGATTTTCGAAATGTTACTGATCTTTTTGCCGACAAGGACTTTGATGGAGACCCTATAAGAGTAAAACCTGTTTCAGAGGATACCGATTTGACCAATATCGTTGATGAAGAACAAAGCATTGACAGCCTGATCATAGACGAGGAGACAGGGGAAGAGATAGAAATCGGAACAAAGATTCGCTATCCCGAACCGCAGACAAGAACCAGCAAAGTCAATGAGCCCCGTCAGAAAGTGTACGTGAATGGGGTGGATGTATCGGTGTTGATCAGCCGTGAAATGTATTTTGACACCAATGGAAAGCCCATTACCACCAGCCTAAAAGACCATACCAAAGAATTGATCAAAGGTCAGTACGCATCCTTGGATGATTTCCTAGCTCGATGGAACAGTACGGACAAAAAAGAAATCATCATCAAGGAACTGGAAGAACAAGGTGTTTTGGTGGAAGCTTTGCGAGATGCAGTAAACAGGGAGGTTGATCTTTTTGATCTTATATGCCATGTTGCTTTTGAGCAGCCCCCACTCACACGTAAGGAACGTGCCAATAATGTTAAAAAGCGGGATTATTTCACTAAATATGGTGACCAAGCCAGGAAAGTCTTAGAGACGCTTTTGGACAAGTATGCAGACGAAGGAGTGACCAATATTGAGAGCATGGATATCCTCAAGGTCAAACCGCTTACGGATTACGGTTCCCCCTTGGAGATTATCAAGCAGTTTGGAAGCAAAGCCAAATATTTAGAAGCCGTAAAAGAATTGGAACAAGAATTATATAATACAGGAGCTTAATGAGTTCGGAAATACTAATTTACCAAACAGAAGACGGGCAGACCAAAATTCAAACCCGATTAGAGAATGAAACCGTTTGGCTGACCCAAGAACAAATCAGTGACCTTTTTCAGCGGGACAGAAGTGTGATCACCAAGCACATAGGGAATGTTTTTAAAGAAGGAGAATTGGACGAAAAAAGCAATGTGCAGATTTTGCACATTAGTGGTTCAGACCGTCCAGTTAAGTTCTATAACCTGGATGTCATCATTTCTGTGGGATACAGGGTGAAATCTCATCGGGGTGTTCAGTTTAGAAAATGGGCCACCTCGAGAATCAAAGAGTACATCGTTAAGGGATTTACCATGAATGACGAGCTCCTAAAAGAGGCCGGAGGTGGTAACTACTTTGATGAACTTCTTGCCAGAATTCGGGACATTAGATCTTCCGAGAAGGTGTTTTGGAGAAAGGTTCTGGATATCTATGCTACCAGTATAGACTACGATCCCAACACCGAAATTTCTACCACTTTTTTCAAAACGGTACAAAATAAAATGCACTGGGCTGCACATGGAAACACAGCGGCAGAAGTAATTTACAAAAGGATAGATGCCGGTAAAAAAAATCTTGGGCTTACTAATTTTAAGGGGGCAAAGCCCACAAAAAAGGAGACCGAGGTAGCCAAGAATTACCTGAACGAGCAGGAATTGGAAATTCTAAACAGGATCGTTACGGCTTACCTCGAAATGGCAGAATTACAGGCGATGAACCGAAAGCCCATGTATATGAAGGACTGGGTATCCAGGCTGGATGATTTTTTGACCATGACTGGGAATGAAATATTGACCCATGCGGGTAAGATCAGCCATCAAAAGGCACTGGGTAAAGCCCATTCGGAGTATGAGAAGTTCAAAGAAAAAACTAAAAATGAGCTTTCTCAAGTCGAGAAAGATTTTATTGAAAATATTGACAAGACTGCCAAGCAGCTAAAAAACAAGAAGAAATAAATGGCCAACTTAAAAGGAATATTAGATAGCATCCGCAAGATCATGTGGCAGGACACCGGACTGAATGGTGATGCACAGCGCATTGAACAGTTGGGGTGGATGCTGTTTCTGAAAATTTTCTCCGATAAGGACAAGGAGCTGGAAGTCATTAAGGACGATTACGAAAGCCCTATTCCTGCTGAGTTTCACTGGGACGAATGGGCTGGGGATGATGAAGGGATTACGGGTGATGAATTACAGGCTTTTGTGGATCAGAAACTCTTTCCTACACTTCGAAACCTAAAGGTGGGAATGAGCGAAGACCTGGCCAACCAAAGGGCACTATTGGTACGTGAGGTGTTTGAGGGCAATAACAATTACATGAAAAGCGGGATCAATCTCCGCAAGGTATTGAACAAGCTCAATGAAATAGACTTCAATATTGCCAAAGACCGCCACGCATTTGGCGAACTCTATGAAACCATTTTGAAGGAACTGCAAAGTGCGGGTAAAAGCGGGGAATTCTACACACCAAGAGCCATTACGGAGTTTATCTGTGAAATGATGAATCCACAATTGGGGGAAAAGATTTTAGACCCTAGCTGTGGAACAGGTGGTTACTTGACAGCAGCTATTGAACATTTGAAAAGCCAGGCCAATAGTGTAGCAGAAAGGGAGAGTATAGCAAAGAACGTGTTTGGATGGGAGTACAAGCCGCTTCCTTATTTGCTGGCCACTACCAACCTGATTTTGCATGATATGGAGGTGCCCAATATCACTTTCCGTGATAGTTTGGATCAGCCACTGAGCAATTATACCGAAAAAAACAGGGTTAACGTGATCCTGGCCAACCCTCCTTTTGGCGGTATCGTGGCCAATAATAACGAAAATAATTTTCCGCAGAATTTTAAGACCAAGGAAAGTGCCGACCTGTTTTTGGTGCTGATGGTGCATTTACTGAAGCAGGGTGGTAGAGCTGGGATTGTATTGCCTGATGGTTCCTTGACAGGGGATGGTGTAAAGCAAAGGGTACGTGAAAAACTGCTTACCGATTGTAATCTGCACACCATCATCCGATTACCCAATTCCGTGTTTAAGCCTTATGCTACTGTGGCAACGAATTTATTGTTCTTTACCAAAGGTGAGCCGACCAAAGAGATATGGTATTATGAGCATCGCTTGCCGGAAGGGCAAAAAAGCTATAGTAAAACAAAACCACTTCAAGTAAAGGAATTTGACCCCATTAAAAAATGGTGGAATGATCGACAGGAAAGCGAGGTGAGTTGGAAGGTGGATATTCAGACTGTTAAGGACAGAAATTATGATTTAGATATTAAGAACCCTACCAAGCAGGAAGAAGAAATCGAACATTCAAGTTCTGAATTAATGACCATGTTGGATGATTCTTTTGATAGAAGCCATGAACTACTAAGTCATATAAGATCTGCGATAAAATGAGTTGGACGAAGAAGACATTAGGAGAGCTTTGTAATATTCAAAAAGGCAAAATTGGAATTCAAAAAGCTGTTCCAGGTAAATATCCTTTAGTGGTAACAGCGGAAGAACGGCTTTCACATAATGAATTCCATTTTGAGGGGAATGCAGTTATCATTCCTCTGGTTTCATCAACAGGACATGGTCACAAAAGCTTAAAGCGGATACATTTTCAATCCGGAAAGTTTGCCGTGGGCAACATTCTCTGTGCAGTAATTCCAAATGATGAAGATATTCTTAGGGCAGATTTTCTATTTCGATATCTAGATCTGAATCGAGAAAATGAATTGGTGAGTAGAATGAAAGGTATGGCCAATGTGACCTTACCATTGAAAGAAATTGCCAAAATTGAAATTCCTGTTCCACCTATTGAGGTTCAAATAGAATTTGTAGAACAATATGGGATTCTAGAGGCTAAAAGCAAAAATCTTAGTGATGAACTCACACACCAACTTGATTTGGTGAAGCAACTCCGTCAAGCCTTTTTGCGGGAAGCCATGCAAGGTAAATTGGTGCCACAAGATCCAAATGAAGAACCTGCTTCGGTGCTTTTGGAGAAGATCAAGATGGAAAAAGAAAGGTTGATTAGGGAGAAGAAACTAAAAAAAGGGAAAGCATCAAGTCAATCGGTTTCAAAAGCTAATGAATGGGAAATACCAAATTCATGGGTGCCAATTAAGGTTGGCGATATTTTTTTTGTAACTAAACTTGCGGGTTTTGAATTTACTAAATACATTAATTTCAAGACGATTGGAGAAATTCCTGTGGTCCGTGCTCAAAATGTTCGACCGTTCGAATTAGATAAAACAAACCTACTATTTATCGATAAGGAAACAAGTCTTCTATTAGGGAGGTGTGCTTTGACAAAAGAATCCCTATTGGTGACTTTTATAGGCGCTGGTATTGGTGATGTTGCAAGGTTCAGGGAGAAAGAAAGGTGGCATTTAGCTCCCAATGTTTCTAAATTAGAGCCATTCGAGGAATGTGAAGATTTTTACAATTTAAAATTCTTGAACTATTTTCTTAGCTCACCTTATGGAAGAAATGAAATTTTTAAGCATGTTAAAGCAACAGCGCAGCCCAGTTTGTCAATGGGCACAATTCGAGACATAGATGTTCCCATCCCCCCGCTTTCTGAACAACAACGGATAGTCGCCAAGCTAGATAAGTTGATGGGGTATTGTGATCAGTTGGAGGCCAGTATCATGGAAAGCCAAGTGCAGAATGAATTGCTTTTGCAGCAGGTTTTGAGGGAGGCATTGGAGCCAAATGAAAGGGAGGTGGTGTAATGAAAACAAAAGAGGAAGAAAATCAATGGAAGGAATATAGGCTGTATATTTTAGAGCAGAAAAGTAAAAGTGAGGATGATTTTGAGAAATACATAACATTTATAAGCTCTGGGGCACTTGGTCTTACGGTCACTTTTATTGATAAAATTAGTCCTTTAAAGGAGTCTGTTTACGTTTGGACCATTATTCTTGGCTGGGGGCTGTTTGCACTGACGCTGTTTTTAAATTTATTCTCCCATTACCTGTCGAGTAGATACAACGAAAAAACAATCAATGAAATCGATATGGATATCGATTATTCTATGCTGTTGGAGAATATCGATAAAAGAAATCATTGGTGTCCGGTAAAAAATAAATGAAAGAGGGCCAGTCCATTGCTGAACCAGCCCATTGTGGCTACTTTTGAGTTACGACACAAAAAAGTTAAGCCATGGGCAAAAGTAGTAATTTTAGCGGACAGCCGATATTCAATCAGTTAATAAAGTTCATTGACAAGGGGGAGGTAAGGGAGATAGCCCGCAGGCATAATGCGGAGCGTTATGTGAAGAAGTTCACGACTTATAACCACTTGATAGTAATGCTGTTTGTAGCATTTGAGGGCTATCATTCCATTCGTGAGACACTTGTCGGTTTGTTGGCCAATGCCCATAGATTGGCCCATTTGGGTCTGAACTATGTGGTAAGGCGGAGTACGTTATCAGAAGCCAACAAACGACGTGTGAGCGATGTGTTCGCCGATATATACATGAGTGTGTACCAAAGGCATGGTGACAGTTTAACGGACAGCCGGTTGAAGGATGCTGATATGAAGAGGCTCTATATTATGGATTCTACCACCATTAGTCTGTTCAAGGATATTCTCAAGGGAGTAGGCAGGAACCCTAAAACGGGCAAAAAGAAAGGAGGTATTAAGGCCCACACCATCATCAGGGCGAGTGACCATGTTCCTTATCTTGTCCGTTACAGTGCGGCTGTCCGACATGACCATACCTTCCTGGATGAGGTTTTCAACCTGCCCGGGGGCTCTATCATCACTTTTGATAAGGGATATGTGGATTATGGAAAATATGAGGTCCTGACCGAAAGCGGGATATGGTATGTGACCAGGTTAAAAGACAATGCTGTCTATCAGGCCCGAAAGGAGTTTAATATTCCTGATCAGGCAGATTCCGGAGTACTCAAGGATGAAGAAATCATCTTACGATATGGCAAGAACAAGCAACAGGAGCACCGTTCCAGGAGAATAGCCTATTGGGACAGCAAAAGTGAACGCCCGTTTGAGTTCATTACCAATAATTTTGAGATGGCAGCAGAGAAGATAGCACTCATCTATAAAAGACGCTGGCAGATAGAGCTATTATTCAAACAGCTTAAGCAGAACTTCCCTTTAAAGTACTTCTTGGGCGACAATGAAAATGCCATAGAAATACAGATATGGTCGGCCATGTTGGCCAATCTCCTTTTGACCTTGATCAAAAGCCAGGTCAAAAGGAAATGGGCTTTCTCCAACTTGGTATCCCTGGTCAGACAGCAATTAATGAATTATATCAGCTTGTATAGGTTCCTGGAGGATCCGGAAGGAAGCTGGAGAGCCATCATACAAGAAGATATTTTGAAAAATCAAAACACACTGTTCCCTGAGATGAGGGGGGCTTGCCCCTGACGAAAAATAAATAACCACTTTGTAATCAAGAGGTTGAAAATTGAATTTAACTAATATCCGGGTTTACCGGACAACAATGAAAAGAAATGAAAAAATTTCATGCTTAAATATTTCATCTATTATTTCTTTAGGCACTGGGATTTTGTTCGTACTAATTTTCTCATCACTAAATGCTTATTATAATGGCTAAACAAAAACCGAATCCCGCCACTCCCCCACCAAGTAGAGAAGGTAATAAAGGAAGGACCACCCCAAAACCCTCAATAAGGCCAAACCCTGTCCCATCTAAAAAATAAGGCAGTTGTTTAAACATTGGAAATTGAATCCTTTTAATTGTGAAGATAGAAGCATTTTGAAGAATATGTTTAAAACTAAACTTTATGGAGGACAAAAATAGATTCATTTTAAAAGGGAAAGCAGTAGATAGGTATTTTGATTTAAATGACTCCCTAATGGAGTTTCATAAGCTCTTTACCTACGAGAGCAAAGATGATAGAACCATTGCTATTTTGGGAGGAACGTTTTTAGAAATGATTTTAGAGCATATTCTGTATGCTTTCTTCCCAGAAGATGAAAAAGAAGTAGAGGAAATGATGCTTTTCAATCAACCCTTAGGAAATTTTAGTGGTAAAATCAAGATGTGCTATTGCCTTGGACTGATCGATAAAGTCATAAAAGATGATCTGAATCTGGTGAGAAAAATAAGAAATGAATTCGCCCATAATTTATATGCATCCTTCGAGAATGATAAATTAAAATCCTGGTGTTTAGCCTTAAAATGGCATAGGGTTCTAATTTCTTCTACCCCTCCATTAGAAGCAAATGCAAGAGATTATTTCCGAGTAGGGGTAAATAGTCTGATCATGCATTTGAATGGCTGTGTATCAATTGCAAGGGCTGAAAAACGTACTATTAAAAATGACTTTTGAGATTATTAAAATGCGAATTTGTTAATATGACTTAATGGTTAATAGCTCCAAAATCTTTTAAATATGATCAAAGGACGACATTCAACTCCAGCAGAAATGCTTATGGAGTCTTTAGATGAATTATTGTTTGCTGTTAAATACTGTGTCACTTATAAAAAAAGTGACCGTAAATTATGGGTAGAACCACATGCGCTGGGAGGTATTTTGGGTTTCCCTGCAACCACATTGCTTTTTACCATTGTTGATACTATAGGTAGTTATTGCGATAACTTAGAAGTTGAAATAGATGGTAAAAAAAGAAAAATAAGACCCGGTGATGTCAAATCTCATTATTATATTCTTAATAGTGAATATTTCAATCTAAACTTATCTTATAATGATATTTTGCAATTATATAGATATGCTAGGAGTACCTTGTCTCATAATTCCATAATAGGTAAAGAAATTCTACTCCATCCTAGGGGGGCTAAACCATTTATTAAAGTTAATTCTCAAAGTGGAAAGGGACGCTATACTATTTATATATTGAGCTTTTATGAAGCTTGTATGACAGCAGTGGCATTGTTTAAAGAAGATATTAATGATATTGTCCCTTCCTCAGAAAATGGAAGAGGCTTTAAAAGTTGAGATTGAGGGGTTAGAGTGGTGTATCAAGATGGTTTTCATGATTTGGTAGGGATCTAAGTCAGATTCATCGAATAACCGGAATCAATTGTTCTGTATTTCCAAACAATTGAAGATATAAAAAAATACCGGGTATTTATTTATTGTTGTTTTTAGGTTGTTGGCACTCTAATAGGTGATCAAATACCGAATAAATCTTGGGAGGAAAAAAACTTAATTTTTTTTCGGGACCCTGAAAAGGACCCTGAATTAAAAACAAAAACCCTAACTCATTGCTTTTAAGCGAGTTAGGGTTTGTTTGTGCAGAGGAGGAGGGATTCGAACCCCCGGTACCTCGCGGTACAACGGTTTTCAAGACCGCCGCAATCGACCACTCTGCCACTCCTCTATAGGTGTTGAGGTTTTCAAGATGACATTAAATCGATACTTTCTGCCATCCTGCCTGCCGTTAGGTAGGTCCTCTGGATCTGTTGCGTTATGTTTGTAGGACAATTGTGTTTGTCTTACGGTTTGCAAAGGTACTACTTCTTGTGAAATTCACAATGGTTTTGGAAATTAAAATTTGTTCTTTGCAGTAACTTGCTGGCTTGTTGGGGACTAATTTTTGGCGGGGTGTTTCTTTTTTATGGCTTTGGCCAAGCTTACATTGATCTCAAAACAGCCCAAAATGATAAATGAGGTGATCAGTATCCAGAGCATGAGCGCGATCATCGTACCAATGGAGCCGTAGAGTTTGTTATACGAAGCGAAGTTGTTGAGGTAAAAAGAAAATAGGTAAAAGGCCAGTGTGATCAACAGGCCGGCGGTAATGGATCCTGCGGAAAAAAAATGAAACCGGTCATGGACGGCGGGGGCAAAGTGGAAGATAAAGGAGGTGGCCAACATGAACAGAAAGAGGAGTACAAAAAAACGCAAGCCAGCCACCAGCAGGTAAAGGATATAGCTGCTGCTGGAGACCACGCCATAGTCCGTGAGCAAGGAGAGCGCTTTGTTTCCGAATATCATCACCAGTACAGCTGCACAAAGGTTGAGCACCAGAAAGACAATGATCATCACCGCGATCAGCCGGGTTTGGATAAATCCCCTGTTTTCACGCGTCTTGTAGCAGGCGTTGAAGGCACTAATCAAGGAGACAATGCCATTGGTGGACAGGTATAATGCCATAAAGAAGCCCACTGACAGCATGCCCTGTCGGGGGCGGTTGATGATGTCCTGTACCGTGGCTTCGGTACCTTCGTAAAGCGGGGCCGGGAGGACCTCTTTTACCAAAAACAGGATGTTTTCGGGGGTGACTTCCGGAAAGAACACTTCGATAAAGGGCAGCAGGTTAAGCAAGAACAAGATCAGCGGAAAGAGGGCGATCGTGAAGTTAAATGCCACGGCACTGGCCCGGTCATCGATCTCGTCCTTTTGGATCTGATGGATGAAAATTTTTCCTACATCATAGAGGTTCTGATCTGGATTTTTTAAATGGACATGGCGAAGCTTTTGAGCATATCCATCCAGCGCTTGCAATATGTGATGCACCTTTTTTTTGACCATTCGTGCTGTTGGCTAAAAGTAAGCGTTTAATAAATCTAACAAATTCGCCGGAGGTCTGCACGGTCGGTGGTCGTCTTTTTTGAGAAAGGTAAGCACGGTATGGCCTTTATGGATCAGTTCCTGGCCTTCATTCGTGATTTCATAATCAAACCTGATCTTTACCCCCGGCATTTCCTTAATGGTCGTTTTGATCGTCAATAGTTCATCGTATCGCCCAGGCCTGATGTACTTGCTGTAGCTTTCTAGTACAGGCATCATGATGCCCTGGTCTTCCATATCCTTGTACGAAAAACCAATTTGCCGTAGGGATTCTACACGGGCCACCTCAAAATACATGGCGTAATTGCCATAGTAGACATATCCCATTTGATCTGTCTCGGCATATCGTACTCTTACTTGGGTTTCTGCAGTAAACATAGGCTAGTAGACATTTGCTTTGTTAAGCGCGTTTTGGTATTTCCGAGCTTGGATCAGGTGGTCGCGGAGGTTGGTAGAAAAAACATGATAGCCCGAAAAGTCCTCTTTTGCGCAGAAATATAAGTAATCGTGGTGCGCGTAATTCAATACGGCATCCAGCGAGGAGATGTCAGGGAGGTTAATAGGACCGGGAGGCAGCCCGGTGTGAAGATACGTGTTGTATGGACTGTCGATTTCTTTGTGGACGTTGAGCACGCGCTTTATGCTGAAATCACCCAAGGCAAATACCAAAGTAGGATCCGCCTGAAGGGGGATATTACGTTCTAGCCTGTTGATGTACACGCCAGCGATGGTTGGTCGTTCGTCCTTTTTGGCTGTTTCGGCCTGCACGATGGATGCCAAGGTGGACACTTCGATTCTGCTCATGCCGAGGGAATCTGCCTTGGCTATCCGTGGCTTGGTCCAAAATTTATTGTACTCTCTGTACATCCGGTCAAAGAGTTGCTCAGGGCTAGTGTCCCAATACACCTCGTAGGTGTTGGGGATAAACATGCTCATGATGGTCTCTTCGTTAAAATCAAATTTGCGGATATAGACACTGTCCTGCAGCAGGGCCAGGAATTGGTCTTGGGAGATTTCCAGGTTCTTTGAGATTTTTTCCGAAAGGTCTTCCTTGGTTCGGATGTTATTGAACGTGAGGTCGATCGGGGTTTGCCGCCCAGACCGAAGGAGCGTAACGAGCTCTTTGTTCGATAGTTTTGGTGGAATGATATACCGACCGGGTTTGACATTTTCCTGATATTTCAGCATTTTGGCTACGAAGCTGAAGGAGATCACATCGGTGATGATGTTGTGCTCGGAAAGGCTGTCAGAAACCTGTTGGAAGGTGGCATTGCTGGGGATTTTTAGCTCTGCGGGAACATCTGATTCCGTGAGGGTGTTTGGACTGAAGAAGACTTGATAAAAATAAAACGCAAATGAGCTTACCAATACGGATATGGCGATCATTGCGATCATGTAATACTTTTGATTCTTTTTTGTGATCATGGTTAATTTATCGAGGCATTTCCTAGCTAGGCACAAAAATAGGGAAATGATATGAGTGAAGATACTTATTCATACACAAATGTACGCAACTGGTAAAAAGTGTTAGTTGTTTGGTGCTAAATTTGATACATTGACATCTATAACAGTCTAAACTGAAATTTATTTTATGGCCGCTTCTTTTATCAAAATCTATCCTGAAAACCCCAATCCGCGCGAGGTAAACCGAGTGGTGGAAGTACTTCGGCGGGGTGGTGTGGTCATTTATCCTACGGATACCATTTACGGGATTGGATGTGATATTTACAATCAAAAGGCCATAGAAAGGATTTGCCTGATCAAGGGTGTAAAGCCCCAGAAGCAGAATTTCTCCTTTATCTGCTATGATCTCAGCAATATATCCGAATATACACGGGTGGTCAGTACGCCAGTGTTCAAGGTGATGAAGAAAGCCCTTCCCGGACCGTTTACCTTTATTTTGGATGCCAATAACAAGGTGCCCAAATTACTGCACAGTAAAAAGAAAACTGTCGGGATACGCATCCCGGACCATAGTATTCCACGTATATTGGTTAAAGAACTAGGCCAGCCCATTGTCACGACTTCCATCAGGGATGAAGATGATGTGCTGGAGTACAGCACTGATCCTGAACTGATTTATGAAAAATACAAGGATCTGGTGGATGTCGTCATTGACGGGGGCTATGGCAATAATGTTGCCTCTACAGTCGTCGATTGTACAGGGGATGAGATCGAAATCCTCCGGCAAGGCCAAGGGGATTTGGAAGAGATGCTTTAGGTGGGGAGGTAAACAGGAATAGCCCAAAGTTTTGACTATTTTTGGGCATGGAAAAGAAAGTGATTTGTGCGGATTTGTTTTACCTGCCTCCCATAGAGTTCTTTGTGGCAATAGCTGACGCCGATCAGCTTATCATCGCGGGGGATGATCGTTATCAAAAGCAGACTTACCGTAATCGGGCACATGTACGCCTGGCGAATAAAGTAGAGAGTTTGAGCATACCGGTTATAGGAGGGAATAAAAAGGTCCACTACCGGGACGTAAAAATAGATTATAAGCAAAAATGGAAAAATATTCACCTACGAGGAATCCGTAGTGCATACGGAAAAGCACCTTTTTTTGAATATTTCTTTCCATATTTTGAAGCGATTTATGAAAAAAACATTGACAATTTGTACAGTTTGAATTTGGAACTACTGACACTTTGTCTGAAATTAATGAAGGTGAAAACCAAGGTATCCATTGGGACAAAAGAGGAAGATTATTCTACCTGTGAGGACCTGAGGAGAATTATAGTGGCAAAGGAGCCGTTTGAGCAAAGAAATATTTATGAACCGTATCCATATGTTCAGCTCTTTGGCTCAGACTTTGTACCTAACTTAAGCATTATCGATTTGTTGTTTTGTGAGGGGCCGCTGGCCAATGAAATAATCTCACAATCGAAAAAAAAGAAATGAACAATCTGCAAAAGGATTGTGTTTTTAAAACAAATTCGGTAAAATTATATAGAGAATTATTAACAATTCAGAAAGGAACTAAATGGAAGCAAAATTTTCAAATAGAGTCAAGGAGGTGATTTCTCTAAGTCGTGAAGAAGCTTTGCGCTTGGGTCACGATTATATAGGGACAGAACATCTCTTGCTGGGCATGATCCGTGAAGGAGAAGGTGTCGCTGTTTCCATATTGAAGAAATTAGGAGTGCCTTTGGATGAGCTTCGTAACTCCGTGGAGCGTGCGGTGAAAGGGACGGCCAATCACAACGTGAAGAATTTGGCCAATATCCCCCTGACCAGGCAATCTGAAAAAGTGCTGAAAATTACTTATTTGGAAGCTAAGATATTTAAAAGCCAACTTATCGGAACAGAGCACCTGTTGCTCTCCATCCTCAGGGATGAAGACAACATCGCTACCCAGATCCTGCATAAATTCGATACGACCTACGATACGGTGAAGGAAATGCTGGAATTCCAAACCGATCAGACGCCCCGCTCTGGAGCTGAGGCGGATGATACGGATGAGGAGAGTAGCAAGCTCTTTGGTAGCTCCGGTGGTTCTTCCGGAGGGGGAGGCAAAGGCTCTACCGAGAAGTCCAGGACACCCGTGCTGGATAACTTTGGCCGGGACCTTACCCGAATGGCAGAAGATGACAAGCTGGATCCCATCATCGGTAGGGAAAAAGAAATCGAGCGGGTGGCGCAGATCCTGTCCAGGAGGAAGAAAAACAACCCTATCCTGATCGGTGAACCCGGTGTGGGTAAAACGGCCATTGCCGAAGGACTGGCACTGAGAATAGTTCAAAAGAAAGTTTCCCGCGTGCTGTTTAATAAGCGCGTAGTGACGCTTGATTTGGCATCATTGGTGGCCGGTACCAAGTACCGTGGCCAGTTTGAGGAGCGGATGAAAGCAGTGATGAATGAACTGGAGAAATCTCCAAACGTTATCCTTTTCATCGATGAGCTGCACACCATCGTGGGAGCCGGAGGAGCCAGTGGTTCGCTGGATGCTTCCAACATGTTCAAACCTGCCCTTGCAAGGGGTGAAATCCAATGCATCGGAGCCACTACCTTGGATGAGTACCGTCAATACATCGAAAAAGATGGTGCCCTGGCCAGAAGGTTCCAGATGGTCATGGTGGATGCTACCACTCCTGAGGAGACTGTACAAATCTTGAATAACATTAAGGACAAATACGAGGATCACCACAATGTGAATTACACCCCTGAGGCGATCGATGCTTGTGTGAAATTGTCCGATAGATATATTTCTGACCGCTTCCTGCCAGACAAGGCCATCGATATCTTGGATGAGGCTGGTGCCCGCGTGCACATCAATAATATCCATGTGCCGGATGAAATCCTGAAATTGGAAGAAGAGGTAGAAAACATCAAGGTAGAGAAAAACCGTGTGGTGAAAAGCCAAAAGTATGAAGAGGCTGCGCAGCTAAGGGATCGGGAGAAAAAACTCCTTGAGCAACTGGAGAATGCAAAAGCCAAGTGGGAAGAAGAAAGCAAAACCAAACGTTACACGGTAGAAGAAGATAACGTGGCCGAAGTGATTGCCATGATGACTGGAATCCCTGCCAAGCGAATTGCCCAAAAAGAAGGCAACAAGCTGCTCAATATGGGAATAGAACTTCAAGACAAGGTCATCGGGCAAAACGATGCCATCAAGAAGCTTACCAAGGCCATTCAGCGTACCCGAGTAGGGTTAAAGGATCCTAAAAAACCCATTGGTTCATTTGTTTTCCTAGGCCCTACAGGAGTGGGCAAAACAGAATTGGCCAAGACTTTGGCTACCTACTTGTTTGACAAGGAAGATTCCTTGGTGAGGATAGACATGTCTGAGTACATGGAGAAATTCAGCGTATCCCGTTTGGTGGGAGCACCTCCCGGCTATGTAGGCTATGAAGAAGGTGGGCAGTTGACCGAAAAGGTCCGACGAAAGCCGTATTCTGTGGTCTTGCTGGACGAGATCGAAAAAGCGCACCCTGACGTCTTCAATTTACTACTTCAAGTGCTTGACGATGGGATCTTGACAGACGGTCTTGGAAGGCGTGTGGATTTCAGAAATACCGTGATCATCATGACGTCCAATATCGGAGTGAGAGACTTGAAGGACTTCGGTGCCGGTATCGGTTTTGCCTCCAAGGCAAAACAGGAGAATATGGACGAAGTCATGAAATCTACCATCCAAAGTGCCTTGAAAAAGGCATTCAGCCCAGAGTTCTTGAACAGGCTGGATGACGTGGTGGTGTTTAACTCCCTTAACAAGGATGATATCCATAAAATCATTGATATCACCTTGGAGAAACTGTTTAGCCGGATCACTGAACTGGGCTATAAGATTGAACTGAGCGATAAGGCTAAGGATTTCTTGGCCGATAAAGGTTATGATCAGCAATATGGCGCCAGACCATTGAACAGGGCGATACAGAAGTATTTGGAAGATGCCATTGCAGAGGAAATTCTCAAGGGAGATCTTTCCGAAGGGGATGTGATCAAAGCTGATTATCCCGGTAAAGGAGATGAGTTGAATATTTCTGTTAAGAAAAAGGAAAAAGCAGATTAGATTTTAATAGACGGTTTATTTTTAAAGTGGCTCCAATTGGGGCCACTTTTTTTTTGATCTAGTAAAAAGTGGATGAATCATGGAGCAATTCCTATTTCTACTTGATTCCTGTTTTTATAGTATTGGGGCCTTGATTGACCATTTTATTCCAATGGGTTACATCATCGAGACGTTTACATAATTTAACATGTCATTTACCTGACAGCGAGTGGATTTGGTCTCCTTTTTGTTAATTTTGGGTGATGAAATTTATGTTCCAGGTTATATTGAAACTTACCTTTCTGGTGTCGCTGATGCCTTATCTGCTATCGGAGAAGATATACAGCAAGTACCATGTGCGGATCAATCCTCAGGTGGTGGATTCGATCTATTCCAGTGGAAAGGAAATGGGAGAAGTAAATCGAAAGTTTTTGGATGAAGCCAGTGGGTTGGCGGTAAGCAAAACCCATGATAATGTGCTGTACGCACACAATGACAGCGGAGGGAAACCCATCATTTATAAGCTGGACGCTACTGGAGCCTTGACCGGCAAGATCATTTTGGACAGCACCTATAACCGTGACTGGGAGGATATGGCAGTGGGGCCTGATGCAGCGGGCGAAAAGTCCTATGTGTATGTCGGCGAAATTGGTGATAATGACGGCAAATACCCATCCATCGGCTTGCTGAGATTTGAGGAGCCTACGGTCGATAGTGTAGACATTCATGTACAGCCTCAAACCATCAAATTGACGTACCCGGATGGCCCCAAGGATGCTGAGACATTGATGGTCGATCCTTGGAATGGGGATGTCTATATCGTCAGTAAGCGTGACTCCAGTAATATGCTGTACCGAGTTCCAGCTCAAAAGCTAGAGGAGCAGGAAGCGGTGCTAGAGCCTGTAGGCAAACTCCCCATCACCATGTCCGTAGCAGGTGATATTTCGCCGGACGGCAAAGAAATTATCATCAAAAACTATTGGGTAATCTATTACTGGACACGAGAAGAAGGAGAGTCCTTATGGGAAGCCCTTTCGAGAAAACCAGTCCAGTTGCCATATGTGCCCGAGCCGCAAGGGGAAGCCCTAGCCTTTTCAAAAAACGGCAGCAGCTTTTTTTCCCTTAGTGAAGAGAGGTTTCGAATAAAGCCAGTGCTTTATCAATATTATAAAAAATAGCAGGGCTTGGTGAACGGTAGTTTGTACCTTGCCAAAAGGTTATCAATAACGGGATCATCATGTGTGCACAAACTACTTCTACCATCCTAATGGTCCGTCCGGCAGCTTTTGGCTTTAATCCGGAAACGGCCCTAGACAATAGTTACCAGCAAGAGGATGCCAGGAGCACAGCTGAAATCCAACAGGTGGCTGAACAAGAATTTGACGATGTTGTGGCCTTGCTCCGAAAGAAGGGCGTTCGCGTAATTGTCGCTCAGGACAGCCCCCTTCCCGTAAAACCTGATGCGGTTTTTCCGAATAATTGGTTCAGCACGCACGAAGATGGCAGATTGTTATGGTATCCGATGCTTTCCCCGGTGAGAAGGAAGGAAAGGAGAAAAGACCTGGTAGACATATTGGGCGTCGAAGGTTTTAGGGTCGATGAACTTGTAGATTTTACTTTTTTTGAGGATGCGCAGCAGTTTTTGGAAAGTACCGGCAGTATGGTGCTGGACAGGGAGCATAAAATCGCGTATGCTTGTCTTTCTGAACGCACCCATCCGGAGCCGCTTCACTATTTTGAGCGGTTAATGGACTATCAGGTGGTAAGTTTTCGTGCGGTCCATTCCTCTTCTAAAATCCCCGTTTACCATACGAATGTCATGATGCATGTTGGCAGCCAGCTTGCGGTGGTCTGTCTGGACAGCATTGTGGGTAAATCTGTCAAGCAATGGGTAAAGGAGTCCTTGGAAGGTTCGGGGAAAAAGGTGGTGCCCATCACCATTCCCCAGAAATTTGCCTTTGCCGGCAATATGTTGGAGGTGGACGGTGAAAACGGGAAAAAAATCACCGTGATGTCCGAAACAGCATATCAAAGCCTTAAGCAAGGCCAGCGGCAGGTGATCGAGAAGTATACAGAGGTGGTTGTTGCTAAAATTC
Organism: Echinicola vietnamensis DSM 17526; assembly: GCF_000325705.1. Lineage (NCBI taxonomy): Bacteria > Pseudomonadati > Bacteroidota > Cytophagia > Cytophagales > Cyclobacteriaceae > Echinicola > Echinicola vietnamensis. Next base: position 394,136 of record NC_019904.1, on the reverse strand, counting down.
CTACCATTGAAAAGGTCGGGGGAGGAGGCGTTAGGTGTATGATGGCAGAGATTTTTTTACCAAAACAAACGGGGCAGCACCCTTAAGTTTCATGTTTCTCCTGTGGTAATTTCCCAATCCATTAGTAAGGAGTGGGAAGAGCAGAATGATAAGAACAGGCATTAAAAAAGTACGGCGAGCCCGTTTTTTCAAAACAGGATCGCTGTACATCATATGTCCGTCTAAGGATCGATCTTCTTTTATGCGTTAAATACCAGTATAGTTAAAAGGTGTAATGCCCTTCAATTCTGCTTTAACATCATCAGAAACATTCAAGGTCTCAATAAAATCCTGAATGGATTCTTGGGTAATGTGCGTGTTGGTACGGGTGAGATCCTTGAGCGCTTCATAAGGTTTGGGGTATCCTTCTCTTCTAAGGATGGTTTGAATGGCTTCTGCCACTACGGCCCAATTGTCCTCTAAATCCGCATCGATGGCAGCTTTGTTAAGTTCAAGTTTGCCCAAGCCTTTTTTGAGGGATTCGAAGGAAATCAGCATATGGGCCAAAGGCACTCCGATTACCCGCAAAACCGTGCTGTCCGTCAGGTCACGTTGCAGACGGCTAATGGGAAGTTTGGCGGCCAAGTGCTCCAATAGGGCATTGGCAATGCCAAGGTTGCCTTCAGCATTTTCAAAGTCGATGGGGTTGACCTTGTGTGGCATGGCAGAAGAGCCGACTTCCCCCGCTTTGATTTTTTGCTTGAAGTAATTCATGCTGACGTATTGCCAAACGTCCTTGGAAAGGTCCAGCAGGATGGTATTGATGCGTTTCAGCCCATCAAATGTGGCCGCCAGGTTATCGTAATGTTCGATTTGGGTGGTAGGAAAGCTTCGCTCCAAGCCAAGGTGATTTTGCACAAAGTTGTTGGCAAAAGCATTCCATTCTTGGTTGGGATAGGCCACCTTATGGGCATTCATATTGCCTGTGGCACCACCGAATTTGGCCGAGTAAGGGACTTGCTGCAGCAGGTTCAGCTGGTTCTCCAACCGCGTGACAAAAACTTGGAATTCCTTTCCCAATCGTGTGGGAGAAGCAGGTTGGCCATGGGTTTTGGCCAGCATGGAAATGTCCTTCCACTCTTCTACTTGGCTGTGGAGTTTGGAAATGACTTCTACCAACACCGGTAGCATCACACGTTCCATTCCTCCTTTCAGCATGAGGGGCGTCGCGGTATTGTTGATGTCCTGAGATGTCAAGCCAAAATGGATGAATTCTTTTTGTGCTTCCAGCCCCAGTTTGTCAAAAGCCTCTTTAAGGAAATATTCGACCGCTTTTACATCGTGGTTAGTGGTCTTTTCGATTTCTTTGATGGCCGCTGCATCTTCTTCCGAAAAGTCGTCAACGATCGCCCGTAGCTTTGGGAAAATATCTTTCGAGATGCCGGTGAGCTGAGGTAAGGGAAGTTCACACAGGGCAATGAAATATTCCACTTCCACCTTTACCCGGTATTTGATAAGGGCAAATTCAGAAAAGTAAGCTCTCAAGGGAGCGGTTTTGCTTCCGTATCTTCCGTCTACTGAGGATACTGCTGTCAGCGTATTTAAATTCATGGTGATGCTTTTTTGAAATTGTATGACGATGCAAAAATAAATGTTTAATGCTTAAAAGCCCTTTAATTTGATGGTAATTTCAAGCGGGATAGGTTTTATGAAAAAAGTAACGTCGATTGAGGTGCCTTTTTCATCTGATTCAAGGTCAATGGTGGGCATTTCTCCGGTGATGCCTTGGAACCGGCTCCTGAGCACGGCCGAAAGGCCGAGGTGGCATGCATAAAAAAAGGCTGCCCTTTGAGCAGCCTCTTAAAAATCAAACGTGTTGGTTTAGCAATATTTTAATAATTGGGGTAATTTCTGATAACCTGAATGCTGAGGTTTTTTTCTGATGTTGCCCCGCTTTCCGGATTGACATAACCTCTTACGATGACGGTATATACCCGCTCAGCACGGAGGTCAAGGTCTTCTGCAGTGAGGCTGATCTCTCCGGTACCTTCCACGGTGAAGGTGGTCAGGTCAGCATCGATCTCCACAAAATCAGTGACACTCTTGAAAGCTTCTCCATCAAAAAGAGGAGTTTCTTCATCATTGATATACAGGTCCAGTGCCGGAGCGTCTGGAGACAGGTTTACCAGTCGGACGAGAGCCTTGTCCGCTGCGGGGGAATCCCAGTCATCTTCGGCTTGTACGATCCCCATATCGGCATCCTCCCCATCAATAAAGAAAAAAGAGTACACTTGATTTTCTTCAAGGGTCACCGTCGTATCCAATAATGAATTATTGGCATTTCTGTTTTTGAAAGAAAGGGTTCTTTCTCCGGTATAGAAATTACCATAGTTGAAATAATCAGTGTACTTAAAGTCGTAAGTACTGTAGGGAGGCTTGCTGACGCCATCTGCATAAATGGTCACTGCTCCAGTTTCGGGAGATCCATGATAAAAGGATACATAGGCTAGCGGACCGTCATAGTAATCGATTTCGTCGTCATCCAAGCAGCTGGTGATCAAAAGGGGTGAAAGCGCAAGGAAAAGAAGTCCTAGACTTTTTTTCCATTTGGTAAGGAAATTGGTTTTGTTTAATCGCGTTAACATAATCACGTTGGTTTAATCTATTTTACTCTCTTTCTGATAAACAGGTTTTGTTCTCGAAACGTAAGCATCTGCAAAAACGCTACACCAGAAGAAAAATATTTTTAAGGGCTATAGTTTCTTCCTGAAAGTTGAACCTCTTTTGGTGGTGTGTAGTTTAAAAAGGGATTTTACTTGGGGATTAAAATGGTTTTTAAAAAATCGGTCTTAATTTTGATGCCTGAAAGGATGCGTGTTTCATTTACGACATAAAACAATGATATTCAATTTATTCAAAAAGCATAAAGGAGAGAAGAAGAGGGGTAGTCAGTATTTATCCCTGAAAGTTCGTGAAGTGGTAAGGGAAACACCCGATGCAGTCACGATTTATTTTGAGCAGCCAGAGCCTTATTTGGAGTATAAGCCGGGACAGTTCCTGACCTTGATCCTGGACATCAATGGCAAGGAAGAACGCCGCTCCTACAGCCTATGTACCTCGCCGTATGTGGATCCGCATCCGGGGATCACAGTGAAGCGGATAGCAGGTGGCGTGGTCTCCAATTACCTCAATGAATCCATAAAGCCGGGAAAGACCATCGAGGTGATGAAGCCCATGGGACATTTTACGGCAGACTTCCATTCCAAAAATAAAAATCACTTTATCATGATCGCGGGAGGAAGTGGCATTACTCCGATCATGGGCATTGCTAAATCAGTCCTGATCAATGAACCCGAGTCCAAGGTGACGCTGATCTACTGCAACCGTTCGGAAGAGCAGGTGATTTTTGACCAGGCCATCCAAAAGCTCGTAAACGAGCAAAAAAGACGTTTTGAAGTGGTCCACACCCTTTCCAGGCCTTCCGGTGATTGGTCGGGCTTGCAGGGGAGATTGGACGAGCAAATGATCGAGCAAGTGCTGGAAGAAAAGCATTTTGCTGCAGCCGATAAGGAATTGTATTATTTATGTGGACCTGAGGGATTGATGGAGGCCAGTGTAGAGGCCTTGTTAAAGTTGGACGTGCCGCATGAAAACATCCATCGGGAAAGCTTTTATACCTCTTCTTCTGAAGAAGCAGAAAAGGAGGCGGAGACGGATGCTGCTGACCAACCTGCCCTGACCAGATCGGTGACCATTGACCTGGAAGGGGAAGAACACACCTTTGAGGTGCCACCAGGCAAAACCATACTGGAAGCAGGCTTGGATGAGGGCTATGACATGCCTTACAGTTGCCAAAGTGGTCTCTGCACTGCATGTCGCGGACGACTGTCCAGTGGAGAGGTGAAGATGGAGCAGGATGCCGGGCTTTCGGATGGAGAAAAGAAAGACGGCTACATCCTGTGCTGTGTGTCGTACCCTAAGAGCGGAGATGTAAAAGTAGATATCGGATAAGGGAGTAAGCATGAAACAGAAATATTGGATATTGGAGCGTAATGTGTTGATATTGATAGCGATTCCGCTTCCTGTATTTGCCTTTGCATACCTTTACACTACGAGCGGTAACATGGAACTTTCCATTCCATCCTTTCCCGCATGGCTGAATGGCGTGGTGTTGGCGGCCATCATCGTGTTACTTGCCTTCAGCTATGTGAGGTTTAACCGTGGGATGAAAACCATAAAGGGGCGTGACATCCCGATAGAGGACAAGGTTCAGGAGTATGGGCGACTGACGATGGCCCGCTTTTGGCAGTTGTTCATAGCGGGATTTTTATGTGCCTTTGGCCTGATCGTTTATGAGAATCCCGGATTTACGGTTGCCTATGCCGTCACGTTGATTTTGACCTCCTTGGCCAAGCCTACCCCTGACAGGATTATCCGTTTACTACGGCTTAAGGGTGAGGATAGAGAGGCCGTAGAAGGCCTGAAAGTTCGGGAAGGATAAAAAAATGGCGCCAAGGAAAAGGTGTCTTTCATCTTTTCCTTGGCGCCATTGAGGGAGCAATCCATATGCTGGGGGCTTCCCTAAAAGGAGGTATTAAAACTATTTGAGCCACAGCTGAAAAAAAGGATGAGCACAGCTTGGCAATGCCTTAGGCACTGATCTGTTCTTGTCAGCCTTCATCCGTGACCGAATAGAAGCCAACGGGGGAAAGCCATAAATTTAGCCATCGAAATAGCCTAGCCCCCAACTTTTCCGCCTGATCTCTGTTTACTTTATGATCACACGAAGTTGGCCGACTTACTCGATGGAGATCATGCCCGAGCCAATTTTTCCGGTGATGGTATAAGGGGCTTGATTGTTAATGACCAAGTGGTCGCTGGAATTACTCCCACCTACTTTTACCATGCCGCTGCCAGCCCTCAAGTCGTAATTATACTTGTCCAAATCTGCTTGGGCCTTGATGTGAAAGGCTCCCGAATTGCCATTAAAGCTGGTGTTTGGCCCAAACCCTACCTTTTTTGCTTTTACATGCCCAGAGGAAAGTTTCATGCTGCCTATGGTAGAGACGTCTTCGAGTGAAGCACTTCCGGAAGTCACGCTGATATTTACTTCACCTGCGATGTGTTCGGCTTCTACTTTTCCACTGCTAGAGCTGATGTCCGTATTGCCTTTGATGTATTCGAGGGATGCCATGCCACTGCTGACCTTGCAGAGCACATTTCCGGTGACACGGCTGACAGATATTTTTCCAGAGGAAGCCTTGATGTCCAAGTCGCCGGTAAGGTCTTCTGCTTCGATTATTCCAGAACTGGCTTTTAGGTAAATTTTGTCAGATTTAACCATGCGGACATGCATCTTTCCTGAAGAGTTGACCGCACTAAATTCGATCTCTTCCGGTCCTGTAATGTGTACATATCGTCTGCCTCTATGGTTGTTTTTCCAGCTGTTGGGAGGCGTTTGATAGGAGATTTTGAGGGTGTTCCCAATGGTCACAAAGACCAGGTTTTTGCCGGCTTCTTCGTCATTCCCCAAATCTGCTATTACCTCGATCTGATCTTGACCAGGATTTCCTTCATAGGAAATTTCGATGCTGCCGCCTTCGATATCCAGCTTATGGATGTTTTCGAAAGTCTTTTCGATTTTCGTTTGACCGAGGGCCACCGTACTCGCTGCCAAAAAAAGATAGGCAGCGAGTGTAATATGGGTTAGGAAGTGTTTCATGGTTTTATGTTTAGCGTGTTGGATTATAAATTAGAAAACGAGGCCGAAGGTAATGGGGTGGAGGGACGTTTCAGATGGGCCTTTTCCATCTTGGTAGAGTTCGTTCAGGTCGTAAGTAGAGAAGAACGTCACACGCCCAATGCCGATTTCGCCCCGGATACCGTAGCGGATATTGTTGAGGTAGATACCGGTATTTAATTTGTCTTTGTGCCTTCCGGAGCCTCCTAATTCACGATAGACATATTTGCTCCTGCCTCCTACACGGTAGCCAAAATATGGGCCGGCAGCAATTTTCAGTCCTTTGTTGCCATTGTCGTTCATGCGGCCAAAATCCACTTTTAGCAGTGTCATCGCCGTGAGGTACGAGGCAGAAACCTTACTTTTGAAGCCATCCACGTCGGTGCGTTGGATGAAGTCGATGCCTTGGTCACCGCGAACGGCCTGATAATCCCGGTTTTCAAATTTGAAATTGTACCACTGCACCCCGAGGCCAAAATCCCAGTAAAAACCTTTGGACAAACGCTGGCTGGCCATCAGGTTAAGGCCTACATTCCAGCTGCCCCAGCCTTTGACTGCATAGGGTTGGTCAGACGTCGGGAACCCGCCGCCTTCCCTGAGGTAGTTGTTGATGCCCAGGTCCACATTAAAATAAGTCCGGAAACTGGGTTCCTTTTTTTTGGTCTTTTCCACGCGAACCTTGGTCGTGGGACCGGATTCGTCTACGATCACTTTGATCCTTCCTACGGAGACGGCCGTTTCGGCACCGCCTTCTTCCACTTTGACGATTTCTTTGCTATGGCCATCTTTGTCGCGGATTTCCACGACGGTAAGGTCGCCTGTGTCCTCGTCCAGTTCCAGGTCCAGTTCATCAATGATCTGATTGACGTCCAGGATTTTTAATTTTTCGAAATCCTCCTTGTTGTCGACCAGGATGACGATTTTTCCAGAATGGCCGTATTCTACGATAATGCTATCCTTTGCAGCCGTAAAAGTACTGTCAGTTCCTCCAGAGGCAAAGGAAGCGTGTGCTAAGGCCATTAAAAACAAGGCCAATAGGTATCTTTTCATCATGCGTTGAGTTAAGGTTTTTGCTTATTTACTTTCATTTTTGGTGATCAATGCAGCAAAGAGATTGTTTTTTGCATCCTGCAGGTCTGCATATCCTTGGTCTACTTTGCCCAATAGGCCCCCTAGTGTATTGATTTTGTCGCCGATTTCTTCGACTAGTTTTTCTTTTTTGGGCTTTTCACTGATCCCGCTGGACTTGATGCTCACCTTATAGGAAACCTTCTCCTCTTTGGCAGGAGCAGCGTTGTTTTCGGCAATTAATTCACCCATGTCCGGTGTCGGCACTTCCAGTTGTGGCAAGGGCGGAACAGTGGTTTTTGTTGTTGGATGGTTTAGGTCTTCTTCTGTGGCTTTTGCTGCTGGAAGGACGTTTTGGGCCGGCTGTTCCGAAGCATTGGCCGTGTTTTTCGGTTTCTTTTGCTGAATAGCTGGCTTCGTTTTTTCCTTGCTTTCTGCCTTTGGCTCTTCCTTGACAGGGGGCGTCGCCTCTGCTAAAGGGGCTTGTTCTGTAGTCTTTGGTACAGCGATGGATTTAGGACTTTTGTTCGCTTCCACCGGTTTGGGAGTGGTGTTTTCAGCGACTGCAGGCGCTTGGGGATGTTCTGATGGCAGGTACTGCCAGAGCAGGTAGGTAAGGCCCAAGACAGCGATTAACATGGCTGCTACACGCATCCATACTCCTTTTTTAGGCGACTTGGCAGGCCCAAGCTGGGATTCCAGACGCTCCCAAGCCAAACCGCTTGGTTTCTCCTGATGTTTCCCCAATTTCTTGCGAAACAATTCGTCTATGGGATGTTGCTGCTTATCCATTGATTCTCCTTTCTTTTAATTGTAACTGGGCGATTTTTTGTTTTAGCATGGCCCTGGCCCTGCTGAGTTGGGATTTGGAGGTGTTTTCCGAAATCCCCAAAAGATCACTGATCTCTGCATGGCTGTATCCTTCGATGGCATACAGGTTAAAAACCGTCTGGTAGCCTAGCGGCAATGCGTGGATCATTTCGAGGAGCTCGTTTGCTTCCATGTCCACAAATTCGTATTGAGGCAGGCTTTTTTCCAGTTCATGGTCCAAGTTTACTTCCATGGACAGTTTTTGGTTTTTTCTAAGCGTCAGCAGTGATTGGGTGACGATGATGCGTTTCATCCAGCCCTCAAAACTGCCTTTGGCTTCATACTGATCCAATTTTTCAAATATCTTCATAAACCCTTCGATCATCACGTCTTCTGCGAGGTCATGGTCTTTGATATAACGGCGGCATATGATCAGAAACTTTCCCGAATATTGATCATACAGGTGCTTCTGGGCATTGCGATTTCCCTTGAGGCACCCTTGTATGATGGCGGATTCAGTGGTAAAGGTTTTTCTGATAAACATGCTTTTTTGCGTTCCCTCGAATGTATTCGATCTAAAGTTTCTGCAACTTCACCTGGCCTGCTCACTGGCAATAGCCGGGTTTCAATAAGGTAGATACAAGTTAAGGAAAAAGGGTTGCATGGGTGGGCGATTTTTTTTTTCGTATTTACCAGAAATAGCGCTATAGGCTGCAAATGAGTGTGGGGACTGAAAAATACTTAGGGCCAAAGGGCAGGATAAAAAAGCAATAAGGTCAAAGGGAAAGAGATTGCTTGGAGAAGGAAGGGTTCCTACTATTCGCGCTGGGGAAGCGCTCCAGCGCGAATAGTAGGGGAGGATGTTGCTAACATCATGCTAATATGGGGTGTCCATAAGCAGGGATGAAACCATATGATAAAGCTTAATGGCTTAGTAAGCAGCTTTGTAGTTTATCAGGATCTGGATGTCGTTCCATTGATTTTCTTTAACTTCTACCGGATGAATATAGCTGTCCAGGTCATAGGTGCTGGCAAAATACCCATTTTCTTCCACGGTGAAAATGGAATAGGCACCTGGGGCAAGACCAATGGCAAAACTTCCGTCTTCTTCTGTTTCAATTTCGGCGATCATGGGCGTTTCAATGTCCTTAAAAAGATGATCGCCCATGGTGGCTTGGTTGATATGGGTCCGCTCATAAATGCGGATGGTTCTTTTTACCTTTTTTCTTTCAGGTTTTGTGGATGTTTCCTGATGGCCATCGGTGATGGTGGGCATTTGATTGCCCTCGATCCAATAGACTTGGCCGACGATTCCTTGTGTGTCCACCCGCTGGGCTTTGCAGCCAAATAGGAGCACGGCCATGAAGGTGGTGATGACGAGGGAAATGGAGGATGTTGCTTGCTTGGTTTTCATGGTTGAAGGTTTCTGGTGATTGCTTATGGGGAGTGAACACATTTTATGCCAAATCAGATTCCTTGGAACAGTTCAAAGGATTCCAAATAGTCCGGAACAATGGTATTCCAGCCAAATGTTTCTTTTAAGGTGTGGGCAAAGGCAGCGGAGACTTCTTGCTCACCGTGAACGACGAAGGTTAATTTGGGCTTTTCAGCTATACAATCTGCCCAGCGCAACAATTCGTCTTGATCTGCATGGGCACTCAATCCATCAATATAATGGATGGAAGCCTTGGCTGGGACGTCTATGCCATACATCCGTACCCGCTCTTCCCCGTCCAATAGCTTCCTTCCTCTCGTGCCTTTTGCTTGATAGCCGACGAAGATGATGCTGTCATTCTCGTTGGGCAATCGGTTATAGAGGTGGTGCAGGATCCTTCCACCGGTGGCCATGCCACTGGCGGAAATGATAATGGCATCTCCTCGGATATTGTTTAAGGACATGGAGGCTTCTTGGCTCTGATAATAGTGGAGATTTTTATGGGAAAAAGGGTTGGTGCCATCTTCTTGAAGGGAAGGGCCAAGCCGGTGGTAGGCCAAGTGGTCTTTATAGAGTTTTGTCACATCGATGGCCATCGGGCTGTCCACATAAATCGGAATCTGAGGGATCATGCCTTTTTGTTGCAGCTTATACAGGTAATAGAGGACCAGCTGAGTCCTGCCCACAGCAAAAGCGGGAATGACGGCCACACCTCCTTTCTGATAGGTCTCGTTAATGGCGCCAGCCAGCAATTTTTCCGGACCATTCGTCTCATGGGAGCGGTTGCCGTAAGTAGATTCAATAAAGAGGATATCTGCCTTTGGAAGGCCGATCGGTGGATTCAGCAAGGGGTCTGTATAGCGACCAAGGTCCCCGGAAAAGACAATCGTTTTGGTCTGGTGGTTACCGCGCACTTGAATTTTGAGAATGGCTGCACCAAGGATATGGCCAGCATTATAAGCTGTCAATGTGGCCTTCGGGGTCAGGCTGATGGGCTGGTCAAAACTGATCGGAGAGAGCTGGTCAAATACCTCCTCGGCATCCTCCATGGTGTAGAGGGGACTGGGGTCTTCGTGTTTGGAGAATCCCTTTCTTTTGGCATATTCGGCTTCTTCTTCCTGAAGCTTTCCCGCGTCCAACAAGAGTGTCTTCACCAAGTCCATCGTAGGTTCAGTGAGCAAAATAGGGCCTTTGAACCCTTCTTTTACCAATTTGGGCAAGTAACCCGAATGGTCGATGTGCGCATGGGTCAGCAAAACCATGTCAATGGCTGCTGCGGAAATGGGAAAGGGGTCCCAATTGCGCTTGCGCAATTCCTTGATCCCTTGAAAAAGTCCACAATCAATTAATATCTTGGTTTTGTCGATTTCCAACAAATACCGGGAGCCGGTCACTGTTTGGGCGCCGCCTAAAAATTTAACCCTGATGTCCATAACGGTTTATTGTTTGTAAAATATAGAAGGATAAAAAGAAAAAGGCAAGTGAGATGGCTCACTTGCCTTTTTAAAAAGAATTAAATTTTACGCTACCAACCGTTACTTTTTCAAGAAGAAGGCATCTTTAAATTTCACACGGGAAAGGCTGTCGGTGGCGCTTTGCTTGTGTTCGTCACTGCAGGTGAGACACAACAGCCCCTCTTCATTAAAGACCCAATAGTTATGTCGGGTGACATCTTTGAGTTTGTAGCCGTTGGCGTAAATGGTGCTTCTGAGAATCGATATCATCGACTTGTCCATCACAAATGGTCGGTTGTAGGGGATGTGCAAGATTTGATGTAGGTTTTGGCCCCTGAATTTAGCCATGTTCGCAAATTCCAACGTCCTGGAAAACGTAAGGACCGAATCCTCTAAGGAGTAATCATATTGGATGGCCTTTGCATTTTCGATGGCATCTGTTCTGGAGCTGCCTTGTGACCTGAATTCTTGCACCAAGCGAATGGTGCTGTCTGCGGTTCCTTTCAACTGGACATGTACCAGATCAAAGTCGTCCATCGCCTGCTCTCGCTCACCACCTTCGAGGACCATTACGCTCCCTTGAGGGGTCAAGACAGCTTCAGTAGTGAACTTTCCTTCATCTTTGAACTCTGCAATGGTTTTGGGGATTTGGAACGCACAGACCATGATGCTCAGCAACCAAATACCAAAGGAAACCAGCCCAAACCTCGATTCGATCAGGCTTCTTCTGATGATCACGCTGATCCCAAGTAAGGTCAGGATGAGGCCAGGAATGAACACTACCACGCTGACGGCGATTCCCAGCCAAATAGGCAATAACTCTGAAATCATTTCGACAGGCATATTTTCGATCATATAACCGAGGCTGTCATTATTGAACAGTTCAAAATAGGCCCCTAAGAATGCCAAAGGAACGAGTGTGATGACAAGACCGATGAAGAAGATCAACAACCCAAAAGCCACCCTGATCACATCGAGCATAAACCTACCGAAGGGGCCCAGAGCCTTTCCCAGGCCATTGATCAGGTCCCCCAGAAACCGGAATGGTGCCAACCAAGCTTTTTGGTTTTTAGGTTGGATAGGGGGTTCTGGAATTTGGCGGTTTTCAATAATGGTGCTTTCTATGGTGCTTAAGGTGATTTCACCTCCTTTCATCTTGATCCGTTCGGTGATGGATTTGGCAATTGGCGTGATGATCCATAGGATCAGGTAGATTACCAGACCTGCACCACCGGCAAAGATCAATCCTACAAAGGCCAACCGCGCCCAAAGGACTTCGATCTTGAAATAAGCGGCCAGTCCACTGCTGACCCCTCCGATGACCCTGTCGTCAGGGTTTCGGTAGAGTTTTTTGATCTTCTTGTCCTCAGGTTCTTCGTAAGAAACCGGCAGAATGATCCACAGGACGATATATGCCAGTACCGCCCACCATCCCAGGCTAAGGGAAATGTTCCAGTCCCATGGGAAGAAATCAAAATTGCGCAGCGAAAACTCTCCGCTGAACAGTAGCAGGATGGCGACCAATCGCGTCCATAGCGGGTCAATGGCCAGGTAATGGGCCAAGCCGGCACATACACCCCCGAGAATTTTGCTGCGTTCCAGTCTGGTGAGCTTTTTATAGCCTTTTCCAGCTTCCTGGTCAGGAGGCGTGATGTATTTATAAAACTCACTTTCTTGGTTTTCGGTGTCTTGCTGCGTTTCCGTCTCCGATGCTTTTTCTTCTTCCACTGCCTTGAAATCAGCAATGGTTCCCATCTTTTCGATGAGACGGTCCACGTTTTCGGCAGTGATGACCTGCTTGTTGTTTTTCAGATTGCTGAGGAAAATCTCGGCAATACGGTTTTCAATGTCCTTGATAATCTCCTGGTTGTCCTCGTAATGCGAGAAGTGTTTGTTTATAGACTCCAGGTATTTTTTAAGATGGTCATAACCGTCTTCCTCAATATGGAAGAGGATGCCGCTGATATTTATGCTTATTGTCTTTTTCATGGCCTTATTTTTTCGAGGTGATTAATGTGGTAGAAGTGACCAGATCATTCCAGGTGCCGCTGAGCTGGTCGAGAAATTGACTTCCCTCAGGGGTGATGGAATAATATTTTCTGGGTGGCCCAGACTCCGACTCCACCCATTTGTATGAAACCAATGCGGCTGTTTTTAGCCGGTTGAGCAGTGGATAGAGCGTGCCTTCTACGACAATTAATTTTGCTTCTGTCAGTTCTTCGATCATATCCGAGGCATATACTTCCCCCCGAGAGATGATATGCAGGATACAGAATTCCAGGATTCCTTTCCGCATTTGTATTTGTGTGTTGGATGCTTTCATCAATGCTTCTTTTTTAGTGTAGATGAAACCAGGGTGATTCATGTACATCGTTTGCTGTTTTCCCTGCTGTTCGATTCATTTCCCTAATCCTATGCCGAAAAATAATACCAAAGTTACAACAGCTACCTTGTATAACATAAAACTGGGTAAACAAAGGATGTTTTTAATATATAAGATTTGGCATTTTGCCCTATTATGGCGCGCTGGAGCGGGTTTGGTACATGTTTTTGATGGATGGAAATTTTTTTGAATTTTTTTTCGACTAATTTTTTGGTACATATATCCTTTTCCGCAATGTATATTTAGTGAACAGGATTTGTTCGGTAATGAACAGTATTGAAAATTATAATGAGCACTTATAATTTAAATATGAGTTGTTCGTTTATCTAAATTATTTTTTACTTTGCATCCGTGGAAAAATTGGAACTCACTGCATGTAAACACTTTTTAATTGGCTTGGTTCTGCTATTGGCCAATGTAGATGTAGTGGCTCAAGGAATTACGCCAAAGTACTCCAACGAATTTATGAATATCGGCGTGGGCGCCCGGGCTTTGGGGATGGGAGGAGCACAAGTATCAGCTGTGAAGGATGTGACAGCGGCGTATTGGAATCCGGCTGCCCTGTTGGCCATAGAGCATAAGTATGAATTTTCGCTGATGCATGCGGAATATTTTGCCGGTATTGCCAAATACGACTACGCAGGGTTTTCTACCAACATAGAAGAAGACAATCAAGTGGCCATTTCACTGGTCAGGTTTGGTGTGGATGATATTCCTGATACCCGCTTTTTATATGATGCCAATGGCGCATTAAATTATGATAATATCCAGTTTTTTAATGCTGCGGATTATGCATTGACCCTTTCTTATGCACGGGATTTCAGCGATGTTTTCAAGGCAGGGATCAATACCAAGATTATCCACCGGAACGTCGGGAAGTTTGCCAAAGCCTGGGGTTTTGGGTTTGATGTAGGAGGGATTTTTTTGGCGGATACTTGGCAAATTGGGGTGATGCTAAGAGATGTCACGACGACCTTTAACGCCTGGTCGCATAATGCCGAAATGGTGCGGGAGATATATGCCCAGACAGATAATGAGCTGCCGCAAAACAGCATTGAGCTGACCTTGCCACAGGCGGTGTTGAGCCTCTCCAAGACGCTCGAAGTGCAGGAGCATTTCACGGCTCAGGCGGTGGTGGACTTGAACATGACCTTCGATGGGCGGCGAAACACCGTGATCAGCACTTCGGTGGTGAGCATCGACCCCAAGGTGGGCATGGAGATCGGATACAAACAAGTGGCTTACCTGAGAGGGGGCGTCAGTAATTTCCAATACATCAAGGATTTTGATGGGGCGGAATCCCTTGCCCTGAAGCCAAGCTTTGGGCTGGGGGTTTTTCTGAATGAAAAAGCCTATATCGATTATGCATTGACTGATATCGGTGCGGTGTCCGAAACACCCTACTCCCATGTGTTTAGCCTTAAGGTTAGTTTAGAGCCCTTGGGGGAAGGATTCCGATTGCATAAAGGATGGGGACAAAACTAAGACCAATGAAAAAAGCAGGTTTCCTATATCTTTTGTTGATGGTTTGGGCGTTGGGTGCAAAAGGGCAGACCGAATGGATCGACTATGCCCAGACCTATTATAAAATACCGACCACCACAGACGGCATTTATAGGATAGGCTTTGCGGCGCTTTCAGCATCCGGGATGAATCCGTCTGGCGTGGATCCCCGCACTTTTAGGTTGTACCATCGTGGCGAAGAGGTGGCCATTTATGTGCATGGACAGGAAGATGGGCGCTTTGACCAAGGTGATTATGTGGAATTTATCGGGGAGCGGAATGACGGGACGTCCGACAGGCCATTGTATCCGCAGCCGGACCAGATGGCCAATCCCCTCTACAATAACCATAGCGATGCCACCGTGTTTTTCCTCACGGCTACGCCTGGTCAGAATGGAAAGCGGATGGCCACGGCAGATTTCAGCACCCCGGCTGACAACCTGGTCAATTATGAAACTACCGTCACCCAAATTTTTGCGGACCAATATTCCCTCGGCCAAACCTACACCTTGGGAATCCATTTGGGGATTTACGATAAAGGGCAGGGATGGACAGGGCCAATCATCACCCGTGGCAATGTGCACGATGTCGTCTTTAAGGACCTCGGGACGGCAGCGGCAGGATTTTCGGCATCAGCCAAGTTGGGGATGGTGGGCAGGTCTGGTGTGGAGCATTTGGTAGAAGTGTATGTGGGCGCCAGTCAAGATGCTTTGCGTAAAGTGGGAGAGGTGACCATTGACGGTTATTCCTATGCCGAATACACAGCGCGCTTACAGGCTTCTGATATTGGTTCTGATGGTCGAATGGTGGTAAGATTGGCACCTATTGGGACCACAGGGTCCAATGACAACATCTCGGTCAGTTATACTGCGCTCACCTATCAAAAAGAAAAAGTTTTAGGAGATTTTGACCAGGAGCGGATAGGGCTGGAAGCAGGATCCTATCAAATGCGCTTAGAGCAGATCAGTGAGGATTACCTGGCTTATGATGTGACCAATCCATACCAGCCCCTACGGCTTAATGTCCAAGAAAATGGGGCGAATGCCACTGTTCAGATGGGGAATGCAGCCCAGAAAGCGGAAGTGCTGGTGCAGGCGACGAGGGAGGTGACCGAACCCACAGTGCTCGATCGGGTAAGGTTCCGTGATTTATTGGGCGTGGCAGCCGACTACCTCATCCTCACCCATGCAAGCCTTCAGCAGGCTACGGCCTCCAATACAGATCCCGTGGCTGCTTATGCCACTTACCGGGAATCTGCTGCGGGAGGAGGACATCAGACACTGACCTTTACAGCAGAGGAATTGTACAATCAGTTTAACTATGGTGAAAAGTCCCCTTTGGCGGTAAAGACATTTTTGCGCCAGTATGCAGCCCGCCATGATCCAGCGTATCTTTTGCTCATGGGAAGGGCTTACGGCATGTACAATTCTACCAGCTCGGGGGGAGAGCGGTATTATTACAGGGATCGCCCGGAGCTGTTTTCGATTCAGGACCTGGTGCCTACTTACGGCTACCCCTACAATGACAACCGCTTTGTGGTAGGCCTGGATGGAGGAGACTCCCTGGCCGAAACCATTGCCGTGGGAAGGATTCCGGCAAGGGTACCGGAAGAGATCAATTACTATTTGGACAAGGTCAAGGAGAAGGAAGCGCTGGGGACTTCAGCTGCTTGGCAGAAAGACATGGTCCATCTGAGCGGGGGGCTTTCGGCTTTTGAGCTGGAGCGCTACTATAATTTTGTACGGGGATTCGAAAACATTGCCGAAGGCCCTTATTTTGGCGCGGATGTCACCACCTATCGTAAACGCAGCAATACCGAAGTCGAGCTGATCAATATCTCTGATAAGGTCAATGAGGGAGTGAGTATGGTGACCTTTTTTGGCCATGCCGCGACTTCCACGACGGACATTGACATTGGCTTTGTGAGCCAAGACGAGCTGGGCTATCACAATAAAGGCAAATATCCCGTCCTTCTGCTCAATGGCTGCGATGCGGGGAATTCCTTTGGCGGGGCCTATACTTTTGGAGAAGACTGGATTCTGACCCCTGACCGGGGAGCGTCCAATTTTATGGCGCATGCCAGTATTGGTGTGGACGTGTTTCTGCGCAGGTATTCGGAGTCTTTCTACCATGCAGCCTTTGCCGATTCTGCGATGATCTACCAGCCCATTGGCAAGGTGAAGCTGGCAGGGGATAAGCGGTTTTTTGAACGGTATGGCACCTCGGCCATCAACCAGTCGCATGCCAATCAAATGATCATGCTGGGCGATCCTGCGGTGCGTATTTTTCCTGCCAAGGAAGCGGATTATTCCTTAAACCCTGATGAGGTAACCCTCGGTACTGTCGACGGTGAGCAGGTCACCTCCTTGGCAGATACGTTGGAATTGGCGTTTGTGATCAAAAACCTGGGAATCGTCAATCAAGATACACTGGACTATAAAATCACCCGCCAGCTCCCGGACGGGACGATGGTAAACTACGATAACCAGCAATTGACACCGGTATTTTACCGTGATACGGTGAAGTTTGCGGTGCCAAATGTCGGGTTGGTGGCAGCAGGAGACAATGTCTTTACCATCTCGCTGAACACTGAAAGGGCCATTCCCGAGATCACGTATGCCAATAATACCATTGTCGTCAATAAGTTTATCCCTTCCAGCGGAACGCAAAACCTAAGTCCACTGGACTATGCGATCCATCAAGAGGGTTCGGTCGAGTTGATCGCTCAGGTGCCGGGAAAGGCCGAAGAGGATAGGACCATTGTCTTTCAAATGGATGTTTTACCAGATTTCAGTTCGGCCTGGCGCAAAGAACAGCGAGTGACCACACGGGGTATCGCACGGTGGCGACAAAGCATCAGTGACCAGATCAATGCCACCGATACGGTGACCTTTTATTGGCGGACCAAATTCCTGGAGCAGCGGGAAGGGGAAAGCGGGGCTTGGACGAGGAGCAGCTTTTCATACATCCCGAACGGTCCAGAGGGTTGGATTCAGCGGGAGTTTGCCCAGCTTGCGGAAGATCACCTCGATAAGCTTATGATCAATGAAGCCGTCGGGCAATGGGAGTATTTGGGCACCCAGCGCGAGGTGGAGGTGTTTACTTTTGGGCCAGAAACCGAAGGGCTCAGTTACGGTCAAGTGCAGGTCGAATTGGATGGGATTCCCTATAATCAGGACCTGTTCCAGCGTCGATGCACCAATAATTCCTTTGGGCTGATGGCCTTTGACCAGCGGAGCTTGGCCCCTTATTTGGTGATTCCCTTGACCAATTTTGACGTGCTGGATCCGAAGAGCTGTGGGAAGACTCCGCAGATCATCCAGAATATCAGAAGCGGCTGGATTAACGAAGAGGGACAGTCCATGCTGTTGAATTATATCGATGGGCTGAAGGACGGGGATTATGTATTGATTTTTTCGGTAGGTCAAATGAATTTCGAGGATTGGCCTGATGCTGCTTTTTTGAAGATGCGGGAAATTGGCGCCAATGAAGCCACTTTGCGGAATTTAAAAAATGGAGATCCCTATATCCTTTTTGGCAGAAAGGGGATGGCGCCCGGTGAGGCTGTCGAGGTCTTGGCGGACAAAACCTCGGAAGTGCCAGCAGCGGCCCAATCCATCAGCTTTTCTACACAGATGAACGGGTTTTATGACCAAGGAAGCGTAGCCACTCGCCGCGTAGGTCCCGCGTCTTCTTGGGCGGCTTTTTATAACCAAACGCAGTCGGCAGCCAATGCGGGGACGGAGCAATTTGCTTTTGATGTCATTGGGGTATCTGAGGAAGGGGCGGAAACCTTGCTTTTTGAAAATGTGGTGGATGGCGAAGTGAGGCTGGAAGAGATCAATGCCGGTTTGTATCCCTTCTTGCGGTTGGTGTACAGGCTGGAGGAGTCAGCGACGCGCATTCCCCGGCAATTAGCACAATGGCAGGTGAATTATACGGGTGTTCCCGAAGGAGTATTGCTGGTGGAAAATACCGAGAAGGTGCTCAAACTGCAGGAAGGAGAGCAGGCGAATGTGGCGTTTGAATTTGTGAACATTTCCAACTATGATTTTACCGATTCCCTGACAGTTCGGTGGTCATGGCAGAATAAACAGCACAACACCATAGAGGAGTTTGAAAAGAAAATTCCTGCTGTGAAAGCCGGGGAATCGTATGCTTTTGACATTGATTTTGATACTTTTGGTAAGGCCGGAAAGAATTCCCTGAACGTGACGGTAAACCCCAGGGAATATCTGGAGCAATCCTACAAAAATAACGTGTTGGATTTGGCGGATTATGTGGTAGTGGCAGCAGATGATCAAGATCCCGTGCTGGACGTGAGTTTTGACGGGGTTTATATCATGGACGGGGACATCGTATCCCCGAATGTCCTGATCTCGGCTTTGGTGAAAGATGAAAACGAAACGTTGCTAAAGCAAGATACCACGGGAGTGGAAGTTTATCTGAAAAGGGATTGTGAAACCTGCGTCTTTGAGCGAGTGGCCTTCAGCAACCCTTCCCTGAAATGGTTTGAGGCCAGTGAAAATACCGATTTTAAGGTGGAGTATCAGCCGGGTCCGCTGGAGGATGGGGTGTACACCTTGCGGATCAATGCCGAGGATGCCAGCGGTAACAAAGCCGGAGAGAAACCTTACGAGGTGACCTTTGAGGTGATCAATGAATCTACCATTACCCATTTTTACCCCTATCCCAATCCTTTCAGTACAAGTGTGCGATTTGTATTTACCGTTACGGGTGCTGTGCCGCCGGATGAAATCAAAATCCAGATCATGACGGTGACAGGAAAAGTGGTGCGCGAGATCTTGCAAGAGGAACTCGGCCCTGTCAAGATTGGGAACAATATTTCCGAATATGCTTGGGATGGCAAGGACGAGTTTGGCGACCAGTTGGCAAATGGGGTGTACATTTATCGGGTATTGGTACGGAAGGATGGACAGTTTGTCGAGCATCGTGCCACTGCTGGTGACAAAGCCTTTAAGAAAGGATATGGTAAAATGTACTTGCTTCGGTAAAGGGAAAAGGGTGCTCATGGCGGTTTTGATCCCAATGTCGGGTAAATGTCGGGTCAAATCCGGTGGTTTTCCGGGCAATCTATGAAGAATAAATTCCAATTTGCGATGGTCAATCAAACACTATTAACAATGAAACAACCGGAATTGGGAAAACTGATCCAGCAACACCGCCTGTCCAAGGGAATGACCCAAGAAGAACTGGTGGAGCGCTGCAATATCAATGTCCGAACCATCCAGCGCATTGAGGCGGGAGAGGTGACGCCGCGTGCTTTTACCGTGAAAACCATCATGGAAGTGCTGCAAATCCAAATGCCCACCAAGGATCCCGAAATGCCCCGCTCAGCAGTAGGGTCTATTTTCTCCACCGTCGATAGGCGCCAATTATGGTGGACTGGCATCGCGGGAGTAATCTATTTTTTGGTGTCTTCGTATGAGGTGTTTTGGAACATCGTTTTGATGGCAGATGCTGGCATGCAGCAGCCTGAATATTTCACTTTGCTTAAGGCCGTTGTGCTGCTCTCCTATGCTGCATTTGCCTATGGCTTTTACCTGATCGGTCAGCGCACAAACAACAAAGTCCTCCAATTTGGGGTGGTGTTTCTGATCCTGGTCAATGCGGGAATTATTGGTGCAGACATCTATTCCGGTAAGGTGGTGGGAGCAGAAGATATGTGGGTTGGAGTATTTGAAGTAGTGGCTTTTGGGGTTTCGCTTGTTCCATTTTCTATCGGGTTGGTGCAGTCCAAGAGGTCTTTCGGTCAGCATTATCAAATTGTAGGGGTTTTAGGGTTGATTACTGCTGTGATGTTTGTGACGGTGATTTTTACGTTGCTAGGGACACTGACTTGGGCGGTTTTTGATATCGCCTGCATTTATCTGCTGTTTCGGCAAGCGCAAGGGGTAGAAATGCCGAAACAAGAAATGGAAAGTGGGCCGTTCAGCATGCGGTAGTATGCTGCCTTCCGGCGCTGATTGGACGGTTTCAGCTTTCTTTTGTGGCGTTTAATGGCTATTATTAGCGTACATTAACAATGACCCTTTTTTATGAGAAGATTTTTGCTTGTGCTGATGGTCAGTGCAATGAGCCTTCCTGTTTTTTGCCAATCCCCAAAAGGATCCGCATCGCTCTACAATGATTTAAGCGACAAGCTGAAGAAGGAGCAAATCATGAATGCCCTCCCGCTTTCATTGAAAATGTACCGGATTTATGTCCCTTATTTTTGGGATGCACATCATCGAGTGCTGAGTAAACGGCTGATAGAAGATGACTATGGCATAAAAGTCTTGGGCTTTTTGAAAGTCCTTATTTCTAAAGGCAATACGGAAATCAAGGAGATGCTTACCCCGCTGTACCTCTGGGGGAAGGTGCGGTATAGCACCGATTCTGTCCAGGTGAATGAAAATTTTTCGGATTTGGCCGAGTACCTGGAGGAAGGGACAGGGTTTGCAAATTCCAAAGCGGAGACCTATATGTTGATGACCCTGCAGGAGCTGGAACAGAAGCCTTTTGTTTCAAAGGAGCGGCAGCAGCAAGCGCTGGAAAAAGTCATTTCGAATCTGGAAGCCTGCGCGTGCTTGACATCCACGAAAATGGAAGAGGTCAACTGGAGCGAACGGGCTTGGAGTCGTTATTTGCTGGCTCAGGCTTATCATTACCGCTTCGAGCATTTTGATAAAAATCCCGAATATATGGCCTTGGCTGCCGAATATAGTCCGGATGTAAGGGATGTGATCGAAAAGCAGGCGTTTTTGCCAGATGCGTTGATGTTTACAGGGCAGATAGAGCTGTTGAAATACCGTATTGCCTATTGTTCTTGGTTGGATGAGGACGGAAACCATGAAGAAGCATTAGAGGAAATGGCGGCCATTGCCTTTGCCTATCCCTCGGAAGGCAATATGAAATTCCTGATCGACTATTATGCGAATTATGGCGGAGAGCAGGGCTTTCCAATCTTTTGGCAGGCTTATATCAACAGCAAAGGAACAGAAGTGCCCAACCTTAAACTTCGCTTTTCCAAGTACCATAAGGTTAATTTGAAAGAAAAAAGTAACAAATGGTTGATGTTTGACTTTTGGGGGGGCTGGTGTCCACCCTGTGTCAAGGAAATGCCCCAAGTACAGGCTTTTTACCATGAGAACCTCACAAGGGGCGGTGTGCCAAAGCTCATGTTCTACTCGCTATCTTTTATGTCGGAAGACCTTTCTCAGTTTATGGAGGAGAATGACTATACCTTCCCGGTTGAAGAAATTGATCGCGGGGCGTTGGAAGCATTTGGCGTGTCCAACTTCCCTACCAAGGTGCTGGTCACACCAGAGCGGAAATTTATCATTATCCCGCATGGGTTAGACTGGAAGTTGTATGTGGAAAATTACGTAATGCTGTAGGGGTTAGCCAAGAAATTAGGGGCGTTCAATGATTGGGCTTTGCCGCCTTTGGCCACGGATAGGATGCCCAAGTCATTGCAATCTGTGTTTCTCCAATTGATTCTGTGGCTTAGAATGAAGTGAATCTGCTAAGTGGCATAGTGGGAGTTGAACGATGGATTTCCTCTATCCGCACGAATGGGTTTTAGCGGGAAGTTGTGGGGGATAGTGAAGGCAATGCTGCTAAAACGCGAAACATTTGCTGGGCAAAATTACCATGGGCTTCACCCATGGCTATGAATGTGCCGCCCCCTTTGGGGCTGGCATTCGAGTTTACCTCATACACTATACCACGGATCAAGCAATATTTCTGAGGGCGATTTTCTTAAAAGGATGGCATTTATAAATGGACTGGATGAATTCAAGCTTTGCCGAGAAATCCTCTTCGTAGCCAAAGGCATGGGCATCGTAAATTTTTAAATTAGGATAAGCCGTGGATAAAAGATGTGAACGTAGATTTGCAATGCCTCAAGGATCCTATCCGTGTTTATCAGTGTTCATCCGTGGCCAAATTGCAATCAAAAGTAGCGAATAACATATTTCCCATCAAAACAGGCTAACCCCATCCTTTCTGCTTGATCCGTTAAAAAGATGGTTTTCCTCCATCCACACGAAAGGGTTTTAGCGGGAATTTATGGGGGATAGTGAAGGCAATGCTGCTAAAACGGGAAACATTTGCTGGGCAAAATCACCATGGGCTTCACCCGTGGCTAAGAATGTGCCGCCCCTTTGGGGCTGGCATTCGAGTTTACCTCATACACCATACCACGGATCAAGCAATATTTCTGAGGGCAGCTTTATTTAAAAGGATACTATTTCATTTATGAACTGGATGAATTCAAGTTTTGACGAAAGACCCACTTCGTAGCCAAAGGCATGGGCATCGTAAATTTTTAAATTAGGTTAAGCCGCGGATAAAAGATGTGAACATAGGTTTGCAATGCTCCAAGTATCCTATCCGTGTTTATCAGTGTTCATCCGTGACCAAATGGCAATCAAATGTAGCAAATAACATCTTTACCTCCCGAAAAATCCTTGTTCCCTAGAAATTTCGCTTGATTTCCTTTTAGCCCAAAAACGACAAAACCCCTTCAAATTTTCATCTGAAGGGGTTTCTAGTACCTTGGGCCGGAGTCGAACCGGCACGAGTGTTACCTCATTGGTGTTTGAGACCAACGCGTCTACCAATTCCGCCACCAAGGCTTGATAGTTTTTCACTATGCTTTTTTCCAGTTCCGTTCCGAACGGGATGCAAATATGAGCAAAGATTTATTGCTATGCAATATCTGAACCCTACTAATTTGAAATTTTTTATGGGGATAAAACGTCTTTCTTTCTAATCGTCTAGTGATCAAGGGGTTGTTTTTGGTGATTTTTTATTCCTCCTCACGGATAAAATTGATCACCACAGGACTGTCGTATTTTAATCCCAGCAAATCCCCTCCGTGACCATGGTTTATGCCGATTTCCAAAAAGTCCAGGCTGTTAAAAAGGGCAAAACAGTCACCGGGCTCCACGCTGTCATAGGAGGCATGAAATTCGGTCAGTACTTCCCGGCTAAATTCTAGGGTGAATTTTCCGGGGTTTAACTGGTTAAAGACACTTTTGGGAATATTGGTGATCAAATTGCCGTATCCGTCCATGCGCAGCACATGGCCGACGATTTGCTTTTTGGTGGCTTTGATCTGTCGGGGCATCATCTTTCGGATAGATTGCAGCGGTCCTCCAAAATCATGGATTGCTGCGCCGCTGGCTACTTTGGCCGCAATGGGCGCCAAGATGTCCTTGGCGGGGAAGGTGCTGTCCTTGATATGGATATCGGCAAATTTCACCACAATGCCTGGATCATAATCAGCCAGCATGCTGAGGACACCGTTATTGGGACCCACGAAGATATGTTCTTCCAGTTTAATGCCGATGTAGCCATCGGTCATGCTGCTGGTACTGTTAAGGGCTACCAAGTGAATGGTGCCTTTTGGGAATTCCTTATAGACAGACCTCAGGACAAAAGCCGCATGCGCAATGTCATAGGTTTCAATTTGGTGGGTGATGTCGACGATGTGCAGCTGCGGGTTGATGGATAACATCTTGGCTTTGACGGCAGGTACATAATAATCGCTATCCCCAAAATCTGACAGGAATGTTACTAAGGCCATAGAACGAAGTCAATTAAAATTTTGTACTTTTGTAAAGTATAAACAAAAATAGAAATTTTATTCTTGCAAGAATAATCTGACAACCCTAAATACACATTAACGGATTGGTAGAAAAGGTAATTACTTTAGAAAATATTCCGCTTTTGGATTTTCTTGGCACTGAGAATGAGAATATCCGCCAGATTGCTGCGGCATTTCCCAAAAGCAAAATTGTTTCGCGCGGAAATGAAATTCGCATCCAGGGCAGGGCTCCTGAGATTATCCGGATCAATGATGTGCTCAACATGCTCTTGCAGCATTTTAACAGGTTTGGTCAGGTCACCCCGGAAAATGTCAAGGAATACATTGAGCTGGAAGGGGTGCCTTTTGAGGAAGACCCAAAGAATGACATCATTGTTTACGGAAACAAGGGTTTGGCCATTAAGCCGAAATCCACTAATCAGCGGAAGCTGGTGGATGCTGCTTTTAAGAATGACCTGGTGTTTGCGCTCGGGCCTGCCGGGACCGGTAAGACTTACATTGCAGTGGCCTTAGCGGTGCGGGCATTGAAAAACAGAGAGGTCAAGCGGATCATCATCACCAGGCCTGCCGTAGAAGCTGGCGAAAACCTGGGCTTTTTGCCCGGTGATTTGCAGGAAAAGCTGGATCCTTACCTGCGGCCGATTTATGATGCCTTGGGCGATATGGTGCCGGCAGAGAAATTGAAATTTTATCAGGAAAACCGGGTGATCGAAATTGCTCCACTAGCCTACATGCGGGGCCGGACGCTGAATGATGCCTTTGTCCTGCTGGATGAAGCCCAAAACACCACCAGGGAGCAGATCAAGATGTTTTTGACCCGTATGGGGCCCAATTCAAAAGTGATCATCAATGGTGATCAAAGTCAGGTGGACCTGCCGTCCAAGCAAAAATCTGGCTTACGTGAAGCATTACGGGTGCTCAAGGATGTAAAGGGCATTGGCTTGGTCAATCTCAGCGGGAAAGATGTCATCCGACACAAACTGGTAAAATCCATTATTGAAGCATATGATCGGGACGATCAGCATAAGGAAGCGTTTAAAAATGAGCAAAATAACCGTCAGAAAGGTAACGGATAAGTCCACCCTGGACAAGGTGTTTGGCATTAGACAAGAAGTTTTTGTAGTTGGCCAGCAGGTACCGCCAGCAGAAGAATACGATGAATTCGAGGAGACGTCGATCCACTTTCTAGCCCTGCTGGATGATGTGCCCGCAGGAACGGCACGATGGCGATTTACCGATAAAGGCATCAAATTGGAGCGCTTTGCCGTCTTGGAAGAAGCACGGGGAAAAGGTGTGGGACAGGCATTGGTGAAGGCTACGTTGGAGGATATTGCCGCCAGTGAAGGGACGACTGGCCAATGCATCTATCTCCATGCCCAGCTGCATGCGGTTCCCCTGTATGCCAAGTTTGGTTTTGAAAAAGTAGGCGACATTTTTTCAGAATGTGACATCCTGCACTATAAAATGGAGCGATATTTGTGATAGGTTTATCATTATTTGTATTGCAAGTTAAATTTTACCAAGTTTTTGTTATTAGTACCAATTATTAGAATTAATTACGTTATGAAAAAGCTATTACTTATTGTTCTCTTTTCAGGCATGATGATGGGGGCTTATGCCCAAACCGATTACAACCCCAACGAAATCAAATTGAACATTTTAAATACCATCGTTCAAGGCTCTGTAGAAATCGGTTATGAGCGGTTTGTGGACAGTGACCAATCGATTGGTGTGGAATACCTGATCAATGACCGTTTTGGCTATAATGGTCAGGGGGACGGAAAAAAATACAATACGAGCAGTTTGTTGCTTTCGTACAATTTTTACTTCCTGAACAACGATCCAGAGCAGGGCAATATCTATGTTTACCCGTTCTTTAAGTACCGTTTTGGTGATTTTACCGAACCTGCTGACGGAGGTGGGGTTTTGGTTACTGACATGAACAGCGGCATGATCGGGATTGGCGCAGGATACAAATGGGTGCAGCGTGACAAATTTGCGATTGCTCCTTACGTAAACATTGCCAGGGGCTTTAGCGAAGAGGTGAATGACAGGTTTGCAGCCGTGGAAGTAAATGCTGGTGTGAGCATCGGATATCGATTTTAATTGGCAGCATCCTAACTAAACGTTTTTACAAAAAAAAGGCTTTCTCAAAGGGAAGCCTTTTTTTGTTACTTGCTTTTTATCGGATTTTTATTAGTTTATAAGTTGATCTTTTTCAATTCTTTATGAGGTTTAATGAATTCCCTTTTTTGAGATACGTCCTGTTTTTTGCCGCGGGAATATGGTGCTATATGGTTTTGGGGAGTAGGGTTCCGGATGAGGTGCTTTGGGGGGCGATGGCAGCGGTCCTGTTACTGTATTTGATTTTTGCGGTTCTTAATGGGAAGAACAAGCGTTTTACCTTCCGGAGCTTGTTTCCCTTTCTGGCTTACCTGCTGCTGGTGATGTCCGGTTATGCTTTTAGCAGCCTAAAAGATGCAAATAACCAAGCAGATCACCTTCTGCGTCACTCCAAAATTCAGGGCTATATGGGGGAAGTGCTGGGAGTGGATGAGCAAAAGACCAGTACGTTTGGGAATGAACTGGCGGTTAGGTATGTGTGGACCGATGAAGGCTATGAAAAGGCCCACGGGAAGGTATTGGTCTATCATCGGTTGGAAACTCCCTTGCGGCCGGGTGAAGTGGTCTGGGTGGAAGGTGCGCCGCAGCGGGTCGCTCCACCCAAAAACCCGAATGGATTTGATTACCGGGAATTTATGGCGCGAAAGCAAGTTTACCATCAGCATTTTGTCGGGAAAGCACTGACGAGGTTGGGAACGGTGGATAGGCTTTCAGTCGCCGAGCCGTTGCTATTGTTGCGGGAAAGGTTAGGGCTTTTGTTGGAAAGGACTTTTGGGGACGATCATGCGGTAGAAGTTGGCAAAGCCCTCCTGCTTGGACAAAAGGCCAATTTGGGCGAAGCGGTGAGTGAAGCGTATGTCACCGCAGGAGCCATGCATGTGTTGGCCGTTTCTGGCTTACATGTGGGCATTATCTATGGTTTTTTCCTGCTGTTTTTTAAACCGGCCCAGCTTCCACGGATGAAGCGGATCGTATACTTGGGCCTCGTGGTGCTGCTGATATGGGTCTATGCATTGCTGACCGGGATGTCACCTTCCGTGATGCGGGCAGCGACGATGTTTACGGTGCTTTCATTGGCACAAATGCAATCCAGAAGCCCTTCTGTTTTCAATACATTGGCGATTTCGGCATTGTTGCTGATGCTGTTCAATCCCTATATTATTTTTGAAGTGGGTTTTCAGCTTTCCTATGCAGCGATGTTTGGGATTCTGGTCCTGCAGCCGGCCATTGTGTCCATTTGGCTGCCCCAAAATAAAGTGATGTATTACCTCTGGGAAATCACTTCGGTCAGCATCGCGGCACAAGTGGCGACTTTCCCCTTGTCCGTGTATTACTTTCACGTCTTTCCCAACTATTTTTTATTATCCAATTTGTGGGTCATCCCTTGTGCCTTTATGGTGATGGCCGTCGGGTTGCCGTTTTTGCTGCTGTCCATGATCGGCTGGGCATGGTGGCCTTTGGGCCGGTTGTTGGAGCTTTTGCTACAGCTGATGAATGGGGGTGTTTTTTTATTCGATGCCCTTCCATTTGCCCAAACGGAAGGCCTTTACCTGAACGTGATCACCGTGTTTGCCATGTGGGGCTTGGTGGTGTGCCTTTACTTGTGGCTGAAGGAACGAAAAAAGGCCTATGCCTATGGAGCGCTAGTCGTCGTGATGGGCCTCATCGGGACGAGTTGGTGGACCCGCTTTGCCGCTCCTTCACAGCAGGAATTATATGTTTATAGCTTGGGAGAAGGTGTCGCGGTGGACTATCATTCTTCCAGGCTATCAGGCAGCTTTCAATACGGAGTCGCTGAAAAAGACCTTCATTACCAAGTGGATCCCCACAGACTGGCCACGAATATGCAAGGAGACTTTCCGTTGAAATTTACCCAAGAAGGTAGCAAAACACGGGTTTACCTGCCCAATGGTTGCTTGGTGACGGCACGTGAAGGAAAAATATGGCTAAGCGCAAATACAGGTGTCTCGGCTGCTTATTTCGACGGCGACGGGTGGGTGCAAACGCCAGAGGAGATGAGGTGGTCCACCAAAAACGGGGCCTTAAGACTTATTTTCGAGTGAGTGAATTGATTTTTTTGGAAGAACAGCTTGCACGCCCTATCTTCATTTAACCAACGCCCCAAACTATGGAAGAGCATGTGAAATTTGAACAAAAAGGCCGGATAGGCTATGTGATCTTGTCGCGGCCAGAAAAGCGAAATGCGCTGAATGCGGCCATGGTCAGTGGCCTCCAAGCGGCACTGGATAGGTGCGAGGCCATAGAAACGGTAAAGGTGGTCATCATCAAAGCAGAAGGGAAGGTGTTCTGCTCGGGGGCTGACTTGCAAGATATCGAGCGGATGCAGGACAATACCTTTGACGAGAATTTAGCGGATAGTGAGGGGCTCAAGAAGCTGTTTTTACGACTGTATACTTTCCCTAAGGTGGTCATTGCCCAAGTGCAGGGCCATGCCTTGGCGGGGGGCTGTGGCTTAGTGTCGGTGTGTGATTTTGCGTATGCCGTGCCCACGGCCAAACTCGGCTACACAGAAGTGCGGATCGGCTTTGTGCCGGCCATGGTTTTGGTGTTTTTGGTGAGGAAATTGGGCGAAGGAAAGGCCAAGGAGCTTTTGCTCACAGGGGAATTGCTGGTAGCGCCTGCCGCCAAGGAAATAGGGTTGATTCAGGAGGTGTTTGAACCAGCGGCGTTGGATGGAGCGGTGCAGGAGATTGCGGAGCGCCTTATCAGCCAAAACTCCGGAGAGTCCATGGCCCTGACCAAAAAGATGATCGCGGCAGTTCAGGATCTGCCCTTGGAGGAGGCGTTGGAGTATGCGGCAAGGATGAATGCAAAAGCCCGTGAGACGGAGGATTGCAAGCGGGGAATAGCGGCATTTTTGGGGAAGAAAAAAATCGAATGGTAAGTTGAAAACGAAGGCGCTTTCGGTATTAAAAAAGGTGTTTGGGTATGATGATTTCAGGCCCATGCAGTTGGATATTGTCCTCTCGGTAGCAGCTGGCAAGGATACCTTGGCGCTATTGCCTACCGGTGGAGGAAAATCCATTTGCTTCCAAGTGCCGGCGCTGATGCAAGAAGGCATCTGTGTGGTGGTGAGCCCTTTGATTGCATTGATGAAAGATCAGGTGGACAATTTGCGGAAGCGGGGCGTATTGGCCACGGCCATTTATTCGGGGATGCGGAAGCGGGAAATCGATACCACGCTGGACAATTGCATTTATGGGAACTATAAGTTTTTGTACGTCTCTCCAGAGCGCTTGAAATCGGATCTTTTTATCGAGCGGTTTAAGCGGATGAAGGTCAATATGGTGGCGATCGATGAGGCGCACTGCATATCCCAGTGGGGCTATGATTTCAGGCCGCCATATTTGGAAATCGCTGCTTTGCGGGAATACCACCCGGACACTCCTTTTATCGCCCTTACAGCCTCAGCGACCCTACAGGTGAAGCAAGATATTTTGGAGAAGTTGGCATTACGTGATCCGGCGGTTTTTGTGAAGTCTTTTGCCCGTAAAAACCTGTCATATGCCGTCAGGAAAGCGGAGAATAAGTTGGAAAAAGCCATCGAAATCCTACAAAAGGTGGGCGGGTCAGCCATTGTTTATGTGCGAAGCAGAAAGGCTACCAAAGAGCTGGCTCAGGCGCTTTACCGATTGGGGATTTCTGCGACCTTTTACCACGCCGGCCTGGACAAACAATTGCGCGAGCAGCGCCAGATGGAGTGGAAAAATAATAAGGTAAGGGTAATGGTGGCCACCAATGCCTTTGGAATGGGAATCGATAAGCCAGATGTGCGGGTGGTCATCCATGTGGACCTTCCGGAAAACCTTGAAAATTACTATCAGGAAGCAGGACGGGCTGGCCGGGACGAATGGAAGGCTTTTGCGGTGTTGCTGTATCAAGACAAAGACCTGGAGGTACTGGTGGAGCGCGCAGAGCAATCCTATCCTCCCATTGACTTTATCAAGCGCGTATACCAAAGCCTGGCCAATTATTACCGCATTGCCGTGGGCAGTAGCTTGATGGTCAGTTATGATTTTGACATCATTGCGTTTACCAATACCTATCACCTGGATTTACTGATGACCTATAATGCCCTGAAGATCCTTCAGGAAGAAGCATTGGTGGAGTTGAGTGAAGGGTATTATAGTCCCAGTACCTTTCATTTTCTGATTGGACAAAGCCGGCTGTACGAATACCAGATTGCCCATGCGGCCTTGGATCCAGTGATCAAAGTGCTGCTGAGGATGTATGGTGGAGAGCTCTTTTCCGAGTATTTGAAAATCAGGGAAGATAAGCTCGCCACTGTGCTCAACATTCCGGAACGAGAGGTTGTCAAGCTGCTGGAGCGGATGGATAATTTGGACATTGCTGCCTACAACAAGAAAAAAGACCAGCCACAGGTGACCTTTCTGACCCACCGGTATGATGCGGGACGCCTTCCGCTAAATACCAAAAGGATTGCGGAGCGAAGGGATACCAGCGTGGAAAAAGCCAAGGCGATGGTGGCTTATGTGACCAATACCACCATGTGCCGTACCCGGCAGCTCTTGGCATATTTCGGGGAAGTGTCAGACACTTCTTGTGGTGTATGCGATGTTTGTCTGGAAAAGAAGAAAGCGGCCAACGCTCCAAATTACCAAGAAGAGGTCCGTGAGAAGCTTTTGCAAACTTTAGCGGATGGAGATGCGTTTACCTATCAGGACCTTCTGGCCAAAGCCAATCTGTCCAGTACGGATCCCTATGCCACCAAGCTCTTGAGGGTCATGGAAGATGAAGGCGAAATCGTCAGCTTGGCTGATGGCAGGATAAAAATCAAGAATGAATGAAGTTTGTAGATGAGATTTTGAAAAGGCTGTTTTCGGATAAGAATACGGCCATGACACATAAGGAGAATTTTGTACAGGAAGAAGGAGAAGTGGAGGCACTGTTGCAGTGGATGGATTCGGTGGACGGAAAAGAGGTTTTTGAACTGATTTATAACAACTATCACCTTCAAAAAAGTGGACAGGAAACCACGCCGGAGCTGCAGGTTTTTAGGTCTCCATATGCCAATGGAATAGCGATTTCGTACGATTTACCGCTAAATTCCAAAACTTTTTCCCGACTTTTCTTTGCTTTTGGCCAGCGAATTGTAGATTTAGGGTATGAAAGGGTGAGTTTGGACCGGACCATTCAAGAGAAAGCTTCCGGGGTAAACACCATCGAAAAACAATACCTAAAGCCCAAAGCAACCTTCTCGGCAGCACGTACCGACCAACTTTTTGGGAATGTTGCTATCGAAAAAGTGTCGGTAAATCACAAGCCTCAGATGATCAAGATTTTGGTGACCGTCTATTCGGATAGACTTTATACCAAGGCGCGTTCATTTGATTCCTTTATAGAAGCAATATTTAATCCGCAGTAATCATCCTATGAATAGAGAAGAATTAGCAAAAGCACTGAAAAGTTATCGGACACCATTTGAAGAGGAGCAGTTGTTTGTTCAGCAATTTATCGAGCTGACCGATGATCCATTGGCCTTTCATCGGGATCGAAAAGAAGGACATTTTACTGCATCTGCTTGGATTGTCAATAAAACACGGACCCACGCCCTGCTTACCCATCATCGGAAGTTGAATCGCTGGCTACAGCTCGGCGGCCATGCTGACGGCAACGAGAACCTGCTGGAGGTGGCCATGAACGAAGCCCGTGAAGAGAGTGGCCTGATTTCGCTTAAGCTGGTGGATCGAGGGATTTTTGATATTGACAAGCACATCATTCCTGCCAATGCCAAAGACCCGCAGCATTTTCACTACGATGTACGGTTCTTGATCGAGGCAGCCATGGATGAGCCGCTGACCATCAGTGAAGAGAGCAAGGACTTGGCTTGGGTAAAATATGAAACCATTCCAGACGTGGTCAAGGCCAACGATTCCATATTGAGAATGCTGGAGAAGACCAGCAAATCTGAAGTGGTGTGTTAGCATCCTTATCTTGCGAAATCCGTGAATGGGAAATGGGGCAGGAAAGCCTTAAAGTCGTCCAAGCTTTTCTTTTTTACCCATGATGATTGTCTTTCTGTCAAAGATCGGATTAATAAGCTGTCAAATTGCCTATAATTCGTATCTTTGTCTGAAAAATTACCAAAAGTGAAAAAGCTATTTATTCTTCCTTTAATGGCCGTGCTGCTATGGAGTTGCTCCCCCTCTGAGCAGGAATTATACGATGCCGGCATAAAGGAAATGAGATTGGAGAAATTTAATGAGGCGATTACCTATTTTGACCGGGTGATCGAACAAAATCCAGACCATACAGAAGCCCATAATGCCAAAGGAGTAGCATTTTTTGAACAGGGAAAATGGGATGAGGCCATCAAGCATTTTAAGGTGGCCATGGAGAAAGATTCTACTTCTTACAAACCTTATTTAAATCTCGGAAATGCTTACTTGGAGAAGAAAGCGTTTAAGGATGCTGTGATCAATTATAATATGGCCAGCTCCTTGGATCCCAACCAGACAGATATCTATTATAACCGTGGGTTGGCACTATTGGGGATGGAAGCCTATGAAGATGCGATCTTGGATTTTGACAATGCCCTTCAAGTGGACCCGAATCAGGCCTTGGTGCATTTTAACCGTGCAAAAGCCCTGATAGGGAATAATAATCCACTGGAGGCAATCAATGCCCTGAAGCGGTCTGTGGCCATCGACAATACCAACGGGGCTGCTTTTTACCTGCTGGGGGTTACGGAGATGAGTGCCTTGAGTGAAAAAGAGGAAGGGTGCATGCACCTTAAGACCGCACTTGGCTTAGGCTATGCGGATGCTAAAGAATGGATCGATGAATTTTGTGATACCGAATCGGAATCTTAATGACTACAATCGGAAAGGACATCAAGAAGGCCAAAGCACTTTTGGAAAAGGGTGAGCTGGTAGGGATTCCTACGGAGACCGTTTATGGATTGGCTGGAAATGCCTTGGATGCAGCAGCAGTAAGTAAAATCTTCGAAACCAAAAATCGGCCGAGTTTTGATCCGCTGATTGTGCATACTGGCAGTATCGAACAGATCAGCGCGTACACGACCGGCATTCCGGAAGAGCTGGAAGTGCTTGCCGATGCCTTCTGGCCAGGGCCGTTGACCTTGCTCCTTCCGAAAAAAAGTATTGTGCCCGACCTGGTGACCAGTGGACTGGATCAGGTGGCCGTGCGGGTTCCCAGTCATCCCTTGACCCGTGAGTTGCTGTTGTCGTTGGATTTTCCACTGGCCGCACCAAGTGCCAATCCTTTTGGCTATATTAGCCCTACCTGTGCCAGCCACGTGGTGGATCAGTTGGAAGGAAAGATCGATTATGTGTTGGATGGCGGTAATTGTGAAGTGGGCTTGGAGAGTACGATAGTGGGCGTGGAAGAAGGGCAGATTACCATCTACCGTTTGGGAGGAATTGAGGTGGCAGATATCAAAAAAGTAGTGGGAAATGTGCTGATTTTGCCACAGTCCAGCAGCAATCCAAAGTCTCCCGGAATGCTCAAGAGCCACTATGCACCCCGCATTCCCTTTATCGTAGGGGACCTGGAGCAGCTGGTGCCGCATTATTTGGAAAAGAATGAGCGGTTTGGCGTGCTGAGCTTTACCAAAACGTTTGAGGGCGTCCCTGCTGAGCATCAGCGGGTGTTGAGTGCAGCAGGAGATTTTAAGGAAGCCGCACAGCAGTTGTTTGCCGCGATGCGTTATTTGGATAAGCAGGATGTAAGTGTGATCTTGTCAGGAGAAATGCCCGAAAGAGGACTTGGAAAAGCGGTGAACGACCGATTGAGAAGGGCCGCGGCACGATAGTCAAGAGGCTGTGACCAAAATGAAAGGTATAGAGAAATTGGCTTTTAGGCCCTTGAGAGACTGTCTCAAAAGTTCTCGTCATTGCGATCCTATGGATATCGGAAGAAGCAATCTCGTCATACGTGCAATGAAAGCACATCGAGATCACTTCACTTCGTTCGTGATGACGGATTATTTATTTATGAGACAGCATCTTTCTTTTAAAGAATTTAAAGAAATAAATCATATAAAACCTATTTAACCATGAACAGTAGGATAAAATCTGTTGACAACCTTAGTTTTGAAGGTAAAAGAGCGTTGGTACGGGTAGACTTTAACGTGCCCTTGAACGCTAATTTTGAAGTTACTGATGACACGCGAATCCAAGCCGCTTTGCCGACCATTAACAAGATCTTGAATGATGGGGGAGCGGTCATTTTGATGTCTCACTTGGGCCGGCCAAAAGGAGGTCCCGATGAAAAATTTTCATTAAAGCATATCCTGCTGGATTTGGAGAAAGCACTGGATCGTCCGGTGAAGTTTGCTCCGGACTGCATTGGTGAAGAAGCCGTGCAAGTAGCAGCAGCTCTGAAAGGAGGAGAAGTCTTGCTTTTGGAAAACCTTCGTTTTTATGATGAAGAAACAAAAGGTGATGCTGGGTTTGCCAAAAAACTTGCGGCAATGGGTGATATTTACGTGAACGATGCCTTTGGTACCGCGCACCGTGCCCATGCTTCTACCGCCATTGTGGCTGAAAACTTTAACGATAAAGTGTGTGGCTACTTGATGCTTTCCGAACTTGAAAATGCTGATAAAGTTCTTGGTAATCCTGTAAGGCCATTGACGGCGATTATGGGCGGAGCCAAAATTTCTGATAAGATCTTGATCATCGAAAAACTTCTTGACAAGGTGGATAACCTGATCATTGGCGGAGGCATGTCCTATACCTTTGCCAAGGCCAAAGGCGGAAGCATCGGGGATTCCTTATTGGAAGCCGACAAGATGGACCTCACCAAGGAGCTGGAAGCAAAGGCCAAAGCCAATGGCGTAAACCTTTACCTGCCCGTGGACAATATCACTTCCAAGGAATTTGCCAATGATGCCGAGCAAGGAAAAGCCAAAAGTGGCGAAATTCCTGACGGCTGGATGGGATTGGACATCGGAGAGGAAACAAGGAAGATTTTTGCAGATGTGATCAAAAACTCCAAAACCATCCTTTGGAACGGTCCAATGGGCGTTTTTGAGATGGAAAGCTTTGACAAAGGTACCAAAGCAGTAGCCGAAGCAGTGGTGGCAGCGACGAAAGAAGGTGCCTTCAGCTTGATCGGTGGAGGGGATTCTGCCGCCGCGGTAAACAAGTTTGGCTTTGGCGAAGAAGTATCCTTTGTATCCACTGGTGGCGGTGCGCTACTTGAATACATGGAAGGAAAAGAATTGCCAGGTGTGAAGGCGCTAGAGCCTTGATCACTTTATTTTGATATGAATCCAAAAAGCTACTTCGTATGAGGTAGCTTTTTTTTTGATCCGGATGGGCTTCAGGCCTTATCCCTGATCAAACAGAAAAGATCGGAGTAGCCTATTTCGATGGCTTTATCATCCTTTCCGTTAATATCTTACCTCCACCGGTACCACACCGGCACGGATCATGTCCAGTTGTCGGGCGGCCTTTTTGGAAACGTCGATGATGCGTCCTCGGACAAACGGCCCCCGGTCGTTGATGCGGACCTTGACGGTTTTGCCATTGCGCAGGTTTTTGACTTTTACCACCGTCCCGAAGGGCAATGATCGGTGGGCTGCGGTCATTTTTCCTGAGCGGTAGCGTTCTCCACTTGCCGTTTTGCGGCCATTGAACTTGTCGGCATAATAACTGGCCTGGCCCTTTTCCACGCGACTGGATGCGGACCTTGTAGCCGCACATGAGCTAAACAGGAACAACAGAATGCTCCAAAGCAATACTTGTTTCTTCATATAGGAATTGTGCTACTGGTGAAAGTATGAGGAAAACATAATTGACCGGTAAAGGTTAAACCCGGTTTAAATGAAATTTACCCTTCGGTTTTACCAACAGCCAATTTTACAACCTTCCAACCTTCCAACTTTCCAACCTTCCAACTTTCAAACCTGTTACCTAACGAAGATCCATTCATTTTCCTTGCTCTGGGGTTCAGAAAATTCATAGCCTTCCCGGTTAAATAGCTTCAACTGAGCCGGATCGGTGATTTTGTTTTTGATGATATAATCCGCCATCATGCCCCTGGCCTGCTTCGCAAAAATGCCGATGACCTTGTATTTGCCTTCCCGGTACTCCTTGAAGTTGACATGGATCAAGGGGGATTTGAGGGCTTTTTTGTCCACGGCTTTGGCGTATTCCTGGGAGGCCAAATTGATCACTGGCTGACCGTCTGCGGCCTTGTTGATGGCCTTGGAGATTTTGGTTCCCCAGTATTCGTAGAGGTTTTTGCCCTTTTTATTCTCCAGCCCAATGCCCATTTCCAGGCGGTAAGGCTGAATCAGGTCCATGGGCTTGAGGAGCCCATAAAGTCCGGAAAGGATGCGCAGATGGTCTTGGGCAAAGGCCAGGTCCTCTTCCGAATAATCGTCCACTTCCATGCTGCGGTACACATCCCCCTTGAAGGCCAAAAGGGCCTGCTTGGCATTTTCAGTGGTAAAGTCCTTGCTGAAATGATGGTATCTTTCTTCGTTTAGCTCGGCGATATTATCACTGACTTTCATCAGTTGCTTGATGTCACCGGCGGACTTTTTCTTCATGATGCTGACCAAGGCCTTGATGTCGGTTTTAAAATCCGGCTGCGTGGCCAGCGAAATGTCTGTAGTACTCATGTCCAGCGTCTTTGCTGGAGAAATCAATGCGATCATATTTATTCTATTACAACAATAGCTTTTTTAATGGTTTGCTCCACTCCTTGAGCATTGCTTTTTAACTTAATTACCACCGGATAGGTTCCGACAGGGACTTTTTTGTCATTGACTTTTCCGTCCCAAGGACAGAAGGGAGCATTTTCCGGGATGTTTTCTTGGATGCAGTGAAAGATCAGCTCGCCCCAGCGATTGTAGATCAACACAGAAATCTCATCGACGAAGTCATTGACATACACCACGAAATTCCGCTCTGGATCACCGGGGATGATGGCGTCCGGCGTGGTGACCTTCAGCCCACAATCCTCTATTACCTCAAAGGTAACGGCAAAGGAGCACGCTGCCGCATCGGTAACGATCAAGGTGTAGTCGCCCTCCTCTGTCGGAGTGAAGGTAGGATCGGTGCTCATCAGTTGGTCTTCTCGCCACCATTCGTAGGCCGTCCAGTTGCCTTCAGGTTCCAAGGTTTCCGTGACGCCTTCCGCGGCACAGATGGTGTAGCTTTCGGCCAGTTGCGGCGGTTCGGCATCGGAGTTGAGCACGGTGATTTCGTCGGAGCCCACGGTGCATTCCTGGCCATTGGTGGAATTGATCAGCTGCACTTGGTATTGCCCTGCTTGGGTGACCGTTATGGTGGAAGAACCGTCAAATTCGGGCATCCTGATGTTAATGCCGTTTTGGTCTGTCCTGAACCAGGCCACTGCTATATTGGCGGATGCTGGTGCTTCAAAATCAGCTCGGATAGTTCCCTCCGGATTGTCAGAACAAATGCCCGCCTCCAAGGTCAGCTCCACGGGGACATTGCGGACGATGACCGGGACATCAAATTCTATCCACGGTGCGGGGCAGCCTGTGCCCGTCTTGGGCTGTACATCCAAGGTGTAGGCGCCTTCGCGCGTAGGCGTAAAGATCCTTTCCCGACCGATGATTTCCCCTTGCGGAAAAGTCCTCCAAAGGTAAACATAATCAGCTTCATCAAATCCCGGTGCAATCACCGCCTCATACCGCAGTCCCGTTTCACAATCATAAAAAGGACCTTCCAGCTCATAGTCCACTTGGCCCGTCAAGGTCAGGTCCATTTCCCGGGTCCGAGGGCAGTCCACCCCGTTCGGATCTTCTCCCCGAACCAAGTAAAGGCCTTCTTGGTCCAGCGGGTACAGGCCGTTGGGCTGCGGCGTGATTTCTGCACCGTCAGGCGCCGTGATGGTGTAGTCGATCACATCTGCGTTTTCCGGCTCAAAGAAGAAAATCTCACATGCCAACGGCGCAGATGGAACGCTGAAGCTGACCAGGGCTTTTTCCTGTATTTCGTACGTCTGGGGAGCTGCTACCGCACAGCCGTCCGGCGTGGAAATCTCAATGGCATAGGTGCCGTGTGGAACGGCCAAGGGCATATCAGCCGTAGAACCGGTAAACTGTTGTCCGTCTTCCTCTCGGGTGATGGTGTAATTGGCTTCAGTGATCGTCCCATCCGCCGGGAAGGTGATCAGAATATTGCCGTCCAGTATGCCGTCATTGGTACAGCGTTCTGCGGATGTCACAATGCTGTAGTCATCCAGCCCATCCGGCGGGCTGGTATTTTCGATGCTGACGGTTTCGGTGTAGGTACAGCCTTCATTTTCGGCGGTGATGGTGTAGACTCCCGGGGGCAGGTCTTCGAAGGGACCGATGGTTTCACCCTCGGCCACATTTGAAAATTCCTGGTCTATTTCTTCGATCGTTACGGTCTCTGCATCCGCAAGCATGGTGAATTCAAAGCTCCCACTGGGATTGTCACATTCGCTGGTGGGAGTGATCACATTGATGGTGAATTCCGGCAACGGATCCACTACCAGCGTGGCCCTTTTTTCTACGATACAGCCCTCTAGGATCGGGTCGACAGCCCGGAAGATAATGTCATAGGTGCCGGGAGCCGGCAATTCTTCCACGGCTACTTCCCATTCATAGCCTTCGCCCAAAACAGTGGGATCTTCCGTGGAGCCCTGCAGCTGATAGGACCACTCGCCGGAAACGGGCGTGTCCGGGGCAAAATTGATGTAATTTTCTTCGTAACAGGATGATTCGGCATCTTGATTCAGTTCAAAATCAAACGCCGGTCCCACAAAGACCGATGAAGATGCCGAACAGGCTTGAAATGCGGGGTCCTCTTCCTCGCTGTTTGCCAGTACGACGCTGACCGTATAGATGCTTTCTTCGGTCACTTCGATCGAATTGGTATTGCCCAGGATTTCGCCAGCCGCATTGGTCCACTCGAACAGGTAAAGCCCTTCGGCAGGATCGTAATCGTCAATGGCCGTCAAGGTAATGGGGCTGCCACTACAAAGGGTAATGTCATCGGTGAGGGTCAAAGGTGGCGGGCCGATCACTTCGACGGTAAGCTCCCCATTGTAATAATCCGGATTGCCACAGCGCTCGACATCCAAGGTGACCTGATACACACCGGCAGAGTCAAACTCATATTCCAGGATTTGAAACTCATCGCCAGGACCGGAAGTGGTGAATACCGTTTGGTCTTCGCTGTCCAGGATGGTCCAAGTATACGTGTCAATGTCCGGCTCCCCGCCTCCTTCAAATTCTCCCAATGCAATGCCATCTTGCAAACAAAGGCTTTCAGGGCCTGCGATTTCCGGGTCGGGGATATTGCTGCCGCTGTTTTGGGCATAGGCAGGGAGGCCCAGGTTACTGGTGCCGCCAGTGGTCGACACGGCTTGCTGTTGGCTGTAGTTGGAGTTGTTGCAGTCTGCCCCAGGATTGATCGTGCCGATATTGGTGGCGCCGGGGATGGCTACGTAAATTTGGCCGTTGGGTCCCATTTGGACGGCACCGAAGTTGGTGCCTGCGCTGTTGGCGAGTACATTGACGTTGTCTTGGATGCATTGCTCCAGTGCGGCTTGGTCGGCGGCATTTTCGAAGCAGGTAGGGCAATTGTTGCCGCCACCATCATCATCGTCGTCGTCCTCCGGAGCTTGGATCTGGTATTCTTCCAGTCCTTTTCCATTTTGGTAGGAAACAAAGATCTTATTGCTGTCTCCGCCAAATTCCAGCCCGTAGACCTCATCCTCGCAGCCCAGGTCAATGGTGGCATATTCACTCAGTTCACCCGTTTCCTCATCAAAGTCAAGGACATCCACAAAGCTACAGCCATTTTCGTCCACGATGGTCACGGCCACCTTTTCCCCGTCGGGGCTGAATTTCATCGTGCCTGCCGAGTTGCTGAAACTGTGGTTGGTGCCCACATCGCTGGTTACCGGCTGGCCAATGCCTTGGGAAGTAGCGGGATAGGCGCGAAAGGTGTTGTTGCCGACTTCGTGAAACATCACCCAAGTCGTGTCGCCGGAGGCAATGGCCGCAGATTGCTC
The DNA here is from genome assembly GCF_000325705.1 of Echinicola vietnamensis DSM 17526. Taxonomy (NCBI): domain Bacteria; kingdom Pseudomonadati; phylum Bacteroidota; class Cytophagia; order Cytophagales; family Cyclobacteriaceae; genus Echinicola; species Echinicola vietnamensis. Next base: position 353,993 of record NC_019904.1, on the reverse strand, counting down.
CGTGCCGGGGCTAAAGAGGAAGTTGTCACCGCTGACCACACTGCCCACACCGTTTTGGTTTTCCCCTTTGATGTCTACCAAAGAGAATTTGGTGGTGGAGTTGCCGCCTTCCGATTGGGTGGTGAAGAGGTAGTAAAGGGTTTGTTCCTGAGGGACTTTGACGGCAATGACACTCTGTGCGGAGGTATTGTCGCCACCGATATTTTCCCCGTCCTGCATGGGATTGCCGTTGAGGTCCCAAACGGTTTGTCCATCGGTATAGAAAAGCACGTCTCCGGCTTGATCAGAGATGGTCGTCGTACCCTCCGGAATGCTCCAGCCCGGATGGCCGTCGGGGACTTCCACAGGCCGGGGAGACGGCGCGTCCGGGTCGTCAGGATCTGGGTTAAAATCGAGCCCGGCATTGTTCCCAAAATACCACACGTTATTCGTTTGGTCGTCGACTTTTTCGTTGGCCACGGGGTCCCACATTTTGACTGTGGTCTCGGCATATACATAGCAGGAAGAGCCCTGCTCCCGTGCCAGTACCCAATAGGTGCCAGGATCACATACCTCATTGGCCCCTTCCGGGATCCATCCTTCTTCCTTTTTGTTTGACCAGAAATATTCGTAGCTGGAACCGCCATTTTGGCCGCCACCGCTACCGCCGCCGGGAATTCCGGGAATTCCGCCGCCGCCGCCACCTCCGCCACCGGAGCCGCCTTGGCCTTCTTCACCTGAGCTGACCTCCAGCATTTCGTTGAGGTCGATGCAGGTCATACACGTGGTGGTGTCCGAAGGGGTGAAGCTTGCTTGCAGGTTGTTTTCCTGAAAGGTGATGGACTGGGAGGCCGTTTGGGTGCTTCCGTCCGCGAGTGTTACCGTTAAGGTGACGTTGATGTTTTGTTCGCTGGTCGCATCTGCTGGCAAGAGCAAATGTTCCTCTGTCAGGTCCAGTTCGATTTCCTCCCCGTCTTGGTCGGTAGGGGGTGGGCTGAGCTCCCATTCATAAGATTCCACGGCAATATTGGGCGGCGTGAGCTGGGACGTGAGCTGCAGCGGATTGTTCATGCAGGGCATTTGTGGGGAGTAGGTAAAATCCACGGAAACGTCAATGTCCGCATTCGGGGCGAAGCTAGGAAAGGTGCTGCCGCAGAAATCCGTGCCGTCAAAGGGATTGTCGTCCACCGTCAGCTCTTCCAGTACGGTATGGTCCGGGTTTTCGACCGTGCCCACATAAAAGGCATCATCATCTTCCTCTTGGTAGATGTAGTACAATTGGCCGTCAGGTCCTACTTTAATGTCGTGGATTTGGCGGATAGTGCTTCCAGAGGGACTGGTAATCGGCACCACTTGCGGATCGGCATCCAGCGTGTCCACAGGGATCCGGAGCAATTGGTCATCCTTAGAATAATAGAAATAATCGCCATCAGGGGCAAGTCCCGTTCCACCATAATTTTCAGATGCATCACCTGTGGATTGATCCAGTGGTCGAGGATTCGCAAAATTCCCGGTACTGGTGTCAAAGTCCATCAGGACAATGGGGTCAACCGCATTTTCGGGGATCAGGGCCAAGGTGCCCGAATTTTCATCAAAAGCAATTTTTTCTGGCGTAAAGCCGAGGGCCGCATTGCCCGTTTCATTGAATACCCCTTCCGTATCGGTAATTTCCCTGGAGAGCAATTGCCCGTTTTCGTAGCTGATCAGGTAGCTGGGCGAACTGGGCGTTTTGACCACGGCAATGGCACCCGCGGCGGTGCCAAACTGGATGTCCTTATCCGTAATTTCTCCACGAGGAGGTTCATTGCCAGTAGCCTGTCCCGGGGCATTCATGTCAACTACGGCATATTGAAGTTGATCAGAAGTGCTGAGGTAAAAAATATAGTAGGTTTTTTCACCTTCAATATCAAAATTTAGAGATGAAATTGCTACAGTTTGATTTCCATTAATGTCCCCGTTAATACCAGGAGACATTCCTTCTAATGGCCCATTATCACCGTCGTAAACTAATTCTCCATTCGTATAAAAAATGGGTTCCCCCGTCAGCGGGTCAATGGCTATGGCGTTGTTGTCTTGGCCGACCACCACTGTTCCCGGCAGGGTGTTGACGTTTGGGTTGTCTCCTTTACCAAAAGAAATATAATTATTTTCCGTGTTTGGCCCACAGTAACCAAAGATCCATTCGTTATCATTGTAACCTTGCCCATGGACATGTACTGAAAAGCGCAGGCACAGGAATAACGGCAAAAAAAGATAAATGAATCTTAAATTTATGTCAAAAGGAGTCCTTTTCATATATTACGGGTAGCTTTAAAACACGATGCGCCAGAGAGCCGTTTAATAAGCTTAACGTTATTCAAATAAACGAACATTTCTTTGTTTAGGTCTTATATATATCTAGTTTTTTGCATCTTAGCATTAACGTTCTCTACTGGCAATAGTTTTGGACAGGATCCGCAATACAGTCAATATTACGCGGCACCCCTCTACCTGAATCCTGCATTTGCCGGCTCAGACTTACAGACGCGCATAGGGGCCAATTACCGTAGCCAGTGGCCCGGGCTGGACGCCCAATACAATACCTTCTCTGCTTATGCCGATACTTTTTTGGAAAAGTATAACAGCGGATTTGGCTTGATGGTCATGAATGACGTACAGGGAGCGGCGGATTTGCGCTCGCTGACCATCTCGGCCATGTATGCCTATGAGCTGAAGCTCGGCGAATCCGTTTATTTTCGCCCCGGTTTTGAAGGTAGCTACATCCGCCGGGAAGTGGGCTATTACGAAAACCTGGTCTTTGCCAATCAGATCAATCCCCAGGATCCCTTTGGGCCGATCTTTCCGGGAAATACGGACCTCACCGGATTGGGAGAACCGGTCAGCTTGCTCTCCCTGTCCTTTGGCGGGTTGCTCTTTACTGAGAACCTCTGGCTGGGAGGAGCCATTCACCATATCAATGAACCCAACCAGTCTTTTCTGGAAGGGGAAAGTCCACTGCCCCGAAAGCTGTCCTTTCACGGTGGCTACCGCATTGGGCTAGGCCATGGCGCCATGAAGCGTGACTTTACCCATACGTACAAACAGCGGTATTTTGTCCCAACCATCAACTATAAAAAGCAGGGCGTTTTTGAGCAACTTGACATTGGTGCCTATGTCTATGCCGAACCGTTGATCTTTGGGGTTTGGTACCGCGGACTTCCCTACAAGCCGCTCAACAGCGAAAGTAACCGGGATGCCATCGTCATGTTGCTCGGACTGAGCCTTCCCACGGGACTGGATGTGGGCTACAGCTTTGATTACACCATGTCCCAGCTGGGGATCCAATCGGGCGGTGCCCATGAGATCAGCGTGTCCTACCGGTTTCCCGACCGGAATCCCGGAGCGCCCCGGCTCCGAAATACCATTCTTCCTTGTCCTAAATTTTAATAGCTTTGCTGCATGAATGCAGAACAACTGAAATACCTCCTGATCGGCTTGGTCGTAGCCGGTTTTTTGTTTGATAAATGGACCAGTTGGCTAAATGTCCGGCAGCCGGTGCCGCCAGTGCCCGACACATTGCGCGGTCACTTGAGCCAGGAAAAACTCCAAGAATCCAAAAACTATCAACGCACCAATTACCGCTTTGGGCTCCTGACGAGCGGGCTGTCCTTTTTGGTGACGGTGGCCTGCCTCCAATGGGGCGTTTTTGGCTGGTTGGATGCCTGGGTAAGCACTGGGGTGGCAGCTCCCCTTTGGCAATCCCTGTTGTTTTTTGGCATCCTGTTTTTGGCTTCCGACTTGCTTTCCCTGCCGTTTGACTATTACCATACGTTTAAGATTGAAGCCGATTTTGGGTTCAATAAAACGACGAAGAAAACCTTTGTACTGGATAAGCTGAAAGGATATGCCCTGGGCATCATCTTGGGCGGTGGACTGCTGGCCTTGCTGCTTTGGCTGATCAATGGTTTGGGAAGTGGGTTTTGGTGGTACTTTTGGGCGGTGGCAGCCTTCTTTATGGTGCTGATCAACCTGTTTTACACTTCGTGGATCCTTCCCCTGTTCAATAAGCTTACCCCGCTGGAGGAAGGACCGCTAAAGAAAAGTATCCTGGCCTATGCGTCATCGGTCGGGTTTTCCCTGGACAATGTGTTTGTCATTGACGGCAGCACCCGCTCCACCAAGGCCAATGCTTTCTTTTCCGGCATGGGCAAGCGCAAAAAGGTGGTGCTTTACGATACCTTGATCGCACAACATACCACCGAGGAGCTGACGGCGGTGCTGGCCCATGAGATCGGCCACTATAAGAAGAAACATATTCTCCAGAGCATGGTCATCAGTGTCCTGCAAATTGGGGTCATGCTGTTTGTGCTTTCCCTTTTTGTCAATAGCGAGACCATCAGCTTGGCCCTGGGCGGCGAACGGGTGGCGGTCCACCTCAATTTGATCGGGTTTGTATTGCTGTTTTCGCCCATTTCGACCTTGCTGGGCATTGGGATGAACATGCTGAGCCGCAAGAATGAGTTTGAGGCGGACCGCTATGCAAAGGAAACGTATGCCGCAAAACCTTTGGCCGAAGGCCTGAAGACCCTCTCCGTCAAGACGCTCACCCAGATCAATCCCCATCCCTTGCATGTCTTCGTCAATTATTCCCATCCCCCACTGATGCAGCGCTTGGAGCAGTTGGAAAACTAGTAGGGAGATTTGAGTATTGAGTCTTGAGTCTTGAGATATGAGACGTGAATATTGAGTCTAGAGTCTCGATACTTGCGTCTTGCCTCTTGATACTTGAACTTGAGATATGTGTAGGGCTGTCATTGGGCGCGCGCGGTGGGGGATTCCTGTTCTCAGCTGCGCTTGGGTACTCGCGGGAAACTTTGAAGTTGGAATTTTTTACCTAAATTAGGTGGATGAATTGATCGATGTTTGCATCAGACGCATCAAGAACCACAGATAACCACCAATTAATCACACGCCTGCCCCTTTCATTATCAAGCCCTATGGCAGGCATTTCGTGAATACCTGCCTGATTTCGATCGTTTCAGGAGGTTTGTACATCATTAAAAAACCTAATTGCATTTATGATAAAATCATTCACCCTACTATTGACATCAAGTTTATTAAGTTTTTTGGCCCTGTTTTCAAGCTGTAGCAGTACATCTGAGCAGCAGGCCGAGAAAGTCAACCTCCCTCGAATAGCCATTGCTGGGCTGGCGATTGAGTCCAGTACTTTTTCCCCTGCCGTGACAGAAGCGCCCGCCTTCCATGCCAAGACAGGTGAGGAGATTTATGACAACTATCCCTTCATGGCCGCAGGATCCGAAAACCGCCAGCGGGCCGAATGGGTGCCTACATTGACCGGGAAGGCTATTCCCGGGGGGATCGTCAGCAGAGAGGCGTATGAATCATTGATGGAGAAGACCTTGAAGATGCTGAAAGAAAACGGTCCCTATGACGGGTTGTTCTTTGATATCCACGGCGCCATGAGCGTACAGGGGCTGGATGATCCTGAAGGGGATATGATTACGCGGATTCGCGAGGTAATCGGTAAGGAGCCCATCATTTCGACCTCCATGGACCTCCATGGCAATGTGTCGTGGCGGTTGGCCAAGCATTCTGATTTGATCACCTGTTACCGCATGGCGCCCCATGAGGATGCACTGGAGTCGAAGAAGCGTGCCATGGACAATTTGCTGGCGCGTATAGAATCCGGAAAAGGCAAGCCCGCATACAAGGCCTATGTGCCCGTGCCCATTTTATTGCCGGGCGAAAAGACCAGTACCCGTGTGGAGCCGGGCAAAAGCTTGTATGCCGCGGTGGCACCGGCAGCCAATCAAACGGGAATCGTGGATGCCGCCATTTGGATCGGCTATGCTTGGGCAGATGAGCCACGAAACCACGGGGTGGTCATGGTCACCGGTGATGATGAGGAGAAGGTTACCGCCACGGCAGAAGAGCTTGCCGAGCAGTTTTGGGCGGTCAGGGATGAATTTGAATTTGTCGCCCCGACGGCCACACTAACGGAAGCGTTGGATTCGGCGATTGCCAGTGAAGAGCAGCCCTTTATGATCAGCGACTCCGGGGACAATCCCACGGCCGGTGGAGCAGGGGATGTGACGTGGACCCTTCGCCAGATCTTAAACCGGCCCGAGTTCAAGGATGCCAACGGCCCGTCGGTGATCTATGCCTCCATTCCTGGGCCGAAGTTGGTGGAGGCGGCCGAAAAAGTGGGCGTGGGCGGCCATGTGGAAGCCCCCGTGGGAGCAGCCGTGGATGACCGGTATGAAGGCCCGATCATGCTCAAAGGATCCGTGGAGTCCATCAAAAAAGGAGACCGCCATGCCGAAACTGAAGTGGTGGTCAAATGTGGCAGTGTCAACGTCATCGTGACCAAAAAAAGAAAGCCTTACCATCATGAAGCTGATTTTACCGCCTTGGGATTGCAGCCCAAGCAGACGGATATCGTCGTGGTAAAAATAGGCTACCTGGTGCCCGAGCTGTACGATATGCGGGCGGATTGGCTTTTGGCGCTCACCCCGGGTGGAGTGGACCAAGACCTGATGCGCTTGGAGTACGAGCGGATCAAACGCCCCATGTTTCCTTTTGACCCGGGCATGGAGCGGCCGGACCTTTCGGCAAAATTGGTTCCGTTGTCGCATGAGGAGTAGGCTTTAGTCTTGAGTATTGAGTCCTGAGTATTGAGATGTGAGATGTGAGTCTTGAGCCTTGATACTTGAATCTTGATACTCAATACTTTGAGAATAGATAATCTTTCCCTGGCCGATTTTTGTGCGGTGCGGGCGTTGTTGATGAACGACGGCCTTGCCGGGGGGTAATCAACAAGAATGTTTATAATCCGACCAAGGAAGCCGTCATCGCAGGCGATTGTAGCCAGTGATCGCCTCCTTGTGGTGGAGCGAAGGGCTTTTATGATCAAACGAAGGTGGTTTTGCGCATAATTTTAAGTAGAAAAGGTTTCGATGCCCAGTATGGAGGGCAGCCCAGTCCGATTTTGCCGGATGGGACCTTGCTGAGTCTGCCCATCCCGGAGCCGCGGGATACCTTGACCTATGATGAACTGCAGCATGGTGGTCAGTCCTATGGGGCGATCATCCAAGGACTTCGTCCCTCCACACCCCTTCGCGGGAAAAGCTGCTGCCATTTGGATCCCGACTTGGATGACCAGGCACTTCCCAGGACTCCCGGATGGCGGCCATTGCTGGGACAGACCGGCGCCGCCCAGGGCCACTTGGCAAAGTGCGGGGTGGGCAAAGGCGACCTGTTCCTGTTTTTTGGGACCTTTCGGCAGACTGAAAGGGGGGAGCAAGGACTGGCCTATCGGAAGGATGCCCCGGAAGTGCACATGATCTTTGGCTACTTGCAGGTCGGGGAGGTGATCGATCCCTTGGAGGATGATGGTCCCGAAATCAGCTACCATCCCCATGCGCAGGAGCGGTTTCGGGCGGCGAAGCACAATAGGATTTACCGGGCCAGCGAGTGGCTGGACTTTTTGCCGGAGCTGCCGGGAGGAGGTGTCCTGAAAGCACACCCTGGCCTGCAGCTGACCAAGCCGGGCTTCTCCAAAAGCCGCTGGCAATTGCCCGATTGCTTCCGGAACGTTTCCATCAGCTACCACACCCCCAAGAGCTTCCGCCCAACTTACTTCCAGTCCGCCGCCAAGGGCCAAGAGTTTGTGGTCACCGCAAACGAAAAGGTAAAGGACTGGGCAAAGGGATTGATCAAGGAGGGTAATCGCTTTTAACCCCATGAAGTTATTTAATTCAGGCAAAAAGGGTCAGATCAAGCGCTTGCCTGTCCGGCAGGGAGTCGAGATCCAACGTCTAGCCTTCGACTACGCTCAGGCTGACATCTCTACTAATAGTTCAAAAACGATTTTCCTAGATTGATCGGGGAGGGTAACCGCTAAAAACCAGAAAAGTGCTATATTAAGGGATAAAAAGTTTTTTGATCCTAAACACTACTACTCATGAACCACCCTCGCACCTACCAGCTCTTGGGCAGCAGTAATCCAAGGGCCTATACCGACCGGGTACGCCTGCCGTTTGGCGATGAGATCTCCAGCCCATCTCCTATACCCCAGAAAAATACCCATTTTGTGGTATTTTTTAAACGTGAGCAAAAGCTTAATTTTCGAGAATACCCGTTTGCAAACGGAAGTCATCGTTTATGAACGGGATGTGGTGGATGTAAAGGTGTTGTAACCAATTTGAAAAAAATGAAATGCTTTAAAATAGTTTTCTTGACGCTATTGACAATCTTAATTTCTTGTAAGAAAAGCGATAAAGATAATTCTGTAGAAAATAAGATTAATCTTGAACTAAAGGCTAATCTTGAAAACATTTTACTGAAAGACCAAGGAATAAGAGAAATTGTAAATGGAAGCTTATCTGAGGAGAGAAAAGCTGAATTGCTAACCCAAATGAACTTAAAAGAATCAGATATTGATGGAAATAAAAAATTTGATTTAATGCGTAAAATTGACAGCATTAATATTTTAGAAATAGAAAGTATTATCAGCAAATATGGGTATCCCAGTAAATCTACAGTTGGTGAACCCGCTAGCAAAGCTGTTTTTTATGTAATTCAGCATTCAGATAAAATAAGCAAGTATCTTCCAATAATTAGAAAAGCAGCAGAAAATGGGGACATAACTCAAACTTCTTTGGCAATGATGGAAGATAGAAACTTAATGGAACAAGGGCTTGAACAGATTTATGGGACTCAAATAAAAGGAAAAGCCAATAAAAAAGGAGAATGGATTTATTTTCTTTGGCCTATTAAAAACGCTGACTCAATAGATACTTGGAGAAAACAAGTTGGATTTAAAAAAAGCCTTGAAGAATATTTAAAAGATATGGATGTTGAATTTAAGTTATATCAAATTAACGAATTAAATGATCTATAAAGCTGGTTACACCAATGTATAACCGCAATTACGGTGGATTTGCCTATCCCGAAATAAGTTCGGGGAGACCACTCGGAATTGCTAAGGTTCTAAACCGATAATTATACACCTGTATCGACCAAAAAATTGTAAAACATTAAAAGTACATTTGACCAATTATTAAATAATAACGATCTAAATATTAGTAATTTAACAGAAAAATATTCAATAGAATATATACTCAAATTGAGTATATAAAGACGTTGGGCACAAGGCGAAAACCAATCTACACGAATAAAAAATGGAGAAAGATTATTTTCTTTTAGAGGACAAAAAAAAAGAAATTGAATCCAAGTTCTTAATCAAAAACGGTTGGCTGAAAATATATGAAGATGATTCTAAAGACTTTGACGATTCTGCTGGAATATATTGTTGTCTAATATCAAACGACAAAGTTGAGAAATATAGTGAAGATTATAATTGGCCACTTTCAATGGGAAGTGAAGGAAAGCCATCTGTTTACGGAGACAACACATATAAATCAAATGACGAAGAAGGTTTAGAACCTTTTTTATTCTACAAAAGCTTTTCATTACAGGAAACTTCAATAAAATACATAGATGTTGCCGAGGAATTTGTTCTCTACTTTCGACTTTACGAAAAAGGAAATGACAAACAAAACCGTACATTTTATTATGTAAGCGATTATGGGGAATTAGACGAAGTTCTAATTATTGAGCCAAAATTGATTAAAGTAAAAATCAATTATTTGAGGGAATATATCACAATGAGAGATATGAACTTCGTAGTATGCTATGATTTTATGAGGTTGCTAAAAGAAATCCCTTCAGATTGGAACATCATACACAAGGATGAATTAATCAAAGAAAACGACTTTATTTATAGTCATTTAATTCGCAATGTATCCGACAAAACTCAAAGTTGGATTATGGGAAAAGTATTCATTAAACCAAATAATTCAAAGAGATCACATTTTGATTTTGGAGAATCAAAAAATGAAAGCTTTATAATCGGAATTGATGACGAAGGGGAATTAATTTATGAAGATTGCGGAAAAACAGACGGCAATCATTTTAAAGTTACTTATTTCAAAAAAGAGGTTTTAAACAAATACTACAATCAACCAAACAAATATCAAGTTGATGGATTTAGTGTTGGTTCGAAATTTTTTAGATTAAAAATAGACAATAATGTAGATGAATACATTCCTGTCTTTCTTACCAATTTGAGAATGCTTCCGGAAAAGGAACAACTTCATTGGAAACAATATAATATTCCACCAAAAGAGGGAATGAATATTAGTAGAACTTATTACAGAACAATGATAGAAGGTCAATGGGCAGAACAACCTGAAACAGTTGACTTGTTCTTTAAATCAAAGTATAAAAGCTTCAATAAAAAATGGCAAGAAAAGTTTGGTTGGCAATTGTACAAACCATTATCAAAAACAGAAGAGCATCTTTTTACTGCATTGCATAAAATAACTACAAACAACGTTAAAGCTTTCTGTGAACAAACTCTAACAATAGTAAAACTGACTATTGATAGACTTAATGAGAAGGAATTAGCAAAAGGGTTAGATTTGGACTCAAAAATTCGAGGAATTGGAAAGTTTGAAAAGTTTTTAGAGTCAAAAGGAATGAATATTCCAGATATGTTTGTGTTTTTAAGAAATCTTCAAAATTTAAGGTCTGGACTAATTGCTCACACATTTAGCGAGTCTAATAAGGACTGTAAAAAAGCTATTGAATATTTTGTAATTACAGATAGTAATTACATTGAAGTTTTGGGAGAAATATTTGTAAAATCAGTATTTACATTAAACACTCTGGAAAAATATTTTGAGTTGAAAGAATAAAAGCCCAGTGGCTAACAACGTATATAAAAAATAGCGGTTTAATCGCTTAAACGAAACAAAATGAAGAGATTAAAGGTCTGTAATAATCCGAAAAGTTAGTGCTTAAAAATCCGTTACTAATCATACTCGAGACCGTTGTAGGGCATTTAAAACAACAGTTGGATTAACGAGAAATATTAAACTAAAATGGCAAACGAACTAGAGAAAGCTATAACTGTAAAGGAAGCAATAGACAATATAGATTCAGGAGACTTGCTTCTTCCCTCAATTCAAAGACGGTTCGTTTGGAATACAAGACAAGTTGAGTTTCTTTTTGACTCAATTATGCAGGATTACCCCATAAACACTTTTATGTTTTGGTCTGTAACAGATGCGAACATTAAAAATCAGTTCCGTTTCTACGATTTTTTGAGAAAATACATTGAATACAAAGGGGGAAACAACGAAGAAAGAAATACTAATGGCTATAAAGACTTTAAAGCTGTAATTGACGGACAACAGCGACTGAACAGTCTGTATATTGGTTTAAAAGGTACATATGCCTACAAAAAGTATGTTTACAGGAAGAAGAAATATCAAAAGGATGAGCGAGATTACCCAAGCAGGAAATTATACCTTGATATTCTAAATCCAATTGTTGATGATGAAGAAAAGAAAGTATATGATTTTCGATTTCTCATTCATAATGAACACGAACAACAAAACAATCGAAAAACTAAAGGAGTCGTAGATGAAGAAGGCAAAAGATTTGAAGTTGATTGCTTTTGGTTTGAAGTTGGAGAAATTCTGAAATTTCAGAACGAACATAGCGTAATTACTTATCTATCTAAAAACGAGCTTGATATTGGTGGATTTCCAGGCGAGACATTGTTAAAGCTATATAAGCTGACCAATGAAAAGCCAATAATCAACTTCTTCTTAGAAAAAAATCAAGACTTTGACAAAGTGCTTTATGAATTCATAAGAACTAATTCAGGTGGATCTATACTTTCTTTCGCAGACCTACTAATGTCAATTATAACAGCATCTTGGGAATCAGGAAAATCCACAAAAGGAGCACGTGAAGAAATTGACGAATTAATCAGACAGGTAGAAGATATTGGTTTTGGGATTAATCAGGACTTTGTTTTAAAAACTTGCTTGGTTTTTTTCTCAGCGGACATCAGGTTTGCTTTAAAAAACTTTCAAGGCGAAACAATTCAAAAAATTAAATCTGAATGGGGTAAAATAACAAGAAGCATTAAATCAAGCTTTGAGCTTGTAAAATCACTGTCTTTTAACAATCATTCTTTACGGTCAAAAAATGCAGTTATTCCAATAATCTACTACATCTACTTAAAAGACTGTTCAAATGAGATAAATAAGGATAACAAACACGTTAGAAATAAATCTATAATTAAAAATTACCTTCACCTATCCCTTTTGAATAAGCTATTCGGTGGCAGTTCAGACGGCTTTTTAAAATCAATTAAACAAGTGATTGAAAAAAACCACGAAAGCGATTTCCCTTTAGTTCAGCTAAAGGAAAAGTTCAAAGGCACGAACCGTAGTTTTTTAATGGACGAAGAAAAGTTAGAAAATATACTAAGAACCTCATATGACAGTTTAGATGGGTTTTATGTATTGTCGCTTCTCTTTCCAAAATTCAATTTTGAATTTAAAAATCCAAATATTGACCATCTATATCCAAGAAGTCAATTTGAAAATTCAGATTTCAGCTTTTTAGAAGATGAAGAAGACATTGAGTTCTATCAAAGTCATTGGAATACTGTGTTGAATTTGGCGTTACTTTCAGAAGAACAAAATAAATCTAAGAACAAATCGGAATTAAAGAATTGGATAGAAAAACAAGAGAAACATAACCTTGGAATAAGAAACTCACTTTTGATACCTGAATCAATAGACCTAAAATTTGAAAACTTTAAAGTGTACATTCAGGAGAGAGAAAAGTTGTTGAAGAAAATAATACGAGAGAATACGGAACAAGAAAAAACGCCCTACAACATTGTATAAGAGCAATAGCGGGGAAAGTGATAAATTCAAGGTCTGTGCATTTAATAAACTTTTGTGGTGGCGGAAAGGTAATTACCTTGAAATCCGCTACTGCTCTTATACTTGACCGTTGTGTGTATTGTGAGAAAACGTCTTCGGAATAAAATTTATTTACTAAAAAGGAAACTTTTACATTTGTAACAAACAAATATCTGAATGACGGAAAAATTTAAAGTTGATTTTCTAAAAGAAGTTTTTTGACTTCTTGGATACACTCGATGAAAAGGCTCGAAAGAATATACTTTTCAATATTGACAGAGCAAAAGTTAAAACCGACAATACGCTCTTTAAAAAACTGACATAAGATATTTGGGAATTTCGAACCTTGTACAACAAAAAGCAATACCGACTCTTTGCATTTTGGGACAAAACGGATAATGAAGTGACTATTGTGATTGCAACTCACGGAATTGTCAAAAAAAATGCAAAAAACACCGAAAAAGAAAATTGACAAAGCGACCGAATTGATGAACAAATATTTTGAAAGTAAAAACAAGAAGTAATGAAAACATACACACTTGACGAAGTAAAAGACAAATATCTTGGGAAAAAAGGTACAGCGGAAAGAGATGCTTATGAAAACGAATTGCGACTTGACTTAATCGGAGAAGCAATCAAACAAGCTCGAAAAGAAAGGAAATTGACACAAACCCAACTCGGAGAATTAATCGGAGTGAAAAAAGCTCAGATTTCCAAAATCGAGAATAATTTGACAGACGCAAGGTTTGAGACGATTTTAAAAGTTTTCAGGGCGTTAAACGCAAAAATTAATTTTAACGTAGAGTTGCTAAACCAGAAAATGGATTTGGCAACTGAATAAAAAGCACTACACACAATAACTAAGCATGCTGACGGCTGGAACAGCCAAGCCTGAATGCCTTGTTGAATGACTGTTGCTGGGAATGGGGTGATTATGGGGAAGCTTTTTTGTCTTTTTATATTTATGGCGGTTTGGGGCGAAACAAATACGGTACTTTTGGAACGTCAATGGATGCTATTCAGTGGTTAACTATGAGTAGGCTAGGTAAATTCGAGAAGCAGTTTTGAGCCTACGGCACAAGGAGATTTAGCAGTAGCATGACTTTACCAAACTGTTTTATAGCTAGCGGCATAAGTCAGTTTGGGCATTGGGCTGGTAGGGCGTAGAAAAGTGTCGCAATAATGCTCCGTTAGGAGCAGCAGCGTGGTAAAAGAAAATGAATATTCGATGTCAAGTAATATGTATTGGCAAGTAGATTCCCCTCCATGGGGATTGCAAATCCCCCTTTTCAAGAGTTCCTGATTCCAAATCAGGAACAGCATGCACAAGGAACCGATTGTAGCCCCTACAACTTCCCCAACCCCAGCCCTGGCAGGGCGTCATAACAATAGCCATGGAGAAAGGATAAAGGGTGGGTTTTATTCCGAATGCCTTGATTTATAGAAAACTACACGAAATATTTTTTGGTCTTTGGATGATTTTTTAGCTTTGCGGCTTGTTTTATGGCGAGTGGGAGAGGTGCTTCCCCCGGCCGGCTGAAAATTAACATGTGATGACCTGTACTGCGGAGCGAACGTCAGTTGACCAAATCAATGCGACTAATATTTTGCCACAGACCCCATTCTGGGCAAAGGTAAAACACAAACAGGGGTTTAAGCCCAACGGCTTTCGGCTGAAGGTGTCCAAGGCACTGTTGGATCCCTATGCTGGGGCCTCGCAGCAGTTGGAGGAGGACTTGCTGATCTTGCTCAAGGATATTGGCGAAGGGCACTGCTTTGCCTATGTGCCTTATGGGCCGAAATTGGAGCCGCGGTTTGAGCACCAAGGGCTATTTCTGGAGAAGCTTTCGGAATCCTTGAGGCCTCATTTACCTGAGCATTGCGTCTTTATCCGCTACGATCTCCTTTGGGAAAACCAATGGGCCGATGAGCAGGAGTTGTACGATCCCAAGGGCAATTGGCAAGGGCCGCCCCCGGTGCAGACGCAGGAATTTCGCGTAAACTTCAATACCGACCATTGGAACCTGCGCAAGAGCCCCGGCGATGCCCTGCCGAAAAACACCTTTTTTCTGGATTTGGACCGCGGGTCGGAAGAATTGCTGTACGAGATGCGTTACAATACGCGTTATAATATCCGCCAGGCGAATAAGAAGGGGGTGGAAGTCCGCGAATATGGTGTCGAAAAGTTGGATGACTGGTATGCCCTGTATGAAGAAACGGGGATCCGGAAAGGCATCACGTATCAGACCAAGGATTACTTTTTGGACCTCTTTGCCCATCAGGACGAGCAGGTGCGGGTATGCTTGCTGATGGCGTCACATGAAGGGCAGGAGTTGGCTTCGATGCTGCTGGTGCTCAGCCATAAGCGGGCGACTTATCTTTTTGGAGCTTCAGCATCAGACCAACGCCAGGCCATGGCGAGTTATGCACTGCAGTGGGAAGCGATTAAGCGTGCCAAGGCTTTTGGCTGTGAGGAGTATGACATGTTTGGCTGTGCCCCCAACCTGGACCGCTCCCATCCGCTGCATGGCGTCCACCTCTACAAGAAGGGCTTTGGTGGCCAGCTTTTTCACCGCATGGGCTGCTGGGATTATCCGTTTCAGGAGAAAGGGTATGAGATGTTCAAAGCACAGGAAATGAATAATTGAGTTACCAAAGTTTCGCTAGCAATGAGGTTGGCTTAAACGTCAATTCCGCTTGATTATGGAAAGCCTATTTCGATGGCTATGCCTATTCTTTGTCGTCTATGGTTTCTCTTTGGCCACGGATGAACGTTGATAAACGCAGATAGGATGCTCCAGCTATTACTAATCTGTGTTCATTCCTTTTATCTGTGGCTTAAAATAACGGTTACAAATAGATGTTTCTACTTGGTGCCGGAGACGTTTAGTTTTAGGGTGTAGACGGCTGGGCCAGCGGTGATGAAGAGGGTTTTGCGGTCTTTTCCACCAAAGGTCACGTTGGCCGTCCATTTTTGGGGAATCGGGATTTGGCCGATTTGCTCGCCATCGGGGTTGAAGATGGTTACGCCGTTTCCCGTGAGGTAGATGTTGCCGTTTTCATCCATGGTCATGCCGTCCGAGCCCATGTTCACAAATAGGGTCGGCTCGCTGAGGCTGCCGTTTTTGTGGATGTCGTAGCGGTAGGTTTTTTGGTCGCCAATGTCCGCGATGTAGAGTGTTTTGTCTTTTGGGCTGCCGATGATGCCGTTTGGCCGGACAAAGTGGTCCGCCACCACTTTGGTGTGGCCATCGGGCGACCGGTAATAGACACGTTGCCGGTCCATGTCCGGAGCTTGCCTCGTCCAGTATTCCCGCTGGTAATAAGGGTCGGTAAAGTAGATGCCGCCTTTTTTGTCCACCCACAGGTCATTGGGGCCGTTGAGGTTTTGCTGCTCAAAGCCATCCACCAGTACTTCCACTTCTTGGTTTTGATCAATACGCCACAGCTGGAAGTTTTCATCCGCACAAGCGAGTAAATTGCCTTTTTTGTCAAAATAAAGCCCGTTGGCGCGGCCGGCATCTTCCATGTAGAGGCTGATGGTTTCCGTTTCTGCCGACCACCGGTAGATGCGGTTGTTGGGCTGGTCGGTGAAGTACACGTCCCCGTCCGGCGCTACGGTCGGTCCTTCGGTAAAAGAAAACTCATCCGACACCATGGTCGGTGCTGTACCGGTGAGGAGCAGGGGGGACTTGCTTGAAGTGCAGGCTAGCATGGTGAGCAAAAGGATGAAAAGGCAAGGAATGGATACGGTCTTCATAGGTTTTTTGCATTCGTTTAGGTTCAGCTTTGCAGCGATTTTCCTCGGCAGGGATACCTCACGACGAGGATCACAGAAAATCGATGTCCACATTAAACGGATATTTCATCAGGTAGTAGAGGGCATCTTCGACCTTAAAGCCTTCGAAGAGCACTTTGTACAGGTTTTCGGTGATGGGCGCGCGCATGCCGGTGCCTTCCAGGAAAGTTTTCAAGAGCCTGACGGTGTTGATTCCTTCGGCCACTTCGTCCATGCTGTCATTGATGGCCTCCAGGGTTTCCCCTTTTGCCAAGCGGAAACCTACGGTGTAGTTACGGGAGAAAGTAGAGCTGCAGGTGGTCACCAGGTCTCCGATCCCGGCGAGGCCTACGAAAGACTGGGTTTGTCCGCCAAGGGCATTGCCCAAGTGGATCATTTCCACCATTCCCCTGGAGATCAGCAGTCCCTTGGCATTTTCGCCGAGTCCCAGCCCGGCCAAGGCGCCGGAGGCGATGGCGATGGTGTTTTTGAGTACACCACTGAGTTCCACACCGATGATGTCCTGGTTGCCGTACACTTGGAACCGGTCCGATCGGAGGAGCCGCTGTCCTTCGAGGATGACTTCGTTGAACCTGCTGGCGACGACGGTGGCGGCAGGTTGTCCTTTGGCAAGTTCCTTGGCCAAGTTCGGCCCGGCCAGGCAGCCGACGCGGACGACGACCGTTTCATTTTGGATCACCTCGCTCATGGTCCAGATGTTTTCGCGGTGGATTTTGGACACATTGTCGAGGTTGCGGCCTTCGGGCAGGTTCAGGACCAAGCCTTTGGTGCCGTGGATGAGGATGTGGTAGGGGTGCAGGAAAGGGGCGAATTTTTTCATGACGTCCCTGAAGCCGGAGGAAGATACCACCGGAAACATCACTTCGCAGGTCTCACAAAGGGACTGCGGATCCGTCGTCGCCGTGATGTTTTGGTTGAGCTCCCGGCCCTCTGCGCTGTGCTGTTCATTGATTTCGTCCACGATTTCCTGCTTTCTGGCGTAGACGATGACATTGTTTTTTTCGGCCAAAATATTGGCTATGGCGGTGCCAAAACTGCCAATGCCGATGACACCGACAGGTTTTTCACTGTTATTTGAAGAGTTTTTCAAGGTCATAACCGTCCAGTCTGTTGTGGTAGTAATACAAGAGGCTCATGTCTTGGGTAGTGATTTTATCGTCACTGGTTTTGATCAGCGGCCTTTTGGCATGGTACATGCCGACGTTTGCCAGCCCATGGGCAATGATTTTTTCGATGTCCTGCTTCAAATGGGGCGCTACATGCACGAGCCCTTTGGCTCGGATTTCCATCAGGCGGTTGAGCACCATTTGGCAGGAAGCGCGAAAATCGCTGTAGTCCAGGATCAAGTCCTCGTCCGGCAGCCGCAGCAGGCTGAAGAGATCCATTTTGCTGTTTTGCTTTTTGATCATCTGAAAGGCGGTAAAGGCCACCAAATGACTGCTGAAAACACGGTTGATCTTATGGAATTCCTCTACGATGCGGTCGCCGAGAATTTGGGTATAGACCTCCTCTCGCTGGGGATCTATGCTTACCTTGCCATTTGACATGAAATAATCCCGGCAATCGATCATACGTCCATCGCGGTCCGTACTGTTTCCCGCTTTGTTCACGTAGTTGCCCAAGATATCCATCGGCTGCCCTATGGAAACTGAGATGTCAGAGCCCTTGGTAAAGAACTTGACCAAGAATTTTGAAATCTTGTAGGAGTTGGAAAACTCATCCGTTTCTTTGTAGTACCGTTCTTGGCCGGTAAGGCTCAGGTGTTCGCGGATCAAGCTGGGTGCTTCCAAGGTAAAGTGATAGTTTATCGTGACCGGGACGATGAATATTTTTCCGCTTATATCA
This sequence comes from Echinicola vietnamensis DSM 17526, assembly GCF_000325705.1. Classification (NCBI taxonomy): domain Bacteria; kingdom Pseudomonadati; phylum Bacteroidota; class Cytophagia; order Cytophagales; family Cyclobacteriaceae; genus Echinicola; species Echinicola vietnamensis. Next base: position 335,579 of record NC_019904.1, on the reverse strand, counting down.
TCAAAGCCTTTTTCGTAATTGGCACGCTGAGCTTCCACGGCCGTACTGAGGAGTCCGAGCTTGAGTTTGTTTTCGATCTTTCCACTCCTGGAGCGCGTGCCGCCGGGAAAAAACAAGCTGTGGCAGCCAAATTGGAGGGCCTCGCTGGAGTAGCTTTTTAAGGTTTCCAGGTACAGCAGGTTTTTCTTTCGTCGGTCCACTTTATAGGCGCCAAGAGCGTTCATAAAGTAGGCGAAAATCTGGATGTTAAAGAGGTTTAACCCGGCACCGTAAAGAAAAGGGGGCATGCCCAAGGTGCTGATGGTCCAGCCGATCAGGATACTGTCCAGGTTGCTGAAATGCGTGGGGACCATGACGATGGTTCCCTTTGAAGCCAGATCCCTGAGCTGTTCGGTTTCGCCAATGATTTGGATTTTGTCCTGAAGGGTGTATTGCTTGCTGAAGATGGAGCCCAGCCCTTTTACCCGGGCAGCATTTAACAGCCTGGAAAAACCAAAGGTGACGATCTTCCGGGTGGCCTTGTAATGGCTGTGTTTGAAGTTACTGGCGATTTCTTCCGAATACCGTGAAGTGATGCTTTCCAGGATTTTATGGTAAGCGGCTTTTTTCTCTTCTTCGGTCGCTTGGCTTTCAAATGAAATCTGTACCAAGGCGGACTTTACTCCGGCCCAAAACTCTTCTTCATCATCAGGGTCCACAAGCCAAGGGTTCTGTTTGATGCGCAGTTTTTCGCGGTACAGCGTGGTCTCCAGTTCTTCCTTGAGCAGGTCAAGGTTGTTGCCGGTCATGCTGATGATTTTATCTCTGCTGAAGGTCGCCACGTTTTGGACAAAATCCTTACGGCTTTTGGCTAACTTCACCACGGGCCATTCATCTTTACGAGGAAGAATCGGGTCGTATTTTTGTTTGATATAATCGTCAGTCAAGGGGATTTTCGTTGATGATTTTTCAAAGATAATGAAAAAATGAAGCTTTGGTAGTGAGGGAGATTATTAAGGAAGCTTTATCTCAACTATCAACAAATACTAGTTAATGTAACCAAAATAAAGTTTTTTTGATAATTTAACGGTTGATCGCCTGATATCTATTAATAAAGTGAAGAAGCTCAAAATAATCTTCTTTTTCTCCTGTTTTTTGGGTTTGTCCGTGCCTTTTTCCCACGGACAAACCGAGACCGGAGCCATCAGAAAGCACCAGTTTTCCTTACGGGTAGACAACGATGCGCTGGCGTTTTCCCATTTTGACCGCTACTACACCAATGGGATGTTTTTTAGTTATAGGCATTACCTGTCGGAGAGGGGACGGCTGAAGGCGACCGTTTCCCAGCAGATTTATACCCCGGAGCGGTACACTTCGGATGATGTCAACATTTATGATCGTCCCTATGCAGGAGTGCTTTATGGGGAAGTGGGTTACCAGCATTTTATCAAAAAGGGGTGGTTGTCTGGCGATTTTCTTTTAGGAAAAATAGGCCCTGGATCAAAAGCAGAAGATGTCCAAGTGTGGTACCACACCCTTTTCGGGTTTCCACAGCCTAAGGGATGGCAGTATCAAATTCAAGATGGGGCACTGGTGAACCTCCGGCTGGAAGGCGCGGTGAACGTATTTCGTGAAGGGAAGGTGGACTTTTGGCTGCAGCCACGGGTGGCACTCGGGAATTATGATCGGAGTTTAGGAATCACCCCCTCTTTTAGGATCGGCCGTTTTAACCACCGCCCTTCGGAGAGTTTTATTTCAGGCAGTCGGGTGGGGATGCCCAGCAAAAGGGAGCTTTATTTCCAAGGAGGCGTGCGCCTTAAGCGCGTGTACTGGAATGCTACGTTGCAGGGGACGAAACAGTCCTATGATGTTGATTTGGCGACGATGGAGCCTGTCAAAAATGTCAATGAGTTTTTTGCACAACTGGTGTTGGCCTATCCGAAAGTAGGATTTGCCTATCGTTTTTACTACCGCACACAAGAAACGCGCTTGGCAGAAGGGCAGTTTTTAGGAAGTTTGTATTTTTATTACACTTTTTGATTTTAGCGGGGAACAGGTTTGTGCCATCCAATAAAATAGCTCATATTCCCCTCATCCATTTTGTCAATGGCTTATTTGATTGTATTATTGCATCTCCAAAATAGTGATGAAGCCAGACCTCAAACAAATACAAGCCCCCATAGCGGAGGAAATGACCGACTTCGAAAAGAAGTTTCGTTCTTTTATGAAGAGCAAGGTCAAGCTTTTGGACCACATCACCAGCTACATCGTCAAGCGTAAAGGCAAACAAATGCGGCCGATGTTCGTGTTTCTCACGGCAGGGGTCACCGGCGGGATCAATGAATCCACCTATCGTGGAGCGGCGTTGATTGAGTTGCTGCATACCGCGACCCTGGTACACGATGATGTGGTGGACGATGCCAATTACCGGCGGGGATTTTTTTCGGTAAATGCACTTTGGAAAAATAAAATTGCCGTATTGGTGGGAGATTACCTGTTGTCCCGGGGGCTGCTGCTCAGTGTGGACAATGGTGATTTTGACCTGCTGAAGGAGGTTTCCAATGCCGTGCGGGAAATGAGTGAAGGGGAGCTGCTGCAGATCGCCAAGGCACGTAACCTTGACATCACCGAGGAGGTGTATTATACCATTATCAGACAAAAAACAGCCAGCTTGATCGCATCATGTTGTGCCGTGGGTGCGGTGACATCCGGTGCAGATAAGGCTACCGTGGAGCGTATGCGGGAGTTTGGGGAGAAAGTGGGGATGGCATTTCAGATCAAGGATGATCTTTTCGACTATGGGGAAGACGAAGTGGGAAAACCGGTGGGAATAGACATCAAAGAAAAGAAGATGACCCTTCCCTTGATTTATGCCTTGAACCATGCCAGCTGGACCGATAAGAAGCGGATTATTTACCTGATCCGAAACAAAAACGAAGATAAAAAGGCTGTCAATCAAGTGATTAAGTTTGTGAAGGCTTCAGGCGGGTTGGAATATGCCCAAGAGGTGATGACCCGATTTTTCGATGAAGCCTTGGCCATTTTGGAGGCACAGCCGAGTTCGGCCTATAAAGATTCTTTGGCCAATTTGGTGAAATATACCATTGAGCGGAAAAAGTAAAGGGGTTAATTGTGTAGCATAATTCGTTTTTTGTGTATGAACAACAGGTGATTTTTACTTGATTTTGTTGTTTTTTTGTTAACTTTTTAAAAGTAATTGCCGTGCGCTTTTTCTAAAAAAAGAAACCTTAAATGGAAAATTTTGGAATTCTATGGGAAATCCCCCCACTAGACGTGGAATTGCTTTGTTTGTAGCTTTTATAAATTCTTGATTTTTTACAAAAAACATCCTCTATTTGCAAAATAAGCCCCTTTTAGCCAATGCTGATCACCATTGTTTTATGTCGTAACAGGGTGGGAATCAGTTGATAACTTATATATTTTTTTGTATAATTATTGGACAAAATTAAACTTTTAGATACATTTATAAAGAAGTGGGAAAAAGTGGGGAAAGGTGGTGGATTGTGTGATTGCTTTTATTACTTTTGTATTTGAAGAAGATCGATCGATAATAACATGGGGAATTTCTCTAGCGAATATTACTGCAAGCTTGACGCCAAAGGACGTCTGGTTTTGCCTGCCAAATTGAAGGCGGCACTACCGGAGACTTTTGGTAATGAGCTTGTTATGCGCAGAGGTTTTGACCCTTGTTTGGTGCTCTATCCCATGAATGAGTACCGTAAATTGGACAATAAAGTGTCTGCCTTAGATGACTTTGACCCCAAGCAAAGGAATTTTAAGCGCAGCTTTTACCGTGGAAATACTGAAATAGAACTGGATTCTACGGGCAGGTTTTTGATCCCCAAGCCATTGCTGGGGTTTGCTGGTATCAGCAAGGAAGTGATTGTAGTGGGGATGGGAAAGACCATCGAGATATGGGATCCGGAGCGATATGATAATTTCTTGATAAACGATCCAGAAGTGTTTGCCGATCAGGCGAGAACGTATTTGTCAGATGCTAATAAATGAGTGCAACAGCGTACCATATTCCAGTGATGCTTCACGAATGCGTGGAGGGCTTGGCCATTCGTCCTGACGGGGTCTATGTGGACCTGACGTTTGGCGGGGGTGGCCATTCCAAAGAAATCCTCAAACATTTGGGGCCTGAGGGCAGACTGTACGGTTTTGACCAAGATGAGGATGCGGCGGTAAATGCTCCTGATGACGAGCGCTTCACCTTTGTCCAAGCGAATTTCAGGGACCTGGCCAGGTACCTTCGGCTGTACGGGCTGAGCAAAGTAGACGGTGTTTTGGGCGACCTTGGGATTTCCTCCCACCAGATCGATGAACCCTCAAGGGGGTTCAGTACCCGCTTTGATGGGGAGCTGGACATGCGCATGAACCAATTGGCCGGTGTGTCTGCCCAGGATGTGCTTAACACCTATGAGGAAGCGGCGCTGCACAAGTTGTTCGGGATGTACGGGGAGGTGCGGAATGCCAAGTCACTGGCGCAAGCGGTGGTGACGGCACGGGCCAACGCACCCTTTCAGACCACCGAGCAGTTCAAGCAGTTGTTGCAGCAGTTGGCGCCGAGAGGGCGGGAGTTCAAGTATTTTGCCCAAGTGTTCCAAGCCCTGCGGATCGAGGTGAATGATGAGATGGGCGCTTTGGAAGATGCCTTGACCCAGTCCGTGGAGGTGCTCAAGACCGGAGGCAGGCTGGTGGTGATGAGTTACCATTCCCTGGAGGACAGGATGGTCAAGAATTTTATCAGCAAAGGGAAATTCCAGGGGGAAGTAGAAAAAGATTTCTATGGGAACCTGATTCGTCCCTTGGAGCCGGTCAGCCGGAAAGCCATTCAGGCCAGTCCTGAAGAAGTGGCCAGAAACAACCGTGCGAGAAGTGCCAAATTGAGAATTGCAAAAAAAGTATAGACATGGAAGGAAATACTTTTAAGAAGAAAATAAAGAAAAGAGGAAGCAACGAAAGCCGCAGGTCCGGCAAGCCTGCCAACAGCAAAAACGTGTTTGCCCTGATCGAGGAAAAGCTGAAGATGAGCAATATCCTGGGAGAAGGGATTCCCGTGAAGCTAGTGCCTCCTTTTCTATATGCCGCGTTGATCGCGTTGATCTATATCTGGAGCAACCATAAAGCGGAGAGTACGATTCGAGAGATTGAAGACCTGCAGCAGGAGGTAGAAGACTTGCGGGCGGACGTCACTACGCTGGAAGCGGAATATATGTTCAGCAGCAAACAGTCGGAAGTGGCCAGAAAGATCAAAGTGTTGAACATCTACGAAATTGAGGAACCTCCAAAAAAGATTATAAGGGATAAATGAACATTAAGAAATCCATATTACTGAGGGTAAGACTTGCCTTTTTGGCGGTAGTGCTTTTTGCAGGGGCTATTCTTTACAGGATAGCCCATGTTCAGTTTGTGGATGGAGATAAATGGCGACAAAAAGCCGAGGATATCAACCTGCAGTACCGAAAGGTCAGTGCCACGCGGGGAAATATCTACAGCGATGACGGTAGTTTGCTGGCGACCAGCCTGCCTTTTTACCGGGTGGCCCTCGATCCGGGGATTGCCGACGAGGATGAATACCGCGCAGGTATTGACTCCCTTTCCCGGAAGTTGTCCGCTTTTTACAATGATAAATCCGCCAATGCTTACAAGCGCATGATCAATGATGCCCGTTTGGAGGGCAGGCGGTACATAGTCCTGAACAGAAGGCAAATAGGATATCAAGAAAAGCAGGCCATGTCCACCTGGCCCATTTTCCGGAAAGGCAGGATGGGCGGAGGTGTGATCTTCGAAAAGGTCGAGAAACGCTATAACCCATTCAAAAACTTGGCGGGCAGGACCATCGGGTTTTTAAATGAGGACCGGTATGGGGCTGGTTTGGAATATAGCTTTAACGGTTACCTGGAAGGAAAAAATGGAGAGGCCCTTTTCCAAAAAATCGCCGGAGGGACCTGGAAACCCGTGCACGACGCGGAGGACATCAGGCCCGAAGATGGTTATGATGTGGTCACGACCATTGACATCAACATCCAGGATGTGGCAGAATCTGCCTTGCTGCGGCAGCTGCTGAACAAGGATGCCGAGTATGGCTGTGTGGTGGTCATGGAAGTAAAAACCGGCCATATCAAGGCCATTGCCAACCTGGAGAAGAAGGACAGTGGATACGGGTATGGCGAGTATTATAATTATGCCATCGGAGAGCAAGGGCTCACCGAGCCAGGATCGACTTTTAAGTTGCTGTCCATGTTGGCCCTTTTGGAGGAAGGCAAGGTAAACCTGACTGACACTGTGGACACTGGAGATGGTAATTACAAGTTCTATAACCAGACCATGCGGGATGCGAAATATGGAGGATACGGGAAACTTACCGTTAGACAAGCCTTTGAAAAGTCCTCTAACGTGGGGATTTCGCGATTGGTGGACGAACAATTTGGAGTGGATCCGGCGAAGTTCTTGGGTTATGTGGAGCAAGTGGGGTTGGATAAGCCATTGGGATTTCAGCTAAAAGGAGAAGGAGTACCTTACTTCAAGGATCCCAAAAACAAGAAAAACTGGTACGGGACCACTTTGCCTTGGATGTCCATAGGCTATGAAGTGAAGCTCACGCCACTGCATACGCTGACCCTGTATAATGCCGTGGCCAATGGCGGACGGGTAGTGAAGCCGATGATCGTGGAGCGCATCCAGCGTGGCAACAGTGTGGAGGAGGAGTATGATACTGAAGTGGTTCGCAAGAGCATTGCTTCGGATCGGACCATCCGCCAGTTGCAGGAATTGCTGGAAGGCGTGGTGGAGCGCGGTACTGCCCGAAATATCAGCAACAGTAACTATAAAATTGCTGGGAAGACGGGCACGGCCCAAAAACTGGTCAACGGACGGTATACGCGAAAATATTACACTTCTTTTGCCGGTTATTTCCCGGCAGATGCGCCCAAATACAGCATGATCATCGTGATCGACAGCCCGAAGGGCTTTAATGCTTATGGTGGAGATGTGTCGGCGCCGGTTTTTAAGGAGATTGCCGATAAAATATACGCCCAAGACCTGGAATTGAACAAGGATGATGGCATCCCAGCGCCCAAAAAGCGATCTGGCGATGAAGTGTTCCCTTACATCCAGGCCGGCAAAGTGGACGAGTTGCAGATGATCTGTAACCGTTTTGGGCTGTCCAACCATTACAATGGCGACGAACAATGGGTGCAGTCCTCATTGGTCAACCATTCCATTTCCTGGAAGGCCAATGAAGTGGAGGCGCCCGTGGTGCCCGATGTTTCGGGAATGACCTTGCGTGATGCCTTGTATGTGTTGGAAAATAAAGGATTGAAAGTGAATTACTCCGGTCGGGGAAGGGTGAAAAGCCAGTCCCTCCATGCCGGAGCAAACGTGCCCAAAGGAGGCTCGATAAGAATTGTTTTAGGCTGATGAAGACCTTGAAGGACATATTGTACAACGTATCCTTGACATCCACTACCGGTGATATGGAAGTGGCGGTGAAGGATATTGTCTTTGACAGCCGAAAGGTGGAAGAAGGTGATGTTTTCGTGGCCACCAAAGGCACACAAGTGGATGGGCATGCCTATATCGATAAGGCGATCGCCAGTGGAGCCAAGGCCATTGTCTGTGAGGCATTGCCGGGGGAATTGCCTAAAGGCATTACCTATGTCCAAGTGGTGGATTCCGCCAAGGCTTTGGGCATCATGGCATCCAACTTCTTTGACCATCCTTCTGCCCAGTTAAAAGTCGTCGCTGTAACAGGTACCAATGGCAAGACCACCTGCGTGACGCTTTTGCACAGGCTGTTTATGGAGTTGGGCTACATGGTGGGCATGCTCAGTACCGTGGAGAACAAAATCAATGACGAGGTCATTGCCGCGACCCATACGACGCCGGACAGTGTGGCGATCAACAGGCTCATGGCCAAAATGGTAGCGGAAGGGTGTACGCATTGCTTTATGGAGGCGAGCTCCCATGCCATCGTGCAAGAGCGGATGGCCGGCTTACAGCTGTCCGGGGCAGTCTTTACCAATATTTCCCATGATCATTTGGACTATCATGGTACATTTGACGAATACATAAAGGCCAAGAAGAAGCTGTTTGATGAGCTTCCCAAAGGTGCTTTTGCCTTGGTTAATGCCGACGACAAGCGGGGGATGGTGATGATGCAAAATACCAAGGCCAGCAAACGTACTTTCGGCTTGAAATATCCTACGGATTTTAAGGCCAAGGTGCTCAGCAATACCTTGCAAGGGCTGGAGCTGGACCTCAATGGCCGTCAGGCATGGTTCAGGATGATCGGGGAGTTTAATGCCTATAACATTACCAGTGTGCTGGGCGTGGCGCTATTGCTGGGAGAAGAGGAAGAAGAGGTGCTGATGCAGCTTTCCAGTATCAAAGGGGCCCAAGGGAGGTTTGACCAGTTGCATGTGGAAGGAATCACGGCGATAGTGGATTATGCCCATACCCCTGATGCCTTGGAGAATGTGCTCAAGACCATCCAGGGAGTGCGTACTGGAGGCGAAAAGGTGATTACCGTCGTTGGCTGTGGCGGCAACCGTGACAAGGCCAAACGTCCTGTCATGGCTAAGATCGCCACTGATATGAGCGATAAGGTAGTGCTGACCTCTGATAATCCCCGGGATGAGGATCCGATGGAAATCCTTCGGGATATGGAGACGGGCGTCAATCCTGTGGCTTACAAAAAGACCGTGGTGATCGCGGATCGGAAGGAAGCCATCAAAACGGCCTGTGTCATGGCCGAAAAGGGGGATATCATCTTAGTGGCCGGAAAGGGTCACGAAACCTATCAGGAAATCAAAGGGGTAAAGCATCCTTTTGACGATCTGAAAATTGTAAAGGAATTAATGGAATTGATACATACAAAATAACGCATGCTTTACCATCTTTTTGATTATATCGACAGTGCATATGACTTTCCGGGGGCGGGGGTGTTTAGGTACATTTCCTTCCGGGCGGGGATGGCAGCGATGTTTTCATTGATCATAACGATCACCTTTGGTAAGAGCATGATCGATTGGATCCGAAGGAAGCAAATTGGTGAAACAGTTCGGGACTTGGGGCTGGAAGGACAAAGCGAGAAAAAAGGAACGCCTACCATGGGCGGGCTGATGATGATTGCGGCGATTACCTTGCCCACCTTGCTGTTTGCTGATGTGTACAATATCTATATCATCTTGCTGCTGGTCACCGTGATCTGGTTGGGAGGCATAGGTTTTCTGGACGATTTCATCAAGGTATTTCGAAAAAACAAAGAAGGACTGGCGGGCAAATTCAAGATTATCGGCCAGATCGGTATTGGGATCATCGTGGGAGCCACTTTATACTTTCACGAAGACGTGGTGGTAAGGGAATTCCAAAACCCGGTTTCCATCGAAGAAGGCGTCGTGGAGACTCCGGCATTTGAGGATGTAAAAGCCATGAAGACCACCATCCCTTTTATGAAGAACAATGAGCTCAATTATGAGCAATTCTTGGGCTTTTTGGGGGATGATGTGACACCTTACCTCTATATCCTGCTGGTGATATTTATCATCACTGCTGTTTCCAATGGTGCCAATATCACCGATGGGATCGACGGTTTGGCAGCAGGTACGTCTGCGATCATCGGTTTGGCGATTGCCATTTTTGCCTATATCAGTGGTAATGCCATTTTCTCCCAATACCTGAATGTGATGTTCATTCCCAATTCCGGTGAGCTGGTGATTTTCTGTGCCGCTTTCTTGGGGGCTTGTGTGGGATTTCTGTGGTACAATTCCTTTCCGGCACAGGTGTTTATGGGCGATACGGGAAGTTTGATGCTGGGTGGGGTGATCGCCGTGCTGTGTTTGACCTTGCGCAAAGAGCTGTTGATCCCGGTATTATGTGGAATTTTCGTGATAGAAAACCTGTCTGTGATCATGCAGGTGAGCTATTTCAAGTATACCAAAAAGAAGTATGGCGAAGGAAGGCGGATCTTTAGGATGTCACCCTTGCACCATCATTATCAAAAGGGTGGTGTTCCCGAATCAAAGATCGTGACCCGCTTTTGGATTGTAGGAATTCTGTTGGCCATCATCACCTTGGCAACACTGAAATTACGATAACGCATGAAGAGAATAGCCATTTTAGGAGCAGGAGAAAGTGGGATTGGTGCAGCATTGCTGGCCAAGGTGAACGGCTATGAGGTTTTTGTCTCAGACGGAGGCAGCATAAAAGAACATAGAAAGCAACAGCTTGAGGATGCAGGGGTCGATTTTGAAGAAGGTGGCCACGATGCAGAAAGGTTGTTGGGATTTCCCGAGATGATCAAGAGTCCAGGGATTCCCTATTCCCACCCGGTGGTAAAAGCCGCGATGGAGCAGGATATTCCCGTCATTGACGAACTGGAATTTGCCTATGGGTTCTCGCGGGGCAGGGTCATCGCCATTACCGGTACCAATGGAAAGACCACCACGGCCATGCTGACCTATCACCTGATGAAAACCGGGGGACTGGATGTCGGTTTGGGCGGCAATGTCGGCCAAAGCTGGGCAAGTCAGCTGGTTCAGGGAGATCACGATTGGTGGGTCTTGGAGGTCAGTAGCTTCCAAATAGACGGGTTCAGGAGTTTGAAACCGAAAGTAGCTGTGCTGACCAATATTACCCCGGACCATTTGGATCGGTATGATTATAAAATGGATCATTATGTCCAGTCCAAGTTAGGATTGCTGAAACAAATGGACGAGGAGGATGATTTTATCTATTACCGAGAGGATCAGCATACTTGGCAGGGAATGAGCCAAATAAATGTCCGTCCAAAAATCCATGAGATCTCCTTGGAGACCATAGGAAAAGATGGCGGATTGTTTAACGGTACGGAGGTGAAGCTCAATTTCCGGAACCACATGATTTCGATTCCGGAGCGCGAGATGGCCATGAAGGGAAACCACAATATGCTCAATGTCATGTGCGCATCCACGGCTGCTTTATTGGCGGGGATAAGCGAGGAAGCATTGAAAGCAGGATTGGCGGATTTTAAAAATGCCCCGCACCGGATGGAACTGGTAAGGGAGCTGGAAGGGGTGACCTTCATCAATGATAGTAAGGGCACCAATGTGGATGCGACCGTTTATGCACTTTCCACCTTTAAGGAACCGCTGATATGGATCGCCGGTGGGGTGGACAAAGGCAATGATTACGAAACGTTAATGCCAGTGGTAAAAGATCATGTCAAAGTACTGATCTGCCTTGGCAAGGATAATAAAAAGTTAAAAACGGCTTTCGAGGGAGTGGTTCCCGAGATTTTGGAAACGCAAGAAATGGCAGCTGCGGTTCAGTGGGGCCTTGAAAAAGGCGCCAAGGGAGATGTGGTGTTATTGTCCCCGGCCTGTGCGAGTTTTGATTTGTTCAAAAACTACGAAGACCGTGGTGATCAGTTTAAGGAAGCAGTAAAGCAATTGAAGTTAAAGGCCCTATGACAAGTGTCAAAACATGGATAGATAAAAACCTGAAGGGAGATCCCATCATTTGGGGGATTGTGTTGGTGCTGTCGATCATCAGCATCTTGGTGGTATATTCTGCCACGGGATCATTGGCATACCGCAGGATGGGGGGAAACACCGAAGCTTACCTGATCAAGCATTCGTCGTTGGTTCTGCTGAGTTTGGTGGTGATGTGGGGCGCACACCGATTGCCCTATAAGTACTATTCGAAGTTGAGCTTGATGGCTTTGTGGATATCAGTTCCTTTGCTGGCATTCACCTATATGTTTGGCTCCAATGTAAACGACGCCAACAGGTGGTTGACCATTCCCATCATCAATCAGGCCTTTCAGCCGTCCGATTTGGCCAAATTGGCCTTGATCGCTGCGGTGGCGGGGATGCTGGGCAAGCGGCAAAAGAACATCCAGGACTTTAAGAAGACCTTTATTCCGGTTATGATTTGGATAGGCATGATCTGCCTGCTGATCGGCTTGGCCAATATGTCCACGGCAGTGATGCTGCTGTGCACTTGTTTGTTGCTGATGTTTATCGGGCGGGTTCCTGTCAAGTTTTTGATAGCCGTGTGCCTTATTGGGTTTTTAGCGCTGACCTCTGCGATATTCTTGGGACAGCGGGGCGGAACGTTCTTTTCAAGGATCGAAAATTTCATGTCAGAAGAGGACATTCCTTATCAGGCACAGCAGTCGTACATGGCGATTGCAACGGGTGGAGTAGCAGGAAAAGGTCCTGGAAACAGTGAGCAACGCAATTCATTGCCCCACCCATATTCTGACTTTATCTATGCCATCATCATTGAAGAATATGGGATGGTCGGCGGAGGAGTAGTGTTGTTCCTCTACTTGGCATTACTCTACCGGGGCATGCGCGTGGTGGCCATTTCCAACCGGCCCTTTGGCGGATTGCTCTCGGCGGGATTGAGTTTTGCCCTGGTAATACAGGCCATGGTCAATATGGCAGTGGCCGTAGGGTTGGGGCCGATTACCGGTCAGCCGTTGCCCTTGCTCAGCATGGGAGGAACATCCCTGTTGTTTACGGGAGTGTCCTTGGGAATTATCCTAAGTGTCAGCCGTGGCGACCATGAGGATGGTTTTGCCGGTGAAATGAATATAGGAAATAAAAATGCCATGCAGATGGCGCAGTAATAAAAGTATTGAGCGAAGCGAAGGAAACATATCGAATCATGATCAGTGGAGGGGGAACTGGCGGACATATTTATCCTGCCATTGCGATCGCCCACGCTTGGACTGCCCGGTATCCGGAAAGTGAAGTCCTCTTCGTCGGTGCCGAGGGAAAGATGGAGATGCAAAAAGTCCCAGAAGCAGGTTATACCATTGAGGGCTTGCCCGTGGCGGGCCTTCAGCGGAGGCTAACCTTGCAAAACCTGAGTTTTCCCTTTAAGCTTTGGGACAGCATAAACAAAGCCAAGAAGCTGATCAAGCGCTTTAAGCCACATGCGGTGGTAGGTGTAGGCGGATATGCCAGTGGGCCGTTGCTTTTTGTGGCCCAGCAGCAGGGAATTCCTACGCTGATACAAGAGCAAAATTCCTTTGCAGGATTGACCAATAAGCTCTTGGCAAAAAAGGCGCAAGCGTTCTGTGTGGCTTACGCGGGAATGGAAAAGTTTTTTCCGGCAGACAGGATCCATTTTACGGGAAATCCTGTGCGGAAGGACATCTTGGAATTGGCTTCCAAGAAGGAAGAGGCATGGTCCCACTTTGGTCTGAGTAAGGATCGGCCGGTGATTTTGGTGCTGGGAGGAAGCCTGGGAGCCAGAACCATCAATGATGCGGTGGTGGCCTCCATGGAGCACATGGTAGCACAAGGCTATCAGGTCCTTTGGCAGACCGGGAAGTTTTATTTTGAAGAAATGACGGCCAAGCTGGCTACGGCCAAGCTAAGCCATGTACATGCGATGGCATTTATCCGGGAGATGGACTTGGCCTATGCGGCGGCAGATCTGGTGATTTCCAGGGCGGGAGCCTTGTCGGTGTCCGAATTGAGCCTGGTGGGCAAACCGGTGATCTTCATACCCTCTCCCAATGTGGCCGAGGACCATCAGATGAAAAATGCCTTGGCCTGTGTCGAGCAACATGCAGCGGTGCTGCTGCGCGATGATGAAGCAGTAGCGGGACTGGCTGCTCAAGTGGATGAATTGATGAGTGATCCTGAACAAATGGATCGACTTGGTGAAAATATAAAGAAAATGGGCAAGCCAGATGCTGCCCTTGAAATCGTAAAGCAATTGGAGACTTTGATCAAATGAATTGGGATAAGTTACATAGTGTATATTTTCTGGGAATCGGCGGGATTGGCATGAGTGCCATTGCCCGGTGGTTTAACCACATCGGTATCCCGGTAAGCGGTTATGACAAGACGCCCTCACCTTTGACCAGAAAACTGGAAGAAGAAGGGATGCGGATTACCTATGAGGATACGTTAGAGACGATTCCATCGGCGATCAGGGGCGATAAAGAACATGTGCTGATCGTATGGACACCGGCCATTCCGAAGGATAGTGTGCAGCTAAATTTCTTCCAACAGGAAGGTTTTGACCTGAAAAAGCGCTCTGAAGTGCTGGGTATGATTACCGCTACAATGTACACGGTTGGCGTGGCAGGCACACACGGCAAGACCACTACTTCCAGCATGGTGGCGCATATGCTGAAATCGGCCGGAAAGAACATTGCAGCGTTTTTGGGTGGGCTGACCCAGAACTATGAGAGTAACCTTATTCTACATGATGAGGAAAATGAGGAGCAGCCCATCGTAGTGGTAGAGGCAGATGAGTTTGACCGTTCCTTTTTGCGGTTACACCCGAATGTAGCAGTGGTTACCAGTGTGGATGCAGACCATTTGGATATTTATGGTGATGCTCAGGAGCTTACAAGGAACTTCGAACAGTACATAGATTTGCTTCCAGAAGATGGGGTATTGTTTATTCAAAAAAATGCCCTTCAGAAGCTAAATAGGAATGATTTTGGCAGTTTGACTTTGCGTCAATATGGATTGGGAGAAGGAGCTGTCAGGGCAGAAAATATCAAGGCGGGTATCGCCTCTTTTGAGTTTGATTATGTCAGCGAGGAGAAAATCCTCAAAGGCTTGATTTTGAGGGTTCCGGGCTTTCACAATGTGGAAAATGCCTTGGCCTCGGTTTCCATCGCCCTGCACTTTGGGGTCAGTGAGGAAGCCATTCGTAAGGGGCTGGAGACCTTCAAAGGAGTAAAGCGGCGGTTTGAGATCAAGCGCCAGGATGAAAAGGGTGTTTTCATTGATGATTATGCACATCATCCGGAGGAAATCCGGGCTTTTTTAAAGTCGGTGAAAGCCATGTATCCGGAGCAAAAGCTTACGGCAGTATTTCAGCCGCACCTGTATACCAGGACAAGGGATTTTGCAGACGGGTTTTCCGAGGCCTTGTCCTTGGCGGATGAGGTGATTCTGCTGGACATTTATCCAGCAAGGGAGTTGCCAATTGACGGGGTAAATGCAGCGATGCTGCTGGAAAAGATCAGTGCACCCCAAAAATCCCTGCATTCGAAGGAAGATTTGCTGGGATATTTGGACAAGCAGCGTCCAGCCGTATTGGTAACGTTGGGCGCAGGAGATATCGATCGATTGGTAGAGCCGATCAATAATCTGATAGCACAATGGGATTGAAGCAATTGAAAATAAAGCAATCATTCATTTTCACCGCTTTGGTACTGGTGTTGGTCGTGTTTATTGGCTTTGTGGAGAAAAAAGGAGCCGAGCGAAGTTACCATGGGTTGTCCGTAAAGGTCAACGGCATCAGTGATGTGTACTTTGTGGAGGAGGATGAGATAAAGAGTATGTTGCTGAAGACATTTCCGAATCTATCGGAAGGCGCCAAGCTCGCCTCTATCCAGTTGAGTAAGCTGGAAGAAAAGGTAGAGAGCCACCCTTTTGTGAAAAATGCGGAGGTGTACAATGACCTAAAGGGAGATGTCCTGGTGACGATCGATCAATATCGGCCGATGGCACGGATTACCCGGCCGCTGGCTGCGGATGGGTACATTTCGGCAGAAGGCCTGATCCTACCGACCTCATCCCATTATACCTCCCGGGTATTGATCATCTCGGGGAAGGGCGTGGACGACTTGCTGGCCGCAAAGGATTTGAGCAAGGAGCATCAATCGCTTTTGGACATGATCCATTTTATTGACGAGAGTGACTTTTGGAGTGCACAGATAGCCTCCTTAGAAATAGATAGGAATGGAGACATTAGTTTGTTTCAGCAGGTCGGTAGACAGGAGATTGAGTTCGGCAAACCTGTGGATATAGAGGATAAATTCGATCGAATAAATTTATTCTATGAAGAAATTATTCCCAAGAAGGGCTGGGATGCCTATTCGAGGGTAAACGTGAAATTTAAGGATCAAATCATTTGTGAATAATTGATATAGCTATGGAAACTGAAAAATTAATCGTAGGACTGGACATTGGCACCACGAAGATTTGTGCGATCATCGGGCGCAAAAACGAATTTGGAAAGCTAGAAGTGCTTGGCATGGGCAAGGCCGTATCGGATGGCGTAATCCGGGGCATAGTGACCAATATTGACAAGACGGTAAATGCGATTCAAAAGGCCGTGAATGAAGCTTCTGATATGGCGGAAGTGGATATTAGAGAGGTCATTGTGGGGATCGCAGGGCAGCATATCCGCAGTTCGGTCCATCACGGGGTGATCATCCGTAACACCAAGGATGATGAGATCACCATCGAAGATGTACGTCGCCTTTCCAATGATATGGAGAATATCGTCGTGCCTCCCGGAAATACGATTATTCACGTGATGCCTCAGGATTATACGGTGGATTATGAAGATGGTATCAAAGACCCAGTGGGCATGTCCGGCGCCCGTTTGGAAGCAGATTTCCACATCATTACCGCACAGACCACAGCTATCAACAATATCAACCGATGTGTGAAAAGGGCAGATCTTCATTCCCAAGACCTGATCCTGGAGCCATTGGCAAGTTCACTTTCCGTTCTCAGTGATTTGGACAAGGAAGCGGGATGTTGTTTGGTGGATATTGGTGGTGGTACGACCGACATAGCTATTTTCTACGATAATATCATCCGTCATACCGCCGTCATTCCTTTTGGGGGCAATATCATTACCTCTGATATCAAGGAAGGATGCATGGTGATGCAAAACCAAGCTGAATTGCTGAAGACCAAATTTGGTCGGGCCATAGCGGAAGAGGCCAATCCAAATGAGATAGTTTCCATTCCTGGGTTGCGAAACCGTCCGCCAAAAGAGATTTCCGTCAAGAATTTGGCGCATATCATTGAAGCCCGCATGGAAGAGATCATCGAGATGGTGCAGTCCGAGATCGTGGCCAGTGGTCTTTACAAGAAATTGGCCGGAGGCATCGTGCTGACGGGAGGAGGTTCCCAGCTGCAGGGAGTAGGGCAGCTATTTGAATACATGACGGGATTGGATACCCGGATCGGCTATCCGAATGAGCACCTAGGCAAATCCAAGATAGAAGAAGTGAAAAGCCCAATGTTTGCCACGACGGTAGGATTGGTGTTGGCAGGCTTTAAGGCCTTGGATGACCGTGAAGACGTTTACCGTCAGCGGCAGGTGCCCGGAAAGCCGGATAAGCGTGCCGAGCTGCCAGGGAAAGACATCTTCGGCAGCATTCGCAGACGCTTAAAGGATTTTATTACAGACGATTTAGGAGATGAGGAAAACTACTGATGGTAATGGAATACCGGTAGTAACCCAAGATAAATAGAAATACAGTTCACCAAAAATTGAGGAAATAATGTCAGATATTATGAGAGATTACAAATTTGATATTCCTAAAAACCACAAATCTATCATCAAGGTGATAGGCGTGGGAGGAGGTGGTTCCAATGCAGTGAACCACATGTTTGGACAAGGAATAAAGGATGTGGAGTTTGTGGTGGTCAATACAGACGCCCAGGCGCTGAAAAGCAGCCCGGTGCCACTGAAGCTTCAGATTGGTGCAAACCTGACCGAAGGACTCGGGGCAGGTGCCAATCCCGAGAAAGGTAAGAATGCCGCCCTCGAAAGCAAGGAAGAAATCAGAGAGCTATTGGCCGATAATACCAAGATGGTGTTTATCACCGCTGGAATGGGAGGAGGCACCGGTACGGGAGCCGCGCCCGTATTGGCCAAAATCGCCAAGGATATGGATATCCTGACCGTTGGCATCGTGACGGCGCCATTTATTTTTGAAGGCCGCAAGAAAACCGGTGCTGCCCAAAAGGGAATCGAAGAGCTCCGGGCCAATTGCGACACGGTACTGGTGATCCTGAATGACAAGCTACGGGAAGTTTATGGCAACTTGCCTATCCGTTCTGCTTTTGGAAAAGCCGATAACGTGCTGACCACGGCAGCCAAATCGATAGCGGAGATCATTACCGTTCACCAAGATGTAAACGTCGATTTTGAAGATGTTAAGACCGTGATGAAAGACGCTGGAGCGGCCGTCATGGGATCGGCTACCGAAGAGATGGAAGGCCGAGCCATCAAAGCTGCCGAGAAGGCCATCGCTTCACCATTGCTCAACAACGTGGACATCAAGGGAGCGCAAAAGATCCTGCTTTCCATTATGTCCGGTGAAGAAGAGGAGCTTTCCATGGATGAGTTGAGTGAAATCACCGAGTACATCCAAGATAGGGCCGGAGATGATGCCGAGGTGATCTTTGGACAAGGCATTGATCCTGATCTAAAGAAAGCCATTCGTGTGACGGTGATCGCCACGGGGTTCCAGACAGGAGAGCTGGCCAAAGGGTCATTTAAAGAAGAAAGGGAGCCGCAGCAGGAAGAAAACACCAAGAAGGTGATTGACCTGGATTCTGGTAAAACCACCAAAGTGGAAGAGGATAATGCTTCTGCAGGGCAGACGTTTACCTTTACCATCCAGCAGCCAACTCCTGCCAATAACCATAAACAGGAAGAGCAGCGTTCCACTAGCCCAGCTAACCAGCAGCCGCAAGTGGATACCGAAAACGAGCAGGCACACGATGATGGGGAATTTGAGTTCGTTCCCGCAAATCCGGAGAAAAAAGTGACGCCACTCTACGATGATGAACCGGAACAGCCCAAGGCACAGCAGCCTCAGGAGACCCATACCTCATCACCGGCTGGATATGCCAACGAATACTATGAGCAAATCAAGCAAAAGGCCATGCAAAGGGCCCATGAGCGATTTGAACGGTTGAAAAACCTCAGAGCGGTAAATCAGACCCCTGAAGAGTTCAAAGAGAAGCTTGATACGCCTGCTTACTTAAGGAAAAATGTAAAACTCCAGGATGTGCAACATAGCTCAGAAACCAACATCTCCAAGTTTAACTTGAACGATGACAATGAGATTCTGGGCAATAACCGGTTTTTACATGATAATGTTGATTAACTAAAAGTCAATCAACATCGCTGCTTGGGTTTTTAAAAGGTCTATGTAAAACTTGTTGGTGAGCAAGTTATTAGACATATTTTCCTCAATTTTTGCAAGTTTTGGCTTATTCGCCAGGACATGCATGCCCAAGTAGTGGAATATGTCGGTAAGGTGGCTCAATGCGATGCCACCACCGCCTATTCCAGATGACAGGCCGACCATGGCACACTTTTTACCTCTAAATGTATTGGGATAGGTCATCCCGTCAATAAACGATTTTAAGATCCCGGGAAATGATCCATTATACTCAGGGACAATAAACACAAATTTACTGCCTGCTTTTACATCCTCGTGAAGGGTATTGTAGGCCTGGTTTTGGCCGTTGTTTTCATATAGGGCGGAAAATATAAAATCATCAGGGAGCTCTCTAAGGTCAATGATGCTGGAGGCAACCCCCTTTTCCTGCAGGATTTCTTGATATTGTGAAGCAATGGTTTTGGATACCGCGTTTTTTCTATTGGTTCCAATAATTATCTTTATCATGAGTACAAGTACTTATTACTTTTAAAATTTGGTGATTTTGATGCCCTGTGGCCATCTTTACACGCCCAATGATTCAACAGATATCATCTGGGACTGACTTGCCGAGGTTTTCCGCCCGGTGTCCGAAAGGTTCTTCAAGGCGAATACCGAATGGAACAAGGATCCTACAGGCAAGCCACTGTTCGGTACAACACTAAAATTAAAAGGAAAGATTTCCATAAACCAAACAAAGATGAAAAAACCAGCTTCCGCTACCGATTATCTCGAGCAAATCACTGCTGCGGTCACGTACATTTCAGAACAGCATCCATTTATTCCAGAGGTTGGGATCATATTAGGAACCGGCTTGGGACAACTTATCGATAAAATTGAGGTGGAGGCATCGCTGTCTTACAAGGATATTCCCTGCTTTCCGATTTCTACAGTGGAGACCCATGCCGGTGAATTGGTTCTGGGGACACTCCATGGGGTGCCTATCGTGGCGATGAAAGGGCGTTTTCACTATTATGAAGGATATGATATGAAAGCGGTAACCTTTCCTGTGAGGGTGATGCGGCAGTTAGGAATCAAGCAGCTCATCGTATCGAATGCGGCTGGAGGCTTGGATCCGGCCTTCGAGGTAGGGGATGTCATGCTGATCAACGACCATATAGACCTGTTTCCCGAAAATCCACTGCGTGGCAAAAACCTCGATGATTTTGGCGTGCGGTTTCCAGATATGAGTGAACCTTATGACCAGGGATGGCTGGAAGCAGCAGTGAGAGTGGCCAAACAGGAGGGGATAAAGGTCCATCAGGGCGTCTATGCCGGTGTGCAGGGGCCTAATTTGGAAACCAAGGCGGAGTACCGGTACCTGCGGACCATTGGTGCCGATGCAGTGGGCATGAGTACGGTGCCGGAGGTGATCGTGGCAAGACAGATGGAACTACCCGTTTTGGCGATGTCCGCCATTACTGATTTATGCTCCCCCGGCAAAGTGAAGAAAATTTCCATCCAAGAGGTCATTGCAGCGGCAGCCATTGCTGAGCCCAAAATGACCCGTATTATTGCTTCCTTGATCCGTCAGTGGAGCGATCACTGATGGCGGTCCTGTAAAAAGGCCTGTTTTTATCCAGACGGTTTTTTGGAAAACCTTACCATAATAGGAGGGGGCTTGGCATTTCCAAAATGCCAATTTTCCAGTTTTAGGTGTTTTAAAATCAGTGGGATTTTTGTATGTTAAGGTATGGCAAATTACAGATTGAAAATACTTGAGATTACACCGGTGACCCATGATGTTAACCGGTATAAAGTGGAAAAACCTCGTGGCTACCAATTTACACCTGGGCAGGCCACGGAGGTGAGTTTGCTGCAAGCAGGGTGGGAAGCAGAAAAGCGACCTTTTACGTTTACCAATTTACCTTCTGATGATCACTTGGAGTTTATCATAAAATCCTACGACGATCATGAGGGCGTGACCAAAAGATTGGCAAGTCTGTCGGTAGGTGATGAAGTGGAGATCGGTGATCCCTGGGGAACCATTTCCTTTAAAGGAGAAGGTGTTTTCATTGCTGGAGGAGCAGGGATTACGCCATTTATTTCGATTTTGCGACACCTCCGTAAGAAAAACCAAGTGGGGAAAAGCATTTTGATTTTTGCCAATAAAACCAATGATGATATTATTCTTTTTGAGGAACTGAAGGCCATTTTAGGCCATAAGTTTATCAACATTATTGCCAAGCAAAAAGATACGGCCTATGACAAGGGGCTGGTGGATCAAGCATATTTGAAATCAAAAATTTCAGATTTTGATCAGCACTTTTATGTTTGTGGGCCTCCGGGATTCATGAAAGCCGTGACCAGCTCTCTAAAAACCCTTGGGGCGGATCCTGATACCTTAGTCTTCGAACAATAAAAAATAAAAGGGGCTGTCTTCTTAACTATAGGTGAAGACAGCCCCTTTTTTGTTATGATGCTCGATCCGTGGCAGGGGTGCTTTTTGTGATGCCACAGATAAGCGCCGTTTTATTGATCCATCGCCATATAGTCCACGGTCAAGTAGCTCAGGGCGCGGACGCCCAATAAAAGACCGGATTCATCGATGAAGAAATCTGGGGTATGATGGGCGGCTACTTTAGTGGGGTCTGCCCCTTTGGGCATGCCTCCGAGGAAAATGAACAATCCGGGAACTTGCTGCTGGAAGTAGCTGAAATCCTCCGCGCCTGTGATGGGGTCATGATAGATGACGTGTTCTTCCCCGGCGACAGTTTTCAGCGTGTTGACCATTTTTTCTGTAAGCCCGGGATCGTTAATCGTAGCCGGATAGATCTTGTCTATATCCACGTCAACCGTGGCACCTGCTGCTTCGGCAGTGTGGGTGGCAATGTCGTGGATCCGCTGGTGGATAAGCTCCTGCTGAGCCGTGCCATAGGTCCTGACAGTGCCGAGCATTTCCACCTTTTCGGGAATGATGTTTTGGCGTACACCGCCGTGAATACTGCCAATGGTGACAATGGCGGGATTTTCAGTGATGTTGACGTTTCTACTGATGATGGTTTGGAGGGCGGAGATCATTTGGGAAGAAGTGACAATGGGATCCACCGAAGACCAGGGATAGGCACCGTGGGCTTGGCGACCATTAACGGTGAGTTTGAGGTTGTCCACCGCCGCCATGGCAGGGCCAGACCGGTACTTAATGTCTCCCACTTCGGTTTGGGAATTGATGTGAAGCCCAAATACCGCATCCACACCATCCATAACCCCTTCTTCGACCATTTGCTTTGCTCCCCAAGAGGAAATGCCTTCTTCGAATACCCCTTCTTCGGCAGGTTGAAAGATGAATTTCACCGTACCGTGCAGGTCATTTTTCATGGAAGACAGCACCTCGGCCACTCCCATCAGGATGGCCACGTGGGTATCGTGTCCGCAGGCATGCATGATGCCGATTTCCTGCCCGTTGTAAACGGTCTTTTTGGTGGATTTGAAGGGAAGATCGTTACGCTCCGTGACCGGGAGGGCGTCCATGTCGGCACGGAGTGCTACCGTTGGTCCGGGATGATCACCTTTTAGCAGTCCCACCACTCCGGTGACGGCCACTTTTTCTTCCACTTCGAGTCCCAGCGACCGTAGATGCGAGGCAATGAGCTTTGCCGTCCGCGTTTCCTGATTGCCCAGTTCAGGGTTTTGATGGATGTCACGTCTCCATTCGATTACCTTCGGTTCGATAGAAGTGGCTTGATCATCAATTTTACGATGAAGGGAGGATTGGCCCCAGACAGAGCCTCCAAAGAAAATACAAATGAGCAGTAAGTATGGTTTTGACATGGTTTTATGAATTGCTGGTTATACAATTTAAGAAAAGATGGAAGGGATAAAAATTAGGCGTTAAGAACTTTTAATAAGTTTTTAGTTTGAAATGTTTTATAACTCCAAAAAAAGGGACAATTTGGGGTGATTTTGCACATAACCGCATCAATTTATTCACCATGGTATTAGCAGGAAAGACAGCAATAGTTACAGGAGTAAGCAAAGGAATAGGATTGGAAGTGGTTCGCCGACTGCTTGATAAGGACGTTATCGTAGCGGGTTGGGGAAGAACCCGGCCATCGCTGGAGCACGAG
Source organism: Echinicola vietnamensis DSM 17526 (assembly GCF_000325705.1). NCBI lineage: Bacteria > Pseudomonadati > Bacteroidota > Cytophagia > Cytophagales > Cyclobacteriaceae > Echinicola > Echinicola vietnamensis. The sequence goes on along the minus strand of NC_019904.1, from coordinate 312,566 downwards.
CGATTTCATTTCTTTTCGTGCGATGTGTCTGATCCATCTTCGGTGGACCAGGCTTACGAGGAGACTGGAAAGGCACTGGGCCACGATATCAGGATTCTCGTGAATAACGCCGGATACGGAAAAATCGGGAAAATCGATGAAATGAGCATTGAAGATTGGAAGGGGATGTTTGACGTGAATGTCCATGGGATTTTTTACGTGACCCGAAAAGTGGTGCCCAACATGAAAGCGCAAGATGAAGGCCATATCCTCAATGTGGCTTCCATTGCAGGGCAGAATGGCGTGGCAAACATGGCCGGTTATTGCGGGACCAAGCATGCAGTAAAAGGAATTTCCCATGCCCTGTACATGGAATTGAGGGAATTTGGCATTAAGGTGTCTACGATCTATCCGGGATCCGTTCGTACGCATTTCTTTGATGATATCGAAGGGATGGATGCCCATGAAAATATGATGAGGCCTGAAGACGTGGCGATGACCATTGTGCAGACGTTGGAGACCCATCCCAATTATTTTGTAGCGGAGGTGGAATGCCGGCCGTTACGACCAAAAGGAAAAAAATAAGATGTCGCTGGAGGTAAAGGAGCTAAGCAAATATTATGGGCAGCAGCGGGCCTTGAAAGAGGTGAGTTTTACTGCGGAGAAAGGGCAGGTGTTGGGCTTTTTGGGGCCAAACGGGGCTGGTAAATCCACCACGATGAAAATTGCTGCAGGCTACCTTCTTCCAGATGGAGGCGATGTCTTGGTAAATGGCGTTTCTGTCATGGACCATCCCCAAGAGGTCAGCAAGATGATCGGCTATCTTCCAGAGCATAATCCCTTGTACCTGGAAATGTACGTCAGGGAGTTTTTGTCCTTTATGGCCGGACTGTATCAGTTGAAAGGAAAGAAGGCCAAGGCGCGCATTGATGGAGTAGTAGAGGCCTGTGGACTGGGGGACGAGCAACATAAAAAAATCGGCGCGCTCTCGAAAGGCTACCGACAGCGTGTTGGGCTTGCCAAAGCCTTGGTGCACGATCCAGCGGTCATTATCCTGGATGAGCCTACTTCAGGCCTGGACCCAAACCAGCTGGTGGATATTCGAAAGTTGATCAAGTCCATCAGCGCTGAAAAGACATTGGTCCTCAGTACTCATGTGATGCAAGAAGTGGAGGCCTTGTGCGAAAAAGTGGTCATCATCCATCAGGGAAATGTCGTGAGCCAGGATTTGCTGGCTAACTTAAAATCTGATAATTCGGAGATGGTGCTGTATTTGGAAACGCAAGAGCGGCTGAGAGAAGAGTGGTTTGCAGCGATGGAGGGGCTTGGTGAATTGCACGTATTGGGCGATGGGTATTTTCAACTCAAAGCCGTCAACCCTACCATCTTGAGAAAGGAGATCATGGAGCTCATCAGTGAAAAGTCCCTTTCTTTGCTCAGCCTTCGACAAGAGGAGCGAAACCTGGAATCCATATTTCGACAATTAACCGGTACGAAGGAATGATCAGCTTAGTGTACAAAGAATTCAACGCTTTTTTCAACCACCTCACAGGTTACCTGATCATCTCCGTGTTTCTGGTGGCCTTGGGGCTCTTGGTGTGGGTGTTTCCCGAGACGAGCGTGCTGGCGTATGGTTTTGCGGACTTGGAGGCGTTGTTTGTGTATACGCCTTATGTATTTGTCTTTATGGTTCCTGCCATCACCATGCGCATGATTGCTGAAGAAAAGAAAAGTGGCAGTTGGGAATTGCTAATGACCGCACCTTTAAAGCCCCATCAGATTGTATTGTCCAAATACATGGCTGCCGTGATGGTCGTCTTGTTGGCCGTATTGCCCACATGGCTATATTATTTCAGCATTTACCATCTGGGAGCCCCAATGGGCAATATTGATACTGCGGGTTTTCTTGGCTCTTTTTTGGGCATGTTGCTGATAGGAGGGGTGTTTGCAGCGATTGGTCTCTTCAGTTCGGCATTGACCGACAATCAGATTACGGCGTTTGTCATTGGAGCGTTCTTGAGTTTTGTCCTTTATTTTGGATTTACCGCTTTGGCGGATATACTTTCCACCAGTAGGTGGGTGTTGATGGTGGAAGAACTCAGCTTGGGCTATCATTACGAAAGTCTAAGCCGGGGGGTGATTGCCAGCGGTGACGTGTATTACTTTTTAGGATGGATCGTTTCCTTGATGATCCTCACCACGCTAATGATCAGAAAACGATGAAGCAACAATCCCGAGACGTTCGTCAAAAAAGCAGGAAGTGGCTCTTGAGCGGCATTGCCATGCTGGGGCTGGTGTTGGTGACCCTTTTTTTACTGAATAAATTCACGCGGTTCAGGATAGACTTGACCGAAGAGCAGCGCTTTACCCTGCATGCTTCTACGAAGGAGATTTTAGCGGGGTTGGAGGAGCCTTTGGAAGTGGATATTTTACTTTCAGGCAAGCTGCCTGGAGGAATGCGGAGGTTTCAGCAGCAGATCGAGGCTACGGTGGAAACGTTTAATGCGTACAGTGGGGCGCCCATTTCAGTCAGGTACTTTGATCCCATGGGAATAGAAGATAAACAGGAAAGGGATGAATATATCATCTACCTCGCGGAATTTGGCATCAATCCTACCAACCTGTTTGCCACTGAAAATGGTGCTCAAACGTCAAGGCTTATTTTCCCGGGTGTCATCATTCGAAATGCTACGCATGAAACCGGTGGGCTGCTTTTAAATGGGAACAGGGGCATGTCACCGGACCAAATACTCAATTTGTCCGTGGAAAATTTAGAGTATGAGCTGATCAATATGGTGCGCATGCTGGTCCAGCGGGAAAAGCAAGCGGTCGCAATGATCACCAATCACGGAGAATTACAGGGAGACCAAGGGTATGGAATTGTAGAGGCACTTTCTGAAGATTACGAAGTGTACAAAGTGCCCCTGCAGAAAGCCAAAGGTGTGGAGGATTTGCTCAGTTTTGCAGCCATTATCGTGGCGGGCCCCAGAGACGCTTATTCCAAGCGGGAAGTATACTTGCTGGACCAATACCTTATGCGGGGAGGCAAGCTGCTGCTGGCAATTGACCCTGTGGCTGTGGATATGGAAAAAGCAGGTGGGGAAGGAACCGTGGCGGTAGGCTTTGATACGGGCCTGGACCGGATGCTGTTCAAATACGGTGTGCGCATCAATAAAGATCTAATCCAAGACATGAATTTTGGGTATTACCCGGTGGTGGCGGGAGAATTCGGCAATCAATCGCAAATCGTCCCCCTCCCTTGGCCGTTTTATGTGGTGGCCAATACCATGAGCAGTCATGTGATTGTCAAAGGCTTTGACCAAGTGATGTTTCGGATGGTAAGCTCGCTCGATACGGTAAAGGCCACAGGGGTGAAGAAGACGCCGCTGATCTTTAGTGGCCAGTACAGCAGGAAGATGCCACAGCCTGTCAGGGTAGCCTTTGAAGACATGTCCCAGGAGCCGGCCATTTCACTTTTTAACCAAAAGAACCTTCCCTTGGCGTACTTGCTGGAGGGGACTTTTTCTTCCGTTTTTGAGAATAGGTTTTTGCCAGAGGCCTTCGAGGTAGATCCAGACTTCAAGGAAAAGTCCGATGGAGGTGCGCTGATCGTGACTGGCGATGGAGATTGGTTGCAGGGGGAACAGGACCCGACTACCGGAGATCCGCTGCCATTGGGCACAGATCCCAATACTGAGGCAAACTTTGCCAATCGCGAGTTGCTCCAAAATATGTTAAGGTATTTGGTGAATCCGGACGGGATCATGGCCACCCGAAGCAAGGAACTGAAAATCCGACCGCTTGACAAAAAGCGGGTTGAGCAGGAAAAGACGTTTTGGCAGGTGCTCAATATAGCCCTTCCAGTAGGGCTAGTGCTTTTGATTGGCTTGGCAAAAGTGTACTTCCGCAGGCGAAAATATGGCCGAAAGGGATAGAAAGTGTCTGGTTTTAAAAGCCAATGGACGGGGAAGTTTGTTAGGTATGGGAGCGAAAGGATGACGATTAATATTTTTTGGCTAGAAATTGGCCATCGGTACCTGCTTTTCTAATTTTATTTATAAATTTACCCTGTTGAAAACTAATTGAAATATAAGCCTCAGGTTGGAGCAATGGGATTTGGTGGTTTTTTAAAACATACTTGTCCGAATGCTGGCTTCGACCTTGAATAACTAAATCATATTCGCATGAAATTTATTGTTTCTTCTTCAGCTCTTTTGAAGCAACTTTCGGGAATCAATGGAGTGGTGACCACTAATCCGGTAGTGCCGATACTAGAGAATTTCCTTTTTGAAATAAAAGAAGGGAAGTTGACCATTACGGCCTCCGATCTTCAAACTTCCATGATGACAGAGATTGACGTGGAAGCCAAAGAGGATGGGAATATAGCGGTGCCTGCCAGGATTTTGATGGAGACCTTGAAGAATTTGCCTGAACAGCCCGTGACCTTTAGCATCGACCACGATACCTATAGCGTGGAGATCAGCTCGGACAATGGTCGATATAAGTTGGCTGGGGAGAATGCGACTGATTTTCCAAAGATTCCTTCCGTGAGCAATGCGACGGCAGTAGACATGTCGACTGATGTGCTCAGCAGTGCGATCAACAACACCATATTTGCTACGAGCAATGATGAGCTTCGCCCGGCGATGACAGGTGTTTATGTGAATTTGAGCAATACCAATACGACGTTTGTGGCTACCGACGGCCACCGATTGATCCGATACAGGAGAGTGGACATTGCAGCTCCAGAGGCAGCCAGCATCATTGTGCCCAGGAAAGCCCTTAACCTGCTGAAGTCGACCCTTCCCTCTGAAAATATCCCGGTAACGGTAGAGTTCAATAATTCCAATGCCTATTTTAAATTTGGGAATATTCAGATGATCTGTCGATTGGTGGATGAGCGTTATCCAGATTATGAAAATGTCATTCCTGTGGACAACGAAAACAACATGACCATTGACAGGGTGGAGTTTTTGAGCTCTTTGCGTAGAATCGCCATTTATGCCAACAAAACCACTCATCAGGTAAGGTTGAAATTGACAGGAAGTGAACTTCAGATTTCAGCAGAGGACTTGGATTTCTCCAATGAAGCGAATGAAAGATTGTCCTGCGAACACGATGGTGAAGATATCGAAATCGGCTTCAATGCGAAGTTCTTGGTAGAAATGCTAAACAATATCGGTTCCAAGCAGGTGACGCTTAAGTTCAGTGCGCCAAATCGAGCGGGGCTGATTGTACCTAGCGATAAGGGTGAAAACGAAGATATCCTGATGCTCGTAATGCCAGTAATGCTGAACAATTACGTGTAGCAGAAGCCATAAAAGAAAATAAAGAAAGCCACGGTCTGTTTATCAGTCGTGGCTTTTTGTTTGTTCGCCCCTGTTCTATTCCGTAGTGATCTGGCCGATGTTTTCCACCAAGGTATTTTTGAGCAATTCAAAGGGAGTTTGGTTGGAAAGGGAGCACCTGGTGGTTTGGCTTGCTTTATCAATGGAGATGGTGTAGGTGAGGGAGATGTCCGAGCCATCATTTACCGTACATGATATTTCGTAATGTTGTGCATCATCCTGGATGACCTGATAAGTTCCCGCGAGTTGTTTGACCGATTGGTCGTGCTCGTTGACTTGTTCCAGCATGACTTTTTGATCAGGAGTAAAGGTGAAGGTGTGCGCTATGGGAGGAGTTTTTATTTTTTGGCCGTTGATGACCATGTCTTTGCCATTCTCGTCCTTGACGACTGATTCAGGGGCAGTGCCCATGAAACTGCCCAGGTAGTATGGGACATTGTTGCCGTTGAGTTGTGTGACGGATGTTTGTGTCGCGTTTGGGTCTCCGTTCGCTTGCTGGGCGGCCGTTAGAGAGGATAACATGGACTTGAGTTGCATGTTGATTCCTTTGTTTATTTCCAGCTCGTTTTGGGTTTCGGTAAGTGCAGCTTTTAAGGATGTTTCACTCTTTTTCAATTCCAAAAGCTGATTGTCCAGGGAGTTGAGGTCTTCGAGTAGCCCTTCTTTTTCGTAACCCAGCTTTCGAATGTCTGCTTCGAGGTTGGAGATCTTGGCCTCCAATTGACTGTTTTTCTCCTTTAGCGTGGAGATTTCAGTGGTATGAGCCGTGTAGGCCGCTTCTAAGTCTTTCTTCTTTGAGGGCATTTCTTGGGCATGTAGGGCTGTACTGCCTACTGCCGTGAAAAATAGCGAACAGAGGAATACGGTGTAGATGTTTGTTTTCATAGTAGTTTCTTTTTAGGGGTGAAGGTTAAAATATGATATCGTAGTAGCTAGGATTAAAACAGTTGGTAGTAGTAGGTGTGCAATACAACAGGTAATATACACAAAAATATTGCTTTTATTTAATAGAACACCATTGTAAATGAAGGTGTAATCGCTGTGTGCTTCATTTTTGCCTTGTGTTGTTAAGTAGTCACTTTCATGCTTTCTCTAATTCTTTTTGGCTAGGAAGCGACGTATGCTGTGATACTCCTGTATGTTACGTGTTTTTTAATTTTAGTTAACATTAATGAAATATATAACATGCTGATAAATAGTTTTTTATAAAACTTAATATGTTAAAATGGGCACATGTTTTGCTCTAATGTTATCAAATTGTTAATTTTATTAATATTAACTTAATAAAGAAAGGAGGGAAGATGAAAAGGTTGTTGATTTGTGTAGTGGTGGTGTTTGCGGGGATATGTCACGCAATGTCCCAAGAGTGGGATTTGGAATCTTCCGTGTTTGAGAATGCTGCTGAGAAGCAATTGTTTTTGGGTGATCCAGCTCCTAAGGATTTGTTGATGGCCCTACATGCTGCTGAGCATATCGAAACCGCTTCGCTTGATAAGTTGATCGAGAAATTAGATAAGCGGTCTCAGAAAAAGGAATATACAGAGTGGTTTCTGGAAGAAGTGTTTTATAAGGCGCATCAGTATGTGCTGAAAACCTATATTAAGCATAGTTCTTTCAATGAAGCATTGACAACCGGTGCTTACGACTGTGTAAGTGGTTCAGCCATTTATGGTTTGCTATTGGATCGGTACGGGTTTGATTTTGAGGTGATCGAAACGGATTATCATGTTTTTTTGCTGGTGCACGTAGAAGATGGTAAAACCTATGTGTTTGAGAGTACCGAGCCGCGGGCCGGTTTTATAAAAGACCAAGAAGCCGTGGCGGAATATATATCGTTTTTTAATCATCAAGTAGTGAGGGGAAAAACGAAGCAATTGGCTGAGCTGGGAAGTGTTATGGCTCAATTTACGGAGTATAATACCATTTACACTTCGATTTCCTTGCGGGAATTAGCAGGGTTACAGTATTATAATGATGCCGTCCACCATTTCAATGAAGGTGATGTGGCCATGGCTTATAAGCAGTTGGCGAAAGCAAAAAGTTTATACCCTTCGGATCGTGTGGTGAGCCTATATGATTATATGGCAGCTGTGCGTGAAGGGGACAAGAAGTTAGCAGGGAGATAACTGATACTTTTTAATGATAAAGCCGGTAGGACTACCTACCGGCTTTTGTTTTTTAGACGGATTTCAGAATTAATCGATCCGGACAATGTCTGCTCCCAGCGCATTCAGCCGTTGGTCAATGTACTGGTATCCCCGGTCGATTTGTTCGACATTGTCAATGATCGACTGGCCTTCAGCAGAAAGCGCTGCAATCAAGAGGGAAACACCTGCTCTGATATCTGGAGAGGTCATTCGGATGCCTTTCAGCGGGTATTTTCGGTCCAAGCCTATGACCGTAGCCCTGTGCGGGTCACAAAGAATGATCTGCGCGCCCATGTCAATAAGTTTGTCGACGAAGAACAGACGGCTTTCGAACATCTTTTGGTGAACGAGTACAGTGCCTTTGGCCTGGGTGGCCGTTACCAAGACGATACTCAGCAGGTCGGGCGTGAAGCCTGGCCAGATGGCGTCCGCTACGGTAAGGATAGAGCCGTCGATAAATGTTTCGATTTCGTAGTGTTTCTGGGCGGGAATGTGGATGTCATCTCCTCTAAATTCCATTTGGATGCCCATCCGCTTGAAGGTATCCGGGATGATGCCCAAACGATGGATTTGGGCGTCCTTGATGGTGATTTCTGACTGGGTCATGGCAGCAAGGCCAATGAACGAGCCGATTTCGATCATGTCCGGAAGTAACGTATGCTCTGTTCCGTTCAGCTTTTTGACGCCTTCGATATGAAGTAGGTTAGAGCCTACGCCGGTGATGTTGGCGCCCATTCGGTTGAGCATGTCACAAAGCTGCTGGAGGTAGGGCTCGCAAGCCGCATTGTAGATGGTGGTTTTGCCTTCTGCCATGACGGCTGCCATCAGGATATTGGCGGTGCCGGTTACCGATGCTTCATCCAATAGCATATAGGTGCCTTTCAGGGCATGGCCATCGATATTGTAGATTTCCCTTTTGGTGTCATAGTTGAATTTGGCGCCTAATTTTTGGAAGCCCACAAAATGGGTGTCCAGCCTCCTTCGCCCAATTTTATCTCCACCGGGTTTGGAGATTTTACCTTTCCCAAACCTGGCCAAAAGCGGTCCAAGTAACATGACAGAGCCCCGCAAGGAAGAGGCTTTGGTGAGGAACTTATCGGTGTCCAGATAGTCCAGGTCTACCTTGGCGGCATTGAACTGGTAGCTTTCTGGGCCTGTTTTAGAAACCTCGACACCCATGTCTGCCAAAAGCTCAATCAGTTTGTTGACGTCTCGGATGTTTGGGATTTTATGGATATGGACAGTTTCTTCTGTCAAAAGTACAGCACATAGAATCTGTAGTGCCTCGTTTTTGGCACCTTGTGGGGTGATCTCGCCTTTAAGTTTTAATCCCCCTTTTACTCGGAATGAGGACATTAATTTCTACGTTTTTTGTAATTACCTCCGTTGTTTCTTCTTTTGCCACCTCTTCTTCCACCACCGCTGTTGGTGTTGGAGGAGTTCTCTTGGGTGTTGGTCTTGAAATCCCTACGGGTGCTGCTTTCAAAAAGCGCATTTTCTTTTACTTTTTCCAAATCAATGTGCAGCTTCCCTTTGGAGAGGGTTTTGATATCGTCAATGATGATGCCGTCATCAAAATTTTCCCTGTTCCAAGTAGAGTGAAAGCTTCTCATCAATTGACCGATGTAGATAATGGCCGCTTCCTGCTCTTCATCATTTTCGATTTCGATGGCATTTTCGATGAGCTTCTCGATATTTCGGCCGTAGTGCTTAAATTTCACTTCCCCCTCAGGATAACCCACCACTTGGGGCTTTTTGCCAAGGAGTTCCTTCTCGGGCATTGGAAAAGGGCTGTCCACATCCAACTCAAAGCCCGACATGATGAACAGGTCATCCCAGAGTTTTTGGTCGTTTTCAGTTTTCAGCTGAGGGTTCAGCTGTTTCATGAGTTCTACAAGCGTATAGGCCTGTTCGGTGCGTTTGGCTTTGTCAGGAACTGTGGAGATATAATCCACCAGTTTCTGGATGTTTTTTCCGTATTCTTTCAAAATTACTGAGTGTTTATGCTTTTCTTTTTCTTCCATACCGTTCCTCAGATTAATTAACGATTGTTTCAAGTTACGAAAAAATGTCGTTAAACGAGTCGGTAGAGCGTATTACTTGTTATAAGTTAACGATTTGGGAATGGGTTTTCTGGGTAAAACTTTAGCAATTATCATTCCACTATCCGAAGCTTAGCAAAGCTAAGTAATAATGTCTTTTCTCCAAAATTGTCAAAGCCAATCGTCGCCTTTTTATTTAATCCTTCCACTTCCACCTTGAGGACCTTGCCAAAGCCGAATTTTGGGTGCTCGACCTTCATTCCTGCGGCCAGGTTACTGGTGTTGGAGGGTTTGAAATCTGGGCTGGGCGTATGGACCTTAGCGGTGGTGTTCTTTCGCACCGATGGGGTTTTGAGCCCCACAAATCCTGACCTTCCCTCGCTATCATTGTTTCTTCCAAAATGACTGCCAGTGGGTTGTTGCCCCCTTCTTTTGGTGACCCTGATGCAGCTGGGGTCGATTTCCTCCAAAAACCTGCTCGGTTCACAATTAAGCAGCCGCCCAAAACGATAGCGTGTGATGGCGTAGCTGAGGTATAGCTTTTCCATGGCGCGGGTCGTGGCCACATAGAAAAGCCGCCGTTCCTCTTCGAGGTCCTCCCGGCTTTGCATCATCATCTGAGATGGAAAAAGGTCTTCTTCCAGGCCTACCACAAAAACCTGCCTGAATTCCAGTCCTTTGCTGGAGTGAATGGTCATGAGTGTGACCGCATCCATTTCATCTTTGTCGCGGTCGTTATCGGTAAGGAGAGCGATCTCCTGAAGAAAAGCACCGAGGTTTTTATCTTCGTTTTCAGGATTGTCCACGTATTCTTTGATGGCATTGAGCAATTCCTGAACGTTTTCGTAGCGGTTGAGGCCTTCGATGGTCTTGTCTTCATACAGTTCCCTGAGCAGTCCCGACTGTTTGGCGATAGTAGAAGCGGCTTCATAGGCGTCTTTTCGCTCTACTTCCATCTGGAAGCTCTTGATCATGGTAGCAAAGTCGCTTACGCTGTTTGATGCCCGTCCAGATAGGAAACTGCTGGAGTTGGTGACCACCTGCCAAAGCGGGATGTCATGCTCATAGGCTGCCACCATCATCTTTTCCACACTGCTGAGGCCGATTCCTCGCTTGGGGTAATTGATGATGCGCTTGAAAGCCTCTTCGTCATCCTGGTTGACCACATAGCGGAAGTAGGCCATGAGGTCTTTGATTTCTTTGCGTTGATAAAACGAAAGTCCTCCTACGATCTTATAGGAGATGTTCATTTTACGAAGTGCTTCCTCCAGCGCCCGGGATTGGGAGTTGGTTCGGTAAAGGATGGCGAAGTCGCTATTTTGTAGCTTTTTGTTATTTTTTTCTTCGAAAATCGTCGAGGCCACCATCCTGCCTTCTTCATTGTCTGAGGCAGATTTGATCAGCTCGATGAGGTCGCCGTTGCCGTTTTGGGTCCATACATTCTTCTTGAGCTGGGCTTTGTTCTTTTCGATGATCGAATTGGCCGCTTCCACAATGTTTTTAGTGGAGCGGTAATTTTGCTCCAGCTTGACCACATGCAGGTCGGGGTAGTCTTTTTCGAAGTTCAGGATGTTTTGGATATCGGCACCTCGAAAGGCATAGATACTTTGTGCATCATCCCCCACCACGCAGATGTTTTGGTGTACGGCGGCCAGTTTTTTGGTGATCAGGTACTGGGACAGGTTGGTATCCTGAAACTCATCCACCAGCACATAGCGGAAGCGCTGTTGGTATTTGTTGAGCACATCGGGATGGTCTCTGAACAGCACGTTGGTATTGAACAGCAGGTCATCAAAATCCATGGCCGAGGACTTAAACAGTCTCTTTTGATAAGCCCTGTAAATTTCGCCCATTCGTGGCTTCATGGCCGCTTCATCATCCGCTTTGATGTAGGGGTCGTTGATGTAGTTTTCCCAAGAGATCAGCCTGTTTTTGGCTCCTGAAATGCGGGAAAGCACAGTGTTTGGTTTATAGACTTTGTCGTCCAATCGTTTTTCCTTGACGATGCTTTTGATCAGGGATTTGCTGTCATCGGTGTCATAGATGGTGAAATTGGAGGGGAAGCCCAATTTTTCGGATTCTACTCGAAGGATCTTGGCAAAGATGCTGTGGAATGTACCCATCCAAGTGTTTCGGGCCTCCAGACCGATCAGCCGCTCGATACGGTTTCGCATTTCACTGGCCGCCTTATTGGTAAAGGTGAGGGCCAAGATCTGAAATGGATCCACGTTTTTGGCTCTGATCAAATGGGCGATCCTGAATGTAAGGACCCGTGTTTTTCCTGATCCTGCACCGGCAATGATCATCAGTGGCCCTTCCGTGTGTTCTACAGCTTCTCGTTGTGGGGGATTTAAACCTTCTAAATAATCCATACTACTTTCCTCCTATAAACCTCAAAGTTAAGAGGAATAGTTTATTTACGTAAAGGTTTTGGGAATTGTAAGGCCAAAGATTGGAAAATTGTAAGTGGATAGGGCGCGGATGCCGCTGATGGTGCTTGAGCGCGGATAAAATATCAGCGTCATCAGTGTGCTATTTTAGTAGGTGTTTGGCTATTTTCATTTATAAAGATGTAGAGGCTTGAATTGAAAGCGATCAAGAGCATGGCAAACCAAAAGCCGTAACGGCTGGAAATCCAGGTAGAAGCCCCAAAACTGTGGGCAATTACCACGAAGAGGAGAAAGATTTTTTGTGCCTTTCCTTTAAGGGATTTTCCGATAATATAGATCAATACCAGCCAAATACCACAAATGAGGAATAGTCCGTAAACATGGTTGCTCATGAAGAATGCGCCTATAGGGTTGCCTTCGTTATAATGCTTCAAATTGCCAGACCAATAGGTGGCAGGTTGATGGTAAATTGTTACTGCAATGTCAAAGATACTTGCCCAAAAAGCTGGTATGAGTAAAAAAGCTTTATTTCTAATATTCATAATACTTCAAGTGATGAAAAATAACAAGATATTACTTGGTAAGGACAAAAACAATGGAATGTTGATCATACAGAATTACATAGGTGTTTGCAATAATAAATTTAGTGTAATTAACCTGCTGTGCTAGTTATCACGTTAAGGTGTCAAGTTAAGCACAAAAATATTCGTTCTATATGATTTAGTGTGGGTAAGTACAATTGCGTTAAGTTGCTGAATCTAGCATATTACCTTACTTAACCTTTGTTACTTTTTTTCTGCAGGTTAAAAAAGTAACCCAAAAACCCCGCTGCGGTGAGCTATCCGACTAAAATCAAAGTCAGCACACACGCAGGCAAACTCCTCCCTTATAGCTGTCATTCAGCTTTTGTGCGGATTCTCGTCAAACAAGCCTGCGTCCTTGCCTGCCCACTTCTTTGATTTCTTAACGTCTGATACCTCAAGGCAGATCCTTTAATAAACACATTTAACTCATTGTTATACCCATTATGTCAGTTGAGTATTAATGAACTACCCACTATAATCCGGATAGTCCCAAAATATTACGTGAAATCCGATGTTTTTAAGTTCTTATGGGTAGGGTTGCATCAAATAGGTAAGGAGGACATTTAGATGGTTTCATTGTCCTTTGAAAAAGAAAATTGTAAGATAATAGAACACAGATATCGCTGATGGTGCTTGGGCGCGGATAAAATATCAGCGTCATCAGTGTGCTATTTTAGTAGGTGTTTGGCTATTTTCATTTAAAGATGTAGAGGCTTGAATTGAAAGCAATCAAGAGCATCGCAAACCAAAAGCCGTAACGGCTGGAAATCCAGGTAGAAGCCCCAAAACTGTGGGCAATTACCACGAAGAGAAGAAAGACTTTTTGCGCCTAAGCGCCTGGCAGTGGATCATGGTTCTGGTATTGTCTTCCGTCTTTGGTCGAGCTTCTTTTCTCTGATATCAGCTGTTTTTCCAGCGGTTGTGCGACCAGAGGTATAGGGCGGGCTCTTCGCGTATATTTTTTTCTACCAAGGTGATAAACTGGTCTGTAATGCTATGTTCGCGCATGTCGTGAGGTGGTTCGGCGACAAAGCGGTAAGTGAATTTATAATGGCCACGTTTTAGTTTGTGGACCTCGGAGAAAATAACGGTCAGGTCAAACCGCTTGGCAAGCTTTTCGGCTCCTTCGAAGAATCCTGTTTCCCGGTGCATGAATTGGGCGTGATAGCGTTGGTCTTCCCGGTTGGGGCGTTGGTCTGCGGCCAAGCCTATGAGGCGAGGGTGGGCCCGATGTTTGATAAAATGCCGCTGAAACTGACTTTTCTCCACCAAATAACCACCAAAGCGACTTCTGATGGTTTTCATGAGTTTTTCGAAAAATGGATTGCTCACTTTTTGATAGACGATTTCGATCCGTTCGTCCACCAGTGCCCGCACGGACAGAGGGTGCCCTTCCCAGTTGAAAAAATGTGACGTAAGCCCAACGATGACTTGCTCTTTCTCCAGAAGGTTACGCAGTAAGTCCATGTTTTCTAACTGGAACCGTTTTTCGATTTCGGCCTTTCCCATGGTCATGAGCTTAATGGTCTCCGCGAAGGAATCGGTAAGGTTACGGTAAAACTTCCGCATGATTTTTTTCAGCTCTTGGTCCGACTTTTCTGGGAAAGCATTTTTGAGGTTGGTCCACACCTCTTTTTTGCGATAACCGACCAAATGGTAAGCGATCAGAAAGAAGCAGTCAGAAACAATATAAAGGCTCCAAAGCGGGAGATAAGAAATTAAGCGAAATGCAAACATTAACAGTTGTCTTACGTTTAATCCGTCTCATTCTAGGAAGAAAAGACGGTTTTTGAAATTCAAAATAAATCAAAACGAGGGAATTCTTTCAAAAAATTAGTGATAAATTGAGTCAATGATTATTTTTGAAACTTATGTCTGAGGTACAAAAGAAAAAATATTCCGACAAGGAGAAGAATAACATCTTCGATCATGAGTTTATGCCTCACATAGACTCGATGTATAATTTTGCCTTCAGGCTTACATTTGACGAGGATGATGCCAAGGATTTGGTGCAGGACACTTACCTTAAGGCGTACCGTTTTATCAATTCTTTTGAGCAAGGGACCAATGCAAAAGCGTGGCTGTTCAGGATATTGAAAAACAGTTTTATCAACGAATACAGGAAGAAAAGCAAGCAGCCATCCAAGGTTGATTATCAAGAGGTTGAAACTTATTATAACTCAGATAGTGTTGATTACAATATTACCTCTGATCTGAGGGTGGATGCGGTCAAGGACATGCTAGGGGATGAGATATCCAATGCCCTGAACAGTTTGGCCGTAGACTTCAGGACAGTGATCATATTGTGTGACCTGGAAGGGTTTACCTACGAGGAAATGGCCAAGATTTTGGACATTCCGATCGGAACCGTAAGGTCAAGATTGCACCGTGCCCGGAACTTATTGAAGGAGAAATTGCATTCTTATGCAAAGGACATGGGGTATGATGCTGATGAAGATTGATTTGAGTTTTAAAGTGAAAATAAAGTGACATGGAGAAAAATGTAAACTCATCCGGAGAAAGAAAACTAGAATGTGGTGATGTGAGCAAGTGCTTCCAGCTGTTGGAGCGTATTTTGGACGGTGATGATTGTGATGGTTCTAAGGAGGTCCTCAAGGATAAACTGTCCAAGTGCCAGCCATGCTTTGAGCATTATCATTTGGAGCAAGCCATACGTGAAATGCTAAAGAATAAATGCACCAAACAAGCTGTACCTGGTGAATTGGCCGCAAGCATTCGCCAAAAAATAGAAGAAATCAAATAAGCGATCACCACTCACCTATGTCTTCAGGAAAAGCTTTTATTTTTTCGGCCCCATCGGGTTCCGGAAAGACGACTATTGTCAAACACCTTCTTTCCTCCCGAAATGATTTGGGATTTTCGATATCCGCCTGCACCAGGGATAAGCGTGGACGCCACGAGGTGCATGGAAAGGACTATTATTTTCTGTCTCCCCAAGAATTCAAGCAAAAAATTGATGATGATGAATTTATCGAATGGGAAGAGGTCTACGAAGGGAATTTTTATGGCACCCTAAAATCTGAAATCCAACGTATCTGGGACAGTGGCAAGCATGTAATCTTTGATGTGGATGTCAAAGGAGGGCTTCAGCTCAAGGAATATTTCGGTGATAAGGCATTGGCGGTCTTCGTAAAGGTACCTTCACTGGATACGCTGGAAGAGCGGCTCAAGGATCGTGGCACGGAGTCGGAAGAAAGCCTGTCACGGCGAATCTACAAGGCGAAGTTTGAGATGTCTTTTGAGGACCAGTTTGACGTGACACTCGTCAATGACCATATGGAAAAGTCCTTTAAAGAGGCAGAAAAGTTAATCAATGCATTCATTGAGAAATAAAGTAAAGTGAAGGTAGGTTTATTTTTCGGTTCGTTTAATCCCATTCACATTGGACATTTGATCATTGCCAATGTCATGCAGGACAGGACTGACCTGGATGAAGTGTGGTTTGTGGTCTCTCCCCAAAATCCCTTTAAAAAACGTAAAGCATTGCTACACGAGTTTGATCGGCTTCGAATGGTCGAGTTGGCCATTGAGGGGAATTATCGCTTCCGTGCCAATGACGTAGAGTTTCACATGCCCAAGCCCAGTTATACGATTGATACCCTTACCTACCTTTCCGAAAAGCATCCACAGCATGAGTTCAAGTTGATCATAGGAGGTGATAACTTGACCCATTTCCATAAATGGAAAAATAGCGCACAGATACTGGAGCAGTACGGGCTCTATGTCTATCCACGGCCGGGAGAATCGGTTACGTATGATCATGTGAATGTCCGTCACGTGGAAGCACCTTTGATCGACATCTCCGCGACGTTTATTCGAAAGTCCGTCGAGGCGGGCAAATCGGTGACCTATCTGCTACCTCCATTGGTGGAAGATTACATCAAGGGGAAAAAGTTTTTTGTTTGATACACGCTGGAAAGGGCATCAAATCAATAGCCATAGCTGACCCCCAAGGATAATTCATCCATTCTAGGAACCTGTTTTAGCAGCATTCACCTTTCTTTTTTTACAAATTCCCGCTAAAATCCTTTAGGGTACTTGGAGGAAGCCGATCATCTGTACGGCATCAGCATCCTTTCCTGTAAAGGCATGTCAAATTCATCCTTCCAACGTCCATTGCTATCAATTTTTAGCTGCTTGGGCAGCGTCTAAATCAGTTTGTGGGAGCTTGTCGATGACCCAAGCACCGACTTCACGTCCTTGCTTTTGGCCCCTTGTGATGGCGTCCATAAAGTGAATACCTCCATAAAGCCGGGAAATGGCCGCTTCATTCGCTGCTTGGTTAAAGCTCGTGTAGCTTCTGGCCTTAAGCCCGTATCGCTCTTCCACCGTGTCCGAGTAACTGAAATTGTCTCCAAAATAATGCGTCAAAACCGCCGCAGCAGCGGTGGAAATAGTGCTGTGTCCACTCAGGTATTCCGGAAAGGGAGGAGTCTGCAAGAAAGGGGTCCACGTGGGGTCGATGTATTTTCGAATGGCTGTTTCCGGTCGTATGCGATTGCTTCGGTACTTTTCATCCCAGCAGGCGATAAATCCATCCATCAAGGTAGTGGCCACCATGGTGTGGATTTTCATGGATTCCGAAAAGGAACTTTTGGCTTTTTGGCAGGCGATATTGGTGATGCCCATCCAGTGGGCACCGGGGGAGATTTTTTTCATGCCCACCATGAGATGGCCGTTATCCTGTAAAGCAAAGGGATTGCAGTCCCAAAATGCCGCGATTTCCTTGTTCTTTTCCGACATGTCTACATCATAGACTTCCTTGGTGATTTTGTAGAACTCAGAGTCTTTGGTTTCTGCAAATGCGATGGGCGGCAAAGGCTTGAACTGCGCGGCGGAGTCCAAGAAAAAAGGCCTTACCGTTTCAAAATATGGTTCCACGGGAGCAAAGTATCCGGGAGGAGTCGGGTACCAGCTGCCCGGCGTGCCCAGCGGGGTGTAACGCGGATAATTACTGATGAGGTTATACCCATCTGCCTTGGCGTATTCAAGTACGGCCTTTGTCATGGCTTTGGCATAGGCCAATGACTGCTGAATGGTCTCTTCTGGAAAGCCCATTTTCCGACAGCTGTCCAGTAGCGCATCCTCATACCTTTGAAGCTCCGTGCCGGAGGGCTGGATGGTTTTGGCCGTTTGGATCATGCCCAGGACAGCGCTCAGCTGGTATGATTGCTCTGGGAAATCAGTAGGCTTTTGGATGGCAGGATATTGGTTAAGGATGCCGTGGAGATCATGGAGGGAGGAGTCATTTTGAGAAGTGATTTCATATCCCGTAATGCAAGCATAGGAAAAAAACCGAGCGGCCAAGGGTGGATTAGTGACATCATGGATCATCAGTTCGGTCATTTCCTGTGTTACCTCTCCGATGTACTTGGTCGGCAATTCAGGGATGTGCTGTTTGTCTGACTGGCAACTTGCCAAGGTGGCCAGCAGAAAGCAATATAGTAAGTGAAAGTTTATTCGTTTCATCGTGATCAGGGGTTATTTAAATTACTTTTTCTGGGTAGGGGCATAGGCGACAATCCCTTTTTGATTAATACCAAAGAGCCATTGATCTCCGCATTGGAGGATGCTGCGCACGTCCCCTTTCAGGGCAAATCCCGAGGAAGCTTGGGGAAGGCTTTTGAAGTTTCCATTTCCATCGCCCAAGAGCATCAAACCGTAATTGGCATCATACTTCCCAAAACGTAATCGGGCCTTTTGAATATTTCCGCAGAGAAGCAGGTCCTGATGCCCGTCACGGTTCATGTCTCCACTGGCGATGGCCATCACTGGAGCACTTTGGGTCTGGATAGGCAATTTACCCATTTTTAATTTGCCGGAAGGATTGCTGAGGAAAAGCGCCGTTTTCAGTTGGTTGGCAATGAGCTTCTGACTGTTTTCCAGCTCATCTTCGGTGAAAATATCCGATAGCTTGGCGTCAGCATAGCTCTTATAGTCGGGAAAGCGCGTGCGCATTTTGGCCATCTGATCCAGGAGCTCATCCCGGGTGACATAAGGATAGTTTTCCCCTTGGATATAGCAGCATAAAATCGGGTCCAAAGAACCATTTTCATCAAAATCCTTGTAGATCAGACTGGCCGGTTCATCATCACTGGCATGGATTTGTGTGTTGGTGCCTTGATTACCGAAAACCAAATCAGGCTTTTGGTCTCCATTCAGGTCGGCCACGTGGATGGTATTCCACCATCCGCTGTATTTTTTATCGAAGTATTGGTCCGTGACCTCTGCCAGTTTGCCTTGCTCCAGGCCAAATACCTGAATCGGTAACCATTCGCCCACCGTCACAAGTTCAGGCTGGCCGTCGAGGTTAAGGTCCGTTACGGCAGCATCCGTAATCATTCCGGGATGGGTCAAGGCCGGGGAAATGGTGCTGGTCTGATCCGTGTACTTGCCATGGCCATCATTGACAAGCAAGTAACTGCGTGGGGTTTCCGGATACCTTCCGGGTACTGTTCGGCCTCCCACAAAGATATCCATTGCCTGGTCGCCATTTACGTCCAAAAAGGTGGCGCAGCTGGTGCTGGTGAGCATTTTGGGCAGCGCAGAGGATTGCTTTTTAAACTGGCCCTTTCCGTCGTTTATGTAAAGGCGATCCTGGAGTTTGGGGTCGGTAGGCATGAAATTGCCATAGCCTCCGCTACAAACATATAGGTCTGGAAATCCATCTCCATTGACATCGGCAAAGGCGGCATGGCTGTCCTCACTGTCTTTGTCAAGCGCAAAATCACCATTGTTGCTGACGATAAACTGGCCATTTGCTTGCTGGATGAAAAGTTTTGATACATCTCCGGCGCCGGCGCCCACATAAATATCTTCTTTCCCATCACCATTGACATCCGCTTTTGCCATTGAGGGACTTTCAAAGGAAAGCGGGTTTACGATCAAAGGCTGCCTTTTGAAATCGTTGAGTTGGTTTTGTGCCAATTTTATATCCAGAGGGGGAGCTGTTTCGGTAAAGAGCGGAGTGGGCGCCTGACGATGCGGCGCCCGGTTTTCCGCTTCCGATTCGCGCAAGGTGATCAGTTGGTTGGTTTCTACATTGCGAACGGTTTGGGTTTTGCCGTTCAGCCAGTGTACTTGGATGGAATCGACGAAGTCGGCATTGCCCAGTCCGAAATGAAGGACGGGTGAAACACTGGATTGATAGCCACGGGAAGGCATTTGCTCTTGGTACATGGCCTGGTTTCCCTTGAATAGCGTTACCTGTGCTCCCAGCCCGTATTTGTTTGCTTTTTCGCCTGCTAGCTGGATTTTTAGGTAATGGTGGTCCAGCTGCTGGTTTGCCTTGTTCTCAAAGATAAAAGCTTCCAAGTTGATGTTGTTCACCACAAGGTCAAGGTCGCCGTCATTGTCAAGGTCAGCATAGGCGGCCCCATTGCTGTTGGATGAATAGTCCACTCCCCAACTGCTACTGACCTTTTTGAATGTCAGGTCACCGTTGTTTTTGAACATGTAATTGTGGAGGTTGGAGGAAGGGATTTGCTTGACAAGGTCCAGCACGTTTTGCCGTCTGATATTGCCATCATTGTTTTGGACATAATCTCCCATAAACTTCAGGAAGTCCATGTTGGTGTAATCGCGCAAGTAGCCATTGGTGATGTAAAGGTCCTTCCACCCGTCATTGTCAAAGTCTGCGAATTGGGCTGACCAACTCCAGTCGGTGTTGGATATGCCCGATAATTGGCCGATTTCGCTAAAAGTGCTGTTGCCGTTATTGACCTGAAGCATGTTCCGCATATATTGATGATGGAAGCCCATGTCCACTTTAAAGTCAAATTTCTCATAATTGTCCGGAGCCATCAGCAGCTTTTGGCGCTTGTTGTCTTCAGGGAGCATATCCAACGTAAAAAGGTCGGGGAGACCATCGTTGTTTACATCGGCGACATCATTGCCCATGGAAAAGTGGGAAGTATGCCCCATGCTGCTGCCAATCCGGTCGATGAAGGTACCGTCTTGGTTGTTAATGTATAAAAAATCCGGGGCGGTGTAATCATTACAGATGTAAAGGTCTGTCCAGCCATCGCCGTTGATGTCAGCCGCTCCTGCGCCCAGCCCATAGGAAAGGGCCGAATTTTGGATGCCTGCGGCTTCCGTTACTTCTGTAAACTTCCCCTTGTCGTTTCTGAAAAGCTGTGATCCTGCAGGATCTTTTTCTTTCAAGATGGCAGCGGTACTGGCTTCATCGAGGATGGGCAGTGACTTGTGGTTGTGATTGAGAAGGAACATGTCCAGGTCACCGTCCTGGTCATAGTCAAAGAAGATCCCCTGGGTACTGGTAGAGGTGCTCGCTAAGCCGTATGTGGATGCTTCTTCCGAAAATTTCGGAATACCGTTTTGGTCATTTCCTTGGTTAATGTAAAGCTCATTTTTTCGTTTTTCCGGTCGTAGGTTTCCAGAATAGCAAACGTATATGTCGAGTTTGCCGTCTCCGTTGACGTCGGCCATCGTGACGCCCGTTTTCCATGGGCCATTTCTGCCTGCCGTGCCAGAGCTGGTGGTAATGTCTTCAAAGGTCATGTCGCCCTTGTTCAGGTAGAGTTTGTTGGCGATCATATTGCCTGAAAAATAAATGTCATCCAAGCCGTCCCCATTCACGTCGCCGATGGCGACACCACCACCGTTGTAAAAATATTCGTACATCAGGACATTGGTGTTCAGCCCTTCGGTAAGTTTATTTTGGAAGGTGACATGGGTTTGGGAGGGCGGAAGCAAAGAGAAAAGTGATGGCTTTTCAGGAGCAGGGGATTCTTTTGGTTGGGTACATCGTAAGAGCAGCCCGCTGAGAATGACTAGAAAAGCCACCTTGAGGTATAGTTTAAGCATACAGGTATTGTTGGGTTTGGGGATTAAATATAAAAAGAATCTATACCATCCAAAGCAATGGTATAGATTCTTTTAAATGAAAAAAAATCAATAGGTTAGGGTTATTCAGTGTATCCAGGATTCTGGACAAGTTTTGCGTTTCTGTTCATCTCATTGAAGTGAATTGGCAAGTAGTACATTTTATCCAGCCATTGCCGGTCTTCTTTACCAGGGTCTATCGGTGTGACCTCGTAGGAATAGTTATAGATTTCAGGATCATATCGATAGAGGTCCAGACTCTGTCCGGGTTTGAAAGTCCCTACCACGTTGATGCCATTTGCTTTTCTTCCCAGGGTCTCTTCAGGGATCATCCAACGTCGGCAGTCATGGTAGCGCTGTTCTTCATAGGCCATTTCAATGCGTCGCTCATTTCGATAGCGCTCTACAAGGGCTTCACCGGAGTCGTTGATGGCAGGCATGCCCACCCGGTAGCGAATCCTGTTTAGCCAAGTGCGGGCCTCTTCTTCCTGCCCAAGTTCGATACAGGCTTCTACGTAATTCAGCACCGCTTCTGTGTAGCGCAAGAACGGCCAAGGAATTTCTTGCCAAGTATTTTGATCCACGATAGAAGGATCGGGGTCAATAAATTTGCGGAAATAATACCCCGTATATGAACCGTTCCAGTCTTCAATAGAACTATTTCGGGTATCCAGTCCGAAGTGCGTTCCTACCGAACCATTTTGCATGATCTCATATTGGCCGGTCTGGATCTGTCCTAAGGGATCCTTTGGTTGGTTGGCTGAAGATCTGGGCTTCCACTGCGCACCATCATAGAGCAAGGAAGCGTAGAAACGGGCATCCCGGTTTTCATAAGGAGCTTCCGCATGTTCCGGATTGTCCCAGTCAAATTCGGTACCGTCCATCATTTCATAATCGTCCACAAAATGCTGGATGGGAGTGTTCCCTGCCCAGTTGTTATAGCCGTTGGGGCCGTTGAAGAGGCCTTGACGACCCCCGTTTTCCTGCTTGGCATTGATGAAATACCTGGCAAAGATCAGCTCTTCTTCCCCGCCATTTTTGGAAAGGGAATTGTTCATGTAATTCTGAATGCCTTCCTCGTGGGAGACGGGGCCCGATAGGTTGAGCAAGTTGCCTTGGTCATTGTCCAAAACCGCTTTGGCGGCATCTTTTGCCCGTTGCCATCTGGACATGCGGTCACCAGAGGTGTATCCAAGGTATTCAGGATTGGCATAACCTGAGATCAGGCTGGAATTACTGGAAGCCGTAGGGATGTCGTGGAGGTCACTGGCTGCATAAAGCAGTACCCTTGATTTCAGGGCCAAGGCAGCCATTCTACTTGCCCGGCCGGAATCCATGGATTTTCCTTCCAGCAGAGCTGCGGCTTCGTCGAGGTCACCTACGATGAAGTTGATACACTCTTCCCAAGTATTCCGGGGAATTTCGTAGGATTCTTCGCCCAACTCATAAGCCCGGTCCACAATCGGGAAACCACCGTAGTAGCGCAACAGCTGATGACTGTAATAGGCCCGCATAAACTTGGCTTCGCCCATCAACCGGTCCACCAAATCCTGGTCTGTCAGCAGTGGCTCTGTTAGGTTCTCGATGGCGACATTACAGGCGCGGATATAACTGTACATATTGCCCCATTCCAAGGTGTTGTTGATCCAGCCTGGAGCGGCAGGATTGGACCTGGATTCCGTAATAACGGTAATGTCTCTGCCTGGGTGGGTAAAGATGGCTTCATCGGTAAGGGAGGCGAGCATTTGTTCGTCAAATCCCCCTTGGCCGAGCCCTACGTAGGTTCCTGTGACCGCTGCTTCGGCCAGTGCCGGATCCGACCATACATCTTCTTCTGATACCTCATCCAGTGGGCTGGTATTGACAAAATCAGCATTACAACTGGATAATATCCATAAGCTGACCGCCAAGAGGCACAGATAGGTTATATTTTTGAATTTGTTCATTTTCATGTCAGTTTAGGAATTAAAAGGTCACCGATAGTCCTGTGTTGATTACTCTTGCCTGTGGATAATATTGGCCAGTGGAGTTGGATGATTCAGGATCCATTACTTCCAGCTTGTTCATGATGTTGAACAAGTTTAGGCCATTGGCAAAAATCCGTAGGTTTTTGATGCCCACCTTTTCTCCAATTTCCATTGGCAGGGTGTATCCGATCTCAAAGTTCTTTAACCGGATATAATCAGCTTGCCTAAACCAATAGGTGTTGCCATTGGAGTAATACTGGTCACTTCTATTGGCGATCCTTGGGTGTTCGCTGCTTGGATTGGCCACGGTCCATCTGTTTTCATAAATGTCCAGCAGGTAGTTTCCGATGTTTCCTGATTCACCCGCGCTAACGTATTGTCGAGCACCAAAAGCCCCTTGTAAGAGGATGGATAGGTCGAAATTTTTATAAGAAGCCGTGATGTTCATACCACCTTGGAACAATGGAATGTTGTTTTGGTCCATTCTCACGCGGTCATCTGGTGTGATGGCTCCGTCGCCATCATAATCGACATATTTCATGTCGCCAGGACGGAGTTCATTGGTGATGGCAGAGTAATCCAGTTCTTCGTTATCGATGGATTGCTGGTCCGGGAATACACCATCGTATTGGTACACCAAAAACGTGTTCATCGGCTTGCCGGTAGAGAGCTGCCAATCCGGTGCCCCTGGCGGTTCATCCCAGAATAGGATTTTGTTTTTGGCATAGCCACCGTTTACGCTGACGCTATAGTTGAAGCCGCCGTTGGTCCTGCCGCGGTAGCCCATCAAGGCATCGAAGCCGGAGTTGGCCACTTCGCCGATGTTCTCGGCAGGTAAGGTGATGCCGGTGGTTTGCGGTACGGAAGCATTTTTTCTCCAAAGGATGTTGGTCCGTTTGTTATAGAAATAATCAAACTCGAAGAAAATCTTTCCGTCTAGCAATTGCCCTTCGATACCGATGTTTGAATTGTTGGCTATTTCCCAAGTGATGGCAGTATTTGGAACCCGGGTTTCGTACAATGTTTTGGTTTCGGTACCATCGATGATGTAACTATCAAATCCATAAGTGGCCAGGAATTGGTATTCCTGTAGTACATCATCAAAGTAAATCTGGTCGTTCCCCATTTGGCCCCAGCTACCACGGATCTTGAAGAATTCCAGTCCCGGGATGGCCTGCTTAAAGAAGTCCTCTTCAGAGGCTACCCAGCCCAGCATGATGCCGGGAAAGAAGCCGAATCGCGTGTCCTCAGGGAAGATGTAGGAAGCATCATATCTCCACAGGAATTCGGCGAGGTATTTTTCCTTGTAATTATAGGCTACCCTGCCGAAATAATTCAGCCTTGCGCGCTCATAGGCACCCCCGCCGTTGTCTTTTTCCAGTTCCCCACCGGCAAACAGCTGGTCAATGGCCGTAGAGATGTAGTACCTTCTGAAGGCATTGAAGTTGTCACCTTCTTCGGTTTCGCGGTTGGTACCGGCAAGAATATTCAATTTATGGGCTTCATTGAACGTCTTTTCATAAGAAAAAACACCACCCAGAAGGATGTTCAATTGGTTGAAATGTTCTTGTCTCAACCTTGGATCAGCAGGGCCTCTTTGGCTGGGTACGAGAACAGGAGTTACCCCATCTTCTTCAAAGCCCGTTCCACGCTCATAGAGGGTCCAAGGGGTTTCCCATCTTTTAAGGTCCCTGGAGAGTTTATCCACCGCAGCGGTACCGACAAATTTCAGGCCTTCTACCCCTGGGATTTTGATGGTCAGCTCACCATTGGACTGGAAGTAATCTCTTTTGTCTCGATCATATCCGGTAGCATTGGTGGTGATGACCACGGGGTTTTCACCGTTTTCTATATCCGGTCCGGGAAGCCCGTTTGGCCAGAAGGCCGGTTGATGGGGCTTGCCCCGCATTTGCATCCGGAAGATGGCTCCTGCACCGCGCGTCGGGAAGAAACGGAATTCCTCACGGCCAAGTACCCCGAGTTTCAAGCTGATGAAATCGTTGATCTTGGCGTCCAGGTTGATTCTCAGGTCATACTGTTTATAGCCAGTAGCCGAGTTTTTGTAATAAGCATCTTGGTTTTGGTATCCCAGCGAGGCCAGGTACTTGACATTCTCACTTCCTCCGACCAGCTGCAGGTTATGCTTGGACTGGGGAGACCATTCTTTAAGCGTGGCGTCGTACCAGTCTGTGTTCGGGTAATTCCAAGGGTCGTTTCCGGCCCGATAGGCAGCGATGTCCTCTGGAGTAAAAGGGGCTGCCCTTTCTTGACCGTTTGGTCGGGTATATACGCCCGATGTCCTGTAGGCATTGTCGGCTGCAGCCCATTCATCCACGGGCAATTCATAGACGCTGAGGTCGTTTAGCATTTCGGTGTATTGAGCCGCATTGGCCAGGTCTGGGATGACAGTAGGCTGGCCCCAGCCTTGGTTAAACTGATAGGAAAGTTCTGGTTTGCCGGATCTACCACGTTTGGTAGTGACCAAGATCACACCGTTTGCTGCCCGAGAACCGTAAATGGCCGCAGAGGCATCCTTCAGTACGGAGATACTCTCGATGTCATTGGGGTTAAGCCGTTCGAAACCACCGGCCCTGGCAGGGATACCATCGATGACGATTAGGGCATCGTTATTTCCCAAGGTGTTAGAACCACGGATACGGATGCCAGAGCCATCATAGCCGGGTTCACCACTTCTGTTTACCGCGACTACCCCGGGCATTCGGCCGGCGATGGAATTGGAAATGTTCGTGGCGGGT
Source organism: Echinicola vietnamensis DSM 17526 (assembly GCF_000325705.1). Classification (NCBI taxonomy): domain Bacteria; kingdom Pseudomonadati; phylum Bacteroidota; class Cytophagia; order Cytophagales; family Cyclobacteriaceae; genus Echinicola; species Echinicola vietnamensis. Next base: position 286,488 of record NC_019904.1, on the reverse strand, counting down.
GATTTGGCCAGTTCTGATCCTTTTACCGCAGCTACAGATCCCGTGACCGTTTCCTTTTTCTGTTCACCGTAACCTACTACTACCACTTCTTCGAGTGCTTGCATGTCCGGAGAAAGGGTGACGGAAATTTCACTTTGATTGCCGACGGCTACACTTTTGCTTTCAAATCCAATGAACGAAAAGATCAGCACGTCTTCACCTTCATTGAGGGTGATGTTAAAATTACCGTCTAAGTCGGTAATGGCGCCCCGGGTAGTGCCTTGTACCAATACTGATACCCCCGGTAAGGGTTGTTTGTCTTCGGAAGAAATGACGTTACCGGTCACTTCCTTCCCTTGCCCATATGCTACCATCTGCCAACTGGCAGAAAAAAATAGGCATAGCATAAGGACCCTTAACTTGCGTAAAGTTTGAGTCATGTGGGTTAATGTTAAAAGGGTTATTAAAATGATTTATTGTATCTACTAAATTGATCTAATATTTAGAGAAAAACAAAACTATATTTTACGAAACCTTTCGGTAGTGATATTGTATTTCTATTTGATTCAAGAGTTTGTTGATAAAATTCTAATGGAAGCAATTTTGTGATGCTGAAATTAAAATCGAAACCGATTGTTGTGTTAATATTTGTTAAAGTGTAATAATAACAAATATTATTTTTTTAGTTGATCAGATGTCCGTTATATTATTGTTTTGAGCGAGTTGGTTTGGTATTTGACTATGGTGATGATAAGGTGCAGGAGAGTGGAAATGCAGCTATTTACTTGCGGGAAAATTTTGATTTTGGAAAATGCCAAGGTATATTTAGCACGTAAGGTTTAAATAAATGGAAAGAATTGGCAGCTCATAGCTGTCCGTTCTTTATTTCGAGGCTTCTTAGGAAGCTTTTTTTACGCCTTTATTTTTTTGTTCCTTTTATTTGGTATCAAGCGATATTACTGGGGGGCGAATTTGACATGGTCTTATAAAAGAAAGTTTCATACCGTTAAAACGATGGACCTCCTCCTCAGGGCAAACGCCTTTAAAAAAAATGTTCCTATTTGCATTTATATCTGCCGTTCCTACGGAACTTACCCTTTTGTGTAATCATTTTTGGTGCAGGTTGTCACCTGCAACTTCTATATGCCCCTCCGCCAAAGGCGGATTAGGCAGGATGCTCAGTTGCCAGCGCATATTCAGGGCTTAACCTCAACCAAGCCAACACCATACATGAGCAGATAGCTGCGACGGCTTGTACGATCCAAATCAGCAACTCATTCTTTCAGCCTACTCCGCCATTCGGCACCATAGGCTACCACGGTTTCCCATGTACAAATCGGGGCAAAGTGCCTGCGGCACGATAAATTTTGTAACCTGCGGATTCATCCGCAGGAACTCAAGCACTCCTCAACCTTCCGAAGGAGTGCCAGCGGCACGGATGATAGCTCCTCTACACGAAATAAGTACTAAATGCGTTTGCCCCACGTGAAAACCATCAGGGAAATCGCTTTTAGCCCCCTGAAGTTCTTTAATTTAGGCTGACATCTCTTTACTAATAATTTGAAAGTGTTTGCCTTGGGGAACTGCCAATTTTCATTTTGGAGTAAAATGCCCCCAACTTTTCCGCTTGATCCAATATTTCTACGAGGTGATGGATTTAGTTATCGGAGCAATCATTTGCCGCCAAGGCTCCCAGGCACAAAGCAATTATACATTCCTTTCTATGCAGGACCTACATGCACTTGGTGCCTTTGAGACGTTGTGGCATTTTTTTACTCGTGATTTTGCCATGAAATAAAACTGGCAGCCCCCAATTTTCACGCTTGGTCCCTGATTGGGCCCTTCCATTTTCTTTTTGTTAAAGTATGTCAAGAGCTGGTGGTTTTTGTAGATGTTTGCTATTTATTGTTTAATTTTTCCCTGTAAACATCTTCAAGTTTCTTATGAGTCTTTTTTTAATCCGTAGGGTATTCATTTTTATGGTGCTTGGTTTTGCCCTGTTGGATACGGCGCTGGGACAGGGGATTCGCGGAAAGGTGATGGACGAAAGTGGGCAGCCAGTGCCCTATGCGTCCGTGTTTGTCCGTAACCTCAATGACGGGATTCCGACCAACCAAAATGGGGCGTTCGAATATCCACTAGCACCGGGGTATTACGATATCATTGTGCGGCACTTGGGCTACGAGACCCAGCAGCGAACAGTGGAGGTGAAGGGGGAATGGGTCCCATTAGAGGTGACGTTGGTGTCGCAAACCTATGCCATGGAAGAAGTGGAAGTAAAAGGCGGTGCCGAGGATCCCGCGCTGACGGTGATGAGAAAGGCCATTGCCAAAGCCAAATACCACCGCCTTCAGGTCGCCGAATACTCCATGAAGGTGTATATCAAGGGCACGGGTGAATTGACCAATGCGCCTTTTTTCTTGAAGAAAAAGCTAAAGGAAGAAGGGATTTCGCTCAACGAGGCCTATACCTCAGAATCAGTTTCCGAAATCACGTTCAGGCAGCCAAATGAACTGGAAGAAAAGGTAATCAGCATTCGCTCTTCTGGAGAAAGTAATCAGACCGATCCGGCACCCTATATTGGGGCTTCTTTTTATCAAGACAAGATCAATGATGTGGTGTCGCCCCTTAGCAGGTACGCATTTTCCTATTACCGATTTAAGCATGAAGGGACGTTTTTTGAGCACGGTGTTTTAGTCAATAAGATCAGGGTGACTCCCCGATCCCGTGGCGAGCAGGTTTTTGAGGGACATATTTATATCATCGAAGATCTATGGGCCATCCATAGTCTGCAGCTGACCACCTCCATCATGGGGTTTGATGTGGGCGTGACGCAGCAGTATGCTCCAGTGGAGGAGAATGTTTGGATGCCGCTGACGCATGTTTATACTTTTGGCGGGAGCTTTTTTGGGTTTAAAGGACATTATAAATACCTCGCTTCTACGCGTGATTATCAAATTACCCTTGATCCCGACTTGGTGGCCGATACCGAGATTTTGGATGAGCATGTAGAGGAGATTCCTGAAGAAGTAGAAACTTTTGAGCGGAAGGTCCCAGCAGCTCAGCAGCTTGCCGATGCTGATAAAATGTCCCGAAAGGATTTTCGCAAAATGATCAACCAATACGAAAAAGCACAGGAAAAACAGCGGAAAGATGCCGAGGTAGCAGTAGTACGAAATCATGCGGTGGATTCTTTGGCCCATGAGCGAAGCAAGGCGTATTGGGACAGTGTTCGCCCCGTTAAGCTTACTGAAAAAGAAATCCAAGGATACCACCGAGATGACAGCTTGGCCGTGGTGGAGGAGGCCAAAAAAAGTGAGGTGGATTCCATTGCAGAGAAGGCTAAAAAAGGCTTTAACCCACTGGATATCCTAGGAGGGGGGAGGTATCACTTTGGAGCTGGGAGGTCTGCTGGATTCGATGCCAATTTCACGAAGCTGTCCTTCAATACCGTGGAAGGATTTAAGGTTGGACTGGGGGGCTATTATCGGGTGGACCGGCTGGACAGTGCGTCCAAAAGAATAAGCACTTGGAAGATAAGTCCTGAGGTGCGTTATGGGTTTTCCAGTAAGCAGTGGTACGGGACCTTGGATTTTCAAAAATCCTGGAAGCAGGACCGGGCTAGGTTTCTGTATGGGTTGACCGCAGGAAAATACATTTATCAGTTTAATGGCGATCGGCCGATCAGTGAGCTGGTAAATGCGGCGTATTCCTTATTCCTTCGCCAAAATTACATGAAGCTTTACGACCAGCAATTTGTAAAGCTCTACATGGACCATAGGCCAAAAGATGCTTTTTCTTACAGTATATCCTTGGCTTATGCTGAGCGGGGAATGCTCGCCAATACCTCTAACTACAGTTTTTATCAAAAACCAGCGCGCGCGTATACCTCCAATATGCCAGAAAACATCGAGGCAGATCAAGCGGCGTTTCAATCAAATGAGTCCTTGTTGCTCCGTGCTGAATTCAATTGGCGGCCGGGGTTAAAATACTACCTGCGCAATGGTGAAAAATACCCGTTGGGAAATACTGCTCCAGTGGTGAGTTTCCGGTATAAAAAAGGTCTTTCCAATGTGGGGCTTGGAGAGGGCAGTGCGGATTTTGATCAGGTGGAGTTGGGAGTGAAGCACGGGTTTGAATTTGGGGTGAGTGGTGATTTGGATTTTAACGTTCGGGCAGGAGCTTTTCTAAATGCCGATCAGGTTTATTTTATGGACTATGAGCATTTTGGTGGCAATCGGACCATTTTTAGTAATATGGGCACTGTCAGCAATTACCGCTTTATGGATTATTATAAATTCAGCACCAAGGGCAGCTTTGTCAGCGGGATTGTGCATTATCAGTTTCGGAAGTTTTTGTTGACCCAGCTGCCAGTGCTGCGGTTCTCAGGGGTTCGGGAAAATGTTTTCCTTAATTACTTAAAAACAGCGCATTCCCCACATTACTGGGAGGTGGGCTATTCCCTGGACAACCTGTTCAGGATATTCAGGCTGGAAGTGGGGGCTGGGTTTGAAAACGGCGAATATTCCCGCGGGGGAGTCCGGTTGGGCATAGCGACGTTTATTAATGTTGATTTTGGAGAGTGATGGGGTGAAAGGGGGTAAGCAATATTTCTGGGGATGAGGAATTTCCGACCAAGCCGAAGGATTGTGGAGTGGAAAAATACGATTGAGGTACCTTTCGCCCGAAATGGTATATGGGCGGTGTAGACGTTGCAAAAGAAGTTCCAATACATTTTCAAAAACCACAGCTTCTTAGTAAAGGTCGATATGTTACATACTATTATCGTGTTACTAAACACAGGTGCCAAATTGCAGGAGGAGACATTTCTGGTGGAGGGTTCGCTGGATCCTGAATATGAATATACAGCATACGAAGTGGAAGTAAATATTGGTGGCGTTCATTATTGATCTGGCATTGGATGGGTGAAATGATGATGACGCGGATTGTGCAATAGATATGAATGAACGTAAAAGTTTTTGTGGGATTTATTTAGTAGTAGTGGTGTTTTGTGCTTCTTGCAATATTATGAAACATGAGCTTTCAGCCTCCAAAATAATTAGAGAGGTACTGAAGTTGTGAAAGAAATTCTCAAGAACGTTATCAAAGAGGTGATCATTGAAAAGGGTGTTTTTTCGGCTATTGTTTATGTTCCTATTGATAGGGCTGCTCTGTAATTTTACTTCTTCATTTCTTTTCCTTAGATGAAAAGAAACGAAGCAAAGAAAAATCAAGACACAGCAAAGCTTCTACCCTCAAGGCCATCGCCGGCTCGCTGCTGTGTCAGCCTCCCCGCTTAGTCAATCCATACATTACTATTTAGGACTTTTTCTAACTAGCGCAACGAGTTAAGAATAGCATTATGGTATAACAAAAAAGCCCGAAATAATCCGGGCTTTTGGTTATGATAAGCTGAAGGATGATACTTACACCTTCATGATTTCTGCTTCTTTTTTCTCGAAGAGGGCGTCTATTTTGGCCGAAAATTCATCCGTTAATTTTTGGACTTTGTCTTCAGCCCTTTTGACCTCGTCTTCTGAAACACCATCTTTTTGGAGTTTCTTTAGGGCGTCATTGGTTTCTTTTCTAGCGTTTCTTACACTGATTTTACCGTTTTCGCATTCGTTTTTGACGTGTTTTACCAAGTCTTTTCTCCGCTCTTCCGTAAGCGGCGGAATGGTCAGAATGACGATTTCCCCGTTGTTTTGTGGGGCCAGCCCCAAGTCAGAATTGATGATGGCTTTTTCGATTTCGCCGATCAGGTTTTTTTCCCAAGGTTTGATGGCCAATGTCCTGGCGTCAGGAGTATTGACTGAAGCTACCTGTTGGATCGGGGTGGGGGCACCGTAGTAGTTGACCATGATCCCGTCCACCAAGTTGGGCATGGCTTTTCCTGCCCTGATTTTGAGGAGTTCACTGGCGGTATGGTCTACCGCTTTTTGCATTTGTTCCTTGGCTGCATCGAGCTCTAACTGTATCTCTTCCATCTTTATGTTTACTTAATTTGAGGTAATTAAAGTACCAACTTCTTCTCCTTTAACCAAATCTTCCAGGTTTCCGGCTTTATTCATATCAAACACAATAATCGGCAGGTTGTTTTCCTGGCAGAGTGTAAAGGCAGTCATGTCCATTACGTTCAGGTTTTTTTCGTAGACTTCCTGGAAGGAGATATTGGTATATCGTTCTGCATTTTTGTCTTTTTCCGGATCGGCCGTATAGACACCGTCTACCCGAGTACCTTTTAGCACCACATCGGCTTCGATCTCAATGGCCCTGAGGCTGGCGGTCGAATCAGTGGTGAAGTAGGGGTTTCCTATCCCTGCACCAAAAATCACAATCCTTCCTTTTTCCAAGTGTCGGATGGCCCTTCTTCGGATAAAAGGCTCACAGACACTTTCAATTTTAATGCCGGACATAAGTCGGGTGTACATCTCGTTTTGCTCCAGGGAGCTTTGGAGGGCCATGGCATTGATCAGGGTGGCCAGCATTCCCATGTAATCGCCCTGCACCCTATCGATGCCGACTTTTTCTCCTTGAACGCCCCTAAAAATGTTTCCGCCGCCAATGACAATGGCGAGCTCTACACCCAGTTCCTTAACCTTTTTGATTTCCTGGGTGTATTGCTTTAGTTTTTCGGAGTCAATGCCGTAGCCATTGGGCCCCATCAAAGCCTCACCACTGAGTTTGAGCAGAATTCGTTTGTATTTCATAAGTAAAATTGGTTAGCTAGCCTGCCAATAATTGATTTTTGATGAATAGATAAACTCGACAAATATAAATTCTTGAGCTTAGAAAACTAAATGATCGTTTCTAAAATTGTATCAAGATTTGTTTTTTTTCCACACTTTCCCCTGTGGTCACTAGTATTTTTTTCACGATGCCGTCTCCGGGAGATTTAATGATGTTCTCCATTTTCATGGCTTCCAAAATTACCATTGGTTGGTCCTTTTCGACCGTATCCCCTTCTTGGACATTGATTTCCAGGATCAGTCCTGGCATTGGGGCGGTGATCGAGGTGAGTTTGGCATTGGCCTGCCCGTTCATGCCCAGCTTTTCCAACAGGAGGTCAAATTTATCCTGGATCTTGACCTCAGCGGACTTGTTGTTGATTTTTAAGGTCAACTCTTTTTTGGCAGCATCCAGCTTTACCAGCTCCACCACATAGGATTTTTGGCCTTTGATAATTTGAAAATGGCGGTTATCTATCGGGTTTATTTCCCAGTCCATGATGGTGCCGTTAATCAAAAAGTCTCCACCATCCTGCTCGATACTAAAGTTTTTTTCGTTTACAGTAACTGAGTACATTTGTGCTGTTTTGACTTTAAATATACAATTTATCTTTAATTGGCCTTTATGAATATAAAATTCTCTTTTCCTTTTTTCTTGGCAGGGATGCTTTTGGGAGCTTGTAGCGTCCAAAAGAATACCCCGCCTCCAGCCAGTAAGCAGTCGTTAGCTGTGACTGAAGAGAATGATTCCGAGGATGTCCGGCGGTTGGTAGCAGCGCAGGAGGCAGCCATAAAAAATTATAGGGCTACTCCTGAGAGAACCTTTGATTTGCTCCATACTTCTCTTGACGTGCGCTTTGATAAGGAAAAAAAACTAGTCTTCGGAGAAGCGAATTTAACGCTCAAGCCCTATGGCTATCCCCAAGACCGTCTGGTGCTCGATGCGCAGGATTTTGACCTGCACGAAGTCAGCATGGATGATTCCCGGCAGCAGCTGGAGTTTAGGTATGATTCGCAGCAGATAGAAATACAATTTCCAACTACCCTTACGACAGCGGATACCATTTTGATAAACATCCGCTACACGGCCCATCCCAGTAGGAATAGTGGCGAAGGAAGCCAGGCGATCACCGATACCCAGGGACTTTATTTTATCAATCCAACGGGGGAAGCATCCCTGCCGACACAAATATGGACACAGGGGGAAACCGATCACAATTCCAAATGGTTTCCGACCATCGATGCACCAAATGAGCGTGCCACCCATGACTTGAAGCTCACTGTGGAAGAAAAATTCACCACCGTTAGCAATGGTGAATTGGTGGGTCAGGAGCAGCTAGGCAATGGGATGCGCAGGGATCACTGGAAGATGAGCCAGCCTTCAGCCCCGTATTTGGTGGCATTTGCCGTAGGGGAATTTGAGCGGATTTCCTCCCAATGGAAAGGGATCCCACTTGGCTACTATGTGGAAAAGCCCTTTGCTGAAGGGGCTAAAAAAGTGTTTGGCAGGACACCGGAAATGCTGGACTTCTACTCGGATTTACTGGGCGTGCCCTATCCATGGCCAAAGTACGATCAGGTGGTGGTCAGGGAGTTTGTTTCAGGAGCGATGGAAAACACCACGGTTTCTATTTTTATGGAGGAACTGAACATGAATGCCCGGGAGGCGATTGATAGTGAATATGATGGGATTATTGCCCATGAGCTTTTCCATCACTGGTTTGGAGACTATGTGACCACAGAGTCCTGGTCAAATTTACCATTAAACGAAGCTTTTGCGAATTATGGAGAGTATTTGTGGTATGAGCACAAAGAGGGAAGGGATGCTGCAGATCTTCACCATATTGGAGAGCTGGAGACCTACCTTTGGGAAGCGGAAGAAAAGCAGGTGGACCTTATTCGCTTTGAGTATGCGCATAACGAAGACATGTTTGACAGTCACAGCTATGCCAAAGGCGGAAGGGTGCTGCATATGTTACGGGATTATTTGGGGGATGAAGTGTTTTTTGCAGGGCTGAACAATTACCTGACCAAGCATGCTTTTCGTTCTGTGGAGATTCATGACCTCAGGCTGGCACTGGAAGAAACCAGCGGCAAAGACCTGAACTGGTTTTTTGAACAGTGGTTTTTGGCATCGGGCCATCCTGTCTTGGAGATTGATTTCGATTACAGCCAGCCGGAAAATGTGGTGTTGACGGTGACACAGCAACAGGACTTGGGGAATACACCGCTATATGTTTTGCCTTTTGAGGTGAGTTGGTATGTGGATGGAGCGCGGTTTACGCGGCGTTTTACGTTGGATGCCAAGCAGGGCAGCTTTTCATTGGAAAACAAAGTGCCCATTTCACAAGCCTATTTTGATGAGCGAAAGGTACTCTTGGCCGAAAAGCACACCCATAGGAGTGATGATCAGCTGGTGGACCAGTTTGGAGCATCACATTTTGGGGTGGCAAGGTATGAGGCCTTGGATAGTTTGAGCCAGCGGTCGCTGGACACAGCAGCCATCAAGGAATTGGTGCGCGTGGGATTGGCAGATGATTTCTGGCCGATCAGGGAAGTTACCCTTCATCACTTTGGCGACAGTATTTTATCATTTGGGATGGAGGAGACATTATTGGCGCTAGCGAGCGAGGACAAAAGCAACAGTGTCCAGGCGAGTGCCATCACTGCATTAGCTTCGAGTGGAGGGGATTATGGCAGCAATTACATGCTTTGGATGGAGGACTCTTCGTACTACGTGGCCGGGGCTGCATTGGATGCTTATCTGCAAATGAATGGGGAAGGATTGGGAAAAGAAAAGGTAGCAAGTGCATTCGAAGATGAGCGGAGTATCCGGATGCTTATTCCTTTGATTGATTTTTACACACAACAGGAAATACCGGGAAAGGGAGCATGGTTACACGAGGTCTATGACCGTACATCCGGTCAAGATTTATACTACCTGATCGGTTACTATGGGGATTACTTTGTGAAGTTGCCTGGAGAAGGCAGTGATCGGGCGATAGAGAAGCTCTATCAGACGGGGATGAAACACACAGCATCGTACGTAAGGTTTGCGGCATTCCAGGCACTTTTTGGCTTTATTGACGAGGAGGGAGTACTGGAAAAAGCCAACGCTATATTTGACCAAGAATCTGATGAATCCATTAAGAACAGTGAAAAGTATTTCTTGCTGCCATATGAAGATGAAAATTAATTCCCTGATTTCGAAAACCTTAATAAAAAGGTTGAAAAAAACTTCAGGAATTTTTGTTCAATATTTTGAATGTTTCAGAAAAGGGTATAATTTTGCCATCCGTTAAGACAAACAAAAAAGAACAAAAGTGTTCGAAAAAGGGCTTAACGTATTGAAATACTGATTTGGGGGAATACCAAAGCGGCCAACTGGGACGGACTGTAAATCCGTTGACTTATGTCTTCACAGGTTCGAATCCTGTTTCCCCCACACTTTATATTTCCACGGATTTTTCTAAATTTGTGGAAATCATACAGCAAAAGTTTTTCAAAAAGTAAGACGACGATTGAAACTATTGTCAAGAGTTGATTTTCTTTTGCAAGATTTTGGTATGTGAAAAATATGCCCAGCTGTAAGGTCACGAAGTGTAATGACGAATACATCGGGACTTAAGGTCGGGATGTCAGTATAAAAAACAAGATAGAGTAATAAGCGGGAGTAGCTCAGTTGGTAGAGCGGCAGCCTTCCAAGCTGCAGGTCGCGGGTTCGAGCCTCGTCTCCCGCTCTATGCTTATTTATAAGGCATAGATAATCGATGTTATCAGCCGACGTAGCTCAGGGGTAGAGCGCTTCCTTGGTAAGGACGAGGTCACGGGTTCAAATCCCGTCGTTGGCTCAATGACATTAGCATAATTTAACTAATTCATATCATTAACTAAACAGAGGATTTTCACGCATGGCAAAAGCAACCTTTGACCGTTCCAAACCGCACGTAAATATCGGTACTATTGGTCACGTCGATCACGGTAAGACTACCTTGACTGCTGCCATTACAACTGTATTGGCTAGAAAAGGTCTTTCTGAATTAAGAGACTTCTCTTCTATCGATAACGCTCCAGAAGAGAAAGAAAGAGGTATCACTATCAATACTTCACACGTAGAATATCAAACTGAAGCAAGACACTACGCACACGTGGATTGTCCTGGTCACGCTGACTACGTGAAAAACATGGTAACTGGTGCTGCGCAGATGGATGGTGCTATTCTAGTAGTTGCTGCCACTGACGGTCCAATGCCACAGACAAGAGAGCACATCCTTCTTGCTCGTCAGGTAGGTGTACCAGCACTTGTTGTTTTCTTGAACAAAGTTGACTTGGTAGATGATGAAGAGCTACTTGAGCTTGTAGACATGGAAGTAAGAGAATTGCTTTCTTTCTATGACTTTGATGGCGATAACATCCCAGTTATCCAAGGTTCAGCACTTGGTGCCCTTAACGGCGAAGACAAGTGGGAAGAAAAAGTAATGGAATTGATGGATGCAGTAGATAGCTATATTCCACTTCCTGAGCGTCTTGTTGACAAAGACTTCTTGATGCCTGTAGAGGACGTATTCTCGATCACTGGTCGTGGTACAGTAGCTACTGGTAGAGTAGAAAGAGGTGTTATCAACTCTGGTGATGCAGTGGACATCATCGGTATGGGAGCTGAAGGTCTTAAGTCTACCGTAACAGGTGTTGAGATGTTCCGTAAGATTTTGGACAGAGGTGAAGCTGGTGACAACGTAGGTCTACTTCTTAGAGGTATTGAGAAAGCTCAGATCAAGAGAGGTATGATCATCTGTAAGCCAGGTTCTGTAACGCCTCACTCTTTGTTCAAAGCAGAGGTTTACGTACTGTCTAAAGAAGAAGGTGGACGTCACACTCCATTCTTTAACAAATACCGTCCTCAGTTCTACCTAAGAACCACTGACGTAACTGGTGAGGTAAAACTTCCAGAAAACGTTGAGATGGTAATGCCAGGTGACAACATCACCATGGAAGTACAATTGATCAACAAAGTTGCCTTGGAGAAAGGTCTACGTTTCGCGATCCGTGAGGGTGGTAGAACAGTAGGAGCCGGTCAGGTAACTGAAATTCTTGACTAATCTTACTTGATCAAGAGATATAAAATAGATGCGATCCTGATGTTTTTCAGGATCGCATTTGTTTCTTTATAGATTATTACCTACTTTTGCATTCCTTTTGGACTGTAAAAGGAAACACGGGCATAGTTCAATGGCAGAATAGCGGTCTCCAAAACCGTTGATGGGAGTTCGAATCTCTCTGCCCGTGCAATAAAAATCATAGAACATGAACGTAAAAAACTTTGTTGTAGAGTCAATAGACGAAATGAAGAACAAGGTTACATGGCCGAAGTATTCTTCATTGCAAAGCAATGCTGTGCTGGTTCTTGTTGCCTCTTTGATCTTTGCCGTAGTGATCGGCTTGATTAACCTGGGCTTTGAGAACATCATGAAATGGTTTTATGATTTATTCTAAATAGAATCAATAGTTACTGATGGCAGAACATAAATGGTATGTACTCAGAGTGGTAGCTGGGCAAGAGAAGAAGGCCAAATCATATTTGGACAACGAGATTACCCGGCAAAAACTGGAGGATTATATTCCCGAGGTATTGATACCTTCTGAAAAAGTATATGAAATGCGCAATGGCAAAAAGCGAGTCAGAGAGAGAAACTTCTTTCCTGGCTATGTTTTGGTTAATGCGGATTTGTCCCATGGTGAAGCCAATCACGTAATCACGAGTATCCCGGGTGTCATCGGGTTTCTAGGTGCAAACGCAGGAGGAGCTTCCAAAACTCCTGAGCCATTACGACAATCAGAGATCAACCGTATCTTAGGTAGGGTTGAAGGGATTGATGAGTTTGCCGAGAAGCTTGATACGCCATATATAGTCGGAGAGACCATAAAAGTAATGGATGGTCCCTTTAGTGGTTTCTCGGGAACGATAGAAGAGGTGTTTGAGGATAAGAAAAAGCTTAATGTTATGGTTAAGATTTTCGGCCGAAACACCCCTGTTGAGTTAAACTTTATGCAAGTAGAAAAACAAGACTAGGAAATGGCTAAGGAAATTACTGGTTATCTGAAATTACAGGTGAAAGGTGGCCAGGCAAATCCATCTCCTCCTGTTGGTCCGGCCCTTGGTGCCAAGGGTTTGAACATCATGGAGTTCTGTAAGCAGTTCAATGCCAGAACTCAGGAAAAAATGGGTCAACTTCTACCTGTCCTTGTTACGATTTATTCTGACAAGTCCTTTGACTTCGTGATCAAGACTCCTCCAGCAGCAAACTTGTTGTTAGAGGCAGCGAAGCTAAAAGGAGGTTCTCCGGAGCCAAACAGGAAAAAAGTAGGTTCAGTATCCTGGGACCAGGTAAAAGAAATTGCTGAGGTGAAAATGCCTGACTTAAATGCCTTTAAGGTGGAGTCCGCAATGAAAATGGTTGCCGGAACAGCAAGAAGTATGGGAATCACAGTTTCAGGAAAAGCTCCTTGGGAGGAATAAATATAAAACAATGGCTAAGTTAACAAAAAAGCAAAAAGAAGCTCTTTCTAAGTACGACCCAAGCCAGCAGTACTCCCTTACTGAGGCTTCTTCTATTGTCAAAGATATCACTGCCGTGAAATTTGACGCTTCAGTGGATTTGGACATCCGTTTGGGTGTAGATCCTCGAAAAGCAGATCAAATGGTAAGAGGCGTGGTGGCTTTGCCCCATGGAACGGGAAAAGAAGTAAAAGTATTGGTACTTTGTACTCCGGACAAGGAAGAAGAAGCGAAAGAAGCTGGAGCTGACTACGTCGGCTTGGATGACTATATTGCCAAAATCGAAGGCGGATGGACTGATATCGATGTGATCATCACCATGCCTAACGTAATGGCGAAAGTAGGTAGATTAGGTAGAGTGTTAGGACCAAGAGGCCTGATGCCTAACCCTAAGTCTGGAACTGTTACCCTAGAAGTAGGTAAGGCAGTGAAGGAAGTGAAAGGTGGTAAAATAGATTTTAAAGTAGATAAGTTTGGTATCGTGCACGCAAGTGTAGGTAAAGTTTCCTTTGATCCGGATAAGATCCAAGAAAATGCCCAAGAGCTTATCAATACTATTTCTAAGTTGAAGCCTGCATCTTCAAAAGGGACGTACTTCAAGAGTATACATTTATCTAGCACAATGTCTCCTGGTATTGCAATTGATAAGGGGAGTATTCAAGGTATTTAATTATGACTAGAGAGGAAAAGAAAGCAATAATCGAAAGTCTTACCGAGAAATTCAAAGAAACTCCGCATTTCTATATCACAGATGCCTCAGGTTTCACTGTTGCTCAGGTAAATACTTTCAGAAGAATGTGTTTTGAAAAAGGAGTGGAATACCGTGTATATAAAAACACGTTTATCAAACAAGCTCTGAATAATCTAGACGCAGACTTCTCAGAATTAGACAGTGTTCTTAAAGGCTTTTCAGGAATTATCTTTGCTTCAGAGACAGCAAACTTGCCTGCAAAAGTAATCAAGGACTATCGAAAAAAGGCAGGTTCTAAAGAGACTAGACCCGTATTTAAAGGCGCTTCAATAGATAGCGATGTGGTGATTGGTGAAAACAATCTTGACATGCTGGCTTCTTTGAAATCCAAAGAGGAACTATTGGGCGAAGTTATCGGATTGCTACAGTCTCCAGCCAAAAACGTTATTTCTGCTCTTCAGAGTGGTCAAGATACATTGGCAGGGCTTGTTAAAACTCTTTCAGAAAGAGAATCATAATATCATTCAAATCAATTAAGTAAAAAAATCAGTTAATTTTAAATAATAATACAATGGCAGATCTTAAAGCATTCGCTGAGCAGTTAGTTAACTTAACTGTTAAAGAGGTTAGTGAATTAGCCGAAATATTGAAAGAAGAGTATGGTATCGAACCTGCTGCTGCAGCTGCTCCAGTAATGGTAGCTGGTGGTGCTGGTGAAGGTGCTGGCGAAGAAGAAAAATCTTCTTTCGATGTAGTTCTTAAAGCTGCTGGTGGTCAGAAACTTGCAGTAGTGAAATTGGTTAAAGAATTGACCGGACTAGGTCTTAAGGAAGCTAAGGAAGTTGTAGATGGCGCTCCTAAGGCTATCAAAGAAGGAATCGCAAAAGACGAAGCTGAAGCACTTAAGAAGCAACTTGAGGAAGCTGGTGCTGAAGTAGAGCTTAAATAATTTGAATAACCTCATCTGATAGGATGTAGGTTATTGATTAGACCTGACTTTTAAGTCAGGTCTTTTCCTGTTTGTGCACAGTTTTAAAATTGCACTATTCTAAGCGGAAATTGCCGCATTCAGTTATTTATTATCACTATAAACATATACTGCCTTGGCTATCCAGAATCAAACCGAAAGGAAAAGTTTCTCATCTATTAAGGTGGTCAAAGACTATCCGGATTTCCTCGATATCCAGTTACAATCATTCAAAGATTTTTTCCAATTGGATACTCCCGCTGAAAAGAGGAGACAGGATGGGCTTTTCAAGGTGTTCTCTGAAAACTTCCCCATAAGTGACTCCAGGGAAAACTTCACACTTGAATTCATTGATTATACCGTAGATCCGCCTAAATATAGTGTGGGTGAATGTATTGACAGAGGGTTGACCTATTCTGTTCCATTGAAGGCAAAACTTCGCTTGTTATGCTCCGATGAGGACAATGAAGATTTTGAAACAATAGAACAGGAAGTATTCTTGGGGAACTTACCGTATATGACCGAGAAAGGTTCCTTTGTCATAAATGGCGCAGAGCGGGTGATCGTTTCCCAGCTGCACAGGTCTCCAGGGGTGTTCTTTGCTCAAAGTAAACACACCAACGGTACGAAGCTGTATTCTGCCAGAATTATCCCTTTTAAGGGATCCTGGATAGAATTCGCTACAGATATCAACAATGTCATGTACGCGTACATTGACAGGAAGAAAAAATTCCCCGTTACCACTCTTTTGAGAGCTATTGGTTATGGTTCGGATAAAGCTATCTTGGATTTATTTGGGCTATCTGAAGAAATAGAGGCCAATAAGTCCAACCTTAAGAAAATTGTCGGTAGGAAACTGGCCGCACGTGTTTTGAAGACGTGGGTTGAGGATTTTGTGGATGAGGATACCGGTGAAGTAGTTTCTATTGACCGAAATGAAGTATTGTTGGAGCGGGATTCCGTGCTTACTGACGAGGACATCGAATTGATCCTTGATTCAGGTGCAAAAAGCGTGATCCTTCACCGTGATGATGTGAACATCGCTGATTACTCCATCATATACAATACACTTCAGAAAGATAATTCCAACTCGGAGAAAGAGGCAGTTGAGGTAATTTACCGTCAATTGCGTAATACAGAGGCACCAGATGAGGCCACCGCAAGAGAGGTGATCCATGGCCTGTTTTTCTCCGATAAACGATATGATCTTGGTGAAGTAGGTCGTTACAGGATCAACAAAAAACTCGGGCTTGATATTGAAGCCGAGAAGATCGTGTTGACGACAGAAGATATCATCAACATCGTGAAATACCTTATCGGTCTGATCAACTCCAAGGCTGTGGTCGATGATATTGACCACTTGAGCAATAGGAGGGTTAGAACCGTAGGGGAACAATTATATAGCCAATTCGGTGTGGGACTTGCCAGAATGGCGAGGACTATCCGAGAAAGGATGAACGTTAGGGATAACGAGGATTTTAAGCCCGTTGACCTGATCAATGCGAGGACACTGTCTTCCGTGATCAATTCCTTCTTTGGTACCAACCAGCTATCTCAGTTTATGGACCAGACCAACCCACTGGCAGAGCTTACGCACAAGCGTAGGTTATCCGCTTTGGGACCAGGAGGTCTTTCCCGTGAGCGAGCAGGTTTTGAGGTGCGTGACGTTCACTATACACACTATGGCCGTCTGTGTACCATTGAAACACCAGAAGGACCGAATATTGGGTTGATTTCTTCACTTTGCGTACACGCGAAAGTGAACGCCATGGGCTTTTTGGAAACACCTTATAGAAAGGTGAAAGAAGGAAAAGCCGGCATGGAAGCCGAAGATATTGTATTCCTGACGGCTGAAGAAGAAGACAATAACAACATCGCCCAGGCCAATGCACCTTTGGAAACGGATGGAAGCTTTGTCAATGATCGTGTGAAGGCACGTTATGAAGGTGACTTCCCTGTGCTGGAGCCGAAAGAAATCAGCTATATGGATGTGGCACCAAACCAGATTGTATCTGTGGCTGCTTCCTTGATTCCTTTCTTGGAGCACGATGATGCCAACCGTGCCTTGATGGGATCAAACATGCAGCGCCAGGCCGTTCCGCTTTTGAAAGCTGAATCACCTATCGTAGGTACCGGTCTAGAAGCCAAAGCAGCGGTGGATTCACGTTCACTTATTATTGCAGAGGCCGATGGTGTTGTGGACTTTGTGGATGCCAAGAAAATCGTCATCAAGTATGACTTGAGCGATGATGAATTGTTGGTCAACTTCAGTGATGAGTACAAGTCTTATGACTTGATCAAATTTAGAAGAACAAACCAAGATACGACCATTAACCTGACGCCATTGGTGCTGAAAGGACAGCGTGTGACCAAAGGGCAGGTATTGGTAGAGGGCTACTCCACCAATCAGGGAGAGTTGGCCTTGGGTAAAAACCTTAAAGTGGCCTACATGCCATGGCAAGGATATAACTTTGAGGATGCCATTGTAATTTCCGAGCGCGTTGTGCGGGAAGATATCTTTACTTCTATCCACGTAGAGGAGTTCCAGCTAGAAGTTAGGGACACGAAGCGAGGCGAGGAAGAATTGACTTCCGAGATTCCAAATGTATCTGAAGAGGCTGTTAAAAACTTGGATGAGAACGGTATCATTAGAATCGGTGCCGAACTGAAAGAAGGTGATATCATCATCGGTAAGATTACGCCAAAAGGTGAAACGGACCCTACTCCGGAAGAGAAGCTCCTCAGAGCGATCTTCGGTGACAAAGCGGGGGATGTTAAAGATGCATCACTTAAAGCTTCACCATCCTTGAATGGTGTGGTGATCGAGACCAAGTTGTTCTCCAGGCCTAAAAAAGACAAAGAGCTTCGCGCAAAAGCTAAAGCTGAAGTGGAAAAACTGAAGCAGGCTTATACGAAAGAGCTTCTTGGTGTCCGTGCCAAGATGATCAATAAATTGGTCAGCATATTGGACGGAATGACCTCTTTGGGTGTGAAGCATAAATTTGGTGATGAGATCATCAGCAAAGGCGTGAAGTTTAACCACCAGAATATTGAGAACAACCTCTTCCCGGCTAAGAACCCTTACCGTGATGAGAGTAACTATAATGTTCCGGAAGAGGCAAACCTTATTTCAGACATCATCCTTGATGACTGGACAGAAGACGAACATGCCAACAGTTTGATCCAGCAATTGGTGAAAAACTATACCAATACGCGAAATGAGATTTCGGGTAGGTTTAAGCGTGACAGGTTTACCCTTGAAGTAGGGGATGAGCTGCCAGCCGGTATCGTAAGACTTGCCAAAGTTTATGTGGCCAAGAAGCGTAAACTGAAAGTGGGGGATAAGATGGCCGGTCGTCACGGTAACAAAGGTATCGTGGCAAAAATCGTCCGTGATGAGGACATGCCGTTCTTGGAAGATGGTACGCCAATGGACATCGTTCTTAACCCGCTAGGGGTACCTTCCCGTATGAATATCGGTCAGATCTTTGAGACCGTATTGGCATGGGCAGGAGAGAAGATGAACAAAAAATATGCAACACCGATCTTTGATGGTGCGAGTACAGAAGAAGTGGCCGCTGAGCTGGATGCAGCAGGCTTGCCATCTTTTGGAAGGACCTACCTTTTCGACGGCCTTACAGGAAAGCAGTTTGACCAGCCGGTAACGGTGGGAATTGCCTATATGCTGAAACTAGGTCACTTGGTAGATGATAAGATGCACGCAAGATCGATTGGACCATACTCTCTGATTACGCAGCAGCCACTTGGCGGTAAAGCCCAGTTTGGTGGTCAGCGATTTGGAGAGATGGAGGTTTGGGCATTGGAGGCCTTCGGTGCGTCCCATGTGCTCCAAGAAATTCTTACTGTGAAGTCTGATGATGTGATTGGTAGGGCCAAGGCTTACGAGTCTATCGTAAAAGGTGAGAACCTTCCGAAGCCGAATATTCCTGAATCCTTTAACGTATTGGTTCATGAATTGAGAGGTTTGGCACTAGAAATCACACTCGACTAAATTAGATCTTATTGGGCCGAAAGGCCCTTCACATAAGCACAAAACAAATTATGGCGTTCAGAAAAAATAAAAAACTAAACAACGACTTTTCCAGGGTCACCATTAGTTTGGCTTCTCCGGAATCCATCTTGGATAGCTCTCATGGGGAGGTGACACAGCCAGAAACCATCAATTACAGAACGTACAAGCCTGAAATGGGCGGACTTTTCTGTGAGCGGATTTTTGGTCCTGTCAAAGACTGGGAATGTCATTGTGGTAAATACAAGCGCATAAGATATAAAGGCATCATTTGTGACAGATGTGGGGTTGAGGTAACGGAGAAAAAGGTTCGACGTGAGCGAATGGGCCACATTGAATTGGTGGTTCCAGTGGCACACATCTGGTATTTCAAATCCCTGCCGAACAAAATCGGTTACTTGCTAGGGTTACCTACCAAGAAGCTGGATCAAATTGTATACTACGAAAGATATGCTGTAATCAATCCAGGTATTAAGGCTGAAGATGGTCTTCAGTATCTTGATTTCCTTACAGAAGATGAGTATTTGGATATCATGGACAAGCTTCCAAAAGAAAACCAAATGCTCGACGACGATGATCCTAATAAGTTCATCGCCAAAATGGGGGCAGAAGCCATTGAGATGTTATTGTCTCGTTTGGATCTGGATGATCTATCCTATAGCCTTCGTCACCAAGCGGCCACCGATACTTCTCAGCAGCGTAAAGCGGAAGCGTTGAAGCGACTGAAAGTAGTGGAAGCATTTAGGGATGCAAGGACACGTATCGAAAACCGTCCAGAGTGGATGGTGGTAAGAATGGTGCCTGTAATTCCACCTGAGCTTCGTCCATTGGTGCCATTGGATGGTGGACGTTTTGCTACATCTGACCTTAACGACCTTTACAGAAGGGTGATCATCCGTAACAACCGTTTGAAGCGATTGATCGATATCAAAGCGCCAGAAGTAATCCTTCGAAATGAGAAGCGTATGCTTCAGGAAGCGGTGGATTCCCTTTTTGATAATTCCAGAAAGGTAAACGCGGTAAGGTCTGACGGAAACAGGGCATTGAAGTCACTTTCCGACATGCTTAAAGGAAAGCAAGGGCGTTTCCGTCAAAACTTGCTTGGTAAGCGGGTAGATTATTCTGGACGTTCTGTAATTGTGGTAGGTCCTGAGCTAAAACTTCACGAGTGTGGCTTGCCTAAAAACATGGCAGCGGAACTCTTCAAACCCTTTATCATCAGAAAGCTGATCGAAAGAGGGATCGTGAAGACCGTAAAATCAGCCAAGAAGATCGTAGACCGAAAAGATCCAGTGGTATGGGATATCCTTGAGAACGTATTGAAGGGACACCCTGTATTGCTTAACCGGGCTCCTACGCTGCACCGATTAGGGATCCAGGCTTTCCAGCCAAAATTGATCGAAGGTAAAGCGATCCAGCTGCATCCGTTGGTATGTACGGCCTTTAACGCCGACTTTGACGGTGACCAGATGGCGGTTCACGTGCCGCTTGGACACGAGGCGATTTTGGAAGCGTCTACCTTGATGCTTTCCTCTCATAATATCCTTAATCCTGCCAATGGAGCGCCGATTACCGTACCTTCCCAAGATATGGTATTGGGACTTTATTATGTGACCAAAGGAAGAAGGTCTACAGAAGAAGAGCCTGTTCCAGGTGAAGGCATGACCTTCTACGGTGAGGAAGACGTGATCATCGCCTTGAATGAGAAAGTTATTTCTCAGCACGCTTATATCAAGTGTAAGGTGAAAGTGAGGGATGAGAACGGAGAATTGGTGGATAAGATCGTGGAGACGGTTGCGGGTAGATTGATCTTTAACCAATTTGTTCCAGAGGAAGTAGGTTATGTAAATGAGCTATTGACTAAGAAAAAGCTTCAGCAGATCATCGCTGAGGTGGTAAAAATATGTGGTATCGCACGTAGTGCCCAGTTCTTGGATGATATCAAGCACCTAGGATTCCAAATGGCTTATGCCGGTGGACTATCCATGGGATTGAATGATGTAATTATTCCAAGCGACAAGGATCCATTGATCACGAAGGCGAAGGACGAGGTGGATCAGGTGTGGAATAACTACCTGATGGGATTGATCACGGACAATGAGCGATACAACCAGGTGATTGACATCTGGACCAGAACCAACTCCAATCTGACCAATATTCTGATGAAGCAGATGGAGGAGGATAAGCAAGGCTTCAATGCCATCTACATGATGATGCACTCTGGCGCGAGGGGTTCAAGAGAGCAGATCCGTCAGTTGGGTGGAATGAGAGGATTGATGGCCAAGCCACAGAAAAACCTTCAAGGTTCTGTTGGTGAAATTATCGAAAACCCAATTTTGTCCAACTTTAAAGAAGGGTTGGATGTATTGGAGTACTTTATCTCTACCCACGGTGCCCGTAAAGGTCTTGCCGATACGGCCCTTAAAACAGCCGATGCGGGTTACTTGACCAGAAGGCTTGTAGATGTGGCGCAGGATGTGATCGTTTCTGAGGAAGACTGCGGTACCTTAAGAGGACTGGTCGTACAGGCCTTGAAAGATAATGATGAAATCGTAGAGCCTCTTTCTGAGCGTATCGTAGGCCGTGTATCTGTGCATGATGTGATCGATCCAATCACGGATGAGGTAATCATCCAGTCTGGTGAAGAAATCACAGATGAGCTGGCACGAAAAGTAGACGAGTCAGCGGTAGAGGAAGTGGAGATCAGGTCCGTATTGACCTGTGAATCCAGAAGAGGTGTATGTACCAAGTGTTATGGCCGTAACTTGACCACAGGAAGTGTGGTACAGAACGGTGAATCGGTAGGGGTGATCGCCGCCCAATCCATCGGTGAACCTGGTACACAGCTTACCTTGAGAACATTCCACGTTGGGGGTACGGCATCCAATATTTCCGTAGAGGCCAGTATCAATGCGAAGTTTGAAGGTGTTGTAGAATTTGAAGAAGAATTCAGGTTCATCAATACGACCAATAAAGATGGTGATCCGGTAGCTGTCGTAATGGGACGATCCGGAGAAATCAAAATCAATGATGCGAAGTCAGGAAAGACGTTGGCTTCCAACCACGTTCCTTATGGTGCCATCCTGAACGTAAAAGATGGACAGAAAATTGGTAAAGGTGACTCTCTATGTACATGGGATCCATATAATGCCGTGATCTTGTCCGAATTTGACGGTGAGGTTTCATTTGAATCCATCATTGAAGGGGTGACGTTCAAGGAAGTGGCCGATGATCAAACTGGATATAAGGAAAAAGTTATCATTGATACCAAAGATAAAAC
This sequence comes from Echinicola vietnamensis DSM 17526, assembly GCF_000325705.1. Taxonomy (NCBI): domain Bacteria; kingdom Pseudomonadati; phylum Bacteroidota; class Cytophagia; order Cytophagales; family Cyclobacteriaceae; genus Echinicola; species Echinicola vietnamensis. The sequence goes on along the minus strand of NC_019904.1, from coordinate 264,257 downwards.
CAAGAACCCAGCTGTAGTAGTGAACTACGGTGACGAAACCAAGAGCTATAACATCCCGGTGGGAGCGCACTTGGCAGTAGAAGAGGGGGATAAAGTGAAAGCTGGTCAGATCTTGGTGAAGATTCCTCGTTCTGTAGGTAAAACCCGTGATATTACCGGTGGTCTTCCTAGGGTAACAGAGCTGTTCGAAGCCCGTAACCCATCCAATCCGGCGGTTGTTTCTGAAATCGACGGTGTGGTAACCTATGGTGGTATCAAGCGTGGTAACCGGGAAATCTTCATCGAATCCAAAGATGGCGTGAAGAAGCGTTATATGGTGTCACTGTCCAAGCATATCTTGGTACAAGAGAATGACTTTATCAGAGCTGGTGAACCACTATCTGATGGAGCCATCACGCCAAACGATATCCTTTCCATCAAAGGTCCAACAGCTGTTCAGGAGTACTTGGTGAATGAAATCCAGGAAGTATACCGACTGCAAGGGGTGAAGATCAACGATAAACATATCGAGGTGATCGTAAGCCAGATGATGCAGAAAGTAGAAATCCTTGACGCTGGTGATACTGGATTCCTTCAAGGACAAATCGTGGACAAGTGGGCTTTCCGAGAGGAGAATGATAATATCCTTGACAAGAAAGTAGTAATGGATGCAGGTGATTCTTCGACGCTCAAAGCAGGTATGATCATTACATCCAGAAGGTTGCGTGATGAGAATTCCAGTTTGAAGCGTAAGGACCTTAAGCTTGTTCAGGTGAGAGATGCGGAGACTGCCGTATCCAAGCCGACACTTCAAGGTATCACAGCTGCTTCATTGGGAACTGAAAGCTTTATCTCTGCAGCTTCCTTCCAAGAGACGACCAAGGTCTTGAGTGAGGCAGCCATCCGAGGTAAGCGAGATGAGTTGTTGGGCTTGAAAGAGAATGTAATTGTGGGGCACCTTATCCCTGCAGGTACGGGACAACGAGACTTCCAACATATCATCGTGGGCTCCAAAGAAGAATACGAGAAGCTTTCTTCCACAGAAAGGGAGAGAGAATCCCGTAAGGCTAAGGAAACCGTAAAATAATAGCTTAATATAAAAGTGCGAAAGGCCTGTATTCATTGCAGGCCTTTTTTTGGTTCAAGCCAATTGCGGCCTTCAGGAAGTAAGCCTACTTCCATTGGATCGAAGACTATCGTGGCTGGGGAGATTGGTGCTCCTATGAACCGGTAATAAGAACAAATCAATAACGTCATGGAAGATAATAAAGAAGAAGAAAAAGCGAACAATCAGCAGATCAATGTGGAATTGTCCGATGAGGTGGCAGAGGGCATCTATGCCAATCTCGCCATGATTGCGCATTCCAATTCTGAATTTGTATTGGATTTTATCCGGTTAATGCCCGGAGTGCCCAAAGCTCGGGTAAAGTCGCGCATTATCATGACCCCGGATCATGCCAAGCGATTGCTTTCAGCGCTACAGGACAATGTGGAAAAGTACGAAAAGGCTTTTGGTAAGATAGAAGCAGGTCAAGATGTTCCTGAATTTCCAATGAACTTTGGCGGGACACTTGGTGAGGCTTAATCAAAATATAACTCTTTAATTTTGTTTGTTTTACCGATTTCGTTACCTTTGCAGTCCAAATTTCATATGTTAAAGGAGTAAAATAAATTTTATCAGTTAATGCCTACTATACAACAGTTAGTTAGAAAAGGTAGAACCACTTTGGTGACAAAGTCCAAGTCAAGAGCACTGGATGCATGTCCTCAAAGGAGGGGTGTGTGTACAAGGGTGTACACCACTACGCCTAAGAAACCTAACTCGGCGATGAGAAAAGTGGCCAGGGTTAGATTGACAAATGGAAAAGAAGTGAACGCTTACATTCCAGGAGAAGGACATAATTTGCAAGAGCACTCTATCGTATTGATCAGAGGTGGTCGTGTGAAGGATCTTCCTGGTGTGCGTTATCACATCATCCGAGGTGCACTGGATACAGCAGGGGTGAAAGACCGTAAGCAAGGTCGCTCCAAGTACGGTGCTAAGCGTCCTAAGGACAAAAAATAAACATTAGAAAACAAACTGAACAATGAGAAAAGCGAAACCGAAAAAGAGATATATTCTTCCTGATCCGAAGTTCAATGATACTTTGGTGACCAAGTTTGTGAACTGCCTTATGGTAGACGGGAAGAAGAGTATTGCTTACAGAATCTTCTACGATGCAGTAGATAAAGTAGAAGAGAAGTTGGGTGAGAATGGTCTTGAGGTTTGGAAAAAAGCGCTTAACAATATAACTCCAGCTGTAGAGGTGAAGAGTCGTAGGGTTGGGGGAGCTACATTCCAGGTACCAATGGAAGTAAGACCTGAAAGAAAGACATCACTTGGTATTAAGTGGATGATTACTTTTGCCAGAAGAAGAGGCGAAAAGACGATGATGGACCGACTTGCTGGCGAGATCATCGCTGCATCCAAAGGAGAAGGTGCGGCTGTGAAGAAAAAAGACGATACACACAGAATGGCCGAAGCCAATAAAGCATTCTCTCACTTTAGATTTTAATTAGGATGGCAAGAGACTTAAAATTTACAAGGAACATCGGTATTGCCGCTCACATCGATGCTGGTAAAACAACAACCACTGAGCGGATTCTATTTTATTCAGGCGTTTCCCATAAAATCGGAGAGGTGCACGATGGTGCTGCTACGATGGACTGGATGTCTCAAGAGCAGGAGAGAGGTATTACCATTACTTCCGCCGCTACGACGGTTTTCTGGCCTTACAGAGATAATAATTACCAAATCAATATCATCGATACCCCAGGTCACGTGGATTTTACCGTAGAGGTAAACCGTTCCCTGCGTGTATTGGATGGGCTTGTGTTCCTGTTTAGTGCAGTGGATGGCGTAGAGCCACAGTCTGAGACTAACTGGAGACTGGCTGATAACTATAAAGTACCTCGTCTTGGTTTTGTGAACAAGATGGACCGAGCAGGTGCAAACTTCCTTGACGTATGTAAACAAGTGAAGGAGATGCTAGGAAGCTATGCAGTTCCTTTGCAAATCCCTATCGGATCTGAAGATCGATTCCGAGGTGTGGTTGACTTGATCAACAACCGTGGTATCATCTGGAATGAAGATGATATGGGAATGACTTTCGAAGAAGTGCCGATTCCTGATGATCTTAAAGAGGAAGCTGCTGAATACAGAGAGTATTTGCTTGAAGCAGTAGCCGAATATGATGAGACCTTGATGGAGAAGTTCTTCGAAGATTCCAGCTCCATTACAGAAGATGAAATCCTGACTGCTCTTAGGGCAGCTACCATTGACATGAAGATCGTTCCAATGGTATGTGGTTCTTCTTTCAAAAATAAAGGTGTACAGACCATGCTTGACTTGGTGATGGAATTGCTTCCTTCTCCGTTGGACAAGCATGATATGATCGCTAACGATCTGAATGACGAAGAGAAGCAGGTAGCGATTGCTCCTGACCGCAATGAGCCATTCGCAGGTCTTGCATTTAAGATTGCCACGGATCCTTTCGTAGGCCGTCTATGTTTCGTAAGGGCTTACTCAGGTGTACTTGAGTCAGGTTCTTATGTATTCAATAGCCGTTCCGGTAACAAGGAGCGTATCTCCCGTGTATTCCAAATGCACGCCAACAAACAAAACCAAATCGAACGTCTAGAAGCAGGTGATATCGGTGCGGTAGTTGGATTTAAGGATATCAAAACCGGTGATACCCTATGTTCTGAAGAACGTAAAGTGGTATTGGAATCCATGATCTTCCCAGAGCCAGTGATTGGTTACGCGATCGAGCCTAAAACGAAGGCCGACGTGGATAAACTGTCCATGGCCATTACCAAGTTGGTAGAAGAGGATCCTACGCTTCAAGTGAACACTGACCACGAAACTGGCCAGACGATTCTACGAGGTATGGGAGAGCTCCACTTGGATATTATCATTGACCGTCTTAAGCGAGAGTTTAAGGTGGAAATCACCCAAGGTGCTCCACAGGTAGCTTATAAAGAAGCGTTGTTTGGTTCTGTAGAACACAAAGAGGTTTATAAGAAACAAACCGGTGGTAAAGGTAAATTTGCCGACATCGTATTTGAACTAGGACCGAAAGAAGAAGATCCAGAAACTGGTGAAGTAAAGCCTGGATTGGAATTTGAAAACGGTATTGTTGGTGGTGTAATTCCTAAGGAATTTATTCCATCCATCCAGAAAGGATTCCAAGAAGCGATGAAGAATGGTCCTTTGGCAGGTTACCCAATCGAAGCGATGAAAGTAAGGTTGTTCCACGGATCCTTCCACGATGTCGATTCAGATGCACTGTCCTTTGAATTGGCTGCAAGACTAGGGTTCAAGGAGGCTGCCAAGAAATGTAAGCCTCAGCTGTTGGAGCCAGTAATGTCAGTGGACGTGGTTACACCAGATGAGTATACTGGTCCTATTACCGGTGACTTGAACAGAAGAAGAGGTTTGATGAAAGGGATGGATACCAAAGGTACTTCATCTGTAGTTAAAGCTGCTGTACCATTGTCAGAGTTGTTTGGTTATATTACTGACCTTAGGACAATTTCTTCAGGTAGAGCGACTGCTACCTTGACATTCTCACACTACGAACCAGTTCCAAATAATATCGCCGAAGGTGTAATCGCTGAAGTAAAAGGAGCTAAGGCCTAAATTTAATTGAACATGAATCAGAAAATAAGAATAAAACTTAAGTCTTACGATCATACTTTGGTGGACAAGTCATCAGAGAAAATCGTTAAAGCTGTAAAGACTACCGGTGCTGTGGTGGTTGGTCCGATTCCTTTGCCTACTAAAAAGGAGAAGTTTACGGTACTGAAGTCCCCACACGTAAATAAGAAAGCAAGAGATCAGTATCAATTGTGTACCTACAAAAGATTGGTGGATATCTATTCCAACAGTTCTAAAACTGTAGATGCCTTGATGAAGATCGAACTTCCAAGTGGAGTAGATGTGGAGATCAAAGTTTGATCTTCCGTCCTAAAAATTAACATGAGGACCCATACCGTTATCAACGGATGGGTCCTTTCTTTTTGCTAGCATGCTCATATAATCTTTGGTCAGCGGTACCTAAAGGGGCCGATTCGGGGAAGATAATTTTTGTAAATGTTTGAAAATATATGAGTTGTAATTTGTTAGCTGTTTTAAAATCACTAACTTTGCAGTCCTTAAAAAGGCACAAGTGTGTAAATACTTGTGCATAATTATATTATATAACAGAAGATGTCTGGAATAATAGGTAAAAAAGTAGGAATGACTAGCATTTTCAGTGCCGATGGACGAAGTGTCGCATGCACGCTAATAGAAGCTGGTCCTTGCGTAGTGACGCAAGTAAAAAATGTAGAAACAGACGGGTACAGCGCTGTTCAGTTGGGGTACGGTGAGCGAAAGGAGAAAAACACTCCTAAGCCATTGTTAGGTCATTTTAAAAAGGCCGGAACCACACCTAAGCAGAAAGTTGTAGAATTCAGAGACTTCAGAGTTGAATTTGAAGGTCAAGTGGATCTTGGTAAGTCCGTAAAAGCAGGAGAGGTTTTCGCAGAAGGAGACTTTGTGGATGCTATCGGTACTTCCAAGGGTAAAGGTTTCCAAGGTGTCGTAAAACGTCACGGCTTTGCTGGTGTAGGTGGATCTACCCACGGTCAGCACAACCGTCAGAGACACCCAGGTGCTATTGGTGCATGTTCTTGGCCATCTCGAGTATTCAAGGGGCTAAGAATGGCAGGTAGAACCGGAGGAAGTCGTGTGAAAGTATTGAACCTTAAAGTATTGAAGGTTTATGCTGAAAAGAACTTGATCTTGGTAAGTGGCTCTGTCCCTGGTCCAAAAAATTCTTACGTTATTTTAGAGAAGTAATCAAATGGAATTAGCAGTATTAAAACATAACGGTGAAGAGACAGGTAGAAAGGTAAATCTTTCTGACGAAATTTTCGCGATCGAGCCTAATGATCATGCGATCTACCTGGATGTGAAGCAGTTTTTGGCCAACCAAAGACAGGGTACTCATAAGAGCAAAGAGAGGGCTGAGATAGCCGGCTCAACAAAGAAGATTAAAAAGCAAAAGGGTACCGGTGGTGCCAGAGCTGGTTCTATTAAATCTCCATTGTTCAGGGGTGGGGGTAGAGTATTTGGTCCTAGACCAAGAAACTACTCTTTCAAGTTGAACAAGAAAGTGAAACAATTGGCAAGAAAATCTGCCCTTACTTACAAAGCTAAAGACAACAGCCTAACCATTTTGGAAGATGTGAGCTTTGACAACATCAAGACCAAAAATTATGTAGCCTTGTTGTCTGGACTTTCTTTGGCGGATAAGAAGACCTTGTTGGTGCTTCCAGAAGCAAACAACAATGTGTATTTGTCAAGCAGAAACCTTCCAAAAGCGCAAGTTAAGACGGTATCAGACATCAATACGTATGATCTGTTGCATGCAGATACTTTGGTGCTATGCGAAGGCTCAGTAAGTAAGTTGGAAACCCTTTTATCGAAGTAAGACAATGGATATACTAAAGAAGCCTTTGATTACGGAAAAGATTTCGGCGATGAACGAAAGAGGCGTTTATGGATTTGTAGTGGAAAAGACTGCTAAAAAGCCAGAAATCAAAGCAGCCGTAGAGAAAATGTTCGGTGTAAAAGTGGTGTCAGTAAGGACCATGCGTTATGCAGGAAAGTTGAAGACGCGCTACACGAAGACAAAAGTAGTATCCGGTTATACCAATGCTTTCAAGAAAGCTATTGTACAAGTAGCCGATGGAGAAGTAATTGACTTTTACGGAGAAATTTAATTGAATCAGAATCATGGCAGTTAAAAAATTAAAGCCTGTAACTCCCGGTACCCGATATAGATTGGCGCCGACTTTTGACGAAGTCACTAAGTCTAAGCCAGAAAAGTCGCTATTGGCTCCGTTGAAGAGATCAGGCGGTAGAAATAACTCAGGTAAAATGACCGCCCGTTACATCGGTGGAGGTCATAAGAAGAGACTAAGAATCGTAGATTATAAGCGAAACAAGGATGGCGTGCCTGCTACTGTAAAAGGAATCGAATACGATCCTAACAGAACAGCTCGATTGGCATTATTGTATTATGCTGATGGTGCGAAGGCATACATCGTTGCACCGGAAGGATTGACCGCCGGAGATACGGTGATTTCTGGTGAGCATGTTGCTCCAGAGGTCGGTAACAACCTTCCGATGATGAACATTCCTTTAGGTACCATTATCCACAATGTGGAGCTTAAGCCTGGAAAAGGTGGTACTTTGGCAAGAAGTGCTGGTAGCTATGCGCAATTGGTAGCGAAAGAAGGTAAATATGTGGCCATCAAACTACCATCAGGCGAGTTGCGCTTGATCCTTGGAGTATGTAAGGCCACTGTAGGAACCGTGTCAAATGCAGATCACATGAACGTGGTATTGGGCAAGGCTGGTAGAAATCGTTGGTTAGGCAAGCGTCCAAGAGTAAGAGGTGTGGCCATGAACCCTGTCGATCACCCAATGGGTGGTGGTGAAGGTCGTTCATCAGGTGGACACCCAAGATCTAGGACTGGTTTGCTGGCTAAGGGTAAGAAAACCAGAACGCCTAAAAAGTATTCAAACAAGTTTATCATTAGTAAAAGATCTAAATAATTATGGCACGTTCATTAAAAAAAGGGCCTTATATAGCTCATCACTTGGCCAAAAAAGTAGATGCAATGAACGAATCCGGCAAAAAGTCTGTCATCAAGACTTGGTCAAGAAGATCTATGATCTCTCCGGATTTTGTAGGCCATACCTTTGCTGTGCATAACGGAAATAAGTTTATTCCTGTATTTGTAACAGACAACATGGTAGGTCACAAGCTTGGTGAATTTGCTCCTACAAGAAACTTTAGAGGTCACATTGCCAAAAAAGATAAAGGAAGAAGATAATCATGGAAGCAATAGCAAGACTAAATAATGTACCTACATCGCCTCGTAAGATGCGTCTTGTAGCTGACCTGGTAAGGGGACAGAGAGTAGGTAACGCCTTGAGTATATTGAAATTTACACCGAATCACGGTGCTGCAAAACTGGAGAAATTATTGCTATCTGCCATTGCAAACTGGCAAGCAAAAAATCCAGACGAGAAACTTGAAGAGGCTGATCTGTATGTGAAGACAATTCAAGTGGACGGTGGTCGAATGCTGAAAAGACTTAGACCTGCTCCCCAGGGTAGGGCCCACAGAATTCGTAAAAGATCAAATCATGTGACTTTGGTAGTAGATGCGTTCAACTCTGAAGTTACCGCTGATGAAGTAGAAACAAAAGAAAACGCTAATTAAGATTAGAATATGGGACAAAAAGTTAACCCTATTGGTCTTAGACTAGGTATCGTTAAGGGCTGGGATTCCAACTGGTATGGCGGCAGGGATTTTGCCGATAAACTGTACGAAGATCAAAAGATCAGGAAATATGTATATGCCAGGATTCCTAAAGGGGGCATTGCAAAAGTAATTATCGAAAGAACGCTTAAGCGAATCACCCTTACTATCCACACTGCCCGACCAGGAGTAGTGATCGGTAAAGGTGGTGCGGAAGTAGATAAATTGAAAGAAGAGCTTAAGAAACTTACCAGCAAGGATGTTCAGATCAACATCTTTGAGATCAAGCGTCCCGAGTTGGATGCTAAATTGGTAGGTGAGTCTATCGCTCAACAACTTCAGGCCAGGATTTCATTTAGAAGAGCAATGAAGCAATCCATTGCCGCTACGATGAGAGTAGGCGCTGAAGGAATCAAGATAAAACTTTCAGGACGTCTTGGTGGAGCAGAGATGGCCCGTTCAGAGATGTACAAAGAAGGAAGAATTCCTTTGCATACCTTGAGAGCGGACATTGATTATGCCATTTCTGAAGCGCAAACCGTATATGGTATCATCGGCATCAAAGTATGGATTTTCAAGGGTGAGGTTTATGGCAAGCGAGATCTATCTCCAAATGCCGGAATTGCCAATGAGAAATCAGGTGGTGCGGGTCGTAGAAGAAGAGAAGGCGGTCCTAAGAGAAGAAAGAGAAATAACTAATTTTCACCCAATAAGTGAGAAATCATGTTACAGCCAAGAAGAACTAAATATAGAAAGATGCAAAAGGGACGCATCAAAGGAATCGCGCAAAGAGGGCATACTCTTGCGTTCGGTAACTTTGGTATCAAGTCCCTGGAAGCAGGATGGATTACCTCTCGTCAAATCGAGGCAGCTCGTATTGCGATGACAAGAGCAATGAAAAGGGAAGGGCAAGTATGGATCAGGATTTTCCCTGACAAGCCTATCACCAAGAAGCCTGCTGAGGTTCGTATGGGTAAGGGTAAAGGTGCCCCTGAGTACTGGGTAGCAGTAATCAAGCCGGGAACCATCCTTTTTGAAGCAACAGGTGTAAGCCAAGAATTGGCCCAAGAGGCCCTTCGACTTGCCCAACAAAAGCTTCCAGTGAGTACAAAATTTGTAGTGCGTAGAGATTACGTAGGATAATAACAACTATGAAAAACTCTGAAATCCAAGCACTCTCCGAGAGTGAAATCATTGAGCGTATTGCCGCTGAGCAAGAGAAACTTACAAAGTTGAGGTTTGCTCATGCAATTTCTCCTATAGAGAATCCTAATAGAATTAGTGAGACAAGGAAGCTTATCGCAAGATTGAAGACTTTCTTGACCGCCAAACAACTAGCTAAATAACAATAAGATGGCTACTGAGAGAAATCTACGTAAAGAAAGAATAGGAAAAGTAGTCAGCAACAAGATGGACAAGTCCATTACCGTTGCCGTAGAAAGAAGGATGAAACACCCGATGTACGGTAAGTTTGTTGCTAAGACTACAAAATTTATGGTTCATGACGAGAACAACGAGTGTGGCAAAGGAGACCTCGTTAAGATAAGTGAAACTCGTCCGCTGAGTAAGAACAAGCGTTGGAGATTAGTAGAAATTATAGAAAGAGCTAAATAATCATGATACAGTCAGAATCCAGATTAAGTGTTGCGGATAATTCAGGTGCTAAAGAAGTGCTTGTTATCCGAGTACTGGGAGGAACCGGTAAGCGTTATGCCTCTATCGGAGATAAAGTAGTCGTGACAGTGAAATCTGCTCTTTCTTCCAGCAATATGAAAAAAGGCACCGTTTCTAAAGCGGTAATCGTAAGAACTCGAAAAGAGGTTAGAAGAAAAGATGGATCTTATATCCGTTTTGAAGATAACGCAGCGGTTCTTTTGAACAATAACGATGAGCCAAGAGGTACCCGTATCTTTGGTCCAGTGGCAAGAGAGCTGAGAGAGAAGCAATTTATGAAGATCGTATCTTTGGCACCTGAAGTATTGTAATCATGGAAAGAAAAAAGAATAAGCAACCTAAATTGCACATCAAAAGAGGAGATACCGTGAAGGTATTGTCCGGAGATGACAAAGGTAAGTCTGGTAAAGTTCTTTCGGTAAACTTGGAGAAGAGAAGAGCTATTGTGGAAGGCCTTAACATGGTAACCAAACATGTGAAGCCTACTGCTGCCAACCCTCAAGGAGGTATCGAAAAGAAAGAAGCTGCCATTCACGTAAGTAACCTGATGCTGATCGATCCGAAGACTGGTGAAGCTACCAGAACAGGAAGAAAGCCAGGAGAAAATGGAAAATTAGTTAGATATTCTAAGAAAACCGGGGAGGTAATCAATGGCTAATCCTAGAGTAAAAGATAAATATATCAAGGAAATCGCTCCAGAGCTTAAGGAGAAATTTCAATATAAGACAGTAATGCAAGTGCCTAAGTTGGTGAAAATCGTCATCAACAAAGGAATCGGTGCAGCTGTAGCGGACAAAAAATTGGTAGACCAAGGTGTGGAAGAGCTTTCTTTGATTACAGGTCAGAGAGCTGTTGCTACCAAGGCAAAGAAATCGGTCTCTAACTTTAAGCTTAGAGATGGGATGCCAATTGGTGCAAAAGTAACCTTGAGAGGAAACAGAATGTATGAATTTCTGGATCGTCTTACTACTGTGGCACTTCCACGTGTAAGGGACTTTAAAGGTATCAGCGATAAAGGTTTTGACGGAAGAGGTAACTACACCTTGGGTGTAGAAGAGCAAATTATCTTCCCAGAGATCAGCATCGAGAGAGTCAACAGGATTTCCGGTATGGACGTTACGTTCGTGACCACTGCTGAAACCGATGAAGAGAGCTATGCTTTGTTGAAAGCTTTCGGGATGCCTTTTGTAAACAACAATAAAGAAGAATAATTATGGCAAGAGAGTCGATCAAAGCTCGTGAGAGAAAAAGAGAACGTCTGGTAGCAAAATATGCCAAAAAGAGAGCAGAACTAAAAGCAGCAGGAGACTATGAAGCCCTGGACAAACTGCCAAAGAATGCTTCTCCGGTAAGGCTGCATAACAGATGTAAATTGACTGGCCGTCCTAAAGGATATATGAGGAAGTTTGGAATCAACAGGGTGACCTTTAGAGAAATGGCCTCTGCGGGTAAAATTCCTGGTATCACGAAGGCCAGCTGGTAAAAATCATATAAAAGTTTTTATTCTAAGAATCAATGTGTAACTTTGCACGCTCTTTAGGGCGTGCAGTTAGACTTATATTAATATGACTGATCCAATAGCTGATTATTTGACCAGGTTGAGAAATGCCATCAAGGCCTCTCACCGTATCGTTGAGATCCCTGCTTCCAATATCAAGAAGGAGATCACAAAGGTACTTCATGACAAGGGATACATCCAGAACTATAAGTTCGAGGAAGTAGGACCTCAAGGCACCATCAAGATTGCCTTGAAGTATAACCCTGCCACGAAGCAGAATGCCATTGTGAAACTTTCCAGAGTAAGTAAGCCAGGATTGCGGAAGTACGCACCTAAGAATGAACTTCCTAGGGTGATCAACGGACTGGGAATTGCAATTATCTCCACCTCAAAAGGTGTGATGACCGATAAGGAAGCCCGTACTGAAGGAATAGGCGGGGAAGTACTTTGTTACGTATATTAATAATACCGTTATGTCAAGAATAGGTAAAAAACCAATAAATCTACCAGCGGGTGTTACTGTAGACGTAGCAGCAGATAATGTTGTTACTGTTAAAGGTCCCAAAGGTACGCTGACTCAGGATGTGAATCCCGACATTGCCGTTTCGGTGGAAGACAACGAGGTGGTATTCACCCGTCCGACTGAATCGAAGAGGCACAAGTCACTTCATGGCCTGTATCGTGCTTTGATCAACAACATGGTTGTTGGTGTAAGTGAAGGATATAAGAAAGAATTGGAACTAGTAGGTGTGGGTTATAAAGCCACTACCCAGGGCCAAGTGTTAGAACTTTCCCTAGGTTACTCCCACAATATTTTCTTTGCCCTTCCTGATGAAATCAAAGTTAGTGCTGAGACACCAAAAGGTAAGAACCCGGTGGTATCACTAGAGAGTATTGATAAGGAATTGATCGGGCAAATAGCCGCTAAAATCAAGTCGCTACGTAAGGTAGAACCTTACAAAGGTAAAGGTATTCGCTTTGTAGGTGAACAAATTAGACGTAAGGCTGGTAAAACTGCCGCTAAAAAATAATTGAAAGATGGCTTTTAATAAAAATTTACGAAGATCTAGGATCAAGAGAAGTGTTCGGAAGAAGATTTCCGGCACGGACGCGAGACCTCGTTTGTCCGTATTCAAAAGCAATACGGGTATATACGCGCAACTGATAGATGACCTTAAGGGTCATACGCTTGCCCAAGCTTCTTCTAAAGAGCTAGGTAACAAGGCCAATATCAATGTATCTACTTCCAAAGAAGTAGGTAAGAAATTGGCTGAGCGTGCGGTAGCAGGCGGATTAACAGAAGTAGTTTTTGATAGAAATGGCTACTTGTACCATGGTAATGTAAAAGCTCTCGCAGAAGGTGCGAGAGAAGGTGGCCTTAAATTTTAATCAATTATGTCGCAACTAAGAAGAAAACCCATCAGGGCAACAGATACAGAGCTTAAAGAAAAAGTAGTGGCTATCAACCGTGTAGCTAAAGTAGTGAAAGGTGGTAGACGTTTCTCTTTCTCAGCTATCGTAGTAGTAGGAGATGGCAACGGCATTGTTGGTTTTGGCTTGGGAAAAGCCAATGAGGTAACCGATGCTATTACCAAAGGTATTGAGGATGCTAAGAAAAGCTTGGTACAAGTACCTATCCTTAAAGGAACCATTCCACATGAGTCTATTGGTAAATACAGTGGTGGTTTGGTATTGATCAAACCAGCTGCGCCAGGTACTGGTGTGATTGCAGGTGGTGCGATGCGTGCTGTTTTGGAGAGTGCTGGTGTAACAGACGTTTTGGCAAAGTCCAAAGGGTCTTCCAACCCTCACAACGTGGTGAAGGCAACGATCGATGCATTGTCTCAAATCAGAGATGCGATTGCCGTTTCACAACAACGCGGTGTTAAATTGTCTAAAGTATTTAACGGGTAAGAACATGGCGAAGGTAAAAGTAACTCAAGTAAGAAGCACGATCAGCAGACCTAAGGATCAAAAAGCTACCATCGTAGCCCTTGGCCTTGGTAAAATCAACAAATCTGTAGAAGTGGAAAATACTCCTCAGATTGCTGGAATGATAAGAAAAGTTAGTCACCTTGTAAAAGTAGAGGAAGCCTAATCATGAAATTACATACATTACAACCTGCAAAGGGATCTGTTAAAAACCGTAAGAGAATCGGTAGAGGACAAGGATCCGGTAGAGGCGGTACTTCGACAAGAGGCCACAAAGGTGCTCAGTCAAGATCCGGCTACAGCCGTAAGCTTGGTTTTGAAGGTGGTCAGATGCCCCTTCAAAGACGAGTTCCTAAATTTGGCTTTAAAAACCACAACAGAGTTGAGTACAAACCAATAAATTTAGACGTGTTACAGTCACTGGCTGAAAAGCTTGACACTGACTCCATTACGTTTGATGTACTAGTGGAAAACGGATTGGTTTCTAAAAAAGATGTTGTAAAAGTCCTAGGAAGAGGCGAACTTACGTCTAAATTAAACGTAAGTGCTCATTATTTCTCAGCTTCTGCATCAGAATCCATTGAAAAGCTGGGCGGAACTGTTAACAAGATTTAACAAATGAAAAAATTTATCTCAACAGTTAAGAATATCTTTTCTATTGAAGATCTAAGAATCCGTATCGTGAATACAATTGGTTTTCTGGTTGTATTCAGATTGGGTTCTTACATCGTTTTGCCTGGAGTTGATCCCAATCAACTCGAGGGTTCATCGGAAGGGATCTTTGGCTTGATCGATACATTCCTTGGTGGTGCATTCAGTAACGCATCCATCTTTGGCTTAGGTATCATGCCGTATATTTCTGCATCTATTGTGTTGCAATTATTAACTGTTGGAGTGCCTTATTTCCAAAAACTTCAGAAAGAAGGGGAGTCAGGGAGAAAAAGGATCAATCAAATCACACGTGTTTTGACGATTTTGATCACCTTGGCGCAAGGAATAGGGTATATTAAAGCTACTATCCCTAGCGATGCCATTTTGGTAAGTCAGGTATTGTTTATGTTCAGTTCTCTGATTCTGCTTACATCCGGAACGATGTTCTGTATGTGGTTAGGAGAGAAAATTACAGAGAAAGGGATTGGAAACGGTATCTCCATGCTTATCATGATTGGGATCATATCTAACCTGCCAGGGGCAATCCTAGGAGAGGTTGTTTCTAAAGGAACTTCTGGCGCATTATTATTGATCATTGAATTCTTCGTGTTGTTCTTCGTTGTTGTGGGTGTAGTAGCCCTGACGGAAGCTACCAGAAGAATCCCTGTTCAATATGCCAAGCAAGTGGTGGGCGGAAAAGTATATGGTGGACAACGTCAATACATTCCGATCAAGGTCAATGCATCAGGCGTTATGCCAATTATCTTTGCACAGTCCTTGATGTTTGTGCCGGCCCTTATTGCCCAGATTTGGTCATCTGAAAGTGATATTGCCAATTATATTGGCAGCACATTCAGTAATCCTACATCATGGCAGTATAACTTGGTGTTTGCCTTAATGATCATTCTTTTCACTTTCTTTTATACTGCAATCACGGTTAATCCAGAGCAGATAGCGGAAGATATGAAGAGAAACGGTGGGTTTGTTCCTGGCGTAAAGCCCGGTGCACCAACTGCTGACTTTATTGATAATATTATATCCAGAATAACTCTTCCTGGATCTGTACTCTTGGCGCTTGTAGCGATTATGCCTGCCTTTGCCATGATTGCTGGTGTGGGGAACCAATTCGCTCAGTTTTACGGAGGTACCTCCTTGCTGATCATGGTGGGTGTAATCATGGATACATTACGTCAAATCGAAAGCTACCTGCTGATGAGGCATTATGAAGGGATGATGAAAAGTGGTAACATGAAGAACAATCCTTCTAATTACGCAGTAGCATAATATGATACACTATAAGACTTCAGAAGAAGTCCAGTTAATTAAAGAAAGTGCTCAAATATTAGGCAAGGCTCACGGAGAAGTGGCCAAACTTGTAAAGGCAGGGGTAACGACCTCACAGCTTGACAAGGTAGCCGAAGAATTTATAAGGGATCACGGAGGTGTACCTTCCTTTAAAGGTTACAATGGTTTTCCCGCTTCACTTTGTATTTCCGTGAACGAAGTAGTAGTTCACGGTTTTCCTAGTGATTATGTTTTGAAAGATGGCGATATAATCTCAATAGATTGTGGAGTCTTTCACCAAGGTTTTCATAGCGATTCCGCTTATACTTACCCTGTCGGTGAAGTTTCCCCAAAAGTATTGTCATTGCTCAAAAACACCAAGGAGTCATTGTACCTAGGTATTGAAAAGGCTGTTTTTGGAAATCGAATTGGAGATATCGGTAATGCCATTCAAAAGTTTGTCGAGGCCCGTGGTTATACGGTGGTCAGAGAACTCGTCGGACACGGAGTAGGCAAAAGCCTCCATGAATCTCCAGAGGTACCCAATTACGGTAAAAAAGGTAGTGGTCCTTTGCTAAAAGATGGTATGGTCATCGCGATCGAGCCCATGGTGAATCTGGGAACCCGGAATGTCGTTCAGGAGAGAGATGGATGGACGATCAGGACGGCAGACCGAAAGCCCTCGGCGCATTACGAACATACCATAGCGATCTTTGAGGATCGGACAGAAGTACTTACTACGCATCAATACATAGAAGAAAACTTTAAATTCTAAATATGGCTAAACAAGCATCAATAGAGCAGGATGGCACAATCATAGAAGCGTTATCCAACGCGATGTTTAAAGTGGAACTGGAGAATGGACATCAATTGATCGCCCATATATCCGGTAAAATGAGAATGAATTACATAAAGATCTTGCCTGGGGACAAGGTAAAACTCGAAATGTCTCCATATGATCTTTCTAAAGGCAGAATTGTATATCGATATAAATAAAATGTCATGAAAGTTAAGGCATCTATTAAGAAGAGAAGTGCTGACTGTAAGGTGATCAGAAGAAAAGGTAAACTTTACGTCATCAACAAGAAGAATCCTAAGTTTAAACAAAGACAAGGTTAAAATTATGGCTAGAATTGCAGGTGTTGACATTCCCGACAACAAGCGCGGGGAAATAGGCTTGACCTATATCTTCGGAATAGGCAGAAGCTCTGCTAAAGCGATCCTAACGAAAGCAGGAATATCGTTTGATAAAAAGGCCGGAGAGTGGACAGATGATGAATCTACCGCAATCAGGAATATCATTGCTGAGGAGTTCAAAACAGAAGGTGTTTTGAAGTCAGAGGTTCAGTTGAACATTAAGAGATTGATGGATATCGGTTGTTACAGAGGTCTTCGACACAGAAAAGGTCTTCCAGTAAGGGGACAGAAGACAAAGAACAACGCTAGAACTAGAAAAGGTAAGAGAAAGACTGTTGCTAACAAGAAGAAGGCAACCAAATAAATCTTGATATAGATTATGGCTCAAAGAAGAAACGATAAAGCGAAAGGAAAAAAGAGAGTTGTTAAGGTGGAAGCTGTAGGCCAGGCCCACATCAAAGCTTCTTTTAACAATATCATCATTTCCATTACCAATAATTCAGGTCAGGTGATCTCCTGGGCCTCTGCCGGTAAAATGGGCTTCAGAGGTTCTAAGAAGAACACTCCTTATGCTGCACAAATGGCTGCCCAAAACTGTGGCCAAGTAGCTTATGACTTGGGACTGCGTAAAATCGAAGTGTTTGTAAAAGGTCCAGGTTCTGGTAGAGAGTCTGCAATCAGAACATTGCAGAATGTAGGTCTTGATGTTACTACGATTATTGATGTGACTCCGCTTCCACACAATGGATGTCGTCCTCCAAAACGTAGAAGAGTTTAATTTAACGAAGAAATAAGAATGGCTAGATATAGAGGTCCAAAAGCGAAAATTTCTAGAAAATTCGGAGAGCCTATCGAAGGACAGAGCAAGGCACTTCAGAAGAAAAACTATCCTCCTGGTCAACACGGAAGAGGAAGAAGAAAGAAGCAGTCTGAATATGCAATTCAGCTAGCTGAGAAGCAAAAAGCGAAATACATCTACGGTGTATTGGAGCGTCAGTTTGCCAAAATGTTTGGTATTGCTTCCAGAAAACAGGGGATTACAGGTGAAAACCTTCTTCAGTTGTTGGAAGCTCGTCTGGACAACACTGTGTTCAGATTGGGGATTGCCCCGACCAGAAGAGGAGCGAGACAGTTGGTTTCTCATAAGCATATATTGGTAAATGGGGAATTGGTGAACATTCCTTCATATACATTAAAACCAGGTGATATTGTGTCAGTAAGAGAGCGATCTAAGTCGCTTGAGGCGATTACCTCCAGTCTTGCAGGTAGAGCAAACCGTTATTCCTGGTTAGAGTGGGATAATAATTCATTGTCTGGTAAGTTTGTAAGTGTTCCAGTAAGAGAGGACATTCCTGAGAATATCAAGGAGCAACTTATCGTCGAATTATACTCTAAGTAATAACTAAACTTTCTGACTTAAAAGAACTATTGATATGTCCATACTTGCATTTCAAATGCCCGAAAAAGTGGTGATGGAAAAAGCCGATGATTTCCACGGTTTGTTCACTTTTAAGCCACTTGAAAAAGGTTACGGGGTTACAATTGGTAATGCGCTGAGAAGAATCTTGCTCTCTTCCCTTGAGGGCTACGCCATCACCTCGGTGAAATTACCTGGTGTAGTTCATGAATTTTCAACGATCGAGGGGGTTGTGGAAGACGTAACTGATATTATCCTTAACCTGAAACAGGTGAGGTTTAAAAAGATCCATGATTCCATCGATGGTAAGATCACTGTGGAAGTGAAAAACCAAGATGTTTTTACTGCTGGAGATATCGCTAAGTTCACCTCTTCTTTTGAGGTCTTGAATCCAGACTTGGTCATTTGCCACCTGGATGATTCGAAGAGCTTTGAAATTGAGCTTACTGTGGAGAAAGGTAGAGGATACCTTCCTGCAGAAGAATCAAAACCAAAAGAGCAGGTGTTTGGAGTGATCCCAATCGATGCGATTTTCACTCCTATCAAAAACGTAAAATATAGCGTAGAGAATACAAGGGTAGAACAAAAGACTGACTTTGAGAAATTGGTTCTTGAAGTAAGCACTGACGGTTCTATTCACCCTGAGAAGGCGCTGCAGGAATCTGCAAAGATCTTGATTCAGCACTTTATGTTATTCTCTGACCAAACAATGGTTATTGATACTCCAGGTGGAGATTCTCCTGAACCGATAGACGAAGAATTCCTTCATATGCGTAAGTTGCTTAAAACTCCGCTTAGTGATTTGGACCTATCTGTCAGAGCGTTTAACTGCCTGAAAGCTGCCGATGTAAAAACATTGGGAGACTTAGCAAAACTGGAGATTTCTGACATGATGAAATTCAGGAACTTCGGTAAAAAATCCTTAGCGGAACTGGAACAACTCATCCAAGAAAAAGGACTTCAGTTCGGCATGGACATATCTAAGTATAAACTTGACGAAGAATAATAAACGATGAGACACGGTAAGAAATTCAACCACCTTGGTAGAAAAGCTTCCCATAGAAAGGCTATGCTTTCCAATATGGCAGCTTCTCTAATTCTTCACAAGCGTATTTCTACGACGCTTGCCAAGGCCAAGGAATTAAGAAAATATGTAGAGCCTCTAGTGACTAGAGCCAAGGAAGACACTACACATAACAGACGTATTGCTTTCTCTTATCTTCAGAACAAGGAAGCCATCAAGGCACTCTTTGGTGAGGTGATCGAGAAAGTGGCCAGCAGACCTGGTGGATACACGCGAATTATCAAGACTGGATTCCGTCTGGGTGATAATGCCGAAATGTGTATCATCGAATTGGTAGACTTCAACGAATTGATGTTGAAAGAAGCTAAGCCTGAGAAGAAGAAAACCAGAAGAAGCCGTCGTGGATCTGGTAAGTCTGCTGAGGCAGCTGATGCAACCACTGAAGCGAAAGCCGAAGGTACTGAGGAAGCATCTAGTGAAGCTAAAGAGGAAAAAGCTCCTAAAGCCAAAAAGAAGGCAGCCGAGCCGAAGGCTAAAAAGGAAGATAAGGCAGCAGATGATAAGGCTGCTGATGGTGATGCTGATTCAGATAAAGAAACAAAATCTGAATAAGATATGCATTCATTATATTAAATATAAAAGGGGTTGGACATTCGTTCAATCCCTTTTTTATTATCCTTTTCATAAAAATTTGGGTCTCTTAGTGATAAAATCCTTAAATTTGAGCATTCAATTTCAATAAATGGACAAACAAAAAGCAACACTCCTTCTTGAAGATGGTACCGTATTCTATGGTACGTTGATTGGTAAGCATGGTACAAATGGTGGCGAGATCTGTTTTAACACAGGTATGACAGGCTACCAGGAAATCTACACAGACCCGTCTTACACGGGACAAATTGTGGTAACCACGACTTCGCACATTGGTAATTATGGCGTGATCGATTCTGAAGCGGAATCCGACGGGCCTACTATCGCCAGCATTGTGGTCAACAGTTTTTCTGAAATCTACAGTAGGCTCGATGCAACCCAATCCCTTCAGGAATTTCTCGAATCCAATGGCATCACGGGAATCGCTGATGTGGACACTAGAAAATTGGTACGGCATATCCGTTCTAAGGGCGCCATGAACGCTATCATTAGCTCTGAATTTGACAATCTTGAAGACCTGCAAAAAGAGCTTGATAAAGTGCCTGACATGGCTGGCCTTGAGCTGTCTTCCAAAGTCTGCACCAAGGAGCCTTACTATGTGGGGGATGAAAATTCAACCATCAAAGTCGCTTGTGTAGATTACGGTATCAAAAGGAACATTCTTCGTAACTTGGCGGCACGTGGGGTCTACTGCAAGGTGTTTCCTGCGAAAACAGCCGTGGCAGATATGGAGGCTTGGCAACCCAATGCCTACTTCCTTTCCAATGGCCCTGGAGATCCAGCAGTGATGGATTATGCTGTGGAAACGGTTAAAGAAATCCTTGCCCTCAATAAACCGGTCTTTGGAATCTGTCTTGGACATCAATTACTGGCAGAGGCCGTGGGCATAAAAACCTACAAAATGCACCATGGACACCGTGGAATCAATCACCCTATCAAAAACCTGAATACTGGAAAAAGTGAAATTACTTCACAAAACCACGGGTTTAATATCGTGAGGGAGGATAGTGAAAATCATCCTGATATAGAGATTACCCATGTGCACCTAAATGACAATACGGTAGCCGGTATCAAATTAAAGGACCGACCTGCATTCTCAGTGCAATATCACCCAGAATCTGCTCCTGGACCGCATGACTCTAGATACCTCTTTGATGACTTTATTTCTTTAATCAACAATAATTAATACAACCTATAAACCTTTTAGCATTATGACTTTGATTACAGCAATTCATGCTAGACAAATTTTAGATTCTAGGGGCAACCCTACCGTGGAAGTAGATGTCGCTACTGAAAGCGGTGCTTTTGGAAGGGCAGCTGTGCCGAGTGGTGCTTCTACCGGTGTCAATGAGGCCGTTGAGCTTCGTGATGGCGATAAGAGCAAATACTTGGGTAAAGGTGTCTTGGAAGCTGTGAAAAATGTAAATGAAATCATCCAACCAGAACTGATCGGACAGTCTGTTTTTGATCAGAGAGGTATCGATGAATTGATGATCCAGCTGGATGGTACTGATACGAAATCCAAATTGGGCGCCAATGCGATCTTGGGTGTTTCTTTGGCAGTGGCTAAAGCAGCAGCCGATGACTTGGGCTTGCCATTGTTCAGGTATGTGGGGGGTGTGAATGCAAAGACACTTCCAGTACCGATGATGAACATCATCAATGGCGGTTCTCACTCTGATGCACCGATCGCATTCCAAGAGTTTATGATCCGTCCTGTGGGGGCACCAAACTTCTCAGAAGCCATGAGGATGGGAGCTGAGATTTTCCATAACCTTAAGAAAATCCTTCATGACAAAGGCCTCAGCACTGCTGTGGGTGATGAAGGAGGTTTTGCGCCTAACTTCTCAGGCGGAACGGAAGAAGCACTTAACTGCATCTTGGATGCCATTTCCAAGGCTGGATACAAACCAGGTGACGATGTGACCATCGCGCTTGATTGTGCTGCTTCTGAGTTCTTCGAAGATGGAAAATACAATTATAAGAAATTTGAAGGCGATACCGGCGTCGAAAGAAATAGAGAAGAGCAAGTAGCCTATCTTGCTGAGCTAACCGAAAAATACCCAATCGACTCCATCGAAGATGGTTGCGGTGAAGAGGACTGGGAAGGCTGGGCGATGCTTACTGCCAAAATCGGTGACAAGGTACAGCTAGTAGGTGATGACCTTTTCGTAACCAATGTGAAATTCCTTCAGAGAGGTATCGAAGAGAAATCTGCCAACTCTATCCTGATCAAAGTAAACCAAATCGGTACATTGACGGAGACCTTGGAAGCAATTGATTTGGCTCACAAGGCTGGATTTACTGCTGTGATGTCCCACAGATCAGGTGAGACCGAAGACAGTACCATTGCTGACCTTGCAGTAGCTTGCAACACTGGACAGATCAAAACCGGTTCTGCTTCCCGTTCTGACAGAATGTCCAAGTACAACCAGCTTTTGAGAATCGAAGAGCTTTTAGGCGACACCGCCTATTTCCCTAAGAAATAAGCATTCATTCCAAACTAATAACTGTAGACGCACCCCGACTTGTCGGGGTGCTTTTTTTGTGCATTGCAAATGCACTCATCGGTTAGGTGCCTCGTTATAAACGAGGGGTGGTGGGTACTTTTTTTACTGGGCATGGTTGCGGGTTCACTCCACGTTAAATTCCCTTACCTTTAAAAATTCTTGAAGCCCGATAACTTCTACATTACCTGGAAGGGAGTAAAGGTCTTTTTCTGCGTTGATCAGTCGTTTATAACGGCCTGAACATCTTCATAGGCCTGATGGAATCGTTTGGGTAACGTTGGAGCAGAAGCACGTTTGGCTTCTACTGCCCATGTTTGATTATCCGGGGTTTCAAGGACCAGGTCGATCTCATTTTGTGTATGTGTCCGGTAATAGCTACAGGTCCATCGGTGGTCAAGCTGACCGATGATGTTTTCTACCACAAAGCCTTCCCCGCAGGCTTCCCAAATAGGGTGCCCCGTAAGGCTTTCAAAACTTGAAACCTGAAAGTATGCGTTTCAATTTTCAAGGTTTAGCAAAAACCAAATAGGCAATTGACAAAGGGGAGTGGTTAAGGTGCCACCTGGCAGACAAGGGCCATACAGCTGATACCGGTTCTTTTATCGATCCATAACATGACCGAATCTTCCAATCTTTTAGTATTTACAAATCTTATAACTTTCAAACCTTAACAACCAATTATTCCTTATTGTAGATAGCCGTTCAAAGATTAGTCCCGACTATTTCCTATATTTGTCATAAGTAAAACTTCGCGTCTTATGGCCAAATACCTTAAATACACCAAAAACTTCTATTTTATCTTCACGGTACTTTTTGTGACCTGGATGGTATTTATTGATAATAATGATATCATCAGCCAGATAAAGCTACAGGCTAAACTCAATAGTTTGGAAGACCAAAAGGAATTCTATTTGGAGCGAAAGGAAAAAATTAAGGCTGAAAGAGAAGAATTGCTTAGTAATTATGAACTTTTGGAGAAGTTTGCCCGTGAAAGATACTTAATGAAGAAAAAAACTGAAGATCTGTATGTTATCGTTGACGAGTAAATTCAGGGCATTGCCCCTTTTGGTGGTACTTTTCTTATTTTTAGGAACGGTAGATGTATTTGCGCAGCGGGAATTTTATCAAGAAGAGGAAGCGCCTGTTCCGTTGAGCGAGCGTTTGTATTTCGGAGGTAACCTGGGGCTGCAATTTGGGTATGTGACTTATGTGGAAGTGTCTCCACTGGTAGGGGTAATGATTACGGATCGTTATTCCGCAGGGCTGGGCATTACCTATCAATACCTGAAGTATAAAGACTTTGGAGAATCCTCCAATGTTTATGGCGGCAGGATCTTTAACCGTTATAATATCCTCCCTAATCTTTTTGCCCATGCAGAGTATGAAAACCTTAGTGTAGAAGCATATAAGCAAGATGATTTTGGGAGAATTGTTTCAGAGCGGGAGTGGGTTCCCGGTTTGTTTCTTGGAGGCGGATATTTTGTGCCTTTCGGTCGAAGGGGCGGAATGAATTTCACCCTCTTGTACAATGTTCTTTATGACAACCAAAACCTTATTTATACTGAACCATATGTGATCAGACTGGGTTTTGTTTTATAACTGCTAACGATTACGATGGAATACAGAAAATCATTTATAAAGAAAATTCACGATTCCCACAAACAATGCCCTGGATGTCCCTCGCCAAGGAAGGTACAGGAGTTTTTTGAAGGTGTTCTGGGGGTGCTTTTTCCGGAATATGCCGTTAAGATTCTTAAAGATACCCAAGAGATAGAGGATAAGCTCAAGTATTATGAGGTCCAATTGCAAGGGATCTTGGGCAAAAACAAAAGGTTGATTGATGAAGAAAGTGAGGCGGTGGCAGCAGCTTTTTTTGATCGGCTTTCTGATGTTTACGATGCCATTCACGAGGATATTCAGGCGATGTTTGAAGGAGATCCTGCGGCCAAGTCCACTACCGAGGTAATCAGGAGTTATCCCGGGTTTTACGCCATCGCCGCCTACCGGATCGCGCATTTGCTTCAAGAGCAAGGAGTATCCCTTATCCCTCGGATGATTACGGAGTTTGCCCATAGTAAGACAGGGATTGATATTCATCCTGGGGCAAGCATAGGACGCTTTTTTTGCATTGACCATGGTACGGGCGTGGTGATCGGTGAGACCACCAAAATCGGCGATCATGTGAAACTTTACCAAGGGGTTACGTTGGGTGCATTGAGTGTCAATAAGGAAGATGCCGATATTCAGCGTCATCCCACCATAGGAGATCATGTGGTCATTTATGCCGGAGCGACAATTTTGGGTGGAAAAACGGTCATAGGACCAGAAAGTGTCATTGGGGGAAATGTATGGCTGACCAAGAGCATCCCCGCAAAAAGTAAAATCTATTATCAGACCAAAATGTATGATGCCAGTGCAGAGACCACTGACATGTATGTTTTCAAAAATGACGCCTAACAGATGAAATTATTTGAGTTGATCGGCAATACACCGCTTGTCGAACTTGAGCATATTCCTACCAACCCCAACGTCAAAATCTACTGTAAGCTGGAGGGGCAAAACCCTGGAGGCAGTGTGAAAGACCGTGCTGCCTATAGCATGATCAAGAGGGCCATGGACCGCGGAGATCTCAAACAAGGTGACCGGGTAGTCGAAGCCACCAGTGGCAATACAGGCATAGCCCTTGCCATGATCGCCAAAGTCCTTGGTGTGGAGATGACCTTGATCATGCCAGACAATTCAACTCGGGAGCGGGTCGTGTCGATGGAGGCATATGGGGCGAAAGTCATCTTGACTCCTGCTGCCAAAACGATTGAATACTCCAGGACATTGGCGGAGGAAATGGCCAAGAACGAGGGATATTATATCCTCAACCAGTTTGCCAATCCAGATAATTATCAAGCGCATTATGAGGGGACAGGTCCGGAAATCATGCGCGACACCAATGGGGAAATCACGCATTTCGTGTCGGCGATGGGCACTACAGGGACCATTATGGGGGTTTCCAGGTACCTCAAAGAACAAAAGCCAGCTGTTCAAATTGTCGGAACCCAACCGACAGATGGTTCCAGCATTCCGGGGATCAGGAGGTGGTCGCCCGAGTTTTTGCCCAAGATTTATGATGCTTCCCGGGTGGATCAAATCATCGATGTGAGTCAGGAGGAAGCTACTGAGATGACCCGGAGAATGGCCAAAGAAGAAGGAATTCTTGCCGGGATGAGCAGTGGAGGAGCCTTGCATGCTGCGGTGAAGCTAGCCGAGTCACTCGATTCAGGGGTGATTGTTTGTATCACCTGTGACCGTGGTGACCGGTATTTGAGTTCGGATTTGTTTGGGTGATTTTTCCTTTGTGCATTACAAATGCACTCCTCGGTGGATATGTGGATCAGATTGTTGCTACTGTGCTGGGGGCGGTTGTGATTGTTGAACCTTACTTCCTGAGTTATGAAAAGCAGCTTTATTTCATTCCTGTCGATAGCAATAATTGATACCTGTAGAATAGTATTGTCTCTATTCGTAGGGATATTCTTTATAATGAATTGGGGTGTGATGACGGGTAGTAATGAAGGTCTTACAGTGGAATATAATTTATTTGGGCATGAATTTTTTACTGAAGAAGGAGATACATTTTACCATCTTATGTTTTTTTAAGTTCCTGTTTTTCTTGTATTCCTATCCTTTATAGTGTTGACTTATGTAAAAAAATCATTACTAGAAATAATGCGCTGACATGAAAATCGCATGTCTTTCCCAGATAACAAAGTCATTAAAACCGGAACGGCCGTTTAGACCGTTCCGTTTTTTTTTATTCAGCTGTAGAGAACGATTTTTGTATTATTCCAGTTGGTAATAAAACGAAATGATAGGTAAGATGAAACAAAGTAAACCACTGGATGAGGTAGCCTTTTCCGTACTGGATCTGGCTATTATCAAGGAGCAGCATGATGCAGCTGATGCATTCGAAAGGAGCTTAGACCTGGCTAAGCATACCGAGAAATGGGGATATAAACGGTTTTGGTTGGCAGAGCATCACAATATGGTCAGTGTCGGCAGTTCAGCGACAGCGGTGTTGATCGGACATATAGCAGGAGGTACCCGACACATCCGTGTAGGTTCAGGTGGGATCATGCTGCCAAACCACGCACCATTGATGGTAGCAGAGCAATTTGGCACTTTGGCGTCTCTCTATCCTGATCGGATAGACCTTGGCTTGGGCCGGGCACCGGGCACGGATCAGACCACGGCCAGGGCATTGAGAAGAGACCGGTTGGAAACCGTAGAGGAATTTCCACGAGATTTGGAGGAGTTACAGCTTTACCTTTCTGATGACAATATAGATGGTAAGGTAAGGGCCATTCCGGGAGAAGGACTGGATATTCCCATTTACCTTTTGGGAAGTAGCATGAGCAGTGCTAGGCTCGCTGCTAAAAAAGGATTGCCATATGCCTTTGCCAGCCATTTTGCCCCCGCCCAGTTTTTGGATGCCATTCGCTATTACCGAGAGCATTTCGAGCCTTCTGAATATTTGAAAAGCCCCTATGTGATTTCCTGTGTCAATGTGATTGCTGCCGAAACAGATGAAAAGGCCCATCAGATGGCCACTTCATTTTATCAAATGGCCTTGGGGATCGTACGAAGGAAATCCTATCCATTACGACCTCCGGTGGATACCATGGAGGGGATTTGGACAGAAGCTGAAGCAGCAGCCATCAACCAGATGATGGCTTGTAGTTTTGTGGGCGATGCTACCTCTGTACGGGGGGAATTGGAGCATTTTCAGGAAATCACCCAAGTGGATGAAATCATGGTCTGTTCACATATTTATGATCATGGCGAGCGGCTAAGATCCTATGAATTGGCGGCTTCGTGTTTTAAAAAGAAATTGGTCACACCGTGATGAATGGATGACCGTGTGGGAAGTTGATTTCACCCTAGGATGTATTAAAACTTCACACGACTAACTTTGCGGCATGGGATTAAAATCGTAATTTCACCATAATACAAACTTTAGGGGTGTCCCTGCATGGGGCTGAGATAATACCCTTCGAACCTGAAGCGGGTAGTACCGACGGAGGAAAAAGTTACCTTTTCTTGCAGGCTTTTGCCTGTGCAGTTTGCAGGTTCCCTAAAGTTTTTTAACCCGCTTTATGCATTTGGAATCGTTATGAGAGCTGAAACTACAATAAAATCAGGCTGTTTGGAGATGGAATCATAGCATCGCTATGGTGAGATCGAAAACAGCAGCGAAGCGATTGATTTTGAAGTGGTTTCAGGTCGCAATAGATAGGCTAATGCACAATGCGGGTTTATAAGCTGAGGATATGAAGGAATCTGTAATAAACAATCTGAAAACACTGAGAGAAAAAGGCCCTTTGGTACAGAGCATTACCAATTATGTGGTCATGAACAATACGGCCAATGCGCTATTGGCTGTAGGCGCCTCTCCGATCATGGCTCATGCCAAGCTGGAGATGGCGGACATGGTCAAAATCGTTCATGCATTAGTGGTCAATATCGGTACATTGGATGAGTTTTGGGTGGATAGCATGTTGCTGGCAGCCAAAGAAGCCAATGAGCGAAACACCCCTTGGGTCCTGGATCCGGTGGGAGCTGGTGCCACCCCCTATCGAAACGAGACCTTGACGAGGCTGTTGACTTTTAAACCGACCATTATTCGAGGAAATGCTTCCGAAATCATGGCTTTGGCCAAAGCAAATGTGCAGACAAAGGGAGTGGACAGTACCCATTCTTCTGATGAGGCATTGGCATATGGCAAGCAACTTTCCAAAGAAACGGCAGCCGTCGTATGCATATCTGGAGAGACGGACTATATCATTGATGGGGAGAGGCTGACCAAAGTCAAGAACGGCCATGCATTGATGGGGAAAGTTACGGGAATGGGCTGCACCGCCACTGCGCTGATAGCAGCTTTTGCGGGCATTACCAGCGATCCCTATTTGGCCACGGTCGCGGGGATGACCACTATGGGCTTGGCCGGAGAAATAGCCGCCCGAAAAGCAGAAGGTCCCGGGACACTCCAGCTGTACCTATACGATGCACTTTACCATCTCAAAGAAAGTGAAGTGAAGCAATGGGCAAAACTGGAAGAAAGCCATGCATAAGATTTCTTTTCCCTACAGGCTGTATTTGGTGACCGATCAGCAGGCCTGTTTGGGCAGGGATTTTTTTTGGGTGCTCGAAGAGGCCTTGAAGGGTGGAGTGGAGCTGGTCCAATTACGAGAAAAAAGCCTTTCCAAGGAAGCTTTTCTTACCAAGGCTTTGAGGGTAAAATCCCTTTGTGATCGGTATGAAGTTCCTCTGATCATCAATGATAGTTTGGAAGTGGCGAAGGAGACCTCTTCTTATGGTGTCCATATAGGGCAGTCTGATAGCAGTATGAAGTCTGCCAAAGACTTTTTAGGGAGCCGTTTTCCGGTAGGTTTGTCCTTGGAACGAATGGATGAACTTACGGCTGATAGGACTGAGTTGGCATGGTATTACGGGGTGAGCCCTGTTTTTTCAACCCCGACAAAACCTGATACACGCTACGAATGGGGCCTAAGTGGCCTACAAAAGCTTCGCAAAGCCACTTCGAAACCCTTAGTGGCCATTGGCAATATAAACGAAAGCAATGCGGGTGCGGTCATGAAAGCAGGGGCAGATTGCTTGGCAGTGGTATCTGCGATCTGCAGTGCAGCACATCCAGCAAAAGCAGCAGAAGCATTTCGGAATGAAATAGAAAAAGCAACATGAACGATAAAATCAAAACCTATTTGCCTGTCCTGACCATTGCTGGCTCAGACAGCGGTGGCGGAGCAGGGATCCAAGCAGACCTCAAGACATTTTCTGCTTTGGGGTGCTTCGGTACCAGTGTCATTACGGCTACTACTGCCCAAAATACCCAAGGAGTAAGAAGTATCCATGACATCCCCGAGCAGCATATCCAAGACCAGTTGGAAGCAGTGCTTTCGGATATTGGGCCGAAGGCCATAAAAATAGGCATGATCAACCGGCCTGAAGTGGTTAGGGTGATCGTGGAAGCCTTGAGGAGGTATCCCGATATTCCAGTGGTCTTTGATCCAGTGATGGTGGCTACCAGCGGTGACCGTTTGATTAAGGAAGAAACCGTGGAGGTCATCAAACAGGAATTGTTTCCGGTTTCCAATGTGATTACCCCAAACATGGACGAGGCGGCCGTCCTTATCGGCAAAGCGGTCAATGATCCGCAGGAAATGGAGAAGGCTGCCCAAACGCTCTTAGGTTACGGATCAGGCTTCGTCTTGGTCAAGGGAGGACACCTCCAAGGGGATCAGGTGTCTGATGTGCTTTGTGGGGATGGACAGACTCATGTTTTTGAAAGTGCAAAAATCAAAACAAAAAATGTTCACGGAACAGGCTGCACCCTTTCATCCGCCATCGCCGTGTTTTTGGCCGAAGGACAGGAAGTCAGGCAAGCTGTGGCGTCGGCGAGAAACTATGTTTTTCAAGCCATCGATGCGGGTAAAGCAGTCAAAACAGGCCAAGGAAGTGGGCCTTTAAATCACTTCTATTATCCGAAAAAAATGATTATTCATGAGCTGGACCAGTGAAGCTTGGGAAAAAATTACACCCCTTTATGACAAGATCATCAACATGCCGTTTAACCAAGAACTGCAAAAGGGGAGCCTTCCAAAGGAGGTGTTTAAATTCTACATGGCCCAAGATGCCTTTTATCTGGGGGAGTTTGGGAAAGCGCTGAGTACCATCAGCGGGCGTTTTGCCGACTTGGATAGGGTGCTGGCGTTCTCGGAATTTGCTGCAGGAGCCATTGTAGTGGAGCGAGCGCTTCACGAAAGTTATTTTAAGGAGCTGGGACTTCCGGACGAAGTAGAACCTTCCCCATCTTGCTTGCTCTACACCAACTATATCCGAAACCAAGCAGGATTTGCCAATATAGAAAAGGCTGTGGCGGCCATTTTGCCATGCTTTTGGATTTATAAAGCGGTAGGAGATCATATTTATGCACAGCAAGACGGTAGTGAAAATCCCTATAAAAACTGGATAGATACTTATGCCGGGGAGGAATTTGCAACTTCTGTCGAAAAGGCAATCGCAATTACCGATCAGTTGGCAGAAGAGGCCAGTCCAGCAGCGCGGGAAGAAATGTTTGAGGCTTTTGAGATGGCGTCCAAGCTGGAATGGATGTTTTGGGACAGTGCTTACCGCACTGAAAAATGGCCGATTTAGTGGACGTTATCAAAAGCAGAATGGGAATCCTGGATCAAGCAGAAAAGATGGGGCTATTTCGATGGGTAAATATGTTCTTCGCCACCTTTGGTTGCTATTTGGCTACGGATAAACGCTGATAAACACAGATAGGATGCTTAAGAAATGGCAAATCCGTGTTCAAATCTTTTATCAGTAGCTTACTTGACTTAAATGTTTACGATGCCCATGCCTTTGGCTTTGAACAGGGCTTCTCGGCAAAGCCTGGATTCATCCAGTTCCTAGATGAAATAGCATCCTTTAAAATAAAGCTGCCCCCAGAAATATTGCTTGATCCGAAATCCTTTTCTGGATAGATCAGAAAATACGGTAAACCCGATCAGTTTCTCAAAAAAAAAGAGATCTGCTTTTTTGCAGATCTCTTTTTAGTTGGTTTTAGAAGTGGATACAAATCCTTTTCATGTCACATCAGGCAGGCTTTTCTGTGTGACGTTAAGGTACAGGCCAACCTGGAACGGCCTTGCTGATCGGCTCTGCATCCACGGATGGATGAAGGAGGGATTATTCATCAGTGATGTCTTTCCCTTCATCGTCGTATTTTTTTACAATGGTCTCTTCCTCCATGCCGAAATGTGCTTCATAGGTGACTGTGCCATCCATATCGGTTACCTTAAAGGCCTTGGTGATGGGCATGGCTTTGAGTTCTTCATCATCCAGAATGGATTCCTTAACCTTTTGGGGCAAGTCCTCAGGGACTATTTCCACCCGGCTATCTTGGTGTAGGGTGGTTTGGGCATGTAAACTGTTGGACGTTGTATTTACGGTCCCTAAATACATTGCGGCCCCAATGATGAATATTAATGCTAATTTTTTCATGGTAGTGTTAGTTTGGTTAGTTTTCAAATCACAATAGGGATCAAGCTAAATTCTTGGTCCTTTCGGCTGCTGAACACCAATTGTCCCGCCGAACCTATCGAGCGTTGGCTTGTTTTGATGACCTGCTTGTTTTCTAAAGATAGGTTACGAGTTAACCTCAGCTCGACACTTAAACCGATGTTTAACCGCCCCGATGAGCTTTATGAAGCCCGACAACTTCCTTCGAAGCCGCTCAGGGACAAATTTAAAATCACACTCACGTTATGAAAGGTCACTTTTTGTGCCAATGTTTAAAATGAGCTAGCTAAGGGTGTTTTGATTGGATTTGAGATAAATGCTGTAGGAAATGTTGTACAATTTGTGGAAAAATAGATAGGTTTAGGGGACGGGATGGTGATTTTGGGTAAGAAAATGGTAAAGTTAACCTGGATCAATATAAATTCTTTCGGAAGATTTTGAAACTTTCTTATTTTTGAATTGCCACGATGGTGATGTGGTTATGGGGTAGCACCTGTACCTTTCGTTTTTAGTAAAATTAGCAATACCAAGGCCATGAAAAATAAACAAACCCCTTCTGCGGGAAGTAGAAGGAAATTTTTGAGAAACAGTGCACTAGCGACCATTGCCACGGCGGTAGGGGCCAAGGTGGTGTTCGCCTCATCCATGCCGGAAGGGTACATTCCGGTAGTATTGCAGGATGATGATCCCTATAAGCTTTTTAACAAAGATAAAGGGCTCATTGTCCTCAACAATAAGCCTTGGAACATAGAGTCACAGCCCCACTTGCTTGATGATAAGGTGACGCCAGCAGATAAGATGTTTATCCGCAACAATGGTTTAATACCAGAATCCCTTGATGAAGGCACTTGGGAGTTAGTGTTTGATGGGGAGGCAGTGGCTTCTCCCAAAACGTATTCACTGAAAACACTGAAGGAGAAATTTGAGCATTTTACTTACCAGCTCACCTTGGAATGTGGCGGGAATGGGCGCAGTGAGTTTTATCCCCCTGCCAGTGGAAACCAGTGGAAGACAGGAGCCGTATCTTGTGCTTCATGGACCGGAGTGAGGTTAAGGGATGTCTTGGAAGATGTGGGAATAACCGATCAAGCTGTTTACATCGGGTATCATTCTGCCGATACCCACTTGAGTGGCAACCCCGACAAAGCCCCCATTTCCCGAGGGGTTCCCATCGCCAAGGCACTGCAAGAGGAGACCTTGCTGGCCTTTGAGATGAATGGAGGGCCTATTCCCTTGGCACATGGATTTCCACTTCGCTTGGTGGCGGGCGGTTTTCCTGCATCTGCTTCTGGGAAGTGGTTAAAGGGAATTTCGGTGAGGGATAAGGTGCATGACGGGGCCAAAATGGCGGCTCCTTCATATCGTGTTCCCTGCAAGTCCGTGGCACCGGGAGAAGAGGTGGCCGAAGAAGACATGTGTATCATAGAGTCGATGCCTGTAAAATCGCTGATCACCTATCCCAAGAGTGGTGCAATGATCGGATTAGGCGATTCGCTGGAGGTGCGGGGGCATGCCTGGGCAGGGGAGCTGTCGGTCAGTGAGCTGCATGTTTCCATTGACTTTGGTGCCACCTGGAGGGCCTGTAAGCTTGATCCTCCCGTCAATCGATTGGCATGGCAACACTTCAGCACCACGCTTTCATTTCCGGAAGAGGGGTATTATGAAGTATGGGCGAAGGCCACGGACAGTAATGGTGTGAGTCAGCCGATGGTCGTTCCTGGATGGAACCCAAAAGGATATTTAAATAATGCATGTCACCGGATCGCGGTAAAAGTAGGGTAGGATGGATCAGGAAATTTTTAAATCGTTAAAAGGCCTCATTGGTTTAATGACCGTTTTGGTGGGGTTGGTTTCCATTTTAATAGTCGGGCTATTGGTCGTCCAATATAACCCCCACCTACTTTCCAGTTCCGAAAAGGAGAGGGAGGAAATTCCGCCACCCTTGGAAAATGGAGATGCGGTAAAAGATGGTGTTCATGTGGCCACTGGCTTGGTGGCAGCGGAGGGATATGAAGTTGTCGTGGCCAATTGCACCAATTGTCATGCGGCAAACCTGATTACCCAAAATCGGGGAGACAAGGAACACTGGGAAGCATTGATCGATTGGATGCAGGAAACCCAAGGGCTATGGGATCTCGGCCAAAATGAAGCCATCATTGTCGCCTACTTGGCTGAGCATTATGCTCCCATGCAGCAGGGGAGACGCGCAAATCTCAGTGATATTGAGTGGTATGAGTTCAAAAAAGAGTAGATAAATAGGGCTATAAAACGTGGTTTTTTTGGTTAATTGAGGCGATTTTTACTTTTTTGTTTAATAAATAACGAAAAATATTAAACAAAATAAACGTGTATGGGTTTATCAGTTGTAACAAAACAATAACTTAAAAATCAACTGAACCATGAAAACCGCAAAGACTAAGTTCCCTACCCTTTTAATGCTTTTCTCCGTATGGATGTTTCTGATGGCCTGTAACGATGATGATGATCCGGTACCCATGGAGGAAGACGATATCGTGGATGTTGTCATGGCGAGTAGCAATTTTACTGTATTGGAATCGGCGGTAGTGGAGGCCGATTTGGTGACCACGCTGAAAGGAGACGGACCCTTTACTGTATTTGCTCCGACAGATGCAGCTTTTACTGCATTTTTAGATGATACCAATATGACTGCAGAGGACTTATTAGGGAGCCCTAGTTTAGCGGATGTGTTGACCTATCATGTGCTGGCTGGAGAAGTGATGGCGACAGATGTGAGTGCCGGAGAGGTAAGTACTGTAAACGGTGCCAGTTTCTATGTCAGCGAAGATGTGGAGGGTAAATTTTGGATCAATGGCTCAGCCATGGTGACGGATACAGATATCACTGCATCCAATGGCGTGATCCATGCTTTGGATTATGTGATCATGCCTCCTTCCCAGTCAATAGCAGAAATTGCGGTGGGAATGACCACGGCTGCTACTCCTGAATTCACCCATTTGGTAGGAGCGCTTCAACGCGCCAATTTGGTGGATGCCGTTAGTGGTGACGAGGGCGATCTAACCGTTTTTGCTCCAACAGATGCAGCTTTTCAAGCGCTATATGACACCAATCCTGATTGGAACGATTTTAATGATATCCCAATGGAAACCTTGACGGCTGTCCTTACGGCTCATGTGGTGCCGGCGAGGGCTTTTTCCCAGGATTTAAGAACGGGGACTTCCCTCACTCCATTAAATACGGACGCCTCGCTTGAAGTGGACTTGGGAGCAGGTACTGTGGGAGGAGCCGCCCTGAATACTAGTATGCTGAATATTCATGCCACCAATGGTGTTATCCATGTCATTAACGATGTGATATTGCCTTGATCAGATAATTTTCTTCCAAATAATGGAACTGCCGTGGTGACGCGGCAGTTTTTTTATTATCTTTCATAGTATGGTCTGGCCAGCGGGAAAAAATGATGAGTGTGGTTAAAATAATAATTAAGGGCGTTTTGTCCTTGGTTTTACTGGGATGTGTAGTCGGCGCGCAAGCGCAGGATACTTCTCCCTATCTTGTACTTAAACCTGGCGATCAGCGTATTCGCCCCACGGAATTTTTTGTTTTCGAAGTGCAAGATATCAGGGCCATTCAGGCTAACATTGGGGAGATTTTTACTTCTTCCAGGTCCCCTAAGAAAGAACCCTTAAAGCTGAAAGGTGGGGTAGCGGTAGGGGTAAAGGATTTTATCTCAGGAACCGTTTCTACCGATCGATCAAAAAGGCCGGTGGTGATTCAAGTACAAAAAATGAATGTGCAGGAAAAACAAGGAGCAGAAGGTAGGGTGAAGGGACAGATCGACTTGACGTTACGGTTTATGCTGAAAGGGGATAGTTTAGTTCATCTGCTGGATTATGAAGGAGGGGCGCGTTACACCAGGTCTTTGGGGAGGTATGGGGTCATAGGTGATGCGATGCAGCAATCACTTGGAAATGGGTTAACGTATTTTAATGAATGGATCAATCAGCAAGCACCCCGCAATATAAAATTGGCAAAAGGGGTAAAGCTGGAAATAAAGGATTATCCTCTAAAGGAAAGAGGGGATACTGTTTTTTACCATTCTGAGAGAAAACTTGATTGGGATGATTTTAAGGCCAGGCCACATTTTGGGAGTGATTATGCTGCATCGATTTTCACCAGTTTTGCTTGGGAAGGAGATCCTGTGGTGGAAGATGGAGATGTGAAGCTGGTGCTGGTCGTGAAGGTTTTTATGCTCAAATCATCCTCTTGGGCAAGAAGTTCAAGAAAGGATGGGTATGGATTAAATCATGAGCAGCGTCATTTTGATATCACTAAGATCGTGGTAGAGCGTTTTAAGGAGAAGATTCGTGCGATGTCGCTCACACCTCAGGATTATGATGGTCGTATAGGCTATTTGTATATCGAGACGTATCGAGAGATGAATACACTACAAGAGGCCTATGATGACGAAACGGACCATGGAAGGAACAGCGAGGCACAGGAGAAATGGAACGATTATATAGATCAGGAATTGGCCAAATACCAATAGCCTAATCGTGTGCGCTAATTTCCGAAGAGACTGTCAGCAGCGGGAACGAGTTCCGGCGCCCATATTTTTATGTTGTCAAATTTCCCCACATCGTCAAATGTTCCAAAACCAATTTGCCCCGTCTCGAAGTGGCTGTCCGTGGTTTCCATGATAGGGGAAGTCATGTCATCAAAGTACACTTTGATGCTTTGCTCTTCCAAATTTCTAACCACCCTGACTTTGTGCCATTGCTCGGTGCTTCCCCAGTCTATGCCGTCATTGACATGTTTTCCGATGGCCACCCTTGGGGCATCATTGACC
Source organism: Echinicola vietnamensis DSM 17526 (assembly GCF_000325705.1). Lineage (NCBI taxonomy): Bacteria > Pseudomonadati > Bacteroidota > Cytophagia > Cytophagales > Cyclobacteriaceae > Echinicola > Echinicola vietnamensis. The sequence continues at coordinate 228,213 of NC_019904.1, read as the reverse complement.
AAGAAGATGTTGTGGGCATGTGGATCCGGTATGGAGGCGATGTGGGTGTAATAGAAGTTTGCAGGGGTTTTCATACCAAAGAATATACAAAGGTCCCGATGGCCATATTCTTTTCCGGTTTGTTGCAGTTCTGCTTCGAGGATAAAGCTGCCCACGCTTACACTTTTGATCACGGCGATGTTAAAAGGAGACCGGAAGGGTGGGACGTAATCGCTCTGTTGGGAAATCTCCAATGCGTAATTGTCCCCTTCTTTACGGAGGGACCAGGCATTGCTATCGGTCATTTCAAAATCCGCAATGGATTTTTCCCCTGAAAAATCCTGTTCATAAACCATTGAATAGTGATCGGGAATGGCTTGTCCCAAGAGGGTGAAATGTACTCCAAAATAAATTAATAACCTGAGTTCGATTAATAATTCCCCATAAATTGTCCGCCAAGAAACGTTCAAGCAAGAATAACACAAAAATTAATGTTAAAATTTATTTTATAAAAAAATTCACATATATAGATAATATTTTCTATGTATTTAATTAAAAACTATAATTAGAAACATAGAAAAAGCCATGTTTTTTCGTTATATTAAAGTGTTGAAGTTCAATACATTAACTACTAAAACATGACCTTAACTGACTCCAAAATTACCGAAATTTTCTATCTTATCGATGAATTCTGCATCCAATTTGAAAAATCCACTGAAAAACATATTCTTGGAAACAGGCCCAAGAGAAGGCCCAGAATGAGCCTGAGCGAAGTCATTACCATTATGGTGATGTTCCATACCGGGGGATTCCGAAACATGAAACACTTTTATCTCTATTTTATCAAAGTCCATAAAAAACACCTTTTCCCCCAGACCGTTTCCTACAACAGGTTTGTTGAACTGATGCAATCCGCCACCCTTCCGATGACTATATTCCTGAAAACCTGTTGTTTAGGAGAGGGGACAGGTATTGCGTTTATCGACTCAACTCCGATCAGGGTATGCAAAAACAAAAGGATAAAAAGGAACAAGGTTTTCAAAGATATTGCCCAGGTGGGCAAATCCACCATGGGATATTTCTTCGGCTTCAAGCTCCACCTGGTCATCAATGACAAAGGGGAGCTGTTAAACTTTGTGGTCACCCAGGCCAATGTTGATGACAGGGAGCCGCTTAGGAACAAAAGTTTCGTAAATAACCTAAAGGGGAAATTATATGCGGACAAAGGCTATGTTTCAAAGGATTTGACCGAATTGTTGTTTTCAGACGGGCTTCACCTAATTGCCAATATTAGGAATAATATGAAGAATGTCCTTATGGAAATGAAGGACAAAATCATGCTCAGAAAACGATCTGTTATTGAAACGGTAAATGATGAATTGAAAAACATGTGTCAGATCGAACATTCCAGGCACCGCTCTTTTGGAAATTTCATCACCAACATGATTTCAGGACTCATTGCCTACTCATTTTTCCCTAAAAAGCCCGCAATCAAATACCAAACAGTCCAAACTAACCAAATAGCCCTGTTTTAAAATCGAACTCAGGTTAATACCAATGACGGAAATAGCTTCATGAGGATGACATTTGAACATTCAGTATTGTTAAAGATAATTACAAATTTGATGAATTGAGAAGTTTCGTGAATAAAGTGAAAGACCCTTAGTCTATATCACGGTTTTGGGATATAGGTAAGGAGGTTTGGAGTCACCGGTGTCCATGGCACTAGGAACAAGTAATCCTTTTGTCCATTTGATGCTAATGGAGGAATCCTGTCATCTCAATGGTTTGAAGGGGCCCTTTTAAAAAACTTGTCAAAATTCATCCTCTATAAAATGAGTTGGATCCGTATCGTTCATAAAAAAACCGATCATCAGTGTGTGGAGTACTGTGATCGGCCTTTTTCGAAAAATAACCCTAACAAACCAGATAATCTATATCTGACCCCTAATTTCGTGAATTAATTTTAAAATACAAATAAAACGAAAATAAATTATGTTTTGAATTCTTTTATTTTACGCCGTGTGTCGTCAAATGGTGAGGTTATAAGTTTTGATTAAGAAAGTAAGGGGAAGATACGTTTATTTGCCTTGTTTGTGAAATAAGACTTAGTGAGTTGGTTATGAGGGGGTGAGATGAGGAATGAAGTGTCTCAAATGCGCCTAAATATAAAATGATGTGACGAATCGAAAATTTTGTTTTTGATAAAGTTGTCTTTTAATTAAGTTTTTAGGTAAATTAAAAACGAAAATATAATTTTGGTTTCCCATAATCGTTTTAAGATAACAAGTTATAATCGTAAATTATATCTTGTTGTTTTGATGGTGATCAAAAGGTTATGAATATAAAGTGTATTTGATAAATGAAACTTATTGAGTATTTTTCGAAAGATTTTTTTAGAGGATACTATTATTTAACAAAACTAGAACAGACATAAAAATATGAAAAAGACGGCACAGCGAAGGTCTAGAATCTTGGAGGTTTTGGATGAGCATGGACAGGTGAATGTCAGCGAGCTAAGCAAAGCCCTTGGCGTGAGTGAAGTGACGATTCGAAATGATTTGGCCAACTTGGAAAGAAATAAACTTTTGGTGCGGGCTCATGGTGGTGCATTTAAGACCAATAATATGGCGCTTCCGGTTACAGAAAAGAAAAAAATAAACCTGGATCTTAAGCGTAAGATTGGTAAAAAAGCGGTGTCGATGATTGAGGAGAATGACTCTATTATCTTGGATTCAGGGACCACCACTTTTGAGATTTCCAATAACCTGTCCAAGTTTGAACGGCTGACAGTCATCAGTAACGCCTTAGACATTGTCAATAATCTGGCCAGCTACGATAACCTCGATGTGATGATGCCGGGAGGTTTTCTAAAGGAGTTTTCCATGTCTTTGGTCGGTCCCATGGCAGAGCGAAACCTGAAGCAGCTACATTGTAACAAAATGTTTTTGGGGGTAGATGGGATCAAGGCAGATGTGGGTGTGTTTACGCATTATATGGAGGAAGCTTACCTGAATCAGATCATGATTGATATAGCAGAGGAGGTGATCGTGGTGTCAGATTCGACGAAGTTTAAAAAAATAGGATTGGCTTTTATCGCCGGTTTTAACAAAGTCCACAAGGTAATTACTGACGACCGAATTGAAACAGAGCACGTGAAAATGCTCGAAAGAAATAATGTGGAAGTGATTATAGCAGGGTGAGAAATGTGATTTGATCCGATAAATGGCCTTTTCCTATTTGCTGTAGGGAAAGGCCTTTTGGTTTAAATTCTTTTTATTCTTTTAGCACTACTTTTACGACCACTGGCATGTGGTCGCTAAAATCTACCGGAATCACTTTTACTTCTTTTATTTCCCACTGCACATTCTTGGACAGCCAAATATAGTCGATCCTTGTAGTGGGATCGTCAAAGGGAATGGTGGGTCTAGGGTCTCCAAAATCAGCTGCAGCATCTATGAAGTCCTTTCCAATGATGGAATATGGCTTTTCAGTAGGGTTGAAGTTAAGGTCTCCAGCTACCACTACGGCACCTTTTATGCCTTGGAGGTAGTTGACAATTGCATCGGTCTGAGCCACCCTGTTGGAGTCAAATTGGTGGCAAAGATGGGTAGCGCCAAAGGTGATTTGACCGCCGTTTTCAAGCGTATAGGTGGCCAATGCCATTGCCCTGCCTTCTCCGCCTTGTGGTGTGGGCAGGTCGATTTTGTGCATTTTTGCCGGGTGCTTGCTCAAAAGCCCTTCTCCATATCCCCCATTGCTGAAGTCAATGGCTTTGGCAAAATAGCCGTACATTCCCGTGCGATTGGCGAGTGCTTCTGCCAAGTCTACAGGGGTGTTGTCATAAATTTTTGCAGTACGTTGGGTCATGCTGTCCACCTCCTGTAAAGCCACAAAGTCGGGGTCAATGTCCCGGATCAGCTGGGCTATATCGTCCAAATTTGGATGTCCCTTGTCGTATGCTTGTTCTCCATGGTAAATGTTATAGCTCATCAGCGTAAGCGTGGTTTGTTGCGCGCTTAGCTGAAGGGCTGCTAATAGGAGTAATATTGTAAAAGATAGGTGTCTCATCAGTTCATGTTATTTAGGTATGCTGATCGAAAACTCGTTGCTTGATCTTCCATCTGGGGTGATGACAATATAGCGTAAGGTTAAACTGTCCTGCTCAGGGCCAACGATAGGTGCAGGGAAGGTTCCCGTGTAAAGGTTGGCCGTTTGATCTGCTTTGTGTCCGTCGACGGTGAAATATACTTTACTGTCTTTTACCAAAGGTTGGATGGTCACCAGTTTACGGCCGGATTGGTCGTCAGTGGAAAAGCTGACCTTGGCCTCCGGGACACGATAAAACACTTGGAGTTGCGCTAGCTCTGCCAGTCTTTTGGGAAGTCGGTGGCTGGTGAATTCGAGATAGTCCTTTTGAAGTTTTTCCGTCCAGGCCACTTCAGCCAATGCCAATGCCCTGGGGAAAAGGTGATATTCCAATTTGTGGTTTGTGGCAATGTATTCTGTCCACAGGTTGGCTTGTACCCCGAGGATATGGTTTTGCTGCTCAGGAGTCAATGCTTCTGGTCGTGGGGAGTAATCATAAACCTTGTCAAGGGGAAGGAAACCGCCTATTGCCAATGGCTCGGTGCTTTTATCTTCCGCCTGATAATGGTCAAAGTACATGTGGCTGTTTGGGGTCATGATGACATCATGGTTCATTCTGGCCGCGGCGATTCCGCCTTTTTCACCTCTCCAGCTCATGACGGTAGCGTTTGGCGCTAGCCCGCCTTCCAGAATTTCATCCCAGCCAATGAGCTTCCTCCCGTTTTCGTTCAGGAAGGTTTCTATCCTAGTAATGAAATAACTCTGTAGCTCATGTTCATCATTCAGGTTTTCTTTTTTGATAAGGTCTTGGGAAATAGAAGAGGTTTTCCAGTGGTCTTTAGGGGCTTCATCTCCGCCGATGTGGATGTATTCGCTTGGAAAGATCTCCATCACTTCCGTAAGGACATCTTCCAGGAATTTGAAAGTCTCCTCTTTTGCGCCATATATGTTGGGATGTACACCCCAGAATCCGGGAACAGTGGTGTTGAGGTCGTTGTCATAGGGTTCCCCCTTTTCGTTCATGGCCATGACGGATCCTGTTAAGGGTTTGCCGTCTTTTGGTTCGTGTCCATCCATTTTAAAACTGCCAAATTCTGGATAGGCTGCTAGGGCTGCGGAACTGTGTCCGGGGAGTTCGATCTCAGGAATGACCGTGATCATTCGATCTGAAGCATAACGGACGATTTCCTTTGCTTCTTCTTGGGTGTAGTACCCTCCGTGTTTTTGTCCGTCATAAATGAAAGGATCGTAGTCCCAGTATTGTCCGATGATGGTAGAATCACGCCAAGCTCCTATCTCTGTAAGTTTGGGGTACTTTTTGATCTCCAATCTCCAGCCTTGGTCCTCTGTGAGGTGCCAGTGCATTTTATTGAATTTAAAATAGGCCATCAGGTCGATCATCTTTTTTATTTCTGCTACCTCGAAAAAGTGACGCCCTACATCCAACATGATGCCCCTATAGTCAAACGCTGGTTTGTCTTTGATGGAAACTGCAGGGATGAGGCACGTGCCATCTATCTTGTTGATCAGCTGTAGGCTGGTTTGAAGCCCGTAGAATATTCCTTTTTCGGAACCAGAAATGGTGATATTGTCCTGGTTTACTTCCAAATGGTAGCTTTCGTCAGTCTCGTTTTTTTCAGGCAAAACGGATAAGCTGATGGATGGCCTGTCCTGCTCTAGTGCGGATACCGGTAAAGTAAAGCCGTGAAGTTTGAGTAGGAAATTATTGAATATGTCTGCTGATTTTCTTGAATGGTCGGTTTTGGCTAGAATATAGGCACTTTCAGTGAGTAGGAAGTTTCCTTCTTTTTTGGTGATTTCCGCTGGCTTTGGAATGACTGAAAGCTCCTGCTCCGCTTCTTGTGCATGAAGGCTTTTGAATATGAATAACGCCAGAAAGGCGATGGTTATTTTTTTGATGAGCATTGGGGATTGTTTTAAAATAGGTTTTGAGATTTTTCTTTCGTTATGTGATTTTTTAATTGGAAAAGAAATATAACGAAAATTTAATTGAGCTGGAATAAAGGTGTGAAAAAAAGGTGCTCTAATTTTATGGTAGGTGATTTCGGGGAAGGTTCAGCGAATGGAAGGAATGAAGCGAAGGAGTTTTTGTAGGCTTGGGTTAGGGTTTTCCTTGTTCCAAAGAGCCGTGATTTCTGCCTTTTGGGGAATATCGGGCAAAGGGATGAACTTCACGGCGGCATTGGAAACATTCTTGAAAGAAGAAGGTAGGAAGGTGATGCCCAAGCCGTGGTCCACGAGGTTTAGCACAGTGTGTCCATGGACGGTTTCGTGGGCAATGTGTGGTGAGAAACCACTGTCCTCACAGATGCTCAGTTGCAGCCTGTAATATAATTCCCCGTCTGCTTGGGTGGGGAGGATAAATTCTTCCGTTGCCAATTGGGCCATTTCTTTGAAGTTTTCAGGGCCGATAGGGTGGTTTTGAGGAAGTACAATTGAAAACGGTTCTCTGTAAACCAGCTGACTTCCGTATTGGGGTTGAGGATAAGGGTTTCTCAAGAAGGCAATGTCAAGCTCTCCGTTTTTGATCGCCTCTAATTGGGTCCGGCTGGTCATTTCGTTTAGATACGTTTGGATGTGTGGATGGGACTGGTGCATTTCGGTAAGGACATCAGGCAAAAACGTATGGATGCATGATCCCACGTAGCCAATCCGGATTTCACCCTTTTCGCCTTCTTGTACCAGTCTGGTATGGCTTTTTATGAGCTCCAATTGGTCAATGATGGCTTTTGTCTCTTTTTGAAAGTATTCACCGGCAGCGGTAAGCTGTACGTTACGTTTATCCCTTTTGAGCAATGCTGTTCCCAGTTCTTCTTCCAATAATTTGATCTGCTTGGAAAGGGCGGGCTGGACAATAAACAACCGCTCAGCTGCTTTTCGGAAATGCAGCTCCTCTGCCAGTACCAAGAAATATTTTACTTGCCTTAATTCCATTGTGATCACTTTTGGTTATTAAATAGTGAATATAATACTATTTTTCATTATTAGTAATAATCTTGACCTTTGTAGGTGTCAGTGAATAGACCCATTTATTATTACAGATTTAAAGTGATCAATTATGATAGAGGTACTCGAAAAGCAAGAAGCGTATAGGGTTGGTGAAATGCCTGTTACCTTAGAGCGGATTTACCGCGTAGTGAGCGAAGGTAAGCGTTTGGAGCTTTCATCGGCTGCGATTGAGCGTATTCAGCAATGTCGCGCGTACTTGGATGATAAGATTTATAAGGATGAGGCGGCTTTGTATTACGGGATCAATACGGGGTTTGGCTATCTTCAGCAGGTGAGGATTGACCGAAATGAAATCCAGCAGCTCCAGTATAACTTATTGCAGTCCCATGCATGTGGAGTGGGAGAGAAGGTGCCGAAAGAATTGGTAAGGCTGATGTTGTTGACCAAGATAGAGTCCCTTTCCCGTGGGCATTCAGGTGTCCAGCTGGAAACGGTCCAGCGGTTGGTAGATTTTTATAACCACGATGTGTTGCCAGTGGTGTATAATCAAGGATCACTGGGGGCATCAGGTGATTTGTCACCGCTTTCACATTTAAGTTTGCCATTGATCGGAATGGGAGAGGTCTATTTCGAAGGGAAAGTGTGTCCCAGTGCACAGGTGCTGGAACAATTTGGCTGGCAGCCAGTGACGCTGCGTTCAAAGGAAGGGCTTTCACTGATCAACGGTACCCAGTTTATGTTGAGTTATGGCGTGCACATTACCCAAAGGGCTGAGGCGTTGTTTCGTTGGGCAGATTTGATCGCAGCCATTTCTGTGGACGGGTTTAATGGGAACCTACAGCCTTTTAATGCGCTTATTCACCGGATAAGGGCTCATGAGGGCCAGGTAGATACTGCGGCGAGTTTGCGACATTATTTGGAGGGAAGTGAGATTGCTCAGTCTAAGGAAAAGCAGGTGCAAGATCCGTATTCTTTTCGCTGCATCCCTCAAGTGCATGGTGCTTCAAAAGATACGCTTGCGTTTGTGAAAGGGACATTTGAGCGTGAAGCAGATTCTGTGACGGATAACCCTAATATCTTTCCTGATGAAGATGAGATTTTATCAGGCGGCAATTTCCATGGCCAGCCGCTTGCGTTGGCATTTGATTATTTGGCCATAGCGATGGCAGAAATCGGTAGTATATCTGAGCGAAGGACCTACCAGTTGCTTTCCGGTCAGCGTGGCCTTCCGTTGTTCTTGGTGGATGATCCGGGGCTGCATTCAGGGTTGATGATACCGCAATATACCGCTGCCTCTGTGGTGAGTGAAAACAAGCAGCTTTGTACGCCGGCTTCGGTGGATTCGATTGTTTCCTCAAATGGTCAGGAAGACCATGTCAGCATGGGCGCCAATGGCGCAACGAAATGCCTGCGTGTTTTGGACAACTTGGAAAAAATACTGGCTATAGAGTTGTTGACAGCTGCGCAGGCATTGGAATTTAGAAGGCCTGCAAGGAGTTCTGAAATTGTGGAGCGGTTGATAGGGGTATATCGAGACCACGTGAGTTTTAATGCTCAAGACAGGGTGTTGTCCGTGGATATTAAAAATACAATAAAGTTTTTAAGAGATAGGAGTGTCGAGGAGTTCGAAAAGTGAGTCGAATCTCTTTTGAAATAAGCTGTGCGTGTTGAAGCAAAAAAAAGACTGCCTCGCAGAGGCAGTCTTTTTATATATTTGGGAAATATCCTTCTGAAGGGATTGTTTTTTTAGTCAACCAAGTGTTTTTCTACAGCGATAAAAGGGAGGTCGAATGCTTCGGCCACAGCCTTGTAAACCACATCGCCTTTTACTACGTTTAGTCCTAAAGCCAGCTCTTTGTTTTCTTTTGAGGCTTTTTTCCAGCCCTTGTCGGCCAATTGGATGGCATACGGAAGGGTGGCGTTAGTCAGGGCGATCGTCGATGTGTAAGGAACGGCTCCAGGCATATTGGCCACGCAATAATGTAGTACGCCGTCGATGGTGAAAGTAGGGTCTTGGTGTGTGGTAGGTTTGCAGGTTTCGATACATCCACCCTGATCCACCGCAACATCGACCAATACTGTTCCAGGCTGCATTTCCTTCAGCATGTCCCTGGTGATAAGGTGCGGCGCCTTGGCTCCTGGGATCAGGACGGCCCCGATGATCAGGTCGGCTGTTTTAATCAATTCCCGGATGTTGTATTCATTGGACATTCTGGTTTTTACATTGGCAGGCATGACGTCAGAAAGGTATCTCATTCGAGGAAGGGAAACATCCAGAATGGTGACGTCGGCTTTCATCCCGGCGGCCATCCAAGCGGCTTGAGTTCCTACTACCCCTCCGCCTAAAATCAGGACTTTGGCGGGTAACGTACCGGGTACTCCGCCCATCAGGATTCCTTTTCCTCCCAATGGTTTTTCTAGGTAATTTGCACCTTTTTGGGTAGCCATTCTACCAGCTACTTCTGACATAGGGACAAGTAAAGGAAGGCCTCCTCCTGCTTTTTCCACGGTTTCATACGCCAAGCAAACCGACTTGCTTTTGATCATGGCATTGGTCAGTGGTTCGTGCGAAGCAAAGTGGAAATAGGTGAACAAAAGCTGGTCTTCTCGTACCAAATCATATTCTGGTTCGATGGGTTCTTTCACCTTCATGATCATCTCAGCGATGCGGTAAGTTTCCTCGATAGTGGGCAGGATTTTGGCTCCAGCTTCTTCGTAGAGATGGTCAGGGAAGCCGCTGCCTTCGCCAGCCGTGTGTTGGACATATACGGTATGGCCTCTTTTGACCAGTTCTTGAGCGCCAGCAGGTGTTAAGGCAACTCTGTTTTCGTTGTTTTTAATCTCTTTGGGTATCCCTATGATCATAACAAATATTGGTTGGATGTACTACTTACCTTGCAAATATACTAACTGTAACGTGATTGGTTGTTAGATACTTACTGATTATTTTGGTACAGGTAAGAAAAATAATGGTTTGTAGAATAAAATTTTATTAACTATTTCACAATTACATAAAGTTTTAAAACAATTCTTTTTAGATATTTTTTATTTGGTGCTCAATTTTTTAAAAATTGACGTTGCTTTAATTCTATTAAGTAAAATTTTAAAATATTGTAATTTTATCGTGATTTCGTTATTGTCAGAATATTATTTTATTAATATCGTTGTGATTAATTGTTTTTGAAATTTATTATGGAGATTGAATGGTAATACTTGATGGTTCTATTTGTATAGAACTTAAAAATCAGTATTTTTGAAGTACCTTGAAAAACCCAAAATACCTGTTAATTTATAAATATGATAGAATTGGAAACGTTACCAACACATAAGGTTAAGCTAGATTTAGAAAAGGATCAAATTTTATTTGATTACAAGATTGTTCAGCAAAGTCGCCAAGCTTCCCTGATGGGGAGGAAGGAAGTCTTTATGGGCAAGGCTAAATTTGGAATCTTCGGTGACGGCAAGGAGCTGGCGCAAGTGGTCATGGCGCGCTACTTCAAGAAGGGAGATTGGCGGTCCGGTTATTATCGAGACCAGACGTTTATGCTGGCAATCGAGGAGCTGAAGTTGCAGGAATATTTTGCCCAGCTGTACGCACATACCGTCGTTGAGGAAGAGCCAGCTTCTGGTGGACGGTTGATGAATGGACATTTTGCCACTCGTTCGTTAAATGAAGATGGCACATGGAAAGATATTAGAAATACCAAAAACTCAGGTGGTGATATTTCACCTACTGCCGGCCAGGTTCCCAGGTTGATCGGTTTGGGGTATGCCTCGAAATTATTTAAAGAGAATGAAGCCCTTCAGAGGCTTGAGCAATTTAAAGGACTGGGAAAGGAAATTGCCTGGGGGACCATCGGTAATGCTTCTTGTGCAGAAGGGATGTTCTTGGAGACGATCAATGCGGCAGGGGTCTTACAGATACCATTGGTTCTTTCGGTATGGGACGATGATTATGGGATTTCTGTACCCAACGAATTTCAGACGACCAAAGGCAGTATTTCAGAAGCCTTGGCAGGATACCAAAGAACGGAAGAGAAACCCGGAGTAGAAATTATTGTTGCCAAAGGTTGGGATTATGAATCCCTTCATGCAGCTTATAGGAAGGCCGAAACATTGGCCAGGGAAGCATCTGTTCCTTCACTGGTTCATGTGATCGAAATGACCCAGCCACAAGGGCATTCTACCTCTGGATCCCATGAACGCTACAAATCCAAGGAGCGGTTGCAGTGGGAAGCAGATCATGACTGTAATATGATGTTCCGGTCCTACATTTTGGAAAATGGTCTTGCCACCGAGGAAGAACTTGACGAGATCGATAAAGAGGCGGTGCGTTTTGTGCGCGAGCAGAAGGATAAAGCTTGGAAGTCTTTTACCGAAGATATAAAATCAGACCTTAAGACCGTCGTAGGCCTGATTAAGGAGGCCGCTGGCCAAAGCAAGCAGCAAAATGCCCTCAATCAGCTGGCCGATGACCTTGCCAAAACCTTGAATCCCATTCGTAAAGATGTGTTTGGTGCCGTCCGCAAGACATTGTTATTGATGCGATTTGATGCGGAGGAGGCAAGAGGTCCCCTGAAAGCATGGTATGAAGAGCAGAAAAAGCGTAATTATGATCGCTACAATAGTCATTTGTACAGCGAGTCCGAAGAAGGGAGTCAGCATGTTCAAGTCATTGCCCCGGTTTACACCGAGCAATCTCCAACGGTGGATGGCAGAGAGGTCTTGCAAGCATGCTTTGATCAAATGCTCAGCAATGATCCCCGGGTGTTTGCTTTTGGGGAAGATGTGGGGAAGATAGGAGATGTTAACCAGGCTTTTGCGGGACTCCAAGAAAAGCACGGGGAGCTTCGGGTAACCGATACGGGAATCCGTGAAATGACGATTATTGGTCAGGGAATCGGGACTGCTTTGCGTGGATTACGCCCTATTGCTGAGATTCAGTATTTGGATTATATCTATTATGCACTGATGACCTTGACGGATGATTTGGCCTGTTTGCACTATCGGACGAAGGGTGGTCAGAAAGCCCCAATGATTGTCAGAACCAGAGGGCATCGACTTGAGGGAGTTTGGCATTCTGGCTCGCCTATGAGTGCCATTTTGGGCAGTTTGAGAGGGCTGTTGGTGTGTGTGCCCCGAAACATGACGCAGGCCGCTGGAATGTATAATACTTTGTTAAGAAGTGATGAGCCGGCACTGATGATTGAGTGCCTCAATGCTTATCGCCAAAAAGAACTGATGCCTACCAACGTAGGTGAGTTTACGGTGCCGCTGGGAAGACCTGAAGTGCTTCGTGAAGGGACGGATATTACCGTGGTGACTTACGGGGCGATGTGCCGCATTGTATTGGATGCTGCCGAGCAATTAGTGGAATACGGGGTTTCAGTGGAGGTCATTGATGTCCAAACACTGTTGCCTTTTGATGTGGATCATGTCATTTTGGAATCCATTAAAAAGACCAGCCGAGTTATTTTTGCAGATGAGGATGTTCCAGGAGGAGCTTCCGCCTATATGATGCAGCAGGTGTTGGAAAAACAAAAAGCTTATTACCAGCTGGATTCTGAGCCAGTGACGCTGTCTGCTCAGCCTCACCGTCCTGCTTATTCATCAGATGGGGATTATTTCTCCAAACCGAGCGTGGATGATGTGATCGAAAAAGCTTATCTAATCATGCACGAAGTGGACCCCATAAGCTATCCAATGTGGTAACCCTATAAGGAAAAGGGGAAAAAACGGCTTGGACCAAACCTTTGGTCCAAGCCGTTTTTTATTGCTGCTGAATTTGGTTGAGGGTGAATTCAGGCGTGGAAATAACGTTACTTTTATTAAGGGCCCGGTCTTGAATCTGAAGGTCCAGTCGGACAGTATCATTTCTGAAAATGGACCGCCATCCAGAAGACAGCATGGCGTATTCAATAGTGCCTTCTACTGCTCTTTGGTTGTTGTCGTTAAGGATCAAAGGGAAACGCCCGTCGAAGGTGGTGTAATAGGGTGCGTCAGTCCATTTGAATTCATTAAAAGTGCCGTTTCGCTTGATGAAAAACCGGACAAAAATATTGTAATAGTCCGGGTTATGTTCCACCCAGAGGGTGTCCTCGATGGTCTCGTTATTGATGGTAGGTTCCACCGCCCAGTCTCTAGGGTTATAGGAGGGAGCATCTTCGGGGCGGTTGGAATACGTGATATAGTCTCCATTTTCGTCAGTGAGGAAAAAGAGGGGGTTGTAGGGAGGGTTGTCTTCCCTTGGGTCAAGCCCAAGATCACCTTCCGCATCCCGGAAATTTATAGCTACCTTTAAGGAATCTGAAGCACCATCTACTTCCAAGTATGACAGTCCTTCATAACTGATCTCCGGGACAGTAGGGAAGTTGTCAGGGGGAGATACGCAGGCACCTGCGGAAAAAATTAAAACCAAGATATATGCATAGCTTTTTGCTTTCATATGGCCAGTAATAGTTATTGATGTAGAGTCAATCTTAAATTTGCTTAAATTTGTCCATTATAGATAATAAAACGATGAATTATTTCAAAAGTTTTTCTGAGCAAGTACAGGGCATGAATCCGAGTGATTTTGATTCGTTGGCCATGGAGCTGTTTCGCTATCAGGCCAAAGAAAATACGACCTACAAGGCCTATTTGGATGCTCGGGGGGTCAATCCAGTTGAAGTGAAAGCTGTAGGTGAGATCCCTTTCTTGCCGATCCGTTTTTTTAAATCACATAAGGTGGTGAGTGGGCCTGAGGAAGGGTTTGAATCGTTTTATTCCAGTAGTGGGACCACTGGGCAGATTACCAGCAGGCATTTTATCTGGTCTGAGGAGTTTTACCTGAAGCATTCCCAAAAGCTGTTTGAGGAAGTGTACGGTTCACTGGAGGAGTTTCATGTGCTGGCCTTGTTACCGGCTTATTTGGAGCGAAAGGGGAGTTCCCTGGTAGCGATGGCTGATCATTTTATCAAGCAATCAGGCTCCGACCAATCGGGATTCTATTTGTACAATTACGATGTGCTGATCGATCGGCTTTATCACCTGAAGCAATTGAAGGACGGGAAAAGGGTGTTGTTGCTGGGCGTAACGTTTGCTTTGTTGGATTTGGCCGAGCAGTTTGGGGAAGATTTTCCAGAAATGGACCATTTAATCGTGATGGAGACGGGAGGAATGAAAGGGAGAAGAAAGGAGATGATTCGAGAAGCGGTTCATGAAAATCTCTCCAAAGCATTCAAACAGCTTAGGATCCATTCCGAGTACGGCATGACAGAGCTGATGTCACAGGCATATTCGCAGGGAAATGGTAAATATCAACTGCCTGCGAGCATGCGGGTAATGCTGCGGGATGTCAATGATCCCTTGTCTTGGAGCCCTAGGAAACAAGGGGGTATTAACATAATTGACTTGGCCAATTTCCATTCATGTGCCTTTATTGAGACACAGGATTTGGGTCGGTTTGATGATGAAGGAATGTTGGAAGTGCTTGGAAGATTCGATAATAGTGAAATCAGAGGATGCAATTTAATGGTGAATTAATTTTGTAATCGTTTTAATAATAGACATATTTGATTTGGATAAAAAATGATTTTAGTATGAGAAGACTAGCAGCTATTATTCTTGCCTCGGGGCTATTGGCCTTGGGAGCATGTGCGTCGAGCAAACCTTGCCCTGCTTACGCCAAAGCAGTGGATAACCAAGAAGTAAAAGGATAAAAAAATACGCTGATCAAAAATCAGCGTATTTTTTTATGTCTTCAAGTGAAATTGTTTTTCCTCCCAGTATAATCAGCCTTTCTACCACGTTTCTAAGCTCCCGGATATTTCCAGTCCACGGGTATTCCTGCAATTTTGCAATGGCCTTATCGTCAATGTCTTTTTTGGTAGTGCCATATTCTTTCGCAATGTCCTCTAAAAAGCGGTCCACCAAAAGTGGGATGTCCTCTTTTCGGTCCTTTAGCGCCGGTACTTGAATAAGGATGACGCTGAGGCGATGGTAGAGGTCTTCCCGGAAATTGTTCTCTTCAATTTCTTTTTTTAAGTCTTTATTGGTCGCCGCTAAAACGCGTACATCGATCTTGATGTCTTTGTCACCACCGACCCTGGAAATCTTGTGCTCTTGAAGTGCTCGGAGTACTTTGGCCTGGGCAGAAAGGCTCATGTCTCCTATTTCATCCAAGAAGATCGTGCCTCCATTTGCCTGTTCAAATTTCCCTTGGCGCTGTTTGTTGGCCGAGGTAAAGGCACCTTTTTCGTGGCCAAAAAGTTCACTTTCAATGAGCTCAGCAGGAATGGCCGCGCAGTTTACCGCAATAAATGGGGATTTGTTCCGGCCGCTTTTTTGATGAAGCCAATGGGCGACGAGCTCTTTTCCTGTGCCATTAGGGCCTGTAATCAGTACGCGGGCATCGGTTGGGGCTACTTTCTCGATGGTCTCTTTGACTTGCAGAATAGCAGCAGATTCGCCCACCATGTCCAGTTTTTTGGACAGTTTTTTCTTAAGGACTTTGGTTTCGGTCACCAAGTCCTTTTTCTCCAGGGCATTTCTGACCGTGAGCAGTAGCCTGTTGAGGTCTGGAGGTTTGGGGATAAAGTCAAAGGCACCTTTTTTGGTTGCTTCCACCGCCGATTCAATCGAGCCATGTGCGGATATCATGATGAATTGCGGCTGTTTATCCGATTGATAGACTTTGTCCAATACCTCCAATCCATCCATTTTAGGCATTTTGATATCACAAAGCACCAAGTCGAAATCCTGGCTTTCTATCTTCTTAAGACCTTCTACACCATCCTGTGCTTCATGGATTTCATAATCTTCATATTCTAAAATTTCTTTGAGCGTAGACCTGATGACTTTTTCATCATCGATAATCAGGATTTTTGGCATAAGTAGTTATTATGGTTAAATAATAAATGTGCAAGCCTATAAGCCGGGTTCTGTCCCCGCCGTGGCGGGTACTTGTCATTTATCTGCCCCTGACCTCACGATCAGGATCTATCGATCTACCCACTCCGGTTTCTCCGCCGAAACGGAAATTGGACGAGCAGCCCTTGGACCGGAGCCTATTTGATCTTTCAACCCATAAGGTTTGCCATGCGACAACGGTCGCCCGCTGCCCGGTGGGCACTTACTCCACCTTTTCACCCTTACCCCATCCCAAAGGATCGAGGCGGTTTGTTTTCTGTGGCACTGGCTGTAATTCAGCCGTCTCCAGCTGAACCCCTTCCCGTTAGGAAGTATGGCGCTCTGTGTTGCCCGGACTTTCCTCACCAACCAAGAAGGTTGGAGCGACAAGTCGACTTGCACCTTGCAAAATAAGTTAATTTCCATTGATTTTTCATGATTATAAAGAAATGTTGTGCCCTCTCGCAATGCTTTGGTCTGAGGAGAGGGATAAGCATCATACTTTTTTTACCTTTGTACATGAAAAGAGACAATTTATGATACTAGTAGGCAATGCAGTGCTCAGTGATGACCTCAAGGAACATTTCTTCGTTTGCAACTTGGAGAAATGTAAGGGGGCTTGCTGTGTGGAAGGAGATGCTGGGGCTCCTTTGGAGGATGATGAGACCAAGGTTTTGGAAGAACTCTATCCTAAGATTAAAAAATACCTTACCCCGCAAGGCATTAAGGCTATAGAAGAGCAAGGTACTTGGGTGATCGACCAAGAAGGTGAAAAAGGCACTCCTACGATCAACAACCGAGAATGTGCATATGCCTTGAGAGATGAAAATGGAACCTTGAAATGTGGCATTGAAGAGGCGCATATCCAAGGGGAAATAGATTATAAAAAACCGCTAAGCTGTCACCTATATCCAGTACGCGTGACCAAGTACGACGAATATGATGCCCTGAATTATGACCGATGGGATATTTGCAGCCCCGCATGTGGTTTGGGTAAAGAACTGAACGTGCCTATTTATAAATTCGTGAAAGATGCACTGATCCGGAAGTACGGAGTCGCGTGGTACGAGGAGTTGGTGGCTGACATTGAGGGGAAGTAGCTATTTTATAGCTTACAAAAATCATGTAGGCCGTTACAGGATGATATGCTTGATGGATCAATAGCGTATATCATCCATTTTCTTTTCCAAGCTTGGGAATTCCTCATGAATGATGTTTTTAATCCCATCCCGGTATTTGGTCGGTTTAAAGAAGAAATTTTCTTGGAATTTGGTGCTGTCAAAGACATAGGGCCTTTCGTATTGATAGAGCATTTCTTTCAGCTCTCGCATGAAAGGAACAAACAGTCCGGAAACAGAAAAAAACCAAGGAGCCAATACCTGGTACTTCGGAGATTTGCTCATTTCCTTTGCGATCAGATAGATCCATTCTTTTCCTGTGGGAGGATTGGAAGCGGTGGGGAGGTGCCATACCTGGTTATAGGCATCTTCAGTATTCCCGAGTAGGGCAAGGGCTTTCCCTGCATCTGGTGTAAAGGTGAAGGCATGTGGTTGGTGGGCATCGCCGAGCCATTTAGCGGTTCCCCCTTTTGCAAGCGGTTTAAATGCCAGCTCTGTTAGGATGCTGTTTAATGTGATATGTGGACCGTAGAAATCTGCAGATCTTGCAATGATGGCTTCCAGATTCCCTTTGCTAGTACTTTCCAAAACCATATCCGCAATTTTTGCCCTGACCGCACCTTTTCTGCTGACAGGCCGGATAGGCGTATCCTCTGACATATGACCAATATAGTTGGGGTCGTACATGTATATATTGTCAAAAAAGACAAGTTTTGATTGGTGTTGCGTACAGGCTTCAATGACATTGCGCATTATTTTTGGCCAGGCAGACTCCCAAATGCGTGCCTTGTATTTAAGCCCTACCGTCAGGTAGACAATACTGCTGCCCTTTACGGCTTTCTTGACCTGATCAGCTTGGGTGAGGTCTGCCGAGATGGTCTCATCATCTTGGTTGATTTTTTGAGGGTTTCGGCTGACAAGCCTAATGCCAGTGGTGTAAGTTCTCAGTTCCCTGGCCAATTCATTTGCGATAACTCCTCCTGATCCAAGTATAGTTTGCATAGGCCAGTACGATTTATGGTGAAAACCTTTCTTTAAGATATTGGAATATAAAAGAGATATGGCAAAAGTGGAAGAGAATTAAAAATAAATGCGGCCATAACTTTTGAGATCAATTTATATTTTACACTCTGACCTACACTTATGGCACCGTATGGAGGGGTTTTGGAGGTGCTGTTTTTTTAGTGAACGGGCTAAACGTAGCGATTGCATAGCACCATGGCTGCACTTTTCTATAGTAATCAGATGGTAAATAGGACTATTGAAACCATTGTTTTTACCAATTTTTTGTAATTTAAATAATAATAAATGTAATTTAGAGTTATTAATATGTGTTTCATATAGATAAAACGATTTGTTACTAAACCAAAATTATTATGAAAAAAACTTTTATACCTATGATTACGAGGCTGTTGTTTGTAGGACTTCTTGCAAGTGTATGGATGGCTTGTGAGAGTGAAGATGAGGAGCCTGAAACCCCAGAGCAAGAGGCTGAGGAGGAAATCCCAGAGGAGGCCAGGTGTTTCATAGATAAAAATGCGTGGGCGATGGGCCTGGATCATGAAAACCATCATATTAAATTTATAGAATTGCCGTCCTTCGATGCAGCTAAGGCCGGTGAGGGGGACATCCTTTGGTTGTACTTGGAGTTAGAAACGGAAGGGGATGAACATGAGCATATTGGTGCTGTTAAATTCAAAGAGTTAAAGCCAGAAGAAATACCTGATGGAGCTGCAGCTGGAGAATATGTTAAATTACTTATCAGAATAGATGAGCCTACGTGGTATTTTGGGTCGGATACGGAAAATGTGCATGTTCAAGGATATGACAGTGAGCCCAGTGGAGGATATGATCCATCTACCTTTGAGACCCATAATGGAGTAGCAGAAATTGCTACAGGTGATGATTGGGAATACTATGAGGTGGTGCTTAAGCGGTATCCCTATTATTCGATCAATGTGGGAGCGAAAATGGAAGTGGAATGTGAAGAGTAAGCGTGAAATATAGGATCAAGCGAAAAAGCTGGGGACGGCCGTTTTGCATTTTGGTAAAATCATAATAAAAAGGCCACAACTCCTCAAAGGCACCTAGTGGATGCTGTTGCCTTGGAAGGAATTTTTAGTTGCAATGTGCCTTGGAGCCTTCCTGGCGAATCATTGTTCTGATTAATGAAGAAATATATCGCCCCAGAAATATTGCTTGATCCGAAGTATATCTTTTCTTCAAATTCATTATAGGAAAAATAAAACGGCTGTTGCCAAAAGGTAAGTCCCTAAGGCAACAGCCGTTGTATAATATAGTCCGGTAAAAACTTCTTTATCCTTTGATGACCGAAAAGTCAAATGTCTCTAAGAACTTGGTAGTAAAGTTTCCGGCCTTGAATTGTTCGTCCTCCAAGAGGGCAATGTGAAACGGAATGGTGGTCTTGATACCATCAATCACAAATTCCTCTAGCGCACGCTTCATCCTCACGATAACTTCTTCCCTGGATTGACCGCTTACGATAAGCTTCGCAATCATCGAGTCATAGTTTGGCGGGATGATATATCCGGCATATACGTGGCTATCTACCCGTACCCCACGTCCTCCAGGGAGGTGAAGGTTGTTGATTTTACCAGGGCTTGGACGGAATCCATTTGCCGGGTCTTCGGCATTGATCCTACATTCCATGGCATATAATTTAGGGTAGTAGTTCTGTCCTGAGATAGGGATGCCTGCTGCTACTTTTATTTGTTCTTTTATCAGATCGTAATCGGTCACCTCTTCCGTGATGGGGTGTTCTACTTGGATACGGGTATTCATTTCCATAAAGTAGAAATTACGATGCTTGTCCACTAGGAATTCGATGGTTCCTGCTCCTTCGTACCCAATGGCCTCGGCGCCTTTGATGGCTGCTTTCCCCATGGCATCCCGCAGTTCGTCCGTGATGAATGGAGAAGGTGTTTCTTCCACCAGTTTTTGGTGCCTTCTTTGGATGGAGCAGTCCCTTTCGGAGAGGTGGCATGCTTTTCCAGTGTTGTCACCGACTACTTGGATTTCGATATGGCGTGGTTCTTCCACGAATTTTTCGAGATACAGGCCGTCATTGCCGAAGGCTGCACCGGATTCTTGGCGAGCATCATCCCAGGCTTTTTTAAATTCCTTTTCTTCACGGACGATCCTCATGCCACGGCCACCACCGCCAGCAGTAGCTTTTAGAATGACGGGGTACCCCATTTCATTGGCAATTTTAATGCCCTGCTCAATGGAGTCGAGCAGTCCTTCAGATCCCGGGATGGTAGGCACGCCAGCAGCTTTCATCGTAGCTTTGGCAGTGGCTTTGTCCCCCATTTTATCGATCATTTCAGAACTGGCACCAATGAATTTAATGTTGTATTCTTCACAGATCTTAGAAAACTCAGCGTTCTCCGAAAGAAAGCCATATCCGGGGTGAATGGCATCAGCGTTGGTGATTTCGGCTGCTGCGATGACCCTAGGGATGTTCAGGTAGGACTCTCGACTGGGAGCTGCACCAATGCAAACGGCTTCGTCTGCAAATCTCACATGAAGGCTGTCTTTATCTGCTGTGGAGTAAACGGCTACTGTTTTGATGCCCATCTCTTTACAGGTACGGATAATCCTCAGTGCAATTTCTCCTCTGTTGGCAATTAGTATTTTATTAAACACGGTTCTTTCAAATTGGTGGAAAAATAAATTTATCCTGCTGGGTCAACCAAGAATAGCGGTTGGTCATATTCTACCGGAGTAGCATTTTCGACAAGGACTTTAACGATTTTTCCTGAAACCTCAGATTCGATTTCATTGAAAAGCTTCATGGCTTCTATGATGCAGACGGTCTGTCCGGGTTTTACGCTGTCTCCTACGCTCACGAAGTTGTCAGCATCAGGGTTTGGCGTAGTATAGAAGGTGCCGATCATCGGCGATTTGATTTCGACATAATTGGAAGCATCCGCAGCTGGGGCTTCTTTTTCAGGTGCAGGTGATGCGGCAGGAGCCGGTGCCGAGGCAGGGGCTGGCGCAGGGCTAGGTGCTGGAGAAGGAGCCGTTTCAGCTGCTTTTACAACTTGGGTTTCTGCGTTTTTCTTGATGGACAGTTTGAATTCGTCCGTTTCGATCTTTACCTCGGCAAGACCCGAGTTGGAAATAAAATCTATTAGTTCTTGGATTTCTTTGGCTTTCATAAAATTATGTTTTAGCAATTGCCTTGTTTTAATGGAGCAATTTATGGGTTTATAAAAACGTAAAGCTATGTAATTTAACCAAATCACATAGCTTTTGAAATTATTTTACTCTTTCGGAATAGGATCCGTCACGTGTATCTACTTTGATCACGATGTCTTGGTCCACAAATAAGGGAACCATTACAGTGGCACCGGTTTCCAAGGTTGCCGGTTTCAATGCATTAGTGGCGGTGTCTCCCTTGATGCCGGGTTCTGTGTAAGTGATCAGTAGCTCCACAAAAGGCGGCAACTCGACTCCCAGTGGCGTGTCTGTTTCGTCATGAATTAGGATGTCCACCACTTGACCTTCCTTCATCAGGTCAGCCCTTTCGATGAGTTTTTCCTCAATAGGGATCTGTTCGAAGGTAGTGGTATCCATGAAGTGATACCCCAGGTCGTCTGCATACAAAAACTGGTGTGGCCTTCTTTCTACCCTGGCAGTAGTGATCTTCTCACCAGCGTTGAAGGTCTTATCCAGCACCTTGCCGGTGGTTAGACTTTTAAGTTTGGTTCTGACAAAAGCAGCACCTTTTCCGGGTTTGACATGCTGGAATTCTACAATGCTCCAAATGTCATTGTTCATCTCCATGCATAAACCATTTTTGAAATCTGCAGTACTTGCCATATGAATTTTGTTAGTTAAATTAATTTATTTTGGGTCGTATCCCCATTTGAGATAAACGGAGCCCCAAGTAAATCCTCCTCCAAAAGCGGCAAGGATAATATTGTCTCCTTTTTTGAGTTTTGATTCGTAATCCCATAGGCACAGTGGGATGGTGCCCGCGGTGGTGTTGCCGTATTTTTCGATATTGATCATCACCTTTTCTGGCCCCACGTTCATGCGGTTTGCAGTGGCGTCAATGATACGTTTGTTGGCTTGGTGCGGTACCAGCCAAGCAATGTCGTCTCCTTTGAGGTTGTTTTTGGCCATGATCTGGGCACTTACCTCTGCCATATTGGTTACGGCAAATTTAAATACGGTAGAACCCTCTTGGTAAGCGTAGTGCTCTTTTGCCTTCACCGTGTCTTCTGAAGCGGGCTTCAAGCTTCCTCCTGCCTTGATGTGCAGGTAAGGGGAGCCGGATCCGTCAGAATGGTGAAGGGAGTCCATGACGCCAACCTCTTCTGTGGTGGGTTCCAATAAAACCGCTCCGCCACCATCTCCGAAGATGATGCAGGTGGTTCGGTCCTCGTAATTGACGATCGAAGACATTTTGTCCGCGCCCACCACGATGACCTTTTTGTGCATGCCGGTTTCGATGAACTGGCTGCCGATGGTCAGTGCATAGATGAAGCCTGAGCAAGCAGCAGAAATGTCAAAGCTGTAGCTATTTTTAGCCCCTACCTTATGGGAGATCATATTGGCACAAGAAGGAAACGGCATGTCCGGAGTGACGGTGGCACAGATGATAAGGTCAATGTCTTCCGGATTGGTATTGGTCTTTTCAAGAAGTCCCTTGATGGCATTTGCGCCTATGTCAGAGGTAGCTTTGTCTTCACCTTTTAGTATTCGTCTTTCTTTGATACCGGTGCGAGAGGTAATCCATTCATCGCTGGTTTCCACCATTGACTCGAGTTCCTTATTGGTCAATACGTAATCCGGAACCCATCCATTGACGCCGGTTATGACAGCTCTAGTTTTTTCCATTTATTTGTTGTTTTGGGCAAATGCTATTGGTACATCGGAGGGAAGTCAACATCTGCGCCTTACATTATGCTAGTTTGTCTTATTTTATATGGTTAAAATAAAAACAAAATATTTTTGGCTTTCAAAATTATTTAAAATGTGCCTTACCACCAAGTAATTTTGGAAGTAGAATCCTTTTTATGGTCTATTAAAACTCAGTGCCGCATGTTTCGATGCGGTTGCCGCTATTTTTTGGTGCTTTTTAGAAGTGGGCAAAGGGTGATATGATAGAGGCGTTAGGTTTTTTGACATAAAAAAATCCATTTGGGGATAGTCCAAATGGATTTAATTATAGCTTTCACTTATCTAAGTGACATCAGATTCGTAGTTCAAATCTTCCTGCTTAGGCAAGAACCTCTTTTTCAATGATCACTTGACCTTTGTAATAAAGTTTACCGTCAAGCCAGTAAGCTCTGTGAGGTAAGTGGTATTCACCTGTAGTAGGACATTGCGCTAAGCCTGGAGCGGTAAGCTTGTAATGCGTTCTTCTCTTGTCCCTTCTGGTTTTTGAAATTTTGCGTTTAGGATGTGCCATCTCTATACAGTTTTTAGATTAATCTTTTTTCTTAATATTCTTTAATGCTTCCCATCTGGGATCTATCTGATCGTTCGGATCAAGCTCAGAAGCATCGTTTTCCTCGGCTCCCTCATCTTGCTCGTCTGACCAATATACCAACCTGCCTTCGCCTTCCATTTCTTCTTCATCCCGATAATCCGGATGAATTTTCTTGATGGGCAATGCAAGTACTATAAACTCATAAATCAATTGGGCAACATTGATCTTGGGGGTGTCCCTGGTGATCATGAAGATTTCTTCATTGATCTCCTGTTCTTCCGGCCCGTATTTATAGATGATCTTTTCGGATGTGTGCAAGGCTTGGTCAAATTTCTCCAAGCTTCTGTCACACGTAAGCTCCACCGTGCCATCTATTATGAATGTTGCCTCTAAGAGGTTGACTTCCTTTTTTAAAAGGACTTTAGCCTCCAGGTTTCCTTTTTTTATCAGATCATTGTCCTTGATTTGCTCAAAGAACTCATCATTCACCGTGAAGGAAAACTCATGTGTTCCCTCGTTGAGTTTGATGATGTCAATGTCAAAAGCTCTCCAGAATTTAATCATTCCTCCCGCTTGTTTAAGACCGCAAATTTAGCGAACTATTTTTTAAATATAAAATATGGCTACGATTTATTTTTATTCATCGTCTTCCCAAGGCTGTTTTTTGGAAAGGATATCGTAGGCCGTAAAGATGGCAGCACGCATCGAGCCTTCATCTGCAAGGTTTTTGCCGGCAATATTGTAGGCGGTGCCGTGGTCCGGTGAAGTCCTCACGATCGGTAGGCCGGCCGTGAAGTTGACCCCATTGTCAAATGCCAAGGTCTTGAAAGGAACCAGCCCTTGGTCATGGTACATGGCCAAGACACCGTCAAATTTTTTCTGATGCATCATGCCGAAGAATCCATCCGATGGGTAAGGGCCAAAAATCAAATGCCCTTTGTCCTTGAATTCCCGGATGGCAGGCTGGATGATTTCTATTTCTTCTTTGCCCAAGAGTCCGTCTTCACCTGCATGCGGGTTCAGTCCCAATACGGCGATCCGTGGTTTTTCGATGCCAAAGTCTTCCCGCAGGGATGCGAGCATGATTTTCAGCTTTAGCTTGATTTTATTGCCGGTGACATTTTTGATTACCTGGCTCAGTGGGACGTGGCCGGAAACCAATCCTACGCGCATGTCCTCAGAGACCATAAACATCATGCTTGCCTTGGCTTCAAAAGCCTCTGTAAGGTATTCTGTGTGCCCCACAAACTTCAACGAATCTGAGTTGATGTTGTTTTTGTTTAGCGGTGCTGTTACCAGCGCGTCTATGTTGTGGTCTTTGATGTCCGAGATGGCATGGTCCAGTGCTGCCAAGGCCATTTTTCCCGCTTCGGAAGTCTCTGTTCCGGGCATGACTTCAGGACATTCCTCTGTCACGTTGATGACATTTACCTTTTTGTGATGGATCTCCCCAATGTTTCGGATCTGCATGAAATTAAAATCTTCCAATTTCAGGTGCTTTCTGTAAAAGGTCAATGCTTTGCCGTGGGCGTAGATCACAGGGGTGACCAGTTTCAGGATGCGGTTGTCCATGAGTGCTTTCATGGTCACCTCTGCACTGACGCCGTTGATGTCACCAATGGTGATGCCGATTACCGGTTTATTCTTTTTTGGATTCATTTCGTCGGTATATTTATCTTTTTCATTACCCTAATCCCCAAGGCTTGTTTGGAGGTGGGTATTCCTTTACTAGCTTAATTTGAAATGTTTTTTAAAAACTGAGTGACCAGCCTGACCCCAAAACCTGTGCCTCCAGTAGGTTTGTAGCTTTCTCCTGTTTTGATAAACGATGGTCCTGCAATATCGATATGGATCCAGTTATAATCCGTGAAGTGTTCCAAAAACTTTCCAGCAGTAATGGCTCCGGCAGTAGGCCCTCCAATGTTGGCGATGTCTGCCACGGACGATTTAAGCTGGTCTCCATATTCTTCCCAAAGGGGAAACTCTACCAATCGTTCACATACTTCCTTGCCGGCAATTTTAAGGAACCCTTTCTCCTCATCATAGGCATTTCCCATCATGACGGCGCCCTCTTTGCCCAGGGCAGCAGCGGCTGCACCGGTAAGGGTGGCCAGGTCAATGACCAATTTAGGGTCGTACTTTGAGGCATAAATCAGGGCATCTGCAAGGATCAATCGGCCTTCTGCATCCGTATTGAGGATTTCTACGCTCTTGCCATTAGGGTAGGTGATGATGTCTCCAGGAGTGATGGCATTATAGCCCGGGCGATTATCAGTCGCGGGTACCAAGCCGATGACTTCTACCGGTAACCCTAGTTTGGCAACTGCGCATAAGGTGCCGATAACTGCTGCTGCACCGGCCATGTCTGCCTTCATGAAATCCATGGAGTTTGGCGTGGGTTTTAGGCTAAGGCCGCCAGTGTCATAAACGACGCCCTTTCCAACCAGCACGACAGGCTTCTTGAATTTCTTGCCAGCAGAAGGTTTGTAATGCATCACCGAGAATGTAGGAGGAAGTTCACTTCCTGCATTGACCGCGAGGAGCCCTTCCATTTTGAGCGAACTGATTTTGCTTTCGTCCAGTATTTCGGTGCTGAACCCATAGCTTTTTCCTAATTTTTCGATTTCGTTACCGAGCTGCTCGGCGTTGAGGTATATCACGGGCTCATTGACCAGATCCCTTGCCACAAAAGTGGCCAGGCAGACGGTTACCAATTCTTCTAAACTGCTTTCATCGGTGATGTCTGCACAGACTTCAAGAGAAGTGGGGGCTTGTCCTTTGGAAGATTTGTATTTTGAAAATTTGTAAGAGGCAAGTACCACCCCTTCCAAAAAAGCCAATAATAATTTCTCTGATTTGCCGAAATAGAAAACACGTGGTTTTTCTGTCTCCTTTAAAATTTTCCAACTGGCAGCTCCGGCTTTTCTGGCTTGTTCCAGTTGGTAGCTGGAACTGTCGTGATCCTTGGCCTTGACAAACACCAATTGGCTATTTTCGCTTGAAAAGTGTACTTGTGACTTATTCTTTTCCCATAGCTGTGATTTAACAAAGGCAGTCTTGGTACTATCTACGGGTACCTGTTCCAGGTCATGCTCACTGGATATAAATATCACTCCGCTTTGATGGAGAAGATTTCCCGGAGAGTCTAGTAATCTTATGGCGGTTAACATATATTGTCTTAATTTTGATTGGCAATTTAGTATAATTTTATCAGACAAATAAAGATGGAGAAGGTCAGAGCGAAAAAGCACCTCGGACAACACTTCCTGAAGGACCTTGGGATTGCTGAAAAGATTGCCTTGTCAGTGACGGGTCACATGGGAGTCAAGAAGGTATTGGAAATAGGGCCTGGGATGGGGGTGTTGACCGACTTCTTGCTTCAGGGGGATTGGGAACTGTTTTTAGTGGACATCGACAAAGAATCAATAGCCTATCTGCACCAAAAATATCCGCAGTTAAGTGAGCATATTATCGATGCCGATTTTCTAAAATATGATTTTGGAAAGGTTATTGAAGGTGACTATATCGTAGCTGGTAATTTCCCGTATAATATTTCGTCCCAGATATTTTTTAAAATTCTGGAGGTACGGAATAAAGTACCCGAAGTGGTTTGCATGCTCCAGAAGGAGGTCGCTCAGCGCATAGCCTCTCCACACGGAAATAAGGAATATGGTATCCTGAGCGTGCTTTTGCAAGCCTTTTATGACATAGAATATTTATTTACGGTTCCGCCTACCGTCTTTGATCCCCCTCCAAAAGTAAACAGTGGAGTGATCAGGCTCAAGAGAAATGCGGTTCAAACGCTGGAATGTAATGAGAAGTTGTTTTTCAGGGTGGTCAAGCAAGGCTTTAGCACCAGAAGAAAGACGCTTCGAAACGCCCTTAAGTCCATGGGGCTTTCAGAGGAGATGAAAAATGATCCCATTCTGGATAAGCGTGCAGAACAGTTAGATGTCCCAGCTTTCATATCGCTAACCAATAAACTGGAATTGTCTTGGAAAAAATAAGAGAATTTGAGCTCTCGCGAGAGTATCTGGAATCCTTAAAAGTAAGTATTGAGGAAGAGAATATCAGTGGTATCCGTGAATCCTTGGAAGGCACTAATGAAGCCGATGTCGCTTCACTGCTGGATGAGTTGGAGATGGAGGAGGTGCTTTATGTGCTAAGGGTGCTAGAGCATGAGTTTGCCGCTGACGTCCTTATCGAACTGGATGAAGAATCTCAGTTTAAGTTGGTTCAAGAAATGGAATCTGAAGAACTGGCGTTGCTGCTGGATTCCATGGAGTCCGATGATGCGGTGGATATTCTCCACCAATTGGTAGTGAAAGACCGGGAAGATGTCATCAGCCACTTGCAAGAAAAAGAGAAGGCGGGGCATATCATGGAGCTCTTGCGGTATGAAGAAGGCAGTGCGGGGGCGTTGATGGCCAAGGAGTTTATCAAGGCCAACCTGAACTGGACCGTAGTGCAGACCATAGATGAGATCCGGAGACAGGCGGAGAATGTTGAGAAAATTTATTCCATTTATGTAGTAGATAACAAGGAGAGCCTTTTGGGAAGGGTAGCGCTGAAGAAAATCATCCTTGGATCTGCCAATACCAAAATCAAGGATATTTTCGAAGAGGATATCATATCCGTGCCCACGTACATGGACGAAGAAGAAATAGCGGAGATCATGCGTAAGTATGACTTGGAAGCACTTCCGGTGGTCAATGCCAAAAACAAACTGGTGGGAAGAATTACGGTGGATGACGTTTTGGACGTGATTCGGGAGCAGGCGGAAGAAGACATGCAGGCCATGACAGGTATTTCCGATGACGTGGAGGAGTCAGATTCCGTGTTTCGCCTTTCCAAGGCCAGACTGCCTTGGTTGCTGATCGGTATTTTTGGAGGGCTGATGGGGGCCAGGATCATTGGGGTATTTAATGATGGGCTGAGCAAATACATCCAGTTGGCTTCTTTCATTCCGCTGATCACTGCGACAGGGGGGAATGTAGGCATCCAATCCTCTTCCCTTGTGGTGCAATCGCTTGCGGCAAAGTCGGTATTTGCGGAGAGTATTGGAAAGCGATTTGCAAAAGTGCTGCTAGTGGCGATGCTGAATGGGATTGTATTGGGTGCGGTAGTGTTTGGAACGGTGGTGTTTGTCTACGGCAATGAGGTGAAGTTTGGGATAGTGGTAGGCTTTGCCCTGTTCAGCGTGGTGCTTTTGGCGTCGTTCATGGGGACGGTTACCCCGATCGTGCTGGATAAGTTTGGAATAAATCCTGCCATGGCTTCCGGTCCTTTTATTACCACCGCAAATGACCTTTTGGGCTTGGCGGTTTATTTTTTGGTGGCCATGATGCTGCTAAACTTGTAAAAAACAACAATAGAAGCTTGGCCTGGCCGGGTTTTTAATAAAAACTTAGATGAATATACTGATAATTGATGAGATGCATTCCAGTATTA
This sequence comes from Echinicola vietnamensis DSM 17526, assembly GCF_000325705.1. NCBI lineage: Bacteria > Pseudomonadati > Bacteroidota > Cytophagia > Cytophagales > Cyclobacteriaceae > Echinicola > Echinicola vietnamensis. The sequence goes on along the minus strand of NC_019904.1, from coordinate 199,254 downwards.
TACCGCTACTGGAAGAGAAAGGGTTCAAGGTAAATTATAGCCCAAAGATCACCCGAGAGGAAATAGAGGCGATCATAGCCGATTATGAAGGATTGATCATCCGATCCAAGACCCCCATGGACAAGCCATTGTTGGAAAAGGCCAAAAAGCTGAAATTCATTGGAAGGGCAGGAGCGGGATTGGACAAGATAGATTTGGATTTCATCCAGAAGCAGGGCATAAAGCTGTTTCATGCGCCAGAGGGGAATCGTGATGCCGTAGGAGAACATGCCGTAGCGATGCTGTTAATGCTCTTCAATAACCTTAAGAAAGCGGACAGTGAAGTGCGCCAAGGAGTATGGGACAGGGAAGGCAATAGAGGCGAAGAACTTCAGGGAAAAACCGTAGGGATTTTTGGTTATGGTAATATGGGAAAAGCATTTGCGCGAAGGCTGAGCGGATTTGGGGTCAAGGTGGTGGCTTACGACAAGTATTTGGATAAATACAGCGATGAATATGCCGCTCAGGTTACCTTTGACCAATTGCAGCAACAGGCAGATGTCCTCAGCATCCATGTCCCCCTCACTGAAGAGACGAGAAATTTTTTCACGGAAGAAGTGCTGGCCGGTTTTAGCAAGCCATTTTACCTGATCAATACCGCGAGAGGAGAAGTAATCAGTATGGAAACCTTGAATGCTGCCTTGGAAAAGGGCATTCTGAAAGGCGCCTTGCTGGATGTACTCGAAAATGAAAAGCTTCACACGCTGAACGATGTCCAAAAAACGGCATTTGAGAAGTTGTCAGTGAGGGATGATGTTTTGTTTTCTCCGCATATTGCAGGTTGGACATTCCAGTCTTATAAAAAGATCAATGAGGTATTGGTAAGCAAGATTTCGGAAGCGTTTTTGGTGAAATAGAGTAGTTTGGCCTATAAATCCAAAGGGTAAAATTGCTTTGTCGTCAATATATGCTTATATTTGCGCTATACACAACATACAAGTGGGAAAAAGAAACGGTCTTCAGAAATGAGACCGTTCTTTTATTTTTCACACTTTGAGAAATTTAAAGACTATGGGACAAGTACAATATTATACTGAAGAAGGACTGAAAAAATTGAAGGATGAGCTTCAGGAACTGAAGACCAAAGGACGTCAGGATATTGCCAAGCAGATTGCTGAGGCAAGGGATAAGGGAGACTTGAGTGAGAATGCAGAGTATGACGCTGCCAAGGATGCTCAGGGACTTCTTGAGTTGAAGATAGCCAAGCTGGAAGGCGTTATTGGCAATGCCCGGGTACTGGACAATTCCAAAATGGACACGTCCAAAGTAGGGATTCTCTGTACGGTGAAAATAAAAAATGTTAAAAATGGCATGACCGTCGCTTATACTTTGGTATCGGAGGAAGAAGCCGATCTCAAAGCCAATAAGATTTCGTTGGCATCTCCTTTTGGAAAAGGGCTCTTGGGCAAGAAAGTTGGTGAGATTGCCCAGATAAATGCTCCCGCTGGTGTAGTGGAGTTTGAAGTACTCGATATTACCTACTAAAAAAGCACAATCCCGATGGTATTCCATACGGGATTTTTTATTTTTATCCCATGGCAAGTATTTTTACAAAAATCATAAATAGAGAGATTCCGGGTCATATTGTGGCCGAGGATGACGATTTCATCGCATTTCTAGACATCATGCCTTTAGTAAAAGGGCATGTGTTGGTGGTACCTAAGAGAGAAGTAGATTACATCTTTGACCTGGAGGATCAGGAATTGGCAGGGCTGCATGTTTTTGCGAAGAAGGTGGCCAAAGCCATCGATCAGTCCGTCAAGTGTACACGTGTTGGGGTAGCGGTTATAGGACTTGAAGTGCCGCATGTGCATGTGCATTTGGTGCCACTCAACACGATGGATGATATCAATTTTACCCGGCCTAAGCTTAAACTTGGCGAGGATGAAATGAAAACAATAGCAGCCAATATCAAAGATAAGTTGGTGTAAATAAGTTGATTATTGCTCCTGTCGAGGAGTGATTTTGAATAAGGCGATGGATTTGGATCTGTCGCCTTTTATTTTTGATAAAAACAAGTGAAAGTATTAATATTTTTATGTTTAATATTTTATCTCAAAGCTTGCTTATTTTATTTTTGATTTACATAATTTTTGTATAAATATTTAATAACTATTAGATAATAATTGATTTTTAATGGTAATATATTGGATTTATTTACTTTTGAGTAGCCATGAGTAGGGTGAGTTTTTAAGTTTGCGTATATGTGCGTATCTATTTTTTACCATTAGTGATAAATTATCTGTTCATTTGAATAATCGACATTAAAATGTATTTGATCGGTTGATAATACCTGCTGAATGTCAAGATCTACGTTTTAAATCTGAAGGAATAGGTGAATTTCCGAGTGATTTAGTTTGATATAAGCCGGTAAGTAAAAAAAATGAACTTTACCAATGGGAAATGTAATAAAATTTATGTTGTGGGTTGTGGTGGTTTTTACCAGTGTAAAAACCCATGCCCAACAGCTTCCCCAATTTAGTCAGTATATATTCAATGGACTTCATATCAATCCAGGATATGCAGGCTATAAAGAGGAAGGATATATCCAGGCCACTTATCGTTCGCAGTGGGTGAATTTTCCGGGTGCGCCCCGGACACTTTCGGCCTCTGCCGACTTTAGTGCGAACGAGGGTACTATGGGTTTTGGTGTTTCTTTTTTGAGGGATCAGTTAGGGCCTTCACGGACGACGGGTGCTTTGTTGACTTATGCTTATCGCATTCAAACGGGATTTGATTCCTTTCTTGGACTTGGCGTAAGCGCCGGCATTTCAGATTATCGACTGGACTATGATATGTTGGAGGCGATAGATCCGGATGATCGGACGCTAGGAGAAGGGGTTGTCAATGTAAAAGAGCCTAATGTAAATGTAGGGATCTTTTATAATACGGCTAATTTTTATGCCGGAATCAGTGCCTTTAATGTGGTGGGAAATAAGGCCTTTGAAAATCAAGGAATAGTAAGGGGCTATCATGATTTTCACTATTACCTCACTGCCGGGGCATTGCTGCCCATGTCGGATAATGTATCCTTCAAGCCTTCATTTTTAGTGAAAGAGGTAAAGGGTGCTCCTACTAGTTTCGACCTGAATGCGCTGTTCCTTTTCTATGAGCGGTTATGGGTTGGTGGCTCATACCGAAGCAATACTAAATTTTGGAAAGACAACCTGCAAGAAAATCTCAGTAACAGGAATGCCTTGGCCTTTATTCTTGAGGTGTTCGCTACAGAGGACATCCGTGTAGGGTATGCCTACGATCATAGCATCAATGTTCTGAACAATAGAAGGAACAATTCCCACGAGTTGTCATTAGGATATTACCTGTCCCCTAAAAGGGTACGAATGAGGAATCAAAGGTGGTTTTAGTCATGAAAAGAGCAATAACGATACTTACAATACTGATACTGGTGGGTGCTGCAAGGGGCGTGGAAGCCCAAGAGGCTTTGATCCGGTATGCTGATGATCAACAGCAACAAATGAACTATAGGATAGCTGCTGAAATATATACCAAGGCCTTTGAGAAAAAGTCCTCGTATCGTTCTGCTAGGAATGCTGCTTTCTGTTATACCAAAAATAACGAGTATGACGAGGCAGTCCAATGGTGGAAAGAAGCGATAGCCTTTAGCGATGAGGTGAGCGACAGTGACGTGAAGTTTCTTCTGGAAGCAGGACATGCGGTGGGCAAGGATAAAGAGGTAAGGGACTTTTTGGAGGATCAAGGTATTCCAAAAAAGCACATTAAAGAATACTATAGCATTATGGAGGCCGATGGAGAGAAAGCGGTAAATCGCCTAAAGCTTCTGGATAAGATCAATTCCACTGCGGCTGATTTTATGTTGGCAAAAGACCCCTACGGGAATAAGTATTTTGTTTCCGATCGAGGGGACAGCATTGGAGAGGTCCAGGTAAAGAAGCTACGATTTGACGCAAAGGATAAAATATATGATGAGAAGATCTATGAATGGACAGGACGCGGTTATCTAAAGATCTACCGTCAAGATAAGGAGGGCAATATTAGGATGATCAACATGCGTGGGAGTGACTTTATGCATGTGAGCGATCCTAGTTTTGTAAAGGTGGAGGATACGGACTACGTGTTTTTTTCGGTCACCAGAGATTTAAGAAAAGAACGTAAAAACCGGGATTTTGAAATACAGCCTGAATTGTACTATGGGACACTTAATGAGGAAGGCAGTCTTGAATATGTTTATCCCTATCCAAGGAATTTGCCTCTTTCATATGGACTGATCACTCCATATGCAGATGCCAAGAGCCAGCGGCTATACTTTGCCTCAAACATGGAAGGTGGCCATGGCGGATATGATCTCTATTATGTCAATTACTATAAAGACGGTGACCGACTGATCTTTTCCGCCCCCGCCAACTTGGGAGAGCGTATAAACACTGCTGAAAATGAAAGGGATCCATTTGTCCATCAAGGCAAGTTATACTTTGCTTCAGAGGGACATTCCTCTTATGGAGAATTGGATGTTTTCTTTGCTGAGATGCTCGAAGGGGGTGTTTTGGGGGCAGCTGTCAATATGGGGCCACTTATCAATTCAGGCAGTGATGACTTTGCCTATCGAAGGTATGGTGATGATGAAATCTACCTGAGTTCCAACCGTAAAGGAAAGGAAGGGCTGGACGATATCTATCAATTTTTGCCTGCTCAAAGAAGGCTCTTGGCAAAGGTGATGGACTGTAAGGGAGACACCCTGTCTGACATTCAGTTTTCGCTTAAGCAAATCGATGGAGAGGCTGTAGAAGTGGATAAAAGGGTGAAAGGAAACTATTGGGCGGATCTCTCAGCAGAAAGTCAATATGAAGTAAAGGTAGAGAAGGAAGGTTATTTTCCTGTATTGGACCGGGAGATCTCCAGTGTGGGAATGGATTCAGGTACCATCAGACGAGAATACCGGTTGGCGCGGATTCCGACCAGAGATTTGGCCATTACGGAGATCATTTACTATGACCTTGACAAAAGCCTGATCAGACGGTCGGAAAACGAAATATTGGATGATGTGGCGGAGTTGATGATACAATATCCCCAATTGGAACTCCACGTTTCTTCCCATACCGACGCAAGGGCATCACATCAGTACAATCAGCGGCTAAGTGAAGACCGGGCCAAGTCGGTGGTCAATTATTTAGGGAAAAAGGGAATAGATCCCTCTAGGATTCAGCCGGCATGGTTTGGTGAAGAGCAATTGGCCATTGATTGTCCAGATGGGAAGGTTTGTAGCGAGGATCAGCACCAATTGAATAGAAGGAGTGAATTGTTGCTCCATGTTTCGGTAAAGCAGTGGGCTGCGTCTTTGGCTGAATATGAGGATTACTGCTCACTGACAGGTTCATTAGATGAATTGTTTCGGAAGGCAGGAGCCGACCAGCTCAGATTTGGGTTAGGCCAGTCCCAGCTTGACATAGAGCAGAAAATGGCATTGGAAAGACTTCGACTATTCCTCTTGCAGAACAAGGCTGTCAAGGTGCAGTTTATTGGAGCTTTAGGTAAGAAGGATTTTGATGACCGAGTAGCGATGGTGACGGATTACTTGCATTCTAGAGGCATTCAGAAAAATAGGTTAACCCAAGAGCGATTTGATACTGTCGATGCGCTTGAATCAAGAAAAGAGAAGGCTACGATAGCCGGTGTATTGGGGGAATTTAGACAGATAATTATAGAGTTGAAATGATATCATATAGAATAGAAATAAAGGTTTTTACCCAGCAATTGCTATTGCTGATGATCTTGGCAGTTGGCATGGTCCAAGCCCAAACGGTGAACCTGGGAGAAATGACCATCACGGAGGGTACCACGGTGTCGACCTTGTTTGCATTTGAAAATGAGGCCACAGGGAGACTGGTAAATGATGGGGATTTTTATGTTTACTCTCATTTTAAAAATGACGGTACAGCAACTTATGCAGGAAACCCCAATGCAGGGATGACCCGATTTGTGGGTGAGACAGGTGTGCAGCAAATAGCAGGAACCCAAATTGCTGAACTTAATCATGTGGTTTTTGATAATAAGTCTTCTCAATATCCATTTTTATTGGAAGGGATAGTAAGCATTGCCGGAAGAGGGGATTTTATAAATGGTGTCATAGAGGCAAAAGATGATGATGGCATGATCATTTTTAAGGAAGGAGCTGTACATGAGCAGACCTCTGATAGAAGCCATGTGGATGGATTTGTCCAAAAGCAAGGTAGTAAGAGGTTTATATTCCCTGTTGGGGATGGTGGGTATTATCGATTTGATGGAGTGTCTTCTTTAGAAACTGAAAGGGCTGTTTATAATACCAGGTATTTTTATGAGGATCCTGATCCGATTTTCCCGCGAGACAATAAGGAAGCCGGTATATCGGCCATTGATGATTCGGAATATTGGGTCATAAAGCAGGTAGAAGGAGACGGGATGGTGAATTTGACGTTGTCGTGGCGAGATGTGACCACTCCTGCTTTTATTCTTGGGGAGTCCAACAAAAAGATTCAGATAGCCCAATGGGATGTTGCGAAAAATGCTTGGATAAACTTAGGTGGTGAAGTGGATCCTGTAAAACAAACGGTAACTGCAGCAGCTGAGGTGGAAGCAACCAGCGCGTTTACTTTTGCATTGGTCCAAGGAAGTTTGACGGATTTGAGCATTGCCAAGACTTCATTTGAAAAAATGGTCTGGGAAGGTGATGATTTGGAATATGAGATCAGGGTTCAAAATAACAGTGAAACTAACGCTACTGATGTGGTAGTGGTAGACAACCTCCCTCCCGGAACCCATTACAAAGAGATGAAAGTTACCTCGGCGTTCGGTTTACTGGAATATGCTTTTGAGGTAAATGGCCAAACCTTGATGTGGAGTATCCCTAAGTTTTTGGCAGGAGATGAAATGATCATCACTTTGACAGTAGCCACTGGAGAAGAAGGGACTTTAATCAATGCAGTAAAAGTTAATTCCATTGAAGAAGATGCCAATACAGAGGATAATGAAGATGATGATGTTAATAAAGTGCATAAATTCTTTATTCCTAACGTCATTACACCAAATGGGGATAAGGACAATGAAACGTTTCAAATCAAAGGGTTGAATAAATTCAAAGAGAACCAGATCACCATTTTTAACCGGTGGGGTGACCATGTATTTGAAACTGAAAACTACCAGAATGATTGGGAGGCCAAAGGACTAGTAGACGGTACCTATTTCTATGTGCTAGAAGTAGTGCTGGAAAATGGAGAGCAGAAAGAATTTAAAGGATGGATTCAGGTAATCAGGGATCCACTAAATGAAGATAAATAATCAAAGAAACGACATAAAACAATATGAGCATGAAAAATTTACTTTTAGTATTGATTTTCTGCCTAGGGGCAGGATATGCGAGTGCTCAAGTAGGGATTGGGACCGCTACGCCGAATCAATCTGCCCAATTGGAAGTGTTGGCAGCAGACAAAGGGGTGTTGATTCCAAGGATTGCCCTGACGAGTACTGTTGATAAAGAAACCATAGCTAACGGAAATGTTGAGAGTTTGTTAGTATATAATACTACAAATACCAACCTTATTACACCAGGTTATTACTACTGGTATAACGAAAAATGGAGAAGACTGAGCGCTTCCGGGGATACTACCAATCAAGTCATATATGATCCAGAGACTGATCAGTTTTATTATATCACTGAGGATGGAGATTTGGTAAATATAGAAATCGGTGATTTACTAAACGAAACAATTTCGAGATTGGTCGATAACGGAGACGGTTCATATACCTACACTGATGAGGAGGGGGTAGAAACCATCATCAATGTACCAGAAGCTGTAATCAATGAGTTTACTGAGATTACTCAAAACAACAATGTTTTGAATCAACTGGTAAGTATTGTTCATAAGCATGGTGGGAACGTATATTATGACGGTGATAGCTTTAGTTATACGGATGAAAATGGAGAGAATGTAGAAATCAGTATTGAAGACTTACTGGAAGAGACGGTTACGAGTTTGGTTTCCAACGGTGACGGAACGTACACCTATACGTCAGAAGACAGCACGGTAACGGTTATCAACGTACCGGGGGATGTGGTCAATCAGTTCGAGACGATCATCGAGAACGAGGAAGTGAGGAACGAGATCACCGAGCTGATCAAGAACGTCGGCGGGAACGTGTACTACGACGGAGACGAGCTGACGTATATAACCGAAGAGGGAGACGAAGCGGTGATCAACGTCACGGAGATCGTACAGTCGCACGAGACGGTCACGAGTTTGGTTTCCAACGGTGACGGAACGTACACCTATACGTCAGAAGACAGCACGGTAACGGTTATCAACGTACCGGGAGATGTGGTCAATGAGTTCGAGACGATCATCGAGAACGAGGAAGTGAGGAACGAGATCACCGAGCTGATCAAGAACGTCGGCGGGAACGTGTACTACGACGGAGACGAGCTGACGTATATAACCGAAGAGGGAGACGAAGCGGTGATCAACGTCACGGAGATCGTACAGTCGCACGAGACGGTCACGAGTTTGGTTTCCAACGGTGACGGAACGTACACCTATACGTCAGAGGACAGCACGGTAACGGTTATCAACGTACCGGGAGATGTGGTCAATGAGTTCGAGACAATCATCGAGAACGAGGAAGTGAGGAACGAGATCACCGAACTGATCAAGAACGTCGGCGGGAACGTGTACTACGACGGAGACGAGCTGACGTATATAACCGAAGAGGGAGACGAAGCGGTGATCAACGTCACGGAGATCGTACAGTCGCACGAGACGGTCACGAGTTTGGTTTCCAACGGTGACGGAACGTACACCTATACGTCAGAGGACAGCACGGTAACGGTTATCAACGTACCGGGAGATGTGGTCAATCAGTTCGAGACGATCATCGAGAACGAGGAAGTGAAGAACGAGATCACCGAACTGATCAAGAACGTCGGCGGGAACGTGTACTACGACGGAGACGAGCTGACGTATATAACCGAAGAGGGAGACGAAGCGGTGATCAACGTCACGGAGATCGTACAGTCGCATGAGACAGTTACAAGTTTGGTTTCCAACGGTAACGGAACGTACACCTATACATCAGAGGACAGCACGGTAACGGTTATCAACGTACCGGGAGATGTGGTCAATCAGTTCGAGACGATCATCGAGAACGAGGAAGTGAGGAACGAGATCACCGAACTGATCAAGAACGTCGGCGGGAACGTGTACTACGACGGAGACGAGCTGACGTACATAACCGAAGAGGGAGACGAAGCGGTGATCAACGTCACGGAGATCGTACAATCGCACGAGACGGTTACGAGTTTGGTTGCCAACGGTGACGGTACGTACACCTATACATCAGAGGATGATACAGAAACAATATTCAGTATTACTCAGACTGGCACGGGCAACCCGAACGACAACGGTACGACGGGGGCTGCCGGCGATGTCTACGTTGACGAGAGCACGGGATACGTCTATGCGCATAACGGTACGGAATGGATCGAGGCCGGCGAGAGCAGTCTGACGATCAACGAAGGTGACCCGAACGATAACGGTACGTCCGGCGAGAGCGGTGATGTATATATCGACAACAGCACTGGCGACACGTATGTATACAATGAGACGACAGGAGAGTGGGATAAAAACACCGATACGTTGCTGGTGGAGAACGGCACGGTAACGCATACTGCGGTAGACGGCACGGTGGTGAACTTTGATGTTACGCGCAGCGGCACGGGCAATCCGAACGACAACGGTACGACGGGCGAAGGCGGCGATGTCTACGTTGACGAGAGCACGGGATACATCTATGCGCATAACGGTACGGAATGGATCGAGGCCGGCGAGAGCAGTCTGACGATCAATGAAGGTGACCCGAACGATAACGGTACGTCCGGCGAGAGCGGTGATGTATATATCGACAACAGCACTGGCGACACGTATGTATACAATGAGACGACAGGAGAGTGGGAACAGAACACGGATACGTTGCTGGCGGAGAACGGCACGGTAACGCATACTGCGGTAGACGGCTCGGTAGTGAGCTTTGCTGTCACACAGAGCGGCACGGGCAATCCGAACGGTAACGGCACCCAAGGCGAAGGCGGTGATATCTATGTAGACGAGTCTACGGGAGATATCTACACGTATAATCCTACGACCGATACCTGGGAACAGGCGAGCGGCCTATCCGATATGCTTGAGGTTAACAACGGCACGGTGACGCACACGGCTGTAGACGGCTCGGTAGTGAGCTTCGATGTTACGCGCAGCGGCACGGGCAACCCGAACGACAACGGCACGACGGGCGAAGGCGGAGATGTCTACGTGGACGAGAGCACGGGATATGTCTATGCCCATAACGGTACGGAATGGATCGAGGCCGGCGAGAGCAGTCTGACGATCAACGAAGGTGACCCGAACGATAACGGTACGTCCGGCGAGAGCGGTGATGTGTATATCGACAACAGCACTGGCGACACGTATGTATACAATGAGACGACAGGAGAGTGGGATAAAAACACCGATACGTTGCTGGCGGAGAACGGCACGGTAACACATACTGCGGTAGACGGCTCGGTAGTGAGCTTTGCTGTCACACAGAGCGGCACGGGCAATCCGAACGGTAACGGCACCCAAGGCGAAGGCGGTGATATCTATGTAGACGAGTCTACGGGTGATATCTATACCTTTAACCCAGCGACCAACACTTGGGAACAGGCGAGCGGCCTATCCGATATGCTTGAGGTTAACAACGGCACGGTAACACATACTGCGGTAGACGGCTCGGTAGTGAGCTTTGCTGTCACACAGAGCGGCACGGGCGACCCGAACGGTAATGGTACGACGGGCGAAGGTGGTGATATCTATGTAGACGAGTCTACGGGTGATATCTATACCTTTAACCCAGCGACCAACACTTGGGAACAGGCGAGCGGCCTATCCGATATGCTTGAGGTTAACAACGGTACGGTAACGCACACTGCCGTTGACGGCACGGTGGTGAACTTTGATGTTACGCGCAGCGGCACGGGTAACCCGAACGACAACGGTACGACGGGCTCAGCCGGCGATGTCTATGTTGACAAGAGCACGGGATATGTCTATGCGCATAACGGTACGGAATGGATCGAGGCCGGCGAGAGCAGTCTGACGATCAACGAAGGTGACCCGAACGATAACGGTACGTCCGGCGAGAGCGGTGATGTGTATATCGACAACAGCACTGGCGACACGTATGTATATAACGAGACGACAGGAGAGTGGGATAAAAACACCGATATGCTTGAGTTGAACAACGGCACGGTAACACATACTGCCGTTGACGGCTCGGTGGTGAGCTTCGATGTTACGCGCAGCGGCACGGGTAATCCGAACGACAACGGTACGACGGGCTCAGCCGGCGATGTCTATGTTGACGAGAGCACGGGATACGTCTATGCGCATAACGGTACGGAATGGATCGAGGCCGGCGAGAGCAGTCTGACGATCAACGAAGGTGACCCGAACGATAACGGTACGTCCGGCGAGAGTGGTGATGTGTATATCGACAACAGCACTGGCGACACGTATGTATATAACGAGACGACAGGAGAGTGGGAACAGAACACGGATACGTTGTTGGCGGAGAACGGCACGGTTACACATACTGCCGTTGACGGCTCGGTAGTGAGCTTTGCTGTCACACAGAGCGGCACGGGCAATCCGAACGGTAACGGCACCCAAGGCGAAGGCGGTGACATCTATGTAGACGAGTCTACGGGAGATATCTACACGTATAATCCTACGACCGATACCTGGGAACAGGCGAGCGGCCTATCCGATATGCTTGAGTTGAACAACGGTATGGTAACGCATACTGCGGTAGACGGCTCAGTAGTGAGCTTTGCTGTCACACAGAGCGGTACGGGCAATCCGAACGGTAACGGCACCCAAGGCGAAGGCGGTGACATCTATGTAGACGAGTCTACGGGAGATATCTACACGTATAATCCTACGACCGACACCTGGGAACAGGCGAGCGGCCTATCCGATATGCTTGAGGTTAACAACGGCACGGTTACACATACTGCCGTTGACGGCACGGTGGTGAACTTCGATGTTACGCGCAGCGGCACGGGCAATCCGAACGACAACGGAACGACGGGGGCTGCCGGCGATGTCTACGTGGACGAGGGCACGGGAGACGTCTATGCGCATAACGGCACGGAATGGATCGAGGCCGGCGAGAGCAGTCTGACGATCAACGAAGGTGACCCGAACGATAACGGTACGTCCGGCGAGAGCGGTGATGTGTATATCGACAACAGCACTGGCGACACGTATGTATACAATGAGACGACAGGAGAGTGGGATAAAAACACCGATATACTTGAGTTGAACAACGGCACGGTTACACACACTGCCGTAGACGGTTCAGCGGTGAGCTTCGATGTTACGCGCAGCGGCACGGGCAACCCGAACGACAACGGTACGACGGGCGAAGGCGGTGACATTTATGTGGATGAAACGACGGGCGATGTATACACTTATATCGAAGACCCTGATGGAGATCCTTCAACTGATGATGCTACATGGGTACAAACAAATGTAACGGAGCCTTGGCAAGTAGAAAACACCACGGCAAAGGCACAATCGAATACCGAACATATTTACCAGGTAGGTAATGTTGGAGTAGGAGATTTTTCAGGTGAAGCCATTTCGGCGAAGCTTGATGTAAAGGAAGGTAACGTAAGAATACGTGAGATAAATACAAACACTGGTACGATTGAGGCTGCGGAGACAGGTCAGAAGGACCGTGTAGTGGTAGCAGGTACAGACGGTGTTATAAAATCCCTTAAAGCAACACTGCCAAAATTCTTCTATATGCCTTCGGTACTTATTCCCGTGAATGAAGAGCAGGTGCCTACAGGAGATACTTTTGGGACGGTAGATTTGCACAGTAAGTATATTAGTCAATTTACCAACCCAATGGTAAGCAGTACCGGTGCTTCGGAAGGAATTCCAGTATTGCCTGCAAATGAATTGGAATACCACATTACTTGGTTTGATGAAACCGTTTTTGAGAATGTAGCGGTATCTGAGACAGGTGTGTTGACTTATGAAGTGATTGATGGAGCGGAAGTTAATGAAGGCTCATTTATGAATGTGGTATTCGTGGTTAAAGAGGAGTAATATTCCTTGAACACAAAATCAATGTTATGCATAAAATAAGTTATATATCGATTCTCGTGGTTTGTGCCATATTGGTAGGCTATGTCCCAAAGGATGTTGTCTCGAATAGTGGGGTAAAGGTTGAGAGTGTTCGGAAAAATATCAACAGCGACACTGATTACGATGAAGATGGAGTTTTGAACGACAACGATTTGGATGATGATAATGATGGTATTTTGGATATTGACGAGGGCTTTGTTTGCACGACAAATTCACAAAAAACTGTTTTGAAAGCAATTTCAAATAATATTCCGGCTGAAGGAACCTCCTATTGTGGTGGGTTAAAAAATAGTTATACACATTTTTCAGACGGATATTTGGATACTCAAAATGATATTACAGGTACTTATACATTGAATTATTCTTATTCCGGATTAGATGTATCTAAAGAAGCTATATTTCAACATCGCCTGGTATATTCTAATGTAAATGGTAGTCATGGGGTGGACCAAAATACCTCAAATGTGAGGATTACTTCAAAGATATATGTCAATAATACTTTAGTTAGAACTGCCTCAGTGACAGGCTGGAATTATCACAGTCAACCAAGAGAAAAGGATAATAAGTATTATTATTTTACTCCGAGTACAGCTTCAGGTACAGTGAGAATTGACATTACTTTTGAAAGATTGAATGGATACTGTGATGTTATTCCAGAAGTGTTTTTTGGTGGGAATCTTTCTCAAACAAGTGATCCTATCTGTACATCAATTGATACCGATGGAGATGGGATCCCCGATCATCAGGATTTGGATAGTGATGGTGATGGATGTCCGGATGCTTTGGAGGGGCAAGGTGGATTTACGGCCGCTGATTTGGTTTCATCAGCTTTGGCCGGAGGTAATTCTGGGGCCAATTATACAGGTGTGGCTGGGTCAGTTGTAAGCAACTTAGGTGCTACAGTAGGCTCAAACGGCGTACCCACAAAAGCAGCCAGTGGCCAAGGAAGAGGGACCTCTCGTGAAATTCAGCAAGTGGCTTCCGCCTGTATAGGGTGTAGTACATTGGCTGGAGATGTTACCGATACGGGTGGGGATCCTGTCGGAAATGCGATGATCCGAGTTTATGCAGATTTTGATCAAAATGGAAACATCTCCTCGGGAGATGAGTTGTTAAAAGTAGTCAATGCTGACGCCCAAGGTGCTTATTCGATAAATAAAGGGTATTATATCACCGTAAAGGACGACTTCTCGGGGGATGTTTTTTCTGGCAATAACAATAGCTCAGGAGATTACAATGCATGGTTAGACGCCAGTTGGACTCAAAGCAATAGTGCCAACTCAGGAATATCATCAAACACGAATGGTGACGATAACTTAGAAAGTAGGCATATATACATTCATAATAATACGCAGGTTTATAGGGCAGTTAACTTGTCCAAGTTTAAGACAGCAAATTTGCGGTTTGATTATGATACAGAAAATGACCTTGATGCTACTGATAAGTTTCATGTAGAGCTATCAAAAGATGGTGGAGCCACCTACACTACGGTTTACACCTATACAGATGGAAATGTGGACAATCAGCCCGCTCGAAGCCAGAATATCAATCTAAATGGATATGCAGGTGAGAGCAATGTGATTATTCGTTTTAGAGCAGAAAGTAGTAGCGGAGAATATATATGGCTGGACAATGTCACGATTTATAATGCATTTCCAACAGTATTGTTAAAGCCGGTATACAACGAACCGTATAGGTCCTCCAATCCTGCCACCATTGCTGTTAACCCAAGTACCACCACATGTAGTGGGTTGGATTTTACGCTTTTGGATGCATGTGATGTGGATCCCACTGATACGGATGGAGATGGGGTTTGCGATGCCATAGATATTGATGATGACGATGACGGTGTTTTGGATGAAACGGAAGGACATTTTTGTGGAGAATTAGACCGAAATATCATTATAGGGTATTTAGACTCAGGGGTAGGTAACGATGGTTTAGCGACAGACATGTTACTTAACCTCAAAAATTATGGTGAGTATGGGACATATGACAAGGTGAGGGGAGTCGTTTTGGTGCCATTTAGCTCATCGGCCGAAATCACTGAGGCCAATCTCGAGGCTAATAATATCGATGTTTTCTTTGCAGGATCCTCAACTGCAAATTCTGAAGGTAGCTCAGATAAGCTTTCTTCCTCCACCAATGCAGTGCTAATGAGTTGGGCGGAAAATAATGACAAAGGCTTGTTTGTTTTGCAGAATAATGCAGTGGATTATGGCTATACTTTAACGAACAACGACTTGCCACCTGATGTGCCCAATGGAGAGCTAGGGTATCAAGTATATACCAATGGTTACTGGCCAGTTTCTTCCATTACACAAACAGGAACTGTGAAAATGACCATAAGTTCATCCACGAGAAGTTTTGAGGCGTTGATGGTCGACAGTAAGAGCCGGCCTACATTGGTTAAAGATAACATGATGAAGCTGGTGATATTTCCAGATGCCACCATTTATAATGATGAAGCCAATACGGTTGACCCCAATAAAAACGATGCAACAAAAGTAATTGCAGATACTTGGGCATTTGTTATGGATACTTTCATAGGAGATGGTTGTTCTGAGTTGGATACAAATGGAGACGGAACCCCAAATCACCTTGACCTGGACAGTGACGGTGATGGTTGTTCAGATGCCTTCGAGGCGAATGCCACAGAGGATATTACCCCTAATTTTCAGTTTGATGTACAGAAGGGGACGTCTTCAGATACTAACGGTGATGGCTTGGCTGATGCCGTAGATGAGAATTTAAACGGAATACCTGATTATGTGAGTGCCTATTATCCTGATGCTTTGGATAATACGACATGTACGGACAGTGATGGTGATACGATTGTAGATGCGGTGGACCTTGATGATGATAATGATGGGATTTTGGATGTGGATGAAGGCTTGGTTTGTACAGGGGCAAATCAAGGCGAGTTTAAAATTGGTTATGTTGATACCACCGTCGGGAAAACAGGCCTTATGGAGAATATGTTAACCAATACGGATAATTTTGGCCCTGATGGTGTATACGATAAAATTCCAAATGTAACACTCGTCCCTTATGCGATTAACGATGTGTCCGAGACCCGTTTGATTGAAGATCAGATAGATGTGTTCTATTTAGGATCGAGTACGGAAGGAGATTTTCTCAACCAGACAGGAAGCAATAGCCAGAAACTTCCTTCCACTCTTAATAGCACTGTTAGGGCCTGGGGAGAAAACAACAATAAGTCAGTGCTTGTGGTACAAAACAACGCGATCGACTTTGGTTATAGACTGGTTAATAATAGTGTTAATCCCAATACACCCTATGATGCATTGGGGGAATCCGTTATGACCAATGGGTATTGGCCAGTGAGTACTTTTGACCAGACTGGGTCAGTTCAGTTGACTGCATCATCTGCTACCGAGAGGTACGATGTGGTGATGACGGACAAAAATGGAAAAGCTACTCTGCTATCTAGCAGGACATCGAACATGGTTTTGTTACCGGACGCTACCATCATGAAGGATAATAGTACTCAATCTACTGTTTCTACAGATATATTAAAGGTAGTGGCTAATATTCATGCATACTTGTTTGATATGTTTTTAGCAACTCCCCAGTGTAAGGGGATAGATACGGATGGTGATGGCGTGGCCAATCATCTGGATCTAGACAGTGACGGAGATGGCTGTCCGGACATTAAGGAAGCGGGGATTAGTAATTACCTCTTTAAAAATGACCAGGAGTCATTGATGGTTTCTGGGGAAGTGGTAAACCTTAGCGAAACGGATAGCACTCAAAATACCACTACCACCATTGGGATGTCCCGGATGAATCCTTCAAACGGAGGGGACAATGTGGGGCCTTTTAATGGTTTCCATGATTATCTGGAACAGACCAGTCCGGGAGTGTACGAAAATGCTCCTTACCAACTGGAGCCATATTTGAGTAACGAGGTAAATGCATGTAGGATAAGAAAAATATATACGAATCCGGCTATGCACACACCGCGTAAAGCACAATAAAAGAATTTGGTTAGTTTGATTTAATAATATGCACGCAGCCATCGATACATGGCTGCGTGCATTCCTGAAAATCCCTTTGCCATTTGCGAAGGGATTTTTTTAAGTCCTACTCATTTGGGTATGGGATATACACGAAGTTGGTGAAATCTTGGTCTACTACAAATAAACAGCAATATTCATCGGGATTTTTATAAGCGTTTTTAAAGCCTTCAATGCCTTCATTGTCGATCAATTTACGTTGGATAAATTCATCCAAATAGGTGATGTAATAGTTCCAATCTACCTTAAGGTCTGTATTGCCAATCAAAAGTTGTCCAATGGGTTGATCTGATTTACAAACCGGAAAGATGGGGAAATCAGAAAATTTCCGGGACCTAACTTGATACGACGCTTCTTTCAACGTATCGGCTACTTTTACAAAGTCCTTTGTTATGGTGCCCAAATATTTTCCGTTCAATTCTGGATCATTATCGTCTCTCATGATACTTTTAATTTTAGAAGTTTTTGAAGTGGGGCTGTAGAAGTAAGGTTAGGGCTTATCATGGTATATAACACATTCTTGCTCCCTATTTCAGTGTTAATAATACTACATTTTCCACATGATATGTTTGAGGAAACATGTCTACTGGCTGAACGATATCTACACTATATTTTTCCCCTAAAAGCGCAATGTCCCGTGCTTGTGTAGCAGGGTTGCAGCTGATGTAAACGATTTTAGGTGCGGCTAGTTTTAGTAGCATATTGACTACGTCTTCATGCATTCCCGCTCGAGGAGGGTCAGTGATGATCACATCAGGCGCGGCATGGTCAGCAATGAATTCATCGGTCAGCATGTCCTTCATGTCACCAGCATAAAACTGGGTGTTTTCCAGGCCATTTTCTTTTGCATTAAGTTTGGCATCCTCAATGGCCTCTTCAACATATTCGATGCCGATTACCTGTTTCGCCTTCTTTGCTATGAAGTTCGCGATGGTGCCTGTACCAGTATATAGGTCGTAAACTACTTCATTCCCTTGTAAACTGGCAAATTCTCTGGCGACTTTATATAATTCGTACGCTTGCTTGGAATTGGTCTGGTAAAAGGATTTGGGGCCGATACGGAACTGTAGCCCCTCCATTTCTTCTATGATGTAGTCCCTGCCCATGAAGGTATGAATCTCCTGATCATGGAACGTTTCATTCTTTTTCAGGTTGATGATGTAAAGCAGGGAAGTTATGGAAGGGAAACGCCCCGCAAGAAAATCCATGACTTGCTCAATTTGTTCAGGATGGTTTTCGCCAAATTGGACGATGACCATGGTTTCATCAGTAGTAGTTGTTCTGATGATGAGGTTACGGAGCAGGCCATTTTGCTTGATCATATCAAAAAAGGTCAGGCTGTTTTCAAGGGCAAACTCCCTTAAAGCATTGCGGACCTCATTGGATAGTCCTCCTTGCAGGTAGCAGTGGTCGACATCCACGATTTTATCAAACCGCTTGGGAATGTGAAAGCCTAGGGCATTTCGTTCGAATTCTTCACCCGAATCAATTTGTTCTCTGGTCAGCCATCGGTTGTTGGAGAATGTAAAGTCCAGTTTATTACGATAATACTGAGTGTCTCCCGAACCAATAATAGGCAGGACTTCAGGAATGGGGACTTTGGCTATTCGTTGAAATTGGTCCACTACCTGCTGCCGCTTATAGTTCATTTGAAGGTCGTAGTTGATGTGCTGCCATTTGCATCCGCCACAAACCCCAAAATGGGAGCAAAATGGGGCCACCCGGTCTTTGGAGTATTCATGGATATGGATGGCATCTCCTTCCATGAAGCTGCTTTTTCCTCGCCTGATCCTAACGTCCACTACATCTCCAGGAGCCACATTTTGTACAAACACCACTTTGCCATCATAATGAGCAATACACTTGCCTTCAGAGGCAATCCGTTCTATCGTAAGGTTTTTTAATACCTTGTTTTTCATCTTTCTCGACATAGGCTGCAAAATTAATCATTATATCCGATTTGTGGCAATGCCTCCCAAGCAGTAATCTCAACAGCCTAGGATCAAGATGATGATTATTTGGGCTGGAAGGGCAGCCCTTAGGGTAGCATAAAAAAAAACTGATGAAACAGGTCCATACCTTCTTATGCTGAAGGAGACTGTATAGGGTGAAAATTGCTTGAAATTGGGGAAACAAGCTTGTTTAAATCACATTCTGAACCGTATATGTTTTATGGAGTTTGTAGGGAAATATGGTGTGATAACGAACGATTCGCAGCATTCTTTCTTGGGTTCTTCCTCCTTTTCGATTACCCAATTAGGGTGAAATGATTATATTTAGGCTTAAAGTTTGAAAGAGGAATGAAATTAATTGATAAAGTAGTCGTGGTAACAGGCGCGACATCAGGCATCGGGGAAGCATGTGCGATTGCATTTGGAATGGAAGGGGCCAAGGTGGCCATTACCGGTAGGAGTCAGGTTAAACTGGATAATACCTTGGTAAAGCTACGGAAGGAAGGGATTGATTGCATGGGGCTGTTGGCTGATGCAGGAGTGGAAGAGGATAACCAAAGGATGGCAGATAATGTGGTTGCCCATTTTGGAAAGATTGATATCCTGATCAATAATGCGGGGATTTCCATGCGAGCTTTATTTGAAGAGCTGGATACAGCGGTCTTTCATAAGGTAATGGATACCAATTTCTGGGGAACTGTGTATGCTACTAAGTACTGTTTGCCCGAGATATTAAAGCAAGAAGGGTCGGTTATTGGGATTTCATCGATCAATGGTTATCGAGGCACGCCCGCCAGAACTGCTTATACCGCTAGTAAATACGCAATGAATGGTTTTTTGGAATCCCTGCGCACGGAGGTGATGAAAAGGGGCGTTCATGTGTTGGTAGCCTGTCCGGGGTTTACGGCTTCCAATATCAGAAATAATGCCCTTACTGCAGCAGGGAATTCCCAAGGGGAATCTCCCAGAAATGAAGATGATATGATGACCGCCAAGGAAGTGGCCGATCACATTCTCAAGGCCACCATTAAGAAAAAAAGGGATTTGGTATTGACCAGCGAGGGGAAACTGGCGGTGTTTTTGAACAAATGGATTCCAGGAATAATGGACGGTATTGTATATAACCACATGGCAAAGGAAAAGGATTCTCCATTTAAATAGGGATTTATGATAAAGGATATCTTTCGGGTCTATATGAACAGATTGATGGATTTGTCTGCAAGGAACAGGTCCATTTTCTTACCCAAACTGATGACGGGCCAAATGATAGACCTGAAAGAATTTGAATTTTTGGAATATGATAATGCTTTCACCTATATTACGGAGCTACTGGGGAGAAAGAAGAAAATCCCGCTCATTCCCGCCGGGGATGCCAGGAATGCTCAGGTGAATCAACTATCTGTTAGGCTCAAAAGGCTTGGCCAGCGCGTAAAACTTGCAGAAGAAGAGAGTGGTGAAAAAAGCCTATATGTAGGATGGCCGTTTATTGAAGGAAAGCTGTCCAATGATCAGGTCGTCCGATGTCCTTTGTTGTTCTTTCCCGTTCGCATAACTGAAGAAGGTAAAAAGTGGTACATTAAGAAAAAATCAGGCGATCAACCATTCTTCAACAGGGCATTTCTGTTGGCATATGCCCGGGCCAATCAACAGCCTTTTAAAAAGGACTGGTGGGAAAATCCAATGGAACAATTCCCCAAAGAACCTACCCCATTCCGAACCGCTCTATACCAATTTCTTCAAAAGGAATTGACCTTAAATTTTAGTCAAGAACTGTTTCAGGATAAGTTGGATGGTTTTAGGGAGACCAGTTCTGCGGAAGCGGAGAAAGTTTTTCAAACGGGGATGCTTAAGCTTCGTCCCAATGCAATTTTGGGACAATTTTCCCAGAAGAGTTCCTTTCTGATGAGGGACTATGAGGAATTGATGGAGAAATTTCCGGGAACGGATCTGGAGGGCCTTTTTATGGATTGGTATGCCAAAATGGATGGTCACCATTCCTCGCGATCAGCAGAAAGCTTGTTTAACACCCTGCCGCTGGATGCCAGCCAAGAGGAGGTGCTCAAAAGTGTTCGAAGCGGTGGATCCTGTGTAGTGGAAGGTCCACCTGGTACGGGGAAATCCCAGCTCATATGTAACTTGGTGGCTGATTTTATTTCCAGGGATATGAAGGTCTTGGTGGTTTCCCAAAAGCGTGCAGCGTTGGATGTGGTTCATGAGCGGTTAGTCAAGCAAGGCTTCGGTTCATTTCTAGCGCTGGTGCATGATTTCAGAACCGATAGGGGAGCGGTGTTCAAGAAATTGGCAGATCAAATCAATTCTTTGGAAGTTTATAAAGGGTTAAATAGAAGCTTGGATGCTATCCAGCTGGAGCGGAGTTTTAGTAAAATTGTCAATGTCATAGATCAGCATAGTGACTATTTGGAAGAATACAGGCATGCACTTTTTAATACTGAGGAATGTGGTGTCCCCGTGAAGGAACTCTATATGAGCACCTCTCTTGATGACGAGCATTTGAACCTGACGCAGTATTATAAGCATTATCACTGGAGTGGGTTGGATGAGTTTTTAAAGGATCTAAAGGAATACTTATACTATTATCCAAAGTACGAGCAGGCCGACTCATTTTGGCTTCACCGGGTTGACTTTGCAGAATTTACAGCCAATGCCATCCATCGCTTCAAGGAAAACCTGTTGGAGATCAAGGAACTGAAAAGCACCGCTGAATTGATCCTTGGTGATCTGTTATACCAACCATTTGAGTTCCCTTTGGTATATCAGTCTTTTGAGCAGAAGGATAGGCTTGAAGAACTTCAAAAGCTGATCAGTAACAAGGAGGTCTTTGCCGTTCTCCAAAGGCTCATGAAGTACCCTAAGGCAGATATGGACCTTTTGTGGCTTGAAAACAAAGTGGATATCGTCAAGAATCTATTGGCCGAAGAGGGAGTAGAGTGGTCTGTCGAAGACGGAGCCGTGGAAGAAATCTACCAGAAAGTACTCCATGTGATTGCGATGAAGGACTCTTGGTGGAAATCCCTCTCGCTGCGTTTTTATAGAAAGGAATATCGCGAAGTATGGGCCCTGTTGGAGCACAATGAGTTGGAGAGAAACTTGACAGGATTACAGGTGCTGGTTAAAATGCTCGAAAATAGGCTGAACCTAAACCATCAATATACCTTGCTTGACCGGAAACCCTGGATCAATTTACCGGACAAGCCATTTGAATTCCCAAGTTTCAACCACGAGTTTCATATCCTTATCGAAGCAGTAAAAGCACGATTTATCCTCGAAGAGCTTGGTGTCCTTACACCTTATTTGATCTTTGAAAATGCAGATTTTGATCATTTTAGAAGAATCCTACAAGAGTTGATTGGGATCAATGAGCTGATAGAACACAAAGCGGGAGGTTGGAGAACCTATTTTACGACCATACAAATAAAGCATTTACTGACCACCTCTGATGAGGAAAGGTTGGACAAAATAAAAGGTACGATTACCGAGCATTTTACCGAGATAGTGGCCATGGACCGGCTGAAAAGGAAGTTAAGAAGTGTCGATATCGAGGTGGTCAACAAATTATTGGATGACTATCCCGAAGCTGATTTTGAGGAACTTAAACAAATCTTTCTTTCCGGTCTCAAGCTCAGTTGGATCGAACATATTGAGGCTAAATATCCTGTCCTTCAGGAAATGAGCCTTTATAAGGTCAAGGATATTTTAGAGGAATTTTCAGAAGCGGTGGATGAAAAGCTGAAAATAAGCAGGTTTATCACGGAAATGCGGCTTAGGGAAAATACCTTTAAAAAGCTTGAATATAATCGACTAAATAACCTGATCACCTACCGGGAATTACAACATCAGGTAACAAAGAAGAAGCGGTTATGGAGTATTAAAAAGTTGTTGGAGAAGTTTGAAGAAGAGATTTTCAGGCTTGTTCCGTGTTGGTTGGCATCGCCTGAAACGGTCTCAGCACTTTTTCCAATACAGAGCCATTTTGACCTGGTGGTCTTTGATGAGTCATCACAGTGCTATGCTGAAAGGGGGCTTCCAGCGATGCTTCGAGGGAAACAAGCAGTTATTGCAGGGGATAGCCAGCAATTACAACCGTTTGATTTATATAAGGTTCGCATGGATGAGACAGAACGGGAAGGGATGGACTTGGAGGTAGTGTCTTTGCTGGAATTGGCATCGCATTATTTTAAGAAATATACCCTTGAGGGACACTATCGGAGCAAGTCCCTCTCTTTAATTGGTTTTTCTAATCAACATTTTTACGATAATAAGTTGACCATGCTCCCTGAAATGAGTAGCCTTAACCAAGAAGAGTGCGCATACAAGTGGATAAAAGTGGATGGTACTTGGGATAAACAAACCAATGTAGCAGAAGCTGAAAGAGTTGTCGAAGAATTGATCACTTTGGTGGAGGGTGGCGCTGTAGGTTCGATTGGCGTCATCACGTTTAACTACTTCCAAATGGAACTTATAATCGACCTTGTCTTAAAAGAAAAGTCGCTGAAGGCACGGCTAGGGAAAGGGATTAAGGTCAAAAACATTGAAAACGTTCAGGGAGATGAATTTGATGTGGTGCTGTTTTCAATAGGTTATGCTCGAAATAAAGCGGGTAAGTTTATTGCCAACTTCGGTTCGCTGTCTAAGGATGGCGGAGTAAATCGGTTAAATGTGGCAATCACAAGGGCCCGGAGCAAGGTATGTGTGATCACTAGCATCGGTGCAGATGATTTCAAGACGAAACAAATTTATAATCCTGGCATCAGAATGTTGCGGGATTACCTGCGTTACGCCGAGGAAGTTTCACAAGGTAAACGGGTGATGATCCAAGAACAGACCTCAGGAGGGTTTGAGGTATCGTGGTACCTCAAGAATAAACTGGAAGGGGAATATGGAGGCCATACCATCAGAAATAGTACAATTTCAAGGAATATGGACTTGGAGTTAATGGTAAATGGCAAATATGTCGGAGCCATTCTCACTGATGATAATCGACTATTTACGGCCAAAACAGCAAAAGAAGCTTTTGTATATCATCCTAGGATTCTGAAGGAAAAAGGCTGGAATATTACACAGGTATTTAGCCGACAATATTGGATGGATCGAGAGGATCTTTTACAAACTAAAATACCTGAAAACCTAAGCGAGGAATGAACTAATCCATTTCTCGCTTAAGTTTGATTCCTACGGTTTCAATGCCGTCCAAATCGTTACTACGCATGTATTGGATAAACTGGACTTTTATTTTTTCACCTGCCGTTACTTTTTTTAAAGGCAAAGTGTCCAGTTGGGTAAAGCTATTCCCATATCCGCTTCCCAAAGGTTTGCCTGTTTTGGGATCAAATAGATTAAGGTTTAGCAATTCATTGCTTTTGATCTGGTTCAGGCTGTCTCGAACCAAGTACCTTACGTACAGGTTATAATAGTCATAATCCTGATTGTATTTAATCCGGAGAGTGGATAAAACCTTGTGGTCATAGGCAGTCTCAATATCAAACGACACGGTGTCAGCAATAGGCCAAGAGAGGTTTTTCAAACCGTGGTACTCCTCATATATACGGTCGTTGTTACAGGAAAATACCAAAGAAGTGAATAGCAAAATTCCACAAATTCTTATGACGATATTTTTATTGATCATTCTGCTGATTGCCTTTATTATTGGACGGTCTGCCCCCACCTTTTCTACGATTGTTTCTCCGTTTATTTCCTTTTGGCTTAGCTCCTTGGGAGGCCTGCGGATTATTTTGATCCGTTGAAGGTTGTTGCTTTGGCGGTGACTGCCCTTTTCTTTGCTCTCCCCCTTTTCTCCGGTTGGACGGTTTGCGTCGGGTGTGCTGTTGCCGATCTTTTTGGTCTTTGTTTGGGGGAGGAGTATTGGTTTTGGCTCCTGCAGCCGATCTGTTGGAGGGCTGTTTTTGCCTTGGTTTCCGCTTTTTCCGCTTTTTGTTGTTTTTGCTGAACTTTTTATCCAACAGCTCCAGGTCAATATTGGAATTGGATTTTTCCTCTTCCAGATCCATGACATCATTTAATTCAAGGCTGAATGGCTTTTTCCCTTCCTTGTTCATTTCAATGATCTCCTTTACCCTGTCGCAGTCAATCGAATGCCAGTTGTTTTCATTGTTGTAACTGAACCACATCAGCTTCCGGAAGATGTCCGTCTTTTGGAGCTTGGCATGGCCCGCTTCCGTTACCAATGGTTTTTCGATAGTTGGAATGTCCTCCAGCGCCGTCATGTAGGTGTCGAGCTCGTAGTTGAGGCAGCATTTCAACCTCCCGCACTGACCAGAAAGTTTGGTGGGGTTTAGAGAAAGGTTTTGGTACCTTGCTGCCGAAGTACTGACACTCTTGAAATCATGAATCCACGTAGAACAACACAATTCACGACCGCATACCCCAATGCCGCCTAATCTTCCCGCCTCTTGTCTGAGGCTGATTTGACGCATTTCCACACGGATCTTAAATTCTGACGCCAATATTTTAATCAGCTCCCTGAAGTCCACTCGCTCATCTGCAGAATAATAAAAAGTGGCTTTGGAATTGTCCGCCTGATATTCAATATCGGACAATTTCATCTCCAGCTTTATCTCATCGATGATTTGCTTGGTTCGGTAAAGTGTAGGGATCTCCCTGTTTTTGGCTTCTTCCCATTTCTCCAAGTCCTTGGGTGAGGCCACGCGATAGATCTTGGTGATGTTATCATCATTTTTGATCTTTCGTTTTTGCATTTGAAGCCTTACCAGCTCACCTTGGAGGGAAACATAGCCGATATGATGTCCACTGGGGACGTCCACCACCACCGGGTCACCCGTGGTGAGTTGAAGGTGGTTTACATTTCTGAAATAGTCTTTTCTGCCACCCTTAAACTTAACTTCTACAATATCAAAATTGTCCACGTTTGGAATGCCCATATGGGACAACCAATCGAAGGAATTCATTTTATTACAATCGCTCGTACCACAGCTGCCATTATTTTGGCATCCGCCACCTCCGGTGGTGGTAGAGCAGCTACTACATCCTGCCATAACACATATATTATTTAGGGAACATGCTCAGTACATATTCCTCGTGAATAAATTATGGTTTTATTTACCATAATTTAGGACGTCTTGACCGATATCTTTTCGGAAATAGACGTCTTTCCAGGAAATTTCATTTACCCTGGAATAGGCATTGGAAAGCGCTTCTTCAATGCTGTTTCCTTTGCCCGTGATCCCCAATATCCGGCCACCATTGGTGACCACATCGCCTTGGGGATTTGTAGTGGTGCCTGCATGGAAGGTCAGGCTAGCGCCATCTTCGTTTTCCAGTCCACTGATGGCATCACCTTTGGGATAGCTGCCGGGATATCCGCCTGCCACCATGACAATGGTAGTAGCCGTGAAATCTTCCAGCTCCAAATCATAATCTTCCAAGGTGCCAGTGCCCATGGCGTACAGTAGATCTACGAAGTCGCTTTTAATGCGCGGAAGTACCGCTTGGGTTTCCGGGTCTCCCATACGCACGTTATACTCGATTACGTAAGGTTCTCCATTATCATTCATCAATCCGATGAAGATAAAGCCTTTATAATCAATTTCGTCTTTTTTTAGTCCTTCGATGGTCGGTTTGACCACTTTTTCTTCGACTTTCTTCAGGAATGCCCCTTTGGCAAAAGGCACTGGACTGACGGCTCCCATTCCGCCCGTGTTCAAGCCTGTGTCTTTTTCGCCAATGCGTTTGTAGTCTTTGGCTTCTGGAAGGATCTTATAGCTTTTGCCGTCCGTTGCCACGAATACGGAAAGTTCTATTCCAGAAAGGAATTCCTCGATGACTACCTTCTCGGAAGCGGCACCGAATTTACTTTCTAGTAGCATTTCCTTAAAGGAACTTTCAGCATCTTCTATCGTTTCGCAGATCAGCACACCTTTCCCCGCAGCCAGTCCATCAGCCTTCAGCACGACAGGTACCTGCTGTGCCCTGATAAACGCTAATCCTTCATCGATGGTATCTTTGGTAAAGGTTGCAGAGGCCGCGGTAGGTACTTGATGGCGCTGCATGAATTGCTTGGAAAAATCCTTGCTTCCTTCCAAGGTGGCACCTTTTTGCTTAGGACCCACTACAGGTAAGGCTTTCGTTTCTTCTTGGGAAGCAAAATAATCTGCCACACCCTTTACGAGCGGCTCCTCTGGGCCTACTACGACCAAGTCTATGGCGTTTGCCAAGATAAAATCCTTCAGGGCAGGGAAATCAGTGATCCCAATGGATACATTCGTAGCGATACTGGCGGTGCCCGCATTTCCCGGGGCTACATATAAACGATCACATTTTGGGCTATTGGCAATTTTATAAGCGAAAGCATGTTCTCTGCCTCCGCTTCCTAATAATAGTATGTTCATGTATTTAAGTCTAATTTTTAATTGGCATGATCAGAAATAAACTTGATTCTGTAGACCCTGATCTCTTCTTCTCCGAAGTCTTCGTCCTCAAGTTCTTGAAGTGCCTCTCTGATATTGTCCGTTTCGGCGGTCATGAAGTAATCATGTAAGATGTCTTCCCGCTCTTCATCCATAATGTTATGGATGTAGTAATTGATATTTAACTTGGTGCCACTGTAAATAATCTGTTCTATCTCCTGCAGTAATTCGGACATTTCAATGTTCAGATTACTGGCGATTTCATCAAGATCTATTTTACGGTCTACCTGCTGGATGATGGATATCTTTACTTTGGAGCGGGTACCGGCCGTTTTGACAACAACGTCCGAAGCCGTAATAATGTCATTTTCCTCAACGTAATTGGTAATTAGTTTGAGAAATGGTGCTCCAAATTTAGTGACTTTTCCCATACCTACCCCATTAACTTGGGCAAGTTCTTCTCTTGAAGTAGGATAAACGGTTGCCATTTCTTCCAAGGAGGGATCCTGAAAGATGACGTAAGGAGGCAGCCCTTTGCTTTTGGCTACTTTTTTACGCTCTACTTTGAGCAGCTCAAATAGCTTTTCATCATAGGCCTTGTTGGTATTGGCAATTTCCTCGGCCTCATCATTTTCGATCATCTCATCAAAGTCATGATCCTTCGTGAATGTGATCTCATGAGGGTTTTTGAGGAAGTCTTCACTGGTTTTGGAGAGCTTGATGACCCCATAGTTTTCAATGTCTTTTTCCAAAAGGCCATGGATCATCGTTTGGCGGATAACAGAACGCCAGTACCGCTCATTTTCTTCTTTGCCTTTCCCGAAAACTGAAAGCCCATCATGGTTATAGCTTTCCATGTATTCATTTTGTTCACCGCGAATGACATTGACGATGTGGTCCAAACTGAATCGCTGATGGGTTTCCTTGACGGCCTCTATGGCCGTTAGGATGTCTTCTTTTGCATCGAAAGCATCTCGTTTTTTCTTACAGTTGTCACAGAAGCCACAATCTTCGTTTAAGCTTTCACCAAAATAGTGTAGCAAAACTCTCCTGCGACATACCGAGCTTTCCGCATAAGCAGCCATTTCCTGAAGGAGCACTTTGGCATTTTCACGCTCATTTACCGGTTTGTCCTTATTGAACTTTTCGAGCTTGACGATGTCTTCATATTTATAAAACATCAAGCAGTGGCCTTCCAGTCCATCTCTGCCAGCCCTTCCTGTTTCCTGGTAATATCCCTCCAGTGATTTTGGAACATCATAGTGAATGACATAGCGGACATCCGGTTTGTCGATTCCCATGCCAAAGGCGATCGTCGCCACTACCACATCCACTTCTTCATTAAGGAAGTCATCCTGGTTTTTTATCCGCATGGCGGATTCGAGGCCGGCGTGGTAAGGTGCTGCGTTGATGCCGTTGACTTTCAGGAGTTCTGCGATTTCTTCCACCTTTTTCCTGCTCAGGCAATAGATAATTCCCGATTTGCCCTTTTGGGATTTGACGTATTTTATGAGGTGCTTTTTGGTGTCTGATTTGGCTTTTGGCCTTACCTCGTAGAAAAGGTTGGTTCTGTTAAAGGAGGACTTAAACAGGTCCGCTTCCTCCATGTTAAGGTTTCGCTGGATGTCCTGCTGCACCTTTGGAGTGGCGGTGGCCGTAAGGGCTATGATCGGCAGGGCGTCGCCGATCTGTGCGATGATGCTTTTGATCTTTCGGTATTCAGGCCTAAAGTCGTGTCCCCACTCTGAAATACAGTGTGCCTCATCAATGGCCACGAAACTGAGTTGGGCGGATTTTAGAAATTCGACGTTCTCCTCTTTGGTCAGCGACTCTGGTGCGACATACAGCAGTTTGGTGGCTCCAGAAAGGACTTCCTTTTTGACCTTATTGGTTTCGGTCTTACTGAGCGTCGAATTCAGAAAATGGGCATTGATGCCAAATGCATTCAGTTGATCCACTTGGTTTTTCATCAAGGCGATCAAGGGTGATATGACAATAGCCGTGCCTTCTTTGGTCACGGCTGGAAGTTGATAGCATAAGGATTTTCCGGCTCCGGTAGGCATAATCACGAAAGTATTGTTGCCCTGCAATATGTTGTCAACAATCGCTTCCTGGTTTCCTCTAAATTGGTTGAAGCCAAAAATCTTTTTGAGGTTCTCTTTAATTTTTATATCCACTCCATTTTCTATTTTTAATGATGTGCCGATCGCTTTTCATTAAATTTTTAAAGCAAATAATTTTACCTTTGTACAAATTTAATTAATAACCTCGGTAAAATTGAATATAATAAAAAATATTAGAAACAGCGCCATTAAAGTCCTCCAAACAGAGGCTGAAGCCCTTCAAAATCTGATCCCAAAAATTGACGGTGACTTTGAAGCCTGTGTGGAAGAAATCCTCCATTCCAAAGGACGGGTGGTGATTACCGGGGTGGGCAAGAGTGCCATTGTCGCCACCAAAATAGTGGCCACCTTAAATTCTACGGGTACTCCAGCACTTTTTATGCATGCCGCAGATGCTATTCATGGTGATTTAGGTATGATTCAAAAGGAAGATTTTGTACTTTGTATCTCCAAGAGTGGGAATACACCGGAAGTGAAAGTCCTCGTGCCCATGCTCAAGAGAATGGGGTCGCGGTTGGTGGCCTTGGTAAGTAATACGGATAGCTATCTGGCCGAACATGCCGATTTTGTGTTGAATGCCACCATTGCCGCAGAGGCTTGTCCTTTAAATTTAGCACCAACAACGAGTACCACCGCGCACATGGCCATGGGAGATGCATTGGCCGTTTGCCTTTTGGAAGCCCGCGGATTTAGTAGCGATGATTTTGCACGCTATCATCCAGGGGGAGCTCTCGGGAAACAACTGTACCTTACCGTGGATGACCTGATGGTGAAGGATGCGGTTCCAGTGGTCCATGAAAGTGCTGCGCTCACAGAAGTAATCTTGGAAATCAGTGGAAAGCGACTTGGCGCCACTGCCGTCGTGGATTCCAGTAGGAAGCTCATGGGCATTGTGACCGATGGGGACCTCCGAAGGATGCTGGAAAATCACCAGGATTTATCTAAATTAACAGCTAAAGATATTATGACCATAAACCCAAAGACCATCGTGCGCAATGAATATGCGGTGAGGGCGTTGAATCGCATGAGGGAGTATAACATCACGCAATTGGTCGTGGCAGAAGAGGGAGAGGTGTTTGGATTTATCCATATCCATGACTTAATGAAAGAGGGGATTGTTTAAGAAGAATCATGCAAAATAAACCATATATTGTTGTTTTGGCCGGTGGTATCGGCACCAAGTTTTGGCCACATAGCAGAAACAATTTTCCAAAGCAGTTTTTAGATCTATTGGGCACTGGCAGAACCCTGCTGCAGACTACCTATGACCGATTTGTAAAACTGTCCAGCCCTGACAGGTTTGTCGTGGTGACCAATCATAATTATGTCGACATTGTCAAGGAGCAACTCCCGGAGTTGGGAGATGACCAGATATTGAGCGAGCCCCTTCGCAGGAATACAGCTACGTGTATCGCATATGCCAGCTATGTGATTCGAAAAAGGGATGAAGCGGCGCGGGTTATCGTGACGCCTTCAGACCATTTGATTCTACATGAAGTGGCCTTTCAGGATACCATCGCCTTGGCCCTGAGTGAAGCAGAAAAGGACCATCACTTGGTTACCATCGGTATAAAGCCCAATCGGCCGGATACTGCCTATGGCTACATCCAGTACATGGATGGCCATGAGGAGGTCAAAAAGGTGAAGACTTTTACCGAAAAGCCTGATGTTACATTGGCGAAGACTTTTTTGGAAAGTGGCGATTTTGTCTGGAACAGCGGAGTCTTTGTTTGGAAAAACCAGTCCATCATCAGGGCTTTTGAAAAACACATGCCCGAGATAGCGGAGGTTTTTGAAGAAGGAATCGATTTTTATGCCACCTCAAAAGAGCAGGAGTTTGTAAAGAGGGCTTATTCCTTGGTGAAAAATGTGACCATCGACCTTGGTATCATGGAGAAATCAGATGATGTTTACCTGATATTGGGAGACTTTGGGTGGTCTGATCTTGGCTCTTGGATGAGTATTCATAAATTAAAAAACCGGGACAAGGACAATAATGTCGTGGATGCAAACGCCATGCTTTACGATACTACCAATAGTTATATCAAAGTTTCCCCGCAGAAACTGGTAGTCGTTCACGGGCTGGATAATTACCTGATCAATGAGTCTGAAAACGTCCTGCTGATCTGTAAGTTGGATGCCGAGAAGAAGTTTAAGGAGTTTGTGGCGGATGCCAAAAACAAGGGAGAGGGCTTTATTTAGGCCGCTTCCTTCCGTTAAGCATAACTTTAGAATTCCTATCTGGCGAGAACAAATGAATGATTTTTAGGTCCTCGCTTTTTAATGGCTATAGCTTTGTTTTTTCGAGGCTATCCTTACCACTGGTTTGTGACGGATTTTGAAATTGCAGCTGTTGGCAATAAAGCAATACTTGTTGGCTTCCTCGTGAAGCTGCATGGCTTTGGTTTTCATGGATTCCACTTCCACGGTCACGACAGGATACAGGACCACTTCGCTGAATTGACCGGAGCCATTTTTGTTTTCCACCATAATGCCTTCTGCATGGTCTTCATACGAAACGATACTTATTCCTGCTTCGGCACACAAGTGCAGGTACCAAAGCATGTGACAGGAAGCGATACTGGCCAGAAACAGTTCTTCCGGATTATGGCGGGATTTGTCTCCGCGAAAATGGGGATCTGCACTCCCGTAAATGACTGGCCTGCCTTCTGTATGGACATCAAAGTTTCTTTGGTACGCGAGGTATCCCCTCGTGCCCATGCCGGTATTGCCGGTCCAGGTGATCAGCGTCTGGTAATGATGGAATTTTGACATGTCATTAAGATAGAAAAAAATGGAATATCGAAAAATTAAAATATCGTAAATTTCTCGTGTGCATAGGGTTTAGATGCTCCCGCACACGAGAAATTGTAGCGTTAAGTTACAAAGCAGCGTGATCAGGAGCGAAGGGGCACTCCAAACTTTTCGCCCAGGGCCGTCAAATCTTGCTGCACAGGTTCCAGCAAAGGAATACCGTTTTCCATTCGTTCTTTTTCCAGCTCCCTTTCCGGGTCGCCGGGGATGAGCACTTTATCATGTCCCGGAGTGGTTTTGGCTTCCCGGAACCTGCTGATCCAAGTGTCCATGTGGTTTTTAAACTCATCTGCCGGTCGGAAAGCATCCACCCGCATGGCGCCAAAGAAGTGACCTATGCCTTCTCCTACCGGGTTGGGGTCTGGCTCTAGGAAAGCGACGAAGGGCGGTACCCAAGGGCCGTAGTTGGCGCCGGAGAGCACTGCAGAGAAGATGTCCACGATGGCCCCTAAGGCATACCCCTTATGGGATCCATGCTCTCGGTCACCTCCCAGAGGAAGCAGGGCCCCACCTTCTTTTACACCAAAAGCATTGGTAGTGGGATTCCCTTCTTTGTCCTGTACCCAGCCAGAAGGGGCATTTTCCTGTTTTCGCTGAAGGATTTCCAGCTTGCCATTGGCGGCCGTTGTGGTGGCCATGTCCGCAACAAATGGAGGCTCTTTCCCCGCTGGAATGGCCACGGAGATCGGATTGGTGCCCAGCAGCCTTTCCTTTGAGAATGTAGGGCTGACCAACGGGCTGGCGTTGGTCATGGACATGCCAATCATATCTTCCTTGACCGCTTGAAGCGCGTGGTGTCCAGCTATGCCATAGTGGTTGGAGTTTTTGACAGATACCCAGCCGGTGCCGGCATTTTTAGCTTTTTCGATGGCGATTTTCATGGCCACGGGGGCGACGACCAATCCCAAGCCACCGTCTCCATCCACCACCGCTGTACTGGGCGTCTCGTGGACTATGCGGATCTTGGGGGTAGGGTTGATCCGGCCTGCTTCCCAAAGCCTGACATAGCCGGAAAGCCTGGCCACACCATGGGAGTCCACGCCGCGGAGATCTGCCGAGAGCAGAACTTCCGTAGCCGATTGGGCATCGGCCTCAGGGCACCCGATTTTTATGAAAATTTCTTTTGTAAATGCAAATAGGCTTTTAAAATCAAAATTCATGATGCTGTATAAAATTAAAGCTCACCTCAGTGGGTGAGCAGAAGGGTTAAGGTTTTTCTATTCCCATACAGGGGATAATGGATTCGTTTTTCAGGATTTTAGAGATGACCCCCTCCTTGAGGGCATAATTGGAACAGATGAGTTCGTCGGCATCTACGTATTGGAGGATGAAGTCGATGAGACAAGAAGCCACCACGATCATGTCCACCCGCATAGGGATCATGCCGGGGATTTCCAATCGTTCCTTTTTATGGAGTGAGACCAGCTTTTGGGATAGGCGTTGGAATTCGCCTCGAGGGAGATGGAAGACGGTTTGGCTTTTGGTTTTGGTAAGGTGGGCTGAAGCGTAGTACATGTCCGTCAAGGTGTCAAAAGTACCTGACGCACCCACCAGTCTTTTGGGCTGATGTGCTTTAAGTGCTTCAATCAGGGGCTGTAGGCGTTCTGAAAGAAACTCCTTGAGCTTGTCGATTTCCTCTGGAAGTATGGGGTCATGATAATGGAATAGGTCCAAGAGCCGCTGGCCGCCAATTTCAAAACTTTGCTTCCATAGCGCTTTGTCCTCATTACCGATGATGAATTCTACCGAGCCACCACCGATGTCCATCATCAGGCTGTTTTCCTTGCCCAATGATTTGCTAAACCGAATGCCTTCATAGATGAGCTGGGCTTCCTGATCGCCATCGATCACATTGACGTCGATGTTGAAATCGTTTCTGATCTCCTGTACCAATTCCATCCCGTTGTGGGCGTTGCGCACGGCACTGGTGGCAAAGGCATAAATATGCTCGATCGCTTCCCCGTCGATCAAATTCCGGAAATGCTTAAGGGTGTGCATTGCCCGTTTTTTTGCATCGGGATGGATTTCGTTCTTGCTGATGCCTTTTTGCCCGATCTTCACAGGGACTTTTTCTTTGAAAAGAATGTCAAAACCCTCTTCGCTAAGATTTACCAATATCAAATGAAATGTATTGGTTCCCATGTCAATTATGGCTGCCTTCTCATGTCTCATGTAGCCCCGGTTTTTTAGTTGTGCGAATATAAAAAGTTTATTTAAAATGCTTTATGATATTTCCCAGTTTAATAAAGGAAAGGTATAAATTGAGTAGGGACGTGTATTCCTGAGTAGTTTTGAGCAGAGAGGGAAAAAGTTTCTTCCATAAAAAACAGTTCGTTATATTGTATGAAGAACCTACGATGCTGATGTTATGAAAAGTGCTACCAAAGGAGTGTATACCCTGCCAGGAAACAAGGAGAAACTGGAATTGTTAAAAAAGAAAAACGAAGAAGCCCTGATGGGAGGGGGCCAGCAGCGGATAGCTACCCAACATGAGAAAGGGAAGTTGACGGCTCGTGAGCGTATTCATTTGCTGATCGATGAAGGGACCTTTCAGGAGATCGACAAGTTTAAAATGCACCGCTGTAAGGACTTTGGACTGGATAAGGAATATTATTTGGGAGATGGTGTGGTGACCGGCTATGGTGAGGTCAATGGCCGACTGGTGTATGTGTATTCCCAGGATTTTACCGTGTTTGGTGGTTCCCTTTCAGAAACCCATGCCGAAAAGATTTGCAAGATCATGGACATGGCCATGAAAAACGGTGCCCCTGTTATTGGGTTGAATGACTCCGGGGGTGCCCGCATCCAAGAGGGCGTGAATTCACTGGGGGGATATGCCGATATATTTTACCGTAATACCCGGGCATCAGGCGTGATTCCACAGCTTTCGGCGATCATGGGGCCCTGTGCCGGAGGGGCGGTTTATTCACCGGCAATTACCGATTTTATTCTTATGGTAGAGGAGACCAGCTATATGTTTGTGACTGGTCCAAATGTCGTGAAGACCGTTACACAGGAGCATGTCAGTTCAGAGGAATTGGGCGGGGCAAGCACTCATAGTACCAAAAGCGGCGTGACGCATTTTGCCTGCCAAAATGAAGTTGAGTGCATCAAGACCATAAAAGATATCCTTAGCTACATTCCCCAAAATTGTGAAGATGATGCACCGTCCTATCCGTATGATATGTTGGAAGATGAGTCCAGGCCGGTACTGGATACGATGGTACCCGAAAATCCAAATCATCCGTATGACATGCGGGAAGTGGTCAGGGGAATCGTCGATGAAGCCTCGTTTTTAGAGGTGCACCAAAACTTTGCGGATAATATGGTGGTGGGCTTTGCCAGGATAGCTGGGAGGAGCATAGGTGTCGTAGGTAATCAGCCCCAATCCCTGGCAGGGGTATTGGATAATGATGCGTCGATCAAAGCGGCCCGCTTTGTGCGGTTTTGCGATTGTTTTAATGTCCCTTTGCTGGTTCTGGTGGATGTGCCGGGTTTTTTGCCGGGTACAGACCAAGAGTGGAATGGCATCATTACCAACGGGGCAAAATTGCTGTATGCTTTTTCGGAAGCTACCGTCCCGAGGATCACCGTGATTACCAGAAAGGCCTATGGGGGCGCTTATGATGTGATGAACTCCAAGCATATTGGAGCGGATTTGAATTTTGCATGGCCTACTGCAGAGATCGCTGTAATGGGAGCAAAGGGAGCTGCAGAAATAATTTTCAAAAAGGAAATTGCCCAAGCGGAAGACTCAGAAGCTAAATTGCAGGAGAAAATCGACCAGTATACCCGGAAATTTGCCAATCCTTATAAGGCTGCCCACCGAGGATACATCGATGAGGTGATTCTACCGTCCCAAACCAGAAAAAAACTCATTTCAGGATTCAAAATGCTCAAAAATAAGGTGGATAACCTTCCTAAAAAGAAACATGGAAATATACCTTTGTAATTAGGGGTGACCGTGAAACCAGAACCATGCTAGTTAAGTTATGGTGGAGAATACCTTATGGTAAAATCATGGGCTTAAGTTGCAGAAATACGGTAAACCGTATCTTTTAAAAGCCAGCATAAAACAGATAGGTAGGATTAGGAGTACTAACGAATAACCAAATAGCTAATTCATGCAAGAAAACGAAAAATTTCTTTACAAATACCTCAATAACGCCTCGCCTACGGGGTTTGAGGCATCAGGTCAACAGTTATGGCTGGATTATATCAAGCCGTATGTGGACCAGTATTTTACCGACAGCTATGGGACTGCCGTGGGGGTGGTCAACCCAGACGCCCCTTTCAAGGTGGTCATTGAGGCGCATGCCGACGAGATCAGCTGGTTTGTGAATTATATCACACCAGAAGGATATATTTATGTGCGCAGAAATGGAGGCTCAGACCACATGATCGCACCATCCATGCGAGTAAATATCCATACGGATGATAAGGTCATTCCTGGGGTTTTTGGATGGCCGGCCATCCATGTGCGGAAAGGAGATAAAGAAGACAAGCCCTCATTGGAGAATATCTTCATCGATGTTGGGGCAAGGAGCAAGGAGGAAGTTGAGAAGATGGGCATTCATGTCGGCTGTGTGGCGACTTTCCAGGACGAGTTGATTGATCTTAATGGTAATTTCTTTGCCGGAAGGGCTTTGGATAATCGTGTGGGAGGCTATATGATTGCGCAAGTGCTGAAGAAACTACACGATGCAGGGAAGAAGCTTCCTTTTGCATTGTATGTTGTCAATGCGGTGCAGGAAGAGATCGGCCTTCGCGGGGCACAGATGATTGCCGCTAAGATCAAGCCGAATGTGGCGGTGATCACGGATGTTTGCCATGACACCACCGCTCCGATGTACAATAAGATTACCAGTGGAGAGCAGGTGGCTGGGGATGGTCCAGTGCTGACCTATGGTGCTTCTGTTCATAAAAAGCTGCTGGACTTGATCATTGCAGCAGCTGACAAAAGGAAGATCCCTTTCCAGCGGGCAGCCGCTTCGAGAGGTACAGGGACAGACACGGATGCCTTTGCCTATTCCAATGAAGGGGTGCCTGCCGCACTGATTTCTTTGCCACTCAAGTATATGCATACTACCGTAGAGACGGCCAGCAAAAAGGATATTAATAGTGTCATTGACCTGATTACCGCTTTTCTGGAGGACTTGGATCCAAATTATAACTTTAAGTATATTGGTTAGGCTCCCTTACGGGTGGCTGTGCCAATTAAAAGCTACAAATCAAGATGAAGGATGATAGAGGCCAGTGGAGATGTTTCCACTGGCCTTTTTATGGATAGACTATGAAGGGAGCGAAAGCATGTGAAAATTTTTGTTAGTGAGTTAATGGCGGGGTATCGGCTGTTTTATGGCGGTAGGTCATGAAAAGTGTCCTCTAAACAAATGTTTGTTGAAGGTTTTTGGCAGCTATTGATGAAATATGTTCCGTTTTATGGTGGTGATTTGGGTATTGATCGTTAAATGCATAGTGGTGAAGTGGATTAGTTTTTTTTGTTAATAAAAATAATTTGAAATTTTTTTGTTTCATTTTATTTCGTTTAATTTGATGTGTATGTAAAACGAAAGTGCAGTATTTTGTCTTTCATTGGGGCAGGAGCTGTTTTGGATCGATAGCGTGAGCTATATTTTACTTTAAGATATGATACAAACGACATATTTGACTTTGGACTCTGAAAAGGCTGAGGAACTTGGAGCATTTCACACAGCCAAGGAAATAGCAGGCCAGCCGGAGTTATGGCAACGCGTGTTTCGTCAATTGAAAAATGAACAAAACGCGATACATTCTTTTATCAAGCCTATTCTCGAAAAAGGCAATGCACGCATTGTTCTTACCGGAGCCGGTTCTTCTGCGTTTATTGGTGAATCTGCCCAAGGAATTGTTCAGCAGTTGACCGGTGTCCATACACAAGCCATAGCGACTACAGATGTCGTGACACATCCTGAGCTGTTTTTTCTAGAGAAGGTACCCACGTTGTTGGTTTCTTTTGCCCGTTCAGGAAATAGTCCGGAAAGTGTGGAGGCGGTAAGGCTTGCTGATGCACACTGCAACGAAATATACCATCTAATCATCACTTGTAATCCAGATGGAGAGTTGGCGGCTTATGCGAACGATTGTGGGGGGAATTGTCTTGCGTTGGTGTTACCTGAAGGATCCAATGATAACAGTTTGGCCATGACCGGCAGCTTTACATCGATGTTATTGGCCATTTTGTTGGTGGCTGGAATTGATCAGCTGGATCAGTTGAAACAGCAGTTTGAAGATGCGGCGGAGACAGCCAATCACATTTTGCGCAACAGCTTGCATGAATTTGAGGCGGTGGCCAAATCGGATTTTAATCGGGTGATATTTTTAGGTTCTGGAGCAATGCTGGGAGTAGCACGGGAATGCCATTTAAAACTTCAGGAATTGACAGATGGCAAGGTGGTCTGCAAGCATGATTCATTTCTTGGTTTCAGACACGGCCCCAGGGCGGTGGCAAATGAGGAATCCATCGTGGTTTACCTGTTTTCCAGGGATCCTCACGTGGTTCGTTATGAGACTGATCTGGCCAAGAGTATCGGAGAGGACAAAAGGAAGATAAGAACCATTAGTTTTGCAGCCGAAAATACGGATGGATATCACTCCATACTGGATTTGCCTGCTGTAGGTACAAGTGAAAAAGCCATTTTCAATGTCCTTCCGGCCACGATGGTGGGGCAGCTGTTAGGGTTTTATAAGTGCCTGCAGTTGGGATTGCACCCGGATAATCCTTCCGTTAGTGGTGCCATCAGTCGGGTGGTGCAAGGTGTGACCATTTATAACAAAGCGTAACCATGGTGCTGTCAGTCTGCCCCAATCCGTCAATAGATACTTATGCTTGGTTGGAGGATTTTCAGCTTGGCAAGGCAAACCGCATTTCCAAGCAAGAGGAATTTCCTGGAGGCAAGGGTGTGCATGTGGCCATGGCCCTCCAGGAAGCAGGAGCACCTACCGTGCTCATGGCCGCTTGGGCGGGACATCCGGGGGAATGGATCAAGGCAGCCTGTAAGGAACGAGGGATGGCTACCGTAGGGGTGGACTTAAAAGGAATGAACAGAAAATGTTATACCTTTTTGGCTGAGGCAACAGCGATACGGAATACTGAGTTGATGGAGCCAGGGCCAGAGATGAACGGGGAGGATTTTGACCGTTTTGTTGGGGTGTTTAAGGACAATCTTCGCCAGTCAGCCTTGACAGTGATGTCAGGATCTTGGCCCAAAGGAGCTCCCAAAACAGCTTATCGGGAATTGATAGCCGCGGCCAATGGAAGTGGGAAGAAGGTGATCCTGGACTGTAGCGGTGAGCAATTGACCCATGCGCTGGAAGAAAAGATATTTGGAATTCATCTCAACGAACATGAGGCGAAGCAATATTGCGGGACATCAAGTGTCCATGAGGCCTTCGATAAATTGCACGAAAAAGTCGAGCTGATCGCCTTGACCAAAGGCAAGGAAGGGTTGTTCCTGAGTTATCAAGGCACCCGTTTGCATGCCAATGTCACCTTGGAAAAAGTGATCAGCACGGTGGGCTGTGGCGATTGCCTGACAGCCGGAGTAGCGCTTGGAGTTAGCCGGGGATATGGTGTTGAAGAAATTGCCCGGTATGGAGCTGCCTTTGGTGCCGCCAATTGTCTTAGGCCCGATTTGGGAATGATATATAAAGCAGATGTGGAGCGATTGCTCCCACAAGTAAACATAAATGAATTGACTTATGGGTAAAAGGGATTTGCTGGTAGTCGGAGAACTGAACATTGATTTGATCCTGAATCAAATCCAGGGATTTCCGGAAATGGGCAGTGAGAAAGTCGCCCAAAAAATGGATGTGGTCTTAGGGAGCTCATCAGCCATTTTCGCTGCCAATATCGCCACATTGGGCGTGGATACTGCTTTTTGTGGAATGGTCGGAAAGGACGACTTTGGCAAGATGGTGCAGGAAACCTTGGCTGCCCAGCAGGTGGATACCCGTTTTATCGCTACCTCAGCGCAGTATAAGACCGGCTTGACGGTCGTGATGAACTATGATCAGGACCGTGCCAATGTTACCTATTGCGGTGCGATGGAAGCCTTGACCATGCAGGAGATCCCATGGGAGGTCGCCGGTACTTTCAAGCACTTTCACCTTTCCAATTATTTCCTTCAGAAAGGTATCCAAAAAGATATTACCGCAATTTTTGAGAAGGCGAAGTCGGCGGGAATGACCACTTCCTTGGACTTGCAGGTGGATCCTGATGATCAGTGGGATTTTGATTATGAAAGATGCCTGCCCCATGTAGATATATTTCTTCCAAATGAATCGGAATTGTTGTCTCTTACGGGGAAATCCAGCATTAGTGAGGCCCTTGAAGCCATAAAGCCGTACGCCAATACGGTAGCCTTGAAAAGGGGAGTGAAGGGCGGCTTGGTGTTTGAAAAAGGGAAGGTCACGGAAGTAGCGGCATTTGTAAACGATCAATTCGTAGATGCCATTGGCGCTGGGGACAGTTTCAATGCAGGATTTATCCATCGATTCCTCCAAGGGGCCGATTGGGAATCATGTCTTCGTTTTGCAAATCTCACCGGTGCATTGAACACTACTGCTGCGGGAGGTACAGGTGCTTTTACGTCCCTAGCTGCTGTAAAAGCGCGGGCCAAATCCCAGTTTAATCAAGAAATCTAATCATTGTCATGAAGTTAAAACATAAATTACAGGAATTTACCGCACAAAAGCGCGGGCTATTGGCCACCAACTTCTATAACTTGGAAACCTTGCAAGGCGTCTTAAAGGCAGCATCTGCGATGGACGAGCCCGTGATTTTGCAGCTTACCAAAAGTTCGATTGACTACATGGGGCTAAACACGGCAGTAGCCATGGGACGGGCGGCACTTAAGGAGTATGGTGTGGAAGGTTGGATCCATTTGGATCATGGGGGCAGTGTGGAACTGGCACAAGCTTGCTTGGATGCCGGATTTGATTCCGTGATGATCGATGGCAGTGAGCTGCCCTTTGAAGAGAACGTAAAGATCACCCAGGAAGTCGTCAGGAGGGCTCATAAGTACGGGGCCAATGTAGAGGCGGAACTGGGCTATGTGGCTAAACTGGGGCAGTCTCACGAGCATCAAGGGTTTACAACCGCTGAGGAGGCCAAGACTTTTGTGGAACAGACAGGCGTGGACGCACTGGCAATTTCCATTGGCACGGCGCATGGCTTTTACAAGCAAGAGCCTAAATTGCAGTTTGACTTGTTGAGTGAAATTGCGGCGGCAACAGAGGCTACCTTGGTGCTCCACGGCAGTTCAGGCGTTCCTGAGGAGCAATTGCGAAAGGCGATTAGCGGGGGGATTTGCAAGGTAAACCTTGCTACAGAAATCAAGAATATTTTTATGAAAACCTTGCAGCAGCTATTGCTTCAGAACGAAGAGATCGACTTGCGAAAAGTCTTTCCAAAGGCCACCAAGGAAGTAACTGACTTGGTGAGTTACAAGTTGGATATCATGAAAAACGATAAATAAATGATTCGTCCATTTATAGACGCACACGTACACTTAAATACCACCTCTATCGAGAAAATGGAGAAAGCGCTGGAGTATGGCGCCTCCTTTCTTTCGATCAATACCGAAATCCCTTTTTTTGATTCCATCGAGGGACAGCAAGAGGTGCTCAAACAACTGGATAGTCAATATCCAAACCGAATTAAGTTTGTGACCTCTTTTTCTACAGAAGGCATAAACGAGGAAGGTTGGGCCGCAGCGGTCATAGCGCAAATAAAGCGTGGTTTGGACAAAGGAGCTGCTGGCGTGAAGATTTGGAAGAATATTGGGATGGAGCTTCAGGACAATGCGGGGCGATTTATCATGATCGATGATGATCGGTTACGTCCTGTGCTGGATTTCTTGGAGCAGGAGGGGATTCTACTGATCGGCCACCAGGGAGAGCCCAAAAACTGTTGGCTTCCTCTGGAGGAGATGACGGTAGATTCAGACCGAAGTTACTTTAGCAGTCATCCGGAATACCATATGCACTTGCATCCGGAGTACCCATCATACCAAGCACAAATGGATGCTCGTGACCGGGTGCTGGAGCGCCATCCGGCACTACAGTTTGTCGGCCTGCATCTGTTGAGCATGGAGTGGAGTATCGATGAGGTGTCCAAGAGGTTGGATAAGTACCCCAATCTAATGACCGATGTGGCAGAACGGGTCTGTCACCTGCAGTTACAGGCCCAAGGTCGCTGGGAGGAGGTACGAGCATTTATGATTAAATACCAAGACAGGATCATGTATGGAACCGACGTGATTGACGACGGTTCGTTTGGCGATCAAGGAGTGGCGGATCGTTTCGAGCAGCTGTGGAATTTTCATTGGGACTTCTTTGCAACGGAAAACGTACTGGAGGCGCCCGAGTTTGCCGGGGAATTTCGCGGACTTGGATTACCTGAAGAAGTTTTGCAAAAACTATTCTATACCAATGCGGCCAGGGTTTATGGTTTTGATTGACGACCTGAACGAAGCTGTTTTGGAAAATTTATAATTACACTAACCAAAAAGTCATCATTATGAGCAATAATAGAAGAGATTTTCTTAAGCTTTCCGGGCTTGCGGGTATGGGGTTGGTAGGAGCTGGTATGAGCGGATTTACCCAGCCACAGCTTGACGAAGTGCTTAGACAGAGTAAGCGAAAAAACAACCAGCGTTTCAATATGTCGGGATACGGTGCACCTAAACTGGATACCGTACGAGCAGGTTTTATTGGTTTGGGCATGCGTGGGCCTGGACATGTGGAGCGCATGAGTAAAATAACAGGAGTGGAGATCAAGGCCATCTGTGACTTGGTGCCGGAAAAGGTGGATAAGGTAAAGGAGATGTTGAAAGACTCGCCGCACGATCCCGATACCTATTCTGGATCAGCCTATGCTTGGAAAAAGATGGTAGACAGGGATGACCTGGATATCATATTTATCCTTACTCCTTGGGAATGGCACGTGCCGATGGCCGTCTATGCGATGGAAGCTGATAAGCACGTGGCGATCGAAGTGCCTGCTGCCAAGACCCTTGAGGAATGCTGGGAGTTGGTGGAGACTTCAGAGCGTACCCGAAAG
Organism: Echinicola vietnamensis DSM 17526; assembly: GCF_000325705.1. Lineage (NCBI taxonomy): Bacteria > Pseudomonadati > Bacteroidota > Cytophagia > Cytophagales > Cyclobacteriaceae > Echinicola > Echinicola vietnamensis. Next base: position 155,581 of record NC_019904.1, on the reverse strand, counting down.
CACTGCATGATGATGGAAAACTGCTGTTATGATTTCTTCGAGATGATGACGCTCAATATGGCCAGGGATGGTTTCTTTGGGGATGTGATCCATGGCGAAGGGGCCTATATACACGACCTGCTCGGGCTGAACTTTAAGAAGGAGGGAGGCTATGAAGACATGTGGAGGTTAAAGGAAAATGCCCACCGAAACGGAAACCTCTATGCCACGCATGGACTGGGGCCTATCTGTCAGGTCATGGATATCAACAGAGGTGACCAGATGGATTACCTGACATCACTTTCCAGCAATGACTTCATGATGCAGCAGCATGCGCAGGAATTGGCTGAGGAAGATGACTTTTTTGCTTCCTATGCCAATATGCAGTTCCGAGGAAATATGAATACGACCATGGTGAAAACCAAAAAAGGGAGGTCGATCATGATCCAGCACGATGTGACTTCTCCAAGGCCGTATTCCAGGATTCACTTGGTGAGCGGAACCAAAGGCATTGCCAGAAAATGGCCAAAACAAGGTGTGGCAACCGGCCACCGATGGTTCTCAGATGAGCAGATGCAGGAACTTGAAGAAAAATACACGCCAGAGATCACCAAAAAAGTCGGAGAGATGGCCAAAAAGATCGGCGGTCATGGCGGTATGGACTTCATGATGACCTGGAGGTTAGTGGATTGCTTGAGAAACGGCCTGCCATTGGATCAGGATGTCTATGATGCGGCACTTTGGAGTGCATTTTCTCCATTGTCAGAGTGGTCAGTGGCCAATAAGGCTACTTCTATCGATGTGCCTGACTTTACCGGAGGTTCCTGGAAAACCAACAAACCTGTAAGCATTACGCTTGAAGGCGGTGGGAATACTGGTGTAAGGATATAGAGAGATGCGGCAAGTCAGTTCCTGCGGAAGTGCCTGCCGTTCATAATGGCCACATAAAGTTTTTTATTTCAAAGCGATTAGCTTACTATGAAAAATCGGAATGTCACCCTTTGAGCAATCAAGGGGTGACATTTTTTTTCCAAATAAAATTTCGAAATTTTCTTCTTCGGCTTTTTCATTAGTGGAAGTGTGATTACCTTTGCGCATGGCAGAACAGATACTTATCCTAGACTTTGGTTCGCAGTACACGCAGCTTATCGCCAGAAGAGTAAGAGAACTCGATGTGTACTGTGAAATCCATCCCTATAACAACATCCCAGAAATCACACCAGATATCAAAGGTGTCATCCTATCGGGCAGCCCCTGCTCAGTGAGGGATGAAGGCTCACCAGATGTGGACCTTGAGCAGTTCAGAGGTAAATTGCCCCTTTTGGGCGTTTGTTACGGTTCACAATTGCTGGCCCAGAAGTATGGCGGCAATGTAACCCCCTCCGAAATCAGGGAATATGGTCGAGCAAATTTGAATTTTATCGACAAGCACAATGATTTGTTCCATGAAGTTTCCCATGGCTCCCAAGTATGGATGTCCCATGGCGATACCATCAAGGAGCTTCCACAAGGCTGGGAAGTGATTTCCAGTACTGCCTCGGTAAAAGTGGCTGCTTTCAAAGTGCCTGATGAGGATACCTTCGGTATTCAGTTTCACCCGGAAGTGACGCATTCCGAGGAAGGTAAAAATGTGTTGAGAAACTTTGTCGTGCAGATTTGTGGATGTAGTCAGGATTGGACCTCTGATGTGTTTATTGATGCGACCATTGATGAGCTGAAGCAGAAACTTGGTGATGACAAGGTGGTCATGGGACTTTCTGGAGGAGTAGATTCCTCTGTAGCTGCCACATTGATCCATAGGGCTATTGGGGACAATCTCGTCTGCGTATTTGTGGACAATGGCCTTTTGCGTAAACATGAATATGAGGAAGTGCTCGACTCTTACAAGCACCTTGGCCTCAATGTAATCGGGGTGGATGCCAAGCAGCGTTTTTATGATGCATTGGCTGGGAAGAGTGATCCTGAAGATAAAAGAAAAGCAATCGGAAATACGTTTATCGAGGTGTTCGATGACGAAGCACACAAAATCCAAGGTGTGAAATGGCTCGGGCAGGGTACCATCTATCCCGATGTGATCGAATCGGTATCGGTCAATGGCCCTTCCGCCACGATTAAATCTCACCATAATGTGGGGGGATTGCCGGATTTTATGAAGCTAAAGGTGGTAGAACCGCTTAATACCTTGTTTAAGGATGGTGTCCGGGAAGTAGGACGTGCTTTGCAGATTCCAGAAATTATCATCGGTAGACATCCTTTTCCAGGGCCAGGGCTCGCCATTCGGGTTTTGGGCGAGGTGACGCCAGAGAAAGTGAGCATTTTGCAGGAGGTAGACCATATCTTCATCCAAGGGCTCAAAGACGATAATCTCTATGATGAAGTATGGCAAGCAGGAGCAATTTTGCTTCCTGTTCAGTCTGTCGGAGTCATGGGGGATGAGCGAACCTATGAACAGGTAGTGGCCCTGAGAGCAGTGACTTCCGTGGATGGCATGACCGCTGATTGGGTGCATTTACCCTACGAATTCCTGGGGAAAATATCCAATGAAATTATCAATAAGGTAAAAGGGGTAAACAGAGTGGTGTATGACATCAGCTCTAAGCCGCCTGCAACCATTGAATGGGAATAAAGGAAAAGCCTGGTGTAAATCAGGCTTTTTTTATGTGGTTTTGTTCCAAAATCAATTAAATTCGTAATCCGTCTGGATAAGGTATGAAATTTGAGTTTGACCTCTGACGGACATTGGTTGCAGGGAAGCTGCTCGGTTTCACATCACCCAAAATTAACGGCCTGTTGTTTTGGTCAGTGCAGTCAATGGCTTCAAAATGATTGTAAGTAAAATTTACCCATGAGAAAGATAAACATATTTTTATTGCTTGCCATGTTGTTGTGCGGTCCGGTGATGGCGCAGCAAACAGGGACCGGTTACAGCACTGCTGTGCAGTTGATAGATAGCGGACGACCAGATGAGGCCATGGAGCAACTAAGACCGTATTTGGATTATAATCAATACGGGAAATTAGCCTTGTACGCCCATTATCATTTTGCACGCGCTGCCAATAAGAATCAGCAGTACCAACTGGCAAAAGCTACGTTGGAGCAGCTCTTGGCAGATTATGATTGGGAGAAAGAAGATGAGGCCCTTTACCTATTGGGGACGACCAATTTTGCGTTGAACCAAGCCTACGATGGGCTCAGTGCCATGAGTAAGATTGATAGTGAAGCGATCAAGGAAGAGGGGTACCGGGCGAGCTATAAATACTGCAGTAACAACGTGACGGTAAGTTTGTTGGTGGCACACTATTCGGCATTCAAGGATAACAAAGGGTACAGCCTTGCCCTGAAAGAGAAATTGCTGCAGCAGTCGGTACTTTCTTCCAATGAGAAAAAGCTTTTGGCGGAGTTGTGCAATATGAACTTGGATGGAAAAGCTGGAGAAGGAATGTCGCTGGACCGGGAAGAAAACGGGATATTGGATGTGGCCATTGTGCTGCCATTTAATTACCAAGGAGGTACAGGGGTAAGGAGTCTCGATGGGGCCAATTTTGTATTTGAGCTTTATCAAGGCTTGGATATGGCCATCAAAGATGCCAAAAGCAAAGGTTTGGACATTAATGTGAAGACTTTTGACACGGAGCGAAAAAATGCTGTCGTTCAGAAGATCCTGTCCGATCCATTTTTTAACAAAGCGGATATCATTGTGGGGCCTATATACCCTGAAGAGACAGCATTAGTGTCCGATTTTGCGGATCAGCACCGTATCCCTTTTATCAATCCCCTTTCTAATATCAAGGAGACGTTCGGGGATACTGACTTTGCCTACCTTTTTAGGCCATCGACCGAGATGATCGTTGACAAGCTCTTGGCCTATGGCCGAAAGCATGTGACCGGAAACCGTATCGCTATTGCTTATTCTGGTTCAACCAGGGATGAGCTGATGGCGCGCCAATTGGCAGATGAAGCTTCCAGAAGAGGGTACCGGATTGTGTTCAACGAGAAGGTTGGTTCCAGTAGTATTCGCGGCTTCCTGTCGAAAGTAGGCTTAAAGCCAGGCATGGAAGCGCGCGCTGACCAAATTGTCATCCTATCGGACGATCCATATATTGCTTCCCCCACACTTTCCATGATGGAGTCTTTGAGCGTAAATACCCCGGTGTTTGTGATGGACAGTTGGCTGTATTTTAATTTTGCCAACTTTGATATGCTGGAAGGCAATGACCTGAACTATATCGGGAATAATACGGTGGATTTTAGCAATGATCAGACGGAGGATTTCAGGTACCGTTTTTTTGAAACATACAGTACTTACCCCGGCTCAAACGCTTATTTGGGTTTTGATTTAATGAACTGGGTGACGGCCACCATCAACAGTGCTGCTGGATTTGATTTTAGAAATAATCTCAATCGGCAGGGGGAGATCCATTCAGGACTTGGCTTTGGACTTGATTTTAAAGGGAGCCAGTCCAATCAGTACGTACCCGTGCTGAAGCTTAAAGAAGGTAAAATTGAAGAAATCAAATAATACGTTTTAATGAACATCCAAAACAGCAAGACGCTTTTTTCCAACGCACAAAATTTTATCCCAGGAGGTGTGAATTCACCAGTGAGGGCTTTTAAAGCCGTAGGTGGCGACCCTTTGTTTATCAAAAAGGCTGAGGGAGCTTATCTTTTCGATGAGGATGACAATCGCTACATTGAACTGATCAACAGCTGGGGGCCGATGATCTTGGGGCACAATCATCCGGAAATTAACGAGGCGATCGTAAAGGCCGTCGAAAATGGGACCTCTTTTGGAGCCCCTACCGCAAAAGAAATAGATATTGCTGAATTGATCTGCAAGATGGTGCCTTCTGTGGAAAAGGTAAGGATGGTCAATTCCGGTACGGAGGCCACCATGTCAGCGGTAAGGCTGGCCAGGGGCTATACGGGCCGTGATAAGTTTTTGAAATTTGAAGGAAACTACCATGGGCATGGAGATTCATTTTTGATTGCCGCAGGGTCAGGAGCCATGACCATGGGAGCACCGAATTCACCAGGAGTCACCAAAGGGACGGCCAAGGATACGTTACTGGCGCCATATAATGATCTGAATGCGGTCAAAGAAGTGCTGGAGGCCAATAGGGATGAAGTGGCTGCTATTATTTTGGAGCCCGTTCCCGGAAATATGGGGTTGGTATTGCCGAATGAAGGATTTTTGCAGGGACTTAGAAAGCTCTGTGATGAAGAGGGCATCGTTTTGATTTTCGATGAGGTCATGACCGGTTTCAGGCTGGCCCAAGGGGGAGCCCAGGAAGTATTTGGCGTGACGCCGGATTTGACAACCATGGGCAAGATCATTGGCGGTGGCATGCCGGTGGGCGCATATGGCGGCAAAAAGGAGATCATGGATTTTGTGTCTCCAGTAGGGCCGGTTTATCAAGCGGGCACCTTGTCGGGTAATCCTATTGCCATGGCGGCAGGTTTCGCTATGCTTGATCACTTGTATCAGCATCCAGAGGTGTATCAGCAGCTGGATCAGGCCGGAAGCAAGCTGGTGGCGGGTGTCAAAAGTAGCGTCGAAAAGCTTGGTTTGGAGTATACCATGACCCATCTGGGAAGCATGTACAGCTTGTTCTTTACCAAAGAGAAGGTAGTTGATTTCGAAACGGCAAAGACATCCGATACCGTACTGTTCGGCAAGTATTTTCAAGCGATGCTGAAGCGGGGGGTATACTTGCCACCATCGCAGTTTGAAAGCCTCTTTTTGAGCACCGCATTGACCGATGAGCATATTGATCAGATCATCGATGCCAATGAAGCTTCCTTGAGAGAAATCCTTTAACGGTTTATTGGGGCTGTCTTATAAATGAACAATCCGTTATCACGAGGCCGGTAGCCTTCGGTCCGCCCCTGCAGTGGACAATAACGAGGACTTATGAGACAGTCTCATTTTTTCACATCAACCGTAATGATACGTACAGCTCAATGCCTATGGCGATGAACAAAGTACTGAAATAAACGAATCCCAATACCCAGAATTTTAACAGGGTGCGCAGCCAGTGTTGGCGATGAATGCGCATCATGCTGATATAAGCATATGTGGAAACCAGCACAAAGCAAGTGATGATAATCATGCTGGAATTGGCCATGTTTAAATTGAAGAGGAAGATACCGCATCCATAAATAAGGTAGGCAAAACTGTGCATGTGGAGCCCCTCGATCAGGTGTTCGACGTAATAGGTGCCTCGGCGGAAATAAAGCAACTTTAGTAACAAAGCAAAAAATGGGAGCAGCACAAACATCATGATCGGAAGGTTCTGTGCCGAACTGATGATGAAAAGGTTGGAGTTGGCGATAAAATTACGCTGAATTGCAGTGTCTACTTCATCGAAAAGAACATAATCGGTAGCGTTGAGGATCCCATAAAAGGTGCTGTCAGAGATTTGTGGATCCTGAGCGGCCATCTTAAGTTCCATCCAATTGGTCGTAGTGTCATTTTGGGACTGGTTTTGCTGGTAAAAGCGGTTTTTGATGCTGTCGATTTGGTGTTGCTTGATAAGACTGTCCAGTTCCTGACGATCTTGCTCCGAAAGGGATGTTTCCAGGTTACTATCGATAAGCTCGCTGGTGACAACATCTGAAAACTCGTTGACCATGATGCGATCAAATATGTCTGGAGGAATGATGATGCCGATGGCAAAAAAGTAGAAAAGCGACAAAATCAAATATAGTCGAATAGGGTGGAGGTATTTTCTGCGTTTCCCTTCATTGAAGGCGATGGTGAGTTTTCCGGGTTTTAATAGGAAGGCAGGGACAGTCCTGAAAAAGAGGGATTCAAAATTCAAGTAATTGGCAAAAAAGTCACTGATGAAAACCCAGAACGGTACTTTTTGATCTTTGTTTTCTTGGCCACAGTTTGGGCAGAAGTTGTCTTCCTCGCAGAGGCTATGGTTGCAGTTCAGACAGAAATCGTTTTTGCGCGCTTCCTTCATGGATGTCTTTTAATTTAACCGTTAATATAGCCGAATGTCATAGCCGAAAGAAATATGGGAGGATATTTAAAAAGGAAAATTGGTGTTATCAGGTGAGATAAATTAGTTTAGCGGAGAAAATAATGATAAATATTCAATGGAAAAGAAGTTAACTGTATATGGTATCAAGAATTGTGATACCATGAAGAAAACGTTTAAGTTTTTAGAAGAAAATGAGGTGGCCTATGAATTTGTAGATTATAAAAAGACGCCGCCGACCCCATCACTTTTGGAGGCGTTTCTTGAAGAGGTGCCGCTGGACAAGTTGGTGAACAAGCGGGGGACTACTTACCGGAAACTTACAGATGATGAAAAGGCAAAGATGGATGCGGAAAGCACCGCTGTTCCTATATTGGTGGCCAATAGCAGTATGATCAAGCGACCGGTGATGGTATATCCTGACGGAACGGTGCTGTTAGGTTTTCAGAAAGAGGCCATATTGGATAAAAAATAAGACCAGCAGAAAGGTATCCGTCATGGTGAACACTTTTCTCACCATGACGGATAGCAAATGGATGATGACCGCTATTTGATGGTCAAGGAATAATTCAGGTCGGAGCTTATCATTTTTTTATTGCTGTCCAGCATAATGAACCGGTCACTGTCCTTTTCTTGAAGAAAGTGCTTAATGGGGGTATCGTGCTCGTCCAATAGCGTAATGATCATGGCGCCTGGGTTGCCATCCATGCCATAGCTTACCTCGTATATCCCCGAGGACTCAAAGGCCCTGTTACCATCAGGAGTGCCCAAATAGACTTGGGTTAGCTTATATTCCCTCTCGTTTTTTTCGGCCCGATTTTCCAATCGAAGGGTCATTTCGATGCCACTGCAATCGGCACAGGGCACCGTGCCTTCATAGGTGAACCAAGTGGAGCCTTCTTTTTGAAGGATCTTGTCGGCTGGATCGGGTGTGTTTTCAGTCGTGAGGGCTTCGTTTGCGGTTTCTTCTGCCGGCTTGTCACAGGCCATTACAAATCCCAATATAAAGACGTATGGCAGTAGCTTTTTCATTCTTGCACTATTTTAGGTTTACCAAATAGGCCGGTAAGTTAGCTAAAATATCCTTAGTCATTTCCTCCAATCCATAAGAATGTTGCCATCCCCAGTCGTTTTGGGCTGCACTGTCATCAATGCTGTCTGGCCAGGTATCCGCAATTTGTTGCCTGAAATCAGGTTTATAGGTGATGTTGAAATTAGGATAATGCTGTTTGATGCACTCATAAATTTCCTTGGGAGAGAAACTGATGCCTCCAAGATTATAGCTGGAGCGTACTTTTATTTGCGCTGCGGGAGCATGCATCAGGTCTAAAGTAGCCTTGATAGCATCGTCCATATACATCATGGGGAGATAGGTGTCTTCCTCGAGGAAGCATTCAAAATCCTCGCCCTCGATGGCTTTGTGAAAAATATCCACGGCATAGTCGGTAGTGCCGCCGCCAGGCATGGATTTGTATCCGATCAGTCCAGGATACCGCAAGCTTCTGACGTCCACGCCAAATTTTTCAAAATAATAGGCACACCATCTTTCCCCGGCTTGTTTTGAAATACCATAAACGGTGTTGGGATCCATGATGCAGTCTTGCGGAGTGTGCTGCATGGGCGTGTTCGGTCCGAATACGGCAATGGACGAAGGCCAATAAATTTTGTTCAGCTTTTGCTCACGGGCAATTTCCAAGATGGATAGCAGGCTTTCCATGTTTAGGTTCCATGCAAAAATGGGGTTCTTTTCACTGGTGGCAGAAAGGATGGCTGCTAAGTGATAGATCTGGGTGACCTTTTCAGCCTTTACGATTTCCGTCATGCGTTTACGGTCCATGACATCCAATGCCATAAACCGGCAATAATCAAACTTGTAAGCAGAGGCCTCATTGATGTCTGTGGCAATGATGCGGTCTCCTCCGTACATGTTGGCCAGTGCCAGGGTCAATTCGGAACCCAGTTGCCCTGCGGCTCCAGTGATAAGAATTGTTTCCATAATCTCTATAAGCCTTGCCATAAAGGGACAAGGGCTTCTTTACGTTTAGGGTTTATATTGTTCGAACGATGGAATGGCCCTGTGGCGGTGACTTGAAGCCTCTTCTTGCGTGTTTTTAGCGATCAGGGGCTGGTCTCATTCATCATCCGAGTTTAGGCAAAATTAATAAATTCAATTTTACCGATTGTAAATATTTTAAACTACTTTTATATGAAAGTTTTTCTATTGCAATAATACAAAATTAAATCCAAATATATCATGTACGAAAGTTTAAAACCAAAATTAGAAAAGGAACTGAAAGAAATAAGCGATGCTGGGCTATATAAGTCAGAAAGAATCATAACCTCTCCACAAGGAGCGGAAATCAGCACCTCGGAGGGCAAACAAGTCTTGAATTTTTGTGCAAATAATTACTTGGGGCTTTCCAGTCATCCCAAGGTAATTGAAGCGGCCAAAAATGCCATCGATACCCACGGTTACGGGATGTCTTCGGTAAGGTTTATCTGTGGCACCCAGGATATCCATAAGGAGCTGGAAAGAAAGATCAGCGAATTTTTGGGGACTGAGGATACCATTCTATATGCGGCAGCTTTTGATGCCAATGGGGGTGTTTTTGAGCCTATTTTGGGGCCAGAAGATGCGATCATATCCGATGCGCTAAACCATGCCTCTATTATCGATGGTGTGCGGTTGTGCAAGGCCATGAGGTTTCGGTATAAGCACAATGACATGGAAGACCTGGAGACCCAGCTAAAAGAAGCCAATGCCAAAGGGGCCAAGCAAAAAATCATCGTTACAGACGGTGCGTTTTCCATGGATGGTACCATTGCCCAAATGGACAAGATAGTGGCCTTGGCAGAGCAATACGATGCGCTAGTGATGTCAGATGAGTGCCATTCCACCGGGTTTATCGGGAAGACTGGTCGTGGTGTACATGAGCTGAAAGGGGTCATGGGAAAAATGGATATTATTACCGGTACACTTGGAAAGGCACTTGGAGGTGCTTCTGGTGGATTTACTTCTGGCAGAAAAGAGATCATAGACATCCTTCGTCAGCGATCCCGTCCCTATCTTTTTTCCAATACACTTGCTCCAGCGATTACGGGTGCTTCTATTGCAGTGTTTGATCTTTTGTCCGAAACCACTGAGCTAAGGGATAAGCTGGAAGACAATACCACCTATTTTAGGGAGAAAATGACTGCTGCTGGATTTGATATCAAGCCGGGTGTACACCCAATTGTCCCTATCATGTTGTATGATGCAGTGCTTTCCCAGCAAATGGCCGAGAAGTTGCTCGAGCGTGGGGTATATGTGATCGGTTTTTATTATCCGGTAGTGCCGAAAGGCCAGGCCAGGATCCGAGTGCAAATATCCGCTGCCCATGATCGTAAGCATTTGGATGCGGCGATCGAAGCTTTTACGGAAGTAGGAAAGGAGCTAGGGGTCATTTGATCCAAAGCACATTTGTTTTTCTAATTCTGGTAATAGCCCTTTTACTTAGGGCGCATGAGGTCACCCTGAACGGAGTCGATGCGGCACTGCTCAGGGTGATCTTGGATAAAGCAATGTTTCTGGCGGGATGATTTTTGACTCTTATGAAAGAAAATTTCACACCGCTAAAACGATACTTTTCCTCCATCCGCTCGAATGGGTTTTAGCGGGAAGTTGTGGAGAATAGGGCGGTAAATGCGGCTAAAACCGAAAACGTTGTATGGGTTAATTCACCATGGCTTCACCCATGGCTATGAATGTGCCGCCCCTCTGGGGCTAACTTTCGAGTTTACATCATACACCATACCACGGATCAATCAATATTTCTGAGGGCAACTTTATTTAAAAGGATGCTATTTCATCTATGAACTGGATGAATCCAAGCGTTGCCGAGAAGTCCTCTTCATAGCCAAAGGCAGAGGCATCGTAATCTTTTAAGTCATGTAAGCTATTGATAAGAGATTTGAACACGGATTTGCAACGCCTTAAGCATTCTATCTGTGTTTATCAGCGTTCATCCGTGGCCAAATAGCAACCAAAGGTGGCGAAGAACATTTTTACCCATCGAAATAGGCTACCCCCATCTTTTCGGCTTGATCCGTGATCTTTTTTAAGTTTTTGATTGAACAAAAAGGCTTTTGAAAGAGGGCTTTTTCTTCCTGTCAATTTCTAGCCCAGGGATGTGCTATGCTTCAGCAGTGCGTTGTTTGAGTTTTTTGCTTTCAAACGGGCTGATCATCTCGAATTTGTCGTCAATATCCACTCCTGTGAGGTAATTGTTGAGCATTTCACGGACTTCCTGAAAGGAGAGGTTGTGAAGGATGTTGCCGTTTTTGGCCATGGACACTTGGCCTGTTTCTTCCGAAACGATGAGGACCAAGGTGTCAGTAGCCTCGGACATTCCGATTGCAGCACGGTGACGAAGGCCAAACTTGGCCGGTACCTCCTTTTCGGTCACGGGCAATATACACCTGGCGGCTTTTACTTTTCCGTTATACAGAATGACCGCGCCGTCATGTAAAGGGCTGTACTTGTTGAAAATACTGATCAAAAGTCTTTTTGAGACAATGGCATCGATCAAGTCACCACTTTCGGCATAGAATTTCAGTTCTGTATTGCGCGAAACGACCATGAGCGCACCGGTACTCGTGCCTGAAAGGGATTTGCAAGCATCGATGATGGGTGTGATGTTAAAGGCATTGGTTTCCTTTTTTCGCCAAAAAAGAAGTTCTTGAAGCACGTTTTCATTGGAAAGGATAGAACTCCGGCCGATGATCAGAAGGAATTTTCGTATTTCCGGGGCAAAGAGAATAATGGCGGCGATCACACCTACTCCCATAAACTGCCCCAGTATACTGGAAAGTAGCTCCATTCTGGCGGCATTGACCACCAGGTATACCAAATATATCGACAAGAACCCCAAAAAGATTTTTATGGCCACACTTCCCCGCATCAATTTATAGACCTGATAAATCAGAATGCTCACCAAGGTGATGTCTATAATATTGACGATGGAAATGTCTAAAAATCCTATTTTGAAAAGTAGATTCAAGGGTATAGTTGTTTATATAATTTTACGGTTTCTGTCGCTTCCTTTACATCATGTACTCTTAATATTTTTGCTCCATTAAGGAGCGCGGCCATGTTCAGGGCCGTTGTTCCATTTAAGGCTTCCTCTGGGCTGATGCCCAAAGTTTTGTAAATCATAGATTTTCTGGATACCCCAGCTAATATAGGGCTTTTTATAGTCTTAAAATAAGATAAATTTTTAAGAATCCTATAATTTTGAGCTAAACTTTTAGCAAAACCGAAGCCTGGATCAATTATTACATCTTTAATGCCAGCTTTATGACATTGGTTCAATTTTTCGTTAAAAAATAATAAAATATCTTTTTCTAAGTTATTATACTCTGTTTTGCCCTGCATGGTTGCAGGATTTCCACGCATGTGCATGCAGATATAGGGAATTTTTAGTTTTCCGACTGTCGGGATCATTTTTTTGTCGAGTTCCCCGCCCGAAATGTCATTGATGATGTCGGCTCCTTCTGCGAATGCAGCTTCGGCGACTTCGTGCCTAAAAGTATCGACAGAAATGATGGCTTCGGGAAACCGGTCCTTTAAGGCTTTTACGGCGGGGACAATCCGGCTTATCTCGTCTTCTGTCGTCACTTCCGCAGCACCGGGTCTACTGCTGTATCCACCCAAGTCAAGTATGGCGGCCCCTTCACCAAGTAGCTGTTCGGCTTTTTGTAACAACTGGTTTCCAAGGGTGCTGATGCGGCTTTCACTGTAAAAGGAGTCCGGGGTGACGTTCAGAATGCCCATGACACAGGGATCGTCAAGCAGGATCAGCTTTCCTTTGATTTGGAGTGTTATTTTTGAGGGAAATGATTTATCTTCGGTTTCTGAAGATGAGTTCGGAGTATCTTTCATTAAAATCAATCATTGCTTTGAAAACGCAAACTGTTAGCGAATATAATCAAGTTATTGCCCTTTGTAAAGAACTTTTTAAGAAGAAAACAGTCGATTATGGGACTGCCTGGAGGGTACTACGCCTTCCTTCCATCACCGACCAGATTTTTATCAAAGCCCAGCGAATACGCTCTATTCAAGAGAAAGGTACCCAGCGTGTTCAGGATCCGGTTCAGGATGAATTTATCGGCATTATCAATTACTGCCTGATCGCCTTGATCCAGATGGGGCTTGAAAATGATGAGCGGTTGGAATTAGGATATGAAGAACTGGAACCGATGTATGATAAGTGGGTGGATGCGACTCGGGGCTTGCTGGAAAATAAAAACCATGACTATGGAGAAGCATGGAGGGATATGCGTGTGTCCTCCATGACTGATCTTATTTTGATGAAGCTTTACCGTGTAAAGCAAATTGAAGACAACAGCGGTAAAACACTGGCTTCCGAAGGAGTAGACGCCAATTACCAGGACATGATCAACTATTCGATATTTTGTCTTATCAAACTAAAAGAACAAGCGGATGTTTAAAAAGGTAATATTAAACCTGTTTCGGTTCCTGGTAGGGGGACTGTTTATTTTTTCGGGATTGATAAAGGTGAATGATCCAGTGGGGACCTCCATTAAGTTGGAGGAGTATTTCGAGGTGTTCTCCAATGATATTGCCGGTTTTTTTGAGGTGTTTAAATCCTTTGCACTCGAACTTTCAGTGTTATTAATTGTATTGGAAGTGGTGTTAGGGGTGATGCTGCTTTTGAATTATAAGCCTAAGCTGACCATTAGCTTATTGTCGATCTTGATCTTGTTTTTCACCTTTCTGACCTTTTATTCAGCTTATTTCAATAAAGTGACGGATTGTGGGTGTTTTGGAGATGCGATCAAGCTGACCCCTTGGCAGAGTTTTTACAAGGACATCGCATTGGTGGTCATGATTGGGGTATTGTTTGTGTTTCGTAAGGATTTGCCCCAAAATACCTCCAAGCTTTCTGCAGGTTTGGTGATCGGTTCAGCTGTAGGATGCTTGGTGCTCTCCCTGTTGGCCATTCGTAATTTACCGTTCATCGACTTCAGGGCCTATAAGGAAGGGGTGAATATCACAGAAGCCATGCAGCCTTCAGGTGCACTGGAATACCGGTATATCATGAAAAAGGACGGAGAAGAGGTGGTGATGGACGAGTATCCGTCAGACGAAAGCTATGAGTTTGTGGACATGCAACTGAAGAATCCGGAGGCTTTGCCGAAGATTGCAGATTTTGGGATCTGGAACGATGATGGAGACTTTACCGAGGCCATGCTGCAAGGCAATAAACTGTTGATCTTGATCAGTAGCTATGAAAAAATGGATCAAGCCAAATTGGGGAATTTGGATGAGTTGATGGATGTCGAGGGAGTGGAAACGGTCATTATTACAGCCACAGCTGCTGATGAAATCGAAACGGTGATGACCGCGCAGGACTGGGAAGTGCCTTATTACTTTGGTGATGCTACTGTCCTGAAGACCATTATCCGGTCAAATCCAGGTGTGGTATTGCTTAAGGACGGTACTGTGCTGAAAAAATACCATGTCAACAACGCTCCCAACATAGCGGAAGTGCAAGAAAATTTTAATCATTAATGAATAATTCTGCAAAGATCGTATTGGTAGGCATGCCGGGAAGTGGGAAATCCACTTTAGGCAAAACTTTGGCAGGACAGCTGGGCTTTGACTTTTATGATTTGGATGAGGAAATTGTAAAAGAAGAAGGCAGGAGTATTCCTGCGATTTTTATGGAAAACGGCGAGGGATATTTCCGACGGACAGAAACCCGCGTGATCGAAAAACTTCTACAGATTGATTCGGCTTTCGTGCTTTCTACTGGTGGCGGTGCCCCATGTTTCAATGATAATATGACCCTGATCAACCGGCATGGGATATCGGTCTTTCTCAATGTAAGCATCGAACAATTGCTTCTGCGGTTAACGAAGAATGAAGCTGATAAGCGGCCAATGTTCCAAGGGCTGGATACAGGAGAAATTCGGCTAAAACTACAGGATTTATTGGCAGACCGGGAAGTGTATTATGAGCAGTCAAAAATAATGCTCAGCGGAGACGATATTTCCACTGAGCATTTGATATCAGAACTGATGAGTTTTTTTAGAAATTAAACCCGAGTGTTAGAAGTCCTTGGGTGTTCGAATTGTCGGTAGTAGTCAATTCAGCACCGGGATAAGAAGAGTAATACGTATCAAATTGGTTGTGGACTATTCCCAAATCCACATACATATTAGGTAGTTTTACGCCTACTCCTCCGGTAAATTGTGTTCTGGAACGGTCAAATTCCGAATCTTTATATGGGTCGCCGTATAAAGCTGTACCTGCTCTTAGCCTGAACATATTGATTCTCCATTCACCACCTACACGGTAGTTGATGACATTGCCCATAGTGGCATCAATGTTTTCGTTGGCAGCATTTAACCGGTAATCGGATGAAGAAAGGTTCATGGAAGCATAATTGAGGTAATCTACATCGGCGGTAATGAAACCGTTTTTATTGATGAAGAAGGCCAAACCACCGCTTAACTTCATGGGAGTGGTCAGGTTTATGGATGAGACGTAAATATCACTGAATGCGTTATCATCTGATTGGAGGTTACCGTTCAGGTCATAGAATTCTGCATAAATATCCGAATCATATTCCTCATCATACCGGGCCCACGTTGGGGAACTAAAGGATGCACCGATATTGATTTGATCAATGGGCTTGTATATCACCCCTAGGTTTAGGTTGACCCCGGCACCACTGTGGTAAAGGTTTTCTGCCAGTGAAAAATAGGTGGAAGTATTGCCGCTTTCGTCGATAAATTCTTCATTATATATCTTCCTCGAACTGAAGTTGATGGAGGTTATACCCACTGATCCCCCGATAAACAATTTGTTCTTATAGTTTCCTCCATAGGCGAAGGTGATTTGGCTGAGGTTTCCTTCGTTCTCAATCAGCTCGTCCTGAAAGGGAGCGATGGGACTATCAAAGTTTGGGGATCCGTCTTCATTGGGATTGTAGGTGTAATCTGAAGGGTAAAAAGTATTTCCTTCTTTTATGACAAGACCGACATCTAAGGGAAGACCGGCAGGGTCGCCTACTGCGGGTTCTCCGTACATATTATAGTCATCAGCATAATAATCAAGTAAAGATGTAGGGCTGCCAATGTTGGAATAGTAGCCAAATGTGTTATTGAAATTGCGGGTTCGGTTAAAGCTGATGCCGAAGGAATGTCCTCGCCAAGCATCTTGGTTTAACGGATCCTTTACTTTCGCCATCACGATACCGACATTGGGAAGGGCAAAATTTCCTTTATGGTCTTCTTGGGGCTGATCCATAAAGGAGGAAGTAGACTTCCAATTCCCATAGGAAGGGGTGAAGCTGAATTCTGATTTTCTGAAGAATCCAAGTCCAGCAGGGTTGCCGGAGATATTGGAGACATCACCGCCAATGGCAAACTGGCTGCCCCCGATCCCCATGATTCTGGCAGAACCAGTGGCGTTGTACTGACTGTACCGAAGGGCATCTTCGAGGGTTTGTGCTAATGTGGGTGTTATGGAGGAGGCTCCTAAAAGAAATCCTATCCCCAAAATAGTTGTTTTAATAATTTTCATATTCGCTCAAATAATATGATTCCATTCAGCTATGCTGTTAGCTGTGCAATGTTTTGCTAATAAGGTTCTGATTATTTAACGGTGATAGCGGAAAAAGTGGTAAAAAAAGGGGGATTAATTTCCCCCTCTTCTTGATCCTCCAGAACTTCGGCTGGCGCCTCCTGAGCTCCTGGATGACGAGCCGCCACTGCTATAGCTTCTGCTACTGCTGCTACTTCTGGAAGGTGTATAACTACTGTTTGATCTTGATCTACTTGGCGTAGAGTATGTTCTACTGCTTGAAGAACTTCTGCTCCTGGTATTGTAAGATGGAGACGTGCTTCTTGAAGGAGTACTATAACTTGATCTTGACCTGCTAGTGCTTGATGGACGAGTTGTAACTTCCCTTCTGGTGCTGGATGACCGTGGGGTGTAGGCACTTCTTGACCTTTCAGAACTGCTAGGTCGGGTCATGACGGCAGAGTTACTTGCTCTTCTGCTTGAGGAAGCGGAAGCTACGCGGCTTCTACCGTTCATATAATCATTTTCGGATCTGCTAAAGTCGCTTCTTGAACGATTTCCATCCACTCTGCTTACAGCACTTCTACGTGCCAAAGCCCGTGATGTGCTCGGCTCAGTGGCGGATCTACGGACGACCCTGCTAAGAGTGGACGAACCTCTTGACGGTCTGGCAGCCCTTACGATCCTTCGGCTTTCTCCGTTATAGATGTTGTTTATGATGATAGGACGTCCATAATATCCACCACCATAATAACCTCCATAGTATCCGCCATAAGCATAGCTAGGTCCCCAGAAAGGGTCGTAGAACGGACTGTATGGGCCATACGGTCTGTATCCCCAGCCGCCCATGCCCATGCCAAAGCCGATTCCAAAACCGATGGACATGTTAAAGCCTGGTCTGAAGCCGAAGCCAGGACCCCAAAAAGGATCATAGAATCCCATTCCAAATCCCGGGTACATGCCCCAAGGGCCATACATCATGTTCATGGACATATAAGGCATCCATGAATTTCGGCTACTTGATCCGTTAGGATCATTATATCCGTAGAAATTGTTATAGACATTTACATTGCCCTCAGCATCCGTAGTGGTGGTGCTTTGGGTGGATGCATTGTCGTCAAAATATACGATTTCATCATCAGGAACCGTGTCGTTTTGTACCTGATATTTGGCTACGTATTCTGGATTGACATTTTTTGCAGAAAAATTCTCTTGCTGATATTGATTGGCAGCACTGACTTGGCCGTAATTGTCAAAACTTTCGGGTGTATTGTTGGTTACGGCATTGGACGTCACCACTGCATCATCAGATGCCATAAAGTAAAGGTCATCTGTTTCTCCCTGCATGGCACTATAGCTGCTGCTACAGGAAACCAGTCCTACAGCTGCCAGGATAGCAAGATAACGGTATGAGGTATTTTTCTTCATAATCATTTAGTTTACAACTCGTAACACTATATACGTGCTCATGGGAGGAGGGTTATATTTTTTTAATTTATATTTGCTCCCTAAAATAGGGACGAAAGTTAAAGAGTTTTTCGAAAACAACAAATTTTACTCATGAGCAAAGGACTGCCTAAAAGAAGTGAGGACTACTCACAGTGGTACAATGAATTGGTAAAAAGGGCTGACCTGGCAGAGAATTCTGCCGTAAGAGGATGCATGGTGATCAAGCCGTACGGTTATTCCATTTGGGAAAAAATGCAGCAGCAGCTGGATAAAATGTTCAAGGACACAGGGCATAGCAATGCCTATTTTCCTTTGTTCATTCCAAAATCTTATTTGTCCAAAGAAGCCAGCCATGTGGAGGGGTTTGCAAAGGAATGCGCCGTGGTGACCCATTACCGATTGAAGAATGATGAAGAAGGCAAAGGTGTCATCGTAGATCCCGAGGCCAAGCTTGAGGAAGAACTGATCGTACGCCCTACCTCCGAGACGGTGATCTGGAGCACTTATCGCAATTGGATCCAATCTTACCGTGACTTGCCGCTCAAGGTAAACCAATGGGCCAATGTGGTCAGGTGGGAAATGCGGACCCGGTTGTTTTTGCGAACGGCGGAGTTTTTATGGCAAGAGGGGCATACCGCTCACGCTACCCGTGAGGAAGCCGTCGAAGAGACCGAGCTGATGATGAACGTTTACGCCCAGTTTGCGGAAGAGCATATGGGGGTGCCAGTGGTAAAAGGCATTAAAACGGCCAGTGAGCGGTTTGCCGGCGCAGAAGAAACGTATTGTATTGAGGCGTTAATGCAGGACGGAAAGGCCTTACAAGCAGGTACTTCGCATTTCTTGGGTCAGAACTTTGCCAATGCCTTTGATGTGAAATTTGCTACCAAAGAAGGTGGCCTGGAGCATGTTTGGGGGACTTCATGGGGGGTGAGTACCCGATTGATGGGAGCACTCATCATGGCCCACTCCGATGACAATGGACTAGTGCTGCCACCTAAGCTGGCTCCGATACAAGTGGTGATCGTGCCGATCTTTAGAAGTGAGGAAGAGCTACAGGCGGTAGAGGAAAAGGCCCATGACATCATGGATAAACTGAAGCCATTGGGGATTTCCGTGCATTTTGATCATCGTGATACCCATAAGCCAGGGTGGAAGTTTGCCGAATATGAATTGAAAGGGGTGCCTTTGCGCATTGCCATGGGGCCGCGTGACCTGGCCAATAATACCATCGAAATCGCCAGAAGAGATACCCTGACCAAAGAAATGGTCAACCTTGGGGAGGTGGAAATTGGCGAGTACATCACCGATAAGCTGGAAGAGATCCAATCCACCATTTACCAAAAAGCACTTCAATTCCGACAGGAAAATACCACGGCCGTAGATTCTTGGAATGAATTCCAAGAAGTGTTGGAATCAAAAGGAGGCTTTATTGCTGCCCATTGGGACGGTACTCCTGAGACAGAAGAAAAAATCAAGGAGTTGACCAAAGCGACCATTCGATGCATTCCGTTGGACCAAGTGAAGGAAGAAGGGAAATGTGTGCTTACCGGCAATCCATCCAGCGGAAGGGTGTTGTTTGCCAAAGCGTATTGATTGAATTATGGTAGGGAGTCTTAAGATTTGTGTAGCGTTGCTGACTCCATAAAGCTATTCGGGGTTCAAATAGTTGGGGGGAACCCTTTCACTTGTAACGCTGCAGAGAATACGGAAAAGGCCGGGATTGGGCATGGCAAGATTTGCCAATGCTAAATTCCGGCCTTCTTGATTTTTAAATGTAAAATTAAATGGGGGGATTTCCTAAATCAAAAAAATCTATCTAATTTGAGCAGAACAATTAACAAAAAACCATGACTTGGGCGCTTATTCTTGGATTATTGGTGCTAGGCTTGATCCTCATCCTTCTGGAAGTGATTTTTGTCCCAGGAACCACGCTGGTGGGAATTTTGGGGCTGGTTTTTAGTGGGCTTGGCGTATATTTTACCTTTATCAATTATGATTCGTCCACCGCTTTGTGGGTGCTTGGACTTACCGCTATAGCAAATATAGGCGTGATTTTTTATGGTTTTAAATCCGGTGTATGGAAGCGGTTTTCACTGAAAGACACCATCTCTAGTCGCACTTACGATGATCGTTTACAAGGCTTGCAGGTGGGCCTTCGGGGCAAGACGGTTTCCGATATCAAACCTTACGGAAAAGCGGAGTTTGGTGACATGATCTATGAGGTGAAGTCCAATACAGGCTTTATCCCTGCAGGGCAGAATGTCGAAATCCAACAACTAGAATACAATAGAATTATCATTAAATAATATACTATGGAATTAGCAAACTCGGCAATTATTTTAATTGCAGCTTTTGGAGGATTGATTTTACTGTTCATCTTCCTTTATTTTGTGCCGGTAAACCTGTGGATAACAGCAATTTTTGCCAATGTGAAAGTGGGGATAGGCGAGCTGATCGGGATGAGGATCAGAAAGGTGCCCCCTAGCATTATTGTTAACTCACTCATTACCGCTACCAAGGCAGGGCTTGATCTGACCACCAATGAGCTGGAGACCCACTACCTGGCAGGAGGGAATGTACCCAATGTGATCAGGGCACTGATTTCTGCCGATAAGGCCAATATTAACCTTAGCTTCAAGCAGGCAACGGCAATTGATTTGGCCGGGCGAGATGTGTTTGAGGCAGTACAAATATCGGTAAATCCGAAGGTGATCAATACGCCCAACGTGGCGGCCGTCGCGGCAGATGGGATTCAGCTCATCGCCAAGGCCAGGGTGACCGTTCGGGCCAATATCGCCCAATTGGTCGGTGGTTCTGGAGAGGACACCATTCTAGCCAGGGTCGGGGAGGGAATCGTGACCTCTATCGGCTCAGCCGAAACCCATAAGAGTGTGCTCGAAAATCCTGATAAGATTTCCAAGCTTGTCCTCCAGCGCGGACTAGATGCAGGCACGGCATTTGAAATCTTGTCCATTGACATTGCTGATATCGATGTGGGCACCAATATCGGGGCCAAGTTACAGATCGATCAAGCTTCTGCTGACCTTAAAGTGGCAGAGGCTAAAGCAGAGGAAAGAAGGGCCATGGCCGTGGCATTGGAGCAGGAGATGAAAGCCCGAAATGTGGAAATGAGGGCCAAGGTAGTAGAAGCCGAGGCGGAAGTGCCCAAGGCACTGGCAGAGGCTTTCAGGTCCGGAAATCTTGGCGTAATGGATTATTACAGGATGGAAAATATCAAATCGGATACGGACATGAGGGATTCCATTGCCAAGCCTGATGAAGGAAAAGGCAATGATAAGTCCAAAGGAGACAAAAAGTAAATTGACTGGAATATCAATAGAAAACCGGTCGCCAGTAGTCAAGAGAATGCTGGTGACCGGTTATTTTTGTTCTAACCTCAAAACCTCCCGCAGTAAATCGGGTGAAGCAGCAAAGATGGGGCTTGTCTATTTCGATGGCTATGCCTATGCTTTGCCATCTTTGGCTGCGCTTTGGTCACGAATGAACACTGATATTCACAGATGTGGCCTTGAGGCATTGCTAATCTGTGTTCATCCCTTTTATCCGTGGCTTAAAATCAGGCTAATGGTTACCATGGACTTGCCCTTTGCTATGCAGAGGGGCCCTGCCAAGGCGTGGAGTATGCTGCTTATTGATCATGCTATCAAGGAAGCGGCTTGCCAGGAATATCGCGTGGACCACTATTTCCGTTTCTTTTTACCTTTTTTGTCCTCTTCGGGGACCATTGGCTTAAAAATGTCTTCTGCAAGTATTTTTTGGGCGCTGTTGTCGATGATGATGTCTTGATAATACACCGGAAGGAGTGCTTCTCCGGATTCATTGATGATGCCAAATCTTCCGTTTTTCTGTACGATGATTCGGTCATAACCTTCCCGTCTTACGGATTGGAAGGTTGGGGAGGCGATTTCCTTTCCGTTAGGATCGATGATCCCAAACATTCCGTCATTTTCGGTGATGTAATAGTGGTCGTCAGATCGATCAATATGCTGGTAGTAAGAGGATAGGATTTCCTTTCCGCTGCGATCGATCAGGTTAGCTTTTCCTTCTTTTTTGACGACCGCCAGTCCGTTATGGAATTCCCCTGCGTCATCGAAATGAGGAGGGATGACCATGCTGCCATGACTGTCAATGTAGCCCCAAGCTCCTTTGGCCTTTACGGCAGCCAACCCTTCAGAAAACCGTCCGGTTCCTTCAAAAGTATTGGGGATCACCCATTTTCCCGCGCGGTTTACATAGCCGTAGAATCGGCCGTGCAAAGCCCCGTAACGTTCTTCATTGCCGGGTAAGATCGAGGTGATGCTGTCCGCTGGGACGACTTGCCAAACTCCTTTGCTGTCCAGGAGACCTACTTTTCCATTTTTGAAATAAACATTATAATGGTGGGCATCTATGCGGTTTACGTCTGCCATGCCCATGATGTCAAGTAGGATTCCGTCGTTTTTCATGATCCTTCGGAGGCGTCCATGGATGTATTCGAGGATGACATCGTTTTCCAAGGCGATTTTGTGATAGCTACTGTACTTGATTTGAGCATCATCCTCTGTGGCCTTGATGAGCATGTACTGGTTTTCGTTAAAGCCAAAAAAGAATTCTTTTTCAAGGTGCAGGAGGGTGTCCAAAACCGGCTCAAGAATATAGTCCCCATGCCTGTTGATAAGTCCATACCCGCTGGTTTCACGGGAAAGGATAGCGCTGTTTGAAGCCGATGCCAAATGTTGATAGATATGTTGGGGGTTTTCAGAAAGCGGGAGTTGGTAGCCGGCGGGTACCTTGGCGATCACCTGGCCATTTTTTGCAATTTTTGCTTCTTGGAAAGTGCCTAGGGAATTCAAAATTTTGGTGCCGATATCATAATGGTAAAAGGTGTTTCCCCTTTTGCCGAGCAGTTCGTTGTAGCGGGTGTCAATGTGATCGTATTCCGGCTTCATGATCTGTTCGCCGTATTCGTGGTAGGCTCCAAGCTTTCCATCTTTTTCCACCAGTATCCAAGGGCTTAGGTATTGGTATATCGATGATCCTTCCAGTTCCAAAAACGGCTCATAATTTTGATTCAGGAGTTTGAGCTTTTGGTCTTTGTCACTCACTCGGATAGATTCACTTAACAGAAAGATGTGGTCGTCGTTGATTTTCTGGATCAGTTCCAGCTGAGGGTTGTACACCTCATACATTTGGGCGTTAGTGAAGCTAAAGGATACTAGATACAAACAAAGGGCAATGGCCCATTTACCGATTACTGTTGACATTGAAGTAGCGTTTTTTATGTTGCCACTAAAGTAAGTCGAAAGCAAATGTTTTTCAAAAAATTGCCTCGTAAACAAAGAAAACATCTAGGGCAAATTTGACTTGAAATCTGTCCTGGATGTTTCAAAATTATTGCCTCTTTACTTTAATGCTTGTGTTTATGAATGCTTGGTGTTTTCTTTTTCCAAGTCAAAAAGATCAGAAATAATTCCGATCATTTCTTCTGCTTGGTCTTTTTTGCAAGCTGCTTTCAACTGCACCACGGGTACTTTGATGATCTTTTGCATCATGCTCTTGGTGATTTTGTCGATCACAGCATATTCTTCTTCACTGGCATTTTTCATGTAACGCTCCAGTTCTTCCATTCGGATCTGCTCCAAGGCATTTTTGAGCTTGTTGATGGTGGGAGATACCATCATTTCTTTCTTCCAATTGTAAAACTCGTCAATGCTTTCGTTTATGATGCCTTCCACTTGTGGGACAGCAGCCAGCCTTCTTTCCAGTGCTTCAGTGGTCTTGCTTTGAATGTTGTCCACGTTATAAAGTAGCACGCCCGGAACATCTTCCACGATGGTTTCGATGCTGCGAGGAACGGACAAATCCACAAAAAGTTTATAGCTTTTAATGTCAAATGCCTTGACCAGTTCCTTGGTGATGAAGGGCCGGGAGGATGAAATGGATGACACCACTACATCAGCTTCCTGCATGGCTTGGTGTACTTTGTCGAAGGGGATAACGTTATACCCTAATTCAGTCCCCATCTGAAGGGCTTTTTCATAAGTCCTGTTGGTGATGGTCACTTTGGCATTTGGTACATACACCATGTTTTTGGCGACGTCTTCACCGATTTCTCCAAGTCCCACAAGTAAAATCCGGGGATTGATGGTGTTGGAAGTGATTTCCTCAATCAGTTCCACCGCTGCATACGAAACAGAGGCAGCCCCATCCCGAAAGGCCGTTTCCTGTACTACACGCTTATTGGTAAAGAAGATCGTGTGCATCAAACGGTGAAGGAATGGCCCGGCCATTTCCATGTCGGCAGATGCTTGATAGGCCCTTTTTACTTGATTGGAGATTTGCATATCCCCGACCACCTGTGCTTCAAGCCCCATGGAAACCTTGAAAAGGTGTTCAATGGCTTTCTTGTCGTCTTGAATAATGGTGAAATACTCCAGGTAGGAGACTACATTGTGCAGCCCTTTTTCAGTACCAATTAACTTGATGATTTCTGTGCTGAGATCCAGTTCATGGGCATAGTACACCTCTGTCCTGTTGCAGGTAGACAAAATCAAAGTGTCTTTCACGTTGAAAAACTCCTTTAGTTTTATCAAAAGAGAATGGATGGCCTTGTCGTCCAATGCTATAATTTCCCTGATCTCTACCGGGGCGTTTTTATAGGAAAGACTTATGGCACTAAAGTTATGCTGCATTATTGGTACTGTTATATGGTGCAAATTTATTACAGAAACTCCACGAAATGAATTATTTCTGTCAGCTCTTATTAATTTAAAATCTGTCTAAATAGTAAGTGGGCTATTTAATTGATTTTTACAGTGCAATAATGGTAAATCTTTGGAAATAATTCCAATATGATTATTTTATGAGGTATTGAAGAAATCAATGATCAGAGCAATAGTGCCTTTTAAACAAATTTTTGGTGTTTTTTTAACCGTTTATGGTGTTCCGTAGAATGCGAATATTATGAAAAAGAGACTACGCTATTTTTTACAAGAGTATTTTGGTTTTACGCAGCGAGAATCCAACGGCTTTTTCTTGGTGATCCCTGTATTAGTGGTGCTGGCACTGGTCCCCAAAGGATTTCATTGGTATCAGCACCGAGAAGCCCGTGCCCAATATCAAGAATACCTCGTAAAGGCAGACAGTATGTTCCAAGCAGTGAAAGAGGATTCGGTGGCACGTTATGCCCGCGTAAATCGGTCCTTCCTGGCCAAGGATACGGGGAGGTGGGAAGCTTACCAACGTAAACAAGCCACGCTAAACAAGATGGATTTTGCTGCGGCAGACTCGGTGGTCTTGCAGGTCGTTCCGGGGATTGGGCCTACCCTTGCAGCAAGAATCGTAAAGTTTCGCGAAAGCCTTGGTGGCCTGCACCGTAAAGAGCAGTTGTTGGATGTGTACGGGATTAAAGTGCCGGTAGCCAAGAGGGTATTTGAGTATTTTACCTTTACCCCTGCTGTCGATCGTTATCTCTACTTAAATACAGCGGGGATAAAGGACTTGGCGGCTCATCCCTATATCAGGTATGGTGAAGCCAAGGTGATTGTGGCTTATCGCGGACAGCATGGTGCCTATGCCCGGGTGGAAGATTTGCTTCGGATTAAGATCCTCTCCGAAGATTGGCTTGACCGGGTAAAGCCATATCTGAAACTCGAGGAAGCTCCTGTCGACCAATGAAATGACTGGATAGGCCTGGAGGTTTGAGGAAATTGACCGGCGAAAGACACGGTTAATGCTAGGGCAAACCTGATCTGTCTACAGCGATGGTTTTTCCTGTGGGGTGGGAAGTTTCCTGCTGTCAATAAACTTTTTCTCCCCCGATATAGGTGGCTTCTACCTTGATTTCCCGCAGGTTTTCATGAGGGGCGGTCATCAAATCCCTGCTGGTGATGATAAAGTCTGCAAGTTTTCCGCTTTCAATACTTCCCTTGAGATTTTCTTCAAAATTGGCATAAGCAGCCCAGATGGTCATGCCTTTCAAAGCCTCTTGACGGGTAAGGCTGTTTTCGGTTTGAAACCCATCGGTGGGCCAATTGTTGGCGTCTTGACGGGCCACTGCGGCATGGAAGCCAAAAAGCGGGTTGATGCTTTCCACAGGAAAATCACTTCCCAGCGCGATCAATCCATTTTGCTCCAACAGGTCCTTGTAAATATAGGCATGTTTTACACGTTCCTCGCCAAGACGGTCTTCCGCCCAATACATATCGGAGGTGGCATGTGTGGGCTGAACCGAAGGAATGATGTGGTAGGTGGCAAATTTTTCAACGTCCTGAGGATGGACCACTTGGGCGTGTTCGATCCTCCAGCGTTGGTCATTTTCTTTCATCAGGACTTTGGCATAAATGTTCAATAGGGTTCGGTTGGCGGAGTCTCCGATGCAGTGGGTGTTCATCTGAAAGCCATGGTCGTGAATGTCTTCGGCCAGTGACAAAAAGTTTTCGGGGGTGTTCAACAAAAAGCCCAGTTCGTCCGGGGCGTCGTGGTAGGGGGCGAGTAAGGAAGCTCCTCTGGATCCCAATGCCCCATCGCCATAAATTTTGAAACTTCTTACCGTCAGCGATTCGTTTTGGAAAGGGCCTTTTTCAAAGTAGTATGCCATGTTCTCCTCCGTGGGGTTTACCATGGCGTAAATGCGCATTTTTAAGTCCCCTTCTTTCTGCATGCTTTCCATGAGGTCAATGATGGGCTTGTCCAGCCCTGCATCTGCTACGGTAGTAAGGCCTACGGCAAAGCAATTTTCTTGGGCGTCCAGCAGTGCCTGACGAGATTCTGCGGTGGAAATCTCAGGGATTTTGGAGGAGACCATGCCGATGGCGTTATCAATGAGTACGCCGGTAGGTTCTCCGTTTTGAAGGATGATTTTTCCGCCAAGGATGTCGGTGGTGGCGGTGATTTCACCCATATCCAAGGCCTTTTGGTTGGCGATGGCGGCATGGCCGTCTATCCGGGTAAGCAGGACAGGGGTGTTGGGGAAGGCTTCGTCCAATAAGGACTTTTCAGGGAAGGATTTTTCAGGCCATAGGTTTTGGTCCCAGCCCCTGCCCAGAACCCACGCTTGGTTGGGATGGGCTTTGCGGTGCGCTTTGACGGTTTTGACCAAGGCTTCAAAGGAGGTGATTCCCGTCAGGTCGGCGACCTTTAGCCCGGTGCCATACCGGTAGAAATGGGTGTGTGCATCGATCAATCCGGGGTAAACGAATTTACCTTTCAGGTCCATGATATTCGGTGCCGAATATTTTTTTAGAATGGTTTCGCTGGAATTGACTGCAATAAATTTTCCATCCTTGACAGCAAATGCTTCCGCCTGTTCAAATGCTCCATTGACAGTATAGATCAGCCCGTTATGGACAATGAGGTCTACGTTTTCTTTTTTTGCACAAGCTGAAAACAGTAAAATAATGCCAAACAGGATGGTGTGGAATCTTTTCATTTTTGTCATTCTTGGTTTTATTTGATAGAATAAGCATGGATATTTGTGACATGACAGCTGCAGATTATCCCTTTTTGAAGAATCCCCTGAACTTGCCAACTACTGATTTCCGAATGGCTACAGAAAGTGGTAAATTAACCATTTTTGATGCCTTACGAAAGAAATTTTTGATATTGACACCAGAGGAATGGGTTCGGCAACATATCATTTATTATTTGATCAACTTTAAAAAATATCCCAAGAGCCTTTTTGCCCTGGAAAAAGGGCTGGAATATAACCGGCTGAAGAAACGCTTTGATATATTGGTGCTGGACAGGTCTGGACAACCGTTTTTGTTGGTGGAATGCAAAGCCCCTGAAGTGAAGCTTAACCAAAAAGTGGTCGAACAGGTCTGCGTGTACAACAAAACCATTAAGGCCCGGTTCATGGCCATCAGTAACGGTTTGCAGCACGTGTGCTTGGCGTTTGATGTCACATCAGGAACGTATCGTCAAATACGTGAATTCCCCGAATTTTAAAGAAACAGTAAAATGAATCCATGCTTCGGCTTCTGGATTTGATGGAGGTTAGTGAATTAAAGGAAACGAAATTTTTTGAATATGTAGGGCTTATGATCGATGAACGATCTTGGTGATACTTTGCTCGATATTTTATTTTGTGTGTATTGTTTTATTTGAGGTAAAATTTATTTTTTAGTTTGTATATCTTTAAATCGTTTTAATAAGTTTGGTTGTGTTAATTTGTGATCGCATAGATTTCCGACTTTTAACCTTTGATTTACTGTTTAGGATTTGGTTAAATATTTTATAAAAATAGGTAAATGAAAGTTTATTTGTTTCAAAAACTTTTGTAAATTTGACATATGTATGCCCGGTCAGGGTATAGACCCAAATATAAAATGAGCTATTTAGGGGAGGGAGTTGTTTCCCTGCTTCCCACAGCATTATACGATAGATGCTTAAAGATTTTCTTCATACGGTTTAATATTAAAAAATTCCCCGGAGCATTCGGGGATTTTTTTTAGATTCGATTTTAAGTAAAAAAGCAAATGACTACTAAACCATATATGGATCAGATGGGTCGGGAAGTAAGGGTGCAGGGTGTTCCTAAACGCATTGTTTCCTTGGTGCCCTCACAGACAGAATTATTGGTTGATTTGGGGTTGGAACAGCAGTTGGTGGGGGTGACGAAGTTTTGTGTCCATCCATCTGGTCTTCGTCAGAAAAAGGCCATTATCGGTGGAACAAAGCATTTCCGTTTTGAGGTGATTGACCAATTAGAGCCGGATTTGATCATTGGCAACAAGGAGGAGAATTATAAGGAAGGCATTGAGCGCTTGGTGGCCAAATATCCGGTATGGATGAGCGATATTTTCACCTTGGAGGATGCCCTTGAGATGATGGAAGGGGTGGGACAGCTCACCGGTAGAAATGATATGGCCAAGGAATTGGTGCAGGAGATCGGTAGTCGGTTTCGTTCCGGCCTTGAAAAAAAAGGGACTGCAGTCTACCTGATTTGGCAAGGACCTTACATGGCCGCTGGCAAGAAGACGTTCATTCATGAGATGCTGGCCCAGGCAGGATTTGAAAACCTGATTGGGCAAGATCGTTACCCTGAGGTGACCTTGGAGGAGATTCGGGAGTTAGTTCCCGATGTCATCATGCTGAGCTCTGAGCCATTTCCTTTTCAAGCCAAACACGCAAGAGTCCTACAAAAGGAATTTCCAAGGGCCAAGGTGATGCTGGTGGATGGAGAAATGTTTTCTTGGTATGGCAGCCGGTTGCGTTTGGCGATGGATTATTTTAAGTCTTTGTGAGTGTATTTCTCAGCTCTTAAAGTTTAAGATTTGACCGATCTGATTGGCATTTTTCATGTTTTTTGACAATTCCTCGTATTGGTCATTTACCAGGTGGTCTCTGAAGGATGCCAGGTTTTCGATGTAGCCATTCAATGCTTCAAGGATATTTTCTTTGTTTTCTTTCATGATAGGCGTCCACATCGATGGTGAACTTTTGGCCAGCCTGACGGTGGAGGCAAATCCGCTCCCAGCCATGTTCAGGATGTGTTTGTCATCCTCCATTTTATCGAGTACGGTTTTGCCGAGCATAAACGAGCTGATATGCGACAAATGGGATACGAAAGCGAGCTGGTTGTCGTGCTCGTGCGGCCCCATGATGCGGATTTGCATTTCAAGGGCTTCAAAAGCTCGATAGGCTTTCTTACAAAGGTCCGGACCCGTTTTATCCGTTTCGCACAAGATCATGATCTTTCCTTTCAGAAGGTCTGGAAAAGCAGCCGAAGGACCTGCATACTCTGTGCCGGCGATGGGGTGGGCGGCCAGGAAGTTTTGGCGATGGGCGTGACCGGATACGGAAGAGCAGATATGTTCTTTGGTAGAGCCAAAATCTACAACAAGGGTTTCAGGGGGAATATGATCGAGCAAACGACTGACAATTCCACTGATGGTATCCACCGGTGTGGCCACGATGACCAAGTCGGTGTCTGCAGGAACGGTTTCGCTGACCCGATCGATGATGCCGAGTGACAAGGCTTCTTGCAGGTGGCCCTTGTTTAAGTCAAATCCGGAAACAGATAGTCCCGTCAAGGCTTTTTTGAGCCCAAGTGAAAAAGAGCCGCCCAAAAGACCAAGTCCGATAATGTGAATTTGCTTCATATGGATCGTGTTTTCTGTCCTTTTATTTTGTCCAAGTGCTGTTTACCCGGTCAAAAGCTTCCTGGATCAGGTTTTCCGGCACGCACAAGGAGAACCTGATGTAGCCATGTCCATTACTCCCAAAAATGTCTCCCGGCGTGATAAAGATATGGTTTTCGTACAACAGCTTGTCCACAAGTGCTGAAGGGGTGGTTTGGGTGGCCAGTTTTGCCCAAACAAACATTCCAGCACTGTTTCGCTCACAAATGGCACCAACCCTTTCTGCCAATTTCCAAACGGCTTCCCGTCTTTTGTGGTAGATGGCGTCCATCTGGTCAAACCACCTTTGATCGAGGTTCAAGGCTGCAATGGCACCTTCCTGGATGCCCAGGAACATCCCCGAGTCCATGTTGCTTTTGACCTTTAGGACTTCCTGTAAGTAGCTGGCCTGACCGCAGAGCATGCCCACTCTCCATCCGGGCATGTTAAAGGTCTTGCTGAGCGAATTCAATTCTAAGGCAATGTCCTTTGCGCCGTCAATGGATAGGATACTGATTGGACTCTGCGTGAGGATAAAGCTGTATGGATTGTCGTTGACCAATAGGATCTGATGCTTTTTGGCAAAAGTGACCAGTGCTTCCAAGGCCTCTCGGGAGGCATTGGCACCGGTGGGCATGTGGGGATAGTTGATCCACATCAGCTTAATGCCTGATTGCGCCAGTTCTTCCAGCTGGCCGATGTCCGGAAGCCATTGGTTTTCCTCTTTGAGATCGTAATAAACCGCTTTGGCTCCGACCAATTCGGTGACAGAAGAATAGGTAGGGTAGCCGGGGTTGGGAATCAGTACCTTGTCGCCGGGGTTAAGGTAAGCCAATGATATGTGCATGATGGCTTCTTTGGAGCCCATCATGGGCAATATTTCGTCGGTAGGGGAAAGGGAAACCGCGTAGTGTTTTTGATAAAAACTGGCAATGGCTTCCCGCAAGGCCGGAATGCCTTGGTAGCTTTGGTAGCCATGGGACGTCGGTTGTGCGCTGGAGTGGTTCAGGGCTTCGGTAACACTTGGGTGCGGCGGCAGGTCAGGGCTGCCAATGCCCATGTTGATGATGGGATGCCCCTCCGCTTTCAGGCGGGCGACCTCACGTAACTTTTTGGAAAAGTAGTATTCTTTGACGTTGGCAAGGCGATGTGCTGGAGCGATCATGGCGGCTATTTTGTGTTTTTGTATTCTCCCAAAACTTTGATTTGATGGCCATTGGCTTTCAGCTCTTTCAGGGCCTGTTGGTAATCCTCTAGGTTTTCGAAGAGCAAGTCAATGAAAAAGGCATAATGCCACGGTTGGTCGATGACGGGCAATGACTGGATCTTGGTCAAATCCAGCCGATAGGCACTCATGGTCGTGAGGACCTTGGCCAAGCTGCCTTGTTCGTTTTTAATGGTGACCTTGATCGAAGCCTTGTCAAACCCTATTACCGGTTTGGCGTCAGCTGCATTTTTAACGATACAGAAACGCGTGATGTTGTTTTTGATGGTTTGAATATCAGAGGCTAAAATATCCAGTCCGTAAAATTCAGCGGCTGACTTTCCGGCAATGGCTCCCACTCCTTGGAGGTGCTGTTCACTGATTTCCTTGGCCACTGATGCCGTGTCCAAATCTTCGATCAATTTGATTTGCGGATATTGTTCAAAGAAAGCCTTGCACTGCAGCAAGGCCATGGGGTGTGACCGGACTTCGGTGATGTCGTCAATGGATTGCCCCTTTAGCACCATTAATTGATGCGAAATGGGGAGGTAAAATTCACCTATGACCTGAAGGTTGTTTCTGTCCATCAGGTCATAATTGGGAAGGATGGCCCCGGCTATGGAATTTTCCAGTGCCAAAACACCAATGTCAGCATCATTCGAAGTGATGCTTTTGACAAGGTCCGAAAAGGTCAGGCACTCGATGACATGAATGTCTTGGCCAAATTGGTTCAGGGCCACCTGGTAATGGTAGGAGCCTTTGATTCCTTGGATGGCTACTTTTTGCTGATGTGGTGTCGAGGTCACTTGTTTTACCAATTAATGTTTAAAATAATGAGCTTGCGAGGCCTGAAGACGGTGTTTATTGCCGCAGCAAAGGACAGGATGTGTCTTCTGGCGGAGCCGCCCAATGGAAGTCCTTTTATTGGGCCTCTATTCCTGCTAGCACGCAGTGTTTCCAGAAACTTGGGTAAGACTTGTTGACCACTTCCTTGTCGAGGAGGGTCACCGATGTCTTGGTAACCAATGGCATAAACGCCATGCCCATGCGGTGATCATCATAAGTTTCAATGGTCACGTTAGCCGGGATATCAGTGGAAGGGATCACGGTAAATGCACCGTTTTCGCCTTCTTCCAATTTCGCATTGAATTTTGCCAGTTCCTGTTGTAAGGCGTAGATCCTGTCGGTTTCTTTGATGCGAAGGCTTTCCAATCCAGTGAATTGGCTTTTTTGCCCGATCAGGGCGCAAGTAACCGCCACGGTCTGGGCGAGGTCGGGGCAATGTGTGAAATCATAGCTTCCCAACCCTGTGATGGCTTTTTTGGTCAATAGGATGCCGTCATCCTTAAATTCACTTTGTACCCCCAGTTTGTCCATGATCTCTACGATTTTTGAATCGCCTTGGAGGCTATTTTCCTTCAGGCCTTTCAGGAAGAAACTTCCTTCATCGGCACATGCCAGCAAGCTGAACCAATAACTTGCACCAGACCAGTCACTTTCTACCGCGAAGGAGGTGTTTTTGTAGGATTGGGGAGCGATAGAAATGGTGTTGCCTTCAAAGGAGTAGGCTATTCCGAATTGTTTCATCAGCTCCAAGGTCATGGTGATATAGGTCTTGGAACCAATTTTTCCCGTAAGCTCAAGTGTCAGTCCTTCCGGCAAAAGCGGGGCATTCATCAACAGTGCAGAGATATACTGGCTGCTGACATCACCTCTTATCTGTACCTTGTTGGTCAGTTGCTTTTCAAACCCGAGGGTTTCCATCGGCGGATAGCCTTCCTTTCCTTTGTATTCGATTTTTGCCCCGATTGCCCTTAAGGCATCGACCAGGATTCCTATGGGCCTTTCGCACATCCTTGGTGTTCCGGTAAGTGTTTTGCGGCGATTGGTAAGGGCAGCATAAGCGGTCAGGAACCGCATGGTCGTGCCCGCGTCGAGTACGTCCAATGTTTCCGGATCCTCGGCCAGTAGCCGGATCATGGTCTGGGTATCGCGGGCTTCGGCGAGGTTGGAGATTTGGTTTTGGCCTTCTGTGAGGGCATCCACGATCAGGACCCTGTTGCTTTCACTTTTGGAAGAAGGCAGTGGTATGGTTACTTCGCCAAAATGGTTTTTGACGGGTAGTGTGATGTTGTTCATGAATGTTGGTTGTTGTAAAAATGCAGCGAATCGATGATGTCATCCAAGCTGACGGCAATGTTATAGTCGCATTCACCAATCTTTTTTAGCAAAGAGCAATTGATGGTTTTTCCATCGTTTTTTTTGTCCTGAAAGCAAAGCTGCGCAATTGCGTCCAAGTCTTCTTTAGGGATTTCCACTTTGCCAAAGACCTCCAGTAATGCTGTGGTGATGGATTGCAATTCTTCCTTGGGGAGCCTGATGTGCTTTTGGGAAAGGTAAGCTTCTGCGATCATGCCGATAGCAATGGCCTCTCCATGGAGCAAATGCCGCTCGGTGTCCAAATAAAAAGACTCCACGGCGTGCCCCACCGTGTGGCCGAAGTTAAGGATCTTTCGCAGTCCGTCTTCTTTGGGATCTTTGGTGACGACATCCTTTTTGATGTATACCGACTTTTCGATGATCTCTGTCCAGCGTTGGTCTTCCCAGTTTTGGAGCTTAAGGCTGTTAAAATAATTCTCGTTTCTGATCAGTCCGTGCTTCAAAACCTCGGCATAGCCCGAGCGAAGTTCCGGAAGGGGTAATGAAGATAGGAAAGCTGCAGAAATGATGACTGCTTCAGGCTCGTTAAAAACCCCAATGTGGTTTTTGAAGCCATTAAAATCCACTCCCAGCTTACCGCCAACGCTGGCATCTACTTGGGATAGTAGCGTAGTAGGGATATTGATGAATTTTACGCCACGTTTATAGGTGCTGGCACAAAATCCGCCCATATCGCCTGTGACACCACCACCGAGGTTGATGATCAGCGATTTTCTGTCAAAGCCACAATCGGTCATCCATTGCCATATTTTCTGGCAGGTGTCCAGGTTTTTGTTTACCTCGCCTGCTTCAAAGGCAAAGTGCTCATGCAGGGGCAATGCCTCCCGAATGAGCGGATAGCAGGCTTGAGAGGTGTTGCTATCGGTGATCACACCGAGTTTGGAGAAGTTCTTTGATTTCAAGAACCTCTCCAAATCAGGTGCGATTTGCGTGGAGAAAATGATAGATTCCAATGGATCGATTAGGTTTAAATCTCAGTTAAGCGTTCTTGTTTACCGGGTCTCCGGCTCTCAGTTGTTTTTCTTGTCTTTTTACGGACTCTTCATGGATCGAAAATAACAATTCTTTCATGAATTTCTCGCTCAGTCCTTTTTTTACTCCTTTGTCAGTTCTGGAGTCCATCACTTCTTTCCATCTGTCTGACTGAAAAACCGTCAGCTTATGCTCTCTCTTGTGCGCTCCTATCTGGTCGATTACAGCAAATCTTTCCGCAAGCAAGTCGATCAGCTGGTCGTCCATGTGGTCAATGGCCGATCTGAGATCGTGCAGCTTTTCACTTGGTTTTTCGGAGTCAAGGGGAGTTTTGAAGTCGATTTTGGAAAGGATGTCTTTCAGCTGAGCAGGGGTTACTTGTTGTTTGGCGTCACTCCATGCATTGTCCGGGTCATGATGGGTTTCGATCATTAGGCCGTCCAGTCCGAAGTTGATGGCCCTTTGGGAGATTTCCAAGATCCCATCTCTTTTGCCTACAATATGGCTAGGGTCATTGATGACTTCCATTCCTTTCCATTCTCTTTTCAGATGGATGGGCATGGACCAGTTTGGTTTGTTTCTGAAACGTTTGTCGTAAGCATCACTGAAGCCCCTGTGGATGGCGGCCAGTTTGTTGATACCTACTGCATGGAGGCGTTCCAAGGCACCAATCCAAAGCTGCAGATCAGGGTTCATCGGGTTTTTCACCATAACAGGGATGTCAGTGCCTTTCAGTGCTTCGGCAATTTCCTGTACGGCAAATGGGTTTACGGTAGTCCTGGCACCGATCCACAACACGTCTACCTTGTGCTTTAGGGCTAGTTCTACGTGGGCGGTGTTGCCTACTTCCGTGGTAATGGGGATGTTCAGGTGGTGGCGAACGATTTCCATCCACTTCAAGCCATCTTCTCCGATTCCTTCGAAGCTTCCTGGTCGGGTTCTGGGTTTCCAGATGCCCGCACGGAACATGGAAGGGATGATGTTTTGCTCTTTCATTTCCAGGCAAACCTTTTCTACCTGCTCAGGAGTTTCGGCACTACATGGGCCTGCGATGATGACATGACCTTTGAGACCCAGTCCCCATTCCGATGTTTTTAAGTGATCTTTCATTATTGATTTGGTTTTTAAATAAAAAAAGCCCGACTCTTTCGAATCGGGCTTCTTAATTTATGTTTGAATTTTATTTTTCATTCAGGCAATAAGCAGCTCCGATTCGACCTTTGGGACGAAAGTAAAAAAAGAAAAAGGTAAAATATCTTGCTGCTTGTTTTATCATGGCTCCAAAATTAGCGGGTGGATTTATAAAAACCAATAAAAACTAGATTAATTTTTTGTGAAATGGATATTTTTTGAATGAGACTAGTTAAGGGTATTATAAAAATGAGGTAGAAGGGTGGTGTTTCCATATAATATTTTGACATGTGTCCAATGTGTGCGGTGGTGTAAAGTATTCTTTGGAGGGTGTTTTTTTTGCTTTTGGGTATAAATAAATCCGTTTAAGCGTATTAGATTGGAAAAGGATATCATATAGGCTTGATAGGGTTTGTTTGAGGAAATATGATGGTGGAATTGTGGCAAGTTTCTTGCAAGATTATTTGCACTGGCTAAGGTAGTCAGGACGTGTTTTTTTATATATTTGCACCTTGATTCAAAACGATGAATACAAAACCCAATATTTCTTTTGAAAATACTGAAATTGCCTTTGCCTCCAGGACGGATGCAGAGCTCAGAAAAATGTATCTTTTTTTTGCAGTAATGGATAAGAACTGGGCGGTAAAGATAGGAACAAACTTGTCAGCTGTCGCCTTTAAGTTGAAGTTACCTGTAAAGGGGATCATGAAAAAAACGATATTTGGCCACTTCTGTGGTGGTGAAAGTGTCGAAGATTGTTCAAAATCCATTCAGGAGTTACAGGAGTTTGGCATTGGGACCATTCTGGATTACTCCGTGGAAGGGACAGGAACAGAAAAGAGTTATGATTTTACCCGGGACGAGATCCTAAGGACCATTGAGCGTTCGGCAGGAGCCAGTGAGATCCCGTTTTCGGTATTTAAGGTCACCGGACTGGGGAGTTATAAAATCATGACCAAGGTCCAAGCGGGCCAAAAACTGAGCGCCAAGGAGCAAGAGGCGTTTGAACGGTTAAAAGATAGGGTGGATACGCTGTGCAAGGCGGCATATGAAAATGATGTCCGGATCATGATCGACGGAGAGGAGAGTTGGTTTCAGGATGTCATTGACGATATGGCTTACGAAGCGATGGAGAAGTACAACAAGGAAAAGGCCATCGTGTACAATACCTTCCAAATGTATCGAAAGGATATGTTGGGGCTGCTGAAAAAGGCCCATGAGGAAGCAGAGCTGAAGGGGTATCATGTCGGGGCGAAATTGGTTCGTGGCGCCTATATGGAAAAGGAAAGGGATCGGGCAGAGGATAGAGGATATCCCAGTCCTATCCAAGATACCAAGGAAGATACGGACAATGCCTATAATGATGCGCTCAAATTCAGCATGGAGCACAAAGATCGGATTTATTTGGTCAGTGGCTCCCATAATGAGCTGAGCAATATCATTCTGACCGAGCTGATGAACCTTCATGGGGTAGCGGCAAACGATAAGCGGGTATATTTCTCGCAATTGTACGGGATGAGTGATAATATCTCCTACAATTTAGCCTTTGCAGGTTATAATGTGGCCAAATATGTGCCGTATGGCCCCGTGGAATCGGTGATGCCTTATCTTTACAGAAGGGCTTCAGAAAATACCAGTGTGGCCGGACAGAGTAGTAGGGAGTTTGAATTGATCAAAAATGAGATGGCGCGACGGGCGTCACTCAAGAAAACCATAATTTAACAATACATTACATTGCTATGCAATTACTGAGTGAACAAGAGATAGAAAGACGGAAAGACCGTGAAGAGTTGATGAAATTGGGCATTAACCCGTATCCGGCCATCCAATTTCCCATCAACGCATCTGCTGAAGACATTCATAAGAACTATGAAAACAACAAGAACGACTATAAGGATATTTCCATAGCGGGGAGGTTGATGAGCAGAAGGATCATGGGGTCAGCGTCTTTTGCCGAAATCCAAGATTCCTCAGGGAGATTGCAGGTTTATGTGCGTCGGGACGATATCTGCCCCGGAGAAGATAAGACACTTTATAACAAGGTGTTCAAAAAGCTGTTGGGCATTGGAGATTTTATTGGTGTAAAAGGCTACATTTTCACCACCCAGACCGGTGAGATTTCCTTGCACGTCACGGAATTGACCGTCCTTTCCAAATCCGTGAAGCCCCTACCGGTGGTGAAGCGTGATGAAGAAGGGAACGTCTACGATGGTTTTACCGACCCAGAGCTCCGCTATCGTCAGCGGTATGTGGATCTGACGGTCAATCCGGAAAAGAAAAATGTGTTTTTGACGCGCTCCAGGATCATCACCAATATGCGGAAGTATTTTGATGATCATGGCTGGCTGGAAGTGGAGACTCCTATTCTCCAAGCTGTCCATGGCGGCGCAGCCGCGAGGCCATTTGAGACCCACCACAATTCCTTGGACATGCCGCTTTACTTGCGGATTGCCAATGAACTTTACCTGAAGCGTTTGATCGTTGGTGGTTTTGACGGGGTGTATGAGTTTGGTAAAATGTTCCGAAATGAGGGCATGGACCGTACCCATAATCCTGAATTTACCTCCATGGAAATCTATGTGGCCTACAAGGATTATGTCTGGATGATGGAGATGGTGGAGGACCTGCTGGAAAAGGTGACCTTGTCCGTCCACGAAACTTCCAAGGTAAAAGTAGGGGAGCGGGAAATTGATTTTGCCGGACCATACAGAAGGCTGACGATGTTTGATTCTATCAAAGAGTATGCAGGAGTGGATGTCAGCAAGATGGACGAGACAGCGCTGCGGAAAGTCTGTGCCGATTTTGGCATCGAAGTGGATGATTCCATGGGCAAGGGAAAATTGATTGATGAAATTTTTGGTGAGAAGGTGGAAGAGCATTTGATCCAGCCTACGTATATCACGGATTATCCTATTGAGATGACCCCGCTGGCCAAAAAGCACCGTACGGAAGAAGGTTTGGTGGAGCGTTTTGAGCTGTTTGTAAACGGGAAGGAGATCGCCAATGCCTATACCGAATTGAATGATCCGATCGACCAGCGTGAGCGTTTCGAAGATCAATTGAAACTGGCCGAAAGGGGCGATGATGAGGCCATGGCCATGGACGAAGATTTCCTTCGGGCATTGGAGTATGGTATGCCGCCCACCTCAGGACTGGGAATCGGTATCGATCGACTGACCATGATGCTGACCGATAACAGCACCATCCAAGAAGTGTTGTTCTTCCCACAGATGCGACCAGAGAAGAAGGTGAAAATTGCCACGGATGAGGATTTTATTGCTCTTGGCATTGATGCAGGGCTGATTCCTGCGATCCGAGAATTGAATATCCACACCATTGAGCAGCTGAAAGAGCAGGATGTCAACAAGCTGTTTAACGATGTGTGCGGAAAGCGTAAAAAACTGAAGCTGGAGGTCAAAAATCCGAGCAAAGAGGATGTGGCCAATTGGCTGGCCTAAGCCATGCACAGCATAAAAATAAAAAAACCGAATCTTTCCGATTCGGTTTTTTTATTAACTTCACCTCTTGAAAATATAAACCTTTCAATATATAACAGATGAAAAAAAGTCTACAAGCAGCAATGGGTTTGGGACTGGCAGGTACCATGTTATTTGCCTGTTCTCCCAAGGAAGCCCATGAAGAGGAAAAGGTTCAGGCCATTAACCTGGACAATATGGACAGCACCATTCGTCCCCAGGATGATTTTTTTGGTTTTGTCAATGGCGAATGGATTGCGAATACCGAGATTCCCGCAGATCAAGGCCGTTGGGGCAGTTTTAACGAGCTTCGGGAATTTAATAATGAAGCCGTCCTGACCGTTTTGGAAGAAGCAAAGGACGATGAGCAGTTTTCTGCCACTACCGATCAAGGCAAAGCAGTGTCCTTTTACCAAATCGGTATGGATTCGCTTTTGGCCGAAAAGCGAGGAATGGATCCGGTGAAGCCGATTTTTGAGAAGATTGAGAAAATTACCGATAAAGCATCCTTGCAGGACTATTTGGCCTATCAGCAGACACACGGTGGCGGGGCATTTTTTGGTCTTGGCGTCAATACCGACCTGAAAGATTCCGAGGCCATGGCCCTCTATATTTCACAGGGCGGCTTAGGCCTTCCCGACCGGGATTACTATACCGAGGACAACGAAAAGTTTGCTGAAATCAGGACGAAATACCTGGCCCATTTGGAAAAGACCTTTGGTCTGATAGGCTATGAGCAAGCTCAGGCCGCTGCTGCCGCCAAAGCGGTCATGGCTTTGGAGACGCGATTGGCACATGCCAGTAAGACCAGGATCGAGCTGCGTGACCCTGAAGGCAGGTACAATAAGTATGCGGTAGCCGATATGAAAACGTTGCTGCCATCATTGGATTGGGAAGGTTATTTGGCAGCTATCGGAGCCGATGTTGAGGAAGTGATCGTATCCACGCCCAAGTTCATGAAAGAAGTAGAGGCGGTACTGAACGAGGTGCCGGTAGCCACTTGGCAGGACTACTTGAAATGGCATGTGATTGATGCGGCATCTCCGTATTTGAGTCATGCATTTGTGCAGAACAATTTCGATTTTTATGGCAAGGAGCTTCAGGGGACAGACCAGATGCGCCCAAGGTGGAAACGTGTCCTGGGCACTACCGAGCGGGCAGCAGGAGAGGCTATAGGAAAGCTTTATACGGAAAAATACTTTCCGCAAGAGGCCAAGGACAAGGCCAAAGAAATGGTGGACAATATCTTGGTGGCCATGGGAGATCGCATCAAGGAACTTCCTTGGATGTCTGAAGATACCAAAGTAAAGGCCTTGGAAAAACTAGGGACCTTTAATGTGAAAATCGGCTTCCCGGACAAGTGGAAAGATTACAGTGCTTTGGAGGTCAACGGTGATCCTGAGACGGCTTCTTATTTTGAGAACGTCATGGCGTCTTCCCGTTTTAATTTCAAGCGAAACATTGAGAAACTGGGCAAGCCCATTGACAAAGACGAGTGGTTTATGACTCCTCAAACCGTCAATGCCTATTATAATCCTACCTGGAATGAAATCGTGTTTCCTGCAGGGATTCTCCAGCCACCATTTTATAATTATAAGGCTGATGCAGCGGTCAACTATGGTGGTATCGGTGCGGTGATCGGTCATGAGATTTCGCATGGTTTTGATGACCAAGGAAGCCAGTATGATGCGGCGGGGAACCTTAAAAACTGGTGGAAAGATGAGGACAGAGAAAACTTTGAGCAGCGCACAGGTCAGTTGGTCGCCCAGTTTGATGAGTACGAGCCCATTGAAGGAGTGCATGTGAAGGGAGCGCTTACCTTGGGAGAGAATATTGGTGATTTAGGAGGTTTATTGGTCGCTTATGATGGCCTTCAGCGTCACTTTGAAGAACATGGAAGACCTGAAGATATCGACGGCTTCACACCAGAGCAGCGGTATTTCATTTCTTGGGCCACCATTTGGAGGATGAAGAGCAGGGAAGAGGCACTAAGGACGCAGATCCAAACCGACCCGCACTCTCCGGCCCAATATCGTGGCAATGGTCCTTTGGTAAACATTGATGCTTTCTATGATGCCTTTGCGGTGAAAGAAGGAGATCAAATGTACAAAGCACCAGATGATAGGGTGAGGATCTGGTAAAGCTTGGGGCGTAGAGGCCCGGTTTTGGCAAGTGGGATTTATCCTGCTCAGCTAATTTCATGAAACAACCTAAAAGGACAGCGGAATTAAATGCTGTCCTTTTTGTTTTACCTATAATTAATTGTTTTATTTTTTTCAATGTTGGTAAAGTTATCCTTAAATTGTTGATCTTATTAAAATTTTAGAGGATATAGTAATTTATGGATCTGAGAATACATTCTGAGTTTGGAACGCTAAAAGCCGTATTGATGCATAGACCGGGAAAAGAAATTGACCGGTTGACACCCTATAACAAAGAGTTGCTGCTTTTTGAAGACGTTCCTTACCTGGAAGCCATGCAGCAGGAACATGATTACTTTACCAATATCATCAAACAAACCACGGGTGCTACGGTCTACAGTCTCCACGAACTGCTCATGGAAACCATGTCGGACGATGGTATTCTGTTTAGAATGATGGAAGAGGCGCTATCGTTTAGCCGATTATCCCATTTTACCGAAAGTATTCTTGGACGACTTTCTACCTCGGAATGTGCCACTGCGTTGATCGCAGGGATCAAAGTGCACGAGCTGAAAAAGAAAATCAGTAAACTGCCCATGGTGGATTTGATGGACTTTGCTTTTGTGATTCCTCCGTGTCCCAACCTGTATTTTCAGCGTGACCCGATAGCCTTGACACCTGGTGGAGTGGTTTTTTCAAGTATGAAAATGGAAGGTAGGCAGCGAGAAGCAAACGTGATCAGGTCTATTTTCGAAAACCACCCGCTCTTTAAGGACCAGGTGAACCAAATCTATCCCATCGATGGGCACAAAGATCCTGCTTGTATCGAAGGAGGAGACATCATCGTAATTTCGGATAAGGCCGTGGCCATCGGCAATTCTGAACGTACGGATGAAAAGGCCATTTACCATGTGGCCAAGTCACTTTTGGCGGAAGGAACCGTGGAAAGGGTTTACGAAGTGCACTTGCCACAGCAACGTAATTTTATGCACTTGGATACGGTGTTTACCGTCTTAGATGAAAACCTGGTGCTCACCTATCCCGATGCCATGGAGGCCGTCCTGCAGACATCCCTATATACCTTAAAGAGTAACGATGGAGATCAAGTTCACATCAAAAGGACGGTACTGAAAGAATCCTTGCTGACGGTCTTGGAGAAAGAGATCCCTTACCTGGAGATCATTCATCTTGGCGGTAACGGCAATAAGGATTATGCCCTGAGAGAACAATGGTTTGACGGGGCCAATGTATTTGCTATCGGGCCGAGAAAGGTCATTTCCTACCGGCGAAACAAACACACCAACCGTGCCCTGCGGGATATGGGAGTGGAGGTGCTGGACATTCCTTCCTCGGAGCTTTCCAGAGGATTGGGCGGCCCGAGGTGTATGACCATGCCGCTGAGCCGGTCGAAGATTTAGTAAAGAGGGGTAAGTGTTGCGCATTGAAACCTGACATTGTCATGTGTTGTGACCTTGTAACCTTTTCCCAACTGTCCAATCCTACAACACGCTCCTAATAATCAAAGAAGGACCTCCTCCTCGATACCTTCAAGTCCTGAAGGATACTGGCTTTCACCCGGATGTCGATGTTATAACTGGTAAAGGCCCCAAAAGGAATCCAGCTGACATTCATCTGCCAGCAGTGGAGGTCACGGGCGATGCCGATCATGGTTTGGGTGATTTTGGCGGTAGAAAAGTCGTAGCCTGTGTTGAAATTTACTTTCCACTTGTCCGACAGGCTGACATCCCCAGAGACGTTTAAGGCTTGGGTGATATTAGTGTTTCCGGTCCGGTCATTTTTGCTGTAGCTCAGGTTGTAGCCATAGTTGATGTTCCAGGGAATGCTCCAATCGATGTATTGACTGGGATCATTGGATATCCGCTCGATTTCGTTTTCGACAAATTCATTCATTTGGCCACCATCCTGGAGGTATTCGTTGGTGAGCTCCTCTCGGGTATCGGCAGGGGTTTTGTCCGCGGATCCTGTGGGATTGAAGCTGCCGTTCAGGTTCAGGTTTGCCCGGCTGATAGAGCCGATCCCTTGCCCGTTCTGCCAAGCGTATTCGTTGACTCTTCTATAGTAGGTTTGGTCACCGTCGGTATAGCTGGC
Organism: Echinicola vietnamensis DSM 17526; assembly: GCF_000325705.1. NCBI lineage: Bacteria > Pseudomonadati > Bacteroidota > Cytophagia > Cytophagales > Cyclobacteriaceae > Echinicola > Echinicola vietnamensis. The sequence continues at coordinate 112,200 of NC_019904.1, read as the reverse complement.
TGTAGCGTAGGGGTTGAGCGTCGCCGATAAGGCCACCGAGATTTTATTGTCGAAGAAGGTGGTCCGCGTGCTCATGTTGATGGGAGCCAACTTAAAGGAGTCTGCGACGAAATTATAGCTGGTAGAAATGTTGAATGATTGGAGCAACGGGAATTTTTCCGTAGTAGCCTCCGTGCTGTCATTTTCCACCCTTTTCTTGCCTTCCAGCGTGTTTCGGATCGATACGTTCAGCGAACGGGATTCCCCTCTGGGGGCTCCGCCATAAAGGTATCCTTGGAAGCGGCTATAGAGCTGGGTATTCCCTTCATTGTCCACCTGTACCTGCTGGTAGTAGCCATACTTGGGATCCGAGAAATCAGGGCTAAAGGACATTCCGATAGTCGGCTGGATATGGTGACGGATAGCTTCCAGTTTGGAATCCGGTTTGAACCGGTAGAAACCGTAGACGTTGGTCGCCATGTTAAAAGAGGTATTATAGTAGCCGACCCTGCTGAAGCCATTTTCAAGGATCTGGTCTACACGCTCTTCCGGGGCGTTATAATAGTAATTGATCCGATCAAAATACCAAAGCTCTGTGTACTGGAAACTGGCTGTTCCGGTGAAATACTTGAACAGAGTGAAATTGGACGATACCGGTAGGGTGTGGCGGAACCCATTTTCTGCTTGCTTGAGTAGCGTAGGGAGGTTTGCCCAAGTAAAAGGGATCACATCCGGTGCGGTCACATCATCTTCAAAGGCATCGTTCTGCAAAAAGCTTTCCTCTACGCCCAAGATTGGTTTTTCGGCATTGTCGATAGAGTTTTGGGCATTGAAGTTCCAGGCGAAGTTTAAGGTTTTCAACGGCTCAAAGTTTGAGTTTCTGAAAGGTGTCTGCCGGTTCATGTTGACGGAGACATCGGGAAGGATCAACCTTACTTCGTTGGTCTGCACGTTTTGGGAATGCCGTAGGTTGGCAGACATGCTGAAGGGGGTTCCCGTGAAGGTCTTGCTGTAAGAAACGTTAGAGGTGAACTCCGAATTGGTGTTTCTAATATAGTTGTTTGGGTTGACCACCAGGTTGTTGTAGTTGGTCGTACCTGCATTCACCGACGCGGAAAAACGGGAATTGCCGCGTGATTCGGGACTGTGGCTCCAGTTGATCCACATGGTGGTATAATCCAACGGATTTTCGTCCGTTTCTGGACTTCTGAATTGTTGGTAGTCCACATTGAATCCACCGCTAAACCGGTATCGCTTTTTGTAAGCCGTGGCTAATTTGGCTCCGTATCCACCTTTTGAGTAGATTTCACCGGTAAGTTTTGAATGGATGTAGTCGTTAAAGGCAAAATAATATCCGAAATCCCTAAGGTAAAAACCCCGGCGTCGTTCTTCACCATAGGAAGGAATGATGATGCCGGAAACCTGCTCTTCCTTCTGGTCGGGGATAAACCCAAAAGGCAATCCTACAGGGGTGGGAATGCCGTTAAAATATAGGTTAAAGGGGCCTGAGATGGTCTGTTTGCCTTCCACGGACTTGAGCCGTTTGGAAGAAATATGCCAATGGGGCTCGGCTAAGTTACAGGTGGTATAATATCCGTGGTAGAGGTAGACATCTCCATTGTCGTCTTTCTTGACGATTTCACCTCGTAACAATCCTTCCTGCTGCTCGGTGACCACATCAGAGATGATGGCTTTGCGTGTCTTGAAATTATAACGCATCTCTTTTCGGATTTCATAGGTGCTGCTGCCTTCCTTGAAGATAGGGCTGCCCTGTACGGTTCCCGTGGAGTCCGTGACACCAGAAGCAAACAGTTCGTTCTTTTCCCAGTTGATTTCGATATAGTCGGCATCTAGCCGGATGTTGCCATATTCGAACCACGCCTTGTTATATAAGTAAACCTTTTTTTTCCTGAAGTCGGACAATATGCTATCTTGCGCTGCGTACTTGATAGTGGTTTCGATATCTCCTTTGGGCACAACCTTTGTTGTGTCGTTTTGGGGGATGGAGTCATTGAGTACCAAACTGTCGGGAAGCGTGGGGGCGATCGTGTCTTGCAAAGGTGACAGGTCTGGTGCTACGATTTCGTTTTCTGCAGGACGCCTTTGGAGTTTGGTTTGCCCAAAGGAACCCTGGAAAGAAATGAACAGTAGGATAAAGGAAAGATAAGCTACCTTAATATTCTGCACCGATTTACTTCTATTTGCTTCAAAAATTTTTAAATTTTGCGTAAAGTTAAGCTTAATAATGTTTATGAAACGAACCAGTGTCAAAAATGTTATAATAATTCTTTTTCTGACCATGGCTGCATTGTTGTCAGCCTTTGTTCCTGCTGGGGAGCGCTCCCCGAAATTCAAGATGCGTAGGGTCGTCATTGATGCAGGACATGGTGGGAAAGATCCCGGGACGATGGGAAGTCGTTCGAAGGAAAAGGATGTGGCATTGGCCATTGCCCTGAAAGTGGGCAATTATATCCAACAGTACGTTCCGGACGTGGAGGTGATCTATACCCGGAAGACAGATGTTTTTATTGAATTGAAGGAAAGGGCCAATATTGCCAATCGAAACAAGGCGGACCTTTTTGTCAGCATTCACTGCAATGCCGTCCGGGGCTCCAATGCTTACGGGACAGAGACCTATGTGATGGGCTCCAATCATTTTGAGCGGAATTTTGATGTGGTAAAGCGCGAAAACTCCGTAATGTTACAGGAAGATGGTTATAAGGAGAATTATGATGGGTTTGATCCGAATTCACCGGAGTCTTACATGATGGTCAATTTGATGCAGAAGGCTTATTTTGCGAATAGCCTGTCCTTGGCGCAGAAGGTGGAGAACGATTTTAAGACCCGGCTAAACCGCCACAGCAGGGGAGTGAAGCAGCTGCCGTTGTATGTGCTGTGGACGACCAGCATGCCAAGTGTGCTGATCGAAACAGGTTTCCTTTCCAATTCCAATGAAGAGCGGTACTTGAACAGTGAAAATGGGCAAGCTTATATTGCTTCGGCCATTTACCGCTCCATCAAAGCCTACAAGGAAGAAGTGGAGGCATTTTAACAGGGAAATGAGCAAGCGGTTTATGTTTGATGTTTGATTTTTTTGTGCGGTACTTTTGGGGGCTTTGTGCTGATAATCCCCTTATTTTTTTATATTTAACATGAGGAGGATGTAGGAATCTCCGCACCAATCAATTCAGATATAAACCCATGACTACTTTAGAAAATCCCAAAGAAAAGCACCTGGAGCTTATCCAGCAGCTGATAGAGAAAACGACCCGTACCAAGCGTGGAGGGGGAAAACAGCGCATAGAAAAAGAGCACGCCAAAGGAAAGCTGACTGCTCGCGAACGCATTGATTACCTGATGGACGATCCTCATGACTTTTTGGAGATCGGTACCTTTGCAGCAGATGGCATGTACCAAGAGGAGGGCGGTTGTCCCTCAGCGGGCGTCATTATGGGGCTTGGCAAGGTAAGCGGCCGCATGTGTGTCGTCGTAGCCAATGACGCCACTGTCAAAGCCGGAGCATGGTTCCCCATGACGGCAAAAAAGAACCTCCGCGCCCAAGAAATCGCCATGGAAAACAGGCTTCCCATCATCTATTTGGTGGATAGTGCAGGAGTTTTCCTTCCCATGCAAAATGAGATTTTTCCAGATAAAGAACATTTCGGCAGACAGTTCAGAAACAACGCTAAAATGTCGGCTATGGGAATCGTCCAAGTAGCCGCCATCATGGGAAGCTGTGTGGCAGGTGGAGCTTACTTGCCCATCATGTCCGATGAAGCATTGATCGTGGACCAAACAGGTTCCATATTTCTGGCAGGATCGTATTTGGTGAAGGCTGCCATAGGAGAAAGCGTGGACAATGAAACCCTTGGAGGGGCCACGACCCATTGTGAGATCTCAGGGGTCACCGATAATAAATATGATAATGACGAGGAATGTTTGGCAGCCATAAAGCGGATTTTCGAAACGCTGGGGGCACCTGAGACAGCGGGATTTGACAGGAAACCAGCCAAAGCACCTGCAGTGGCGCCGGAGAAAGTCTTTGAGCGGTTTCCCGTGGACCGGGCAAAACCCTATGACATGCACGGGATATTGGAGACCTTGGTGGATGCGGACAGCTTTGATGAATACAAACCTGATTTTGGTCAGACCCTGCTGTGCGGAACCGCAAGGATAGATGGATGGGCCGTAGGGATCTTGGCAAACCAACGGAAAATGGTCAAGACCAAAAAAGGAGAACTCCAGATGGGCGGAGTGATTTATTCCGATTCTGCCGATAAGGCGGCAAGGTTTATCATGAACTGTAACCAGCGGAAGGTGCCGTTGTTATTTATCCAGGATGTCAGTGGGTTTATGGTCGGCAGCAGGGCTGAGCATGGTGGAATTATCAAAGACGGGGCGAAAATGGTAAATGCCATGGCCAATTCGGTGGTGCCAAAATTCACCGTGATGATCGGGAATGCTTATGGGGCCGGAAACTATGCCATGTGCGGTAAGGCCTATGACCCACGGTTGATCGTCAGCTGGCCGACTGCCCAAATGGCGGTCATGTCAGGGACTTCAGCGGCAAAGACCCTGCTCCAGATCAAAGTGGCCTCGCTGAAAAAAGAAGGAAAAGTCATTACCTCAGAGGACGAGGAGCAATTGCTAAAGGAGATTACAGATAAATACGAAGAGGAGTTGAGCCCATATTATGCTGCCGCAAGGCTTTGGGTGGATGAGGTGATCAGTCCCTTGGATACCAGGGAGATAGTGTCCAAAGGCATCGCTGCAGCGGATCATGCACCGATCAAGGATCGCTTTAATGTAGGAGTTATACAAACTTGATCGTAAATTTGAGTGTTATAATGACGTAGGAGGACCTCCAGAAAAGTTGTTACCGGATAGCTATTGGGGAAATGTTTATGGAAAAATTATCAGAAAGTGAGTTGAATGCACTGGTGTCGTTATTGGACGATACCGATCGCGAAGTCAAAGACCATGTCAAGGACAAGATCATTTCATTGGGCAATGATGTCATCCCCTTTTTGGAGAAAAAGTGGGAAAGCAGTTTTAACCCTGACATACAAAAGGAAATCGAGGAGCTTGTGCACCAGCTGCAATTTGACCTTTTGAAGGAAAGGCTTGGGCAATGGAAAGCTTCTGGGGGGAAAGATTTGCTGAAAGGACTTTGGATCATCAATACCTATCAATACCCTGACCTGGAGTTTGAGACGTTGAACGCGGAGATGAACCAGATTTATTTTGAGGTGTGGACTGGCTTTAATGCAGAGGTGTCTCCCTATGATCAAATTCGGCTCATCAACAGCATATTATTTAGCCAGCTGCGGTTTTCTGCCAATACCAAGAATTTTCATTCTCCGGGAAACAGCATGATCAGCAATGTGCTGGATACCCGGCGGGGAAACCCGATCAGTTTGTGCTCGGTGTATTATTTGGTGGCCCAAAAGCTGGGGTTGCCGGTTTATGGGGTGAATTTGCCCAACCTATTTGTCCTGACTTACAAGGCTCCTGAAGCCATGTTCTATATTAATGCCTTTAATAAAGGATTGATCTTTAGCCGACAGGATGTAAACAATTACCTGGAGCATCTGAAGATTTCTCCAAAAGATGAATTTTTTGAACCATGTACCCACTTGGACATAGCAAAGCGCACCTTACGAAACTTGATTGTCTCCTTTGACAAGCTAGGAGAGCCGGAAAAGGTGGAGGAAGTTCGGGAACTGTTGTTGATCTTGGAGCCTCCGGTTATTTGATGGGCAAAATATTGCAGCCGACAGGTCTGAAATAGGTTGGATTTGGATGATTGCCTTCGGTTAGCTGCGTTAACGCATCTTCTAAGTAGGTCTTGGTGACGGCTTGTGGAAGCTGGGCATTATTGTCAATGGCTCCATGGTAAACCACGCCAAACCCAGTAGGGCTGGGAGTAAGGACAAATGCCTCCGGGAGCTTCTGGGCCCCAAGGGCATTGGTGACCGTACGCTTGCTGTCGTCAAGGTAGGGGAAAGAAAACTTTTTCGTAGATATTTTCGCTTGAACAGCATCCTTACTTTCACCTTCCGCCGTGGAAACCAATGGATTGACAAAAGCAAATACCACTCCTTGGCTACTGAATTTACGTTCCAAATGGATCAGCCTGTCTTCATAAAGCCGGACAAAAGGACAGCTATTGGAAACAAAGACCAGCACGACAGCGGAAGCCTCCTGGTGATCCTGAAGGGTAAAAGTCGTATTGGAGACCATGTCCTGCAACTGGAAATTGTCCATTTCCTGCGCAGTGGCGTTGGTTTGGATCATTATGGCCAAGAGGGCTACTATCAAGAATCTCCACATGATATTGAGCGATTGGTTAATGGGAAATATAGCAAAAATCAGGCTAAACTGTGGAGGGATTACCAAATGGTATACGTCATGATCATGTCGTCAATTCTCTCCACCTTGACTGAATAATAATGGTCTGCAAAATCCGTGTTATGGATTTTGCCTTTGATGACCTTGTCATCCGATGAAAAAGGGGAAAGGAGAATATGCTGCCGAAGACTAATGCCCTTTCTTCCTTGGCATTTGAAGATGGATTCTTTGGCCGACCAAGCGATGGTGTAAAGAATAGGATCCCCTTGGAGGAATTCAATTTCTGAAGGATCCAGGAATTTAGGCCCCAGCCTTACCACTTTTTCCTTTACATAGTCAATGTCAATGCCCACCGGCATCTCTTTGTGAAAGATAGCGGCGGCGAGGCCTTTGGTGTGCGTCAGGGAAACATTTCCATAACCGTCCATCGGGTAGGATTTGCCGTGTTCGTCCTTGTAAAAACCCGGATAGGCCAAGTTGATGGCATCCAAGGCGGACTTGATGGCCAAGCGAGCCCCTTTCCACTCTTTTCGCTTTTCGGGATGGCTGATATTGGCAAAGGAAAGTTTCTCGCGGAAGCTCAGGAAGTCAACCGGTTTGTTTTCCTGTTCGTCAATATTCTTGATGGCCAAAGCAGATAAAGGACTTATTTTTTCTATTTTTGCTTGCATATAGCGTAGCGCGGAATTGAAAGAATTTAAATGCAATATATGTCAAAAATCCAAGTAAATAAACTTTATACACTTACAGGACACAATGATAGCATATTTGCCTTGGTGGAGGGGAATGATCCGCGGTTTTTTTACACAGGTGCCGGTGACGGCATGGTGGTCCAATGGGATCTGGCAAATCCAAAGGACGGTAAGCTGATCGCAAAATTGCCCAACTCGGTCTATGCCCTTGAGGTGGACAGCCTTCGAGGCCTGCTTTATATCGGTCATAACTTTGAAGGCATTCATGTGATCGACCTCGATACCAATAAGGAGATTTGGTCGTTAAAAATTACAGATGCGGCCATTTTCGACATCAAAGCGTACGAAGGGCGCCTGTATGTGGGGACGGGAGATGGTGTGATTACCGTGTTGGACATTGAAGAAAGGTCTTTGCTGAAGCATATCAAGCTCGGCGAGGAAAGCATCAGGGTTTTGGATGTTGATTCCGAAAGGGGACATTTGGCGGTAGGGGCCAGCGATAATACCGTTAAAGTACTGGACTTGGAAACCTATGCTCCCATTAGCCGCATGGAAGGCCATACCAATTCCGTTTTTGCCCTGCGGTATTCGCCGGACCGGAAATTATTGGTCAGTGGCGGTAGGGATGCCCACCTCAAGATATGGGACACGGGAGATTATCGACAGGTGGAAGACATCGTTGCCCATATGTATGCGATCAACTACCTGGCCTTTCGAGAAGATGGCAAATATTTTGTAACTTGTAGTATGGACAAATCCATAAAGCTCTGGGAAACGGAAACTTTCCAATTAAGAAAGGTTATCGATAAATCCCGGCATGCTGGGCATGGGACGTCCGTAAATAAGGTGATCTGGAGCCGTTACAGCCAGCAAGTTGTGGCCGTCAGTGATGATCGGACGGTTTCCATTTGGGACATTGCATTAGATGAAAAAATATGAAGATTACACCGTTAGAAATACGTCAAAAGACATTTGAAAAAAATTTCAGGGGCTTCGATAAAGACGAGGTGAGTTCCTTTTTGGTCTCCCTTTCACAAGAGTGGGAGCGGGAAATGGATGAAAAGCGCGAGTTACAGGTAAAGCTGGAGCAAGTCCAAAAAGAATCCGCCAAGCTCAGGGAAGTGGAGGATTCTCTCTTCAAGACCCTCAAAGCCGCTGAAGATACCGGTGCAAATATGATCGAGCAGGCCAATAAAACAGCGGAGCTGATCCTCAAAGAGGCCCAAATGAATGCCGATGCCATGATCGCCGAGTCCAAAAACAAAAGCAGAAGCATTATTGAAGAGGCCGAAAGCCGATCAAAAAGGATCATGGAGGATTTGAAGGCAGATGTCAGTGCACTGGTAGAAAGCTACGAGGAATTGCTGGCCCAGCGGGAAATTGTCATCCGCAACCTCAAAAATATGGCCAGTGATAGCCTTGAAAATGTGAAGCAGTCACAAGAGGATATCAAGCGGATCGACTTGGATGTGCATACCAAAGCGGTAAAGGAATTAAGCCGTAAGTCACCGCATTTTAACGAAGAAGACGCTCCGAAACAGTCACCAAAAGAAAAGTCCCATACTTTTGTAATAGAGCCCCGTAAAGAGAAAGAACAAGCACCGGTGGCGCCGGAAGTGGAAAAAGAGCAGCCCTCACCCAGCCATGAAATAAAAGAAGATCCCCACGCCCCTAAAGCAAACGAAGATACCGAGGCCAAGCAACCTGAAAAGGATGCGCCAAAGGTCGATGAGCGAGCCCCTGAGGAGGCGAAGAAGGAGGAAGAACCCCAAGCAGAAAAGAAGAAAGCTTCAGGTTCATTTTTTGACCAGTTTGATTGATTATGGGTAAAGTATCACTGGAAGGAATAGAATTCCATGCGTTTCATGGGGTGTTTTCTGAAGAGAAAAAATTGGGGAATCGGTTTACCGTGGATATTCATGTGGAAACGGATTTTAAGCAAGCCATGTTGGAGGATGACTTAAACGAGACCGTCGATTACTCCCGGATCTACCAAATCGCCAAGTCCCATATGGAGGAACCTGTAAAGCTTTTGGAGCATTTGGCGCACCTCATGCTTCAAGATATTCTCAAGGTTTACCCAAACCTGGAATCCATAGATATCATCATAAAAAAACATAATCCTGCCTTAGGTGGAGTAGTGAACTATTCCGTGGTGAAAGTTTCCTATCCTGCAGATTACGAATAAGTCGATACGTGTACAAAAGAGCTGAAATTACCAAGACTAAGAAAGATTTTTGGACGGCATTTGGGCAGTATATGAAGCCAGTGCCTTCTGCAGAAGGAGGACGCGTAAATTGGCAAAACTACAAGACCCATGTGCCCCAAGTGTTTTTTAGGATGAAAGCCGAACGAGGATTTGCCTCCATCGGTATTGAAATCAATTTTAAGGACCTTGACATGCAAGAGCTGGTTTTTGAGCAATTTGAAACGTTCAAAAAGTTGCTGCACGGGACCTTGGAGGAAGAATGGGACTGGCAGCTGCATACCTATGATGACTACGGAAAAGCCACGTCCAAAATAGAAAAAAGACTGGAAGGCGTGAATGTCATGAACCATGATGATTGGCCGGCCATTATCTCTTTTTTAAAGCCACGCATTATTGCTCTGGATGAGTTTTGGAGCAATGTGAAACCGGCTTTTGAAGACTTTTTATAAAGAAAATGCTGGTGAGGTTTAAACCTAAGGGGTGAACACTGAATTACAGATCTGACTTTTGGTATACAAACGTTTCGATGGACCTTTTGCCATCTTGTTCCATGGCCAGCTTTAGGGTCATGGAATCACCGTCACGCTGAATGGTCAATCCACTAAAATAGGCGGTTTGGCCAGTGGTTTTGATGAAGCGAAAATTGATCCATTTTTCTTTTTCTTCCCATGGAAAAAAATCATCGCTAAAGTGTTTCACCTTTAGCAGAAGTTGTCCTTCAGATTCGTGAAGAACCATATATTCAGAAAATACCAGCTTGCCATTTTCAACGAACCGAAAAATTCCAGTCATGCTGTTTCCCTGTGGGGGAAGCCATAGCTCTTCACAGTCCCCGCCAAACCCCGTGCCTTTCCAGTAACCGGCCATCCAGGCGAGGTCTTCCACCTTTCCGGCGGCAGCGGGTTCATTTTTTTTTAGATGCAAAACTTCCTGAGCAACAGCTGGAGAGAAAGCCGACATCATGAAAAGCAGGAAGAAAGCACGTGTTTTCATGGTACAGTTGGTGTGGGATTATTCGTTTACGTCATGTCTTTTGGGGATATCGGGATTTTCGAACGTAAACCCTCGGGCTTCATTTCCTTCATAGAAATCCACCTGCATGCCCATCAAAAACATCACATGCCGCTTTTCGATCAGCACTGGGATCCCGCCCGTTTCGAACTGCTGATCGTCTTCTTTAGGCTTGTCAAAGCCAAGGGCATAGGACATTCCACCGCATCCGCCGCCTTTTACCCCTACACGAAGGGAATAGTCAACAGGGATGTTTTTATGCTCCATGATGTTTTTGATCTCTTTTTGAGCTTTTTCGGTAATGGTAATTGGAATCAGCATGTCTTATTAATGTTCCGGACAATTGGATAGTTCAAAATTAATGACAAATTATCAACTTCTCTTTGAAATATTTTAGATATTCGGGAATCAATCAAAAATAGTAAATGGAGTACGTTATTGAACTGTTGAAGATCATTTTGCCCGCAGGGCTTGTTATTTATGGGATGTATTTGGTGGTGGTATCCTTTCTTTCCAAGGAAAGGGAGTCCAAACTGGTGGAGCTGAAAACCAAGAACAGCCAGGTCGTCATGCCGATTCGGCTGCAGGCGGGAGAGCGGCTTTGTCTTTTGTTGGAGCGGCTTACGCCCAATAATTTAGTAAGAAGGGTAAATAACCAGCCTTATTCTGCCAAAGAGCTTCATGGGCTGTTGTTGCAGGAAATTCGGGAAGAATTCAATCATAACCTGTCGCAGCAGGTTTATTTCTCTGATGAAACATGGGCCAGCGTGAAGAGTGCGGTGGAAAATGTGATCACTCTGGTAAATTCTGCCATGCAGGATGTAAATCCTGATGATAAAGGGGTGGATTTAGCCAAAAGGATCTTCCAACGTGCTCTGGATCAGAAAAATGACGGCATATCTTTTGCATTAACGAAAGTGAAATCTGAAATTAGAATATACTTTTAAGCGACGATGAAGACGATGAACATGGAATACAGCAACAAAGAACAGGTCAACTTGCTAGGTAAGGCAAAAAGAATGTATGAAAAGAAAGCAGAGAGAATCGCCCAAAGCAAAGAAAAAGTACACGTGCTATTGGAGCGGGTTACGGAAAAGCTGCATCAGGTTGCTGATAATCCCACGGTTCAGGAGTCGCGCTATTATTTGGAAACGCTTATTCGAATGGTGAAAGCGTACTATAAAAATGAATATCGGGCCTTTTCTACCAAGACCCTGGTACTATTGGTATTGGGCTTGCTTTATTTTGTGATGCCGCTGGATTTCATACCGGATTTTATAGCAGGGTTGGGTTTTGTGGATGACCTTTCCGTGCTATTGGCCGTCACCAAGAGCATGCAGCACGATATCGAGGATTTTTTGGAATGGGAGCGAACTAAGGCATGAGAGCGCTTGTTGGTACCTGAAAAAAAGGAAATTATATGACCGTTATTTCTTCTTCGATTACCAGGGAACTGATAGACGAATCCATGGATTTTGCGCAGTATCGAGCGCTCATTGACCAGCTGCTGTTGCAAAATAAAACTACGGGGAGTAACCATTCTGAAGCGATGATGGACTATACCCGCATGAATGTCCAGCGAATGAAGCGTTGGGATAAAACGGCAAAGGTCGGTAAAGGGGCGGTGGAAGCCGTAAAGAAGATAGCTCGCGGGCAGGTGTGGTTGGTGCTGACAGAGGCGTGGTGTGGGGATGCTGCACAGAATATCTCATATATCGAAAAACTGGCAGCATTCAATGAAAACATAAAAATCCGCTATATCCTAAGGGACGAAAACCTTGCTGTCATGGATGAATTTCTGACCAATGGTGGGCGTTCCATTCCCAAACTAGTAGCCTTGGACGAAGCCACAATGGACGTCCTGTTTACTTGGGGGCCACGGCCACAGCCTTTGCAGGAAATGATGGCGGCCTTTAAGGAGGATCCAAAAGGTGTTTCTGCTGAAGAGTTTAAAAAGACCATTCACCTTTGGTATGCCAAAGATAAGCACCAGACTTTGGAGGCAGAGTTTAAAACGTTATTGACCCAATAAAATGATTTGATATGAGGACCATCGCCATCGTTTCGGGAGCATCAGGACTGATAGGGGTGCAGCTTTTGCATCAGCTTTTCAAAGCACCACAGTATGATCATGTGGTTACGGTCTCCCGGCGAGCGCTGGCCATTAAGCATCAAAAGCTTATTCAGTTGGTGGTGGACTTTGATCATTTGGATCAGGCCAGTTTATTGGAAGCATTTCGAAAAAAGGATATAGGAGGAGAAAACCATGGTCTGGTGCAAGATTATGAAAAAAAAGAAGTGACCATACACGCTTTTTGTGCCTTAGGGACCACGATCAAAAAAGCAAAATCCAAAGAAAACTTTTACAAGATAGATCATGACTATGTGATCGACTTTGCCAAGTGGGCCCACCAATGGGGAGCGTCAAAATTCCTTTATGTTAGCTCGCTCGGAGCCGATCAAACTTCCTCTGTGTTTTATTCCAAGGTCAAAGGTGAAGTGGAGGAAGACCTGAAATTGATCCCATTCAGGTATTTGGGTATTTTCAGGCCATCCATTCTACTTGGGGATCGAAAGGAAACGCGGATCGGGGAGAGTCTTGGAAAAGTGGCTGCCAAAGCGATTACGGCTTTGGGGCTTTTTAAGAAATATAAACCGATCTACGATCATCAAGTGGCAAAGGCCATGTTACACCAAGCCATAAATGATGAATTGGAGGTGGTAAAGATCATAGAATCCAAGGAGATGCAGATATTCGAATAGTTGAATCATCGGTATCAGGTTGGTTTCATGGGAATGCCTGCTTTAATGAGAGGATTTTTGATTTAATCCAGCAAATTTTTGGGCTTTTTGAGCCATTTCCAGGAAACTGCCGCCACCACGACGGTATAAAGTGCATAGATCACCATCCATTTCCAAGGAGCGTATTCGGGATACCATGTTTTCCATTTTTCAAAGGCTGCGCCGCCATCTGGCAGAAATTCACCTAATCGCATCGCGGGAAGGCTTATGCAAAGCAAAATTATCCATTGGCGTCTGGTCAATGCCAGTTCCTTTAACAGGAAAAGCATGATAAACGGGCTGCCCAAGAACGCAATGCGCGTAAAATCCCCACCGGCAAAAAGACTGAAAAAGGCATACGTAAGGGTCAGTGGAGCCAGCCATTTTTGGTTGTAGAAGGAACTTAGCTGCTGCTGTCGGACAAAGGCCCACAAAAATCCGCCATAAGCCACGGTGATCGAGCAAATCCAATGGAGAAAAAGATCAGGGTGCCCCAGCAACCCCAGTGTGTTGTAAAACAGGTTGACAGCGCCATTGTTTCCCGTATTGGCAGGAGGAAACAGGTGTCCTGTCAATTTTAAGCTGAGGAGACTCACTAGAAAGGCTCCAACGAGGAAGAAGAACGCCTTTTTTTGATGGTTACGCCAAAGGGAAATCCCGGGAAAGGCGACCAATGCCAGTAGAAGTGGTAAAATGGATTCCTTCTGGATGGTCATCAGGGGAGTGATCAACAGGAGCAATCCCCACCTTTGGCTCCATAAGGCATACACTAAAAGAAGCTGAAAGCAGTAAAGCGGCACATCTACCGTGATGGGATCAGAAAGGTTTCCCTTCAGCACACCCACCCAGTGAAAAGTGATCCAAAACCAACCTGCCCATGCTTTAAAGCGGTCGATGCCGATCCGTTTAGCGACCATAAACCAAAGGGGTATCCAAGCCAAGCCAAAGCAGAGGTTGAGGGCTTTGAAATTGTCGATGATGTTTTCAAAAGGAAGTTGGGCAGCAAGCCAAGGGACCAGTATGCGGACACTAAAGGGGTAATTTACCGGGTAGTCGGTTGATTCTCCGCGAAAATAGGCATATGCTTTTTCGTATTGATTGGCATCAAAAAGAGGATTAAGTGAGTGCTGCAGGGGAGATTGATAGATGTTGAAGAGCATAAAACCTCCCATGGTAAGGGCCATTGCCAAAATGACATCGGTAAAACTGTATATCTTGCCTGATTTCAACTATCTTCAAATTTTATTTAACACAGCAATACAATGATAGCAGTTATTCAGCGAGTTTCTGAATCTTCGGTGAAAATTGACGGGAAGATAAAAGGGCAAATCGGCATCGGAATGATGGTGCTCTTAGGAATCGAGGAAGCAGATGGAGAGGAGGACATTGCTTGGCTGAGCAGGAAGATGGTCAATCTCCGGATTTTCAGTGATGAGGCGGGCGTCATGAACAAAAGCCTGTTAGCGGTAGGAGGAGATGTTCTGCTGATCAGCCAATTTACCCTGCATGCCAGCACCAAAAAAGGAAACCGTCCTTCCTACATCAAAGCGGCCAAACCTGAAGTGGCCATTCCGCTTTACGAGAAATTTATCGCTTCAGTAGAAAAAGATCTGGGCAAGCCCATTCAGACAGGGGAGTTTGGTGCCGACATGAAAGTGGCCTTGATCAATGATGGGCCAGTCACCATTACGATCGATACCAAAAATAAAATGTAAGGTAAATATCCGCTATAAAGGTAGCGGAAAGGAGCTAACTCCATGAAAAAATTATCGAGGCAAGCACTTGGCAGCAATTTGCTTGCCGGGATGTGGTTGTACATTCCGAAATAAGCATTGACAAGAAACTAGCAAATAAATGACGCAGGATATATTTCTTTCAATAGAAGGTGCCAAGGTCAAGTACTTGGATCGTACCATTTTCCAAGAATTGGATTTTTCAATGAGCACCGGGGAAAACTGGGCGATTTTAAGTGCCTCGGGAGCCGAGAAAACCGCCTTTTTGGATACGATTTTGGGGAAGACCATTTTATCAGCGGGAAGGGTAACGCGGGATTTTGCGGTGGCATACCAGCAGAAGATGACAGCTGAAGGAAAGATCAATAGTTTTCGGGACCTGATTGCAGTGGTTTCCCAGCGGTACACCTTCACGAATAAATCCAACTTACAGAATTTCTATTATCAGCAACGGTTCAATTCCTCCGAGTCAGAGGAGGCCGCCACCGTGAAAGAACAGTTGGAAAGTGTGGAAGCAAAGCAAAGTGGACATTGGAATGTGAAAAATGTCATGGATCTGCTGGAGCTTCAATCCCTTGGCGAGAAATCGCTGATCAAATTGTCGAATGGTGAGTCGCGGAGACTTGCCATTGCTTGCGCCCTATTGCGCAATCCGAGGTTGTTTTTGATGGATCAGCCTATGACGGGATTGGATGTGAGTACTAGGGAGCACTTTGGAGAGGTGCTCAAGGCCATCACCGCTTCAAGGATACAAGTGATCATGACCACTTCACCTGATGAAATTCCCGAGGCCATTAGCCACGTGGCCATTCTGGATGGAGGAAAGGTCGTGCAAGTAGCGAAGCGAGAAGAGGTCCATCAAGTGGATCTGGTAGATCACGCGGCCTTGAGCGGGTTTGACCATAAAAGGTTGGATGAGCTGATCCAGCTCAAGCCGGTGGAGAAGTTTGATACGTTGATCCAGATGAATCATGTCCACATCGAGTACAACAAAAAAGTTATTTTGGATGATGTCAACTGGCAAGTAAACCAAGGGGAATGCTGGGCGCTGCGGGGGCATAACGGTGCGGGGAAATCCACCTTGCTCAGCCTGATCAATGGCGAGAATCCCCAGGCTTATGCAAATGACTTGGTGTTATTTGACCGGAAAAGAGGCACTGGAGAGACCATTTGGGATATCAAGCGGCCGATTGGATTTGTTTCACCGGAGCTGGCCCGGTATTTCCCTGCTAACCAAACCTGTTTAAAGGTGGTCTTGTCAGGACTGTTTGATACGATGGGCCTTTTCAAGAAAGTGACCCCTGAGCAGGAGCAGCAGGCAATGGACTGGTTGAAACTGTTTAGGATCGCCCATGTGGCCCAGCTGCGGCTAACCCAGATCCCTCTGGAAAACCAGCGGTTTTGCTTGCTTGCCCGGGCGATGATCAAGTCACCGGCTTTGCTCATCTTGGATGAGGCGGCTCAAGGGATGGACGATGAGCAGCGAATCCTTTTCAGGGAAACCATCGACCATATCGGAAGCCATCCGGATGTATCGATGATTTATGTCAGCCACTATGAGCAGGATGTTCCACAGGTGGTGGATCATGAGCTGGTTCTGGAAGAAGGGAAAGTGGTGAAGCAGGTTTAGCACCGGAGATAAATCCATATGTTGGGCTGAGTTGGCAATGGAATGTAAAATGTAACCTGCCCAAAGACGAAAAAAAAACGTCATAATCAAAAACAAGCAATGACAATAGAAGAAGCACAAGCGCAAGTAGACGATTGGATCAAGACCGTCGGAGTCCGGTATTTTAATGAGCTGACCAACATGGCTATCCTCACCGAAGAAGTAGGGGAGTTGGCCAGGATCATGGCAAGAAAATACGGAGAGCAATCTTTCAAAGAAAGTGATAAGGACAAGGATCTTGGTGATGAAATGGCCGATGTCCTATGGGTGCTGATGTGTCTGGCCAATCAAACAGGCGTGGACCTCACCAAGGCCTTGGAAAAGAACTTCGAAAAGAAAAATATCCGGGACAAGGACCGCCACAGGAACAACGATAAACTGAAGTAGTGAGCCATCGTCTTGGGCCTGTGGGAGGTGGCAAGGTGCGAGGATTTCGGGTAAAGGTATCGAACTTAACGTTTGCGTCACGCTCACGGCTCATGATCCTGCCTAAATGCATACTCCATACCGCTTACTTTCCCACGACCGCACAGATGGCCTGTCCGCCGAACCCTAGAGCTGTGATCAGAATGTTTTTTATGGTGGTGGGAGGAGGTGTGTTTTGTTGGATGTATGCAGGTAGTTTGGGCAGCTCCTGATGCTGAAGGATATGAATGGCCAAGTCCAGATTGGCCGCCAGGCTGGCCCCCAAGGAGTGTCCGATCTTCCATTTATTTGAAAGCGTATAAGGGACCTCGCCAAATATGCTTTCGTAGGCCGTTTTTTCTGCTAAATCTCCCAGTTTTGTACCTGGAAAATGTCCGATGATCAGGTCGATATTTTCTTTGGGGAAATTTTTAAAAGCATCCTTTGAAGCCGAAACGATGCAATCTCCTGTTTGGGAAAGTTCGGTGCTATGGTGGATTTTTTCCATGGCAGATCCCACGCCTTTGAGGTAGGCCAGGCTTTTGGGGCTATGTTGTTCCAGCTGGAAGGCATAGGCACCTTCGCCGAGGACCATGGTGTTCTGGTCTTTTTGGAAATCCATGGATTGGCAGGGGTAAGCTACAGCTTCGTCTTGGGCGTATATGCGAATAGCCTTCATTTGGTCAATGGTCAGTGGAGCCGTGGGGCATTCTACTGCTGCCGCAATGAAAGTATCCGCCAAGCCACTTTTGAGCCATGCAAAGGCGTTTTGTAACGTGAGCCCAAAGCTGCTGCAGGTGGACGATTGAAAAAACAAAGGTGCTTCCTCTTCATGCAGGAGGGCCGGCCAGCTGCTGGGAAAGCCAAGTGTGGAATGGGGAGAAGTGTAAACCGGTAGCATGTGGTGGTCCACTTGCATGCGGCTGAGGAAATCAATGCTTCCCCTGGAAGTGGCGGCATTGATCATTTGCTTCT
Organism: Echinicola vietnamensis DSM 17526; assembly: GCF_000325705.1. Lineage (NCBI taxonomy): Bacteria > Pseudomonadati > Bacteroidota > Cytophagia > Cytophagales > Cyclobacteriaceae > Echinicola > Echinicola vietnamensis. The sequence continues at coordinate 94,395 of NC_019904.1, read as the reverse complement.
CTTGGGGGTGGAGGTGCATGTGCCGGATAAGGTAAGAAAGTAACTTCGCTTCCTCCGGAAAACGCTCTGGTTTGTGCCCCAATGCATGAATATACCCATTGATTTCCCTCCATATTTCATCAGGGATACTGCCTTTCCAGTCGCCCCGTTCGCTTTGATCCAGTGCGTGGTGGGAGGAGCTGTAGCGATCTTTTTCTTCAGCGCTATGAAATCCAAGCGGATTGATTCCCATTGCCTTGGTAATGCTGATGTGAAAATTGCCCATTTAAATAGTGTCGAGTTAAGGTGTTAGTCCAATGGATTTAATAACGGAAGCCCACTTTGTTGGTCGTTCCATTCCGGCATGCGGAATTGCGCGGCAGGCGTAAATCGTTTGAGGATGGCACTTTCAGAAGCGGTGTTTTCCGGTCCGTTCCAGATAATGGTGAAGTCCGTAATGCCTGCTTGCTTCAAGGTCTCCAAGGTAAGAAGGCTGTGGTTTATGCTGCCGAGGTAGTGCCTAATGACGATTACGGGGTGGAGTCCACTTGAAAGGAGAAAGTCCAGAAAGGTTTCTTCATCATTTAAGGGAACCATCAGCCCACCAGCCCCCTCTACACAGCACTTGGGACGGTCAGGGATCAGTTGGCTGGTCAATTGGATGGTGGTATTTTCTATTTCGGCAGCCCAATGTGGGGACTGGGGTGTTTTGAGCCGATAGGCTTCGGGCAGTACGTCTGTTTGTGGACTGTGCTGCTTTACGAACATGGCGTCCGACTGATCCAGATCACCACACTGTACCGGTTTCCAATAGGTATGGCCAAAGGTTTTGCATAGGGATGCCGCACATACGGTCTTGCCGATCCCCGTGCCAATGCCAGTTACAAAAACCTTATCCTTCATTTTATGCATGGAGTATATTGATCAATTTTTTGATTTCTTCGGGTGTATTGAAAGCATGCAATACGATCCTGATCCTTTCCTCTCCTTTTTTGACGGTAGGAGAAAGAATCGGATAGCAGTTGATGCCTGACTGTTGTAGTTGATTGACTTTCTCTTTGAGCAGGGGCACGTCAGCACATCGCCAATACTGGATAGGACTTATGTTTTTTGAAAAGCCTGTTGAAGAGGAAGGAACCGTTTCCAGAAATGTGGCCACAGCCCTGTCCATTGCTTCAAAGTTCACCTTGGCAGCCATAAGTTTCATGGCGGCATCAATACTGCGTACCTGATCCCGGGAAGGGGCGGTGGTATAGATGAAAGCCCTGCTGAAATTGACCAGGAAGCTCCTTAGGTCTTCATTGCCTAACACCATTGCTCCGTGTCCACCGGCGGCCTTGCCAAACGTAATGATCCTGGCCAAAAGGTTGGGGTGTCGGGAGAATTCATGCGAAACGCCCTTTTTCTCCTTGCCCAAGGTACCCAAAGCATGTGCTTCATCAATGATCAATGCGGCACCGTGTTTTTCGCAAATCCCAAGGAGTTTGCCCACATCGGGGATGTCTCCGTGCATGGAGAAGAGCCCTTCTGTAAGGACAAAGAGCCTCTTTCCTTTTTGATCGTGATGGGTGAGTTTCCTTTCCAGGTCTTCAAGGTCATGATGCTTAAAGGCTGCTTTCTGACCAAAGCCCAACCGCATGCCTTCCTTGATGCTGGCATGGACATGTTCATCAAACAGGAAAATGCTGTCTTTGTCACCCAGGGCGGAAAGCAATCCCGTATTTGCCATATAACCGGAATTGTACAGCAATGCTGCCGGACAATCCATGAATTTCGCAACGTCCCGCTCCAGCTGTTCCATTTCGGGGTGGTTTCCGCTGATCAGCCTGGAGCCGGTCGCTCCAGTCCATGCAGCATCATATGCGGGGTTGGTGGCTTGTTTTAGGAACCCTTTGGTAGCGTAACCTAGGTAGTCGTTGGAAAAGAAATCGATGTTTCCCATGGGCGGGTTCTTCAGCGTCCTCAGTCTATTGGAGGCGGCTACTTGCTCCAGTTTGGCCCGGATAAATTGGCGATGCTTTTCCATGGGGCACAAAGGTAAATTGAAAAGTAGCAAGGAGCAAGTATCTGATGTCAAGTCGAAGCATTAGCGGCAAGCAGCGCCCTGGGGAAAGAAAGGGTTGACGCTGCTTTAGAATTGAAGCGAAGGAACCGAAACTGCGCCACGTTTATCCTGGTTAGGGCCGGTTTTTGTAGCCATGGGCCAGTATTGCCGCGCCTACAAGGCTACCTTCACGAGTTCTTCTCCTTGGAGTTTGCCGATAAAGTTAAATTCATCCATGGTCAAACAAAAGTCAATATCTGCCTCGATGTTGTGGTTTTGGAGCCTTTTGGCGTGTGAGGCTTGGCTTAGAAAACCTTTGAGGTCATCTTTGTGCTGTTCAAAAAGCGCTTTCATAGCGATCGCACCATCACAGTCATATTCAAATTGGCCATCGAGCACACTTACCAAAGCACCCGCATAAAGCGAGTCTTCGAGGTTAAACATCCCTTTCCAGCCGGCACAGTGGATGACCACATCTTTGTTTTGTTGGGCCAAGTAAGTGGCGGTGGCTTGGAGATTTAGAAAGGCTCCTATTAAAACCTCATCGGCTGTTGCTTTGGATTTTTCAATGGTGAGGGTGCCATTGGTGGTGGTGACCGCTATTTTCTTGCCTTCAAAGCCGTTGTTAAGGTAGCTTAGCGGGGAGTTTCCCAATTCGAACCCTTCAGCCGTTTGCCCGTTTCGTTCACCGGCGATGATATATCCTTTGGATTTCATGGTTCGACATGCTTCCAATCCCGCGACAGGGGTGATGGAGGTGACCTTGTTGGCCAGTCCTGTGACCATGGTGGAGGTAGCACGGAAAATATCCACGACCACCACGATTTTACCATGAAGGTCATGAAGATGGATCAGCTCAGGGCTTAGGCAAACTTCTATTTTGTTCATTTTATTTAAAAAAGGCTGTCCCAACAAGTCGGCGTCATTGCGATCATTACGAGAAGATACCTCTGGGTCACTTCCATACTGCGGCAGATCAAGAGGACGCGTTCAATGTGTTGCGACAGCCTTCGTTTGATGATGTATACGTTATTTTTTAAGCAACGGCAGCTTTTCTACTACAGCTGCCAAGTTTTTATTTCTTACGGTGATGGCAATTTCCGTTCCCGGTTTGGCATAAGCTTTTTCCACATAACCCAAACCGATGCCGATGTTCATACTGGGCGACATGGTGCCGGACGTTACTTCACCGATTTGCTTGCCAGCTTCATTGACAATGGGATAGTGGGCCCTGGGAATGCCTTTGTCCTTAAATTTAAAGCCTACCAACTTCCTGGTGACACCTTCTTCTTTTTGTTTTTTCAGGTTTTCGCTGTTGATGAAATCCTTGGTAAACTTGGTGATCCATCCGAGCCCCGCTTCCAAAGGAGAAGTGGTGTCGTCGATGTCATTGCCATAAAGGCAATAGCCCATTTCCATGCGCAAAGTGTCGCGGGCTCCCAGGCCGATGGGCTTGATGCCTGCGGCTTCACCTGCTTCGAAGATGGCATTCCATACGTCCAACGCATCTTCGTTTTTGACATATATTTCAAATCCGCCAGCGCCAGTATATCCAGTGCCAGAGATGATCACGTCTTTTTTGCCTGCAAATTCCCCAACGGTAAAATGGTAAAACTTCACCTCGTCGAGGTTTACAGGAGTCACTTTTTGGAGTGTTTCGACGGCCTTGGGACCTTGGACGGCAAAGAGGGACATCTCATCGGAGATGTTTTCCAATGCTGCGCCCATGTCATTGTGTTGGTTGATCCAGTTCCAGTCCTTTTCGATATTGGAAGCATTGACCACAAGCAGGTACTTTTCTTCGTCCATTTTGTACACGAGCAGGTCATCCACGATTCCTCCTGTTTCGTTGGGAAGGCAAGAGTATTGCGCCTGGCCAATGACCAGTTTGGCAGCATCATTGGAAGTGACTTTTTGGATCAGCGCCAGCGCATGGGGACCGGTGACCATAAATTCTCCCATGTGGGACACATCAAAGACCCCCACGCCATTACGGACGGTATTATGTTCTTCTTTGTCGGAAGAATAGCGCACAGGCATATGATATCCTGCAAATGGCACCATCTTTCCGCCCAGTTCAATGTGCTTGTCGTTCAGCGCAATTTTTTTAATCGTATTTTCCATATATCCGGGTTTAATTTCAGTTTTGGCAAAGGTAGTAAAAGCCCGGAAACATAGCGAATGGCCTTGGGAAAAAGAGGGCGGGGCCCATGGCTTCAGCCCGGGACGCCATGGGCGTATTCATGCCGCAGTGACCAACTATGGTCCCTTGAGGCTGTTTGATGCATACACCGGGTAAAACAGGAAACAAATCACCAGTGCTGATCCCTCCTGGGTTGGTTTTTTGGATCAATGGAGCAAAAAAAAGACCGGAAGAAACCGGTCTTTTTGGTGAAATAAAAAGCTTTTTTCTGCTCCAGTATTAATATAGAGCACATACTTTTTTGCCTAGATCGAGAAACTTTCTCCGCAGCCGCAGGTTCTGGAGGCATTGGGGTTTACAAACTGAAAGCCTTTGCCGTTCAGGCCATCAGAAAACTCCAAGGTGGTGCCGGCCAAATAGAGCAGGCTCTTTTTGTCCACGACAATCTTGACGCCTTTGTCCTCAAATACCTGATCACTGTCGGTGATGCTTTCATCAAAACCCAGGTCGTACATGAGTCCAGAGCAGCCACCGCCTTTGACAGATACCCGGATGTTTTCGCTTTCCTTTCGGCCCTCTTCCTGTCTCAACTCTTTAATCCGCTCTTTCGCTTGGTCTGAAACGATGATCATATTGCTTAATGTTTTGTTTATTAAATGTCGATTTTAGTATTTAAGATAACCCGTTTTATTTGCCCCAAGGATAAAACCTTTCCCTTTTTAGGCCCTAAAGGTTAAATTTTTAATTAAGTTGGTAGGTGCTTTGTTACAAACATACTTACCTTATAATTAATTCCACATACAAAAATACAGAAAATTCAGCCATGAGAAAAATCGAACATTTGGGAATAGCGGTAAAGGACCTTAAAAAATCCAATGAGTTGTTTTCCAGGCTGTTTGGAAAAGAAGCTTACAAAGAGGAGCGTGTGGAAGACGAGGGAGTATTGACTTCATTTTTTCAAGTGGGAGATGTCAAGATCGAACTGCTCGAGGCGACTGCCCCTGACAGTCCGATTGCTAAATTTATTGACAAAAGGGCTGAAGGGGTGCATCATGTGGCCTTTGCGGTGGATGATATTTATGCAGAGATGGACAGGCTAAAAAAAGCGGGCTTTGAAATACTCAATGATGTCCCAAAAAAAGGGGCGGATCATAAATTAGTTGTATTTTTGCATCCCCGCAGCACAAATGGTGTGTTGGTGGAGTTGTGCCAAGATGATGTTAAGTAGCGCGAACCTTGGCGCAGGATCAGGGCAAACGACAAAAAGAAAAAGATAATAATTGAGATAACCATTTATGAGCGATAAGAGAACAGAAATCGGAGAAATAGGAGAGTTTGGGCTGATCGATCGGCTCCATGAAAAGATAAAAGTTCGCCATGCAGACACCCTTAAAGGGATCGGAGACGACGCAGCGGTGTTGGATGCAGGTGATAAGGTGAAAGTGGTGACCACGGATTTGTTGTTGGAAGGGGTTCATTTTGACCTTTCCTATGCGCCATTGCACCATTTGGGTTTTAAGGCGGTAGCCGTGAATATTTCGGATATCGCCGCGATGAATGCCATTCCGAAGCAGATTACAGTGAGCATTGCCCTGAGCAATCGGTTTGCCGTGGAAGCAGTGGAGGCACTTTATGCAGGGATCAATGCTGCTGCCGAGCACTATAACATAGACGTCGTGGGAGGAGATACGACTTCAAGCCGATCTGGGCTGGTGATTTCCATTACGGCCATTGGCGAAGTGGAAAAAGGGAAGGAAGTATACCGTTCAGGCGCCAAGGAAAATGACATTGTCTGTGTTACCGGTGATCTGGGTGGAGCATTGATGGGCCTACAGGTTTTGGAACGAGAGAAAGAGGTCTTTATGGCCAATCCAAACATGCAGCCCCAGCTGGAGAAGTATACTTTGGTGACGGGAAGACAGCTGAAGCCGGATGCCCGGATGGACATCATCCATGAACTTCGGGAGCTTGGGGTAGTACCCACGGCCATGTTGGATGTTTCCGATGGGTTGGCATCAGAGCTGTTCCATATCTGTAAGCAATCAAAAGTGGGCGTAACCATTTATGAAGACAAGTTGCCGATAGACAAGCAGACTTACGACACCGCCGTGGAGTTCAATATCGATCCGATTACCTGCGTACTGAATGGAGGAGAAGATTACGAGTTGGTGTTCACGATAGACCAAAATGACTTTTCAAAGCTGGAGAAGCATCCTGATGTCCATTTTATCGGTCATATTACCAAGGCGGAAAGCGGTAAATTCATGGTCACCAAGAGTGAAACGGCAGTGGAGTTGAAGGCACAGGGATGGGTGCATTTTCCTGAAGGAGGAAAATCATCATAAATGATAAGGTTTGCCAGCAGTAGAAGATAATGCTCACTACGGGGCGAACGGCAGCATGGATAAGTTGGATGCGTAGGACAGGGGTTACTTGATTCTGCCGGGGTTTTCATCAAGAAAGGCCTTCCAACCTGCCGTTCGGCCGCGGGTCTGCAGGCGGCCATCGTGAAAGTGGTGGCACAATGCCACGGCCAGCGCATCAGTGGCATCCAAGAGCTTGGGGACGTCGATATGCAGAAGGGTTTTGAGCATTTCTGCCACCTGTTCCTTGGAGGCGTTTCCGTTGCCGGTGACGGACTGTTTGACTTTTTTGGGAGAGTATTCCGCGATAGGAATATCCCGGGCCAAAGCCGCGGCCATGGCCACTCCTTGGGCGCGGCCAAGTTTGAGCATGGATTGAACGTTTTGGCCGTAAAAAGGGGCTTCCAGGGCGACCTTGTCGGGCAAGAATTCATCGATGATCCCCGTGACCCGTTCAAAGATCTTTTTGAGCTTCAGCTCATGAGAGCCGTATTTTTTGAGGTGGATCACGCCAAACTGAAGGGGTTCGTATTTGTTGCCTTTCACCAGTACCAGGCCATATCCCATCACATTTGTCCCTGGATCTATTCCCAAAATGATTTGCTCTTTCACGTCCTTTTTCGCTATTTTGCTCATTAGTGCAATTTACTAGAAATCCTTCCATTGACATGAATCTTTTGCCAATTTTATTATTTGCAGCACTGCTCGTCTACCTGCTTTCGCTGGCAATATTGTCATCAAAATGGAAATGGAGGCGTGCCAAAAACGAGCGGATCCAGGGCGGGGTGGATTATCCTGTGACGCTATTGGTGCCTTTTCGAAATGAGAAGAAAAACCTGCCGGGATTGCTGCGTAACTTGGCAGGCCTCAGTTATCCCAATTTACAAATTATCCTTATCGATGATCATAGTGAAGATGGCGGGGGCGATCAGGTGGAGGCTTGGATCTTGGCAGAGAACAAGCATAACTTTAAATTGATTTCCGGGCAAGGTCAAGGAAAAAAGGCTGCTATCGAACAAGGCGTGGTCATGGCCAATGCCAATATCATCCTGACCACTGACGCGGATTGCACCCTCTCGGCAGATTGGGTACAAAACATGCTGCGGGCTTTTGATGATCCTTCGGTGCAGATGGTGGCAGGGCCAGTGATGACCAAGGGTGGAGATGGGACGTTTGACCATTTTCAGCAGATTGATTGGGCGAGTATCTTGCTGATGACCAATTTCTTTTTCAGTATCAAAAAGCCCGTCATGTGCAGTGCTGCCAACATGGGCTATCGCAAGGAAGCTTTTTACCATATAAAAGGCTATCAGGGGAATCATGGGAACCCTTCTGGGGATGATTCTTACTTATTGGAAAAAATCTACCAGCGGTTTGGCCATCAGGCTATCCGCTACCTGGCCTCTAGCAATGTGTTGGTGAAAACCCATCCCGTGGGAAGCATTAGTGGATTTCTGGAACAGCGATCCCGCTGGGCCAGCAAGTGGAACAAGCATCAGTTTTGGCAAAATGCCGGTGGAGCCGTGTTAAGTGCATTCCTGTCATTGGCCAGCATTTGCAGTATTTTGCTTTTGCTGACAGGCCCCATAGGAGTGGCAATGTTTGCAGTATATTGGTTTTTAAAGCTATTATTTGAGTATTTTGTGCTTAGAAAGGTGCTTAATACCTATGAGATACCATTGTCGGTTGGCAACTTGTTCTTGGCGAGTGTTTTACACCCGATTTATGTGATATTGGTTGCATTCCGTTCTTTCTTGGTAAAGTCCAGATGGAAAGGAAGGAAGTGATGCATATTGATCATTTGACCAAAAAAGACCAAAAAAATAGATCAGCAACATGTCTGAAGAAGAATTTGAAATGATGGACGAGCTGTATTTTGTACAGCCGTTTACCTATTTAAAAGAGGTGCTCAACTGGGATGATGAGGTGCTTTTGACTACCTTGCAAGGGCTTTACCACAGAGGATTGATCAAGTGTCTCTCCGAGCCTGATGAGGAGGTCTTTGGAGATGCCAAGATCATGGATGACGGTAAGTCCTATTACTATTTGGCTACCAAAAAAGGACTAATGGAACACAATACTTTGTAAATCATACAACCTTGACTACAGAAACCCTCAAATACCAACGAAAAGAGTTAGAGCTGAAAGCCTTGCTGGAGATCACACAGGCGATCAATGAAAACAAGGACGAGTCAGTCCTGCTCAATATCTTTAAGTTTACCTGCTTGGTGCATTTGAATATCAAGGCCTTGGTGCTTTATGTGGCCAATCAGGAGGGATTTGCGGAAAGGGTCAAGCATGGGGTCAAGCAGAACCTGCCGGCACTGATTCCTCATGGAGATGTGGATGATAACCGTGAAATCGGCAAGCTTAACTTGGTGATGCCTCCAGAATATTCCTTTACCGAGCTGGATATTTATGTGCCCGTTTATCATAAGGATAAAATGTTGGCCATTTTACTATTGAAAACCAAAGATAGCGACAAGGACCTAGACTTGGATTTTACCCAGGCGCTGACCAATATCCTGGTGGTGGCCTTGGAGAATAAACGCTTTGCCAGAAGGCAGTTAGAGCAGGAACGACTAAAGAAAGAGGTGGAAATTGCCAGCAATGTACAGCGTATGCTGTTTCCGTCAGTTCTGCCAGAGGCCGACCGCCTAAAGGCCAAAGTGACGTACTTTCCCCATAGTACCGTGGGGGGAGATTATTACGATCTGATCAAGAAATCCGAAAACGAGGTGTTTTTTTGCATAGCGGATGTTTCCGGAAAAGGGATGCCTGCAGCCCTGTTGATGTCCAATTTCCAAGCAGCTTTAAGGACCCTGCTAAGGAGTTCTTCAGATCTGAAAATGATCACCGAACAACTGAATTATACCATTTTTGAGAATACCCATGGAGAACGGTTTATTACTTTCTTTTTGGGTTATTATAATTACAAGACCCAAACCCTCAAGTACATCAATGCCGGGCATAACCCTCCAGTACTTTGCAGGGAAAACGAAGGTGAAAGCGAACTGCTGGATGCTGGCACTACTATTCTTGGAGCATTTCCAGAGTTGCCGTTTTTGGAGGTAGGGAAGCGTTATGGGCTGGGCTGTTTTACCATTCACCTGTTTACCGATGGCCTTACAGAGGTGTTCAATGCCCAAAATGAGGAATATGGAGACGAGCGGTTTGTGGGTTTTGTCAATAGGAACATGGCTGTAGACCCGGAACAATTTCACGAGGATTTTTTCAGCGAGTGGAATGCATTCGCAGGGGGAGAGCCTCGAAGGGATGATATCACATTACTAAGCATGCGATTTAAATAAGGTAGCTATGGTCGTCCATCATGTGCCCAAAATAGTGAAATGGATCTTTCCAAAACTCACTTGGAACAGGAGTCGCCAAAGTCCTACTATTTACCTGACCTTTGATGATGGTCCCGTTCCGGGTGTCACGGATTTTGTCTTGGACGAATTGGCAAAGTGGCAAATAAAGGCTACGTTTTTTTGTGTGGGTGATAATGTGCGCAAGCATCCGGATTTGGCCAAAAGGATCATCAAAGAGGGACATCAGATTGGCAATCATACCTATCACCACTTGAATGGCTCCAAGACAGAAAATGTCCACTATTATCAAAATGTCGGAAAGTGTAGCGATACGATTTTTGAAGTGACCGGAAACTATCCGACATTATTTCGCCCACCATATGGAAGGATCAAGGGAAAGCAGGCTGCATTTCTGGGAAATGATTACGAAGTGGTCATGTGGGATGTGCTTTCCGGTGATTATGACCAAGGCCAGTCCCCTGAAACCTGTCTGCAAAAAACCATTCAGTATACCCAAAACGGGTCGATTGTATTGTTCCATGACCAGCAAAAAACGGCTGAAGTAATCAAGAAAGTATTGCCAGAGTATCTAAGATTCGTCAGGGAGAAGAAACTTCAAGCAGAACTGTTATGATGCTATGGGTGGCATTGGCGGTGGTCGTGATATTGATTGCACAGGATATTTTGCTGGTGTATTTTTTCCATGCCCGATTTAAACGGCACGATGAAGGTCTTCAATGGAAGGAGCAATTGCCTACCGTGAGTGTTATAATTCCCGCTAGAAATGAAATACAAGTTTTACCAACATGTTTGGCAGCATTGTCCCGCTTGGACTATCCTTCCGAAAAGCTCCAGCTACTTGTAGCAGATGATCAAAGCATTGACGGTACTGGTCCCATGTTGGAGGCATGGGCAAGTGAGGGGGCGAACCGGGAGAAAGTAAAAATAGAAGCCAAGTACACGCACCTCAATGGTAAAGCAAACGCTTTGGCCCAGATGGCCCAGAAGGCATCAGGAGAGTTGCTTCTCTTTACAGATGCGGATTGTGAGGTGAATCCGATGTGGGTTAAGGCCATGGTAAAGGCTTATACGCCGAAAGTGGGATTAGTGGTAGGGCTTACAAGTGTCCGAAGGAGAGGGCTTTTTGGACGGCTTCAGGGGCAAGATTGGTGGCTTACGTTGGGAATGATAAAGGTGACGTCAGATGTAGGCCATTTGCTGACGGCAGTCGGGAACAATATGCTGATCAGCCAAGAAGCCTATCGCCGTGTGGGCGGTTTCGAGGGGCTTCCATTTTCCGTTACGGAGGACTTTGTGATGGGTGAGGCCATCAAGGCAGCAGGCTTTCGTCCTATTTTTCAGTTCGATCAGGAGAGCCTTGTGTTGACTAAATCAGAAACAGGGCTACATGCCTTGTTAAGGCAGCGGAAGCGTTGGATGAGGGGTGCGCTGAACCTTCCGTGGTTTTGGCAGGCAGTACTTGCCCTTCAGGTACTTTTTTTTCCAATGGTGGTAATAATCTTATTTTCTACTCCCTTGTTGGGGCTGGGCTTATGGGGGTGCAAGTTGATGTTTCAGGTAATGTTTGTTAGGGGATTGGCAAAAAAAGCAAATATTTATATCCCTTTGTGGGAATTGTTTATTTTTGAAGTTTATTATCTAGTAATTTCATGGTCAACAATAGTGTATTATTTTTGGCCTTCGAAAGTTAATTGGAAAGAGAGAACATACTGATGCAGTTTATTGATACCCACGCCCATATATATTCCAAAAAGTACGACAATGACCGTGATGAAGTAATCGAGCGGTGCAAGGCAAATGGAGTGAACCGCATCTACATGCCGAATGTAGATGTGGAGTCGATCGATGCCATGCTGGAAGCCGAGCAGCGCTATCCGGAAATGTGCATACCGATGATGGGCCTGCATCCTTGTGATGTGGATAAGGATTTCGAGAAACAGCTTTATGTCATGGAGGATTGGCTGTCAAAGCGGCCTTTTGTGGCGATAGGTGAAATCGGTACGGATTTATATTGGGACAAGGACAGTTTTGAACTTCAAAAAGAGGCCCTTAAGATCCAGGTGGACTGGGCGAAGCAGAAAAAGCTGCCCATTGTGCTGCATTGCCGTGAATCCATTGATGAGACCATTGCCATCATTGGCGAAATGAATGATGAAAACCTTACCGGTATCTTCCATTGTTTTACAGGATCAGTGGAGCAGGCAAAGGAAATCATTGAAATGGGGTTTCTTTTGGGCATAGGAGGTGTTTCTACCTTCAAGAACGGAGGGATGGACAAAGTGCTGCCTGAAATTGGTCTGGAGCAATTAGTGCTGGAGACCGACGGGCCTTACTTGGCTCCTGTTCCTCATAGGGGGAAGCGAAACTCTCCGGAATATATTCCGATCATAGCTGAACGAGTGGGGGATCTGACGGCTTCTACCTTAGAGAAGGTGTCAGAAGTGACTAATGCAAACGCGAACAAGGTTTTTAACAGGGTGGAAGGATGAATTATAAAATCGTAAGATTAAATACAGCGGCAAAAAGTGAGATAAAGTCCTCGGTACTGATCATCTATACAGGGGGAACCCTGGGGATGGCATATGATGAGTCGGGGGCTTTGGTTCCCTTTAACTTCGGCCAGATAATGGAGAAAATTCCGAATCTCGGGAATTTGAATATTGCCATTACCGTCATTTCATTTCCAGAACCCATTGATAGTTCCAATGTCAACATGCAGCATTGGGTGGATATGGCCTATATCATATATGAGAATTACGATACCTACGATGGATTTGTAGTGCTACACGGAACAGATACCATGGCTTACTCGGCATCCATGCTGAGTTTTATGCTCAAAGGACTGAGCAAGCCTGTTATTTTTACAGGTGCCCAGCTTCCCATCAGTGCCATGCGTTCAGATGCCCGGGAAAATTTAATGACTTCCCTGGAAATAGCCATTAGCCAAGCCAACGGTAAGCCCATCGTTCCTGAAGTGTGTATATTCTTTAACCATATGCTGCTGAGGGGAAACCGAGCCAAGAAAATGCAAAGTGTGCATTTTGATGCGTTCGAATCGGAAAACTATCCTCCCCTGGCGGAATCAGGCATCGTCATCGATTATAATTATGCAGCCATCAAACCCTATAAAGAAGGGGTGCAGCTCAAGTACCTCAACAAACTGGATAAACGGGTCATGATCCTGAAATTATTTCCCGGGATCACTGCAGAAGTGATCGACAGTTGCTTTAGCATTAAGGGGTTGCGAGGAGTGGTCTTGGAAACCTATGGCTCGGGAAACAGTCCGACAGAGCCTTGGTTTATAGAAACCGTCCGCAAAGCCGTAGACAGAGGCATTATTATCCTGAATGTTTCTCAGTGCAATGGCGGTAGGGTGATTCAGGGCCGGTACGAGACCAGCAAGGAATTGAAAAGATTAGGAGTGCTGAGCGGCGGGGACATTACCTCCGAGGCGGCCATTTGTAAGATGATGTTCTTATTGGCCAATGAAACGGACGAAGATGAAATCAGAAGAAAGCTGATCACACCCCTCGCGGGAGAAATGTCATTGACGAGCAAGTGATCTGTTGTTCTTATTTTTCGGGAAAGGCCTGGAAAAACCTGAAAAATATTCAGAAAGTGCAAGGTTTTGATTTTCAATGCGCTAGTTTGCTGAGGCGGTAAAGGATCAAGGAAAAGGAGTGATTTAGCATAAATAAAGCAGTCTTTTCCTTGCAGGAACTAAAATTTATCCATTTATTTGTCGCCTCAATTGAGACCAAAAAAACACAGAGAGGTGTCCGAGCGGTCGAAGGAGCACGCCTGGAAAGCGTGTATACCCCTAAAGGGTATCGAGGGTTCGAATCCCTTCCTCTCTGCAACTAAAAAGTCTGCCAATGGCGTCTTTCCCTGATCGTTTTAGAATCCTGTTTCGATAAAATTGGAAGGGATGAGAACCCAGGGTTTGAAATCGACCATCGGGAGATTCACGAGGGGCAGTGCGGCATGCATTGCGGGGATGAGTAATCCCTTCCTCTCTGCAACTAAAAAGTCTGCCAATGGCGTCTTTCCCTGGTCGTTTTAGAATCCTGTTCCGATTAAATTGGAAGGGATGAGAACCCAGGGTTTGAAATCGACCATCGGCAAAAACATGAATTTCGTCCATAGGGCATAGGTGATGAGAAATCACCTGAAAAGCAACCATTTTAGTTTTATGCTTCACCCAATAAGCAAACTCAAAAGTTCTTTCATTCAGCTGCTCCACTTCATAATTATTTACCATTCATCATTCTTATTAAGTAAAGCTTTTTTAGTTCATAAAAAGATGGTTACATTGTAAGAACATTTATTAAAAAGGCGAGGTGAAAAAAAATTATAACATTATCCCTTGTCATTTGAATTGAAAAAATTATATCTTTAAAAGCTCAATATTAAGTTAGAAACCGTTTAACCTTTATTTAAAGTCTATTAAAAACTAAATTATGAAAAAGTTAATCGCTTTGTTCATGCTTACCGGAATGCTTATTTCTCCGGTTATTACAAAAGCACAAGACACCTCAGAAGAAGCTTCTGCAGGAGACACTACTGAAATGATGGAGGAAGAAGCTGCAGCGCCAGCACCGGCTCCTGTAGTTACAGATGATGAGGTTGTAGTTGAAGAGCAACCATTCCACCAAATTATCAAGGACAAGTTCATTGAAGGTGATCCTACTTTCATGACTCCCGTATTGATCTGTTTGATTTTAGGTCTTGCAGTGGCATTGGAAAGAATCATCACGCTTAACCTGGCTACTACAAACACCAAAAAACTTCTTGCCAAAGTAGAAGATGCACTTGACCAAGGCGGTATTGAAGCTGCTAAAGACGTGACGAAGAGCACTAAAGGTCCAGTTGCTTCTATCTTTACACAAGGCCTGATGAGATATTCAGAAGGTATTGAAATGGTAGAAAAATCCATCATTGCTTATGGTTCCGTAGAAATGGGCCGTTTGGAAAAAGGATTGGTATGGATCTCCCTATTCATCTCTTTGGCTCCAATGCTTGGTTTCATGGGTACGGTAATTGGTATGATCGGTGCATTTGACTCTATCGAGGCAGCCGGTGATATTTCTCCTTCCCTAGTAGCAGGTGGTATTAAAATCGCCCTTTTGACTACAGTTGCTGGTTTGATCGTTGCGATTATCCTTCAGCTTTTCTATAACTATTGTGTAGCGAAGATCGACTCTTTGGTAAACGATATGGAGGATGCTTCCATTACTTTGGTTGATATCCTTGTGAAGCACAAACTGACCAAATAATCGGTCAGCTGTAGCTTGAATCATTGAAAAATTAATACAACCAACCAAAGAACTTAACAATATGGATTCTTACGATATAATGTTATATGTAGGATATCTTTTGATTGGCTTGGGCGCTGTTGCAGCGATCCTGATGCCCTTGGTGAAATCATTAGATAATCCTAAAAGTTTGCTTAAGATAGGTGTTGGTGTGATCGGTGTAGCTGTCCTATTCTTCATTGCATATTCAATTGCAAGTGATGAAGTGGCACCTAAATATGCCGTGGCACCATTTAACATCACCGCTTCAAGCTCTAAGGCAGTCGGTGGTATCTTGTTTACCACTTACATACTATTCTTCCTTGCACTAGCAGGAATTGTAGTGACAGAACTTAATAAACTTATAAAGTAATTTAGTATGCCAAGAAAGAAAAGCCGAATGAGTCAGGAGGTAAATGCAGGATCCATGGCGGATATCGCCTTCTTGCTACTTATCTTCTTTCTTGTGACAACGACAATTGCTTCTGACAAGGGGATTACCAACGTTCTCCCGCCTAAAATTGATCCAAATAATCCACCACCTGAAATTGATAAAAACGAGCGTAATATCTTTAAGATATTGATCAACTCGAATGACCAACTACTGGTAGAGGATGATTTTAGGGACAATACAGACGGGCTCGATAAAGAAATAAAAGAATTCGTCATGAATTTTGGTGATCCGGATCAGGAGAACATGGATCTTTACAATAGTCTACCTCCTGTGCTGAAAGCGCAGGCCAACCGGGATCCTGAATCTTCTGACCACCCCAATGAGGCTGTTGTTTCTATCAAGACAAACCGTGGTACAAGCTATGACCTGTACTTAGAGGTACTTGATAAAGTAAAGAAAGCATATTACGAAATCTATGCCGAAAGGGTAGGACTTACTGCGGATGAATACCGCGCATTGTCCAGTAGAACGGCTGCTGAAAAAGAGCTTATGGACAGGGGTAAGGAAAATATACCTATGGCGATTTCAATTGCAGAACCAGATAAAGGAGGAGAATAATTATGGCAAAGTTTAAGAAAAAGAATAAGACCGAGGAGAATATTCCAACTTCCGCCTTGCCAGATATCATCTTTATGCTCTTGTTTTTCTTTATGGTGACCACTGTACTAAGGGAACAAGAACTATTGGTAGAGCAGAAATTACCTCAGGCGACACAGCTTCAGAAACTGGAAAAGAAATCGCTGATTTCTTACCTGTTCCTTGGAAAACCTAAAAACACTAGTGTTTACGGTACAGAGCCTAGGATACAAGCAAATGATGCCTTGATCACGACAAGTGATATTATCCAGTGGGTTAACCAAGAGAAGGATAAGCTGTCAGAAGCAGAGAGAGATCAAATTTATATTTCCCTTAAAGCAGACAGGGACGTTAAAATGGGACCTGTTGCCGACATTCAGTTAGAACTGAGAGATGCGGATGCAAGGAAAATCCTTTATGCTTCCGTAGGGAAAGTAAATCAAGAAGATTGATTTAAAACATAATGAAGTTTATAGAAAGCTATCCGCACTTGCGGGTAGCTTTTTTTAGTTTAACGATGTTTTGGTAAACATATGGGCGCAAAAATGAAAAAAGTGCAATTTGCCTGGGCCATGTATGATTGGGCGAACTCCGTATATAGTTTGGTGATCACGTCCACCATTTTTCCAGTGTACTTTAACAACGTCACGGCCTCCCAGGGAAAAGGGGATGTAGTATCCTTTTTTGGATTTGAAATGGTCAATACGGTTTTGTATTCTTGGTCTATTTCATTTTCCTTTTTAGTAATTGCTTTACTTTCGCCATTATTGTCCGGTATGGCGGACTATGGCGGTAAAAAGTTGTTGTTTATGAAAATTTTCGCTGCCATTGGTTCCGTGTCATGTATGGGGCTTTTCTTTTTTGATGGAAGTAATTTGGAGTTAGGGATTATTTTCAGTGTCTTGGCCAGTATAGGATATGCTGGTAGCATCGTTTTTTACAATGCCTTTTTGCCTGAAATCAGCACCTTTGAAGAATATGATATCCTTAGCGCCCGAGGGTTTGCATTGGGGTATATTGGGAGTGTTTTGTTGCTGGTGATAAATCTGGTCATGATTCAAAAGCCAGCTTGGTTCTTATTAAACGATGGTGGAGAAGCTGCTCGTTTGTCCTTTTTGATTACCGGGATTTGGTGGTTAGGTTTTGCGGGGATTCCTTTCAGGTATCTACCCAACAATACTCGGGGAAACTTCTCCGATACTTCATTATTGTGGTCAGGTTATAAGGAAATCAAGAAAGTTTACAGGGAGCTCACGCATCGAGGGGATCTCAAACAGTTTTTATCGGCTTTTTTATTTTACAGCATGGGTGTGCAGACCGTTATGTACATGGCGGCATCATTTGGGGATAAGGAATTAGGCTTGGCAGGAGATAAGTTAATCCTCACTATTTTGATTATACAGATAGTTGCTATCATGGGAAGTTTTCTTTTTGGTTGGATTGCTAAAACCAGCGGAAACAAAATTTCCCTATTAAGCATGGTGTTCATATGGATCGGTATCTGTATGGCTGCTTATTTTGTAACCAGTGAATTTGAATTTTATGGTTTAGCTTTTGTTGTAGGTTTGGTCATGGGAGGTATTCAAGCGATTTCCCGATCTTCCTATTCCAAATTGATCCCGGGTGACACCAGCGATCATGCGTCTTATTTTAGCTTTTATGATGTTACAGAAAAGCTAGCGATTGTATTTGGCACATTTTCTTATGGATTTATAGAAAAGTTTACAGGAAGTATGAGGGATAGTTCGCTAGTTCTTGGTATTTTTTTTATTATTGGTATGTTATTCTTACTGAGAGTGACTTTCCCTAAGTATAAATTGGTAAAAGCTTAATGTAACGAGGATGCTAGAAATAATCTCTGGAAGTTCCGTAAAGAAACTCGATACGGATTTTATTACAGAAAAGGGAATTACCTCGCACCGGTTAATGGAAAATGCCGCTTTGGCTTTTTGTGATTGGTTTGAGGAAAACTATCATCGAAATGATAAGGTGGGGATATTTTGTGGCCCTGGAAACAATGGAGGTGATGGTTTGGCGATTGCACGCTTACTGTGGAGGAAGGGGTATGACATTATTGTCTTTCTGGTGGGTGATACGGAGAAGGCCTCAGCAGATTGTAGATTGAACAGGGAGTTGTTGCCTGATAAGTTGCCGGCCATTTCGATGAGCAGCGATGACATTGCCCACATGGAATTTGATCTCAATGTCGTGGTAGATGCCATGCTTGGAATAGGGGTGAACAGACCGTTGGCCGGTGATTTTTTAAACATGGTGGTCAAACTTAATGATCTTTCTAATGTCCGTAAGGTGGCAGTGGATATTCCCACGGGGCTTCCGGCCGATGAATGTCTTCAAGGAGAAGCCCTAAAGGCAGATGTTACGGTGAGTTTCCAGTACCCTAAATTTTCACTCATGTTTCCTGAGCACGCGGGTTATGTGGGGGTACTCCATGTGGTGGGGATTGGGATTGGAAATAAATTTATGCGTCAGTTTACTGAAAGTAAATATTATTTGCAGCCCAGCGATATCAGCAAACGGCATCTTAACTTTAGCAGGTTTGCTCATAAGGGAGATTTTGGCAGGGTATTGCTGGTGGGAGGAAGTTACGGTTCAATAGGTGCCGTCAGAATGTCTGCAGAAGCCGCTTTGCGGACGGGAAGTGGATTGGCCACCTGTTTTGTACCCGCCTGCGGGGTTGATGTAATTCAGGCCAGTTTGCCGGAGGTCCAAGTGATCTCCAGCAGTGGTGAGAAAAGGCTCTGTTGGGATGAGGGTGATATGGGGGTAAATCGGTTTGATGCCGTGGGAATCGGGCCAGGAATGGGGGGGTCAGCAGAAACTGTCACATTTTTAGAAAGCTTTTTGAATGTTTACAAGGGGCCAAAAGTAATTGACGCTGATGCTATCAATATACTTTCCAATCATAAAAAACTTTTGAATTATCTTGATAAAGATGCTATCCTCACCCCGCATATAAAAGAGTTTGAGCGATTGGTAGGACATTGTGAAAACCATAAGCAACGCTTGGGCAAAGCCCTTGAGTTTTCCAGTGAACACAGTTGTGTGTTGGTCTTAAAGGGAGCTCATACAAGTATTTCTTTTCCTGATGGTACGCAGTATTTTAATTCCACAGGAAACAAACATATGGCCACTGGGGGAGCAGGAGATGTACTGACCGGCATGATCACTTCTTTTCTTGGGCAAGGATATGGTACTAAAAATGCTGTGCTTTGTGGCGTATTCCAGCACGGTTTAGCGGGGGAGATTGCTTCCGAAGATAAAAAGAGAGGCACCATCGCCACGGATATCATTCAAGCGATTCCTAAAAGTTACTTGCAGTTAAATGTCGACTAAAATCGAAAAAGCCAAAGCATTTTCATGCCTTGGCTTATCTTTTTGAAGTATAATATGTATTAGAACTCTGCGTTTCCAGGGGTTCTTGGAAAGGCGATTACATCTCGGATGTTTCCCATTCCTGTGACGAACTGAACCATCCGTTCGAAGCCCAATCCAAACCCGGAGTGTGGCGTGGCGCCAAATCTCCTGGTGTCCAAATACCAGTAGAGTTCTTCCTGACTGATTCCCATTTCATCCATTCTGGTAGTGAGCTTTTCCATGTTTTCCTCACGCTGTGAGCCTCCGACAATTTCCCCAATGCCCGGGAATAGAATATCCATGGCTGCTACCGTCTTTCCATCGTCATTCTGTTTCATATAGAATGCTTTGATGTCTTTAGGATAGTCGGTAAGAATGACGGGCTTCTTGAAATGCTTTTCCACCAAAAACCGTTCATGCTCGGATTGTAGGTCTGCGCCCCATTCATCGATGATATAGGAGAATTTCTTCTTTTTATTGGGCTTGGAGTTTTTGAGGATTTCGATGGCTTCTGTATAGCTGATGCGTTCAAAATCATGATCCACGACAAACCTAAGCCTGTCCAATAGGCCCAGTTCAGTCCGTTCATTGGTCGGTTTTTTGGCATTTTCTTCAGCAGCCCTTTTGTCAAGGAATTCCAAGTCGGCTTTGCAGTGCTCCATGGCATAGGAGATGATATATTTAAGGAAGTCTTCTGCTAGATCCTGGTTGTCCTCAGCATCATAAAAAGCCATCTCAGGCTCGATCATCCAAAATTCAGCCAAGTGGCGGGTGGTATTGGAATTTTCTGCTCTGAAAGTTGGTCCGAACGTATAGATTTCTGCCAATGCCATCGCGGCTAGTTCCCCTTCCAATTGGCCGGACACCGTAAGGTTGGTTTCTCTTTCGAAGAAATCTTTGGTATAGTCAACGGCGCCATCCTCAGTCAGCGGTGGATTTTTCATGTCTAGCGTCGATACGCGGAATGTTTCTCCTGCCCCTTCGGCATCTGAAGCCGTAATGATGGGGGTATGGATGTAGAAGAATCCCTTATCATTAAAGTATTGATGCACGGCAAATGCCAAGGCATGCCTTACACGGAACACCGCTCCGAAAGTATTTGTACGCATTCTCAGATGGGCATTTTCCCGTAGAAATTCCATAGAATGCTTTTTGGGCTGCAGCGGGTATTTGTCAGCATCGGCTTCTCCCAACACTTCTATTTTTTGGGCAATCAACTCAGAATCCTGCCCTGCTCCTTGAGAGGCGACTACTTCGCCAGTGGCTTTGATACAGGCACCGGTGGTGATCCGCTTGAGGACCTCTTCGCTGATGACATTCGGATCGGCTACGACCTGGTAGTTTTGGATGGTGGATCCGTCATTGACGGCAATGAAAGAGACGTTTTTATTGCCTCTTTTGGTCCGCACCCAGCCCATGATGGTGGTGTTTTTACCTATTTTGCTGCTTTCGAGCAATAATTTTATCTTTGATCGTTTGTTGAATGCCATAGGAATTGAAGGTTTGAAGCTTTACTACTTTGTTTTCAAGTTTTAAAGCTAATCAATGTTTTAAAATGGAATGCAAAAAAACGATATAATCACCTTTTTGTCAAAATTTTGCTGTAATTTCCTAAATTTGAATACATGAAAGGGGTCTTGCTAGTAAAGTGCTAAGCAAGGAATGTTTTTAAAAAAAGACGATAGTTGTAAGCGATATATGCAAAAGTTAAATTTAAACCAAGTACTTTCCCAAAAGCTGAGTCCCCAACAGATCCAGTTTATAAAATTGTTGCAGGTGCCTACTGCCGAGTTGGAGGCTAGGGTGGAAGAGGAGTTGGAGATCAACCCGGCGCTTGAGGAAGGAAAAGAAGAGGGCGATGATGCACAAGAGGAGGTGCTGGCAGACAATTATGACGAGGGGAATAAAGAGGATAAGGATATCAACTTGGAAGATTACCTGTCCGATGATTATGGTGGGTATAAAATGCAGGGAGATGGAAATTATACTCCGGATGAGGAAGACCGTGAAATGCCATTGTCCAGTGGGACTTCCTTGCATGAGCAACTGTTGAGTCAACTCAGTTTCTTGAGGTTGGACGAGCATCAAAAGCTCATTGGGAAGCAATTGATTGGAAGTATAGAAAGTGATGGATATATCCGCAGGGATTTGGAGGCGATCATCAATGATCTTGCTTTTAGCCAAAATGTCGAAACGGACTTGGACGAGGTGGAAGAGGTGTTGAGGAAAATCCAGAACTTTGATCCGGCGGGAATAGCAGCCAGAAGCTTACAGGAATGTTTGATCATTCAGTTGGAGCGAAAGGAGCACCAAGAAGACGAAGTGGTGCAAAAGGCCATTAAAGTGGTCACCGATTGCTTTGATGAGTTTACCAAGAAGCATTATGATAAGATCCTCAAAAAGTGTAACCTTTCCGAAGAGGATTTGAAGGAAGTGATCCAGATGATTACCCGACTGAATCCCAAGCCGGGAGGAGGATCAGACGGACTCATGAGGACCCAGTATATTATTCCCGATTTTCTACTCAATGTCGTAAACGGTAAGCCAGAAATCACGCTGAATTCCCGGAATGCTCCAGAGCTCCGTGTGAGCAGGTCGTATTCTGAGATGTTCGAGGCCTATGAGAAAAGTGATAAGAAGGACAAAAAGCTTAAAGATACGGTCAGTTTTGTGAAGCAAAAGTTGGATGCAGCCAAGTGGTTTATCGATGCTATCAAGCAACGACAGCAAACCTTGCTCAAGACCATGCATGCCATTTTGGATTATCAGAAGGAGTTTTTTGAGGAAGGTGATGAGACGAAGCTAAAACCGATGATCCTTAAGGATATAGCAGAGCGGATAGATATGGACATTTCCACGGTTTCCAGGGTGGCCAATAGCAAGGCGATACAGACCGAATTTGGGGTGTTTCCGCTGAAGTACTTCTTCTCAGAAGGAATATCCACCGAAGGAGGAGAGGATGTCAGTAACCGGGAAGTGAAGAGCGTATTGCAAAAATTAGTGGACAATGAAGATAAGCGCAAGCCGCTCTCCGATGATAAGCTTGTTAAATTATTAAATGAAAAGGGGTATAATATTGCCAGAAGGACTGTGGCCAAGTATAGAGAGCAGCTACAGATTCCAGTGGCCAGACTAAGAAAAGAATTATAGTGTACAGGAAACTAGCACTTATCCTTTCTGTTTTGTTTCAGCCACTGGTGGTCCCAACGATGGTATTTGCCGTGATTCTTTATGCGGTCCCAAATGCCACCAACGTTCCCGATGAGATCAAAGGATCCTTGTTGCTGATGGTCTTGGTGACGACCTTGTTGATACCGATGCTAAGTGTATTTGGGTTGAGGTATATGGATACCATTCCAAGCATCCATATGGCCAATAGAAAGGACCGTTTTCTTCCTTTTGGAATGGTAAGCGTCTTTTATATAGTGGTAACCTATTTCTTTTATGCAAGGTTAAATTACGACGAGCTGATAGTGTTTAGCATGATCACCATGACGGGGACCATCTTGCTGTTGACCATCGTGACGTTCTTTTGGAAAGTCAGTGCCCACTTGACGGGCTTGTCAGGGCTTTTGGCCATATTGATGGTGATGAGCTGGAAATTCCCCGGAGGGACATTGTTGTACCCTGTAATCGGTACCGTATTATTATGTGGTTTGGTGGGGTCGTGCAGGCTTTACCTAGATGCTCATAAGCCTGTTGAACTTGCAGCGGGTTTTGGGCTTGGATTTATTACTTGTTTTGCCTCATTTTATTTCTTTTTGTTTTGATGGATTATGGACTATAAATACATCAGAAGTTCGGTAAACAATCATTGTCAAGAAATCGCCATTGATCGGCCAGCGGTATTTAACGCCCTGAATTTTGAAGTGCTCGAAGAGTTGAAAGCGGCATTTGATCAGGCTGCCCAAGCAGAAACAGTCAGGTGTGTCGTTTTGACAGGTGGGGGTGGTGCGTTTTGCAGCGGACAAGACCTGAAAGCGGTGGGGACTGATTTGGATGGGATTCCCTTCAAGGAAATTATCAGGAAGTATTACAATCCGTTGATAATACAGATGCGAAACTTGTCGAAACCAATCATTTGTAAACTCAATGGCGCCGCAGTAGGGGCGGGGTGTTCTTTGGCACTGGCGACTGATGTAATTATCGCCTCCAAAGAAGCGTATTTGGCGGAGATGTTTGCCCATATCGGTTTGGTGATGGATGCTGGGTCCAATTACTTTTTGCCCAAAAGGGTAGGGTATCCGCTGGCTTTTGAATTGGCCACTACAGGCCGCAAGGTATATGCGGAGGAAGCCGAAAGATTAGGACTGGTAAATAAAGCTATAGAACACAGTGCGTTGGATGAGACGGTTGCCCAATATGTGGAGGTGTATGTAAATGCCTCCGGTAGTGCCATTGGAATGATCAAAGAAATGCTGCGTAAATCAAATGGAATGTCTCTTGAAGAGGTTTTGGAGATGGAGGCCGTTTATCAGGAAAAAGCAGGTAGTCACCAGGATTTTAAAGAAGGGGTGACTTCGTTTTTAGAAAAAAGAAAACCACGTTTTTACAAATAAAAAAAGCCCGGAAGATTAACCGGGCTTTTAATTTTTGACTGTTTCCGTTTAAAACAACGCTACGGACATGCCGAAATTGAATTGCTTGGCTTCTGTTTCGTATGGTCCTTGCCCAGTTTTAAACACTTCATTTAACCCGTAATAGGCCCAAAGGTTAAATCCTCCCAAGCCCACTCTGGTATAGACGCCGTAGCGGAATTTGTTAAGACCTAAATCACCTGACGTTTTGACCTTTTGGGTTAGTCCATTGGAATCTGTGTATTTTACTTTTGTATG